>NZ_CP108644.1:3147500-4515942 GCF_041435495.1 Streptomyces sp. NBC_01116
ACCCCGTCCCATGCGGGACAGAGTGTTATCCGGTATTAGACCCCGTTTCCAGGGCTTGTCCCAGAGTGAAGGGCAGATTGCCCACGTGTTACTCACCCGTTCGCCACTAATCCACCCCGAAAGGCTTCATCGTTCGACTTGCATGTGTTAAGCACGCCGCCAGCGTTCGTCCTGAGCCAGGATCAAACTCTCCGTGAATGTTTACCCGTAATCGGGTGCACACATCACGAGAGCGGAACAACCGGTCGGAATAAGACCCGTTGTTCACAGCGTCCTCGCTGTGTAATTGCCTGCCTAGCCACCGAAGTGGACCCGCAGGACTTTCAAAGGAACCACCAACCTGCCGAAGCAGGCCGGGGTATCAACATATCTGGCGTTGACTTTTGGCACGCTGTTGAGTTCTCAAGGAACGGACGCTTCCTTCGGTCCCGTATCACCGGGGCCCTCCGGGCGCTTCCCTTCGTTTACTTCTTTTGTCTCGCTGTCTTGCGTTTCCGACTCTATCAGACTCTTTCGTGTCCGATTCCCGGTCGAAGCGGGTCTCTCATCCCGCCTTCCAGGTCCTTCGCTTTCGCGTTTTCCCTTTCCGGCGAGTCCGACTTTACCAGACTCTTTTTCGTTCCGTTTCCGGTCCGAATTCGATTTCCGATGGCCTGCGGAGCGGCCTTGCCTTTCGGCGGATCCGACTTTACCAGAACTCACTGAGCTAAACGAACAGCTCGATGGGGCTCAGGAAAGGAGAATCATTCGGCCCGGCGGAGTTAACGAACTCTCCTGCACGAGCGGGATAGATGTTACGCGCTCAACTCGAACTTGTACAGTCCGAGGCAACCGTTCAAATCTACCTCCCCACATCCGCCGTGTCAACGGTTTTTGTGGGCGAGGAGGACACTAGCAGGTCAGCAGAGGTGAAAGCACATCGGCCGTCAGGCTGCGGTGGGAAGTTCGGCGCTGCGTTCGACCGCTGTGAGGTCGCCTGTGTCGCCGGCGCGGGCCGCACGGCCGCCCAGGATGTAGACGTATGCGAGAAAGGCCAGCTCAGCGGCGATGCCGATGGTGATCCGGGCCCAGGTCGGGAGGCCCGACGGGGTCACGAAGCCCTCGATGAGTCCGGAGACGAACAGGACCAGTGCCAGACCTATCGCCATGCCCAGGGCGGCGCGGCCCTGCTGAGCCAGGGCGGCCCTGCGGGACAGGGGGCCCGGGTCGATCACGGTCCAGCCGAGGCGGAGCCCTGTGCCGGCGGCGACGAACACCGCGGTCAGTTCGAGCAGACCATGGGGAAGGACCAGGCCGAGGAAGACGTCGAGACGGCCCGCGGAGGACATGAGGCCTATGCCGACGCCGAGGTTGAGCATGTTGAGGAAGAGGATCCAGATCACCGGTATGCAGAGGAACGCCCCCAGGACCAGGCACAGGGCCGCGGCCTGCGCGTTGTTCGTCCACACCTGGGCCGCGAACGACGCCGCCGGGTGGCTGGAGTAATAGGTCTCGTACTCCCCGCCCGGCCGGGTCATCGCACGGAGGTCCTCCGGCGCGGCGATCGCGGCCTGCACCTCGGGGTGCGTACCGATCCACCAGCCCAGCAGTGCCGCCAGGGCTGTCGAGAGCACCGCGGTGGGAATCCACCAGTGGCGCGAGCGGTAGACCGCCGCGGGGAACCCCGCGGTGAGGAACCGGGCCGCGTCCCGCCAGGAGGCCTTGCGGGTGCCGGTCACCGTCGACCGGGCGCGGGCCACGAGCTGGGTGAGGCGTCCGGTGAGGAGAGGATCGGGGCTGCCCGACTGGACCAGGGAGAGGTGGGTCGCCGTCCGCTGGTAGAGGACGACGAGTTCGTCCGCTTCCTCGCCCGTGAGGCGGCGCCCCCGGCGGAGGAGGTGTTCGAGGCGGTCCCACTCCGTGCGGTGGGCGGTGACGAAGACGTCGAGGTCCATGGGCGTCTGTTGCTCCAGGCAAGGGTGCGTACAGGTATGTACTGCTGCGGCGCGCTGGCGGTCAGCTTGGCAGACTGTGCCCGGCTGGGGCAGAGAAGGTCGGCGAAGGGTGGGGCCCGATGAGTGATCTGGTGACCGGGGACGCGGTCGTTCTGGGGTTGAGGCCCGCGCGGCTGCCGAGCCGGGCGCTGGCCTCGGCGATCGACCTGGCAGTGACGTTCGTCGTCTTCATCCTGGTGTCGGTCGTGCTGGGCGTCGCTTCCGTCTCGTTGGACGAGGCCGCGGTCGCGGCGATCGGAGTCGCCTCCTTCCTGCTGGTGCTGATCGGTGGGCCGGTCGCGGTGGAGACGCTGAGTCATGGCCGCTCACTGGGAAAGCTGGCCTGCGGGCTGCGGGTGGTACGGGACGACGGTGGGCCGATCCGGTTCCGGCACGCGCTCGTGCGCGGGGCGATGGGGCTGGTCGAGATCCTCATGACCTTCGGCGCCGTGGCCTCGGTCGCGTCCCTGGTGTCGGCGCGGGGTCGCCGGATCGGTGACGTGTTCGCCGGGACACTGGTGATCCGGGAACGGGTCGCGGCCACGGGCCGGTCCGTCGCCGTGCCACCTCCCCCGCCCTGGCTGGTCGGCCGGTTCGCGCAACTGGATCTGTCTGCCGTGCCCGAAGAACTCTGGCTCGCGATACGGCAGTACCTGACGCGGATGCAGCAGCTGGATCCCGGCGTGGGCCGTTCGATCGCGGAACGGCTGGCCGGTGAACTGGTCGCACGGACGGGAGCCGCCGCGCCGCAGGGCGTTCCCGCCGCCGCGTTCCTGGCCGCGGTGGTGCATGAGCGGCAGTCGCGGGATGCGCGGCGCGTGTTCGCCGGACCTCTCGCCGAGGGGGCCTCCGTACCGTCCGGGGTCGTCATGCCCGGCGTGCCTGGTGGTGCGGGCGGATCGGACGGGCGCTCCGGGGGTTCGGCGCCTGCCGCGGCCGGGGGGTACACCGGGGCTCCCGGGAGCCCCGTAGCCGCTGGGGTCGGTGGTTTCCGTGGGGCTGTGGAGTCCGGTGGTGAAGGCCGTGCTGTCGGTGGAGTGGCCGACGGGGGCGGTTCCGGGGCGGGGCGCGGGGCCGTCGGTGATCACGGGCGGCACCGTGGGAGTGCGCCCTCGGGCGGGTTCGCTCCGCCCGGCTAGACGGTGTCCGGCCCGGGCGCGGGCGGCGACAGGTCGTGGTCGGCCCGGGTGCCGGAGGCGCGGGGTGAGGGTGGCGTCTCCAGGTGTTCGAGCTCGATGCCGGGGGCCGCGAGAACCACGTCACCGGCGATGTGGATGGTGTGCTGTTCCCCGGTGTCCAGGGCGCTGACCTGGTATTCGTCCACGACCAGGGGGCCGTTGTCAGTGGTGTGCGCTTCACTGTTCACCAGCGCCCAGGACTGGTCGACGGTCCTGGGCGCGAGGACCGGGTCCGTGAAGGTGACCACGCGGACGCGGGTCGTGGGGGAAGCGGGGGTGAGACGCAGGAGACGGGTCATGGCGATGAGGAACGCGGGGGACGTGCCGGCGAAGGCGTGGGCGCGGACATTGCCTTCGGTGGCGTGGCTGCCGGTCGGGTCGGTCCGGACCCAGGTGACCCCTTCCAGCGCCGCTCCTCGCACCTGCCAGCTCACGGCATGGAGTTCGAGGCGGATAGGCCTGCCCAGCTCGTCCAGGGCGAGGTCGACGGAGCCGAGGTGGTCTCCGGTGGGGGACGTGGTCTGGGAGACGTAGCGCCAGCCGGAGGGGCCGGGGGCGCAGTGGAAGTGTTCTTCACCGAGGGGGGTGTGATCGTGAAGGTCGTGGAGCGAATACCTGCCGCGGGGCATGGGGTCCTTCGGGTTCCTCGGGTCGTGCGGGGGCGGTAACGGGAGCAGGCCCCCGGCACGGGGGTGCGGGGGCCTGCGCTCGGATCTGCTGCCGCGGGCTGTGACGCCGCTCGGCGTTCGGGAGGCCGGCCTTCCGAACGCCGAGGGTGGATCAGTGGCCTAGGGGTGGATCAGTAGCGGTAGTGGTCGGGCTTGTACGGGCCCTCCACCTCGACACCGATGTACGCGGCCTGCTCGGGGCGCAGCGTCGTGAGCTTGACGCCCAGGGCGTCGAGGTGGAGTCGGGCGACCTTCTCGTCCAGGTGCTTGGGCAGCACGTACACGTCGGTCGGGTACTCCTCGGGCTTCGTGAACAGCTCGATCTGCGCGAGGGTCTGGTCCGCGAAGCTGTTGGACATCACGAAGGACGGGTGCCCGGTCGCGTTGCCCAGGTTGAGGAGGCGGCCCTCGGACAGGACGATGAGGACCTTGCCGTCGGGGAACTTCCAGGTGTGGACCTGGGGCTTGACCTCGTCCTTGACGATGCCGTCGATCTTCGCGAGTCCGGCCATGTCGATCTCGTTGTCGAAGTGGCCGATGTTCCCGACGATCGCCTGGTGCTTCATCCGGGCCATGTCCTTGGCCATGATGATGTCCTTGTTGCCCGTCGTGGTGACGAAGATGTCCGCCTGCTCCACGACGTCGTCCAGCGTGGCCACCTGGTAGCCGTCCATCGCCGCCTGCAGCGCGCAGATCGGGTCGATCTCCGTGATGATCACCCGGGCGCCCTGGCCGCGCAGGGACTCCGCGCAGCCCTTGCCCACGTCGCCGTAGCCGAAGACGACGGCAGTCTTGCCGCCGATCAGGACGTCGGTGGCGCGGTTGATGCCGTCGATGAGGGAGTGGCGGCAGCCGTACTTGTTGTCGAACTTCGACTTGGTCACCGCGTCGTTCACGTTGATCGCGGGGAACAGGAGGGAACCGTCACGGTGCATCTCGTACAGACGGTGCACACCCGTCGTCGTCTCCTCGGTGACACCGCGGATCTCGGACGCCAGCTGGGTCCACTTCTGCGGCGATTCGCCGAGGGTGCGGTTCAGCAGGGTGAGGATGTGGGCGAACTCCTCGCTGTCCGCGGTCGACGGGTCCGGGGCCGCGCCGGCCTTCTCGAACTCGACGCCCTTGTGGACGAGGAGGGTGGCGTCGCCACCGTCGTCCAGGATCATGTTCGGACCGCCGGTGGGGGTGTTCGGCCAGGTCAGCGCCTGCTCCGTGCACCACCAGTACTCCTCCAGCGTCTCGCCCTTCCAGGCGAAGACGGGGACGCCCGCGGGGGCTTCCGGAGTGCCGTTCGGGCCGACCGCGATGGCCGCGGCGGCGTGGTCCTGGGTGGAGAAGATGTTGCAGGAGGCCCAGCGGACCTCGGCGCCCAGGGCGACGAGGGTCTCGATGAGCACGGCGGTCTGCACGGTCATGTGCAGCGAGCCGGTGATCCGGGCGCCGGCCAGCGGCTGAGCGGCGGCGAACTCCTTGCGGATCGACATCAGGCCGGGCATCTCGTGCTCGGCGAGCGTGATCTCCTTGCGCCCGAAGGCGGCGAGGGAGAGGTCGGCGACCTTGAAGTCCTGGCGGTTGGTGGCCGTCGTCATAACGGGCTGCTCCTCGTGATGGGTCGAGGGTGGGCTGTCTGGGCTGACTCTGCGGCACGGCGGGCACACGAATGCCCGGGCGTTCGCAGTGCAGTCCGTCGGAGGCCCTCTGTCCCTCGCCCGGCTGGCTCGCGCCAGCCGGTCGACCGCCATCAGCAGCGACGTCTGTTATCCGTATCCGAATCTACACCGAACGGCCCAGTGAGCCCCAGCCCCTTCGTGGAGAGGGGTGTGTGTGAGGGGTCACCGGGCCGATCGGGGCTGATGTGCGGTGGGTCAGTGGCCAGAATTCTTCGAAGCCGGGCCGTCTTCCGTGTCGGAGCCCGGGTTGTTTCCGGTCGCTGCGGCCTCCGCGTTGTAGATGTCCGGCTCCAGGTAGATGACCCGGGCGATCGGGCACGCCGCGCGGATGCGGTGCTCGGCGGCGTTGATGGCCTCGGCCACCTCGGTCGCGGTCTCGTCGTGCCGGACGGCGATCTTGGCGGCGACCAGCAGTTCCTCGGGGCCGAGGTGGAGGGTGCGCATGTGGATGATGCGGGTGACGGTCTCGCCGTCGACCACGGCCGCCTTGATGTTCTCGACGTCCTCGATGCCGGCGGACTCGCCGAGCAGGAGGGACTTCGTCTCGACGGCCAGGACGATCGCGATGAGGATCAGCAGGATGCCGATGCAGAGGGTGCCGATGCCGTCCCAGACTCCGTTGCCCGTGCCGAGGGCGAGGCCGACGCCGGCGAGCGCCAGGATCAGGCCGACGAGCGCGCCGAGGTCCTCCAGGAGGACGACCGGGAGTTCGGGCGCCTTGGAGCGGCGGACGAATTCGGTCCAGGAGCGGTCGCCGCGGGTCTGGTTGGACTCCTTGATCGCCGTACGGAAGGAGAAGATCTCCGCGATGATCGCGAAGACCAGGACCCCGACCGGCCAGTACCAGGCCTCGATCTCGTGCGGGTGCTTGATCTTCTCGTAGCCCTCGTAGACCGCGAACATGCCGCCGACCGAGAAGAGGACGATGGAGACGAGGAACGCGTAGATGTAGCGCTCGCGCCCGTAGCCGAAGGGGTGCTGGGGGGTGGCTTCGCGTTTCGCCTTCTTGCCGCCGAGCAGCAGGAGCCCCTGGTTGCCCGAGTCGGCGAGCGAGTGGACGCTCTCCGCGAGCATCGACGACGAACCACTGAAGAGGAACGCTACGAATTTGGCCACGGCGATCGAGAGGTTGGCTACGAGTGCCGCCACGATCGCCTTGGTTCCGCCTGACGCGCTCATGAGTGCGTGGTGTCCCTTCGTCGGTGCGCGGCAGGTGCCGCCGCGGTGAGGCGGCACATTGTTGCAGCCGTCGGGACGGTCCGTGGGTCAGGCTGCCACGGTGGCCCGGAAGAGGGTTCCCCGTCCCGCCGCCTCGGCGGTCTCGCCGGCCGGAACGTAAGCGGACTCCCCCGGTTCGAGGGTGAGTTCGCCGACGGTGACCGAGCCCGCCGTGCAGAGCAGGATCTGGGGCGTGGCGGCGGTCAGTTCGGTGGGGGCCGCTCCCGGGGCGAGGGTGAACCGGGACAGGGCGAACTCGTCGGCGGGGGTCTCGTAGAGCTCCTCGCCCGACGGTGCCGCCTCCGGGCGCAGCACGCCGGGCTCGGTGGCCTCGAACCGTACGATCCGCAGGAGTTCGGGGACGTCGATGTGCTTGGGGGTCAGGCCGCAGCGCAGCACGTTGTCCGAGTTGGCCATGATCTCGACGCCGAGGCCGTCGAGATAGGCGTGCGGGACGCCCGCGCCGAGGAACAGGGCTTCTCCGGGCTGGAGTTGAACGTAGTTCAGCAGCATCGCGGCCAGGACGCCGGGATCGCCGGGGAAGTGGTGGGCGATACGGGCGTACGGGGCGTGGACGCCGCCGAGGCGCTCGGCGGCAGCGGCCGCCTCCGCCACGGTCTCGGCCATCTCCGCCGGTTCCGCGCCGAGGATCGCCGTGAGCACCTCGCGGAGTGCCGCCTCCTCGGGGTGGGCGCGGAGGAGGTCCACGTACGGCTTGAGGGAGTCGACCCCCAGCGCCTCCATCGCGTCCGCCGCGGCGGTGGGGTTGCGGAAGCCGCACAGTCCGTCGAAGGGGGTGAGGGCGCAGATGAGTTCGGGCTTGTGGTTCGCGTCCTTGTACGTGCGGTGTGGTGCGTCGATCGGGACGCCCCGGGACTCTTCGTCGGCGTAGCCCTCACGGGCCTGTTCCAGGTTCGGGTGGACCTGGACGGAGAGGGGGGCGCCGGCGGCGAGGAGTTTCAGGAGGAAGGGGAGGCGGGGGCCGAACCGGGCGACCGTGGGCTCGCCCAGCTCCCCCTCCGGGTCGGCGTCGATGGCCTCGGTGAGCGCCAGCTCCGTCTCACCGGCCGCGGTGGTGCGGGTGATACGCGAGGGCGCTCCGGGGTGGGCTCCCATCCACATCTCGGCCTGGGGTTCGCCGGTGGGCGCGATGCCGAGCAGGGCGGGGATGGCCGTGGTGGACCCCCAGGCGTAGGGGCGCACGGTGTTGGACAGCCGGTCCATGGAGTCGTCCTCGGGTGGGGCGGGGCGGGTTGGTGTGGCACCAGGGGTATCAGTGGTGCGTGAGGTTCTGGGGTCGTGGGGGTGGCCGGAGGGTGACGCGGCGCGGTCCCTGGGCTTTCCCTCGCGTGATGCTCTCTGTGGGGTGTTGCTTGTGGGGTGTGCCCGGTGGGGTGTTGCCCGTGAGGGCTTCCCGTGGGCGTGGGGCCTGTGGGCGTGGGGCCTGTGAGGTGGTCAGGTGCTTCTGTCAGGACTGCGTCAGGGCTGGGGGGCCGAGGCCAGTGACAGGTAGACGGCTGCGAAGTCGGTGATCGCGAGCAGCTCGGCCACGGCCTCCAGCTCGCTGCCCTCCTCCGGCTCCAGCTCGCTCACGGGGGTGTCGTGGCCGAGCGCCAGCTCCCGTGCCGCCGGGTAGGCGCTGAGGCCTCCTGTCGGGCGGTCCCGGAGCAGGACGACGCGGGCCCTCAGCGTCTCGCCCTCGTCGACCCGGTCGCGGAAGAAGTCGTCGGGGTCCGCGCCGGCCGCGAAGTCCCCGGCGAGGAGCGTGCCGTGCGAGGGCAGTGCCTCGGGCAGTTCCGCGGCCAGGGCGGGGCGGCCGGCGAGCTCGGACAGTACGGCGGCGAAGCGGCGTCCCACCGGGCCTGCGGCGTCGCCCTCCGTCCACAGCAGCGGCAGGCTGTCGGCGAGCTCGGCCGCGAGCGTCTTGGCCGGGTTGCTGTACGTGGCGATGGCCGGGCCGCAGCGTTCCGCGGTGCGGTCCAGGCGGTCCGCGACCTTCTGCAGGTCCTCGGGCGGCGCGGTCACCAGTCCGACCCGGTCCAGGAGCGCCAGCAGGGGGGTGAGCAGCGCCCACAGGGTGCCGGGGCCGGCGGCGGAGGTCTCCGCGTCGTACTCGCCGTGCGGGGCGGCTGCCATCGGGACGACCAGGCCATGCACCCCGTCGACCGCCTCGCGCAGCGGTGAGCGGGTGGGGGCGACGGCGACGACGGTGCAGCCGCGGCGGTAGGCCTGTTCGGCGAGCAGGGCGAGGCCCGGTTCGGAACCGTCGGCGGTCGCGATGAGGAGCAGGTCCACGGAGCCGGCCCAGCCGGGCAGGGCCCAGCGGAGGGCGCCGGGTGCGGGGGCCACACCCGTGGGGTGGATGCGTACGACGGGGGCGGCCGCGCCCGCCAGCGCGCCGATCAGGTCGGCGACCCCGGAGGCGGCGGTGCCGGGGCCCGCCACGAGGACGGCCCGGGGCCGGCCCTCCGGGTTCAGGCCGCCGATGCCGGCTTCGGCGGCGTGCCGGGCGGCGGTGCGGACCCGGGCGCCGGCCTCGGCGGCGCCGCGCAGCAGATCGCGGCGGTCGGCTCGGGCCAGGGCTTCCGGGGCGTCGAGCAGGGACTCGTCGAGCATGGCGGTGGGCCTCCGATCACCGGGCGGGGTGCGGGCTGCGGATACGGGTGCGGTGGCGTGGCCGCCGGGACGCGCACGGTGCCGAACAGTGGCCCCCACCTGTGGTCGGGCCCGGCCGTCGTGCGCTGCCGGGGGCCGTTCCGCGTCGTCCGGCGCATCCTGCCCGTACGCGTGTCGCTCGCGGTCAGGCGGGGCGGCGCGCCTCGTCGACGAGAAGGACCGGGATGCCGTCCCGGACCGGGTAGGCCAGGCCGCAGGCGTCGCCCGAGCAGACCAGCTCGGGGCTGTCTGCCGTCGAACGGTCGTCGAGCGGGGAGTGGCAGGCAGGGCAGGCCAGGATCTCCAGGAGGCCGGCTTCGAGCGCCATGGGGTGAGTCCCTTCGAGCATGCGAGTTCCGATCCGCGTGGATCAGGCCTCGTCAGCCTACCGCTGGGGTGGAGGGGGCGCGGCCTGGCCGGGGGGACGAAACGGACGATGCGGGTTGGGGGGGGGCGGTGGGGGGCTGCCGTGCGGGGCGGGGCGGGGCGCGGGTGCGGGTGGCGAAGGTGGGCGCCTGCGGCGTGCTTCTCCCCGCCCCGCCCCTTCCCGTAACCGGGGCTCCGCCCCGGACCCCGCTCCTCAAACGCCGGAGGGGCTGGAAGCACGGAGCCAAGAAGGAGCGGGGTGCAGACGCCGGAGGGGCTGGAAGCACGGGGCCAGGAAGGGACGGGGTGCAGACGCCGGAGGGGCTGAATGCGCGGGGATCAAGGTGGGATGGGTGAGGTGGGGAGCGGACGTCGGAGGTGCCTAGGGCGTGTTTCGAAAGTAGCGCCGTCCGCCCGGAGGGCGGGCTCGGCGGCGTCTGGTGCGTGCGATCGCAAGGCGGAGGGTCGCCCCGATACTGGATGTATCGGGGTGATCCTGACAACGCGGCGAGCGTGCGTGCCAGGCGTCGCCGAGCAGGCGGGACTTTCGAAACACGCCCTAGTGGCGTCCGAGCGGCCGTCGGGTGGTTCAGGCTTCGCGGATCAGGCCGAGGACCTCGTCGCGTACCGTCGCCATCGTCTGCTCGTCCCTCGCCTCGACGTTCAGGCGCAGGAGCGGTTCCGTGTTCGAGGCGCGGAGGTTGAACCACCAGTCGGCGGCCGTGACCGTGAGGCCGTCCAGGTCGTCGAAGGTGACGCCGTCGCGGGCGCCGTAGACCTTCCTGACCGTGGCCAGGCTGGCGGACTGGTCGGCGACGGTGGAGTTGATCTCGCCGGAGCCGCTGTAGCGGTCGTACTCCGCGACCAGTTCGGAGAGCGGCTTCCGCTGGCCGCCGAGTGCGGCGAGTACGTGGAGGGCGGCGAGCATGCCCGTATCGGCGTTCCAGAAGTCGCGGAAGTAGTAGTGCGCCGAGTGCTCGCCGCCGAAGATCGCGCCGTGCTCCGCCATCTCCGTCTTGATGAAGGAGTGGCCGACGCGGGTGCGGACCGGGGTGCCGCCGTTCTCGCGGACCACCTCGGGGACGGACAAGGAGGTGATCAGGTTGTGGATGACGATGCCCTCGCCGCCGTTGCGGGCCAGCTCGCGGGCGGCGACGAGGGCCGTGATCGCGGAGGGGGAGACGCCCGCGCCCCGCTCGTCGACCACGAAGCAGCGGTCCGCGTCGCCGTCGAAGGCGAGGCCGAGGTCGGCGCCCTCGGCGAGGACGCGGGCCTGGAGGTCGACGATGTTCTTGGGGTCGAGGGGGTTGGCCTCGTGGTTGGGGAAGGTGCCGTCCAGCTCGAAGTACATCGGTACGAGGTCGAGCGGGAGGCCCTCGAAGACCGTGGGGACCGTGTGGCCGCCCATGCCGTTGCCCGCGTCCACCACGACCTTGAGGGGGCGGACCGCCTTGAGGTCGACCAGGCCGAGGAGGTGGGCCGCGTAGTCGGTGAGGGTGTCCCGCTCGGTGATCGTGCCGGGGGTGGTGGCGGCCGCCGGCCGGGGGGCGCCTTCCGACCACTGCTCGACCAGGGTGCGGATCTCGGCGAGGCCGGTGTCCTGGCCGACCGGGGCGGCGCCCGCCCGGCACATCTTGATGCCGTTGTACTGCGCCGGGTTGTGCGAGGCCGTGAACATCGCCCCGGGGAGGCCGAGGGCCCCCGACGCGTAGTACAGCTGGTCCGTCGAGCAGAGGCCGATGAGCGTGACGTCCGCGCCCCGGGCCGCCGCGCCCCGGGCGAACGCGCCGGCGAGACCGGGCGACGTGGGGCGCATGTCGTGGCCGATCACGATGGCGTCGGCGGCCGTGACCTGGACGAACGCGGCTCCGAAGAGTTCGGCCAGCGATTCGTCCCACTGGTCGGGCACTACTCCGCGCACGTCGTACGCCTTCACGAGCTGCGACAGATCAGCAACCACGGCCGGTCCTCCTGGGGTCTTTGCGGACCGCCCAAACTACCCGGCCGGGCCGTACCTCAGGATGGGGCCTCAGGATGGGCCCCGGGCGTCGGCTTCAGGACTCCGGTGAGCGCAGCACTCTCAGGTGACCTCGGCGGGCCACTTCCACCGGGTCGGCGGCGCGCGGTCCCCGGCCCCCGCCGTCCCGGCCCCGGTCGTGCGGGCGTGCCGCTTCGCGGACCGCGTTGGCCAGTGCTTCGAGGTCGTCGCCGCTGGGGTGTGCCGGTGCGGAGCCGTCGGAGAGCCGCACCACTTCCCAGCCCCGTGGCGCGGTAAGCCGCTCACTGTGTTCGGCGCAGAGGTCGTAACAGTGGGGCTCGGCGTAGGTGGCGAGCGGGCCGAGGACCGCAGTCGAATCGGCATAGACGTACGTCAGTGTCGCGACGGCAGGGCGGCCGCACGCGGTGCGCGAACAGCGACGTACAGGGCTCACGATGTTGGACGGTACCGCACTCTTGAGCGGGCTGCGACGACTCCCCCCTCGGGTCACCCCACCGTGTCGCCCTGTGGCCTGCGGCACGGCCGTGTTCCAGGCGGCTGTCCTGACCTGCGCCGGGGCCGGGGCTGGGGATCGCGCGGTGGCCTTGCCCGTTCGTGGGCGGAGGCCGATCACGGCGTCGCGCACAGCGTGAATGATCGGATCACGGGCCGGAAAGGGCTCAACCTTGGCCGAAATGTTCAACTGCGGACATCTGGAAGCGGGACGAGTCCCCGTCCGAAAGGCCCGGTCGGCCGCGTCGGCTCGCCGATCACGCCGGTCCCCGGAGCGTTACGCTGCGTCGGTGATGGACAGCTCCGTACCTCCCCACCCGTTCGAGCCGCGGCCCCGGCGCCGTGACCGTCATGGCCGCGGTATGCGCGGGCCGGTCGCGCCACCGCAGGTGCCGCTGTCGGCCAGCCGGGGCGAGACATTCCGTGATCTGGTCCAGGACTCGGTGGAGCGGCTGGAGCGGCGCTGGCCCCAGCTGGCCGAGGTCGACTTCGTCGTCCTCGATGTCCCCGGCACTCCGGAGGAGATCGTTCCGCTCGGCAGTTCGGTGTCCGCGGGCAAGGGGAGGCCCGCGCAGATCGTCGTCTACCGGCGGCCCGTCGAGCTGCGCACCAAGAGCCGTGACGAGCGCGCCCTGCTCGTGCACGAGGTCGTCGTCGAGCAGGTCGCCGAGCTGCTGGGGCTGGCTCCCGAGTCGGTCGACCCCCGGTACGGGCAGGACTGAGGTCGACTGAGGTCGGCCGAGGTCTTCCGGCTGGGTCAGGCCGGGCAGACCCGGCAGGCCTGCCGCGCCCCCGGCCTGTTGGACCCGGCGGGCCTGCCGCGCCCGCTCGGCCTGCCCCTCAGTCGTCCAGGACCGAGAGGTCCTGGACGGCCGACGGGACCTCGACCGTGCCCCTGTCGTCGGGGAGCGTCTGCACGGTGAACATCTGGACGCCGCCCTCCGTGCGCGCCAGGGAGCGTGACGCGTGGACCGGGCCGCCGGAGGTCGTCTCGACGGTCAGTGCGTAGACGCCCTTGAGGCCGTCCGGGGCCTTCGGGGTGACGGCGAGGGTCGTGCCGGCCTTGACCGTGTACGTCTCCACGGCCGGTTCGCCGCCTTCGCTGCCCGCCGACGCGGTGACCTTCACCTTGGCCGTGGCGCCCGGCGCGGTCAGGGACAGCGTCGAGCCCTCGGCCCGGTTGTCCGGGACGCTCGCCCGTGCGCCGACGGGTCCGGTGGCCGGGATGTAGGCGACCTCCTGCTTGTCGCCCTTGCCGCGGACCACGCGCAGTGCGGCCACGATCGGGGTCGCCCGGTCCTTCTCGACGGGGCTCAGGCGCAGGGAGCCCGGCTCGCCGCGGGTGACGTCCTTGAGGTCGACGGCCGCCGTCATCGAGGACTTGATGTGCAGGGTGGCGTTCCCCGCCGGGGAGAACGCCGCGTTCTTCCCCATCAGCTGGACCTTCACGTCGGCGTCGTCCTCGCCGGGCGCGAACGCCACCAGCTGTACGGAGGTGGCGTCGGCCGGGATGCCGGGCAGCACGAGCGTGCCGGTGGGGTCCTCGGACGCGGTGATCCAGTCGCTGCCCGCCTTGTCGTCGGCGCTCAGGACGACCGCGCCGACCCGGCCCGAGCGGGTGGTGACGTGGGCGGTCAGGTGGTCGACGGCCTCGGCGGTGAGGGTGGACAGGAGAACGGCGACGCTGGAGCGGGCCGGCACGGTGATGCCGTCGCCGACTTCGGACTTGAGCGCGCCCTCGGGACCGTACAGCCCGATGTCGGCGACGGCGGCGGAGCCCTCGGGGTTGGTGAGGTGGAGGTAGTCCTGGCGGGACTTCCCGGTGCTCGCGCCCGGGAACCAGAAGTCCGTGTCGGGAGCGGTGCAGGTGACTCCGAGGAGCCCGCGTGCGCCGCCCACGGTGACCTCGGTGGTCTGCTGGGCGGCCCAGCCGGGGGCCAGCCTGCCGGTGGCCGTGCCGACGAGGGCCGGGGCGTCGGAGCCGTCCGACTCGGCGACGACCGGCTTTCCGGGCTCCTTCACGGCGAGGACCGGCTTGTCGGCCTTCTCCTTCGCCTTCTTCGCCGCTTCCTCGGCCTTCTTGACCTTCTTCGGGTCGGTCTCGTCCTCGTCGTCCACGACCGGCAGGGCGGGCTTCAGCTCGGCGGTGCCCTTGGCGTCGCCGCCCTCGCCCGCCGGGGTGAACGAGGTGTACTGCGTCTCCGCGAGTTCGGAGCTGCTGGGCGCCGGGCAGACCAGGCTGGAACGCTCGACCGGCAGCAGCGCGGCGGACTTCGCCACGGTGTCCGCCGGGGCGCCGGGCGCGGTGACCGTGGCGAAGCCGGTGATGGCGGCCAGGACGGCGGCGCCCGCGATCAGGGACAGGTGGGTGGACTTCACTCGGACTCGCCTCGCGATGCGTTACCGGTCTGCCACGGGGCCTGGCCCGGGGCCGGGGTGTCGGTGTGTTCGCCGTTGTCGGCGGTGTGCTGGTCGGGCCGGGGCTGCTGGGCGGGGTCGGTGTAGGGCTGCTGCTGGTACTGCCCGTCGGCGTACCGGCCGTACTCGTCGTACGCGCCCTGGGCGTTGTACCCCTGGTCGTTGTACGTGCCCTGGTCGTACGTGCCCTGCGCGTCGTACGTGCCCTGCGCGTCGTACGTGCCCTGCGCGTCGTACGTGCCCTGGCCGCCGTACGCGCCCTGCTCGTTGTACGCGCCCTGGGCGTCGTACTGCTGTGTGTAGGGGTCCTGGGCGTCGTATCCCTGGTAACCGGTGCTCTGCTGTTGCTGTTGCTGTTGCTGCTGGGCGTACGGGTCCGGCTGGTATGTCGCGTAGTAGTCGGCGCCCGGCTGCTGCTGCCCGTCCCACTGCGCGTACTCGCCGTACTGCTGCCGCGGGAGCGCCGCATGGTCGCCGGTGGCCTCCTGCGGGTCGTGCGCCGGGGGATTCGCGGCGTACGGGTCGGCGGACTGCTGCGCGGGGATGAACTCCCCCGGGACCGCGGTCGGGACAGCGGTCGGGACCGGCGCCGGGGCCCCTGCCGGGTCCGGTGCCCGGTCAGCCGCTCGCGACGGATCGCGGTCGTCGGGATAGGTGCCGTCCCCGGTCTCCTCGGCGGCGGCCGCCGCTTCGGCCTGGGCGGCGGCGCGCAGCCTGCGGGCGCGGCGGCCCTCTCCGTCGACCGGCTCGGCGGCGACGGCGGGCGCCGTCTCCTCCGGCAGGTCGTCGTCGATCTCCCGGCGGCGGCCCGGCAGCGCCATGACCACCAGGACCAGGAGGAGCCCGGCCTGCGCCCAGATCCACGCGGTGTGCGTGATCGGGGCGTCGTAGGTGAGGTCCAGACGGCCGCCGTCCGCGGGCAGTTCGAAGCCCTGGGCCCAGCCGTCGACCGTCTTGCGGGTCAGCGGCTTGCCGTCCAGGGTCGCCGTCCAGCCCGGGTCGGTGGCGTCCGCGATCCGCAGCACGCGGCCCGGCCCGCCGGACGGGATGTCGGAGTGGGCCTCGACGGCGGCCGAGCCGACCGGAAGGTGCTCGCCCTCGCCGGAAGCCGGGGTGATCATCACGCGGGCGACCTGGCGGTCCACCCGCCACAGCGCGCTGCCGTCGATCTGGCTGAGGCGGCTGAGGCCGGGCGTCGAGTCGAGGACCTGGCTCATCTGGCGCGGTGCTCCGTCCCGGACGAGGACGTAGCGGATCGCGAAGCCGCTGAGCTGGCCGCCCTGGTCGGCGCCGGAGCCGGCGACGAGGTTGGCGACGACCTTGTCGAGGTGGCTGTTGCTGCCGCCCGCCTCGGTGAGTTCGCCGTCGCCGAGGCGGGCGCCCGAGCCGCGGACCAGGCTGTACGTCACGGAGTCGGGCGAGCTGCCGCCGAGGACGAGGGTGCGGGGCTGGTCGCGGGTGGTGCTCTCCTCCGCCACGAAGGCGGGCACCTGGACGGGGTCGCGCCGCTCCAGGGGACCGTCCGCGCCACCGATCATCCAGCCGAACGCGGCCAGGACCGGGGCCAGGCCGGCCGCCAGCGCGATCAGCACGGCGAGGGGCTGGCGCCAGCCGAAGCTCTGCTCGGCGACCCGGATGCGGGCCCCGTCCGCGCCCACCAGGGCGGCGGCGATCAGGGCGGTGCCGTAGACGAGGGTGGCGGGCCCGGCCCAGGTGGACCCGTTGGCGACGGCGGCGAAGAGGAAACCGACGAGGGCGACCGCCCAGGCGGTGCGGACGGCGAACTGGCGTTCCTCGCGCAGCAGGGCGGCGAGCGCCGCCAGCACGATGCCGAGGAGCAGGATGCCGCCCGTCGCCCCGGGGCCGCCGGGGCTGATGCCGAGCAGGTCGAGGCCCGATGCCGTTCCCGTACCGATGTCCAGGCCCGCTTCGGTCAGGAGCGCGGACGGGTTCGTCAGGAGGGTGAGCGACCAGGGGGCGAGGACCAGGACCGGGGTGCCGACGGCGGCGACGAAGCGGAGTCCGTACGCCGTGATGTCGCCGCGCCGCAGCACGAGGACGCCGATGCCGAGGACCACGGCGAGCGGCCAGACGATCGGGGTGAACGCCATCATGACGGTCAGCAGCAGCGTGTACGCCCAGGTGGCGCGCCAGCTGCCGCGCTCCCCCGCCGCGCTGTCGGCGCGCAGCCCGTGGGCGGCGACGCCCGCGCGGGCGGTCAGCGGGAGCAGGACGAGGAGGACGGCGGTGCCGAGGCGGCCGGTGGCCAGGGCTCCGGTCGCGGCGGGCAGGAAGGCGTACGCGACGCTCGCCCAGGCCCGCAGCAGCCGGGAGGGGAGCAGCGGGCGGGAGGCGAAGTAGGCGGTGAGCCCGGCCAGCGGGATCGAGCAGACCAGCAGCACGCTGACGGCGAGGCCGGTCGAGCCGAGGAAGAGGGTCGACAGGGCGGCGAGCAGGGCGAGGTAGGGCGGTGCGGTCTGGGTGCCGCCGGTGCCGACGGTGTGCCAGGCGTCCGCGTACTGCCCCCAGAGAGCGCCGATCTCGGCGGGGGCGGGCAGCAGCGCGCCGCCCGCCAGTGCGCCGCCGCTGAGGAGGTTGCGGCAGGCGACGAGGGAGACGATCAGGAGCAGCGCGAAGAGGATGGGCCCCGGTTTGCGGCCGATGCGCTTGAGACGGGCGAACTGGTCGACTTCGAGGAAGTCGGCGTCGTCGCCGCCCGGCCCGGATTCGACGGCACCGTGCCGTGAACCGCCCGCGTCGGCGTCGCTGCGGCCGCCGAAGTTGCCCGCGACCTGCTCGACGGTGGCCCGGACGGTCGCGCCCGGCGGCGGGAACAGTGCGCGCAGTTCGGCGGCGTCGACGGCGCCCTTGCCGCGGTCGCGGCGGGCGGCGAGGATCCGGCCGGGGCGCAGCAGGGTGCCGAGCAGGCCGGTGACCTCGTCGAGGGCCTGGCCGGGCACCTTGCCGACGAGGTAGGCGAGGGTACGGAGCAGGGTGCCGACGACGAGCCGGAGCAGGACCCAGGGCAGGGCCTTGCCGCGGGCGTTGACGAGCATCGTGTAGACCGCGCCCGCCTTGTCGACGCGGTGCGGGCTGGCGACCGAGCGGCCGGCGCAGTCGATCGGGCGGCGTTCGCGGGCGGAGGCCTCGGCGTGCCGCAGGACGGCGTCCGGGGCGACGAGGACCCGGTGGCCCGCCAGGTGGGCGCGCCAGCACAGGTCCACGTCGTCGCGCATCAGGGGGAGCCTGCGGTCGAAGCCGCCGAGCTCCTCGTAGACGTCGCGGCGGATGAGCATGCCGGCGGAGGAGACGGACAGGACGGTACGGACCTGGTCGTGCTGGCCCTGGTCCTGCTCGCGGCGGTCCAGGCCCGTCCAGCGGCGTCCGCTGTTGGCGATGGAGACGCCGACTTCGAGGAGCTGCTTGCGGTCGTACCAGCCGCGCAGTTTGGGTCCGACGATCGTGGCGTGCTGGTCGGTGTCGACGACGCGCAGCATCTCGGCGAGCGCGTCCGGCTCGGGTGCGCAGTCGTCGTGCAGCAGCCAGAGCCACTGGACCGGTTCGCCGTGCGGCAGTTCGGGGAGGTCGTAGTTCTCGTCGACCCAGGTCCGGCCGGCCGGGTCCCAGCCGCTGGGGCGCTTGAGGTAGGGCAGGTCGTCCGGGGTCAGCACTCCGGCGGTGCGGGCGGCCTCGTCGACGGCGGTGCCGAAGCTCGTGCGGCGTGCGAGGTGCAGGACGCGTTCGTCGCCGAGCGCCTCGGTGACCAGCCGGGCCGAGTCGTCGGCGCTGCCGGTGTCGGCGGCGACGACGTTCTGTACGGGGCGTTCCTGCCCGAGCAGCCCGGCCAGCACGTCGGGCAGCCAGCGGGCGCCGTCGTGGGAGACGAGCACGGCGGTGACGACGTGCCGGGGGAACTCTGGGGCGGCGGCGGCCGCGTTCGGCGCCGCCGAGTGGCTGTGCACGGACATCGAGGTACGGGCCCTCCGGCCGGGTCCGGGGGCGTCCCCGGGGGCTGCATCGGTGTACACGCGCGCGCCGTCGGGGCGTTGGCGCGTCTCGGACGGGGCCCCACACTAACGGTACGGACAGGTGGCGGGGGTCCGAGCGGGTGAAGGGGCCGGGCCCGGACGTGCCGGCGGCCCGCCTTCCGGGCCCCGGGGAAGGGGTCGGCGGGCGGGCCGTCGGGGGTGGGGAATCCGGTCCGGGGAGCCTGCCCGCTGAGAGGGGGGCCGGCTTCGGCCGGAGCGCGGGGAGAGGGGGTGTGCGGGGAGGTGTGGGGTGCGGGGTGCTCCGGGGTCCGCGCCCCCGGGGCCGTGGTGGTGCGTCGTGCGGGGTACGGCGGCCGGTGGTCGACGCGTCCGGTGGATCGACGCGTCCGGTGGTGGGGCCGGGCGGTGACGTGCCCCAGGAGCGGTGACGTGGCCCGGTGCGGTGACGTGGCCGAGCCCGAACGCACCGGGGCCGAACGGACCGGGCGGTCAGATGGCGGCCTTCTTGAGGCGCCGTCGCTCCCGCTCGGAGAGCCCGCCCCAGATGCCGAAGCGTTCGTCGTTGGAGAGGGCGTACTCAAGGCACTCCGAACGCACCTCACAGGCGAGGCAGACCTTCTTGGCCTCGCGGGTGGATCCGCCCTTCTCGGGAAAGAAGGACTCGGGATCGGTCTGGGCGCACAGTGCGCGCTCCTGCCAGCCGAGTTCCTCGTCCGCGTCCTCGACCAGCAGTTGCTGGAACAGCTCGGTCATGTGCGCCCCTCGTCTGTCTCTTGCGTCCCGTGATGCAGCCGTTTGCGGCTGAACGACACGAGTGAAATTACAAGTGTGTAGCTCCGAGCCAGTCAAGCGAGGATCTGCTATTGGCCCAGGGATTCACTCTGCGGAACCAAGCGTACGCGGAAAGTGTTCAAATCAGCAAAAACCTGACATATGCCACGGGCCCACAGCTCCACACCCTTCCCCGTGAGAGACGAGTGAAGCCGCCCTTGTGTTGCGATTCGATCACCGAAGCGACCAAGATCACAGTCAGGTCACGGAGCGTCAGCCGCGTTTGAGGGCGCGGATGATGCGCCACATGTCCCCGCCCAGAGGTGCATAAACCTTTCTCCAAACCCGACAACCGAAAGGGGTGAAACATTGCCCCCATATCGGGCATTGGGTTGACAGCGGGCGGCCCGAGCCGGTCTCCTTGGTTCCATGCCAGCGACCGCAGCCATGCACGTCACCCACGTCCGTGGGTTCCGTAGTGCTGTCCAGGCCCGCTGTTGCTGTTCCAGCTGTCACAGCTGTTGATGCCGTAGTGCTCCAGCTCTGATCCAGCCTCTCCGGTCGAGCGTCTTTCTTCGTCTCCTCCCGCTCCTCCCCCCGCACCTCGCACTTCCCGCGGCTCCTTCCGAGCTGCCGACGCTCACCGCGACTCCCCGCACGTGAACCCCCCATGCCGAGGAACCACCGCAGCCATGAACAGCGACAGCGACCTTCAGATCGCCGGCGACATCCTTGAGGTCCAGCACCTCCTGCAGCCCGCCCGCGAGCACCCCTCCACCGTCTCCGAGTTCGTTGGCCTCGCCCGCTCCATCGCGGCCGACCGCGCGCAGTGGGCCGGAATCGTCCAGTACGACTCCGCCTCCCGCTGGTACCACCGCCTGCACCAGGGCCCCGGCTACGAGGTGTGGCTGCTCAGCTGGGTGCCCGGACAGGGCAGCGGGCGGCACGACCACGGCCTCTCCGCCGGCGTACTGACGGTCCTGGAAGGCGAGTTGACCGAGCGCACCGAGAGCGGGGCACGGTCGCTCGGCGCGGGCGCGCAGCGCGCCTTCGCCCCGGGGTACGTCCACGAAGTGGTCAACGACTCGCTCGAACCGGCGGTGAGCCTGCACATCTACTACCCGGGTCTGACCGAGATGCCGATGCACGCCACGCAAAGCGCCCCGACCGCCGTGGACGCCGTACCCGCCTGACAAACTGCTCCGCATGCGCATTGTTGTTCTGGCCGGTGGCATCGGCGGTGCCCGCTTCCTTCGCGGCCTCAAGCAGGCCGCGCCCGACGCGGACATCACGGTGATCGGCAACACGGGTGATGACATCCATCTGTTCGGGCTGAAGGTCTGCCCCGACCTCGACACCGTGATGTACACCCTCGGCGGTGGCATCAACGAGGAGCAGGGCTGGGGGCGGACCGACGAGACCTTCCAGGTCAAGGAGGAGCTCGCGGCGTACGGCGTGGGCCCCGGGTGGTTCGGGCTGGGCGACCGCGATTTCGCGACCCATATCGTCCGTACGCAGATGCTGGGCGCGGGCTATCCGCTGAGCGCGGTCACCGAGGCGCTCTGCGCCCGGTGGCAGCCGGGCGTGCGGCTGCTCCCCATGTCCGACGACCGGGTCGAGACGCATGTCGCCGTCGAGACGGACGGCGAGAGCAAGGCGATCCACTTCCAGGAGTACTGGGTGAAGCTGCGCGCCTCCGTGGAGGCGCAGGCGATCGTGCCGGTCGGCGCGGAGCAGGCCAAGCCGGCTCCGGGAGTGCTGGAGGCCATCGGTTCGGCCGACGTCATCGTCTTCCCGCCGTCGAATCCGGTGGTGTCCATCGGCACGATCCTCGCGGTGCCCGGGATCCGGGAGGCCATCGCCGAGGCCGGGGTGCCGGTCGTCGGCCTCTCCCCCATCGTCGGGGACGCGCCCGTGCGCGGGATGGCGGACAAGGTGCTCGCCGCGGTGGGCGTCGAATCGACCGCGGCGGCGGTGGCCCAGCACTACGGTTCCGGGCTGCTGGACGGCTGGCTGGTGGACACGGTGGACGCGGGTGCGGTCGGCGAGGTCGAGGCGGCGGGCATCCGCTGCCGGGCGGTGCCGCTGATGATGACGGACGTGGACGCGACCGCCGAGATGGCCCGGCAGGCGCTGGATCTGGCCGAGGAGGTTCGGGCGTGAGCGGTTCTCCTGGCGTCGGTGACGGTGGTCCCGGGGCTGGTGGTCCCGGGGCAGGTGACGGTGGTCCTGGGGCTGGTGGTCCCGGGGCTGCCGATGGTGCCGCGGCTTCCGGTGCGCCTTCCTTTCGGGTCTGGGCGCTGGGCGGGATGCCCGAGGTGCGGGCCGGTGATGATCTCGCCAAGCTGATCGCCGCGGCCGAGCCGGCGCTGGTCGACGGGGACATCCTGCTCGTCACCTCGAAGATCGTTTCCAAGGCCGAGGGGCGGATCGTCGAGGCCGCCGACCGCGAGGCCGCCATAGACGCCGAGACCGTGCGGGTGGTCGCCCGGCGCGGGCCGCTGCGGATCGTGGAGAACCGGCAGGGTCTGGTCATGGCCGCCGCCGGGGTCGACGCCTCGAACACGCCGGCCGGGACCGTCCTGCTGCTGCCCGAGGACCCCGACGTCTCCGCCCGGGCCATCCGGGACGGGCTGCGGGACGCCCTCGGTGTGGAGGTCGGCGTCGTCGTCACGGACACCTTCGGGCGGCCCTGGCGCAACGGGCTGACCGATGTCGCGATCGGTGCGGCCGGAGTGCGGGTGCTGGACGATCTGCGCGGCGGGACGGACGCGTACGGCAATCCGCTCAGCGCCACCGTCGTGGCCACGGCGGACGAGCTGGCCGCGGCCGGGGACCTGGTCAAGGGCAAGGCGGAGGGACTGCCCGTCGCCGTGGTGCGGGGGCTGCGGCACGTGGTGGCGTCCGGTGACGAGGACTCCGCCGGTGCTCGGGCGCTCGTACGGAGTGCGGCCGACGACATGTTCCGGCTCGGGACGTCGGAGGCGGTCCGTGAAGCGGTGACGCTGCGGCGTACCGTGCGCGAGTTCACCGACGAGCCGGTGGATCCGGGAGCCGTGCGGCGGGCGGTGGCGGCGGCGGTGACCGCGCCTGCCCCTCATCACACGACGCCGTGGCGGTTCGTGCTGCTGGAGTCCGCCGCGTCGCGGACCCGGCTGCTCGACGCGATGCGGGACGCGTGGATCGAGGACCTGCGGCGCGACGGCAAGGACGAGGAGTCGATCGCCAAGCGGGTGCGGCGCGGGGATGTGCTGCGCAACGCGCCGTATCTGGCGGTGCCGTGCCTGGTGATGGACGGCTCGCACACGTACGGGGACGAGCGGCGCGACACCGCGGAGCGCGAGATGTTCGTGGTCGCGGCGGGCGCGGGCGTGCAGAACTTCCTGGTGGCGCTGGCGGGTGAGCGGCTGGGGTCGGCGTGGGTGTCCTCGACGATGTTCTGCCGGTCCGTGGTGCGGGAGGTGTTGTCGCTGCCGTCGTCCTGGGATCCGTTGGGCGCGGTGGCTGTGGGGCATGCGGCGGGGGTGCCTCGGGAGCGGGGCGTTCGGGATGTGGAGGCGTTTCTCACCGTGCGGTGAGGTGAGGCGGGGTGGGGCGGTGGTGCGGGGCGCGGTGGTGGGTGGCGCTGGGTGCCGCTGCGCGGGGCCTTGTCCCCCTACCCGCCCCTTCCCGAAACCGGGGCTCCGCCCCGGGCCCCCTTGTCCTCAAGCGCCGGACGGGCTGGATTCGGGCTCCGCCCCCGGCCCCGCTCCTCGAACGCCGGAGGGGCTGGAGACAGCTCCGGAGGAGCTGGAAGACGCGGGCGGCCACAGGTAGGTGTTTTCGGGAGGGCTACAGGTGGGTGATGTTGCCCGGGGTCATCCTCGGGGCCCGGCGTTTCGGGGTGTTGCCCGAGAGCAGGATCAGGCGGGTCGCCCGGTGGCGCTGGCCCTCGTACGGGGTCAGCAGGGTCAGCATCTCCTCGTCGTCCGCGTCGCGGTTGTCCGCCAGGGCGTGGCCCACGATGCCCGGGAGGTGCAGGTCGCCCACCGTGACCGCGTCCGGTGCGCCGTTCGAGCGCTGGAGGGTCTCGGCCGAGGTCCAGGGGCCGATGCCGGGGATCAGTTCCAGGCGGGTCCGGGCCTCGGGGAGGTTCATCGTGGCCGCCTCCTCCAGCCGGCGGGCCACCCGTACCGCGCGCAGGATCGTCGATGACCGCTTGGCGTCGACGTTCGCCCTGTGCCATTCCCAGGACGGGATCATCGCCCAGCCCCGCGGGTCCGGCATGACGTGCAGGCCCAGGTCCGCGGTGGGGCCGGGAGCGGGGGTGCCGAAGCGGCGGACCAGGTGGCGCCAGGCGCGGTACGCCTCGTCCGTGGTGACCTTCTGCTCCAGGATCGAGGGGATCAGCGACTCCATGACCAGGCCCGTGCGGAGCAGTCGCAGGCCCGGGCGGCGGTGGCGGGTCAGGGCCAGCAGGCGGTGGCGGGGGACGAAGGCGTCCGGGTCGTCGTCCGCGCCCAGGAGGGCGGGGAGGCCCGCCAGCAGCCAGTCCGCGCCGGGGCCCCACGCCGCCGCCGCGATCCGGTCGCCGCGCGCCGCGACGCGCAGGGTGCCGGGGCCCTCGGGCGTGCGGGTGGCCCGCCAGAACGTGCCGTCCGGGACCATCCGGAACGTGGGGTCCGCCGGGCCCCGGCGCAGGGGGCCGAGGACGAGGCGGAGGTCCAGCGGGCCCGTCGGGGTCCACTCACGGGTCAGCGGCGGGCCGTCGTGCGAGGGCGGGGCCGTCCGACGCGCCGGGGCGACAGCCTGATGCGGCAGCGCCGCTCGCGCGGTGCGGGGGGCGAATCGTCCTGCCACGGGTGGCCTCGGTGTTCTCGGAGTCTCGGAGTTCTCGGAGTTCTCGGTTCGGAGGGGGCGTCCTTTTGAGGGTACGGGTACGGGTGCGGGTCTACTGGTCCGAGGAGAAGCGGACCGAGCCGTCCGGCAGGACCGCGCCGCACCAGATCCTGATCCCGTCGCGCAGTTCGTTGTCCGCGCCGACCTGTGCCCCGTCGCCGATGACCGCGCCCGCCAGCACCGTACTGTCGCCGATCCTGGCACCGGCCCCGACCAGGGAGTCCGTGATGACCGCGCCCGCTTCGACGACCGCGCCGTCCAGGATCGTCGAGCCGTCTATTCTCGCGCCCGCGCCGATCACCGCGCCGGCGCCGACCACCGTGCCGCCGGTGAGCTTGGCGTCCGGGGCCACGGAGGCGGTCGGCAGGACCAGGCGGTCGCCGCAGCGGCCGGGGACCGCCGGGGACGGGGCGCGGCCGAGGACGAGGTCGGCGGAGCCGCGGACGAAGGCGCCCGGGGTGCCGAGGTCCAGCCAGTACGTGGAGTCGACCATGCCCTGGAGGTGGGCGCCGGAGGCGAGCAGTCCGGGGAAGGTCTCGCGCTCGACGGAGACCGGGCGGCCCGCCGGGATGGAGTCGATGACCGAGCGCCGGAAGATGTACGCCCCGGCGTTGATCTGGTCGGTGACGATCTCTTCCGGCGTCTGCGGCTTCTCCAGGAAGGCCGTGACCCGGCCCGTCGTGTCGGTCGGCACGAGGCCGAAGGCGCGCGGGTCCTCGACCCGGGTCAGGTGGAGGGAGACATCCGCCCCGGAGACGGTGTGCGAGGTGACCAGGGCCCGGATGTCGAGCCCGGTCAGGATGTCGCCGTTGAAGATGAGGACCGGTGCGTCCGGCCCCGAGGTCAGCTTCGGCGCGACGTTGCGGATGGCTCCGCCGGTGCCGAGCGGCTCCTGCTCGGTGACGTACTCGATGTGCAGGCCGAGCGAGGAGCCGTCGCCGAAGTACGGCTCGAAGACCTCCGCCAGGTAGGACGTGGCGAGCACGATGTGCTCCACCCCGGCCGCCCTGGCCCGCGCGAGCTGGTGGGTGAGGAAGGGGACCCCGGCCGCCGGAACCATCGGCTTCGGGGTGTGCACCGTGAGCGGGCGCAGCCGGGTGCCCTTGCCACCGACCAGGAGAATCGCTTCTTTTGCCTCTGTCACAGCACCGTCTCTGCTTCCTGCTGGGGCCTGGCCTGGATGTGGCTGGCCAGTCTAAGCAGACCGGTCGGTAACTCCCCGGTCAGCGGCCCTGCAGTTTGGCGGAGCTGGTCCGGGCCTTGCCGAGCTTCTTGTAGAGACGCTCTCCGGGGCATTCGGTTGCGAAGGCGTTCCGATGACCCGAGATGACCTTCATTTTGACCTTTTTGCCCTTCTTGTACTTTCCGCTTCCGCCGGAGACGAGGGTGACCTTGCCCTTGGGGTTGGCTCCGAACAGCCCGAGCTTCCAGGCGGTGAGCTTGGAGACGGCGGTCACCGCGGCGGCGGGCGGGTTGGTGGTGGAGTACGTGCCGAGCACGGCGATCCCCATGGTGTTCGTGTTGAAGCCCAGGGTGTGGGCGCCCAGGACGGCCTTGGAGACGCCTCCGGCCCGGCCCTCGTAGATGTTTCCGCACTTGTCGACGGCGAAGTTGTAGCCGAAGTCGCGCCAGCCGCTGCTCGTGACGTGGTAGCGGTAGATGCTGCGGAGCACCGAAGGGGCCTGCTTGCAGGTGTAGTTGTTGCCGGTCGCGCTGTGGTGCACGAAGGCCGCCTTGACGGACTTGGTGTACGCGAAGTCGCGCTCGCGGAGCTTCTCGTCCGCGCCCCAGCCCTTGCGGGTGACGATCCTCGGGCGGGGGCCGATGTACGGCTTCGCGCCGGCCGCGACGATCGCCGCCTCCTCCGCCGTCTCCGCCTTGGTCAGCGCGGGGATGACGGCCGCGCCGAGCGGCGCGAGGTCCGCGTTGACGGCCGAGGTGGCGGCGGACTCGGCGGTGAGCACCTCCGGCACGAGCCCCGTCGTCGTCGGCGGCACCGGGTTGCCGACGAACATCGCCTGGGTGGCGGTCCGGCCGGCGGGGGCGTCGGGGGCGGGTTCGGGCGCGGGGTCCTCGCCGGGGTCGACGAGTTCGAGGCGCAGCCCTTCGGGGAGGGGCACGGCGGCGGACCGGTGCCGCGGATCGGCTGCTTCCGGGCGTACGCGCACCTCCACGCCGTCCGAGTCGCCGACCCAGAGCGGGGCGGTCGCTCCGCGCACGGCGCCGGACGCCCGCTCGGCGCTGCCCAGGTCGGCGGCGTGCTCGGCGTTGTGGGTCTCGACGTCCTGCCAGTCCGACCAGCTCGTGCCGCCGGTCGCCCGGGTGCGGACCTGGACCGTGCCGTGGAGTTCGGCCTCGGCGTCGTCCCAGACGACGCCCACGAGGGAGAAGGGCCGGGCCGTCCGCCGGTCCAGGCCCTGACCGGGCGCCGCCGGACCCACGGACCGGTCGGACGGGGCGGCCAGGGGTTCCAGGGGCAGGGACTGCGTCGAGCCCGCGGGCGCGCGGGTCGTGCCGGTGGGCGGCGGGGCGGCTTCGGTCCGGGCCGACGGCGGGCCGGATCCGGGTGACTCGGGGGACAGGGAAGGAGGCCGGGCCGAGGCGGAGTGCGCGGCCGGGGCGGACAGGGCGGGGGCGGCGAGCGGCAGGGTGAGGGCCGCCGCGCAGGTGACGCCGACTGAGGTGACCAAAAGGGTACGCATACGCAAGATCCTGGCCATACAGTCATGAGTCCGGCTACCCGGGCATCGGCCTCTCCGTGACGCACCGTCTGCCGAACCGGTGTACGTGACACCCGTTCAGCCCGCCCCGCACAGCGCCCGCGCGTACGCTTGCGCGGGTGAACTCCAGCGACCGCACCCCCGCCGACCTGCTGCGATCCGCGCTCGCCGCGGACCCGACCCGACCTCTGGTCACTTTCTACGACGACGCCACCGGAGAACGCGTCGAACTGTCGGTGGCCACCTTCGCCAATTGGGTGGCCAAGACCGCCAACCTGCTCCAGGGCGACCTCGCCGCGGAGCCGGGCGACCGGCTCGCCCTGCTGCTCCCCGCGCACTGGCAGTCCGCGGTCTGGCTGCTCGCCTGCTCCTCCGTCGGAGTCGTCGCCGAGGTCCAGGGCGACCCGGCCGCCGCCGACCTCGTCGTGACCGGCCCGGACACCCTGGAGCGGGCGCGGGCCTGCCGGGGCGAGCGCGTCGCCCTCGCGCTGCGGCCCCTGGGCGGGCGGTTCCCGCAGACGCCCGAGGGATTCATGGACTACGCGGTGGAGGTGCCGAGCCAGGGCGACCGCTTCGCGCCCTTCGCCCCGGTGGACCCGGACGCGCCCGCGCTGGCCGTCGGCGGGATCGAGCTGACGGGCGCGCAGCTCGTCGCCCGGGCCCGCGAGGACGCCGGCACCCTCGGACTCGCACCGGGGTCCCGGCTGCTCACCGGGCGTACGTACGACACCTGGGAAGGGCTGAGCGCCGGACTCTTCGCGCCACTGGCGGCCGGCGGCTCCGTGGTGCTCTGCCGCCACCTCGGGCAGCTCGGCGGGGACGGACTGGCCAAGCGGACCGAGAGCGAGCGGGTCACCAACACCGCGGTATGACAAGCGCGCTGAGGTGCACTCGTCCGGCCCACAGCGGGCCGAGTCCTCGGTAATCGGCTCCGGAGCGGGTAGATGATCGGGCGGTACAGACCACTCTCCTGGCCGTGCACAACCAAGCGTGAGTTTCAGCCGTCTACTCCTGCGACCGGCGGCCCCTCGCGCCGCCGAACGTGAAGGATGGACGCAGACGTGACCGACAGTGCTGGCCCGCCGTCCGACCCGGACCACTCGGCCGGGGACAAGCCGCAGGGCAGGTCGCAGGAAGATCCCGGACCCGAGGGTGTGAACCCCGGGGGCGGGCCACCCGGGGACGGGACCCCCGAGGACGGGGCACCGGCGGCCGGGGAGGAAACCCCGGCCGCCGCGGAGCCCGAGCCCGAGACGGGAGCCGATCCCGAGCCCGAGCCCGAGCCCGAGCCCGGGACGGGAGCCGATCCGTCGCGGGCCCCCGGGCCGGATTCCGCGACGGCCGGGGGCGGCGCCGACGTGCAGACCTGGGCCGACCGGCCCAAGGACGGCGTCGTCGCGGCCCGCAAGCGCCGCTGGCTGCGCTGGACCGCGCTCGGCGCCTCGTTCCTCGTGCTGATCGCCGCGGGCGTGGGCTGGTGGATGTACCAGAAGCTCGACGGGAACATCACCACCGACACGAGCGCCGCCGCCGAACTCAAGGCGTACGAGAAGGAGCGGCCGACCCCGGTGGTCATGGACGCCCAGAACATCCTGCTCATCGGATCCGACAGCCGGGCCGGGGACAACCGGAAGTACGGCCGGGACGACGGCGGCAGCCAGCGCTCCGACACCACGATCCTGCTGCACCTCGCGGCGGACCGTAAGAGCGCGACGGCCGTGTCCCTGCCCCGTGACCTGATGGTGGAGATCCCCAGCTGCCGCACCGGGGACGACAAGGAGACGCGGAAGCAGTTCACCCAGTTCAACACCGCGTTCGAGCTCGGTGGCACCGCCTGCACCATCCGCACCGTGGAGCGGATGACCGGCATCCGCGTCGATCACCACATGGTCGTCGACTTCAACGGCTTCAAGGACATGGTCGACGCCGTCGACGGGGTCGAGATCTGCCTCAAGGAGCCGATCAACGACAAGGACGCGCACCTGGAGCTCCCGGCCGGCCGGCAGACGCTGAACGGCGAGGAGGCCCTCGGCTACGTACGGGCGCGCAAGACCCTCGGCGACGGCAGCGACACCGAACGCATGGAGCGCCAGCAGCAGTTCCTGGGCGCCCTGGTGAACAAGATGCAGAGCAACGGCGTCCTGCTCAACCCGACGCGGCTCTACCCGGTGCTGGACGCGGCGACCAAGTCGCTGACCACGGACCCGGGGCTGGACTCGCTGCGCGACCTGTACGACCTGGTGCGCGGGATGCGCAACGTACCGACCGAGCAGGTGCAGTTCCTGACGGTGCCCCGGCAGCCGTACCGCAACAACGCGAACCGGGACGAACTCGTCGAACCGGACGCGGGCGACCTGTTCAAGCAACTCCGTGAGGACCGGCCCGTCGCCGTGGTCCCGGCCGACGAACTCAAGGAAGCGCAGGAGGACCAGGGGAAGAAGCAGGACGGGAAACCGGACGACGCGGGGTCCGAGAGTCCGACGCCCACACCCACCTATTCGGGGTCGAGTGCGGCAGACGACCTGTGCAAGCAGTAAAGCAATTACCAAGACACGGAACACAATCGACGGCTAATGGGAAGAATGCCCGGTTGTAAGGGGCGTGGAATGTGTCACGCACGTCGCTCGACGCGGAATCGGCCGGATAGTGTGACGCGATCCGGTGCTTCCGGCCGTCAGGTCGTGCACTGCTGGAGCGAAGGAACGAGCGCCTTGCCGGGGGAGGGCGCCTCGCGTGGCACCGACGGAGGACGCAGGCAACCGTGGACGCGCATAGCCGTGGACGGGCGGACGATATCGACCCCGCCGACCAGTGGGTACTCAACCCGCACACCGGCAATTACGAATTGCGACTGGATCACTCCACTGGGGAGTCGAGCAGTCCCTCGCGTACGGCTACGGCCGAGGGAAGCAGTCGCCGGGGGGGCTCCCGGACCGGTTCGTCGCGCGAGGGTTCGTCGCGCGAGGGCTCAGGACGCCGCGGGTCCGGTTCGCGTGAGCGGGAGGGCGCCCCGGACGGGCCGCGCCAGGTACCGGGCCAGCGCAGCCGCCGCAGCTCCCAAGGGGGACGCGGGGCCGCCGAGCCGCCCGCGGCCGGGCGGCGGAAGCGCAAGCCCCAGAAGTCGCGCAAGAAGAAGGCGCTGCTGTGGACGGGCGGGGTCATGGCGTTCGTCGTGATCGTCGGCTCGGCCGGTGCGTACGCGCTGTACCAGAAGCTCAACGGGAACATCGACGCCATCGACGTGGGCGACGCGGGCAGCAAGAACGTCGTCACCGACGGCCCGATGAACATCCTGATCATCGGCACCGACAAGCGCACCGGCAAGGGCAACGAGGGGTACGGCGACAAGGGCAGCGAGGGCCACGCCGACACCACCATCCTGTTCCACGTCTCCGAGGACCGGACCAACGCGACGGCGATGAGCATCCCGCGCGACCTGATGACCGAGGTCCCCGAGTGCGAGTCGAAGAACGCGGACGGCACCTCCACGGTCATCCCCGGCACCCCGAACGCACGCTTCAACACCAGCCTCGGCCAGAACGGCCGTAACCCCGGCTGCACCATGAAGACGGTCGAGAACATCACCGGGGTCAAGCCCCACCACTTCATGATGGTCGACTTCAACGCGGTCAAGTCCCTGACCTCGGCGGTCGGCGGTGTCAAGGTCTGCATGGCCAAGCCGATCGACGACCCGAAGTCGCATCTGAAGCTGCCCGAGGGCGAGTCGAAGGTGCAGGGCGAGCAGGCGCTGGCCCTGCTGCGCACCCGGGACAGCTTCGGCAACCGGAGCGACCTCGACCGGATCAAGGTGCAGCAGCAGTTCCTCGGCTCCATGATCCGGGAGATGAAGTCGAGCGACACCCTGACCAACCCGAAGAAGCTGTACAAGCTGGCCGACTCGGCCACCCAGGCGCTGACCGTCGACACGGCCATCGGCGACGCGCAGAAGCTGATGACGCTCGCCGAGGAGATCGGCAAGGTCGACACGAAGAACATCAGCTTCCTCACGATGCCGGTCATAGACAACCCGGCCGAGCCGAAGCCCGTCACCGTGGTCGTGGACCCGGTCAAGGGCGAGCAGCTCTTCGCGATGATGCGCTCCGACACCTCGCTGACCGAGGTGAAGCAGAAGGAGAAGGCCGCCAAGGGCAAGCAGGCGGCCCTGCTCAAGGGCCCGAAGGCCGCGGCCGCCGACGTACGCGTGGACGTCCTCAACGGTGGTGAGATCGCCGGCGCGGCGGGCTCGACCGTCACCTGGCTCCAGAACGAGCAGGGGGTGCTGAAGTCCACCAACAAGGCCAACGCATCCGAGAAGATCAAGAAGACGACGCTGGAGTACGCGCCCAACCAGGCCGATCAGGCCCGGGCGCTCGCCGAGATGATGGGGCTTCCCGCAACGGCCATGAAGCCGGGCACCGCCGACGCCGAGGGGCTCGAGGCGATGGTGCTCACGCTGGGGTCGGACTTCAAGGGGGCGGGCCAGCTCATCACCGGACCGACGAAGCCGCCGAAGGACATCGAGAAGGCCAGCGCCGACAAGGCGGTATGCGCCCAGTGACACCGGGTCACCGCGCCACAGCGGAAATCTGAACAGCATGGGGGGTCCGGTGGGACGGAGCAGCACGCCCGGGGCGAGGACGCGATCACGCGGCCGCCGTACCGATCAACTCGGCCGGGACGAGAGCCCGCACGGTGACGGCAGCGGACGGAGCGGGGGCGACGGGCCGGGGGACGGCGACGGGCCGGGGGGCCCCGAGACGCCGGAGGGCGTCCGTCGGGCGGCGCACGGCCGGGGCGGCAGCGGGGGCAGGGGCAGCGCCCGGGCGCGCAGCAGCCGCCGTGCGCCCAAGAGCGCCAAGCGGCACGTGCTGCGCTGGAGCGCCTGCGTACTCGCCGTGCTGATACTCGGCACCGGCGGCGCCGGTTATCTCTACTACGAGCACCTCAACGGCAACATCAAGAAAGAGGATCTGACCCTCGGCGACAAGCAGATGGCCGATCACAAGGCCAACGCCGCCGGGCAGACCCCGCTCAACATCCTGCTCATCGGTTCCGACGCCCGGGACTCCAAGGCCAACCAGAAACTGGGCGGGGCGAAGGAGACCTTCGGCGCAACGCCGCTGGCCGACGTGCAGATGCTGCTCCACATCTCCGCGGACCGCAGCAACCTCTCCGTGATCAGCATGCCGCGCGACACCATGCTGAAGATGCCCAAGTGCACGGCCCCGGACGGCGAGGTCTTCCCGGCCAGCACCACGGAGGTGCAGACCAACCAGAGCCTGGGCCGCGGTGGTCCGGGGTGCACGGTGGCCACCTGGTACGAGCTGACCGGCATCCGGATCGACCACTTCATGATGATCGACTTCGCCGGGGTGGTCTCGATGGCCGACGCGATCGGCGGCGTCCCGGTCTGCGTCGACGCCAACATCAACTCCCGCGGCCGGGACGGCAAGGGCTCCGGGCTGAAGCTGGAGAAGGGCACCACCGACGTCCAGGGCGAGCAGGCCCTCCAGTGGCTGCGCACCCGGTACGGCTTCGAGGACAACACCGACCTGGGGCGGGCCAAGGCCCAGCACATGTACATGAACTCGATGGTGCGTCAGCTGCGTAAGGGCACCAAGCTCACCGACCCGGCGAAGCTGATGAACCTCGCCGAGGCGGCCACCGAGGCGCTGACGGTCGACAAGGGCCTCGACACGGTCAAGAAGCTCTACGACCTGGCCGAGGAGTTCAAGAAGGTCCCCACGAAGCGCATCACGATGTCGACCATGCCCAACGTGTACGGCACCGGCACGAACAACGGCCGGGTCTACCCGAAGGCGGGCGACGCGGAGCAGCTGTTCCGGATGGTCCGCGACGACGTCCCGCTGGACGGCAAGGCCTCCAAGCGGAAGAAGCCTGAGGTCACGAAGGACCCGTCGGCGCCGGTCGGCGAGATCGCGGTCGCCGTGCGCAACGGGACCGCCACGGACGCGCTCGGACCTGCCTCGGGGCGCGCCGGTGACGTGATGGAGGAGCTGAAGGACGCGGGCTTCGCGAAAGCCACCGTCGACCCGGGGAACGTGACCGGGGCGGCGCGGACGGCGATCCTGTATCCGAGCGCGGATCTGGAGGGCGACGCGCAGGCCGTCGCCAAGGCGCTCGGGGTTCCGCTGTCGCAGGTGAAGAGGTCCACCGACGTCTCGGGGATCTCGCTCGCCGTCGGCGCGGACTGGCGCGAGGACGGGGCCTACCCGGTCTCCAAGGGCAAGGAGAAGACCCCGGATTCGGCGGGCGCCCTCAACGGCGACGACGAGAAGGCCTGCATGAAGGTGAATCCGAACTACACCTGGTGACGCCGTGACGACACGGGTACGCGAAGGGCCCCACCGCCGGGCGGTGGGGCCCTTCGCGCGCGTCGGGAGCCCGGGGTCAGACGGTCTCGCTGCTGCCGTTCATCGCCGGGCGGCGGCTCGCGATGACCCGCTTGGCCAGGGACCGGGGGCTGGTGAGGAAGCCGAAGCCCCAGCACATGTGCATCGTCGCGAGGGCCACCGGGATCTGTGCGCGCGCCTTCAGCGAGAGCCCCTTGCCCGCGGGCAGCGACCCGGCGACGATCGCGGCCACGTAACCGCCGGGGACGATCAGGGCCCACGGGGTGACGGCCGCGCCCAGGACCAGGCCGGCCGCGATGGCGACGACGGCGGTCGGCGGGGCCAGGTAGCGGAGGTTGATCGAGCCGGAGTGGTAGCGGGCGACGACGTGGCGCCAGCGGCCGTAGTCCTTGTACTGCTTGGCGAGGGCCTTCACCGTGGGGCGCGGACGGTACTGGACCTTCAGCTCGGGCGAGAACCAGATCAGCCCGCCGGCCTCGCGGATGCGGAAGTTCAGCTCCCAGTCCTGGGCGCGGATGAACTCGACGTTGTAGCCCTCGGCCCGCTCCAGGGCCTCGCGGCGGAAGACGCCCAGGTAGACGGTCTCGGCCGGACCGGCCTGGCCGCCGGTGTGGAAGGCGGCGTTGCCGACGCCGATCCTGGAGGTCATCGCGGCGGCGACGGCGTCCTCCCAGGCGTTCTCGCCCTCGGCGTGCATGATGCCGCCGACGTTCTGCGCGCCGGTCTCCTCCAGGAGGCGGACGGCGGTCGCGATGTAGTTCGGCGAGAGCATGCCGTGGCCGTCGACCCGTACGACGACGGGGTGGCGGGAGGCCTTGATCGCCGCGTTGAGGGCGGCGGGGGTGCGGCCGGTGGGGTTGGGCACGGTGTGGACCCGGGGGTCCTCGGCGACCAGCTCGGCGGCGATCTCGTCCGTACGGTCGGCGGAGGGGCCGAGCGCGATCACGACCTCCATCTCACCGGGGTACTCCTGCTCCAGGATGTGCCGGACCGAGTTCCTGAGATGACGTTCCTCGTTGAGTACCGGCATGATCACGGAGACGGCGGGGTACTGCGCGGCAGACATGTGGTCCTCGGGTGGTCCTCGGGGGCGCCGGGGGTGCCGCACCGCGGGAGGCGGGCGCCCCGGGAGGTGGCGTTATTCGGCCGCCACGTTACCGCGAATGGGGGACACCGTTGCGCGCCGCCGGGTCGTGGGCCGGGACGGAGATCGTATGGGCCTACCGTGCGATGGTCCCCTTGCACCGCAGAGGTGTCTCCCTTGCACCCCGGAGGTGTCTCCCCCGTGCCCGCACCGCAGCGACCGCAGCGCCCGCCGCATCCCCGCTCCACTCCCCCGCGCCGCCGCCCGCCCCAGGGCACCCGGCCGGTCCGCAGCCGCAAGCAGGACGAACGGCCGCGCTGGGGCATGCGGGTGGCCACGGGACTGTCGGTGCTGGTGCTGGGGGCCGGCGGGATCGGGCACGCCGTGGTGACCAGCCTGGAGGGCGGGATCGGCCGGGTCGATCCGTTCAAGGACATGAAGAACCGCCCGCAGGGGGGCCACGGCACGAATCTGCTGCTCGTCGGCACGGACGGCCGCGACACGATCACGAAGGCCGAGAAGAAGAAGTACCGGCTCGGCGGCGCCCCCTGCCACTGCACCGACACGATCATGCTGGTCCACCTGTCGGCCGACCGGCAGCGGGCGAGCGTCGTGAGCCTCCCCCGGGACAGCTACGCCGAGATGCCCGCCCACACCGACCGCACCACCGGCAAGCACCACGAGAGCCACCCGGTGAAGCTGAACGCCGCGTACGCGGAGGGCGGGCCCACGCTGACCGTGCGGACCGTCGAGAACATGACCAAGGTCAAGATCGACCACTATCTGGAGGTCGACTTCACCAGCTTCATGAAGACGGTCGACGCGGTGGGCGGGGTGAAGATCTGCACGGCGCGGCGGATGAAGGACTCGTACACCGGGCTGAACCTCCCCGCGGGCACCCATGAGCTGGACGGCGGCCAGGCGCTCCAGTACGTGCGCTCGCGCCATGTGGACATGGGCTCCGACCTGGGCCGGATGGAACGCCAGCAGAAGTTCATGGCGGCGCTGATCAAGCAGGCGACGAGCAGCGGGGTGCTGTTGAACCCGGTGAAGTTCCAGCAGGTCTCCGCCTCGGCGCTCGGGTCGGTCCGGGCCGACGAGGGCTTCGGTACGGAGCAGATGCTGGCGCTCGGCAAGGCGATGAAGGACTTCGGGCCCGCCTCGTCGGAGTTCGCCTCCGTGCCCGTCGGCAACCCCAGTTTCCCGGTCAAGGGCATCGGCTCGACGGTGCGGTGGGACGCGGAGAAGGCGGAGAAGCTGTTCCGGGCCCTGCGGGAGGACAAGCCGCTGGCCCCGGCGAAGCCGAAGCCCGCGGCCGGTCCGGAGAAGCCTCCGGCCACGCTCGTGGACATCGCGCCGAAGCAGGTCCGGGTGCAGGTCTACAACGGGACCCCGAAGGACGGTCTCGGCCGGACGGTGGACGAGGCGCTGCGGGCGACCGGCTTCGCCACCACCGAGACCCCGCTCAACGGGGAGGTGCGGGAGCTGAAGCGGACGCTCGTGGAGTACGACCCGCGCTGGGACCGGTCGGCGAAGTCCCTGGCCACGGCCCTGCCCGGGAGCGAGCTGAAGGCGGTGAAGGGCCAGGGCCCGCAGATGAAGGTGACGGTGGGCTCGGACTTCACGAAGGTGCAGCGGGTGAAGGCGGAGATCCGGCAGACGGGCGAGTTCTCCACGGTGCGCGGCGACGAGGTGGTCTGCCCGTAGCCCCGGTGGCCGTACGGGATCCGGCCGTCGCCGGTGACCTCACGGGGTGGCTCGGTCGTCGCCGGTGGCCGTACGGGTGGGTGGTCCGGCCGTCGCCGGTAGCCGTACGGGCGGCTCAGTCGTCGATGCCGTCGGCGGCGCGCTTCTCGCGGAGTTCCTTGATCGCGCGGCGGCGGGCGAGCCGGTGGGTGCGCCGGATCTGCGCCTCCTGGTAGCGCCGGTTGTCGCGCTCGGTCTCGGGGATCACCGGCGGGACGCGGCGCGGCTTGCCGTCCCCGTCCACCGCGGCGAAGACCAGATAGGCGCTGCCGACCTGCTGGGCGGGGGTCGACTCGTTCCAGCGCTCGGCCATCACCCGGACGCCGACCTCCATCGAGGAGCGGCCGGTCCAGTTGACCTGGGCGCGTACGTGAACGAGGTCACCGACCCTGACCGGCTCCAGGAAGACCATCTCGTCCATCGAGGCGGTCACCGCGGGCCCGCCGGAGTGCCGGCCGGCCACGGCGCCCGCGGCGTCGTCGACCAGTTTCATGATCACGCCACCGTGCACCGTGCCGAGGAGGTTGGTGTCGCTGCCGGTCATGATGTGGCTGAGGGTGGTCCGGGACGCCGCGGTCGGCTTGCCCGGAATATCACTTTCCGAGCGGTTGGCCTGATCTGTTACGCCGGTGGCCTGATCTGTCATACAGTCCACCTTATGCGGGGGACCGGATCCCGCAGAATGCATCAGCTTCGCAACAGCCGTGGCCCAAATCCCCGTACACCCTGTAAAGGCTGTAGGGCGGCGCGGCACACTGAGCGAATGAACGATTGGCCCGATCGACGGACCGGCGACCGCAGCGAGCGCTACGGGCGGGGCAGCGACAGCGCCCGACCCGAGAGCGCGCGGGCGATGCCCCACATCCAGCGCCGCCCGGCCCCGCCGCAGAGGCCGCAGTCCCCGCCGCAGCGGCCGCACGTGCCGCAGCAGGGCCAGGGATACGACGACCGCTACCAGGACGGCGGCCACGGCAACAGCCCCGACCCCGGGTACGACAGCGGCTACAACACGGGCCAGGTCTACGGCTCGGGCGGCGGATCGAACGGCCGGGGCGGCGGCGGAGGCGGTCGTCGCGGCGGCGGTGACGGGGGTTACGTCCACGGCCGCCCGGACTGGCGCCGCCGGATCAAGATCGGCGCGCTGACCCTGGTGGTCGTGCTGCTCGCGGTCTCGATCTCGACGTACTTCTGGGCCGACTCGAAGCTGAAGCGCGAGGTCGACCTCGCCAAGGTCATCGAGCGCCCGGAGTCCGGCGACGGCACGAACTACCTGATCGTCGGGTCGGACAGCCGCGAGGGCATGTCGGCCGAGGAGAAGAAGCGGCTGCGCACCGGTTCCGCCGAGGGCAAGCGAACCGACTCGATGATGATCCTGCACGACGGCTCGGCCGGCCCGACGCTGATCTCGCTGCCGCGCGACTCCAACGTCGAGATCCCGTCCTTCGTGGGGTCCGAGTCCGGGAAGAAGTTCCAGGGCACCGGCCGGCAGGTGAAGCTGAACGCCGCCTACGCCGAGGACGGCCCCGAACTCCTCGTCCGCACGGTCGAGTTCAACACCGGGCTGCACATCGACCACTACGTCGAGATCGGCTTCGGCGGCTTCGCGAAGATCGTGGACGCGATCGGCGGGGTCGAGCTGGACATCCCGAAGGCCTTCAAGGACAAGAAGTCCGGCGCCGACTTCCAGGCCGGCAAGCAGACGCTGAACGGCGAGCAGTCCCTGGCCTTCGTCCGGACCCGCTACGCGCTGCCGGGCAGCGACCTGGACCGCACGAAGAACCAGCAGAAGTTCCTCGCGGCGCTGGCGAGTCAGACGGCGACCCCGTCCACGATCATCAACCCGTTCAAGCTGTACCCGACGATGGGCGCGGGCCTGGACACGCTGATCGTGGACAAGGACATGTCGCTCTGGGCGCTGGGCAACATGTTCTTCGCGATGAAGGGCGTCACGGGCGGCGAGGGCACGTCGATGAACATCCCGATCTCGGGCAGCGTCAACGGCAACCTGGTCTGGGACAAGGCCAAGGTGAAGCAGTTGGTGGAGCAGCTCAACAACGACGAGAAGGTCACGGTCAAGGGCAACTGAGCCCGCGGGCGGACACGTCGAGGGGCGCCGGGCTGTTGCCCGGCGCCCCTCCGCCTGCCCGGGACGGCCCGGCCCTCAGCTGCCGTAGGTGATGTTCCCCTTCTCGTCCATGAGGGGGTGGATCCGGGAGGGGCCGTAGTCGTCCACGTCCGACGGGCGTGACTTCTCCGGCCCGTCGGGCCCGATCCGCATCACACGCTCGACCCGGACCACCTCGAACCGGCGCCCCCGCAGCACGAGTTCGTTGGGCCTCCGGCGCGCGGTGAACTTCTTCGCGGCCCGCGCGCGGAGGGCCGCCTCCTTCTCGTCCACCTTCATCCAGGCGGGCAGCTCCGGCATGTCCGGCAGATCCGGCAGCTGGGGCACGGGCCGGGTGAGGTGGTGGACGAGGGCGCGGCGGGCGCCCTGCGGGGTCGAGTACTGCCCGGTCACCATCGACCAGGTCATCTCCTTCCGCTCCACCACCCGGAACGTCGTCGGGAGGAGCACGACCCCGGGGTGGGTGGTCAACGCCCGCCGGGAGTCGGCCCGTACGTCCTCGGGGAAGCGGGCGGCGGTGTAGGAGAGCCCCAGCAGCCCGGCCCGGTCGATCCCCTCGGTCAGCCCGACGGCGGCCGCGTGGTCGACCACGAAACCCTCGGTCCGGCAGAGGTCCGGCGCGTCCAGGTCCCAGCTGTCGTCGTCCGGGTCGGTGGCCCGGGGCGGCTCCAGGCGGTCGCCGCCGATCCGGGCGAACTCGTCGGCGCGCACGACCCGGTAGCGGACGCCGTCCGCCGACACCTCGTCGGTCGGCTCGACCTCCAGCCGCGCCACGGCGTCGAGCAGCGACCTCCGCACCGCCGGGTCCTCGGTGTCGTCCCTCGCCCTGAACCACAGGAGCGAGTTGAGCTCGTCCCGGGCCATCTGCGGGAAGCCGCAGTCCAGTTCACCCAGCAGCCGCCAGCGCGGCCGGTCGCCGCGCCGCTGCTCGGCAAGCCCGAACAGGGGCCCCCGGACCACGATGTTCGGGTACTTGCGGACCGAGGCGAACGCGTCCGCCTCGGTGACCTCGGAGACCGGGTCGTCGCGGCGGGTGACGTTGATCGTGAGGTGATCCGGCGATTTCTCCGGGTGAGCATCCATGTACTCAGTGTGCCGAAGGGGCGTGTCGGTGTCAGGGTTTTCCGCCGTAAAGGGCTTCTGCCGACCGGAGTTCACGCCGACGAGGTGGCGTTCCGCCGCCCGCCGAGGGGCCGCTCCCTTCCAGCACTCCGCGCTGCTCGCACCGGGTCGTGGCGCGCCACGACCCGGAGGAGGCCGACCGGATCGTGGCCCACCGCGACCCGGTGGGCCACGACGTCAACTACTCAAAGAACCAAGAGAAACTTCCCAACCCCACCCCACCCGATCCCGGTGGTCAACCGCGGGAAGGGCCGGTCACCCACATGGGTGAGATTCACCAACTGGTGTGGATTTCAGCCGGGTTCGCAGGCATATGCTCGCGCTGACACACAACCCCAGACATGAGACGGCCCCCGCCGGGACGGCAATCCCGAGCGAGGACCTGACCACCAAGGAAGAAGACGCTTCCCCATGGATACCCAGCACGATATCGCCCTCACCCGCGCCCTCGCAGAGATTCCCGGACCACTGCCGCCCTCCGGCGTGATCCACATCGCCGTACCGCACACGAGCCGCTTCACGATCGTCGGCAACCACCTCGCGCAGCACGCCGAGCTCTCCCTCACCGCGATCGGGATCGGCGTACACATCCAGTCGCTGCCCGCCGGGTCCAAGGTCGGCATCAAGGCGCTCGCGGCGCGCTTCGCCGAGGGCGAGACGACGATCGCCGCCGCCTTGCGCGAGCTGGAGGCCCACGACTACCTGCACCGGACCCGCGAGAGGCTGCCGAACGGCCGGATGATCACCCGCACGGTGTTCTGCGACCAGCCTGCGGCGTTACTGCGGGGCGGGGCGGTGATGCCGGTGGCGGTGGTACCGGTGACGCCTACGGCGGTGGTGACGCCGGTGGTCCCCAGGCCTGTGCCCGCATCTGCGCCCGCGCTCCCACCCGCACCCGAACCCACCCCCGTACCGGAGGAAGCGCACCCGCCGTTCCGCGTACCGTCGCGCATCGCGCCCACGTCTCCGCGACGGCCGCTCCCCCAGCCCCGCGAGCCGAGCCCGGAACTGCACCGGGCCGCCTCCGCGCTCCTCGCCGACCTTCGGCGCCACGCGCCGGAGCTGGTGCTCTCCGAGGGCGACGTCGAGGAGCTGGTGCCCGGCGCCGCTGCCTGGCTGGAGCGCGGCGCGCACCCCGACGCCATCCGCCGCGCTCTGACGACCGAGCTCCCGCAGCCGCCCAAGTACCCGGCGAAGATCGTCAGACACCGCCTCACCGCGCTCCTGCCGCCACCGCTCCCCGGAGCCCAGGAGCTGGCCCCGGTCCGCCGGACGCCCGTCACCCCCTTCCAGACCTGCGAGGGCTGTGACCGCGCCTTCCGCTCCCCGGCCCCGGGCCACTGCCGCGACTGCCGGGCCCAGCACTGGGAGGCGGCCTAGCGAGACGTGGCGAGGCATAGCGACCCGCGGACGGGCTTGACCTCAACCGGAGTCGAGGCTCGAAGGTGACGCCATGACGATCTCGACGGAACAGCGCGCGGCGGTCCGGAACTGGATCAGGGAGACGGCGCACTCCCTGACCACCGTGGACGCGTCGGAGCCACTGGACGACCTACGGCCGCTGCTCGGCATGGTCCCCGAGCGGACGGTCGTGGTGGGCTACGGCGCCGGGACGCGCGGCGCACACCAGGTTGCCGCCCTCCAGACGCGCATGGCCCGTCTGCTGGTCGGCGAGGCGGGCTTCCGAACAATCGCCCTCGACCAGGACTGGACGCTCGTCGCCCGGCTCGACACCCACATCCGCACCGGGGCCGGGGACCCCGTGGCACTGCTGGAGGCGGCCGAGCCGTTCTGCCGCACCGAGGAGATCCTCGCCCTCCTCCGGTGGATGCGCGCCTTCAACGAGACGCACCCGGGTGATCCGGTCCGCCTGATCGGGGTCAGCCCCCATGAGACGGGGGCGTCGACGTACGACACGGTGGCCGACTACGTGCGCGCGGCCGAACCCGGGCTGGTGGACGAACTGGCGCGGTACTACGCGGACCTCCGCCCCGCGGATGACGTGTCCGCGCACACAAGCCGATTCCGGGCGCTGTCCGACAGGCGGTCCCGGCGCGACCGCGCACAGGCGGCGCACGACCTGGTGGCGGGAGCGCCGATCCATGACGGATACGCGTGGGCACTCCACAACGCGCGGCTGATCGTCCAGTACTACGAGCTCCACGACCACGACGACGATCCGCTGGACCCGCACAACATGGCCTGCTACGAGCGCTTCTTCGCCGAGAACGTCCTGTGGTGGCAACGGCACACCGGCCACAGGACGCTGTTCTGGTCCTCCAGCTCCCACACCGCCGACGCGCGCACCAGGGTCGTCAGCTTTCCGCCGGACCCGGCCTCTCCGTCCCGTAACGCGGGAAGCCACCTGCGCGCACACCTCGGCACCCGGTATCTGTCGATCGGCCTCACCTTCGGCGCGGGTGAACTGGCCACCTACACCGCCGCCCCGGCCTTCCGGGTGCCCGGCCCCGTGCCACCGTTGATGGAATCGGTGCTGGACGACGAGGCCACGGGCGACTACCTGCTGGACCTCCGCGCGGAGGCCCCTCGCGAGGTCGCCGACTGGCTCACCCGGACCGCCGAGTCCCGGCTCATCGGACCACGCCACGACCCTCGACGCGACACCGATCACCACATGACGGGCGGTTCCCCGGGCGAGTGGTTCGACGTCCTCGTCCATCTGCGGCAGGTGACTCCGGCGCGCACCTTCCATCAGGTGAACCCTCCGGCGAAGAAGCAACCGTGACGCGTGCCGGCCGTCACGCCCCGGGCGCGCGGCCGGGTCCTGCCGCTACGGCCGGCGACGGCATCCGGCGAGGAGGGCCGCGACCATGCGCGCGGCGTCCGCCCGGTCGTAGTCGGGCCCGGTGACGCAGAGGTTCCCGATGGCACGCATGAGCGTGTACGCGGTGATGTCCGGGCCGACCTCGTCGGCGGCGACGCAGGCGTCGAGCAGCGTCGCGCAGGCCGGGACCAGGGTGTCGAGCATGAGGGCGTGGAGGTTCTCCAACCCCGGTTCGCCGGACCCCAGGGCGGCGCCGAGGCCGTGCTTCGTCACCAGGAACTCGACGAACGCCTCCGCCCAGCGGGTCAGGGCGGTGAACGGGGAGGCCGATTCCTCCAGGAGCCGGGGCGCGAGTGCGGTGCAGGTGTCGATCTGGTGCCGGTAGACGGCGGTGACGAGGTCGGCCCGCGTCGGGAAGTTCCGGTAGATCGTGCCGACGCCTACGCCGGCCCGTTCGGCGATCCGCATCACGGTCGCGTTGTCGCGCCGCGCGGTGCCGGGGTCGACGAGGCCCGGCTTCTCCTTCCGCGAGGCCGAGCGCTCCTCGTCCTGCGAAGGCACCTTCAGCGACGCCGCGATGTACGGAGCGGTCGAGCCCCTACGGGCGGCGCAGCCGGCAGGCAGGGTGACGTGGGCCATGTCGGGACGCGCCCAGCCGGTGAACCCGGAGCCGAGAGGAACGGGTCCGATCCGCTCATCGGCATGCGGTCATCAGCGTCTGCTCCGGCATCCACACGGCGTCCGTATCGTTCAGGCACCCGTCGGACACCCGTCAGGCCCCCGGACGTCCCGCCCCTCTACGCTCTCCCACGTGCCAGCAACGCGGCATGCGGCAGCGTCAACAGCCCGTCCGCAGAACGGAATTCGGCGCACAGCTCGTCGTACACGCGCCTGGCCGCCGCCACCCCCTCCGCGCCCCCGCTGTTGAGGACCTGGCCGATCGCGCCGATCCCCCGTTCCGCCCCCGCCCACCAGGTCTCGGGGTCACAGCGGTGCGCCCACACCACCTCGGAGCACTCCGCGCCGAGGAGCCCGGCCCCGTCGAGGAGGGCGGCGAGCCCTTCGGGCGTACGGGGGAAGTCGTCGTCGGGCGCGAGTGCGGGGAGCCAGTCGGGGCGGGTGAGCCCGGCCGCCTGTACGGCGCGGCCGATCAGGGCCTGGCCGGGGGCTCCGGGCGACCTCCAGACGGTGACCGCGACCCGGCCGCCGGGGCGGGTGATCCGGCGCAGCTCGGCCAGCGCCTCGCGCGGGCGGCCCACGTGGTTGAGCACGAAGTTGCCGACGACCGCGTCGAACGTGTCGTCCGCGTAGGGAAGTTCGGGCAGCCGTGCCGTACGCGCCTCGGCTTCCGGGACCGCCCTGCGGGTCGCCTCCACCATGCCGGGCTCGGCGTCGACGGCGTGGACCGTCGCACCGCGCCCGGCGGCGAGGGCGCTGATGGTGCCGCTGCCGCAGCCCACGTCGAGGACGCGGCTGCCGGGCCCGGCCCCGGCGGCGTCGAGGAGGGCCGCCGCCGGGTGGGCGCAGAGCCGGGCGTAGGTGCGGGCGTACGCCTCGGCCTTGCCGGACCAGATGCGGCGCTCGGCCTGGTCGAAGGGGGTCGGGGAACGCTCCGCTTCCGCACCCGGGGAGACGGCCACCGCGCCCGTTGCCCGTGGCACCTGGGAGACGGCCACCGCTCCCGCTTCCCGTGGCACCGAGGAGGCGGTCATGACACAGCTCCCTTCGGTTCGAGCTCGGCGAAGTCCTCGTGGAGGGCGTCGAGATGGCGGCCGGTCGGTACGCCGGCCGGGGTCAGCTCCGCCAGCCGCCAGCCCGGCAACTGCGCCTCGACCTCGGCCGGGAGCGACCCGTCCGCCGGGTCCGCCAGGGCGTGCAGCACCCCGAACGCGGTCTCCCTGGCGACCTCGCGGGCCAGCGCGCCGAGGTCCTCGGGGGTGAGCCCGGCCGCGAGGGCCCGGTCGACGGCGTCGGCGGCCGCCCCGTCGGTGCGGTAGGCGTCGACCCACCGCGGGGCGGCCGTGCCCCAGGCGTCGACGTACTGCCACACCGTCCGCAGGAGGCGGTAGCGGGCGAGCTGCGGCAGCCCTTCCTCTGCCTCGGACTCGGCCCAGTCGTGGGCGTCGGCATCCGCCCCCAGAGCGCTGAAGAGGGCGGTCAGCCTGTCGAGTTCGGTCATGAGGAGGGAGGCTACCGGCCGTATCCGGGTTGACGCCGGGGGCACCGGGCGGAGCCGGACGGATGGGCGCGCGGGGACCGATGAGTTTGCACGGGATACCCGGTCATTACATCCGTAACAGTGAGAGCCGCACCGGGCACCGAACCGGGACACCGCCACGACACAGCCAGGAGACCTGATGCGCACCCTGATCAGCACCGCCTTCGTTTCGCTCGACGGCGTCATGGAGGCCCCGGGCGGCGAGCCCGGCTACCGGAATTCGGGGTGGACGTTCAAGGACGTGGAGTTCCTGCCGGAGGCGTACGCCATCAAGAGCCAGGAACAGGAGGAGGCCACCGCCCTGCTGCTGGGCCGGGCGAGCTACGAGGCGTTCAGCCCGGTGTGGCCGGGCATGGAGGAGTTCACGGGGTACAAGGCGATGCCGAAGTACGTCGTCTCCACCAAGCTGACCGAGGGCGACCTGGTGGCCGACTGGGGCGAGACCACGATCCTGCGGTCGCTCGACGAGGTCGCCGCCCTGAAGGAGACCGAGGGCGGCCCGATCATCGTCCACGGCAGCACCGAACTGAACCGGAACCTCGCGGACGCCGATCTGATCGACCGGTACCACCTGCTCGTCTTCCCGCTCCTGCTGGGCGCCGGCAAGCGCCTGTTCAGCGACACGGACAAGGACGCCCGGAAGCTGAGGCTCGTCGAGCACGAGGCGTACGCCAACGGCATCCAGAAGAACGTCTTCGAGGTCGTCCGCTGACGCGCCCGGAAGGGGCGACTCCCCGGATGCGGCCGGACCGGCGCCCCCGCCCCCGCCCGGCCGGTCAGCCCGCGCGCACCCCTCGCAGGACGGCCTCCGCCACCTCGGCGGACACGACACCCGTCGTGTCGACCACCCGGGCCTCGCGACGGAGCCACGGCAGGGCCCGTTCGTAGTCGGACAGATGGTCCAGGCGCCACTGCCGGGCGCCGGCGCTCTCGGGCTCGCTGTCGGTCTCGATGCGTTCGACGAGCGTGTCCCGGTCCGTGTGCAGCAGGACGTGGTGCACGGGGATACCGGCCCGCGTCAGACCGTCGTGGATCTCCTGCCAGTACGACTCGACCAGGACCGTCTGGGTGACCACCAGCGTTCCGCCCACGTGGTCGAGCACCTGCCGCGCGGTCTCCACCACCAGGCCCCGCCAGGGCGGGAAGTCCTGGAAGTCCCTCTCCGGCACACCGAGCACGTGCCAGAGCATCTCGCCGACCTTCTCGGTGTCGAACAGCCGGGACTCCGGGAGAAGCGAGGTCACCTCCTTCGCGGTGGTGGTCTTGCCCGCGCCGAAAGTTCCGTTCAGCCAGATGATCATCGCTCCACCCTAAGGACTGTCCCGTAATCCCTGGTGGATCAGCGTGCGGCGTCGGATGCGGTGCATCGCAAGGCGGAGGGACATCCGCATACTGGATGTATGAGGACGTTCCGACAACGCGGCGAGGCGCCGTAGCTGTCGTCGCGCGCCCGCCAGGGATTACGGGACAGCCCTTAGGCGCGGCCGAGCGCTCCGGGTCCGGCTCGGCCCTTCCCCGTAGGTTCGGACACACTCGTCGTGAGGACGGACCGGACTACGTATCAGGGAGCCCGCATGGCAACCATCCACGACACCACCTTGACGCCCAGCAAGCTGGAGCTCCTCACCGGCTGGCTGCCGAGGCAGAGCTGGTACGCGGGCTCAGGGGAGACGCCGGAGCTGGTCAAGGCCGGCGGGTTCCGTCTGGACGATCCGGAGGGAGAGGTCGGGATCGAGTTCATGGTCGTGGCGGACACGGCCGGGCAGGATCCGGTGGCGTATCTGGTGCCGCTGGGCTACCGCGGTGCGGCGCTGGAGGGCGTCCCCGGCGAGGCGCTGATCGGCACTTCCGACCACGGGGTGCTCGGCACCCGGTGGATCTACGACGGCGCCCACGACCCGGTGGTACGGGCGCGGTTGCGCGCCCTTCTCCGCGGCGAGGCGAAGCCGCAGCAGCAGAACGTGAGCGACGCCCCCGACCCGACCGTCATCGTGCACGGGGCCGGTGCCGGCCAGGGGGTCGACGTCCGGATCAACCGCGTACTGCGGGCGACGGAAGCCGAGCAGGGGGCGCCGGGGAGTCTCGTCGCCGGCTGGACCTGGCCGGACGGGACGGCCGCACGGGGCGAGATGGCGGCCGTGACCCCGCGGTAGCGTCCGCCACTCCGCTGTGGGCGGAGCCTTTGGGAACGGCCCCCGGCGTTCCGCACCGGGGGCCGTTCGACGGAAGGCGTTACGGCAGGTTGCGCGCCATCACGATGCGCTGGACCTGGTTGGTGCCCTCGTAGATCTGGGTGCTCTACGGCATACCTGCGCCTGACCTGCGAAAACACACTGCAAGTGAGGGGGTCCCCCAGGATTCCCCCAGGATCAGTCCAGAAGCAATGCTCTCACGCACTGGGCGCGTGACTACCTGCCGCTTACTCTGGGGAAGCCGAGTACCTTTCGACGCTGGCCCGTCCCGTGGAGCGGTCGAGTAGGCGCAACTCCCAGGGCCCACTGTTCACGTCGAAGTCCTTTCCGAACCCGACCCACTTGCCCGCCATACGGCGGCCCGTCGGCTCGATCAGTAGCTGGACGGCACCGTGGTACCGGGCACCGTGGTAATAGCCGTTCACCGCTGTCTGTTCCGTCCACGTGCCTGTGATGATGTTCCGGTCCACGGTCAGATCCAGAGACAGGGGGCTGTCGGGGTTGGTCGACGCTCCTGGCAGGCTCTGGGCAGTCAGCCTGTTGCCGTGCTGGACGATGACGACATGGTGCTTGCAGTCGAAAGTCTCGTCACGGCTGGACGAGTAGAACTCGTAACGAGACAACCAGATACCTGCGTACTCGCCTTGCGTCTCCGGCTCCGGGCTTGTGACGGCATTGGTCGTGCCGACTTCCCCAGCTTCCATATCGTGGCCTCCTGCGCCGTCTGAGTGGACGCGTGTCATAGGGATCGCAAACCCTAGTGACTCGGGGGCGCGGCCAGTGAACTGTTTGAGTGCTCGCGCGTACAGCGGGCGGCACGTCTTGGTCATCCCGGACTCCCAACGCTGCACCAGTCGCTTGGAAGCATCGTTCGGTTCGCCCAGTTCTTCCCCCGCCCCACGTAATCCCTGGGCGAACTCGTCTTGGCTGAGGTTCATCGACTTGCGTACGGAGGTCAGTACGTCGTTGGGAACTCGCTCACGCTCGGCCGTAGTCGTCATGGTCCGAGGCTAGCGACGCAGCACCTCGAATGACACCGGTTTGACGCCCTAGGAGTGACGTCGAGATGACGCCTCATGGTCGTCTCGAACGTCGCCGCGATGGTCGAGGCTAATCCGGAACATGGTCGACATGTCCATCCGCATCAGCGCCTACAAGGTGAGAGCCAACGGTACGCAGACCGAGCCACGAACCCTGTACGAGGGTGAGGGCGGGGAGCCCCTAGCGACTGGTCTGATGCCCCCGTGCCTGTGCCCCAGGTGCAGAGGCGGACGGCATGAACGGAGCACGTCGGACATCCAACTACGTGGAGGCAAGCCAGCATGAATACGGCAGTAGTGATCCGCGACCCGAAGACGTACGTCACGCCGGACGTGTGGGAGCGGGAGGTAACCCTTCTCCTCCGGAACCCGGACAACACCCGAGAACTGGCGGAAGCCAAGTTCGGGCAGGCCATCGCCTACCTGGTCACGTGCGGCGAGAACGCGGACCTTCTCATGGGTCCGTCCGTACAGGTGGACGAGGCGTGGCACTCGTTCATGCTCGACTCGATCCCCTATCACCACTTCACCAACCGGCACTTCGGCCGGTACATCCACCACGTTCCCGAGCTTCAGGGAACGACGGCCGGGGTCCAATGCCTCAGCGACGACGAGGCGACGCGGGAGGGGCACGACTCCAGGACCGGCGGCCCGCTGGTCCTGGAGCAGACGATCAAGGCCATCAAGGCGGCCGGGTTCGAGATCGACCCCGACCTGTGGGGCATGGAGAGTGCAGCCGACTGCAACCAGTGCCACGCCGGGTGCCACGACTCACCCAAGTAGAGCCGCATAGCCGTTGAGTTGGGGCCTACCCCGTACGTTGGGAGTAGGCCCCTTCTGCTGGAAAGGATCACCGCATGTCATTGGCCGAGTCCTGGGACAAATACGCGGTCGGAAGCAAGCCGCGCAGGGCAGTGAACGCCACGGGCGAGACGACGTGGCTGAACTGGACTCAGTACGCCGATCACGGACCGAACGAGAGCGTTCTAGGAGCCGTCGCCGGACGTCGGGTGCTGGAACTCGGCTCAGGCAGCGGGAGCAACCTGGCACACCTGGTCACGCTCGGCGCGACGGGCCTGGGAGTGGACGTTGCACCAGCCCGGGAAACGGTCGCAAAGGAACGCTGGGCCGGTCTGGCAGGTATTGAGTTCCGCACGGCAGAGGCGACGGCATTCCTGAGCGAGACGGACAAGACCTTTGACGTCGTGCTCTCCATCTTTGGTGCCGTGTGGTTCGTCGATCCGCACACCCTGCTACCGCTGATTCGATCCCGTATGGCTTCGGGTGGCACTCTCGCGTTCTCCCACCTTCCCGCCGGAAGTCAAGACGTGAAACCAGGCGGGGCAGGGTTGCGTCACAACCACAGTCTCGATGCGTGGGAACACCTGCTCGCAAGCCACGGATTCGCGGCGGTGTCAGCGTCACTGATCGATCCGCCGCAGGGCAGGACCCTGGGCACGATGCTCGTACGCGCGCTGGCGCGCTGACCGCGCACATCGGCGGCCACTGATCAACGGAGGACGCCCCTGCCACGAATGGCAGGGGCGTTCATTTGGTTTGTTCGGGTGATCAGAGGAGAGCGTGGAAGGGGTTGGAACCTCTGGCCGGTTCCGGCCGCTTCACTGGCACGGGCTCCGGTGACTGCTTCGGTGCTGTTCTGTAGGTGTCGATCTGTACGACCGTGGCGCGCTTCACGTCACGCTCTGGGTCAGCCGGCCGCGACAGAGGGCTATGGGAATCGTCGCTCCGATTCTGCCTACGGTCCGCGCTGGCCGGCTGGGGCACAGCGTGAGCGGAACTGTCATCGCGGAGTGTGAAGACGGTGGCGGGTCGGCCTGTCTTGCCCGACCGTTCCACGGTCACCCTGATTCCGGTGAGTGCCTTGACCTCACTGGCGGTGGCTCCCACGTACGGGAGTACCTGTGAGGACGTGGCCCGTCCTCCGTGCAGTTCGATGCGGGCCCGGACTTTGTCGGTGAGGCTGAGGGGCTGTCGGTTCGTCTTCGGGGATGTGGCTCCCTTGGTGATCCGCACGGTGTCCTGGACGGAGCGTCGGACCAGGCTGAAAGCGGCCGACAGGATCTCTTCCGTGATGGACTCGGAGCACTCGGAAGCGGCCAGACAGGCAGCAACCCTGAGTGTCTGCTCTGCGGTCCGCTCGATGAACACCGCCTGCCCCTCCGGCAGAGTCTCACCCAGGATGCGGGCGTAGCGGCGGACGATCCTCCACAGCGGGCGGGCGTCCTCGGCGAGGGTGATGACGCGGGGGCGTGCGGTGGCCCAGGTGTAGGCGTCGGCGAGTTCGCGGCTGTCGATGTCGGGGAGGCTGACGCGGTCGTCGTCCAGCATCGGGACGGACCGGAGGAGGAAGGGCAGAATGCGGTTGTAGGAGCCGCCCGCTGCTTCTGATTCGCCTACGTACTTGGTCCAGTCGGACGGGGTGACGTGGCAGTGCAGGACCATGGCGGGGTCGCGTATTTCCTGCGCCTCTTCCTTGGTGGTGTTGCGGAGCGTCGCCCCGTCCCACGCCGCGCGGAGCTTGGTGGTGAAGGAGGGGTCGCGCTTGACCCTGCGGAGCACTTCCGACCATTCCTCTTCCACCACCAGGGTGCGCACGTCGCGCCCGGCCTCTGTCTCTGCGGTGGCTTCCTGCTGGTTCCACAGGTGGTTGACCAGACTTGCCCCGGACGTGATGCCGGATGTGGAGTGGGTGGCCAGGAAGCGGCCAACCGGCCTGTCCAGGACGTGTTGCGCAGCTCGGAGTGCCGAGCCCTTGCCCCGGCCTGTTCCTGCGACCAGGGCGGACCACAGGAGCACGGGGCGGGTGTTGCCCCGCGAACTAACCCTGACGGTTCCGCCGATGGCAGCGGACCACATCGACAGGGAAGCCACGTACACCCCCAGTTCGTCCGTTTCGAGGGAGGGGGAAATCTCATGGACCGCACGGCCGATGGGGCCGTGGAGAACAGGGGTGTTCATGCTGCTGCCTTTTCCTGGGAGTTGGTGCGGTTGAGGGGGACGACGGACCGCCACCGGCCCCCGTCCTTGGTCTGGTGGTGAGGTTCCTTCGCTGTCCTGCGCAGCAGGGGGAGCAGGTCGCCCCCGTCCGCCGGAATGATCACGGCGATACATCGCACTGCCTTGCCCGTGGGGATGCGCCGTGCGACAGAGGCGACCGTCAGGAGGTCGTCACTCACGATGCCCGTGCGGTCCTTGCCCCGGGGAGTCATCCAGGTGACCCATGACCCCGGTGTGCACTTGCCCTTGGACGGTTTGGAGCCTGCCCCGTACCCCTTGGCGCTCTTCCACACGCTCAGGTCACGGGGCCCGGGGTGACGGCCGCACTCAGCGGCCGTCACCGTAGGCGCGGCACTCAGGCCGCTGCCGCTTTTCCCTCCGAAGCGTCCCTGTGCGACATATCAAAGGCGTGCCGCACGTGCATGGGGATGCGCCCCTTGGTGGGTATGTCGTATCCGTTGGTCCGGGCCCACGCCCGCACGGCCCGGTTGCGCTCCCGCTCGCTCATCTCTTTCGGGCCCACCTTGGCAGGCTCAGGGAGCGGGTCACCACCAACCAACTCACCGGCACAGACTGCGGACTTGAACCGTCCGGGTTCCCGTACGTCCATGCACCCGATGCCCCGTTCCGCAGCGTCCCGGAGCTTGGACCCGCTCCGCTCGCCACCCTCACCCAGGATCAGCAGCACAGTGGACTCATCGGCACGGCCCACCACCTGATACCCCAGGTTACGGACCGCTTCGCGCGCGGTCTCCCAGTCATATCCGGGCACTTCCCCCGCGATCATCACGGACGGAACGGGGGCAGTGGCAGGCTCCTCCGGCTCCGGCTCCGGCTCCGGGACGGGGACGGGGACGGGGACAGGTTCAGCGGAAGTGTCGTGCACCCCGGCTCCCAGGGCGTCAACAAGGTAGCGAGCAAAGGTGGCGTTGTGCTCAACACAGAGATCCCACGCACGCACTCCCAGCGTCAGCGTTTCTGTCGCCTCTTCCTCGCTCCCGTCACGCGCAATGTGCGCATCACAGAGAACCTTTTCAACGGGGACCAGAACCGTAGTCCTCATAACGCCACGTTCCTTGGGTAGAGAGAAAGTGTCAGCGGGACACCGGAGCACTGCTCTAACGACTCTCCCGCTTAACCCCTATTCTCCACGACCCGTATCACAGGGTGATAACTAACAGATAACTGAAGCATTACTCAATATGAATTGAATGGTGGGGTAATGCCCAATTAAAAAGAAATAGGACCCACCGGGGGTGCCATCCTTCCATAATGTTTGCCAATCAGATCCCCATGGTCAGCAGGTCACATCTGGCGGCACACATGACACTTCTTCGGCTGATGCTTCAGATCGTCGCCCCATGGCCGATCCTTCTTCATCAGTTCCCATCCTGTGTGGATTGCGAACTCCAGGAAGCAACCGGAGCACTGGGGTTCACTCCACGGGCATTCATAACCGGGGCGATGTGTACCGCTGTGACGTCCGGCGGCCCCGGCTTTGGCTGCTCGCCGGGCGCTCACTGTACGTCCCCCTCAAAGGCCCATCCCAAGCGCTTCATACCGTCAGCGGTGAGACCCAGGGACGTTGCCAACTGCCCGTACTCCGTCAGATGCTCCCGCGTAGCTGTGCCGTCCAGGATCTTCCCGTAATAGGCCAGCATCACGGCCACAGTCGGCACATACGACTCATCCCAGCGCGACGCCTGGGGACTGTTCCACCACTGCTTCCACTGTTCGACTTCAGAATCTGCCCATTCCCTTGCCAGGGGCAGATCAGGAACAGGGAGGCCATGGTCGTACGGAAGTACATCCAGGCCCTTGTATCGGGAGTGTGGAGAATCAGGGTTACGTGTCTTGGGCATAACTAACCTCCAAAAATCATCCTGTTGATTTCGGTTACGGCCCGCTCCGCCGGCTCTCAGCCCAGCGTGAGGGAAACCAACAAAAAGAGGGCCCCCGCTGTGACAGCAGGGGCCCCGAAACGGTTAATGATCAGGCCGCGGTGGCCCACTCAACAGATGCCTTCACAATCCCCTTGGTCGGACTCGCCTCATCAAAAGTATTGTCGGGCTTCTTGGTGTCCAGCTCCGGATAGCGCACAATCTTCCCGCCGTAAAGGTGGAGAGTGTCGATATAATCGGCCCGGTACTTCTCGGACTGGCCCTCACGGAAGCCGGTGAACTGAGAAGCGTAGGTAGCAAACTCCGAATGACCCGCCACGATGTCCACACCGGTGGGCATAGCCGTGGTGGACAGAACGGTGAAACCTGCCGGACGGGCCACCACACCGTTCGCCGTCACGCCGCTGTCCCCGTAGGCGGCGGCATTGGCAATGGCCGGATGTTCAACCAGATACCGCTTCACACGGGGCGAGACGACAACGTAACGGCCTGCGGGGATGTCGTTGTCGTCCAGGGCCAGCATCATGTCCAGAACGGCGCTGTAGAGCGCCTGGGGGATGCTCCCAGTGGTCGGCTTGACGGTCGGTAGAGCCGTGGCTCCCTTGGCGATGATGCCGCCCATGAAGGTGTCCGCCGCGCGGGCGAGGGAGCGGATCATCTGCTGGTTGATCGGAGAGTCAAGGCCCCCGGCGAGTTGCACCCGTTCCACGTCTTCGACCAACACCTGTAGGTATTTCGCCTCGGTGATATTCAGCTTCTGGTCAACAGTTTCCGGACGCTGAGAGCTCATACCGTCAGGGAGCGCGTAGTCCCCGACCGTGGGCCGGAGAAGACTGTTGATGTGAACCACATCGCCCTTCTTCCGGATCTCACCCGCGTACTTGTTGTTGGCCACGAGCTTGGAAGCCCATACCAGCAGCGGATCAAACTGGGTCAGAAGATCGGAATCCCAGAGTTCCGGAACGAACGAATGGGTAGCGGGGTTCTGGTAGGTAAAGGTCATATAGATACTCCTGGGTCAGCGGTTACGGACATCGAGAGAAACGGTGCGACGCTCAGAGAACGGGCCACCACTGCGGTTGTGCCCCACACCCTCAAGCTGTGGGAAAGATGGCGGGCTGAGCTTGAACGAGGCCAGGGCCCTATCCATAGCCACGACTGAAGGATTACCGTCCGCGCCGAGCAACTTCGAAGCATCCAGATATTCAACGAAACCATCGGGAAGACTCACACCCGCCTGGGCTGCATGAACCCTGATTTCGGCTCGTGCCAGCCTGGCCGAATATTCCCGCTGCACCTCGGCCCTGACTGTGTCGACCTCATCGGCCGGCGCGGGCTCCGGAGAATCGGAATCTGTCTGTGGGTCGCTCATGGCGACACCTCCTCATCTAATCAACAGAAATAAGAGTCATCAGCAACAGGGCCACTCTTAGGGCGGCCCTCTAACCATCACAACAGGACAACGTAAGAGAAGACAGGTCCCCTACCCCCGTTCATTTACTTCACGAGGCATGGGGACTTGACTCTGTGTTGTTGCCGCTGTGGTGTCACAGGCAGGTATCCGCAGAGCTGCATTCGAGCATCTGCGCAACATGCTCTGGACTTCAAACAGGCCCGGACTCCCGTCCGCGTCAGAGGACCGCCGCCCAGCGGCCTTGACTCAAGGGAAAGCTCCCTCACTCCTATAAATAATCGGACAGGGCTCCAGGCCGGAGCCCCGCCCTACTTAACTCAGCCGCCCATGACGAAGGGTGAAAGGCGTTCATCCAGGCCCCGCGTGCACAGAAGCGCGCCGGGCCTTTGCGCCTCCTCCCATGGGCGGGCGGAGCCAATAACAGGCAACCTCCGCCCAGGGCTAGCTGTCTGGCCCAGGTAGCCCCCGGTCTTGGCCGCCCTGCTGTCTAGAAACCAGCGATCCACTATCTCCCGGTCTGTATCGGTCGAATACTGGACGACGCTTTCCACATCGGTCAGGGCATCACTCCGCCACGCATCCCAGAGATAGAGGTGATTCCCCTCATTGAGGTCTACCGCCCGGCGGCTATGCCACCAAGGGCGATCGACCGCGTCCCTGCGAGCGACCTCCTCCTCTACCGTCAGGTTTTCAGCCTTGTCCGCCGGACGAATATTCCACGCCTCGTACTCAATGCCCCGACGCTCCTGCTGTCGCCGGATGGCCCGATTCTGGTTCTGCCGCTTGGCCTTGCACTGTGGATGGTCAGGATTGGTCGCCGGGTTCGATCCCCGCTTCCCCTTCGGCCGGAGGAACTCCCATCTCTCCCCACACCAGGCACAAATCAACTCAACATACTTCGCGGCTACAGCTACCATTCCACCCTCGTTCTGGAAATAAAAAGGCCCCCGAGATGCCCCGGGAGCGTTCATATCTAGCGGTTCTTCAGCTCTGGCCGTCCAGCCACTTCTCCAGGTCAGCGGGACGACATCGGAGGGCCTGCCCCACCTTACGGAAGGGAATCTCTTCCCCACGCCAATTTTCATAGACCCAGCTTCGGGGTTTGTCCAGAAAGTTGGCCACCTCTGCAACCGTCATCAACTTGACCAATACGACCTCCGGAAAAATAGAAGCCCCCGAGGGGCCTCGGGGGCTGCGGCTGTACGAGTGAAAGATCGGCATCTTTACGCCGATTGCTAGCGCTCCGTTCCTGTCCTTGCGTCAAGAACGACCTGAGCCTTTTCGGTGAGCTCTCCACCAGCCTTGCCCGCGATAGTGGTTAGGAGACCGTCCCTGCGAGCCTGCTTCAAATGCCCCTTGACCGTCTCAGGGCTTCGGTTGATGCGTCGTGCCAGCCACCGAACAGGGGCCGGGTCGCCAGCATCCGCAGCATGCTTGTAGACGGCAGCAAGGACCGCCAAGTACGTCTCAGACACACCCTCGCTTTCGAGCAGCGCGCCAGCCGCTTCCCCGGCCTGCTGCATGGCCTCGGTGAGTTCCGTCAGAGCCCTATGGCCCTTCTGGCCCATCTCGGCCGCCATCTTCACCGCGCCAGGCAGGTCAAGCCTCCGGAGAACGGTCGTAGAGATGCCGCGTGCCACGTCCCGGGCTGGCGCGTCCGCCGCACTCTCGATGGTGATGCGCTGCGGCCCGCCATGCACCGGGCCCGAAGGCCACCACATGCGGATCACCCAGGCTCCCTGCTCCTGGGTGATCTCAAACCCGCTCTCGTCTGTCTTCATGCTTCTCACGGTACCACACAGGGTTGCCCACCCCGTGTTGACAACTCTGGGTGGTCCATGTGCATTCTGGCATGGGGGGGCTGGCCACACCTGGGCGGGCCCAACACGAGAAGGAGCAGTTCAGACGTGGCAAGGGCATGGGTGGCGCGTTCCACGGACGACGCGAAGAAGTGGACAACGTTCTGGTACGACCCGGATGGGAAGCAGCGGCAGAAGTCGTTTGAGACCAAGAAGCGTGCCGACGACCACAGGAAGCGGAAGGAGCAGGAGCTAGACGCAGGGACCTATCTGGACGACAAGTTGGGCAAGCAGCCGGTTACAGCCGTCTGGGAACAGTGGACCAATCAAAGGAAGCTGGAGAACAGCACCAAGAAGCAGTACCGCTCAATTCAGAAAACAACCCTGGAACCGTTCTTCAAGGCTCGCTCCATCGTGTCCTTGAAGGTCGCGGACATCGAACAATGGCTGTTGTGGATGGAGCAGGACCGGAAGCTGTCGGCCCGGACACGACGGCAGCGGTTCTCGTTCTTCTCCGGAATGATGGATTGGGCCGTGGTCAACGAGATCATCGGGCGCAACCCGTGCAAGAAGGTCCGGCACGCGGGTAGCCGTGCCAAGGAGATACGTGAACACAAGAGCAACGCACGGCGGCTGACGACCCGCGAGGTTTTGGCCGTGCTGGATGGGGCCCCGCCCCGGTACCGAGCCATGCTGTGGCTCATGGCGGGATGCGGGCTCCGCATCGGTGAGGCCATGGCCGTCTCGCGCGATCAGATCGACTTCCAGACCGAGGTCCTGCGCGTCGATTTCCAGATTGCGGAGGACGGCGAATCCGAGTCAGGCAAGAACAGTGCGCTCCAGCGGCGGCACATCAAGGCCCGCGACGAGGAGGAGCCGGGGCGAGTCGTGCCTCTTCCTCCGAATGTGGCCTTCGAGCTGCGCAGGCACATCAAGAACCACGGCGTGTGGGGACCGGAGAGGCTGCTGTTCCCGAATGTCACCCGGACCGGGTACGTGTACGCGTCGTACTTCTACCGGCAGATCTGGTTGGCGGCCCTGACGAAGGGCGGGGTGACCTACTGCAAGCCTCACTCCATGCGGCACTACTACGGGTCCCGGTTGCTCTACGCGGGCGTCCCTGAGAACGATGTGGCCGACTGGATGGGGCACAGCAGCACGGACGTGCTCCGCGAGCACTACCACTACATCTTCGAAGGGGCCGAGCAGCGCGGACGTGCAGCTATCGCAACCATGTTGACCCCCGACGCAGACGACCCTACCGAGCGGGCCGAAGCCGCCTGACCCAGCCCACACGAAAGGCCCCCGGCATCGCCGGGGGCCTTGTCATTTATGCAGGTCAGCACCCGTTTCCAGTCCAGCGTCCGCCCAGGATTTCCCCAGCATGACGCTCAGGAAGGGCCCGGGAAGGGCCCGAACGGACCGGAAGCCGATCAGCGCTTCAGGAGCACTCCAGAAGGCTCCTGACCTGCGAAAACCCTGCTACGGCAGGTTCCTCGCCATGACGATCCGCTGAACCTGATTCGTACCCTCATAAATCTGGGTGATCTTGGCGTCGCGCATCATGCGCTCGACCGGGTAGTCCCGCGTGTAGCCGTAGCCGCCGAGCAGCTGGACGGCGTCCGTGGTGACCTCCATGGCGACGTCGGAGGCGAAGCACTTGGCCGCGGCGCCGAAGAACGTGAGGTCGCCGTCGACGCGCTGGGACTTGGCGGCGGCCGAGTAGGTGAGCTGGCGGGCCGCCTCCAGCTTCATCGCCATGTCGGCGAGCATGAACTGGATGCCCTGGAAGTCCGCGATCGGCTTGCCGAACTGCTTGCGCTCCTGGACGTATCCCTTGGCGTAGTCCAGCGCGCCCTGGGCGATGCCGAGGGCCTGGGCCGCGATGGTGATGCGGGTGTGGTCCAGGGTCTTCATCGCGGTGGCGAAGCCGGTGCCCTCCTCGCCGATCATCCGGTCGGCGGGGATGCGCACGTTGTCGAAGTAGACCTCGCGCGTCGGGGAGCCCTTGATGCCGAGCTTCTTCTCCGGGGCGCCGAAGGAGACGCCCTCGTCGGACTTCTCGACGACGAACGCGGAGATGCCCTTGGAGCGCTTGGTCGGGTCGGTGACGGCCATCACCGTGTAGTACTCGGAGACGCCCGCGTTGGTGATCCAGCGCTTCACGCCGTTGAGGACCCAGAAGTCGCCGTCGCGCACGGCCTTCGTCTTCATGCCCGCCGCGTCGGAGCCGGCGTCCGGCTCGGAGAGGGCGTACGAGAACATCGCGTCGCCCTTGGCGAGCGGGGCCAGGTACTTGCGCTTCAGCTCCTCGGAGCCGGAGAGGATCACCGGGAGCGAGCCGAGCTTGTTGACGGCCGGGATCAGGGAGGAGGAGGCGCAGGCGCGGGCCACCTCCTCGATCACGATGACCGTGGCGAGCGCGTCGGCGCCGGCGCCGCCGTACTCCTCCGGGACGTGGACGGCGTGCAGGTCCGACGCGACCAGGGCGTCCAGCGCCTCCTGCGGGAAGCGGCTCTCCTCGTCGACCGCGGCGGCGAAGGGGGCGATCTTCGTCTCCGCGAGCGCGCGGATGGTCTCGCGGAGCATGTCGTGCTCCTCGGCCGGACGGTACAGGTCGAAATCGGTCGAACCCGCCAAGACGCTCACTCCCCAGATGCTAACTACCGTTAAGTAACTCAATTTTAGTGCGCCGACCGCCGACCGGCATACGTGTCGCGTACGTGAGCTTCCCGACAGGGGTGGGACATATCCGATACGGCGGACAGATCGAGCGGTGAATTCCGGCCTTCCGCTGCCCGACTATGCTCGGTCCGCACGCCCGTCCGTACCTCCCAGGAGCACTCCATGGCCCTCAGGATCACTGTGATCGGCACCGGCTATCTCGGCGCCACCCATGCCGCGGCCATGGCCGAGCTGGGCTTCGAGGTCCTGGGGCTCGATATCGTCCCGGAGAAGATCGAACTGCTCTCCACCGGCCGCGTGCCGATGTACGAGCCGGGCCTGGAGGAGATGCTCCAGCGGCACGTCGCCGGGATCGAGGGATCCACCGGGCGGCTGCGCTTCACCACCTCCTGGGAGGAGGTCGCGGAGTTCGGCGACGTCCACTTCGTCTGTGTGAACACCCCGCAGAAGCACGGCGAGTACGCCTGCGACATGAGCTATGTCGACAGCGCCTTCGACGCGCTGGCCCCGCACCTGACGCGGCCCGCCCTGGTCGTCGGCAAGTCGACCGTCCCGGTGGGCTCCGCCGCCCGGCTCGCGGACCGGCTCGCGGAGCTGGCTCCGGCGGGGGCCGCCGCCGAGCTGGCCTGGAACCCGGAGTTCCTCCGCGAGGGCTTCGCCGTGAAGGACACCCTGCATCCGGACCGGATCGTCGTCGGCGTCACGAGCGAGACCGCCGAGAAGCTGCTGCGCGAGGTGTACGCCGTGCCGGTCGCGGAGGGCTCGCCGTTCGTGGTGACCGACTTCCCGACCGCCGAGTTGGTGAAGACCTCCGCCAACTCCTTCCTGGCCACCAAGATCTCCTTCATCAACGCGATGGCCGAGGTGTGCGAGGCCGCCGACGGGGACGTCGTGAAGCTCGCGGAGGCCATCGGGCACGACGACCGCATCGGGAAGAAGTTCCTGCGGGCCGGGATCGGCTTCGGCGGCGGCTGCCTGCCCAAGGACATCCGCGCCTTCATGGCGCGCGCCGGCGAGCTGGGCGCGGACCAGGCGCTCACCTTCCTCCGCGAGGTGGACTCCATCAACATGCGCCGGCGCGGCCACATGGTGGAGCTGGCCCGGGAGGCGGTGGGCGGCGACTCGTTCCTCGGCAAGCGGGTGGCGGTGCTGGGCGCCGCGTTCAAGCCCGACTCCGACGACGTACGCGACTCCCCCGCGCTCAACGTCGCCGGGCAGATCCACCTCCAGGGCGGCCAGGTGACCGTGTTCGACCCGAAGGGGATGGACAACGCCCGGCGGCTGTTCCCGACGCTCGGCTACGCGGACTCCGCGCTGGAGGCGGTGCGCGGGGCCGACGTGGTGCTGCACCTGACGGAGTGGCGCGAGTTCCGCGAGCTGGACCCGGCGGAGCTGGGCGAGGTGGCCGCCCGCCGGATCATCCTGGACGGCCGCAACGCCCTGGACAGCGCGGTGTGGCGCGGGGCCGGGTGGACGTACCGGGCGATGGGCCGCCCGAAGGCCTGAGGGCCGGCGCCCGTCGCCGCGGGCGAGCACCTCGGGGCGCTCGCCCGGTCCTGGCGGACCGTTCGCGGCGGTGGGTGCGGAGACGGCCCCCGGCCTCAGCCGAGCGGGCCGTCCAGCTCCGTGATCGTCGCGTGGGACGGCCCCCGCCCGCTCTGCTCGTCGCGGGCCACGGCTTCCGCGTCGCGCAGCACCCGTACGGAGTTCTGCCAGGTCAGCTTGGCGAGGTCGCCCTCGGACCAGCCGCGCCGCAGCAGTTCGGCGATGAGGTTCGGATAGCCGGAGACATCCTCCAGCCCGCGCGGGGTGAACGCGGTGCCGTCGTAGTCGCCGCCGATGCCGATGTGGTCGACGCCCGCGACCGCGCGCATGTGGTCGAGGTGGTCCGCGATGGTCGGGACGGTGGCCTCGGGGCGCGGGTTGGCCGCCTCGAAGTCCTCGTGGATGCGCATCGCGGTCGGGGTGGTGTCGAGGTGGTGCAGGCCGTGCTCGCGCATGTTGCGGTCGGCGGCCAGGGTCCAGGCGACGGCCTCGGGCAGCACGAACTTCGGGACGAAGGTCGCCATCGCGACGCCGCCGTTGGCCGGGAGGGCCGCGAGCACGTCGTCGGGGATGTTGCGCGGGTGGTCGCAGACGGCGCGGGCCGAGGAGTGCGAGAAGATCACCGGCGCGGTGCTGGTGGCGAGCGCGTCGCGCATGACGCCGTCCGCGACGTGGCTGAGGTCGACCAGCATGCCGACGCGGTTCATCTCGCGGACGACCTCGTGGCCGAAGGCGGAGAGGCCGCCGAGGCGCGGCAGGTCCGTCGCGCTGTCGGCCCAGTCGACGTTGTCGTTGTGGGTGAGCGTCATGTAGCGGACGCCCAGGTCGTACAGGGCGCGCAGGGTGCCCAGCGAGTTGTTGATGGAGTGGCCGCCCTCGGCGCCCATCAGGGAGGCGATACGCCCCTCGGCGCGGGCCTTCTCCAGGTCGTCGGCGGTGAGCGCGCGGCGCAGGTGCGTCGGATAGCGGGCGATCAGCTCTCCGACGACGTCGATCTGTTCCAGGGTGGCGCTGACGGCCGCGTCGCCGGTCAGGTCGGTGCGGACGTACACCGACCAGAACTGGCCGCCGACCCCGCCGGCCCGCAGCCGGTTCAGGTCGGTGTGGAGCAGGCCGCGCTGGTCGGCGGCGATGTCCCGGGCGTCGAGGTCGTAGCCGACCTGTTCGCGCAGGGCCCAGGGGAGGTCGTTGTGGCCGTCGACGACGGGGTGGACGGCGAGGAGCTCGTGCGCACGGGCGAGGTGGTCCACGGGTCCCTACTTTCCGAAGCCGAAGGAGTCCGCGCCCTGGACCTTGGCGCGCAGACGTTTGCCCTTCTCGGTGGCCTGGTCGTTCAGCTCCTGCAGGAACTCCTGCATCCGCTCCTGGAGCGCGGGGTCGGAGGCGGCGAGGATCCGCGCGGCCAGCAGGCCCGCGTTGCGCGCGCCGCCGACCGAGACGGTGGCGACGGGGACCCCGGCCGGCATCTGGACGATGGAGAGCAGGCTGTCCATGCCGTCCAGGTACTTCAGCGGCACCGGCACGCCGATGACCGGCAGCGGGGTGACCGAGGCCAGCATGCCGGGCAGTGCGGCGGCGCCGCCCGCGCCCGCGACGATCACCTTGAGGCCCCGGCCCGCGGCCGCGTCGCCGTAGGCGATCATCTCGCGCGCCATGCGGTGGGCGGAGACGACGTCGACCTCGTAGGGGATCTCGAACTCGTCGAGCGCCTTGGCGGCGGCCTCCATGACGGGCCAGTCGGAGTCCGAGCCCATGACGATGCCGACGAGAGGGGCGGCGGGGGATCCGGTGCCGGGGGAAGTCATTCGGTGATCGTTCCTCGCAGGTAGTCGGCCGCGTGCCGGGCGCGCTCCCGCACGTCCGCCAGGTCATCGCCGTAGGTGTTGACGTGTCCGACCTTGCGGCCCGGCTTCACGTCCTTGCCGTACATGTGGATCTTGAGCTGCGGGTCGCGGGCCATGCAGTGCAGATACGCCTGGTACATGTCCGGGTAGTCGCCGCCCAGGACGTTGCACATGACCGTCCAGGGCGCGCGCGGGCGCGGGTCGCCGAGCGGGAGGTCGAGGACCGCCCGCACGTGGTTGGCGAACTGGGAGGTGATCGCGCCGTCCATGGTCCAGTGGCCCGAGTTGTGCGGGCGCATCGCCAGCTCGTTGACCAGGATGCCGGGCTTCCCGTCGGGTCCGCGGGTCTCGAACAGCTCCACCGCGAGGTGTCCGACGACGCCCAGCTCGTCGGCGATGCGCAGCGCGAGCCGCTGGGCCTCGCCGGCCAGCGTCTCGTCCAGCTCGGGGGCGGGGGCGATCACCGTGTCGCAGACGCCGTCCACCTGGATGGACTCGACGACCGGGTAGGCGACGGCCTGGCCGTGCGGCGAGCGGACGATGTTCGCCGCCAGCTCCCGTACGAAGTCGACCTTCTCCTCGGCGAGGACCGGGACCCCGGCGCGGAACGGGTCGGCGGCGTCCGCCTCGGAGCGGACCACCCACACGCCCTTGCCGTCGTAGCCGCCGCGCACGGTCTTGAGGATGACGGGGAAGCCCCCGGCCTCCTCGGCGAACGCGGCGGCGTCGGCCGGGTCGCTGACGATGCGGTGGCGGGGGCAGGGTGCGCCGATCTCCAGGAGCTTGGCACGCATCACCCCCTTGTCCTGGGCGTGCACCAGGGCGTCGGGGCCGGGGCGCACGGGGATGCCGTCCGCCTCCAGGGCCCGCAGATGCTCGGTCGGCACGTGCTCGTGATCGAAGGTGATCACGTCGCAGCCGCGCGCGAAGGCGCGCAGCGTGTCCAGGTCGCGATAGTCGCCGATGACGACCTCGCTCACCACCTGGGCCGCCGAGTCCTGGGGAGTGTCACTGAGCAGCTTGAATTTCAGGCCGAGGGGGATACCCGCCTCGTGGGTCATGCGGGCGAGCTGACCGCCGCCGACCATGCCGACTACCGGGAACGTCACGTCTCCAGGATATCCGCCACGCCGGTGCTTCCCGGACGGCCTTACGGATGCCGTGCGGCCACGACCCCTGCGGACTCACGGGCGTCACACGGGTGGGCTGGTTAGCATGGCGGAGTTGACGTGCTTGCGTCGACACGTCTTCCAGACGCCTTCCGACGGACGGGACCAGCGATCACCATGAGCGAACGGGGCGCACTGCGGACCCGGCTTGAGCTGCTGGCCCGGGAGGTCGCCAAGTTCGGCGCGGTCGGCGCTTTCGGCCTGCTGGTCAACATCGCGGTCTTCAACCTCCTGCGGCACACGACGGACCTCCAGGTGGTCCGGGCGAGCGTGGTGGCGACGTTCGTCGCGATCCTCTTCAACTACGTGGGCTTCCGCTACTGGACCTACCGGGACCGCGACAAGACCGGCCGGACCCGTGAGCTGGCCCTCTTCCTGCTGTTCAGCGCGGCGGGCGCGGTGATCGAGACGGGCGTGCTGTACCTGGCGACGTACGGCTTCGGCTGGAACACCCCGGTCCAGAGCAATGTCTTCAAGATCGTCGGCATCGGGGTCGCCACCCTGTTCCGCTTCTGGTCCTACCGGACCTGGGTCTTCAAGACCCTGCCCGCCAAGGAGGCCGTGCTGAGCGCGGAACGGTTTCTGGAGCAGCGGGGGCCGACGCCGGAAGAGCGGGTAGCGCCCGACCCCGTACGGAACTGATCCGGCACGCCCGTACGGAACTGCCCGCGGCACCCGTGCGGAGCTGATCCGCCACGCCCGTACGGGAACCGGTCGGCGACACCCGTACCGCGACCGGTCCGCGACACCCGTACGGGAACCGCCCCGCCGCGCCCGTCGTTGTTCAGCGCACCGGGCGCTCAGGAGCCTTGCGGTCGAGCGGGACCCGACTGAGGAAGAGCGCGAAGACCGCCGGATGCTGCTGGAGCAGCTCCAGCCGGCCGCCGTCCGCCTCCGCGAGATCGCGGGCGACGGCCAGGCCGATGCCGGTGGAGTTGCGGCCGCTGATGGTCCGCTCGAAGATCCGCGCGCCCAGTTCGGCGGGGACGCCGGGGCCCTCGTCGGTGACCTCGATGACCGCCTGGTTGCCGGTGACCCGGGTGCGCAGGGCGACGGTGCCGCCGCCGTGCATGAGGGAGTTCTCGATCAGCGCCGCCAGGACCTGGGCGACCGCGCCCGGGGTGCCGACGGCCTTCAGCCCGTGCTTGCCGGAGCAGACCAGTGCGCGGCCGGCGCTGCGGTAGGCGGGGCGCCACTCCTCGATCTGCTGCTTGACGATCTCGTCGAGGTCGAAGACGACGGCGGAGCCGGTGCGCGGGTCGCGGGAGTTCGTCAGGAGCCGCTGGACGACGTCGGTGAGGCGCTCGACCTGGGTGAGGGCGATGTTCGCCTCCTCCTTCACCGTCTCGGGGTCGTCGGTGACGGAGATCTCCTCGATCCGCATGGAGAGCGCGGTCAGCGGGGTCCGCAGCTGGTGCGAGGCGTCGGCGGCGAGCCGGCGTTCGGCGGTCAGCATCCGGGCGATCCGCTCGGCCGAGGAGTCCAGGACGTCGGCGACCCGGTCCAGCTCGGGCACCCCGTACCGCTTGTGGCGCGGGCGGGGGTCCCCGGAGCCGAGGCGTTCGGCGGTCTCGGCGAGGTCGGTGAGCGGCGAGGTGAGCCGGTTCGCCTGGCGTACGGCGAGCAGCACGGCCGAGACGATCGCCAGCAGCGCCACAGCGCCGATGATCAGGAGGGTGCGCCCGACCTCGCGGGTGACGGCCGAGCGGGACTCCTCGACGGTGACCTTCTCGCCCTGGTCCCCGGTCTCGACGGCGCGCAGGACGCTGCCGACGGGGCGTTCGCCGACGGCGATGGGCTCGCGGCCGGGGATCTCGACCAGCGCGTACCGCTTGGGGTCGATCTGCTCGGCCAGCACCCCGGGGTTGATCCGCTCCGCGCCCAGCAGGCGGCTGTCGACCACGCTGATCAGCCGGAGCGCCTCGGACTCGACGCTCTCCTGGGCGCTGGCGCTGATGGTCCGCGTCTCGACGATCACCAGCGAGACGCCGAAGACGGCGATGACGACGAGCACCACGGCGAGCGTGGAGTTGATCAGCCGACGGCGCATGCCCGCCTCGTCACGTCGACGGGACGGTGGTGGCGGCCCGCGGCGGGGCGGTCACCGGAGCGGTCACCGGAGCGGTCTTCAGGATGCATGGGGGTTTCGTACGTCAGCTCTTCTCGAACCGGAAGCCGACGCCCCGCACGGTGGCGATGTACCGCGGATTGGCGGCGTCGTCGCCGAGCTTCTTGCGCAGCCAGGAGATGTGCATGTCGAGGGTCTTGGTGGAGGACCACCAGGTGGTGTCCCAGACCTCACGCATCAGCTGGTCGCGGGTGACGACCCGGCCGGCGTCCCTGACCAGGACCCGCAGCAGGTCGAACTCCTTTGCCGTGAGCTGGAGTTCCTCCTCGCCCATCCAGGCCCGGTGCGACTCGACGTCGATCCTGACCCCGTGGGTGGCGGGCTGCGCGACGGGCTCGGAGGCTCCGCGGCGCAGCAGCGCGCGGACCCGGGCGAGCAGCTCGGCGAGCCGGAACGGCTTGGTGACGTAGTCGTCGGCGCCCGCGTCCAGACCGACCACCGTGTCGACCTCGTCGGCGCGGGCCGTCAGCACCAGGATCGGGATGGTGTGCCCGCCGGCCCGGAGCCTGCGGGCGACTTCGAGACCGTCCATCCCGGGCAGCCCCAGGTCGAGGACGACCAGGTCGATGCCGCCCTGGAGTCCGGCGTCCAGCGCGGTCGGACCGTCCTGGCGGACCTCGACCTCGTAACCCTCCCGACGCAGTGCGCGGGCCAGTGGCTCCGAGATGGATGCGTCGTCCTCGGCGAGCAGTACACGGGTCATGGACTGATGGTAGTCCGGTCAGGACGCCCGGAGTGAGGCCCACGACGCCACCTGCGGGTCAGCGCCACAAAACGGACCAGGACCTTTGAATGTGGGAGCGTGGTTCCACCAGGACCTGTGATCCATGTCTCAAGTCCTTTCATATCCCGCTGTGTCGTGTCGTATGGTGTCCCAACGCCTGTTGCACCACTCAAGGACCTTTGGGCAGCCACGAGCGCCAAGGGTCCCTTCTGTGTGCGGGGCCGGTTCCCGCCGGCTCTTCGAGTGAATGACCTGTGAGCCGGGCCCGGAGCGCGATGACGTGCGACGGGTGTGGATCCCGACGCGGTTCTTCCCCGCTCCGCCGCCGGGTCTCCGTCAGGAGCCCGGCCGCACGGAGCACGTCCCCCCTCAGGTGTGGGGACGGGGTACGCCGCGCCGGTGCCGGCTGCCCCCCACCGGGCGCGTACAGCCCACGAGGCGTCGCGTCCCGACCAGCAAGGATCGACCATGGCGTCCAGCCTGACGAAGGACTCGCCCAGTTCCGGCGAGAAGACCTTCTTCGGCCACCCCCGCGGTATGGCCACCCTGTTCATGACGGAGATGTGGGAACGCTTCTCCTTCTACGGGATGCGCGCCATCCTCACCCTGTACTTGGTGGCCGCCGTGCTCGACGGCCCCCTGGAGGGCCGGGAGGCGCTCGCCGCCTCCATCTACGGTGTCTACAACGCCGTCGTCTACATGGCCGCGATGCCCGGCGGCTGGGTCGCCGACCGCCTCTGGGGCGCCCGCAAGGCCGTGCTGGTCGGCGGGATCATCATCGCGCTCGGCCACTTCGCGCTCGCGCTGCCGAGCGACATCACGTTCTTCTTCGGCCTCGCGCTGATCGCGGTCGGTACGGGTCTGCTGAAGCCGAACATCTCGGCGATGGTGGGCGCGCTCTACGAGGACCAGTCCAGCGCCCGCAGGGACGCCGGTTTCACCCTCTTCTACATGGCGATCAACCTCGGTGGCTTCGCCGCTCCGCTGCTGGTCGGCTACCTCGGCGAGAACATCAGCTGGCACCTCGGCTTCGGTGTCGCCGGTGTCGGCATGACCTTCGCGGTCATCCAGTACGCGCTCGGCTCCAAGCACCTCGGCGACATCGGCAAGCTGCCCGCGAAGCCCGCCTCCCCCGAGGAGCGGACGCGGATGCTGCGCAAGGTGGGCCTCTGGTCCGGCGTCGCCGTCGCCGCGCTGCTGATCGACCTGGCGCTGGGCACGTACGACATCGAGCACATCGTCAACGTCCTGGCCGTGCTGGGCGTCGTCGTGCCGATCGTCTACTTCGTCACGATCTTCCGGGACCCGGCGCTCACCAAGGAGGACCGGCCGAAGATCAAGGCGTACGTGTGGTTCTTCATCACGGCCGTGCTCTTCTGGATGATCTACGACCAGTCCGGCTCGCTGCTGACGATCTTCGCCGACAACAAGACGGACCGTTTCATCGGCGGCTGGGAGTTCCCCGCCTCCTGGCTGCAGTCGGTCAACCCCGCGCTGGTCATCATCCTGGCCCCGATCTTCGCCGCGGTCTGGGTCAAGCTGGCCACGCGCAACCGTGAGCCCAGCACCCCGATGAAGTTCGCGCTGGCGATGCTCCTCATAGGCGGCTCCTTCGGCATCATGGGCCTGGCGGGCGCGGCCGCGGCGAACAGCGAGACCGGCAAGGTCACCGTCTTCTGGCTGCTCGCCGTCTACCTGGCGCAGACCATGGGTGAGATGTGCCTCTCCCCGGTCGGGCTGTCGCTGTCCACGAAGCTGGCGCCGAAGATGTTCATGGGCCAGATCATGGGCCTGTGGTTCCTGGCCACGTCGACGGGCAACGCGCTGAACGGCTGGACCACGAAGCTCAACGCCCCACTGGGCGATGCCGCGTACTACACGTTGCAGGCGGTCGTGGCCGTCGCGGCGGGCATCTCCTTCATCGTGGCGGGTCGCAAGATCCGCGCTCTCATGGGCAACGTCAAGTAGCTGCCCCGATCACGCCCGGCACACGACAGCGGGTCCGCACGATCACCTCGTGCGGACCCGCTGTCGTTCGGTTCGGCGGTCGGGACGGCTGCGTGGTCCCGACGGCTGCCCGGTCCCGACCTCGGCGCTCCGTGCAGGGAGCGGCTCAGCGGGTGCCGCGCAGCCTCCGCCACGGGGTGAACGTGAACACCGCGCCGCCCAGCAGGATCGCCGTGCCGGCGACCAGGCCGAGCGCCCTCAGCGCACCGTCGTCCTCGGCCCCGGTCGCGGCCAGGCCGCCGCCGGAGTCCGTGCCGCCGCCGGAGTCCGTGCCGCCTCCGGAGGCCGCGGCTCCGCCGGAGTCCGCCGAACCGCCGCTCCCGCTGCCTCCGGACGCACCGCCCGGCTGGGCGGAGGTGTCCAGCTCCAGGGAGACGGCCACACCCGCGGGCGGGGTGCAGGTGGTCGTCGTACCGGCGGCCATCACCGTCAGGACGCCGGGGCTGAGCGTGGTCCTGCCGCTCGCGCCGGGCTTGTACGTGCCGGTGAGATCGGGGATCTCGATCGGGGCGCCGGTCTTGATGACCTCCTTGTTCACCGGCCCCTCGACCTTGACCGTGCCCTTGTCCGCCCCGCCGAGCCTGACGTCCATGGACGGCTTCACCTGGCCCGCCGGGATGTCGATCGGGCTGTCCATCACGGGCTTGCTGAACTCCACCGTCAGGTCGTAGTCGCCGCCGCTCTTCCTGGCGCTGATCCTGACCGGCGAGGTGGCGTCCTTGTCCCCGATCGGGGTCTTGCAGGCGTAGGCGACGGACACCTCCTTGCCGGGGAAGTCGGTCTCCCCGCCCCCGCCGCCGGTACTGCCGCCGGACGCGGCGCCCCCGGTGTCCGTGCCGCCCGACGTCGTGCCGCCGGAGTCCGTGCCGCCGGAGGTGGTTCCTCCGGAGGTGGTCCCGCCGGACGTGGTGCCTCCGGACGTGGTGCCTCCGGACGTGGTGCCTCCGGCGTCGGCGCCGCCGGAGGTCGTGCCGCCCGTGGTGGAGCCGCCGCCCGCGGTGACCTTGATCGTGGCGCCCGCCTCCACCTCCTCCTTCGGCGCGCACTTGGTGTCCGTGGAGATCGGCTTGGACACGTTGATGTTGTACGCGCCCGGCGTCAGGGTGATCTCCCCCGCGGCCTCCAGCTTCAGCGTGCCCTTCATGTCGGGCAGCACCATGGGACTGTTCTTGGGGATCGGCGGATTCTGCCGCGGGCCCTCCAGCTTCAGCTCGCCGCTCGCCGCACCGCCCAGGGTGATGGTCCCGGTCGGCTTGACCGTGTCCGCTCCCAGGTCCAGCACGTCCGGGTTCTTGGACGCGGCCGCGACCGTCTTCCAGACGACCTCGATCTCGTCGCCCACCTTCGCCTCGGCCGGTGCGGTCAGCTCCACCTTCGTGGTGCCCTGCACCGCGGGCAGTCCCGAGATCGGCGGCGGAACGCACTCCGTCGCGTAACTGACCTCGGCGGCCTGGGCCGGACTCGCGGCCATCAGGATGCCCGCGCCGCCGAGCATCAGCGCGACTCCGGCCGCGCTCATCCTCCGTTGCGTGCTCACGCTTGTCCCTTCGTCGTGGGTCGGGGTCGGTTCTCTGACGGTGCGGAATCCGGGGTGAACCACGGCAGCACGGCCGTGGTCGCGCTGGTGGTCGCGGCCTCGTTCGTCGCCGCGTTCGTGGTCGCGTTCCTGGCCGATCCGGTCGTCGCGCCCGTGGCCGTGGTCGCGTCCTGGCCGGCGCTCGTGCCCGCGCGCCGGCGCCGCCGGGGCCTCCGTCGCGTGGCCGGCGTACGGTGCGAGCCGGCGGGGCGCGGCCGGATCCTGTCCACGACCGCCATGCCGATACGGAAGACGGCCGCCGGGACGACCAGGCAGAGCAGGACCCAGAAGAGCGTGACGCCCCAGGGGCGGCCGACCCCCCACGGCTGTTCGGCCAGCACCTTCTTCCCGTACCGCAGGGACACCTGGTAGTCGCCGTGCGCGCCCGCCGACAGTTCGACCGGCAGTTCGATCTGCGCCTTGGCGCCGGGGGCGACCGTGCCGCGCCACTGGCGCTCCTCCCACTGCGGGGCGTAGACGCCGTGCGCGGTGCCGATCTCGAAGACCGGGTCCTCGACCGGCGCGGACCCGAGATTGCCCACGGTGAAGACGAGCCGGCGGGCGGGCGGGGCCCCGAACCAGGTGAGCAGGGAGCTGTCGCCCTCCAGCCGTGTGGTGGCGAGCACCGCGAGCTTTCCGCCGCCGGTCTGCTTCGGCAGCTCCTCGACGGGATGCCCCGCCACCGTGAACACCGCGTTGGCCAGCGCCTGTTCGCCGGTCACCGTGGCGACGTGCACCACGCAGGGGCACGGCTTCGGCGGTTCGGTGACCGGCAGCTTCTTGCTGAAGGCGCCCTTCTTGTCGGTCGTGACGGCGCGGCCGTCGGCGTTGGCGCAGGCGTTGGTGCCGCCGATCACGCCCCGCTCCGGCGTGGACTGACCGCAGATCAGCAGCATCAGCAACGCCTCCGCGCGCCAGCCGCTGCCGCTGACGGTGATCTCTCCGCCCTTGCCCGCCTCCTTCTTGGACAGGCTGACGGTGGGATCGCCCTCGGCCGCACGTGCGCCCGGCGCGGTCAGAACGGACAGGGCGGGCAGGAGGACCAGGAAGGCCAGGAGGACGGCCAGCAACGGGAGGGTGGCGGGCGACGGGAGGGGGGCGGGCGACGCGGTGCGCCGGGAGGCTCGGAGGCCGGTCTGCCGCTTCACGATTCCGCTCCCGTCTCCGCCAAGGGTCCCGTCGTCACCCGGGATCCCGCCTTCACCAGGGGCCCCTTCCTCGCCAGGGGTCCTGCTTTCACCAGGAGTCCCGCCTTCACCCAGGGCCTCCTCTCTGTGGTCGATTGCCTGTCGTCCGCCGACTCCGCGCCCGGCGGTTCCGGGTCGCCCCGCCGCGTGCGCCGCCGCCGGTACGCGCCGGAGCCGAGCAGGGCCAGGCCGCCCAGGAGCAGCAGCCCGCCGCCGACGGCCGGGGTCACCGGCACGTACGTCGCCGAGGCCGCGGCCTCGTCCCGGGCGCCCCCCGCGGCGGTGACCCGCAGCCGTACGGTGACCGCGTCCAGGGCCGGGGCGTCGGGCCAGGGTTCGGTCCGCTCCACCCGCCGGCCGGGGGCCAGCTCCAGCGGCAGGGGCCGTTCCGGGCGGTCCAGCAGCGTGCCGAACATCCCGTCGGCGCGCACCGCGAGCCGGGGCTCCAGCATCGCGTTGCCCCGGTTGACCAGGGCGTACCGAATGGTCCCGCCGGATATCCCGACGTCCTCGACGGTGAGCGCCGCCAGCGTCGGGCCGCCGATCCGGACCCGGACCGGGACGCGGACCTCCTCGTCCCCGTCGTCGGCCACGACCTCTCCGGAAGCGTCGCCGGGCACCGCGTCGGGCGGCACCGTGAGGGCGAGCGGCACCTCGGCGCGGGTCCGGGCCGGGACGGTGACGGTGTCCGCGGCGAACCCGATCCAGGCCCCGGCCCGGCCGTCGCCCCGTAGCCGTACGGTCAGCGGGGCTCGGCCGGAGTTGGTCACCGCGAGACGGTCCTGGAGCGCCGTGCCGGGGGTGCCCTCCAGATAGACGTACGGCCGGGCGTCCCGGTCGGCGCCCGAGCCGGCGGGCCGGGCCGTCCAGCCCGCCGGGCCGTTCGCGGCGGCCGGGGCGGCGGTGTCGGCCGGGCCGTCCGCGGCGGCCGGGGCGGCGGTGTCGGCCGGGCCGTCCGCGGCGGCCGGGAGCGGGGTGAGCGCGCACAGCAGCGCGGCGAGCACCGCCGTGAGGTCGAGCAGCGCCCGGCGGAGGCGCGGGGTGGATGGCGACATGGGCGGCTCCTCTGCCTTCCGGCGGCGTCGCTGCGCCGAGCTGTGCCGGTCTCAGCCCGTGGCGCGCTGTCCACGCCGGGTCAGCCAGAGCACTCCGGCCGCCCCGCTCAGCAGCACGGTGCCGCCGAGCGTGCCGAGGGCCGCCGCCGAGTCCAGCGGGCCGGTACGCGGCAGCTCACCGCCTCCCGAGGCGCCGCCGGTCGAACCGCCGGTGGACGCGCCGCCCGTGGAACCGCCGTCGGAGGAGCCGCCGTCCGATGTACCGCCCGCCCCCTGGACGTCGAGTTCGAGGGAGGGACCGGGGCTGTTCTTCGGCGTACACGTGGTGGTCGTACCGAGGGCCTTGATGGTGAGGACCCCGGCCGTGAAGGTGACCTTGCCGCTCTTCTTCGGGGTGTACGTCCCCGACAGGTCGCTGATCCTGATCGGGGTGTTGGCCGGAATCGCCTCGCTGTTCGCCGGTCCGGTGACCTGGACCTTCCCCTGCTCCGCGCCGCCCAGTTCGATCACGGCGCTCGGGTTCATGGCCCCTTTGCCCAGCTCGACCGGGCTGGAGGAGACGCCCTTCTGGAAGGACATGGTGAGCTTGTAGCCGGCGCCGCTCTTGACGCCCTTGATGTCGATGGGCGAGACCGCCCCTTTGGGCCCGATGGGCGTCACGCACTGGTAGTTGACGTCCACGACCTCGGCGTGCGCGGCGGGCGCGCCCGCCACCACGATCGAGCCCGCCAGCGCAGCCGCCAGCGCGAGAGTTGTCCGCTTCTGGTTCGACACCTCGTGCTCCCCTCATGCCGGACGCCGCCGCGCGCCACGATGCCTACGGGCGCGCATTACTGACGGCACATCAGATTTGGCGCTCAAGGTACGCCCGGGGCCTGATGGAGGGAAGACAAAGAGCGCGCCGATCCGGCGCGCTCTTGTCGGTGCGGGTGACGCACTCGTGTCGGTGCTGGTGACGCGCCCTGGTCGGCGCGGGCAAGAGGCATGCCCGAGGCATACCGGTGGGGTGTACGGGTGAGGAGTGCGGGCGGGGCGCGGCGCGACACGCCCTAAGCGGGTGCGGCCAGCTCCGCCCAGACGGTCTTGCCGGGCGCGTCCGGAGTGCGCAGGACGCCCCAGTCCAGGCAGAGGCGCTGCACGATGAACATGCCGTGCCCACCGGGCCGGCCGGCGCGGTGCGGCGTACGGGGTGCGGGCTGACCGGCCCCCCGGTCGACGACCTCCACCCTCAGCACCTTGGGCGTGTGTCCGATCCGAAGCTCTTCGGGGCCCTCCGCGTGCAGGCAGGCGTTGGTCACCAGCTCGGAGACGACCAGCAGGACGTCCTCGGCGGCGGCCCTGCGGTCCGCGGTGGACGCGGGGAGCCAGCCCCACTCGTGCAGCGCCTGCCTGGCGAAATCACGAGCCGTCGGAACAATGCCGCTGGCCTGTCCGAGTGAGAGCGTGCGCCACTGCCGCTCGGCCGGGACGGTCGAGGCTGCGCCCGCTCCGTCCGGCTCGCGACCGAGGTCGCCCGGCGGATGCTGCCGGGTGGTGCTCATCAGCGCTTCACCTCACCGATTCGCCATGTCGCCATGTCGCCGTTCAACAGATAATGATCAGTTACCGAATGTGCCGGAGCCCTTGCGGGGCGCCGCCGGGGTGTCTCCTGCCCTGCCGTGCCGCAACAACACCCACTTGAGGCACACGATCGCGTGACGCGGCCGACATCGGGGATGTCCACGGTCGCACGCTCGCGCCGGTTCAGGTGGCCAGAGCCTCTTCGAGCGTGGCGTGGACGGTGAAGACCGCCTCCGCGCCGGTGATCTCGAACACCCTCGCCACGACGGGCAGCATTCCGGCGAGATGAACCCCTCCGCCGACCGCCTCCGCCTTGAGGCGGGCGCCGAGCAGGACGTTCAGCCCGGTGGAATCGCAGAAATCCAGCCGAGAGCAGTCGACCACCAGGCGTGACCGCCCCTGCTCGACCGCGCTCTCCAGGGGCTCGCGCAGTAGATCGGCGGTGTGATGATCGAGCTCACCCACCGGCGTCACGACCTCGCTGCGCCCCTCGGTCCGGGCCTCGACCTGAAGTCGACCCCGGTTAGCACTGCCGACCGTCCCGCGGTCCATGCCTGTCCCTCTTCGCCGTTCGTCACTGTGCGCGTCACTGCCTGTGCGGCTGTATGCATAGCTACCGCCGACGTGCCTAAACATACGCGTTTCGTTCGCCACGCGGTAGCCGGAGACCTCAACAAACCGGACATATGGCAGCAATTGGCGCTTGTCACTGCTGGCCAGGACCGGGTATGGGTAGAGGAACACCCGAAACACGACCGGCTTTGGAGGCGCCGCTTCACCGCAGGAACACGTATGGGCATCGGCAGCCATATGCCGAGAACGATGGAGGAGACCCCATGTCACCCCGGCTCGACGAAGCGCGTACCCACAACGCGCCGTCGGCATGTCCTCAGGGACCGACCGATTCCGACTCCCCCGCCGCGAGCGCCGTTCCCGGCCCGCGCACCAGCATCACCAGCACCACCTCAGACTTCTCCGGCGCGGCCGGCGAGGGACTCGAAGGACTTCCCGAGATCCCGCCCTACGCCGAAGTGGGCGCTCTGGACGCCAGGGCCCTGTCGAAGACGCTCTTCGAGCGGCTGGAGTGCCTCGAAGAGGGCACCCGCGAGTACAGCTACGTCCGCAACACCCTCGTCGAGCTCAACCTCGCGCTCGTCAAGTTCGCCGCCTCCCGGTTCCGCTCCCGCAGCGAGCCGATGGAGGACATCGTCCAGGTCGGCACCATCGGCCTGATCAAGGCGATCGACCGGTTCGAGCTGAGCCGCGGCGTGGAGTTCCCCACGTTCGCGATGCCGACGATCGTCGGCGAGATCAAGCGCTTCTTCCGTGACACCAGCTGGTCCGTGCGCGTGCCGCGCCGGCTCCAGGAGCTGCGGCTCGACCTGGCGAAGGCCGGCGACGAGCTGTCCCAGCAGCTGGACCGCGCGCCCACCGTGGCGGAGCTGGCCGAGCGCCTCGGCATCACCCCGGAAGAGGTCGTCGAGGGCATGTCCGCGAGCAACGCGTACACCGCGAGCTCGCTGGACGCCAAGCCCGAGGAGGACGACAGCGAGGGCGCCCTCGCGGACCGCATCGGCTACGAGGACCACGGTCTCGAAGGCATCGAGTACGTGGAGTCGCTGAAGCCGCTGATCGCCGCGCTGCCGTCCAGGGACCGGATGATCCTCTCGCTCCGCTTCGTCAGCAACATGACGCAGTCGGAGATCGGCGAGGAGCTGAACATCTCGCAGATGCACGTGTCCCGGCTGCTCTCCAGGACGCTGGCCAAGCTCCGCAAGGGTCTGACCCTGGAGGAGTGACCCCGACGCGGCCCACTGTCCCGCCAAGGGACTCCACGGGCCCCCGCTACGGGGCTCACCGGGTCCCGCCACGGGGCTCCACGGGACGTTCGAGCTGCACCGCGGAAGGACCCGCCCCGGATGCCGGGAGCGGGTCCTTCCGCGTGTGGGGGGTGCGCCGGCGCCGGATCGGCTACTCATCCACTCTGAGTACGCCACCGGAGGCGTCCGGTGACCGTCGGCTCATAGCGTTCGATCATGAACGCGCCCCGGCCCCGGCTCCGTCCCCGGCCCCGCCCCTGGTACCGCACGGCCCCCCGTAGGCGTCTCCTCCGCCGTCCGCTGCCTCCCGGGCCCCGCGCCGCCCGCGCCCTCGTCGCCCTCCGCGCGGCGCTCGTCGCGGTGGTGGTGGTCACTGCCCTCGCCTGGCTGTGGAACGGGACGCCGTATCCGAGGACCGACCCCGACCGCGTCGCCGTCCGGCTCAAGGGTCTGGCCCAACGCGCTTACGACGAGGCCGCGTTGCCCGGCAGACCCGAGGTGGGTGCCGTCCGCGTGGAGACGGGCGCCTGCTCCTACCGAGGACTGCGGAGCGTGGCCCATATCGACCGGGGCCGCCCCGACGTCGGGAGTTTCGACCTCGACTGGCGGGTGACGGGGGTCCCGGAGGACGTGGCCCGGTCCGGCCTGCACCGTACGCGCACACGGCTGGAACGCGAGGGCTGGACCCGCGTCGAGACCCACGTCGACAGGCCCGGCTTCCGCTTCCGGAACCCGGACAACGAGGACCTCGTGGACGGGCACTGGTCCCGGGAGACGGAAACGTACGTCGTCAGCGCCTACGCGGGGTGCGGGAAACTCCCCGACGGCTTCGACGAGTACGAATGGGCGGAGGCCGACTGGGCCCCGGCTCCGACCCGCTGACCCGCCCGTCACACCACCCGCTGCCCGCTCCGCCAGACCGCGCTGACCAGCGGGACGCCCGGGCGGTAGGCGAGGTGGACGTGGCTCGGGGCGTCGAGGAGGACCAGGTCGGCGCGGGCGCCGGGGGTGATCCGTCCGATGTCCGTACGGCGCAGAGCGGCGGCCCCGCCCGCGGTGGCCGACCAGATCGCCTCGTCCGGGGTCATCCCCATGTCGCGCACGGCCAGCGCGACGCAGAACGGCACGGACGAGGTGAACGACGAGCCGGGGTTGCAGTCCGTGGAGAGCGCGACGGTGGCCCCCGCGTCGAGGAGGCGGCGGGCGTCGGGCCAGGTGGCGCGGGTGGAGAACTCCGCACCCGGGAGCAGCGTGGCCACCGTGTCGCCCTGGCCGAGGGCGTCGACGTCCGCGTCGGTGAGGTGGGTGCAGTGGTCGGCCGAGGCCGCGTCGAGCTCGACGGCGAGCTGGACGCCGGGGCCGTACGTCAGCTGGTTGGCGTGGATCCGGGGGTGCAGGCCCTTGGCGCGGCCCGCCGTGAGGATGGCGCGGGCCTGGTCGCCGTCGAAGGCGCCCTGCTCGCAGAACACGTCGATCCAGCGGGCGTGCGGGGCGCAGGCCTCCAGCATCGGCCCGGTGACCAGGTCGACGTACCCGGCGGGGTCGTCGGCGTAGTCGGGGGACACGATGTGGGCGCCGAGGTAGGTGACCTCGTCGGTGTGGCGGGCCGCGACGCGCAGGGCGCGGGCCTCGTCCTCGACGGTGAGACCGTAGCCGGACTTGGTCTCGAAGGTGGTGGTGCCCTGGCGCAGGGCCTCGGCGAGGTAGCGGGCGACGTTGGCGGAGAGCTCCTCGTCGGAGGCGGCACGGGTGGCGGCGACGGTGGTGCGGATGCCGCCGGCGCGGTAGGGCTGCCCGGACATGCGGGCGTTGAACTCCTGGGTGCGGTCGCCCGCGAAGACCAGGTGGGAGTGGGAGTCGACGAAGCCCGGGATCACCGCGCGGCCGGCCGCGTCGAGGACGTTGTCAGTGGCGGGTGCTTTGCTGGATTCACCGGTCCAGACGATGCGGTCGCCGTCGATGACGACGGCCGCGTCCTGGATCAGGCCCAGGGGGGTCCCGTTGCCGAGGGAGGGGTCATTGGTGACCAGGCTGGCGATGTGGGTGACGGCGGTGGTCGTCATCTGGAGAGTGTTCTCCTTGCGTTCCGGGGGGTCCGGTTCTGCGGGCGGGGTCCGGTCCGTGGCTTCGGGCGGGATCCGGTCCGGGGTCTCGGGTTTGTCCGGGAGCTCGGGCGGGTCCGGGGTCAGTGGTGCAGGGCGGCCACGGCCTCGGCGAGCGCCCGGGGCACGTCCTCGATCCGGGTGTGACGGCCGTCCCGGACGATGTGCCGGCCTGCCACGACCGTGTGCCGCACATCAGCGGCGGAGGCGGCGAATACGGCGGTCTCCGCTGCCAGTCGGGGCACCGGTCCGGCCGTCCTGACGGAGTCCAGGGCGACGGTGGTCAGATCGGCGGGCGCTCCCGGCTCCAGCACGCCCGCGTCGGGGCGGCCGAGTGCGGCGTGCCCGTCGGCGGAGGCGGCCCGGAGCAGGGCGGCGGCCGTCCAGTGGCCCCGGATGTGGGTGCGCAGCCGCTCGTTGAGCTCCATCGCGCGCGCCTCCTCGAAGAGGTCGATCACGGCGTGGCTGTCGCTGCCCAGCGAGAGCGGCGAGCCCTCCTTCTGGAGGGCGGCGGCGGGGCCGATGCCGTCGGCCAGGTCGCGTTCGGTGGTGGGGCACATGCAGGTGCCGGTGGCCGAGGAGCCGAGCAGCTCGATGTCCGCCTCGGTCAGGTGCGTGTTGTGGATGCCGGTGGTGCGCGGGCCGAGGACCCCGTGGTCGGCCAGCAGCCGGGTGGGGGTGCGGCCGTGGGCGGCCTGGCAGGCGTCGTTCTCCGCGGTCTGCTCGGAGAGGTGGACGTGGAGCGGGGCGTTCCGCTCCTCCGCCCACCGCGCGACGGTGGCCAGCTGTCCGGCCGGGACCGCCCGGACGGAGTGGACGGCCGCGCCGATGAGGGTGTGGTCGTCGCCCTTGAGGAGGGAGGCGCGCTCCGCCCAGGCCTCGGCGGTGGTGTCGGAGAAGCGCAGCTGGTGCCGGGTGGGCTTCTCGCCGAATCCGGCGGCGAGATAGGCGGTGTCCAGCAGGGTGATCCGGATCCCGGCCTCGGCGGCGGCCGCGATCAGCGCTTCGCCCATGGCGTTCGGGTTGGCGTACGGGGTGCCGCCGGGGGCGTGGTGGAGATAGTGGAATTCGCCGACGGCGGTGATCCCGGCCAGGGCCATCTCGGCGTACGTGGCGCGGGCCAAGTCGAAGTAGGTGTCCGGGGTGAGCCGGGAGGCCGTCCGGTACATCAGCTCGCGCCAGGTCCAGAAGGTGCCCGAGCCGACCTGGACGGTGGCGCGCAGGGCCCGGTGGAAGGCGTGGGAGTGGGTGTTGGCGAGGCCGGGGACGGTCAGACCGCGCAGCGCTGTCGCGCCGGGAGGCGGTGTCTCGACCCCGGTCCTGATTCCGGCGACGCGGCCGTCCGCGACGTCCAGGGTGACGCCCGGCTCGACGTGGGTGCCGAGCCAGGCGTGGTCCATCCAGTAGGTCGCGGTGACGGGTGCGCCCGTCGTCCGCTGTGTCAGCTGCACGCGAGACCTTCCAGTACGTCGGCGAGCGCCCCGACCCCGGCCGTGCAGTCGTCCTCGGTGGCGTGCTCGGCGGGTGAGTGCGAGATGCCGGTGGGGTTGCGTACGAAGAGCATGGCGGTGGGCGCCGAGGCGGACAAAATACCCGCATCGTGGCCCGCGCCGGTGCCGAGGACGGGCAGGGGACGCCCCGTGTCGCCGCTCGTCTCCAGGATCTTGCCGAGCTCGTCGCGCAGGGCGTGCTCGAACGCGACGACGGGCGTGAACGACTCGCGGACGACGTCGAGGTCGATCCCGGCCCGCTCGGCGTACTCCCTGGCGGCCCGCTCGATTCCGGTGACGACGGCGTCCAGGGTGGCCTGGTCGGCGGCGCGGGAGTCGAGCCAGCCGCGGACGAGGGAGGGGATGGCGTTGACGCCGTTGGGCTCGACCGCGATCTTGCCGAAGGTGGCGAGCGCGCCGGTCAGTTCGGCTTCGCGGCGGGCTGCGAGGACGGTCTCGGCGTACGTGAGCATCGGGTCGCGGCGGTCGGCGAGGCGGGTGGTGCCCGCGTGGTTGGCCTCGCCCCGGAAGTCGAACCGCCAGCGGCCGTGCGGCCAGATGGCGGAGGCGATGCCGACGGGGTCGCCGGTCAGGTCGAGGGCGCGGCCCTGCTCGACGTGGAGTTCGACGAACGCGCCGATCCGGGCGAGGCGTTCCGGATCGGGTCCGATGGTCCCGGGGTCGTATCCGGCGGCTTCCATGGCGGCGGGCAGGGTGGTCCCGTCCCCGTCGCGCAGCCGGTGGGCGTCGGCGACGGCGAGCTGTCCGGCGGCGAGCCGGGACCCGACGCAGGCCAGGCCGAAGCGGGCGCCCTCCTCGTCACCGAAGTTGGTGATCGCCAGCGGCCGGGTGAACTCCACTCCCCTGCGGTGGAGTTCATCGAGCGCGGCGAAGGAGGACACCACGCCGAGCGGGCCGTCGAAGGCGCCGCCGTCCGGGACGGAGTCCAGGTGGGACCCGGTGACGACGGCGTCCCCGGCCAGGGGGTCGCCGAGCCAGGCCCACTGGTTGCCGTTCCGGTCGGTCTCGTACGCGAGACCGCGCGCCTCGGCCTGTGCGCGGAACCAGGCCCGGCAGTCGAGGTCCGCCGGTGACCAGGCGTAGCGCCGGTAGCCGCCGCTGTCGGCGTGGCGCCCGACGGGGGCCAGCTCCCGCCACATCGAGAGGAAGGAGTCGCCCGCGCGCCACCGCTCCCGGGCGCCGGGAGAGGCGACGGGCTCGCCCCCGGGCCTGCCGGGGGTGGTCCCGGGCGTACCGGGAGTGGTCCCGGACCTGCCGGGGGTGGTCCCGGGTGTGCCGGACGGCATCAGTTGCCCTCCGTCATGGGGACGCGTACGCCCTGGTCGGCGGCGACGTTCTCGGCGATGTCGTAGCCGGCGTCCACGTGGCGGATGACGCCCATGCCCGGGTCGTTCGTCAGCACGCGGCGGATCTTCTCGCCCGCGAGCTTCGTGCCGTCCGCGACGGAGACCTGGCCCGCGTGGATGGAGCGGCCCATGCCGACGCCGCCGCCGTGGTGGAGGGAGACCCAGGAGGCGCCGGAGGCGACGTTGACCATGGCGTTGAGCAGCGGCCAGTCGGCGATGGCGTCGGAGCCGTCGAGCATGGCCTCGGTCTCGCGGTACGGGGAGGCGACCGAGCCGCAGTCCAGGTGGTCGCGGCCGATGGCCAGCGGGGCGGCCAGTTCGCCGCTCGCGACCATGTCGTTGAAGCGCTCGCCGGCCTTGTCGCGCTCGCCGTAGCCGAGCCAGCAGATGCGGGCGGGCAGGCCCTGGAAGTGGACGCGCTCGCCGGCCATCCTGATCCAGCGGTGCAGCGACTCGTTCTCCGGGAACAGCTCCAGCATCGCCTGGTCGGTCTTGTGGATGTCGGACGCCTCGCCGGAGAGCGCGGCCCAGCGGAAGGGGCCCTTGCCCTCGCAGAAGAGGGGGCGGATGTAGGCGGGGACGAAGCCGGGGAAGTCGAAGGCGCGGTCGTACCCGGCGAGCTGGGCCTCGCCGCGGATGGAGTTGCCGTAGTCGAAGACCTCGGCACCGGCGTCCATGAAGCCGACCATGGCCTCGACGTGGCGGGCCATCGACTCGCGGGCGCGCCGGGTGAAGTCGGCGGGCTTGTCGGCGGCGAGGTCGGCCATGTCGTCGAAGTCGACGCCGAGCGGCAGGTAGGCCAGCGGGTCGTGGGCGCTGGTCTGGTCGGTGACGATGTCGATGGGCGCGCTCTCGGCGAGCATCCGGGGCAGCAGTTCGGCGGCGTTGCCGAGGAGGCCGATGGAGAGCGGGCGGCGGGCGTCACGGGCCTCGACGGCGAGCTGGAGGGCGTGCTCCAGGTTGTCGGCCCGCACGTCCAGGAAGCGGTGCTCGATCCGGCGCTCGATGGCGCGCGGGTCGCAGTCGATACAGATGGCGACGCCGTCGTTCATGGTCACGGCGAGCGGCTGGGCGCCGCCCATGCCGCCGAGTCCGGCGGTCAGGGTGATCGTCCCGGCCAGCGTCCCGCCGAACTTCTTCGCGGCGACGGCGGCGAAGGTCTCGTAGGTGCCCTGGAGGATGCCCTGGGTGCCGATGTAGATCCAGGACCCGGCGGTCATCTGGCCGTACATGGTGAGTCCGAGCGCCTCCAGGCGGCGGAACTCCTCCCAGTTGGCCCAGTCACCGACCAGGTTGGAGTTGGCGATGAGCACGCGCGGCGCCCACTCGTGGGTCTGCATGACGCCGACCGGCCGCCCGGACTGGACGAGCATCGTCTCGTCCTGCTTGAGCGTCTGCAGGGTGCGGACCATCGCGTCGAACGAGCGCCAGTCGCGGGCGGCCTTCCCGGTGCCGCCGTAGACGACGAGCTTGTCGGGGTGCTCGGCGACCTCGGGATCGAGGTTGTTCTGCAGCATCCGCAGGGCGGCTTCCTGCTGCCATCCCAGGGCGGTCAGTGCGCTGCCGCGCGGTGCCCGTACGGGGCGGGGTCCTGACATGGCGGTGCCTCCTCGCGACGGTGAAAATCTATTCACATCCTGATGCTCTGAATAGTCGTAGTCAACAGGTGCGGTTCGCACCGCGGCCGGGAACAGGTTCTGCCAGGACGCCCCGCAGCCACGCGCAGGACGAACCGGAGGCATTCATGAGCACGGCCGGCACACCCGCGCCGACGGAACCCGGGGGCCACGGCGCCCAGGAGAATCCCGGAGGATCGCCGCCGCTCAAGCGCGCCCTCGGCACCAAGCTGCTGATCCTCTTCGTCGTCGGCGACATCCTGGGCACCGGCATCTACGCGACCACCGGGAACGTGGCGGGCAAGGTCGGCGGCGCGCTGTGGCTGCCGTTCGCGATCGGTTTCGCCGTCGCCCTGCTGACGGCGGCCTCGTACGTGGAACTCGTCGGCAAGTACCCGAAGGCGGCCGGGGCCGCGCTCTACACCCAGAAGGCGTTCAAGATCCCGTTCCTGACCTTCGTCGTCGCCTTCATGGTCATGTGCTCGGGCCTCTCCTCGGCCGGCGCGGCGGCGCGGGCGTTCAGCGGCGACTATCTGGGGGAGTTCACCGACGCGGTGCCGCCGACCCTGATCGCGATCCTGTTCGTGCTCGCCCTCGCCGCGATCAACCTCCGCGGGGTCGCCGAGTCGGTGAAGGCGAACGTCGTCCTGACCCTCGTGGAGGTCAGCGGACTCGCGGTGATCCTCGCGATCGGCGCGTACGCAGTGTTCAGCGGCGACGGCGCCCCCTCCCGGCTGACCCAGATCGAGACCGGCGGCACCGGGTACGCCCTGGTCACCGGGGTGCTCGGCGCCACCGCGCTGGGCTTCTTCGCCTTCGTCGGCTTCGAGGACTCGGTGAACATGGCCGAGGAGACCAAGAACCCCGGCCGCGCCTTCCCCCGCGCGATCTTCATCGGGGTGGGCATCACCGGCACCGTCTACGTCCTGGTCGCCCTGGTCTCCTCGCTCTTGGTCGACTCCCGCACCCTGGCGGGCTCCAGCGGCCCGCTGCTGGAGGTGGTGAAGGCCGGGGGCGTCGATTTCCCGCCGAAACTCTTCGCGCTGATCGCCCTGTTCGCCGTCACCAACTCGGCGCTGATCAACATCATGATGGCCTCGCGGCTCTGTTACGGCATGGCCAACGAGCGCATCCTGCCGCCCGCGATGGGCAAGGTGCTGGCCGGCCGCCGCACCCCCTGGGTCGGGATCGTCTTCGTCTCCCTCCTGGCCATCGGCCTGGTCTCCACCGGCGAGATCGAGGGGCTCGGCGACACCACCTCGTTCCTGCTGCTCTGCGTGTTCGCCGTCGTCAACATCGCCGTGCTGGTGCTCCGCAAGGACCGGGTGGACCACCGCCACTTCCGTACGCCCACGGCGCTTCCGGTGCTCGGCGCGATCACCTCGCTGATCCTGGCGAGCCCGCTCGCCGACCGGGGCTCCGACGTGTACGTCCGGGCCGGGGTCCTGCTGCTGATCGGGATCGGGCTGTGGGTGGTCAACAAGGCGGTGATGACGGCCCGCGAGAAGTCGGGCGCCCAGGGCGCCTGACGGGTCGGCGCCCGGGGCCCGCCGCCGGGTTCCGGCCGCTCCTTTACACCGCGGGCCGCATGTACCAAAGGAAAATGCCGGAACCTCCACCTGCCGTGAGCACGATGCGTAGCCTCTGCGTTACAGCCGTACGCCACGTCGGGAGGGGAGATCCGCATGCCCGGAATCGACGAGTGCCTGCTCGAAGTCATGAGGCTGCCCGGTGCCCGGGGGGCCTCGGTGGTCGACTGGACGAGCGGTCTCGCCCTCGGCACCATCGGGGAATCCCCCAACGGCGACCACGAGGCGACCGCCGCCGAGACGGCGGAGGTCGCCCGGATGACCGCCGAGCAGCCGGCCTTCGCCCACCTCGCCCCGGACGGCGGCGCACAGCATCCCGGACAGGCGCCGAGCACCCCCGTCGAGGACGTCATCGTCACCACCCTCGACGGATACCACATGCTCCGGTTCGTCGAGACGGACTTCGACAGCAGCGTCTTCCTGCATCTGTGGCTGGACCGCGCCGAGGGCAATCTCGCGCTCGCCCGGATGCGGCTCGGCGAGCTGGCCGAGCGCCTGGTGCTGGCATGAGCGCGATAGCCGCCGACCCCGACGCCCCCGGCACGGACCGGCTCCCGGTGCTCTCCCCGATGCTCCAGCGCCTCGCCGCCGAGCGCGCCACCGGCGCCCTGATGCGCGACCGGGGCACGCTCTACCTCGCCGACGGCCAGGTGGTGCACGCCGAGAGCCCCGCCACCCCCGGCATCGACGTCCTGCTCACCGCGGGCGGCACCCTGCGGCACGAGGGCTGGTGGGACGCCGTGGCGCAGGCCGGGGCGCACCGCCGGGTCGGCCGCTATCTCGTCGACGGCGGTCATGTGCCGGGCGGCGCACTGGAGTTGTGCCATCTCGGCGCACTGTACGACGCCGCGTTCTTCGCGCTCGCCCCGACCGGGACGCCCGCCCGTTTCCGCTACGGGGTGGCGCACTGGATCGGTCCGGTGCGGCCGGTCCCGGTGGCCGCCGTGGAGCGCGAGACGCTGCGCAGACGGGAGTTCCTGGACCGGATCTGGCCCGACCCCGCCTGCGACGGCGCGCCACTGCTGCGGACGTCGGCGCATCCGTCCGACGCCCCGGTCCCGGCCCGGCAGCGCCGGCTCTTGGAGCTGGCCGACGGGGTCCGTACGGCCTCGGACATCGCGCAGGCGCTGGGCCGTTCGGCGTTCCACATCCTGGTCGACCTGCGGCGGCTGGCGGCGGCCGGCCTGGTGGAGGCGGTCCGCGCCCAGCCCCTGCCGGCCTCGTCGGCGTCCGGCCGGATCACGCTCCCCGAGGTGACGGCCGACCCCGACATCGCCCTGCTGCGCCGGCTCCGAGACGCATTGGAGGCCCTGTGATACGCGCGCTCAGACAGCGTGCCGGGAGGAGACAGCAGATGGTGCCCGAGGCCGAAGTGCGGGATGTCCTCGTCGAGCTCCAGCGGTTACGCGCCCGGGTCCCGCTGCTCTCCGGGGCGCTCGCCGCCTCCACCGACGGGCTGGTCCTGGCCCACGACACCCCGGGCGTCGAGGCGGAGGGCGTCGCCGCCCTCACCGCGGCAGCACTCGGCGTCTCCGTCCGGATGACCGACGCCACCGGCCGGGGCGGCTTCCGCGAACTGCTGGTCCGCGGCGGCAACGGCTACGTCGCCACCTACGCCGCGGGCTCCTCCGCCGTCCTGACCCTGCTGGCCGAGGACCGCATCAACGTCGGCCGCCTCCATCTGGAGGGCCGCCGCGCGGGCGCCCGTATCGGCGAGCTCGTCGACGCCGCGCTGCGACGCACGGAGCGCCCCGCCACCGCCGCACCCCCGCGCCCCGCCACCGCGCCCGGCCGCACCCTGCCGCAACGCCCCACGTAGGCGGCCCGATCCCCCCACCCGCACCGTCACCACCACCGGGACTCACGCCATCACGCAGAAGCCCGCGCACCGGCCCGAACGGAAGCCACCACAGAAACGGACCCGGTCACCGCGACCGGCCAGGGAAAGGAAACGAGCCTCCATGGCGAACACCGAAGCGACACTGAAGGAAGCGATGAGCTCGATCGAGGGCGCCACGGGCGTCGCCCTCGTCGACTACACGAGCGGGATGGCCCTGGGCACGCTCGGCGGCGGCAAGGACTTCAACCTGGAGGTCGCCGCCGCGGGCAACACCGACGTGGTCCGCGCCAAGCTCCGCACCATGGAGCACCTGGGCATCAAGGACGAGATCGAGGACATCCTGATCACGCTCGGCACCCAGTACCACCTGATCCGGCTCCTCAAGACCCGTGGCAACAACGGCCTGTTCCTGTACCTGGTGCTGGACGCGAGCCGGGCGAACCTGGCGATGGCCCGCCATCAGCTGAAGAAGATCGAGGCGGGACTGGAGATCTAGATCTGACCCCGGCACGGTCCGGCCCCGGTACGGTCCGGCCTCCAGTCAGGTCCGACCTTTGATCTGGTCCGGCCAGGGCAGGTCCGACCTCAAGCCACGTCCGACCGCGCCAGGTCCGACCTGAAGCCACGTCCGACCACGCCGGGTCGGACCTCGCGCCAGGACCGGCCTCGCGTCACGTCCGACCTCGGGTCGGGTCCGACCTCACCGGCGGCGACGCCGCGCCCCGCCCGGCGCGGCGTCCCCCGCCTCCGGACCAGTCGTCCGGTACGCCCCGACCCGCTTGCCCGCCGGGCCTCCGCGCCCGGTCCAGTCGGTGCGCACCCAGTACAGGACGTCCTCCCGGCGCTCCCGCTGCCCGATGCGCACGGCCTTCAGCCACAGCCCCGCACCCGCGCCGGCGAGCAGCAGCCCACCGGTCCCCGGCAGCGCGAACGACGACGCCACCGCGACGACGAACGCCCCCAGCAGCCACCACCTGCGCCCGCGCCGCCACACCCGTACGGTCACGGCCCGGTCCTGGAGGAAGTCGCCGCGCCCGACGCGGGAGGCGCTCCGGGACAGTTCCGCGTACCGCTTCCCGCGCGCCAGGGCCACGACGGCGGCGGTGACGAGGAAGAGCGCCGCCCCGGCGAGCAGCCCGATCCGACGCCCGGTCAGGCCCGGAGCGAACGCCCCCGCCGCGGCCGCCACCAGGCCCGCCCACCACAGCGGCGCCGCCCCGGCCCGTACGGTCACGGCCACCCTCGCCAGCGACTGCCCTCCGCGCCCCACGTCCGTACCCCTCTCGCTCCGCGGCGCCGCGGTGTCGCGGCGCTTCTGGGCGCGGAGGTTAACGGTCGCAGATGAGCGATGCCTGAGAATCCGCGGAGGGCCGGGGGCGGGCCCTCACTCCACGAACAGGCCGCGCGCCGCCGCCCGGGCGTCGAACTCCTCCAACCGGGCCTGGGCGTCGGGGAGTCCGTCGCACATCGCCTCCAGCAGCACCCGGCCGAGCAGCATCGGCGCGCAGACGGTGTCGAAGGAGAGCCCGGAGCCGATCGCCGCCGGGAGCAGCAGGTCGCTGTGCTTGGCGACGGGCGCGAAGGCGGAGTCGGCGACCGTCACCACGGTCAGCCCCTGGTCCCGGGCGTACGCGAGCGCGTCCACGCTCTCCCTGGGGTGGCGCGGCAGCGCGAAGCACATCAGGGCGGTGGCCCCGGCGCGGCGGGCGGAGTCGATCCGGTCGGGCAGCATGCTGCCGCCCTCGTCGAGGACCCGGACGTCGGGGTGCACCTTGGCGGCGAAGTAGCCGAAGCCGCGGGCCTGCGAGGAGGCGGCGCGCAGCCCGAGCACCGGCAGCGGACGGGATTCGGCGAGCAGCCGGCCGGCCCGTTCGACGGGCGCGGGGTCGGCGAGCACGTCGGAGAGGTGCTGGAGGTTCTCGATCTCGGCGCGGACGGCCTGCTGGTACTCGTTGTACGTCTCCCCCGTCTCCTCCTGCTCCGCGTCGGCGGGCGCGACCTCGCGCAGGTGCCTGCGCAGCGCCGGATAGCCGTCGAAGCCGAGGGCGACGGCGAAGCGGGTGACGGAGGGCTGGCTGACCCCGGCCAGCTCGGCCAGCTCGACGCTGGAGAGGAACGGCGCGTCGGCCGCCCGGCGGACCATGCAGTGCGCGATGCGCCGCTGGGTGGGCGTGAGCCGGTGCCCCTCGAAGAGCCGCTGCAACCGTGCGGCGGGGCTGCTCCCAGTCATCCCTGTCCCCTTGCTGGATCCGTCGCGCCCCGACCGGCACCGACCGTTCTATTCAGCCAGGAAGGTCGCTGTATGTCCATATGCAGGGGGGCGGGAGCCGGGGCGGGCCGAGGGTGGAGCGGCCGACGGAGGGGGGTTAACCCCACGGAACTGGGGGGCTAGCCCCACTGGCAGGGGTGGTCCGGCTCCGTACCGTGGTCGGCATGGAAGCCCGTGACCACGAGCTCAAGAAGGAGCTCGCCGCCACCCTCCAGGCACGCGGCGAGCTGGGCGCGGAGTACGAGAGCGCGCTCATCGACTCGTTCCTGGAGAAGGTCGAGCAGCGCCTCGACACCACGCTCGACCGCCGGGTCCGCCGTCAGCTCGCCGAGCAGCAGATGTCCGCCGCCCGGGGGGTGCGTCCGACGGAGCCGGGGAGCGGCTTCGGGGAGCGGCACGGTCTGGGGATCGTCTCGCTGATTCTGGCCGTCCCGCTGTCCGCGATCGGTGTCGTGAACGCCGGGATCGAGGGTCTGGTCGTGGCCTGGCTCGGCATCGTCGGCGTCAACGCGTTCCAGGCGGCGCGGGGCGGCGGCCTGTTCCGCCGCCGGGAGGAGCGCGCGCCGAGCGACTGGCGGGACTGAGCGCCGCCCGATCATCGGGGCCGGGGACCATCGGGGCCGGGCCCCGCACGAGGTATGTCGCGGGAACCGCCGCACCCCCGGTCGCCCGGGGGGCGGGACGACGGCGGTCCCCGCGAGGGACGCGGTCCGGGTCAGGGCCGGTTGCCCGCGTCCGGGCGACGGTGGAGGTCCGGGAGCCGCTCCGTAGTCCGGTGTCGCCGTTCTGGGTGCCGGCGGGTTTCCCTGCCGACACCCACCAATGTGCCGGAGCCGTGTTAAGCGGGTGCTGCGCGGACGTGACGCGCTCGTACCGTTTTCGCGAAGACCCGCCGCCGGGCCGCCGGGCACCGCGACGGGGCTGCTTCCGGCCCGTCGGGCGCCTCGCGTCCAGGCCCTGCGCCCGGCCCGCCAGGCGCCTCGTCGGGGCCCTGCTTCCGGCCCGTCAGGCGCCCGGGCCGGGGCCCGCTTCCGGCCCGTCAGGGGCCGGAGCGGACCCTCCACCGACGCGTCAGGACTTCGCCGTGCCCGCGTCCTTGGCGAGGAACGCCAGCAGGTCCTGCCGGCTCACGACACCCTTGGGCTTGCCCTCGACGAGCACGATCGCCGCGTCGGCGCCGTCCGTGCCGCTGAGCACGGCCATCAGGTCCTCGACCGGTTCGCCGGAGCCGACCTGCGGCAGCGGGGCCGACATGTGCTTCTCCAGCGGGTCGGTCAGCGAGGCGCGCTGGGTGAACAGCGCGTCCAGCAGCTGCCGCTCCACGACCGATCCGATGACCTCGGCGGCCATCACGTCCGGGTGACCGGCGCCCGGCTTCACGATCGGCATCTGGGAGACGCCGTACTCGCGGAGCACATCGATGGCGTCGCCGACCGTCTCCTCCGGGTGCATGTGGACGAGGGAGGGCATCGGGCCCTCCTTGAAGTCCAGGACCGCGCCGACGTTGGCGGAGGTGCCGGTGTTCTCCAGGAAGCCGTAGTCGGCCATCCACTCGTCGTTGAAGATCTTGCTCAGGTAGCCGCGCCCGCTGTCGGGCAGCAGCACCACGACGACGTCCTCGGGGCCGAGCCGCCTGGCGACCTCCAGGGCACCGACGACCGCCATGCCGCAGGAGCCGCCGACGAGCAGCCCCTCCTCCTTGGCGAGCCGCCGCGTCATCTGGAAGGAGTCCTTGTCGGACACCGCGACGATCTCGTCGGTGACGTTCCGGTCGTAGGCGCTGGGCCAGAAGTCCTCGCCGACGCCCTCGACCAGATACGGCCGCCCGGAGCCGCCGGAGTAGACCGAGCCCTCCGGGTCCGCGCCGATGACCTGGACCGCGCCCTCGCTGATCTCCTTGAGGTAGCGCCCGGTGCCGCTGATCGTGCCGCCGGTGCCGACGCCCGCGACGAAGTGGGTGATCTTCCCCTCCGTCTGCTCCCACAGTTCGGGGCCGGTGGTCTCGTAGTGCGAGCGCGGGTTGTTCGGGTTGGAGTACTGGTCGGGCTTCCAGGCACCGGGCGTCTCGGTGACCAGCCGGTCGGAGACGTTGTAGTACGAGTCCGGGTGCTCGGGGTCAACGGCGGTGGGGCAGACGACGACCTCCGCGCCGTACGCGCGCAGCACGTTGATCTTGTCCGTGGACACCTTGTCCGGGCAGACGAAGATGCACTTGTAGCCCTTCTGCTGGGCGACGATGGCGAGCCCGACGCCCGTGTTGCCACTGGTCGGCTCGACGATCGTGCCGCCGGGCTTCAGCTCCCCGCTCTGCTCGGCCGCCTCGATCATGCGCAGCGCGATGCGGTCCTTCACCGACCCGCCGGGGTTGAAGTACTCGACCTTGGCCAGGACCGTCGCCTGGATGCCTGCCGTGACGTTGCGCAGCCTCACCAGCGGGGTGTTGCCGACAAGACTGATCATCGAATCGTGGAATTGCACCGTGTACTCCGGGATCTCCGAGATGGTCCGGCCCAGAGTATGCGTACAGGACGCTCTCTGCGTACGGGTAGGAGTACACCGAGCCCCGAGCGGGGCAAGTAGGTACGTGTACGGCTGTACGGCGAGGAGGAGGTGGACCGGACTGTGTCGAGAGCAAGGGTGGCACGGCGGATCGCGGCGGGCGCGGCCTACGGCGGTGGCAGCATCGGGTTGATCGGTGCGGCGGCCGTGGGCGTGTTCCTGGCGGAGGTCCAGCTCGCGAAGAGGCAGGTGGGCGGGGGGACGGCCCCGGTCCCGCCGAGCGCGGACGGGCGGTACGGAGTGGCGTTCGCCGGGCCGAACGACGCGATGCGGCTCGGGATGCTCGGCGACTCGACGGCCGCGGGCCAGGGGGTGCGGCGGGCCGGGCACACTCCGGGTGCGCTGCTGGCCTCGGGGCTCGCGGCGGTGGCCGAGCGGCCGGTGGACCTGCGGAACGTGGCCCTGCCGGGGGCCAGGTCGGACGATCTGGAGCGGCAGGTGTCGCTGCTGCTGGCGGATCCGGCGCGCGTCCCGGACGTCTGCGTGATCATGATCGGGGCGAACGACGTCACCCACCGGATGCCCGCGACCCAGTCGGTGCGCTGTCTGACGACGGCGGTGCGCAGGCTGCGGACGGCGGGGGCGGAGGTGGTCGTCGGGACCTGCCCGGACCTGGGCACGATCGAGCCGGTCTACCAGCCGCTGCGCTGGCTGGCCCGGCGGGTGAGCCGGCAGCTGGCGGCCGCGCAGACCATCGGGGTGGTGGAGCAGGGCGGGCGCACGGTGTCGCTGGGCGATCTGCTGGGCCCGGAGTTCGCGGCGAACCCGCGCGAGCTGTTCGGCCCGGACAACTACCACCCCTCCGCCGAGGGCTACGCCACGGCGGCCATGGCGGTGCTGCCCACGCTGTGCGCGGTGCTGGGCCTGTGGCCGGAGACCGACCGGCTGGACGGCGCACGCCGCGAGGACATCCTCCCGGTGGCGAAGGCCGCGTCCCAGGCGGCCCGGGAGGCCGGTACGGAGGTCACGGGCGCGCGCGCTCCCTGGGCCCTCCTCAAGCACCGCCGGCGGCGGCGTCTGCCCGCCTCGACGGAACCCACCCCGCACCCGCACCCGGACGCCGCCCACGGGCACGCGTAGGAGCACGCGTAGGAGCCGTCACCACCCGGCAGGACACCGGCGGGACACCCTGAGCAAGCGCTTAGAAAAGAGTCCCGCATCACACGGCCTGCCGGGTGACCACGGCGATACGTCCGGGTAACTTCCAGAGGAGTTCCGTCCGTCCACACAGCCTTCCAGCCCCCTTGGAGCCGCGTGATGCCCGAAGCCGTGATCGTCTCTGCCGCCCGTTCGCCGATCGGCCGCGCCTTCAAGGGGTCCCTGAAGGACCTGCGCGCGGACGACCTGACCGCCACGATCATCCAGACCGCCCTGGCCAAGGTCCCCGAGCTGGACCCGAAGGACATCGACGACCTGATGCTGGGCTGCGGTCTGCCCGGCGGCGAGCAGGGCAACAACCTGGGCCGCATCATCGCCGTGCAGATGGGGATGGACCACCTTCCCGGCTGTACGGTCACCCGCTACTGCTCCTCCTCGCTGCAGACCAGCCGGATGGCGCTGCACGCGATCAAGGCGGGCGAGGGCGACGTCTTCATCTCGGCCGGTGTCGAGATGGTGTCCCGCTTCGCCAAGGGCAACTCCGACAGCCTGCCGGACACGCACAACCCGCTGTTCGCCGACGCCGAGGCCCGCACTGCCGCCCGCGCCGAGGAGTCCGGCGCGAGCTGGCACGACCCGCGCGAGGACGGCCTCGTGCCGGACGCGTACATCTCGATGGGTCAGACGGCGGAGAACCTGGCCCGGACCAAGGGCGTCACCCGCCAGGAGATGGACGAGTTCGGCGTACGGTCGCAGAACCTCGCCGAGGAAGCCCTGAAGAACGGCTTCTGGGAGCGGGAGATCACCCCGGTCACCACCCCGGACGGCACCGTGGTCGCCAAGGACGACGGCCCGCGCGCGGGCGTCACCCTGGAGGGCGTGCAGGGCCTGAAGCCGGTCTTCCGCCCCGACGGCCTGGTCACCGCGGCCAACTGCTGCCCGCTGAACGACGGCGCCGCGGCCCTGGTGATCATGTCCGACACCAAGGCGCGCGAGCTGGGCCTGACCCCGCTGGCCCGGATCGTCTCCACCGGCGTCTCCGGCCTCTCCCCCGAGATCATGGGGTACGGGCCGGTCGAGGCCAGCAAGCAGGCGCTGAAGCGGGCCGGCCTGACCGTCGGCGACATCGACCTCGCCGAGATCAACGAGGCGTTCGCCGCCCAGGTCATCCCCTCCTACCGGGACCTCGGCCTGCCGCTGGACAAGGTCAACGTCAACGGCGGCGCGATCGCCGTCGGCCACCCCTTCGGCATGACCGGCGCCCGCATCACCGGCACGCTGATCAACAGCCTCCAGTTCCACGACAAGCAGTGGGGCCTGGAGACGATGTGCGTGGGCGGCGGCCAGGGCATGGCGATGGTGATCGAGCGGCTGAGCTGAGCCGCAGCGGAGGGTAGGGGGCGCGCGAGGTACGAGTGCGGCACCTGCCCGCAGCGGAGGCGAAGCCCAGCGCGACCACCAGCGCGAGCGGCTGAGCCAACCTCACCGAGCTCCGACCGTGACCGAATCTCCCCCAGGATGTGATCTGCGTCCCGGGGGAGAGTCGTTTCCGCAGGTCAGGGCCAATTTGGGGCTAAACATCGGACCGAAAGACCTGTCCATTTCGTGACGTAATGCACTGACAGCCCGTACCGGTACAGGTCAAGCTGATGTAGGAAGTCGGGGGTATCGATAGAAACCGGGAGTATGTCAGTGAGCGCCATGTCATTTGCCCTGTTGCTGACCACCGCCGCTGCCACGGCCGTCGGCGCCGCCGCACTGCACGCCGCTCACGGGCTGCGCAGGCAGGTGGCCGCGCTGCGCACGGAGCTGGCCGCCGGCCGCGCCCTCAGTGCTTCCGTGCCGCCGCAGAGCCGCAGTACGGCCACTCCCGCCGAGGAGATACGCACGGCCGTCGCCGAAGCGCTCGCCGAGGAGCGCGAGCGCGAGCTGGCCGAGGCGCGCGCCTTCTGGGCCGCCCAGGAAGCCCGTGACGCCGCCGACGCCCCGTCCCTGCTGGGCGGCCTGTCCGGTCTCGGCGACGACGCCCCGTACTACCTGCCCCGGCAGGCCGACTTCGCCGGTCTGGAGTCGATGGACCTCGAAGCGGCCGAGGCGATGGAGGAACTCGCGGAGCTGACCGAGCGGACTCTCGCGGAGCACGAGAGCGGCGAGCCGACCGACCTCCCGGAGATCGCGGAGTTCCCCGAGGACTCCCCCGAGCTGGCCGCCGCCCGCCGCCGCCACCCCTCGCACCCGGACTTCATCCCCGTACAGACTCACGTGGTCACCGACCACGAGCGCACCGTGAACCGGCTGGAGGAGCTGGCCGACACCGCGACCGAGCTGACCGACGTGCGGCCCGGCCCGCTGGGCACGCTCGACGTGTACGTCTTCGCCGACGGCACCACGCTCTGCATGACCCCCGGTCACCGCGAGACCGCCGAGCGCCTCGCCGACGCCCTGCGGGCGGGCCGGCAGCCGGTGCTGCTGGGCGGCTCGGGCGTCTCGGGCGCCTACGCGCTGACCTTCTCCTGCGGCGAGGACAACGTGTACATCCTCGCCGACCGCGTCATCGCCTCGTTCTGACCGGGATTCACCCCGGGCCGCCCCGGTCCCGGGCGCGGGCCCTCACACGCGTCGCTCACACGCGTCACGCGAAAGCCCGCGCCGCCGCTTCCCCGACATACCGCACGGCCTCGTCCAACTCCTGGGACGGGGCCGTTTCCAGTGCCACCGCCAGGTCCCGCCCGGCGACGGCGAGCTGGTCGCCCACGGCGAACATCCCGGCGTCCGGCAGTTCACGCGGCTCGGCGTCCGGGTCCTCCAGACGCTGGGCCCGGGCGGCGAGTTCGCGGGCCGCGGCCAGCGCCTCGGCGGCCGCACCGCGCTGGAGGCGGCTCTGCGGGGCCGAGCGCAGCCGGTCGGCGAAACGGTCCACGGTCAGGATCAGGGGCGTCGTATCGAGCACCCGGCCGACCCTACGCGGCCCTCCCGCCCGGCTGCCAGCGCCGGGCGGGGGCACGGAACGCGGAACGGCCCGCAGGCACGATGCCTGCGGGCCGTTCCGGTGTCACGGGTACCGCGGGTGTCACGGGTGCTCGGCGGCCGGTCAGTCGTCGCCGCTGAGGATCGCGACCAGGCGCAGCATCTCGATGTAGATCCACACCAGGGTCACGGTGAGGCCGAAGGCCGCCAGCCAGGACTCCTCGCGCGGAGCGCCGTACGCGATGCCGTCCTCGACCTGCTTGAAGTTCAGGGCGAGGATGCACGCGCCGATGACGATGGCCACGATGCCGAAGATGATGCCGAGCGCACCGCTGCGGAAGCCGAGGCCGTCACCGCCGCCGAACACGGCGAACAGGAGGTTGACCATCATCAGCAGCGAGAAGCCGATGGCTGCCGCCATCACGAAGCCGTAGAAGCGGCGCGTGACCCGGATCAGTCCGGTGCGGTAGGCGATCAGCACACCGGCGAAGACCGCCATGGTGCCGATCACCGCCTGCATCGCGGCGCCGGGAGCCCAGTAGACACTGACGATGTTGCTGATGACGCCGAGGAAGACACCCTCGAACGCCGCGTACGTCAGGATCAGCGGCGGCGAGGGCCGGCGCTTGAACGAGTTCACCAGCGACAGCACGAAGCCGATGATCGCGGCGCCGATGGCGACGCCGATCGCCGTGCCGACGTTCTCCTTGTCGACCGGCAGCGTCCACCAGGCGGCGGTCGCGGCGACGATCACGGTGCCGAGCGTCATCGCCGTACGCGTCACCACGTCGTCGATGGTCATCACGTCGGGACGGGCGGGCGCCTGCGGGGCGCCCTGGATGTCCGTCTGCGCGTAGGGGTTGGTGGCGTACGGGTTGGCGGCGGTGCCCTGCGCGTACGGGTTGCCCGTCGCGGGGGCCCCGGCCTGCGGCGTCGCGTTGAAGCCCGCGTGGCCGTTGTCGCGGCTGAACCCCCGTCGCGAGAAGACCGGGTTGCTGCTCCTCATCTCACTCCTCCATGGCCACACTGCGTGGCCTTGCCACAAGAGTAATGGGTAGGCAAAAGAATCACCCTAGTGCCAGGGGAGGATCTTTGCGCCGGTGTGCGCCGAGGCTCCCCGGGGCCCGGGAGGAATCACGTACGGGCCGGGGATCATGGGGCACACAGGTGGTCGGGCTCACAGGAGCGGGAGGCGGTCACGGTCTGGGCCGTCCGGGTCACGCACAGTGCGGCGCGTGGTGCCCGGAGCCGGACTCGAACCGGCACGCCCCCGAGGGGCAGCGAGGTTTAAGCTCGCCGTGTCTACGTTCCACCATCCGGGCGTGCCGCGCGGCTCCGCGTCTGGCTACCGACCCTATCCGGGGGCGTCCCTCGATCAGCGGAACAGTGGCGCGATGTTGTCTTATTTTATTGACCGCTTGAGGGTCCGTCAGGACATCTGGCCGGGCTGACCGCACGCCCGCGGCCGATCATGGGCGGTCCGCGCCCCGGACGGGAATGACGGAAAGTCGCCGCACTCGTACGGCCCAACGCGCCAGGTCCGCGCCAGGCTTCGCCAGGGCATCCGCCACCCTCGGGTCCGGCGCCGCTCCGGCCCGGGTCCGGCCCCGGGTCCGGCGCCGGTCCGTCGGGGCGCGCCCACCGCCGGGGCAGCTCCCCGGCCGCCCACCGCGTGCTCACCGTGGGTGACCGTGAAGCGGTGGCCTCGGCTCGGTCAGGGTCGATGTCATACCCGAGGAGGACGGATCCACTCCCCCGATGCGACTCAAGGCGGCCACGGGAACGGGCATCGGGAGTGACGACCGGGGCCGATCGGGACGTAACGATGGAGTAAGTCCCCGAGGCATGGCGTCAGCGCCCGCCTCAGCACGGCCCATGCGTCCGCATCACCCGAACCAGGAGCGTCCCTGTGACCACCACCCCCACCGTTCACCGCGCCACCGCGGTGGCTGCCCGCGCCACGGAGCTGTCGAAGGTCTACGGCGAGGGCGAGACGCAGGTCGTCGCCCTGGACCGGGTGACCGTGGACTTCCCGCAGGGCGAGTTCACCGCGATCATGGGCCCCTCGGGCTCCGGCAAGTCGACGCTGATGCACTGCGTCGCCGGGCTCGACAGCTTCAGCAGCGGTTCGGTGCGCATCGGCGAGACCGAGCTGTCCACGCTGAAGGACAAGCAGCTCACGCAGTTGCGCCGGGACAAGATCGGCTTCATCTTCCAGGCGTTCAACCTGCTGCCGACGCTCACCGCGCTGGAGAACATCACCCTGCCGATGGACATCGCCGGCCGTAAGCCGGACGCCGCGTGGCTCCAGAAGGTGATCGACATGGTGGGGCTCTCGGAGCGGCTGAAGCACCGCCCGACCGAGCTCTCCGGCGGTCAGCAGCAGCGCGTCGCCGTGGCCCGCGCCCTGGCCTCGCAGCCCGAGATCATCTTCGGTGACGAGCCGACCGGGAACCTGGACTCCCGCTCCGGCGCCGAGGTCCTCGGCTTCCTGCGCAACTCGGTGCGCGAGCTGGGCCAGACCGTGGTGATGGTGACGCACGACCCGGTCGCCGCCTCCTACGCGGACCGGGTCATCTTCCTCGCGGACGGCGCGGTCGTCGACCAGATGATGCACCCGACCGCCGACGGGGTCCTCGACCGGATGAAGGCGTTCGACGCGAAGGGCCGCACGAGCTGACGCCGTCGGCCGGGCCGGCCGGCCCGGCCGCCGCACCGGCCGACACGGGCGCCCCGCCGCACCCCGGCCGCCGGCATCGCGCGTCCCCGCCCCCCTTCCGGAACCCATCCCAGGACACAGACATGTTCCGTACCGCCCTGCGCAATGTGCTCGCGCACAAGGCCAGGCTGCTGATGACCGTGCTCGCCGTCATGCTCGGCGTAGCGTTCGTCTCCGGCACCCTGGTCTTCACCGACACCCTCGGCAACGCCTTCAGCAAGCAGTCCGCCAAGAGCTACGACAACGTCGCCGTCTCCATCGAGACGTTCGCCGGCGACGACGAGAAGACCGCCGGCATCGACGACGCCACCCTGGAGAAGATCCGGGGCCTGGACGGCGTGGCCTCCGCCACCGGCCGGGTCAACGGCTTCGCCGGGGTCGCCGACCCGGACGGCAAGCTGATCGGCAACGGCTGGTCCAACACCGGTGCCAACTTCGCCCCCGGCAAGGACGGCAAGGACGCGAGCTACGTCTTCACCGACGGCTCGGGCCCGGCGGAGAACGGCTCGGTCGCACTCGACAAGGACACCGCGAGCAAGGGCAAGTACCGCGTCGGCGACCCGGTGCGGGTCGCGACCAACGGCCCGGTGAAGGAGTACACCCTCTCGGGGATCTTCACCACCGAGGACGGCGCGGTCAACGCGGGCGGCAGCCTCGTGCTGTTCGACACCGCGACCGCCCAGAAGCTCTACCTGAAGCCCGGCGTCTTCCAGAACGCCACCGTCTCCGCCGCGGGCGGCGTCTCCGACCGGAAGCTGCTGGACGCGATCGAGCCCCTGCTGCCGAAGGACGCCACCGCGCAGACCGGCAAGGCGCTGGCGGACCAGCAGGCGAAGGACATCGAGAGCGGACTGTCCAGCCTCAACACCATGCTGCTGGCGTTCGCGGGCATCGCGCTGTTCGTCGGCATCTTCCTCATCGCCAACACCTTCACCATGCTGATCGCCCAGCGGACCCGTGAGCTGGCCCTGATGCGGGCCATCGGGGCCACCCGCCGTCAGGTCAAGCGCTCGGTGCTGCTCGAAGCGGCGGTCGTCGGGACGCTCGCCTCCGTCATCGGCTTCGCGCTCGGCCTCGGCCTCGCCACCGGTCTGCGCTCCGCGATGGGCCTCCTGGGCGGCAAGATCCCCGCCGGCCCGCTGATCGTCTCGCCGACCGCCGTCCTCTCCGCCTTCGCGGTGGGTGTTCTGATCACCGTGCTGGCCGCCTGGCTGCCCGCCCGCCGGGCCGCGAAGATCGCCCCGGTGGCCGCGATGAGCAGCGTGCACGCCACCGCTTCCACCAAGTCCCTGGTTCTGCGGAACTCCATCGGCGGCGTGATCGCCCTGATCGGCGCCGCGGGCATCGTCGGCGGTGCGGGAGCGGGCGGCACGTCCGGCCGGCAGCTGGTCGCGGGCGGCGCGTTCTTCGCCCTGATCGGTGTCATCATCCTGATCCCGCTGCTGTCGCGCCCGGTCATCGCGCTGGTCCGGCCGCTGCTGGAGAAGCTGTTCGGCGTCTCCGGGAAGCTGGCCTCGCAGAACGCGGTCCGCAACCCGCGGCGTACCGGAGCCACCGCCTCCGCGCTCGCCATCGGGCTGACCCTGGTCACCGGCATCTCGGTGCTGGGCGTCACGCTCGGCCAGGCCATCGACAAGATGACCACGGACAACATCAAGGCCGACTACCTGGTCTCGATGGCCAGCGGCGACTCGCTCGACGAGTCCGCGCTGACGGCCCTGTCGAAGGCGGACGGCGTCGCCGCGCTCTCCCCGCAGCAGGCGGCCTGGTTCGAGGTCGACGGCGAGTACCACTCGGCCTCCGCCGTCACCCCCGGCGACGTGGAGAAGGTCTTCTCCCTGACGACCGTCTCCGGCTCGCTCGGCTCGCTCAAGGACGGCCAGGTCGCGGTCGGTTCCAAGACCGCCGAGTCGAACGGCTGGAAGACCGGCGACACGCTCCCGGTGAAGTTCGAGGACGACAAGAAGGGCGAGGTGACGGTCGGGGCGCTCTACAAGGAGAACGAGTTCCTCTCACCCTTCGTGATCCCGAAGAAGCTGGCGGACGAGCACAGCACCTCCACCCGCCCGGAGATCCGGGAGATCTGGATCAAGGCGGACGGCGGCGCGAGCAAGGCGAACGAGCAGTCGGTCGTGGACGCGCTCGGCGACAACCCGGCGATGAGCGTCATGGACCGGCAGGACATCCGTGACATGTTCGGCGGCTTCATCAACACCGCCCTGAACATCATGTACGGGCTGCTCGCCATGGCCCTGCTGATCGCGGTCCTCGGTGTCGTCAACACCCTCGCGATGTCGGTGTTCGAGCGGCAGCAGGAGATCGGCATGCTCCGTGCGATCGGCCTCGACCGGGGCCGCGTCAAGCGGATGATCCGTCTGGAGGCCGTCGTCATCTCGCTCTTCGGCGCGGTGATCGGGGTCGGCCTCGGGGTCTTCCTCGGCTGGGCGATCGGCCAGACCCTGTCCGCCGACATCCCCGGCTACGCCCTGGTCATCCCGTGGGACCGGCTCGGCGTCTTCCTGCTCCTCGCCGCCCTGGTGGGCGTCCTCGCCTCGCTGTGGCCCGCCCGCAGCGCCGCGAGGCTCAACATGCTGACGGCGATCAAGACCGAGTAGTCCGGGCCCGGGGGCCGTGGGGACGACGAGGGGCCGGCGCCCCGCTGGAAAGCGGGGCGCCGGCCCCTCGCCCGTCGCCGTACGCGTACGGGTCAGGCGCCCTGGCCCTCGACGGGCTCCGTCCAGGTGCGGGCGCGCAGCGGCATCCGGGAGCCGCCTTCCTCCAGCGGGCGCACCGCGAGGATCTGGTTGACGCCGATCTTGTTGCGCTCGAAGGACAGCGCCGAGGCGGCCATGTACAGCCGCCAGACCCTGGCCCGGCCCGGGGAGGTGGCGCGTACCGCCCGCTCCCAGTGCTGCTCCAGGTTGGCCACCCACCGGCGCAGGGTCAGCGCGTAGTGCTCGCGCAGCGTCTCGACGTCCCGGGCCTCGAAGCCGGCCTCCTCCAGGGTGGCCAGGGTGCGGCCGAGCGGGGCCAGTTCGCCGTCGGGGAAGACGTAGGCGTCGATGAACGCGTCGATGCGGTAGGCGTCCTCGTCCTTCTCGGGGCGGCGGGCGATCTGGTGGTTCAGGAGGCGGCCGCCGGGCTTCAGGAGGGCGTAGAGGTCGTCCGCGTACTCCCGGTAGCGGACCGATCCGACGTGCTCGGCCATGCCGATCGAGGAGATCGCGTCGTACGGGCCGGGTGGGGTCTCCCCTGTTCGAGCGGGACCGGGAGTTCGGGGAAGGACGTCCCGGTAGTCCTGCACCCGGATCTCGATGCGGTCGGTCAGGCCCTCCTCCGCGATGCGCTTGCGGGCGTGGGCGGCCTGCTCCTGGGAGAGAGTGATGCCGGTGACCTGCGCCCCGTACTCACGGGCGGCGTGGATGGCCATGGCGCCCCAGCCGCAGCCGACGTCCAGCAGCCGGTCGCCCTCCTTCAGGCCGAGCTTGCGGCAGACCAGGTCGAGCTTGTCGCGCTGGGCCTCCTCCAGGGTCCCTCCGTCCTGCCAGTAGGCGCAGGAGTAGACCATGGAGGGGCCGAGCACCAGGGCGTAGAAGTCGTTTCCGACGTCGTAGTGGTGGCTGATGGCCTCCTTGTCGCGACGTCTGGTGTGCAGCGGTCCGGTGCGGCGGCGCACCTCCTCCGCGGGCGGGGCCGGCGGCGGCCAGGGGCCCGCGAGGTCGAGGAGCCCGCGGGCGAAGGCGCGGACCTTGGGGTCGCGGACCGGGTGGACGGAGTCCTTGGCGTCGGCGCCGCGGTCCCAGAGCAGCCCGGCCAGATGACCGAGCGTTTCGTACAGGTCGCCCTCGATGTCGATCTCCCCGGCCACCCAGGCGCGGGCCAGGCCCAGTTCGCCGGGCTTCCACAGGAGCCGGCGCAGGGCGCGGCGGTGGCGGATCACGAGGACCGGGGCGCCGGGCGGCCCCGATTCGCTGCCGTCCCAGGCCCGGATCCGGACCGGCAGGGGTTCCGAGAGCAACTCTTCGGCAAGAGCGGTCAGCCGCGACGCGGCGTCTGCCATGGCGCACACCTCCGTGGTGTTTCCCCGACAAGCACAACAATCACCAAGCGAACAGACATGCCCGTAACCCCGTCGCGACGCCCCGGGCGCCGTGGCGAGGTACACCTGCGTCAACTGTCCTCGCACACTCCGTCATCCCGCTACCGGGCAACGAATCGGCAAAGCGCGTGTATGCGCCACCCATGTGGGCGGGATCTGGCCATGCCCCGCCACGGGGCCCCGGACCGCGGCCCCGTCCGGATACGCCGAAGGGGCCGTCCGCACCACGGATGGCGGACGGCCCCTTCGGGCGTCGTACGGTGCGCTCCCCGCGGAGCGCTTCACCGAGCGGTCAGGAGGCCTTGGCCTTCTCGCCCTCGGGCTTGGCGGCGGCCGGAGCCGGGGCCGGCTTGGCGGCCTCGTAGAACTCCTCGCGCGGCGTCTCCATGGCGCCGAGCGAGACGACCTCGCGCTTGAGGAACATCGCCAGCGTCCAGTCGGCGAAGATCCGGATCTTGCGGTTCCAGGTCGGCATGGCCATGCCGTGGTAGCCGCGGTGCATGTACCAGGCGAGACGGCCCTTGAGCTTGATCTTCACCTTGCCCATGACGATCATCGCGACGCCCTTGTGCAGGCCGAGACCGGCGACCGCACCCTTGTTGGCGTGGCTGTACTCCTTCTGCGGGAAGCCCCGCATACCGGAGATCACGTTGTCGCCGAGGACCTTCGCCTGACGCAGCGCGTGCTGGGCGTTGGGCGGGCACCAGGCGTTCGGGTTGCCGGCGCGGCGGCCGACCATGTCCGGCACCTGGGCGTTGTCGCCCGCGGCCCAGATGTAGTCGGTGCCCTGCACCTGGAGCTTCTCCGAGGTGTCCACGTGACCGCGGGGTCCGAGCGGCAGGCCGAAGCGCGCCAGCGCCGGGTTCGGCTTCACACCGGCGGTCCACACGATGGTGCTGGAGTCGACCTCCAGGCCGTTCTTCAGGACCACGTGGCCGTCGACACAGGAGTCCATCGAGGTGGAGAGGTAGATCTCCACACCGCGGCTCTCCAGGTGCTCCTTGCCGTAGGCGCCCAGCTTCGGGCCGACCTCGGGAAGGATCTTGTCGGCGGCGTCGACGAGGATGAAGCGCATGTCCTCGCGCTTCACGTTCGTGTAGTACTTCGCCGCGTCGCGGGCCATGTCCTCGACCTCGCCGATGGTCTCCGCACCGGCGAAACCGCCGCCCACGAAGACGAACGTCAGCGCCTTGCGGCGGACGTCCTCGTCGGTCGTGGAGTCGGCCTTGTCCAGCTGCTCCAGGACGTGGTTGCGCAGGCCGATCGACTCCTCGATGCCCTTCATGCCGATGCCCTGCTCGGCGAGGCCGGGGATCGGGAAGGTACGGGAGACCGCGCCCATCGCGATGACCAGGTAGTCGAAGGGCAGCTCGTAGGCCTCGCCGACGAGCGGCGCGACCGTGGCGACCTTGCGGTCCTGATCGATGGTCGTGACCCGACCGGTGAGAACCTCAGCCTTGGGCAGCACGCGTCGCAGCGGGACGACGACATGCCGAGGCGAGATGCTGCCTGCGGCAGCTTCGGGGAGGAAGGGCTGGTACGTCATGTACGACCGCGGGTCGACGACCGTGACGGTCGCCTCTCCGTATCGCATCTTCTTCAGAATGCGACGAGCTGCGTACAGGCCTACGTACCCACCGCCTACAACGAGGATCCTGGGACGCTCCGTGGTGCTCATGCCATCGAGTATCCACCCCTCCCCAGGGGGGTGCTCGTGAGCCCCTTCACAAGGATTGACCGACCCTCTGCTACACTTCGCCGCCCACGTGACCCAGGTCATGGGCACGAAAGGGAACCACGACACCGCGGGAAACGTTGTTCACCGCTTGTGAGCTGGCCCTTGACCCTTCGGACCGGGTGGACCACCCGTCCTCTTCATACGGACGCAACGCTCCCGGAACGCGCGCGCGGCCCCCGCGCACACCCTCCGGGGCGACCAGTTCCGGCCTGATGGGCCCCAACTGCGACCAACAGGACCCCATTCCTTGTGAAGAAGTTCACGAAGTTTCTCGCGGCGTGTCTCCGGCAGGGTCCCCCGAACGGCCCGGAGGGACTGGATCGGGGCTCAACAGTGCAGGTGGCGATGCGACTGAGCGGGCAGCCGGAGGGCTGCCCGCCCGGCTACGCGGCGCTCCAGGCGATGCCGTCGAGGATGTCGTGCTCGCTGACGACGACCTCGTGGGCTCCCGTCCGCTCCATCACGGCGAGCAGGACGAGCGCCCCCGCGCCGATCACGTCGACCCGGCCCGGGTGCATCACGGGGATCGCGGCGCGCTCCTCGTGGGTGGAGCGGAGCAGGTGCTCGGTGATCGCGCGGACCTGGCCGCGGGTGACCCGGGAGTGGTGGATGGCCGCGGAGTCGTACTCCGGCAGTTCCAGCGCGATTCCGGCGAGCGTGGTGACGGTGCCCGCCAGGCCCACGAGCGTGCCGGCGCCCTGGAGCGGCACCGTCGGCTCGACGAGGTCGAGGGCGGCGTCGACGTCGGCGCGGATCGCGGCGGCCCGCTCATGGCTGGGCGGGTCCATGACGGTCCCGTCCACGACCAGATGACGCTCCGTCATCCGTACGCAGCCGATGTCCACGGACCGGGCCGCCTCCACCCGGTCCGAGCCGAGGACGAACTCGGTGGAGCCGCCGCCGATGTCGACGACCAGATACGGCTTCGCCAGGTGGTCGCTGCCCGCCAGTTCCTTGGTGGCCCCGTCGAAGGAGAGCTGCGCCTCCTGGTCGCCGGTGATCACCTCGGGCTCGACGCCGAGGATGTCCCGGACCCCGGCCACGAAGTCGGCGCTGTTCTCGGCGTCGCGGGAGGCGGAGGTGGCGACGAAGCGGATCCGCTCCGCGCCCAGTTCCTCGATCGCGGCGGCGTACTCACGGCAGGCCGCGAACGTCCGCTCCAGCGCCTCGGGGGCGAGCCGGCCGGTCCTGTCGACGCCCTGGCCGAGGCGGACGATCGTCATGCGCCGGTCCAGCTCGGTGAAGGAGCCGGTGGCGGGGTCCACGTCGGCGACCAGGAGCCGGATGGAGTTCGTGCCGCAGTCGACGGCGGCCACCCGGGTCATGCGCCCTGCCCCTCGGCGGGGCCGTCCAGGGGGCGGAAGGCGAAGTGGCCGCCGTCGCCCTCGTCCACCGTCCAGCCGTCGCCCTGCGGCGCGCAGGGCGTGACGCAGGGGCCCTTGGCCCACCACTCGGGCAGCATGGCGATGGCCTCGTCGCCCAGCGGGTTCACCCCGGGGCCCGCGGCCAGCGAGTGGCCGACCAGGACGTGCAGGCACTTCACCCGGTCCGGCATGCCGCCCGCGCTCGGGAAGCCCTCCAGGACCTCGATGGCGTCGCGGCGGGCGATGTAGTCCTCGTGCGCGGCCCGGTAGGCGTCGGCCAGCTCCGCGTCGGTCTCCAGACGGGCCGTCATCTCCTTCATGACCCCGTTGGCCTCCAGCGTGCCGATCGCCGAGGCCGCCCGGGGGCAGGTCAGGTAGTACGTCGTCGGGAACGGCGTGCCGTCCTCCAGACGGGGCTGGGTCTCCACCACGTCCGGGTTGCCGCACGGGCAGCGGTGCGCGATGGCGCGCAGACCGCGCGGCGGGCGGCCGAGCTGCTGCTCGAACGCGGCGATGTCCGCGTCGGTGGGCTTGGTGGACTCGGTCTGCGGAGGGGGCGTTTCCATGCCTGCCTTGGTTCTGCTCGGAAGCTCGTGGAGGTCACAAGCTCGTGGAGGTCACAAGCTCGTGGGGGTGGATGTCTCGTAGCGGTGGGTGCGGGTCGGTCAGTCGCGGTCGGCCCGGTCGGCGCTGTCCACGCCGTCCCAGAGGTTCGAGTGCCACGGCCGGTCGCTCGCGCCCGACTCGCCGCGACGGTCCTGGGCCGCGTCGGGGTCGGTCACGGTGTAGCCGGTCTCCCCGGGGAGGACGTAATGGAGGTGCTGGCGGGCCAGCCGCATGATGTACGCGTCGTCCTGGAGCCGCGCCTTCTCGTCCCGCAGCTCCTCGGTGCGCCGCTCCGCCTGCTGCGAGAGCCGCTCCTGCTCGGCGATCTCGTCGCGCTGGGAGACGTACTGCCGCATCGGGTAGGCGAGCGCCACCACGAGGGAGCAGACCACCAGCGCCAGGAACGCGGCCCGGCCGGTGAGCCGGGAGCGGCGGGCCTGCCGGCGGTTCTGGGACCGGTACACGCGGGCCGCGGTCTGCTCGCCGAGCAGGCGCAGCCTGGTCGCGGTGGAGAACCGGTCCTTGCCCGCCATGTCTCCCGCCTCCCCGTTACACACGTCCGTCCCCGCACACGGTACGGGACCGGGTGCGGGGACGGGCGGAGGCTACCGTCCTGAGGCTACGGGTCAGCCCTTGAAGCGCGGGAAGGCGGAACGGCCCGCGTACACCGCGGCGTCGTCGAGGATCTCCTCGATGCGCAGCAGCTGGTTGTACTTGGCGACGCGGTCCGAACGGGCCGGGGCGCCGGTCTTGATCTGGCCGCAGTTCACGGCGACGGCGAGGTCGGCGATGGTGACGTCCTCGGTCTCGCCGGAGCGGTGCGACATCATGCACTTGAAGCCGTTGCGCTGGGCCAGCTCGACGGCGTCCAGGGTCTCGGTCAGCGAACCGATCTGGTTGACCTTCACGAGCAGGGCGTTGGCGGAGCCCTCCTCGATGCCGCGGGCCAGGCGCTCGGGGTTGGTGACGAAGAGGTCGTCGCCGACGATCTGCACCTTGGCGCCGATGCGGTCGGTGATGACCTTCCAGCCGGCCCAGTCGTCCTCGTACAGCGGGTCCTCGATGGAGACCAGCGGGTACGCGGAGACGAGCTCCTCGTAGTACTCGGTCATCTCGGCGGCCGAGCGGGACTTGCCCTCGAACTCGTAGACGCCGTCCTTGTAGAACTCGGACGCGGCGACGTCGAGCGCGAGCGCGATGTCGCGGCCCGGGACGTAACCGGCCTCCTTGATGGCCTCGACGATGAGGTCCAGGGCGGCGCGGTTGGACTCCAGGTTCGGGGCGAAGCCGCCCTCGTCGCCGAGTCCGGTGGACAGGCCCTTGGTCTTGAGGACCTTCTTCAGCGTGTGGTAGACCTCCGCGCCCCAGCGCAGGGCCTCGGAGAAGGACTCCGCGCCGATCGGGGCGATCATGAACTCCTGGACGTCCACGTTGGAGTCGGCGTGCGAGCCGCCGTTCAGGATGTTCATCATCGGAACGGGCAGCAGGTGCGCGTTCGGGCCGCCGAGGTAGCGGAAGAGCGGCAGGTCGGACGCCTCGGAGGCGGCGTGCGCGACGGCGAGCGAGACGCCGAGGATGGCGTTCGCGCCGAGCGAGGCCTTGTTCTCGGTGGCGTCCAGGTCGAACATCGCCTGGTCGATGAGGCGCTGCTCGGTGGCGTCGTACCCGACGAGCTCCGGGCCGATCTGCTCGATGACGGCGAGGACGGCCTTCTCGACGCCCTTGCCCATGTAGCGGTTGGGGTCACCGTCGCGAAGCTCAATGGCCTCGAACGCACCGGTGGAGGCGCCGGACGGAACGGCAGCACGACCCGTGCTGCCGTCGTCGAGGCCAACCTCGACCTCGACCGTGGGGTTGCCGCGGGAGTCGAGGATTTCCCTGGCTACGACGACGTCGATGGACGGCACGAGGCATCTCCTTCTGGGATCTGACACTGGTTGTGCAGGGTCACTGTGGCCTTGCGGCACGAGCCTATCGGGCCCGGCCGCGTCGGCCAGCCGACCGCCCGCCTCCTGGGACGAAAAAGGACCCAAGGGCCTGCATCACGGGACAAAACTCTAGAAATCTACTGAGCGGTAACAACAAGAGGTGAACGCATACGGGTCCACCGGCCTCCGCCCCCACGAAGAACCCGGCCCGGCGCGCTGGGGGGATGAGCGCGCCGGGCCGGGAAGCCGTGCGAGGAGAAGTGCCGCCGGACGCTTCTCCTCCGGGGAGGAGAGACGGCGGTTACTTCAGGTGGAGCTGCTGACCCGGGAAGATCAGGTCCGCGTCCTTGACGATGTCGTCGTTGAGGTCGAAGAGCTTGCTCCAGCCGCCCTTGACGCCCTCGGCCTTGGCGATGGTGCTCAGGGTGTCGCCGGCCTCGACCTTGTACTCGCCGTCGCCCTTCTGGACCTTCTCGCCGGTCGGGGTGGTGACGGTCTTCTTGCTCTCGGCCTTCTTCTCGGCCTGCGGAGCGGTGCGCTGCTCGGAGCGCGTGGTGGGCTGCTCGGCCTGGCGCTCGGGCTGCGCCTGCTCGGGCTTGCTCTCGCCGGAGCCGGAGCCGGTGTTCACGCCCGGGTCCACACCGTCGTTGGTGAGGCCGCCGGCGCCGGCGCAGGCCCAGGCGCCCGGGCCCTGCATGTCGAGAAGCTTCTCGGCGGTGGCGATCTGCTGGTCCTTGGAGGCCAGGTCGGCGCGGGAGGCGTACTGCGTACCGCCGGCGGCGGCCCAGCTGGACTGCGAGAACTGCAGTCCGCCGTAGTAGCCGTTGCCGGTGTTGATGGACCAGTTGCCGCCGGACTCGCACTGGGCGACGGCGTCCCAGGTCTCGACGGAGGCGGCGGAAGCGTTGGTCGCGCCCATCAGCGGGACGGCGATGGCGGCACCGGTGACACCCGCGAGGGTGGCGATGCGGGTGGCCTTGGACGGGCGGCGGTGCTTGCCCTTGCTGTTCAGCAGCATGGAACGAATCTCCTCACCGACGCCTACGAGGTGAGCTGTCGGGTTCGGGCTGATGAGTTGCCCGGTCGCGCGGTACTGCTCGCGACTTCACCCCGAGCCGGTCCCGTACGTCCCCGTCGGTTCGACGAGGCGTCCGGACCCGGCGGCTTACCTGGGTCCCCCGCTCCTGCCTACGGCGCTTACGCGTCTGTTCCCTTCGACCGACGGCAGGATTCGGCGTGACGGTCGACGGGGCCCGCGGTGCGAGCGGTTCCGACCGTAAACACAGGCAACCCCGACATTCAAAGATGGACATAGGGGGCAATCAGCCCGAACTCGCGGCGGTCAACGGGGCGTTTCCGCAGGTGGGGGGCGATACGCCCGGACCGGCCGGACGGAAAGCGCCAGTTGAAGCAAAGAGACCCATGTCTCACTTACGCAAAAGTGGACATAGGTCTCTTAACTGCCTCGACTTTCGGGGGGTTTTCCCGAATTCGATCAGTTGGCGGCGGGAGCCTCGGCGGGCGTCTCGGCACCCTCCGGCGCGGCCTTGTCCGCGCCCTCGCCCGCATCCCGGTCCAGGCCGAGGTCCAGGTTCTGGCCGGGCAGGATCAGGTCCGGGTCGGAGCCGAGGAGGCCCTTGTTCGCCTCGTACAGGCCGGTCCAGCCGCCGGGGATCTCCTGCGCGTCGGCGATCGCCCAGAGGTTGTCGCCGGGCCGCACCGTGTACCCGTCGGCGGTCGCCGCGCCGCCGCCCCGCGCGTCACCGTCACCGCGTGAGGCGTGCCGGCCGGATTCGCGGGGGCCGTCCGCCCGGCCCGCGTCGGCCTCCTCGGGGGCGGGGGCACCCCGGTGCTTGCCCGCCGTGCCGTCCTCGCCCGCCGGGGCGTCGGGGGCCGTGGAGGGGTCCGAGGCGTCGGGGGCGGACGGCGTCACCGAGGGGTCGGGGCGCTCCCCCCTCTTCTCCGCACCGCCACCGCCACCCTTGTCCGCCTCGTCACGCTTCTCACCCGTGCCGGACCCATCGGCTTCTCCGGACTTGCCGGATTCACCCTTTTCGCCGGATGCATCCGCTTCGTCGGTCGGGGTGGTCGACGGGTCCGCCGAAGGATCGGCGGACGGGTCCGCGGACGGCGAGGTGCCCGGGTCGACGCCCGGCAGGGCGCCGTCCAGCGCGAGGCCGGAGATGACCGCGCAGCTGGGCCACGCCTTCGGGCCCTGGTCGTCCAGCACCTTCTCGGCCACCGAGATCTGCTGCGAGCGGCTGGCGAGGTCGGCGCGGGGCGCGAACGCCGTGCCGCCGTACGCCGACCAGGTCTCCTGCGAGAACTGGAGCCCTCCGTAGTAGCCGTTGCCGAGATCGGCGCTCCACATGCCGCCGCTCTCGCACTCGGCGACCCGGTCCCAGGTGGTGGCCTCGGCGGCCTGCGCGCCGCCCGCGCCGAGCAGCGGGATGGCGATGGCCGATCCCGTCACGCCTGCGGCGACGATGATGGCGGGTGCCTGACGAGGGCGGCGGTGTCTGCCGTTCGCGGAGCCCATGGGTATGCCTTCCGTGCGACTGACAAGCGAGTGGCCTGAGCGCCGCGCGCAGCGGATTCCGTGCCGGACTCCATGCCTGCCGCGGTGCACAGGTGACGCGTGGGCAAGGTGCGACCGACGCGTCGAACGGTGAACCTAGCGGGACTCGAACGTGTGTCACAAGTCGATGCAGCGGAGATCACGTGAAAGTCACAGAGTTGACACTGCGTCACTTTTTTCGGATCGGCTGCCCGGTTCGAACGCGACCGGAAGGGTGCGCAGTCCACGCATGATGAGCCCGCCACGCCAGCGCAAATCGCCAGGTTCTCCTGCAAGTCGCAGGTCAGGAAGGCGTCTCAACAGCGTTGCCAGCGCGGTCTGCCCCTCCAGCCTGGCCAGCGGTGCTCCCAGGCAGTAGTGGATGCCGTGCCCGTATCCGAGGTGCTGATTGTCACGCCGCGCAAGGTCCAGGGTGTCCGGATCCGTGAACCGCTCCGGGTCGCGGTCGGCCGCCGCCAGCACCACCAGTACGGGGTCCCCGGCGGCGATCTCCTCGCCGCCCAGGTTCAGCGCCTCGGTGGCGTACCGCCAGGTCGCCATCTCGACCGGCCCGTCGAACCGGAGCAGTTCCTCGATGCCGGTGGCGAGCAGCGCGTCCTCCCCCGCCGCCAGGGAGGCCTCCAGCCCGGCGCGCTGCTCGGGGTGGCGCAGGAGCGCGTAGGTCCCGTTGCCGATGAGGTTGACCGTCGTCTCGAACCCGGCGAACAGCAGGATGAACGCCATGGCCGCCGCCTCGTTCTCCGTGAGGTGCTCGCCGTGGTCGCTGGCCCGGATCAGCCCGGAGATCAGGTCGTCGCCCGGGTTCTCCCTCTTGCGGTGGATGAGTTCGGCCAGGTAGCCGCGCATCTTCTTCACCGACCGGGCGACCCCGCCGCGCGGCCCGCCGCCGTGCCGGATCATCATGCCCGCCCAGTCCCGGAAGTCGTCCTGGTCCTCCTCGGGAACGCCGAGCAGGTCGCAGATGGCGTAGATGGGGAGCGGGAAGGCGAAGTCGTGGATGAGGTCGGCGCTCCCCTTCTCCACGAAGTCGTCGATGAGCCGGTCCGTCAGCTCCTGCACGCGGGGCGCGAACTCCGCGACCCGGCGCGGGGTGAACGCCTTGGACACGAGCCGGCGCAGCCGGGTGTGGTCCGGCGGGTCGATGTTGAGCAGATGCGTCATCAGCTCCGCCTTGCGCTCCCCCGGGATCCCCGTCTTCCCCTTGGCGTGCGGCGACTCGGCGTGGTTGGCCGGGTTCTTGGAGAGCCGCGCGTCGGCGAGCGCTTCCTTGGCGTCCCCGTACCGCGTCACCAGCCAGGCCTCGACCCCGCTGGGCAGCGAGGTGCGGTGCACCGGGCGGTGCTCACGGAGCCAGGCGTAGGCCGGGTAGGGGTCGGTGGCGAACTCCCACGTGAAGAGTTCGGGGGCGGGGGCCGCCGGGACGGCCTCGCCCGGGGCGGCGCTGTGGGGGCAGGCGGAGGGCTCGGGGGTGCGTGGGGCGGGGCTGTCGTTCACTCCTCGACGGTATCGGTCGGCGGACCGGCGTCCTCCCGCGGCTTCCCGGCGGCGTCCGCCCCGCCCTCCGCCGCCAGGATCGCGTCGCGGTAGGCGCGGGCGGCGGCGCGCAGGGCGGCCTCCGGGTCGGTGCCGTCCGCCTCGGCGGCGACGGCGAGGGCCAGGAGCTCGTAGCCGATGGTGTCGCCCGTGGGGAGGGGGACGCCGAGGCCCGCCGTACGGACGCGGCTCGCGAGCTTCGCGGCGAGGGCCAGGCCGGGCTGGCCGAGGGGAACGCCTTCGGTGACCGAGGTGCGCTGCTTCTCGATCGCCTTGGTGCGCAGCCAGTGCGCGTGGACGTCCTCGGGGGTCTCGGCGCTCGCGTCGCCGAAGACGTGCGGGTGGCGGTGGATCAGCTTCTCGACGAGGCCGCCCGCGACGTCGTCGATGGCGAACGGCTCCTCCCCGTCCTCCGGGCGGCCCTCCTCGGCGATCCGCGCGTGGAAGACGACCTGGAGCAGGACGTCGCCGAGTTCCTCGCGCAGTTCGTCCCGGTCGCCGTCCTCGATCGCCTCGACCAGCTCGTACGCCTCCTCGATGGCGTACTTGGCGAGGCCCCGGTGCGTCTTCCGCGAGGTCCAGGGGCACTCGCGGCGGATGCGGTCCATGACCTGGACCAGGTCCAGCAGGCGGGCCCCGGGCAGGTCGTAGGAGCCGGGGAGCAGTTCCAGGTCCGGCATGGCCACCCGGCCCGAGCCGCCGAGCCGGGCCAGGCCGTCCGTCAGGCGGGTGTCGCCCTCACCTCCGACCAGGACGACGACGGTCCGGCCGCCCGCGCAGTCGGCGACCAGCTCGTCGGCCGAGGGCGTGGCGTGCTCGACGTGTACGCCCGCCTCGCGGAGATAGGGGAGCTGCGGGTGGTCCGGGCCGGCGACGAGGACCCGGTCGGCCGCGTGCAGCGTCTGCCAGGCCGGCCAGGACAGCAGGCCGGGCGCGACCCGGTGGCTGGCGGTGAGCAGGACGACGCGGCCGGGGTCGGCGGAGGTCCGGGCGGAGGCGTCGGGGGTTTCGGCGTTCACCCTGCGAACCTACCTCCGGCCCCGGGCCTCCGGTCCGGCGGTTCGGGCGCCCGCCGGTTCGGGCGCCCGCCGGTTCCGGCGCCTGCCCGTTCAGGCGCCCGCAGGTTCCGGCGCCTGCCCGTTCAGGCGCCCGCAGGTTCCGGCGCCCGCCGGTTCCGGCGCCCGCCGGTTCCGGCGCCCGCCGGTTCCGGCGCCGGCAGGTTCGGGCGCCCGCCGGTTCCGGCGCCTGCCCGTTCAGGCGCCCGCCGGGGAGTCCTTCGGTGCGAACTCGGTGACCTGGGTGATCCAGGGCGCGCTGTAGTTGCCGAGCTGCATCTTCTGGTCGTCCCAGGTGCCGAAGCGCGGGTTGACGTCGATGTCGAGGGCCTTCGACGCCTTGGTCAGGGCCTCGCCGACGACCTGCTGGCCGGCCGGTGTGCCGAGGTCCGCGCCGAGCGCCTCGGCGAGCTTCGGGAGCTGGACCTCCTGGCGCATGTCGGCGTCGATCTGGTCCGGGGCGACCCAGCGCTGCTGGAGCATCATCGCCTCGAACCGCTCCTCGCCGCCCTGCTGGGCGCCGCTGGCCTTCCGCATCTCCTGGATCTCCTTGCGGGTGACCGTGACCCCCGCGTCCGCCGCGGCGCGGTCGAGGATCCGGCCGAAGATCAGCCCGTGCAGCTTGGCGCGGTTGAGCTGGCCCGACTTGTTCACCAGCTGGGCGGCCTCCGGGGAGCTCTCCTGGGCGCTGCGGACGTCGGCGGCGCGGTCCTGGACCGTCGACACGTCGATCCGCTCGCCGCCCACGACGGCCGCGGCGCCGGGGTGGGACTGGTTGCCGCAGGCCGTGAGGAGCGGCGCGGCGACGAGTGTCGCGGCGAGGACGGCGAGCGCGGTGCGACGACGGCGGTGCAAAGGAGCCTCCCGGGGAGAGTTTGTGCATCAGTGCACAAAGCCTTGCGGTGATCGATGTTAGGCAGTGGAGGTGGCCGGTGCCACTGATTCGACCAACGATTCGGGAGGAGTTGGGGATGTGGCCGGCAAATTGGTCGCGAAGGCGGTCGGGAAAGCGGTCCGGAACGTGCTCCGGAACGTGCCGCGGTGGGGTCGGTACGGGGGCGCCGTCAGCCCCCGCGGACGTCCCGCTGGTGGCTGAGCAGGCGTCGCAGGTCCATCGGCAGCGGGTGGTGCGGCCCGTAGGTGCGCTCGGCGTCGTACAGCAGGGCCTGGAGCTGCGCCCGGCCAGCGGTGTGGTCGCCGACCGCCAGGAGCAGTTGCCCGATGCGGTGCCGGATGTCGAGGGCGCGGCCGGGGTCGGAGGCGATCGGCCCGTAGGCGTTCTCGTAGTACGGGAGGACCGCGCGGTACTCGACCAGCGCGGCCCCGGCCTCACCGAGCTGTTCGAGGCACTGGGCGGCGTCGTAGCGGAACTGGAGGGCCTGCGCGTCGGCCCGGCCCGCTTCGGCGGTGCGGTCCTCGGCGAGGCGTCGCAGCTCGGGCAGGGCGCGGCGGTACTGCCCGTCGTCCATGAGGGTCGCGGCGTACTGCTTGCGCAGGATGCGGACGACCGGTGAGTGCTCGCCGTGCTCGGCGGCGGCGGCCGGGAGCGTGGCGCCGAGGACGTCCACGGCCTGGGTGATCCGGCCCTCGCCGAGCAGCTTCTTGACCTCGTCCACGGCCCGCGCGACGTCCGGCCGGGCGGGCGGCGGGGTGCTCTGCCGGGGCAGGTGGGCGGGGCGCGCGGGGGCCGGTGCGACCGCCGGGGGCGGGGTGAAGGAGGGCGGGGCGCCGAGGGAGGGCGGCGGCGCGGCGAAGGCGGCGGGCGCGGGCACGGAGGCCGGGGTCGCGACCCGGTCCGGCCAGGGGGCGTGCGGCCGCAGGAACGGGCGCGTCGGGTCGAGCGGGCCGGCAGGGGTCCCGTGCTTCGGGAGGAGCGGGGCGAGGTCCTCGTACACCTCCTGGGCGGAGGCGGGCCGGCCCTGGGGGTCCTTGGCGAGGAGCCTCAGCACGAGGGCCTCCAGCGCGGCGGGGACCTCGGGGCGGGTCCTGCGGACCGGGAGCGGGGGCTCGTAGAGGTGGCGGTGCAGGACGCCGAGCGCGGTGGACCCGGCGAACGGCACGTCACCGCTGAGGAGTTCGTGCAGGAGCACCCCGAGGGCGTACAGGTCGGTGTACGGGCCGACCGCGCCGCCCATCGCCTGCTCGGGGGCCATGTAGGCCGGGGAGCCGATGGGTGAGCCGGTGTGCGTGAGGCGGGTGGTGTCCGTGTCGAGCACGGAGGCGACGCCGAGGTCGAGCACGGTGACGGTGCCGTCGGGCCGGACCATCACGTTCCGGGGCTTGAGGTCGCGGTGGACGATCGGCACCGCGTGCACCGCGCAGAGGACCGCGCAGAGCTGGGCGGCGACCGCGACGGCCCACGGCCAGGGGTAGGGGCTGCTCTCGGCCAGATGGTCGGCGAGGTCGGAGCCCTCGACGTACTGCATGACGAGGTAGAGGTCGTCGTCGTCGCTGCCCGCGTCGTGGACGGTGACCAGGCCGGGGTGGTCGACCTGCGCGGTGACCCGGCACTCGCGGACGAACCGGCGGCGCAGCTCGTCGGCGGCGTCGCTGCCGGTGGGCCCGGCGACCCGGTCGGGGCGCAGCAGCTTCACGGCGACGCGGCGGTCCAGGCGCCGGTCGTAGGCCGTCCAGACCTGGCCCATGCCGCCCTGGCCGAGGATGGTGGCCAGTTCGTACCGGTCGGCGATGATCCGCCCGCTCACCGGCCCTCGCCCTCCTTGCGGAGGTAGTCGCTCAGCTCGTCCAGCTCGGCACGGACCTGGTCGAGGCGCTGGGGCGCGGGGGCGGGCGTGGGCGGCGGGGTCCGCACGGTGTACGGGTTGGGCTGCGGGCTCTGCTGCTGGTGCGGCGGGTGCTGACCCTGCTGCCGGCGCTGGTGCTGGTGCTGCTGGTGCTGCTGGTACGGGAGTGGCGCGGGGTGCCCGGGAGCGGTGTACGGGGCCGGGGAGCCGAGGGCGCTGTAGTGGCGGATCTCCACGTACAGGTAATAGGTGATCACCCCGGCCAGCAGGGCGACGATCCAGACCATCATGAACAGCGCCGCCGCGTCCGACATGTCCTCGGGGTTGTCGGGTGTGTCCATGATGAAGCCGAACAGCGCGGCGTTGAGGGCGATCACGACCGCGAGCAGCACCCAGTCGCGCGGCCTGCGGGTGACGAACGCCAGCCGCAGCATCGCCACCCAGCCCAGCAGGCCGCAGCTCAGCACGGTCACCGTCACGAGGATCACGCGCACCGTCGTGAGCGTCCCCGGGGACGGCCGGGGTGTCGTCTGCTGCTGCGGCGTCGGGCCGTAGCCGTGCATGTGCTGCTCCTGGGACGCGGATGTCGGACGTGTGGGGTGAGCGTATACACCTCCACCGACCGGGCGACCCCGGGTTGTGCAACCTCTGTTGTTATTGACCCGACCCTGCCGAGGGGGCGCTTTCCTCTCCTCACCGTCCGGCGTCGCGCGCCTCTCCTTCCGGAGCTTCACCCATGCGTCTCATCACCCGTATATCCGTCAACACCGTCTGCGCGATGCCCCTGTTCGGTCTCGCCGCCTGCGGCACGGACTCCCCGAAGGAGACCGGGCCGTTCGCCGGAGTGTCCGGCCCGGAGGTCGTGAACAAGGCCCTCACGAAGACGAACGAGGTCAAGTCCCCGCGGTTCGGGCTCGACATGACCCCCTCCGACGGCCGGGTCGAGGCCGACTTCGCCACGAGACTGGGAGGTGACTGCACCGGGACGATGACCATGGGCGGCACGGGCACGATGGAGGTCCGCAAGACCGGCGACACGGTCTACACGAAGCTCGACGAGGCCTTGCTGCGCGAGCAGTCGAAGGGTGAGCCGAAGGCGGACGTGGACGCGGCGGTCGAGTTGATCGCGGGCCGCTGGATGGAGTCGAAGGCGTCCGACCCGGACACCGAGGACTCCATCGAGTTCTGCGACCTGAAGGGCCTGCTGAAGGAGTTCGAGGCGGGCGACAACGCCGCCCGCAAGAAGGGCCCCACGAAGGTCGCCGGCAAGCCCGCCCTGCGCCTCACGGAGAAGGAGGGCGCGGAGACGTTCACCATCGACGTCTCCGCCGAGGGCGCCCCGTACATCCTGCGCGTCGCGTCCCGGGGCGGCGAGGAGCCGATGACGATGAACCTGTCCGAGTTCGACGTGCCCGTCGTGGCGGAGAAGCCCGCCGCGAAGGACATCGTCGACCTGGAGCCGTAGGCATCAGCCTCTCGCGGGCCCGCCGCCCTCGGTCACCCGGCCGCCGGGGCTCCGCCCGTGAAGTCCACCTCGGCCGCCGGCAGTACGCGTATCCGGCGGCCCGGGAAGCGGAGGTTGCGGTAGATCTCGTTGTGGTGCGCGACGGACGCCTCCGGCGCGGCGTACGGGCCCGGGCCGGGCCGGACGGACGTGGTGTGCCCGTCCGCGACGAGGACCACGTCGTACCCGCGGCTCAGCGCCTGCCGGGCCGTGGACTCGACGCAGATCTCGGTGGCGAAACCGGTGACGACGACCTCGGTGACCCCCCTGGCCCGCAGGACCGCGTCCAGGTCCGTGTCCAGGAAGCTGTCCGGGGCGGCCTTGGGCACGACCGTCTCACCCGGGGCGGGGGCCAGTTCGGGCACGATCCGCCAGCCCTCGGTCCCGGGCTCCAGCTCCTCGTCCCGCTGCTGCACCAGCACCACGGGCGCACCGGCCGCCCTGGCCCGCCGCTGGAGACCGGCGATGGCCGCGACGGTGCCGGAAGCCCGGTACGCCATCGCCACCAGGGCGTTCTGCATGTCGATGACGAGGAGAGCCGGGGCGTGCGCGGGCGTCGAGGCCTGCACGGGCGTCCGGGCAGGCCCGGGCGTCACGGTGGGCGCTGCGCCCGGACGGGCGGAGATCGCGCTGGGCGCCGGGCCCCGCCCCGGCGCTTCGGTCCTGGGCGTCACAGTCGGTGCCGTACCCAGACGTTGGGCTCGACGTAGACCGCGTAACCGTGCGCGAGCGCGCAGTGCACCGGCACGAGCGCCCCCGGCACCTCCACCGGACCGTCCGTGTCGAACGGCAGCCCGGTCCACTCCCGCCACTGGGCGAGCGACCCGCGCACGGTCATCGACACGGTGGCGACCGAGTCCACCTTCCCGCCCGCCCGGGCGTGCACCCGGAGCCAGGCGTCCTCGGGCAGCCCGTCCTCGGCCCGGGTGAGCCGGGCGTACTCCTCCATCGGCAGACCGGACCGCAGGTGCTTGCCGTTCGGCCGCACCGGGGCGACGACCTGCCCGAAGCCGAGCCGTCGCGCGTTGTCGCGCATCGCGGCGAGCATCCGGCCCGATATGCCCTTGCCCAGATGGCCGGTGGCCACCGTGATGTCGATCGCGCTGACCGTGTCGGGCGTGTTCCCGCGCCGCAGGTCCGAGAACGCCCACAGCAGCACCTGGTCCCAGCCGCCGACGGGCAGTTCGCCGCGTCCGGGGGCGTCCAGCAGGAAGGGCACGCTGAACGCGCGCGCGACCACGGCGCCCTCGGGATCGGTGGCGACCAGCACGTACTGGGGGAACTCGACGGCGATCCGCGGGAAGTTCGCCCAGCCGACGAGGTCCTCCAGGATGAAGTCCGGCCAGGTGTCCGGCATGCGGTCCAGGGCGCCGGCCAGCTCGGGGCGTTCGGCGAGGGTGGTGATGTTCAGCTCCATGCGCGCGACCCTAAACAGCCTCCGCCGCTCCCACCAGCGAATATCGGCGTGGGGGCCACCGCACACACCGGCGCGGGCCACCGCGCGCACCGGCGCGATCCGGCCGGAACCGGCTGCCGGAACGGGCTGTAACCGGCCGGAACCATGAGGTGTCCATGTCGCGTCCCCACCCGTGACTTCGCACCCTGTGCGCCACTCGTCGAGGAGCAGACCCATGACCCAGCCCGGCACCGCACCGCCCCGCCCCCGGAGAGCCGCCGGGTGCCTCCAGAGCATCGTCGTGCTCGCGGTGATCCTCGGTCTGGGCTACGGGGCGTCCAAGATCTTCGGCGACGACTCCGCGAAGTCGTCCTCGAACTCCTCCTCGTCCTCGTCCGCTTCGGACGGCAAGGGCGGCTCGTGGGAGGTCGGTGACTGCGGAGGCCCGGACCCGGAGAACAAGCCGGACGGCTACCGCGCCTTCGACTGCGACGAGTCGGGCGCGACCTTCGAGGCCCTGAAGATCGAGGACGCGAGCTTCCTGCCGAACGCGATCCAGTGCCCGGCCGGTACGGACCTGATCATCCAGGTCTCGCGGGTCTTCGGCTCCGGCGACGACAAGAAGAGCGGCGGCATTCCGACCAACACGGTCTGCGGCCGCAACCTGGCGGGCGACCACCCCGGCGACGCGGGCGCCGGCGGCGGCCAGTTGGTCGAGGGCGACTGCATCTCCGCGACGGCCAAGGAGATCGCCTGCACCTCGGCCGGGGCGGCCGACTTCAAGGTCCTGGGCCTCGTCAAGGAGAAGACCGAGTGCCCGGCGGCGACCACGGAGCCGATGCAGCTGATGATGGCGATGGGCCGCCCGTACGACGTCATCTGCGGCGGCAAGGTCTGAGACCCGCCCGCTCCCGGCGCGGCGGCGGCCGGTCAGCAGCCGCTCAGCCGCCGCACTGGGTGAGCATGGCCCGCTTGTCGGCGGCCGTGACCGGGAGTCCGTACTTCAGCGAGACCTGGGCGAACCGCACCGCGTAGGAGCAGCGGACCGGCTTGTACGGGGGCAGCCAGGAGGCGGGGCCGGAGTCCCGCTTGGCGTTGTTGGCCGGGCCGTCCACCGGGATGAGGTTGAGCGGGTCGTTGGCGATCCGCTCGCGCTTCGCCTCGTTCCAGCGGGCGGCGCCCATCTGCCAGTCGTAGGACAGCGGCATCACATGGTCGATCTGCACCTTGGTCGCCTGCTGCTTGCGCCAGTCGATGCGCTCGCCGGTGTAGGGGTCCTGGAGGGTCATCGACATGACCACGCAGTCGGATCCGGCCTTGTGCTCGATGTCCTTGCCGTCCCGGGCGAGCAGGTCGTTGCGGGTGTCGCAGCCGTTGCGGGCGAGCGGGATGCCGTCGATCCCGTCCTTCCACGCGTAGCCGAACCTCTTCCGCTCGTAGCCGGTCTTCGGGCCGCGCCCCTTGGTGGCCACCTTCTCGATGATCTGCCGGGCGGCGGCCCGGTCCGCGTCGGTGGTGAGGGGGGCCAGGCCCGGCTTCGTACCGTCGGGGTTGTCCAGCGGGCTGGCGCCGAAGCCCTCGGCGGACCGCGCGCCGCCGTTGGTCCCGCCGCTCGCGCCGGCTCCGCCGCCGCCGTCGGCCGCGAGGTCGTCGGGGCCGCAGCCGCCCGCCAGGGCGATCGCGACGAGAGCGCCGATGGCGGGCAGGGCCGCGCGGTACGTACGGGGAGCTATCACGTGAAGCCGTCCTGACGGGGAGAAAGCCGAACGCCGAGAATCCTATGGGCGTCTTCCCCGCCGGGGCGCTTCCATGAGCGCGCTCCCGCACTCACCCGCCTGTCGAGGCCCGAACCGGCCCAGGTCTCCGGTTCCCGACCTCCGGCCCGGACCTCCGGTTCCCGTCCCCCGGGTCACACCTTCCCGATGCCGAGGGTGTTCTCGGCAGGCAGCATCCCCGAGCCGATGACCTCCAGCCAGGGCCCCTCCAGCAGCTCCACCAGCCGCTCGCGCCCCGGCTCCCCCAGCGCCCGCCACGGCACGGCGGCCTCCTCGTCGGTGCGCAGCTCCACCTTCGCGCGCAGCTCGCGCCCGGCGCCCGTGGCCGTGCCGTCCGCCGCGGTCAACCCGCGCTCCTGGAGCCGCCGCAGGGCCGCGCCCCACACCTCCGCGCCCCATCCCCGGCTCGCGAACACCTCGGTGGACGCCGCCCCGACCGCCGCGAAGGAGACCAGCGACTCGACCGGGTCGAGGCCTGCCCCCGTCAGTGCGGCGATGTGCCCGTCGCCCCGGTGTTCACGCAGAACGGTCGCCGCCTGCCAGAGCACCAGGTGCGGGGCGTCCGGCCAGGGCAGGCCGGAGTTGGCGGGCCCGAGGCCGTCCGGGACCGGCTGCACCGCCCGAGAGGTGCGGGCGGCCTCCGCCGCGCGGCGGGCCAGTGCGGCGGCCTCCGTGAACTCCGGGCCCTCCACGCGGTCCCCGAACAGGGCCCGGTAGGACCGGTCGACCGCCCGCAGCCGGACCGCGAGAACGTCCTCGGGGGCGGCGGTCGCCCAGACGGCGGGAACATGGCGCCCCACCATCTCCGGCGCGTAGCTGTGAAACGTCCGCACCACCTCATCGGCACCCACCGGTCCCAGCGGGGCCGCCCGCCAGGCGAAGTAGCTCGACCAGCGCCCCTCGGTGTCGTACCCGAGCGCGGCGGCCTCCTCGAAGGCTTCGGGGGCGTAGTACAGAACGGCGTGCAGGGGCTCCAGGAGGTGCCACATCTGCCGCACGCGGGTCGGTTCTCCGGTCATGGTCTCCACCTTCCCGGACGGGAGTCGTGAATCTTGCCAGTGACTAGATCAGATCTCCAGCATGCGCGCCCCATCAGAACTTGTCAATGACTAGATGCCGGATAGGGTGCTGCCATGAGCAGCGAGCGCACCTACCACCACGGCGACCTGCGGCGCGTGATCCTGGACGCCGCCCTCGACGTCATCGCGACGAACGGCCCCGGGTCCCTGAGCCTGCGCGACCTGGCCCGGCGGGCCGGCGTCTCGCACGCCGCGCCGGCGCACCACTTCAAGGACCGCACCGGCCTGCTGACCGCCGTGGCCGCCGAGGGGTACGCACTGTTCGCCGACGCGCTGACCGGGGCGCCGGACCTCCGGGAGCGGGGCGTCGCGTACGTACGGTTCGCGGCGACGCACCCCGCGCACTTCCAGGTGATGTTCCAGCCGGACCTGCACCGCACCGACGACCCGGACCTCCTTGCCGCCCGCGCCCGGGCGACCGAGGCCGTGCGCGCGGGCGTCGCGGACCTCCCGCCGGCCGGCCGGGGCGAGGACGACCGCCTCGCGGGCCTGGCCGCGTGGTCACTGGCCCACGGCTTCGCGACCCTGCTGCTCAGCGGCAACCTGGCCGACGCGGTGGAGGGCCGGGCCCCGGAGGCCGTCTTCCGGTCCCTCACCGGCCTGATCTTCACGTCGGACGGCAGGGAGGACGAATGACGGGCGGAAGGACGGCGGACAGGCCGACAGCGGGGAGGACCGCTGCGCGTCGGCCCGCCGGAGGCCCGGCGGGGCCGACGCGCAGCGGTCCCCGGACCTACGACCCCAGGATCGTCGTCAGGAACTCCCCCGTCCACGCCAGCAGTTCGCGGCCGATGACCGGCTTGCCGCCGATCTTTCCGGTCGTCGGGCGCGGGACCAGGATCTGGTGGGCGGCCGGCTTGATGACCGTCTTGGGGTGCAGGCGCTTCAGCCGCAGTTCCTGGGACTCGCGCAGCTCCACCGGCGCGAAGCGGATGTTGGAGCCCTGGAGGACGATCTCGCCGACGCCGCAGGCGCGGGCCAGCATGCGCAGGCCGGCGACCAGGAGGAGGTTCTCGACCGGTTCGGGCAGCGGGCCGTAGCGGTCGGTCAGCTCCTCGCGGACCGCGCGGATGTCGTCCTCCGAGGAGGCCGAGGCGATCGCGCGGTACGCCTGGAGGCGGAGCCGCTCACCGGGGGCGTAGTCGTGCGGGACGTGCGCGTCGACCGGGAGCTCGATCTTGACCTCCAGCGGGGGCTCCTCCTGCTCGCCGCCCTCCATCTGGGCCCGGTAGTCGGCGACCGCCTCGCCGACCATGCGGACGTACAGGTCGAAGCCGACGCCCGCGATGTGACCGGACTGCTCGCCGCCCAGGAGGTTGCCCGCGCCGCGGATCTCCAGGTCCTTCATCGCCACGTACATGCCCGCGCCCATCTCGGTGTGCTGGGCGATCGTGGCCAGCCGCTCGTGGGCGGTCTCGGTGAGGGGCTTCTCGGGGGGGTACAGGAAGTAGGCGTAGCCGCGGTCGCGGCCCCGGCCCACCCGGCCGCGCAGCTGGTGCAGTTGGGAGAGGCCGAAGTTGTCGCCGCGCTCCACGATCAGGGTGTTGGCGTTGGAGATGTCGATGCCGGACTCGACGATCGTCGTGGAGACCAGGACGTCGAACTTCTTCTCCCAGAAGTCCACCACCACCTGTTCCAGGGCCGTTTCCGACATCTGGCCGTGGGCCGTGGCGATCCTGGCCTCCGGGATGATCTCGCGGAGGCGGGCGGCGGCCCGGTCGATGGACTCGACCCGGTTGTGGATGTAGAAGACCTGGCCCTCGCGCAGCAGTTCACGCCGTACGGCCGCGCCGATCTGCTTCTCCTCGTACGGGCCGACGAAGGTGAGGACCGGGTGGCGCTCCTCCGGCGGGGTGGTGATCGTGGACATCTCGCGGATGCCGGTGACCGCCATTTCGAGCGTACGGGGGATGGGCGTCGCGGACATCGTGAGCACGTCGACGTTGGCGCGGAGCTTCTTCAGCTGTTCCTTGTGCTCGACGCCGAACCGCTGCTCCTCGTCCACGATGACCAGGCCGAGGTCCTTGAACCTCGTCTCGGAGGAGAAGAGGCGGTGGGTACCGATGACCAGGTCGACGGCCCCGTCCTTCAGGCCTTCGAGGGTGGCCTTGGACTCCGTCTCCGACTGGAAGCGGCTCAGCGCCCTGACGTTGACCGGGAATTGGGAGTAGCGCTCGGTGAACGTGCCGTAGTGCTGCTGGACCAGGAGGGTCGTGGGGACCAGCACCGCCACCTGCTTGCCGTCCTGGACCGCCTTGAACGCGGCCCGGACCGCGATCTCGGTCTTGCCGTAGCCGACGTCGCCGCAGATCAGCCGGTCCATCGGGACCGTCTTCTCCATGTCCTCCTTGACCTCGGCGATCGTGGACAGCTGGTCGGGCGTCTCCGCGTACGGGAAGGCGTCCTCCAGCTCGCGCTGCCAGGGGGTGTCCGCGCCGAAGGCATGGCCGGGTGCGGCCATCCGGGCGGAGTAGAGCTTGATCAGGTCGGCGGCGATCTCCTTGACCGCCTTCTTCGCCCGCTGCTTCGTCTTCGTCCAGTCCGCGCCGCCGAGCCGGTGCAGCGTCGGGGCCTCGCCGCCGACGTACTTGGTCACCTGCTCCAGCTGGTCGGTCGGGATGTAGAGGCGGTCGCCCGGCTGGCCGCGCTTGGCGGGGGCGTACTCGACGAGGAGATACTCGCGGGTAGCGCCCTGGACCGTGCGCTGCACCATCTCCACGTACCGGCCCACACCGTGCTGCTCGTGGACGATGTAGTCGCCGACCTCCAGCGTCAGCGGGTCGATCGTCTTGCGGCGGCGGGCCGGCATCCGGCCCAGGTCCTTGGTGGCGGTGCGCTGGCCGGTGAGGTCCGTCTCGGTGAGCACGGCGAGCTTCAGCGCCGGGTCGACGAACCCCTGCTCGATGGCCCCGCAGGAGACGTGCACCAGGGACGGGGTGATCCCGGTCAGATCCGCGTCGAGGCGGGCCGCGATGCCCTCGCCGCTCAGCACCTCGACCGTACGGGAGGCGAGGCCCTGGCCCTCCGTCACGTACACCGTGCGCCAGCCGTCGGCCAGCCAGCCCTTGGTGTCCGCGAGCGCGCGGGCGGTGTCGCCCCGGTACGCCTCGGGGGCGTGCATGGAGAGCTGGAGGGTGTCGTCGTCGTGGTCGGCGGCGTCGGCCGCGAACGGCGAGATCGACCACCACATCATTCCCAGCTCACGGGCCCGGTCCCGGACGTCCGCGATGCCCCAGAGCGAGGCCGCGCCCACGTCGATGGGGGCCTCGCCGCCGCCCGCGCTCGCCGCCCACGACGCCTGGAGGAACTCCTGGCTGGTGGCGACCAGGTCGGCCGCCCGGGTGCGGACGCGCTCCGGGTCGCAGACGATCGCCATCGCGTCCTCCGGGAGGACGTCGAGCAGCAGCTCCATGTCGTCGACCAGGACCGGGGCCAGGGACTCCATGCCCTCGACCGCGATGCCCTCCGCGATCTTGCCGAGCAGCTCGCCCAGCTCCGGGTGGGCCTCGGCGAGTGCCGCCGCCCGCTCCCGCACCTCGTCGGTCAGCAGCAGCTCGCGGCAGGGCGGGGCCCACAGCCCGTGCGCCGCGACCTCCAGGGACCGCTGGTCGGCGATCTTGAAGTAGCGGATCTCCTCGACCTCGTCACCCCAGAACTCCACCCGGAGGGGGTGCTCCTCGGTCGGCGGGAAGACGTCCAGGATCCCGCCGCGTACGGCGAATTCGCCGCGCTTCTCGACCAGTTCGACCCGGGAGTAGGCGGCGGCCGCCAGCGCGTCCACGACCTCCCCCAGATCCGCGCTCTGCCCGCCGGTCAGCGCCACGGGCTCCAGCTCGCCGAGCCCCTTGACCTGCGGCTGGAGCACGGAGCGGACCGGCGCGACCACGACGGAGACCGGGCCCGTCTCCGGGTCGTCCTCGCGGGGATGCGCCAGGCGCCGCAGCACGGCGAGGCGCCGGCCCACGGTGTCCGAGCGGGGCGAGAGCCGCTCGTGCGGCAGCGTCTCCCAGGACGGGTACTCGGCGATGGTGTCCGGCGGCAGCAGGGTGCGCAGGGCGGCGGCCAGGTCCTCCGCCTCCCGGCCCGTCGCGGTGACGGCCAGCACGGTCCGGCCGGTCTGCCGGGCCAGCGCGGCCACGGCGAACGGCCGCGCGCCGGGCGGGCCCACCAGGTCGACGTGTGACCGGTGCCCGTCCCCGGCGGCCTTCACCGCCTCGGCGAGCGCCGGGTCCGTAACGACGACATCCAGCAGACCGTGCAGGCTCATGAAGTTTCCGTCCGGGGTTCAGATCAGGTGCAGCTCAGGGTTCACCGGCAGCCGGCTGCTACCGGGGCAACGCGAAGGGCCCGACACGTCAGGGGTGCCTGATCCGCCGGGCACCCCCGGGGGCCGGGATGGCTTCCAGGGTACGACCCGGGGGCGACAGCCGCGTCCGCAACCGGTGAGTGTGCGGTCCGTGCCGCCCTGCCGCGCGCATCCCGGGCCCGGCAGCCCGCACCCCGGGCCCGCCGTCCATATCCGGAGCCCGGCCGCCCGCACCCCCGGCCCGGCCCATACCCCGGCCCGGCCGCCCGTCGCGCCGTCACCGCCGCTCGTCGACGGTCCCGCACCGTTCGTCTCCGCCCCGCGCACAGTTCCGCCGGGGGCCCTCACAGGAGTGTTCCCAGCGTCTAGTCTTTTGCCCGACCATTGCACGAACACGCGGACGGGTTCTTCGGCCGGCCCGCCACCCATGCGGTATGGGGCACGGTCGACGGCACGGAGTACGGGGCACGGGCGCGGGGCACGGGCGGAGCGGGCAGCGGCCGGGACGGGCGGCGCGGGGTGATCCCCTCGGCGTACGCCTCCACGGCACCAGGCATCGGGGGCGTACGTGGGCGAGAACGAGATGTCTGTCTTCGGGGTGCCGGAGGCCGAGGAAGAGATCTACCGGCACTTCCTGCGCCACCCCGGCACCCGCGCCGACGACCTCCGCCTCCTGCCGCACTCCCGCCCCCAGGAGGCGCGCGCCCTGATCGCCCGCCTCCAGGAGCGGGGGCTGCTGCGCGCCGAGGACGCCGAGCGGCGGATCTTCCCGGCGGATCCCGAGGTGGCTCTCACCCGGTTGGTGGACGTCCGGCTGCACACGCTCCATCAGGAGTTGCAGCGCGTCACCCGGTCGCGGCACGTCATTGACGGTCTACGCGCGGAGCACAGGGCCCGTACACCCTCCGCCGACACCTCGCGGGGCGCACGCCCGGCCCACCGCGGCGGCGAGGGCGCCGCCGCCCCTCGCCCTTCCGGCATCGAGCGGCGGGTGCTGGTGTCGATGTGCACGGTGGGCAAGGACGAGGCGGGCGCACGGGAGCTGGGGGTGTCGGTGCGGACCTATCGGCGGCACGTCGCCGATCTGATGCAGACGCTCGGCGCGGCCAGCCGGGCGCAGGCCGCGCTGCTGGCCCGGGAGCGCGGTTGGATCTGAGGCCCGAGGGCCCGAGGGCCGGGCGGCCCGGCGGCCTCGGCGAGAGGGAAACGGGGAACGCGGTGCGGGGAAGCACGATGAGGGGGAACACGGTGCGGGGAACGCGGTCGGCCCCGGGACGTTTGGAGGAACGTCCCGGGGCCTGCCGGTCATCCTACGGTGACGCCCGGAGCGTCACCGTAGTCGGGAGGGCGCCGGGTCACCCGTCCGACGCGATGGCGTTCAGGACGTTCATCCGGCCCGCCCGGAAGGCCGGGACGAGAGCGGCGAACAGTCCGACGAGGGCGGAGCAGGCGAAGACCGTGAGGATCGTCGGCCACGGGATCTCCAGGACCTCAAGGCCCTCCAGCGCCAGCAGCTTCTGGGCCGCGGTGCCCCAGCCCATCCCGAGTCCGAGTCCGAGCAGCGCCCCGAAGAGGGCGATGACCACGGACTCCAGCCGGATCATGCGGCGCAGCTGGCGGCGGGAGAGCCCGATGGCACGCATCAGACCGATCTCGCGGGTCCGTTCGACCACGGAGAGGGCGAGGGTGTTCACCACACCGAGCACCGCGACGATGATCGCCAGGGCGAGCAGGCCGTACACGATGTTGAGCAACTGGCCGATCTGGTCCTTCAGGTCTTCCTTGAAGTCGGCCTGGTTCTGCACCTTGTAGACCGGGTACTCGGCCATCGCGCTCTTCAGGGCCGCGTACGCCTCCTTCTCCTTGCCCTCCTCCGCCTTGCCGAACATGGCCACGTTCTGCGGCATCCGGTCGGCCGGGACGTAGGACGTCGCCGTCGTGAGGTTGGTGTACATCGCGCCGCGGTCGATGTTGGTGTCGTCGGAGGTGATGGCGGCGACCTTCAGCTTCGCCGTATGACCCGCCTTGAAGGCGACGGTGAGGGTGTCGCCGACCTTGACCCCGTGCTTCTCGGCGTAGTCCTCGCCGACGGACATGGCGTTCTCGCCGTACGCCTTCGCGAGGTCGCCGGAGAGCGCGGTGCGCCGGACGTCCTGCTGGTACGTCGGGTCGGCGGCGGTGATCCCCTCGTCCTCGGTCTTTCCGTTCGGGGCGGTGATCTTCGCCTTGAGGAAGGTGTAGTCCGTCATGTGCTCCAGGCCGGGGACGGCGCGCACGGCGTCGGCGGCCTGGGGCACGATCGGGCGGCCGGTGCTGCTGTCCTGGACGATGAAGTCCGCGCCGACCGACTTGTCGAGCTCCTCGGTGGCCGAGGCCACCATGGAGGACCCGACGACGGACAGGCAGGCCACCAGGGCGAGCCCGATCATCAGGGCCGCTCCGGTCGCTCCCGTACGCCGGGGGTTGCGCAGGGCGTTGCGCTCGGCCAGCCGGCCGACCGGGCCGAAGAGCCGCAGGACGACGACGCTCAGGGCCCGCACCACCACACCGGCCAGGAGCGGGCCGATCACGATGAAGCCGATCAGGGTCAGCAGCACGCCGAGGGCGAGGAACATCGAGCCTTCGGTGGCCTTGTCCGTCTGGGTCGTCGCCCACAGGGACGCACCACCGGCCGCCGTCAGGACCAGGCCGATACCGGCCCTGATCCAGCCGGACTTGCCGTCCGCGGGGGTCCCGGCGTCGCGCAGCGCGGCCATCGGCGAGACCTTGCCGGCCCGGCGGGCCGGGATGTACGCGGCGAGGACGGTGACGACGATGCCGAGCACGAGGCCGATCGCCGGGGTCGTCCAGGCGACGGTGAGGTCGCCGGTGGACAGCTCCATGCCCACCGCGCCCATCGCCTTCATCAGGCCGACGGCGAGGCCGACGCCGGCCGCGACGCCGAGCAGGGAGCCGACGATGCCGAGGAGGACCGCCTCCACCAGCACGGAACGGTTGACCTGCTTGCGGCTGGAGCCGATGGCCCGCATCAGACCGATCTCGCGGGTCCGCTGGGCGACCAGCATCGAGAAGGTGTTGACGATGAGGAAGATGCCGACGAGGAAGGCGATCCCGGCGAAGCCGAGCATCGCGTACTTCATGACGTCCAGGAAGGACCCCATGGAGTCCTTGTTGGCGTCCGTGGCCTCCTGCTGGGTCTGGAGCTTGTACGCGGCCGAGCCGTCGAGGACGGTGGCGACGTTCTTCTTCAGCTGGGTGTCGCTGACGCCGCTCTCCGCGCTCACCAGGATCTGGGAGAAGACGTCGGGGGCGCCGAGCAACTGCTTCTGGGCGGTGGCGGTTTCGAGGTAGACGACGGCCGCGCCCGGGTTGGTGACGGTGAAGGACGCGATGCCGCTGATCCGCGTCGTGAAGTCGCCGGTGGCGGCGATGACGCGCAGCTCGTCACCGATCTTCAGCTGGTGCTTGTCCGCGGTGTCGGCGTCGACCATCGCCTCGGTGGGGCCGCGGGGTGCGTGTCCGGAGGTGATCTCCATCGAACGCAGGTCGTTGCCGGTCCAGTTGCTCGCGATGGTCGGGGCTCCCGTCTCGGAGCCCAGGTTCTTGTTCTCGCTGTTGACGACGGTGACCGCCATGGAGAAGACGGAGCCCTCCGCCTTCTTCACCCCGTCGGCCTTCGTGACCTCCTGGACGGCGGAGGCGGGCAGCGAGGCGGGCTTGCCGTTGTCGGGCTGCTCGTCGTTCTCGCCGGCCGCCTTCGGGCTGACGGTGACGTCGGGCGAGGTCACCGCGAAGAGCTTGTCGAAGGTGGTGTTCATCGTGTCGGTGAAGACGAGCGTGCCGCAGACGAACGCCACGGACAGCAGCACCGCCACGGCGGAGAGGGCCATCCGGCCCTTGTGCGCGAGGAAGTTGCGCACCGAGGTCTTCCAGACAGTCATGACGTCCGCCCACGTGCGTCGAAGTGCTTCATGCGGTCGAGGACCTGGTCCGCGGTCGGGTCGTACATCTCGTCGACGATGGAACCGTCGGCGAGATACAGCACCCGGTCCGCGTAGGAGGCGGCGACGGGGTCGTGGGTGACCATGACGATGGTCTGGCCCAGCTCGTCGACCGACTTGCGCAGGAAGGACAGGACTTCGGCCCCGGCGCGGGAGTCCAGGTTCCCGGTGGGTTCGTCACCGAAGATGATCTCCGGCCGGGCGGCGAGCGCCCTGGCGACGGCGACACGCTGCTGCTGACCACCCGAGAGCTCGGTGGGGCGGTGCTTGAGGCGCTCGGCGAGCCCGACGGTCTCCACGACCTGCTGGAGCCAGGCGGCGTCGGGCTTGCGGCCCGCGATGTCCATCGGCAGCGTGATGTTCTCCAGCGCGTTGAGCGTCGGGAGCAGGTTGAACGCCTGGAAGATGAACCCGATCCGGTCGCGCCGGAGCTGGGTGAGCTTCTTGTCCTTGAGCTTGGTGATCTCGGTCTCGTCGAGATAGATCTCGCCCGACGTCACCGTGTCGAGCCCGGCCAGGCAGTGCATCAGGGTCGACTTGCCGGAGCCGGACGGGCCCATGATCGCCGTGAACTGCCCGCGGGCGATGTCCACATCGACATGGTCGAGCGCGACGACCCGGGTCTCCCCGGTGCCGTACGCCTTCACGACCTGCCGCGCTCGCGCCGCGACGGCCGTACGCCCTCCAGTGCCCCCGTGCCTGGGAATGGTCACAGCCGTTGTCACGGTATTTCTCCTATGTCGGTCGATGACTGGACGTCATTGGGTACGGTCCGATTCTGGTTTCTGGACGGTGCCCGGCGCGATGGTGCCCAGCGCAGTCTTCAGGTGGGGTTTTCCCTACCTGCCCCCCTGCGGCGGGCCGTAGCGGCGACGTAAGAACAGGTTAAGGAAATGCCCCCTGACGCCACGTCCTCCGCCGGGAGGAACGGGCCCTGGCCACTATGAGGGGGTGCCCCCTAGGGGACTCGTCCCTCAGGGGGAGGCGAGGTCAGGGGCACCTTTCGGCCCGGCGGGGACCACGGGCGGCGCGACCGCCCAACCGGAGCGGAGGGGTCCGCCGGCGCCCCCTCAGCCGCCCTGCCTCTTCCCCTCGTCGGCCCGCCCCCGCCGGTCCTTCGGTCGTTCTCCTCGCGCGATCCCCGATCGTTCTCCTCGTCCCGCCCCGTACGGCGCTCCCGAATGAGACAGTGCCCCGGGAGATACGTGCATAGGGAAGGAAACCCGGTGAGCGGCTCGGACGACAAGAGGGACGTGGGCGCGGACGGCACAGCCGAGCCCCGCGCGGGCACGGGTACGAATACGGACTCAGGCGCGGGCGCGACTACGGATACGGGTACGGGTGCGGGCTCCGGCGGGGACGGGGAGGGGGACGGCGCGAACGTGTCGCCCGCCCTCACCACCCCCCGGGGCCGCCGCCCCGTCGTGGCGGCCCTCATGCTCGGCATGGCGCTGGCGGCCATCGACGGCACCATCGTGTCCACCGCCGTCCCCCAGATCGTCGGCGACCTGGGCGGGCTCGCCGTCTTCTCCTGGCTCTTCTCCGGCTATCTGCTGGCGGTCACGGTCACGCTCCCGCTGTACGGGAAGCTCTCCGACACCTTCGGACGCAAGCCGGTCCTGATAGCCGGGATCATCCTCTTCCTGATCGGCTCGATCCTCTGCGCGGCGGCCTGGAACATGGGCGCGCTCATCGCGTTCCGCATCGTCCAGGGCCTGGGCGGCGGCGCGCTCCAGGGCACGGTCCAGACCATCGCGGCCGACCTCTACCCGCTCAAGGAACGGCCGCGCATCCAGGCGAAGCTGTCGACGGTGTGGGCCACTTCCGCGGTCGCCGGGCCGGTGGTCGGCGGGCTGCTCGCCGGGTACGCCGACTGGCGGTGGATCTTCCTGATCAACCTCCCGGTCGGGGCGGTCGCCCTCTGGCTGATCGTCCGCCACCTCCACGAACCCGCGCGCCCCCGCCCCGCCGCCCGGCCCCGCGTCGACTGGGCGGGCGCGCTCGCCGTCTTCGCGACCGGCGCCCTGCTGCTCACCGCGCTCGTGCAGGGCGGTGTGGCCTGGCCCTGGCTCTCGGCGCCCTCGCTCGGCCTGTTCGGGGTGAGCGCGGTGCTGGCCGCGCTCACCGTCGTGATCGAACGGCGGGCGGCGGAGCCGATCATCCCGGGCTGGGTGTGGCGTCGCCGCACCATCGCCTCGGTCAACCTGGCGCTCGGCGCGTTGGGCCTGCTGATGGTCGCGCCGACCGTCTTCCTCCCCACGTACGCCCAGTCGGTGCTGGGCCTCGGGCCGATAGCGGCCGGATTCGTGCTCTCCGTGATGACGCTGAGCTGGCCGGTCACGGCGGCCCTGTCCGACCGGGTCTACAACCGCATCGGCTTCCGGCTCACCGCGATCATCGGCATCGGGACCGCCCTGCTCATCCTGCTGGCCTTCCCCCTGCTCCCCTACCCCGGCGAACCCTGGCACCCGGCCCTGCTCATGCTCCTGCTCGGCGCGGCCCTCGGCCTGTTCCAGCTCCCGCTGATCGTGGGCGTCCAGTCGACGGTCGGCTGGGCGGAGCGCGGTACGACGACGGCGTCCGTCCTCTTCTGCCGCCAGCTCGGCCAGAGCATCGGCGCGGCGGTCTTCGGGGCCGTCGCCAACGGCGTCCTGGCCGCCCGCCTCCTCGACGCCCCGGTGACCGGCCTCCCCGACGACCTGGACGCGGTCGCCCGCGCCCTGGAGGACCCGGGCACCCTCTCCCCGGCGGCGACGGACTACCTGCGCCGGGCGGTCGACGCCGCGGTGGACCACGTCTACATCGGGGCCGCCGGAGCCGCGGCCCTGGCCCTGCTCGCCCTGATCACCCTGGCCCCGCGCCGCTTCCCGGTCATCACCGAGACCACCGAGGCCCCGAGGAACAGCGGGGCGGCCGACCGGCAGGACACCTCTTCCTGACCCGGTTCCGCCACGTGCCGTCAGATCGGGTGGTGGCGGCCCCAGAGCCGGTTCGCCAGGGGTGCCGCGGCTCCTACGAGCGCCATGGCCGAGGCGGCGACCCAGTACCTCGGCCCCTGCCCCAGCGCCAGCACCGACACCACGCCCACGACGGCTCCGGCACTCAGGCTCAGGGCCGGCCACCACTCGCTGCGGCGCAGCAGGCCGGGGACGGAGTACAGCGTCAGGAGGGCTCCGACGACAAAGGCGAACTCATACCAGCCGCCTCCGTCCGGGAGACTCCACCCGCTGCGCCGTCCTCCGTTCGTCTGAACGAACCCCAGATGGACCGTACCCGCCACACCCCAGAACAGCCCTCCGGCCCCACCACGCCTATCGACGCTCTCAACTCCCTGTTCCCCATGGGGAAAGAGTAGGCACCGTGCGCATGCGGCCCCGGTCTCTTGATCACGGGTGTCCGGTGGGTACAACCTGTGGCCGGATCCGGCTGTCTGTACGAGTGCAGATCAACTGCATTCGACGCGCAGTGACCATCGGGTGAACACGCCCGGGACGTTCCCGCGCCCTCTCCCTCAGGAGTCCCGCGTGGCAGCCCGCACCCTCGGTACACGCCTGGTCCTCGCCGTCACCGTGGCATCCGCCGCCACCGTGGCATCCGCCGTCGTCGGCCTGCCGCACGTCGCCCATGCGACCGTGCCGTCCGGCCCCGTACAGGCGAAGACCGCCCCCGCCGTGCCGCAGGACGATTTCAACGGTGACGGGTACGGCGATCTGGCGTTCTCGGCGCCCGGGGCGACGGTCAACGGTCTCGCCGGTGCCGGATTCGCCGGAGTGGTCTACGGGTCGAGCAGCGGCCTGAAGACCGCCACCAAGCAGGTCCTCACCCAGGACTCGGCCGGCATCCCCGATGTCGCGGAGACCGGGGACAGGTTCAGCAGCACGCTCGTCTCCGCCGACCTCGACAAGGACGGATACACCGACCTGGTGGTCGGCTCGGCGGGTGAGGACGGCGCCGGCGTGGACGCCGGGACGCTGACCGTCGTATGGGGTGGTGCGGCCGGGCTGTCGGGTGGCGCCACACTCCTGGCGGGCACCCCGTACGGCGAGGTCGGCAGCGAACTGACCGCGGGCGACTTCGACGGGGACGGGTCCAAGGACCTCGCCACGTTCGTGCACGACGACCTCCAGGTCCTGACGGGGCCGTTCACCCGCGCCGGAGCCGCGGCCTCCGCCACCCTGACGCCGTATGCCACGCACCGGTGGTTCGAGCTCAGGGCGGGCGATGTCAACGGCGACGGGCGAGACGATGTCGTGGGTGTCTCCCACCACGACAGCGAGGACGACCTGCGGATGCTGTCCGTCGCCGCGGGCAGCCCCACCGGTCCAGGTCGCTTCAGCGTGGCGACCGGAGCCGACGGGCACCGGCTGGAGGCCGGGGAGAAGCTCGCCGTCGGCAACGTGAACGGCGACGCGTACGCCGACATCGTCGTGGGCCGCCTCGAAGGCTACGACAGCGACGTCGACCACCCCCTCTCGCTCGGCGGCCTGATCACCTATGTGCCGGGCAGCGCCGCGGGCGCCCAGGGCGCCAAGGCGAAGGTCTTCAACCAGGACTCCCCGGGCGTGCTCGGTGCCGCCGAGCGCGGCGACCTGTTCGGCCAGTCCCTCGCCATCGCCGACACCAACGGGGACGGCTACGGGGAGGTCGCCGTCGGGGTGCCGGGCGAGGCGCTCGGCACGGTCGCACGGGCGGGCGGGATAGTGATCCTGCTGGGCACGGCGGCCGGCCCGACGGGCACGGGTTCGACGGGCTTCAACCAGACCACCGAAGGCATCACGGGGACGGCGGAAACGGGCGACCTCTTCGGCGGTGCGGCCGCGTTCGTGGACGGCGACAAGAACGGCCGCGCCGAACTGGCGGTGGGCGCACCCGGCGAGAACGCCGGTGAGGGTTCCCTCTGGGTCGTTCCGTCGATGAAGACCGGAACGGGCTCCTTCACGTTCGGCCACGGCACGCTGGGGACGGTGGCGGTCAAGGCGACCCTGGGGTCGTCCTTCAGCCGCTGAGTCGCGCGCCACCGCCCCTGGCCTCCTGCGACGGCGAGCACGAGTGCGTGTGTTCCGGCCAGACCAGCGGCTGTCGTTCCGCTCCTACGGGCAGGCCTTCTCCTACGGGCGGGCCTGCTCCTACGGGCCTGCCTTCCTGGGCGAACTCCCCGAAGCTCGGGTTCCGGGCTTCGGGCGTCGGGCGTCGGGCTTCGGGACGGTCGGGTCACTCTTCCGGGGGATACGTGAGCGGGTCCCGGCCCGAAGCTCGGGTGCCGGGACTCGGGCGTCGGGATGCGGGACCCGGGGTTCGAGCGTCTTCTTTAACCGGTAGGCAGAAAAGGGGGTTTGGGGAAAACCTCCCCTACCTCCCTGCCCCGTCACGGCCAGGAAGTATGACTAATCGTGACGGCTTGCGGCACAGCGTCACGACTGCTTACGGTGCGAGAACCAAACGACCCCGACACGGTGTTAGAGCACCAGGCCGGGGTCTCACCACAAGATCGATAACCCAGAAAGCCGATCCCATGGCTACCCAGCACCTTAGCCCTGCCCTGCGTGCCCCAGCAGCCTCAGCCGCGTACCCGATGGCCAAGCCCGGCTACGGCAAACGTTCCGCACCGGACCAACAGGCCCGTACGCGGCACGACTTCGCTCTCCTGCCGACCCGTGAGCGGTACGTCGCCGGGTTCGTCGACCACCTCCCCGAGGGTGCGGCGATGAGCGTGAAGACCCTCGCGAAGCAACTCCCGCTCTACGGCCAGCAGGCCATCTCGACGGCTCTCACCGCCTTGTCCGTCGCCGGGCACCTGCGGCGCGTACGGTGCGCGGGCGGTGCGGGCGACGAGACCCGCTGGGTCTTCCGCACGTTCTGGTCGCGCACGGCACGCGACAACGAGTGGTGGAACACCTACCTCGCCACCGAGAAGGCCGCGCTGGCGGCAGCGCCCGCACCGGCGATGTCCGCCCCCGATATGACACCGCCGCCATCTTGGGGCCCGGCCGAGGAACCACTGCCGCCCGCCCCGGAGAGCCTCGACACGGACCGGGCCCCCGAACCCACCGCCGTACCGCAGCAGCGCACCCCGTCCCCCGCACCGGGCGCCGAATCCGCACCGGACGCTGCGGACGCCGCTCCCGTGAAGCCCCACCCCTCCGAAGCCGGCCGGTCTCCCGCCTACCTCGCCCTGGCCCGCCTCGGCCGCGACGACCACCGCCTGGCCCTCTCCGCCGACGACTGCACCGCCCTCGAACCGCAAGCGGCGCAATGGCTCGCCCGGGGCGTGAGCATCGACTACCTGACCCACGCCCTCACCGCAGGACTCCCCGCCCAGGTCGACAGCCCCCTCGGCTTCATCCGCCGCCGCCTCACCGACAAGATCCCACCCCAACTGGCCACGGAGAACTCCCAACCCGCCACCCCCGCCCCAACCCGCCGCCTCCTCATGGAATGCACCGACTGCGGACGCCCCGGCCAGCCAGAAGCCCTCCCCGACGGCCTCTGCCGCCCCTGCCGCACAACCCACACCCGAAACAAGGAGCACACGACCCACCCCGCCCACATCGCCCACGTCAAAGCACACATGAACAACCTCCGCGACCTGCTCAAACCCGTCTGACCCCCACAGTCCGGCCGGTCCCACGGCCCTGGCATACCGAAGCCACCAGCAAGCAGCACTCAGCGACACCAAAGCCCGCTTGCGACGGGACGATGGCCACCCATCCCCTCAACACACCACCCCTCAAGGCCCCGGAAAGGGCAGAATCACCCCCAAGCCTGTAGAGCTTCGAGCAAAGCCGTTCGCACCACGGAGGGCAATATGTCCGTTTCTCAAGAAGTGGGTAACTTCCGCCCCGCCGCCACATAAACCCGCAGGTCACGAACTGTGGTCCCCGCGCACGCGGGGGTGGCCCCCGCCGCTGGAGCGCGGCGACCTTCTGGAGATCGTGGTCCCCGCGCACGCGGGGGTGGCCCCGTTCGACAAGACGCGGAACGAGTGGACCGACGGTGGTCCCCGCGCACGCGGGGGTGGCCCCCAGGACGGGTGGCTGACCCCGGGCAACCCGAAGTGGTCCCCGCGCACGCGGGGGTGGCCCCTCCTCGATCTCGACGAGGCTCGCGATGCCTTTGTGGTCCCCGCGCACGCGGGGGTGGCCCCTACCACAAGGAGAACCTCATGGGTCTGTTCAGGTGGTCCCCGCGCACGCGGGGGTGGCCCCGGTGCGGTGACCAGGTCGGCGCTCGGGTCGGCGTGGTCCCCGCGCACGCGGGGGTGGCCCCGCCCGCCTGACCGCCGGGCAGTGCCTCGACTCGTGGTCCCCGCGCACGCGGGGGTGGCCCCCGAGTCCGCGACATCGCCGCCGTGGTGGCCGGGTGGTCCCCGCGCACGCGGGGGTGGCCCCGTGGGCGACAGAAAGTCCCGCCCCGCTGGTTCGTGGTCCCCGCGCACGCGGGGGTGGCCCCGCGGCGGCGGCCTGCGCCTGCCCCTGGGCCGTGTGGTCCCCGCGCACGCGGGGGTGGCCCCGCGTGCGGACGTCGCGCTGCGAGAGGCGATCAGTGGTCCCCGCGCACGCGGGGGTGGCCCCTCGGGGACCCCCGCCAACCTCGCGTGGGCGTCGTGGTCCCCGCGCACGCGGGGGTGGCCCCTGGCCGACGTCGTTCTGGGCGGCCTGGAGGAGGTGGTCCCCGCGCACGCGGGGGTGGCCCCGACTTCGAGCACCCTCAGCCAGTTGTGAGGGTGTGGTCCCCGCGCACGCGGGGGTGGCCCCCTCGATCTGGGCATGTCGTTCGCCCGGGAGCTGTGGTCCCCGCGCACGCGGGGGTGGCCCCCTCGATCTGGGCATGTCGTTCGCCCGGGAGCTGTGGTCCCCGCGCACGCGGGGGTGGCCCCCTGATGACCCTGCCCCCCGCTCGCGGGTGCTCGTGGTCCCCGCGCACGCGGGGGTGGTCCCACGGACTGCTGGGGGATCAGCGCCATCACGGTGTGGTCCCCGCGCACGCGGGGGTGGTCCCGCTACCGGATCATGACCGGCCGTGGCACGTGTGTGGTCCCCGCGCACGCGGGGGTGGTCCCACGGCCTTGAGGTTCTTGGTGGTGTCGACCTGGTGGTCCCCGCGCACGCGGGGGTGGTCCCAACCTCTTGTACTCCAAGGGCGTCGCCGTGGTGTGGTCCCCGCGCACGCGGGGGTGGTCCCAGCCCGACCAGCTCGGCCCCGGCCCACTCCCGGTGGTCCCCGCGCACGCGGGGGTGGTCCCCGCCCGCGACGAACATTTCGCGCAGGGCTCGGGTGGTCCCCGCGCACGCGGGGGTGGTCCCTTTCTCGATGCGCACTTTGGTGCCGGGGTAGGGGTGGTCCCCGCGCACGCGGGGGTGGTCCCGTGCCGGTGAGTTCGTACCGCGTCGACTGAGTGTGGTCCCCGCGCACGCGGGGGTGGTCCTACCTAGACCCGCCCGAGAACACGACCTACGCCGTGGTCCCCGCGCACGCGGGGGTGGTCCCTCGACCAGGTCGCCGTCGCGCTCGATGCGGAAGTGGTCCCCGCGCACGCGGGGGTGGTCCCGCGGTCGCCGCCCCTCTCGAAGAGGCGTACCGGTGGTCCCCGCGCACGCGGGGGTGGTCCCTCCACCGACGGGTGCAACACGAGGGCCGAGGTGTGGTCCCCGCGCACGCGGGGGTGGTCCCTGGTCGTGAATCGGCGCGGCAAAGTCGCTGCGGTGGTCCCCGCGCACGCGGGGGTGGTCCCGGCACGACCGTGCCGAGCAGCGGCCACATGATGTGGTCCCCGCGCACGCGGGGGTGGTCCCTCTGCGTGAACCTCTGGCCCCGGCTATCACCAGTGGTCCCCGCGCACGCGGGGGTGGTCCCACCGGGATCCTGTACTTCGCGGTCCCGTTCTTGTGGTCCCCGCGCACGCGGGGGTGGTCCCTGGGACGCTGAGAAGGGGTGTCAGTGTCAGGGGTGGTCCCCGCGCACGCGGGGGTGGTCCCCCCGGCGGCGGCACGCTTCTCGGCGTCGGCGGGTGGTCCCCGCGCACGCGGGGGTGGTCCCGGCTGCTGCTGACCAACCGTGGCGGTGGGACTGTGGTCCCCGCGCACGCGGGGGTGGTCCCGAACGGGTGGGAGTACCCGCGCGAGCCGGGACGTGGTCCCCGCGCACGTGGGGGTGGTCCCGGTCAACCCCGCCGGGTGGGAGCAGGTCTCCGGTGGTCCCCGCGCACGCGGGGGTGGTCCCCCGCCGGGGTGGTTACCAACTTCTTTGACGCTGTGGTCCCCGCGCACGCGGGGGTGGTCCCGCCTTGAGCTGGGCCGGGCGGGACAGGCCCGGGTGGTCCCCGCGCACGCGGGGGTGATCCCATGTAGAGCGGGAGTTCCGGCGCGCGGGCCGGGTGGTCCCCGCGCACGCGGGGGTGGTCCCAATGCCAGCGGGCATTATGTGCGGCGAGTGCGGTGGTCCCCGCGCACGTGGGGGTGGTCCCGTGGTGCTGCCGGACATGCCGGACGTCGGTGTGTGGTCCCCGCGCACGCGGGGGTGGTCCCGGCTTCCCCTTGATCATGTGCGCGTAACGCTGGTGGTCCCCGCGCACGCGGGGGTGGTCCCGAGGCCATCCTCCTCATCGGCCCGCCGCCGGTGTGGTCCCCGCGCACGCGGGGGTGGTCCCGGCGCTCCGAGGAAGCGGTCAGACGCTCGGAGGTGGTCCCCGCGCACGCGGGGGTGGTCCCGTCTCCGGCCAGTCGGCCAGGCCCCGGATGTCGTGGTCCCCGCGCACGCGGGGGTGGTCCCGAGACCTCGGCCGGTACCTCAAGGTCCCGCACGTGGTCCTCGCGCACGCGGGGGTGGTCCCGCCTGCGGGGTGATCCGTTCCGGCTGGATCTTGTGGTCCCCGCGCACGCGGGTGGTCCCGCACTAGGGTTGGGGCTCGATGACCCCTTCCCGTGGTCCCCGCGTACGCGGGGATGGTCCCGGCGTGCTGGACCTCCGGACCAGCAACTTGATGTGGTCCCCGCGCACGCGGGGGTGGTCCCCAGAGCGTGAACACGGACGCGTAGCCCGTCGCCTGGTCCCCGCGCACGCGGGGATGGCCCCTCCGGGAGCGAGGCCACCAGCTACGCGCTCCGGTGGTCCCCGCGCACGCGGGGGTGGTCCCGCCAGCAGCGACGCGATGGTCTTGCCGGACCGGTGGTCCCCGCCCACGCGGGGGTGGTCCCGTCATCGGGCCCGTGTGGATGCCCGGTCTGGCGTGGTCCCCGCGCAGCGGGGGTGGCCCCGACTACACCGCTCTGTTCGCGGAGGGGTACGTACGGTCCCCGCGCGTGCGGGGGTGGTCCCGCCACCGCGTGCGCCCGGCAGAATCCATAGGCGTGGTCCCCGCGCACGCGGAGATGACCCCCACCACCGGGGAGCCGTGCGCGCAGAGCGTGCGTGGTCCCCGCGCACGCGGGGTTGGTCCCGGGAGCTACTACGGGTGGCACGATGCCGTGACGTGGTCCCTGCGCGTGCAGGGGTGGACCTCAGCGGACGCCGCACGCCCTGGGCCTTCCTGGTTCTTCCCCGCGCACGCGGGGGTGGCCCCGGCACCAACAACCTGCTCACCGGCGACGCGCGCTGGTCCCCGCGTGTGCGGGGCTGGTCCCCGCGTGTGCGGGGCTGGTCCCCGCGTGTGCGGGGCTGGTCCCCGCGTGTGCGGGGCTGGTCCCCACTGAGCGAGGCGTTCGTCGGCCTCGGCCTGGTGGTCCCCGCGCCTGCGGGGGTGGTCCCTCGTCAGACCTACTACGTCCCTTGTGGGGAAAGTGGTCCCCGCGCACGCGGGGGCGGTCCCGGCTAGTCGCACCCCCACTGCATCCCCTGAGCTGGGGTGTTACGGCGACCGCTGGAAGGACAGTTCGTCTGTGTCGGTCATGCCCTGGGTCAGCCGAGGGAGTCGATGGCCTTCACGATCAGGGCCCGCGCCTGCGCGCCGTACACCGCGGTCTGCCGCAGCTCCTCGAATGCGCTCGCGTACAAGGCGATCTCGCTGGGCTGGGTGATCCGGACCCGGGCCGAGACCAGCTCGACCGAGACGAGGGAGTCGTCGTAGACGTGGAACGTCTCGCGCGGCCACTGCTGGCGGTGCGCCGTGGTCGGGATGATGCCGAGCGACACAGCCGGAAGGGCGCCGGCGGTGAGGAGGTGGCCGAGCTGGGCGGCCACCGCGTCGGCGTCGCCGATCCGGTAGTGGAGTACGGCCTGCTCGATGAGGAGAACGAAGCGGCGGCCCCGCTCGTGGATGATGCGCGAGCGGTCGACCCGGGCGCGGGCAGCTTCGGCGCTGTCGTCGACCGGCAGCTCGCGGAAGCGGGCGCTCATTCCGAGGATGGCAGCCGCGTACCCCTCGGTCTGAAGGAACCCTGGCACGAGCGAGGAGGAGTAGACGCGGAAGAGCTCGGTCCGCCGGAAGAACGCGGTTGAGCTGTTCTGCAACTGCTTGAGTCCGTGGCGGATCTGGTGGCGCCACTCGGTGTACATCGACTCGGCGTGGAGCGACTGGGCGATGAGGTCTTCGGCCAGTGCCTCCGCATCGGCGGCACGACACCAGCGGCGGATGTCGCTTGTAGAAGGGGCGGTGCGGGCGTTCTCGATGCGGGACGTCTTGGCGTGGTGCCAGCCGCACCCGGCGGCGAGCTCGGTGACCGTGAGCCCGGCTCCCTTGCGGAGGTCGCGCAATCGCTTTGCGACGACTTCGCGCGCGGCCTGGGCCGAGGAGGAGGGGGAGGGGGTCATGTGCCGGCCTGTCCGGGTGCGGTCGTCAGCGGATCTCGTACTGATCGTGCGCTACGCCTCGGCCCCACACGGCTTCGAACATCTCGCCGCACAACTTCACCGCTGACGGGTCGGTGGTGTGCTCCGGGCCCTGCGACGAGCCGTCGCCTGCGAAGTGGTTCCACCGGACGAGGCGGTCGTCGAACAGCCAGAAGTCATTGCCGGGCAGGGCGATGTCGGAGGCGTGGCGGCGGGGCAGCCACCGCACCTGTTCGCCGGCCGCGATGTTCGTGAAGGTGCCTGAGTGCTCGTAGCGGATGTACTCGCTGGCGGGCTCGGACACGATGCGGGCCCGGCGGATGACGACGCCGCGGCCTACGGTCTCGGCGACCAGGTCGAGCCAGGGCCGCCACCAGGACGCACGGTCCGCAGGGTCGTGGCGGAAGCCGTCCCGCCATTCGGCGGGCTTCGAGTTCGGGGCTCGGCTTCCACCCCTGAAAGACGAGCTCGCCCTTCCCCCGGTCGACCCACACGGTTGAACTCTCGTCGTCGCCGGTCTGCGGGTCGATTCCGATGAACTGTAGCGACATGGGGCACCTCCGGCTGAGGGGTGTGCAGTTGTGTGCTTCTCTGCACTTCACTCTCACCAGTGAAGAGGGGAATGTGACTCGTCAAAGGGCCTCCGAGTTGGATGGGGATGGGGCCGGGATGGTCGGCGACCGCCCAGCAGGTCGTGGGCGCGTCAGGGATGAGGGTGCTGCGCTGTGCGAGCAGTTGGTCGACTACAGTGCGGTGCGGGCCGTGACTGGCGCTGAGGTGGAGCACCACCGGGGAGCGGTCTGACGAGACGTCGTTGCCGTGCGCCTGGGCGAGTAGTCAGCAACGCCTGGAGGACAATCGTGTCCGCGACTCAGACGGCCCAGCTCATGGACGGCACCAGCCTTGCCAAGCGCATCGTCGAAGAGGCTGCTGCCAAGGCGGCGGAGATTTCACAAGGCACGGGCACTGCCCCGTGTCTGGCGACCGTATTGGTAGGAGAGGACCCCGCGTCGGTCACGTACGTCCGCATGAAGCGGGCGAGGTGCGCAAAGGCAGGTATCCAGTCCCGGCACATCAGTCTGCCTGCCACGACCACGACCGCTGAGCTGATCGACACCCTCGCCGGCCTGTCCGCCGATCCGGAGGTGCACGGCATCCTGCTCCAGCATCCTTGCGGCCCGCACATCGACGAGCGCGCGGCGTTCGAGGCGATCGCCCCGGAGAAGGATGTCGACGGGGTCACGATGCACTCCTTCGCCGCGATGAGCTTTGGCCTGCCGGGCTTCGTGTCCTGCACGCCGGGCGGCATCATGCGACTACTGGAGGCATACGACGTCGACCTCGCCGGCAAGCGCGCCGTCGTCGTGGGCCGCAGCGCAATCCTCGGCAAGCCGGTGGGCATGCTCCTGCTCGCCAAGGACGCAACGGTGACCTACTGCCACTCCCGCACGGCCGACCTGTCGGCGGTCATCCGGGAAGCGGACGTCGTGGTAGCGGCCGTGGGACGCCCCCGGCTGATCCGGGGTGAGGACATCAAGCCCGGCGCGATCGTGATCGATGCCGGATACAACCCGGGCAACGTCGGCGACGTGGACTTCGACACCGCCTTCACCCGCGCCCGTCTGATCACCCCGGTGCCTGGCGGCGTCGGGCCTATGACCATCGCCGTTCTGCTCGCACAGACCGTGGACGCCGCCGCAAGCCAGCTCGGAATCCAGCACCACTGACCTGGGGAAGGTCATTCGGACTCTTTCGGACGGCGGCGCGCGGGGATGCCGAGGTCGACGGGCGGGCGTTGCGCGCGGCGCTGGGTCTCGTCCCTCCTGCTGCGGAGGAAGGTGAGGGTGAGGTCGATGCCTTCGATCTCACCGATCCAGCCTTCGGCTTCCGCGCGGGCCCGGCGGTCGAGCAGGTCGGCTTCCAGTTCCGCGAGGCGGGGCAGCATCTTGAGCGGCAGCTACAGGACCGGTGTGAACCAGTCTTCGGGACGGACGACCGGGCGACGCTGGTCCACTCGGACGAGCCGGTCGTCCCGGAGCTCGACGACGGGATCGGGGGTGGGCCCGGCATCGCGACGTCGTCGAACTCCATGCCGTCGATGGCGGCCCGGATGCTCGGGCTCCTCGGCGTCGAGGACGGGCACCGTGTGTTGGAGATCGGCACCGGGACCGGGCACATTGCCGCGCTGCTCTGCGAGCGCCTCGGCGAGGAGCAGGTCTACGCGAGGCACGGGTAGAGCCCGTTCCTCAAGCGAGCGCCCGGCGGGATGCCCACGTCTCCTGCCGGGCGCTCCTCTGCTCCGCGAGTCGTCGGCGGATCCCGGCAACCGGACCCACCGCCTCGCCTGGGAGGACCCGGGACCCGCCTTGATAGGCAAGTCGCTACTTGCCTATCGTGGGGTCATGGCGGACGATGTCTTCAAGGCCCTGGCCGACCCCACCCGGCGGCGCATCCTCGACGAGCTGACGGAACGGAACAGTCAGACCCTGTTCGAGATATGTGCGCGGCTCGCGACCAGGCACGGTCTGGGCCTGTCCCGCCAGGCGGTCAGCCAGCACCTGGCCGTCCTGGAGGCGGCGGGCCTGGTCGTCTCGCGCCGCGAGGGCCGCTACAAGTTCCACGACCTCGACACCGAACCCCTTGAGCACATCGCCGGCCGATGGCTCGGGCCGAAGCCACCACAGACACCGGAGAGCACCCCATGAGGATCAACCTGACCAGCGTCTTCGTCGAAGACCAGGAGAAGGCCCTGCGCTTCTACACGGACGTCCTGGGCTTCCGGAAGAAGCACGACGTCCCGCTCGGCGGCGAGGACCGCTGGCTGACCCTGGTCTCGCCGGAGGACCCCGAAGGCACCGAACTCCTCCTGGAGCCGAACAAGCACCCCGCCGTGAGGCCGTACACGACGGCCCTGGTCGAGGACGGCATCCCCGCCACCGCCTTCGCCGTGGACGACGTACAGGCCGAGTTCGAGCGACTGAGCAAGCTCGGCGTGCGGTTCACCCAGGAGCCGGCGGAGATGGGCGCCGTCACCACAGCGGTCCTGGACGACACCGTCGGCAACCTGATCCAGATCATGCACAGCGCATAGGGAGCGTCCTCAGTCCTCGCCCGGAGACCCCGGACCACCCGGAGGCCTCGCCGCCGCCACCTCCGCCCACACCGTCTTCCCGATCGGATTCCGGGGCTCCCACCCCCAGCGCGACGCCAGGCACTCCACCAGGAACAGGCCGCGCCCCGACTCCTGATCGTCCGGCGGCAGCTTCGGGTCCTCGGGCGTCCGGCCGAGGACGGCGTCCGAGACCTCGATACGGAAACGGCTCGCGGAACCCTCGTACTCCACCCGCACATGGAAGTTCCGCCCCCGGAGCCGCCCGTGGCACACCGCGTTGGCTGCCAGCTCCCCCAGCACCAGGGCCACCGCGCACGTCGCGTCCGTCATCGGCCCGAACCCCCAGTACCCCAGCTGCCGCACCACCGTGCGACGGACGAGCTGTGCTCCCCGGGGTGTCGAGGGGAACTGCCGCGACAGGCTCCCGTAGCCGTTGGCAGTCAGCCCGAAGCGGTGCGGGAGGGGCGGGGCCTCTTCCCGTCGGGCGGTCTCCGCCGCCGCGGGCGTCTTCTTGCCGGTCATGCCGACCATCCGTTCGCTCGACTCTCCTCACGTCACCCACACGTGCGAGTTCCGTGACGTTCCGTACTCAAGAGTCGGCAGCGCGGCCTAGCGTCGGAAGGTGACAGCGCCTTACCTCGCAGGCCGTAAGGAACGGAAGCAGCGCCGTGACCAAACCCATTGACCCGCAGTCCTCCATGGCCGCGCTCTTCGGATCGCGCGTACGCAAGTTACGTACGGCGGCCGGGCTCACCCAGACCGACGTGGGCGCACTCACGCATGTGGTCGGCAGCCGCATCGCCCAGATCGAGCGCGCGACCGGGGCGAAGCCGACGCTGGAGCTGACCCGGGCCCTGGACAGGGAGCTGGTCGCGGACGACCTGCTGATCGACCTCTGGCCGTACGTGTACCGGGAGGCGTTCCCTGACTGGTCGCGGGCGTTCATCGCATACTCGGCCCGTGCGGCGGTGGTTCGCGAGTACGCCTCGCATGCCGTGCCCGGCCTGCTGCAAACACCGGAGTACGCGCGGGCGTTGCTGAGCGTGGGACACACGCTGCGGGACTCCGAGCACCTGGAGGAACGTCTCGCGGCCCGGCTCGACCGACAGGTTCGGCTGACCGGCCCGGACCGGCCGGAGCTGTGGATCATCCTCGACGAGGCCGTGCTGCGCCGGCCGATCGGCGGATCCGCCGTGATGCGCGGCCAGTTGGAGAAGCTGCTCAGGATGGCCGAGGAGCCCAACATCACGATCCAGGTGCTGCCGTTCGACCAGGGCGCGCACGGCTCGCTGGGCGGTTCCCTCACTGTGCTGGTGATGCCGGACGGCACCGAGGTCGCCTACACGGAGGGCGCGCACCACGGCCAGTTGACCGAGGAACCGGACGATGTCGAACGGTTCGTTCTCACTTACGATCAGCTCAGGGCGATGGCACTGCCGCCGCTGATGTCACTCGCCATGATCCGATCCGTGTTGGAGGCCGATAACCGTGCAGCGAGTGTCCCGTCCCGATCTGACCGCCGCCGCCTGGCGCAGCAGCAGCTACAGCAACCAGGAGGGCGGCAACTGCGTACAGGTGGCGGACGGATTCCCCGGCGTCGTCCCCGTCCGTGACAGCAAGAACCCCCACGGCCCCGCCCTGGTGCCGGCCGATGCCGCCTGGGCGGCGTTCATCGCCGGAGTCGTCGCCCGCTGACGCGCGTTCCGGCCGAACGGCCTCTCGGGGCGAGGGCCCGTACCGCCCCGTTTACTGGTGTCATTGAGCACTTACTGGTGTCATCCCGGATCTACCGGCACCGCCGCAACCTCGCTGTGCCGATCGAACGGCACAGCGAGGTTTTCGAGATTGACCGAAAAGAACTCCTCCGCAGTGGTCATCTCCGCTTCGTGGCTTGATATGCGGCTTGATCCGCGGCGTGATCCGCGGCTTCGTCCAAGGCTTCATCCGAGGCCCAGCGGCGGGTGTACCGCACATACCTGGACCGCCCGCCAGTGGCCGATGTCCGTCCGAGCGCCCGCCGTCGCCAGCGCGCCGCCTCGCGACTACCACAACGGTCACAGGCCGCTGGCCACTTCTCGACAAAATCACTCTGCCCACGGACTATGCCGCAGTCCGGATCATCCACCGCACAAGCATGTCTACGATGTGGTCAACCCCTGACAGGAAAGACCGCTTCCGGTTTGCTCCGATGCACCAAGGTGATCTGCACCTTCTCGGAGCGGCCGCATACCTTCTGCCCGGTAGATCTGAGGGACCGCATTCATGCCGAAACCCGCACCAGCCAGCCAGCACCGGCCGAGGAAGACGCCCAGGGCCGCGATAGCCCCGCTTGTGGCCGTGTTGTCGGCGAGTGCCGTCGCCGGAGCCGTGGCAGCGACTCTGGCGCCCTCGGAAGCGCGCGGCTGGGTTGTGGCGGTGGTTCTCACCGCCTGGGTGGCTCTGGCCGTCACGCTCGCCACCGCTCACGGCGTCACCCGGCGGGCCCGGCGCTCGGCCTCGGCCGAGGGCGCGGAGGCCGAACGGCTCAAGGCCGCCCTGGCCGCTCTCGAAACGGACACGGCGCACACCGCCGACGTGGCGCTGCCCGCGTTGATCCAGCTGGTACGCGGTGGGGTGACGGCCGCCGACGCCCTCGGCCGGGTCCCGTTGCCGCGCAGCCCGCGTCAGCGCAAGCTGCTCCACGTCCTCGCGACCACGGTCGAAGGGCAGACGCAGCAGACCGCCTCGCTGCGGACGGAGAGCACCCGGGTCCACGACGAGCTGGGGGCGGAGAACGCCCGGCTCCGTGAGGAGCTGCGTGCGCTGACCTCCGAGGTCGACCGGTTCACCCGCGAGACGCTGCCGGGCGTGGTCGCCAGGCTCCGTGACGGCGAGTCCGGCGCCACGGTGCTGTCCGAGGTGTACCTGCCGGAACAGCCGCTGCTGCGCGCGTCGGTCGAGGCGGTCCTCCGGGAGCTCTCGCTCAGCGAGCGCCGTGCTCTCGCGGCGACGACCGCGTCCGCCAAGGCGCTCAGCCGGGTCCAGGCGAAATCCGTCAGCATGCTCGCCGATCTGCGCACCATGCAGGAACGTCACGGCGAAGAGGTGTTCGGGGATCTGCTGAAGCTGGACCACAGCACCTCGCAGCTCGGCCTGATGACCGACCGGCTGGCGCTGCTGATGGGCGGCCGGCCGAGCCGCGCCTGGAACAGGCCCATCGTCATGGAGAGCATCCTGCGCGGCGCGGTCGGCCGCATCGCCGCCTACCAGCGCGTACGCCTGCACTGCTCCTCCAACGTCTCCATCTCCGGCTTCGCCGCCGAAGGCGTCATGCACCTGCTCGCCGAACTGATGGACAACGCCGCCAACTTCTCGCCGCCCATCGACGAGGTGCACGTCTACGTCGAGGAACGCGGCACCGGCATCGTCGTCACCATCGAGGACAGCGGTCTGAAGATGGCCGACGCGGCGATGCGACGGGCGGCCGACTCCGTCGCCGGCCGGACGACCGACCTCGCGACCCTCCAGGGCACCCGGCTCGGCCTCGCCGTCGTGGGACGGCTCGCGCTCAAGCACCGGATCAGCGTCAACTACCGCCCGTCCTCGCGCGGCGGCACCGGCGTGGTCGTCCTGCTCCCCCGCCATCTGATCGCGCAGGAGCCCCGCGAGAACCACCCGGCCCCGATGCAGCGGGCGGTCGCAGCGCCCGCAGCACCCGCAGCGACGCCGCCCGCGCCCGCCTCCCCGGCACCGCCCGCACCGCCCGCACCCCTCGCACCGGCCGCCTCCGCCTTCCCGGCGCCGCTGCCCGCACCCGAGCCCACCCCTGTACAGCCGCCGTCACCGGGCTACACGCAGCCGCCCGCCGCCCCCGCGCCCCTGACGCCCTCCGTGCCGGAAGCGGTCGCGCCCGCCCCCGTAACTCCGCGGGACCCGTTCGCTCCGCGGGACCCGTTCGCTCCGCGGGACCCGTTCGCTCCGCGGGACCCGTTCGCTCCGCCGGCGCCCGCTGCGGCGGAGAACCACCTCGTGGTCCGTCCGCGCCAGCCCGGACGGGGTGCCGGCGGCCCGGCGGTGAGCTCCACCCCGGGCGGCCTGCCCGTACGCACGCCCGGCCGGACCATGGCGGAGGCGGACCGGGAGCGCGGACGCCATCGCGGCTCGCCCGCGCCCGCGGCTCCGGGAGACCCGCGCGGCACCGCGCCGCGAACCTCACCGCCCCGCAGCGCGGGACAGCAGTTCGGCGCCTTCGGGCGCGGTACGAAGGCCGGTGGCAACCCCGGCAGCACTCCCGGCAATCCCGAAGGCAGGGCCGGAGACCTCGACGGCCGAGCCGCAGGACCCGACGGCGGGACCGTACCGCCGACCACCGCTCCGTAACCCGGAACCCCCATCCGTTCGGTGTCCGGTCCACCGGACGCGCTCGCTCGAACACCCGAGATTGGAGGTACGGGCCCTCGCCGCTCCCCCGGCGCCGCGGTCCCGTCACTCATCATGCAGACCACAGACAACAGCCTCACCTGGCTCCTGCAGAGGCTCCTCGAGCAGACCCCCGGCACCCGGCACGCCCTGGCCCTGTCACGTGACGGGCTCAAGCTCTGCTGGACCGAGCACCTCACCCTCGACCAGGCCGATCAACTGGCGGCCATCTGCTCGGGCATGCAGGCGCTCGCGCAGGGCGCCTCCATCGAGTTCGGCGACAGCACCGGAGGCGTCCGGCACTCGATGACCGAGTTCCACGGCGGTCTGCTCTTCATCGTCGAAGCCGGTGAGGGCGCGCATCTGGCCGTCGTCGCCACGGAGGAGGCCGACCCCAGCGTGGTGGGCCACCAGATGACGGAGATGGTCGAGCAGATCGGCGAGCACCTGCGCGCCGCACCACGCGGCGAGGTGCCGAGGAGCGCGTCATGACCCTTCGCCCCGTCGACACGGGAGCCCCCGACCGGCTCTACACGGTCACCGGCGGACGCAGCCGCTCCGCGGACTCCTTCGATCTGGTGACCCTCGTGGTCAGCGAGTGCCGGCCCACCGCCGGAATGCAGTCGGAGCACGCGCGGATCCTCGACCTGTGCCGCCACCCGACCGCCGTCGTCGAGATCGCCGCCGAACTCTCGCTTCCCGTCACCGTGGTGCGCATCCTGCTCGACGACCTCCACGACATGGGCCGTATCACCGCCCGCCACCCCCGCACCGCCGCCTCACCCAGCGCGCTCCCCGACTCCGACCTGCTGAAGGAGGTGCTGCATGGGCTCCGCAAGCTATGAGCTGCCGGCACAGCGCACACCGCTGGCCGACGCCGCGGAAACCGGCCTGAAGATAGTCGTCGTCGGAGGATTCGGCGTCGGGAAGACCACCCTCGTCCACTCGGTGAGCGAGATCCGGCCGCTGAACACCGAAGAGGTGATGACGCAGGCGGGCGTCGGGGTCGACGAGACGGACGGCGTCGACGCCAAGACGACCACCACGGTCGCCTTCGACTTCGGACGCATCAGCCTCAACGAGCGCATCGTGCTCTACCTGTTCGGCGCACCGGGCCAGGAACGCTTCTGGTTCCTGTGGGACCGGCTGTTCTCCGGCACGCTCGGCGCCGTGGTCCTCGTGGACACCCGCCGGATGGACGACTCGTGGTACGCGATCGACCGGCTGGAGCACCACGGCACACCGTTCGTGGTGGCGGTCAACCGCTTCGACGACGACCTCGCCCACTCCCTCGACGAGATCCGTCAGGCCCTGGCACTGCCCGAGCACATCCCGATGATCGACTGCGACGCCCGGGTCCGGCGGTCCAGCAAGAACGTCCTGATCACGCTCGTCGACCATCTGCGCACGATGGCCATCGCCCGGGAGACGACACCATGAGCACCTCCAGCCCCTCCAGCCCCTCCTTCAACCCCCAGGCCCCCTCCGGCTGCCCGGTGGGCGCCGGTGCCGGTGCCGGTGCCGGCCCGGTGCGCCTTTCCGGAGCCTCCTACCAGCAGACGCCCACGGAGCTCTACCGTTCGCTGCGGCGGGATCACGGGGCGGTGGCGCCGGTGCTGCTGGACGGTGACGTTCCGGCCTGGCTGGTCCTCGGCTACGCCGAACTGTCCTACGTCACCACGCACGACGAGCTGTTCGCGAGGGACTCGCGCCGCTGGAACCAGTGGGATTCCATCCCCCCGGACTGGCCGCTGATGCCGTTCGTCGGCTACCAGCCGTCGGTGCTCTTCACCGAGGGCGACGAGCACCGGCGCAGGGCCGGCGTCATCACCGAAGCGCTCGAAGGCATCGACCAGTTCGAGTTGGCGCGCGACTGCCGCCGCATCGCCGACCGGCTCATCGCGGACTTCGCCGGAAGCGGCCGGACGGAGCTGATGAGCAGTTACGTCCACGCCCTGCCGATGCGGGCCGTGGTCCAGATGTGCGGCATGCCGGTGTCGGGCTCCGACACCCAGCAGTTGGTGGACGACCTGCGCATCTCGCTCGACGCCGGCGAGGGCGACGACCCGGTGGCGGCGTACGGACGCGTCGGCGACCGGCTGCGCCAACTGGTCAAGGACAAACGGGCGGCGCCCGGCACCGACGTCACCTCCCGCATGGTGACGCACGGGGCGGGCCTCACGGACGAGGAGATCGTCCAGGACCTGATCTCGGTGATCGCCGCCGCCCAGCAGCCCACCGCGAACTGGATCTGCAACACGCTGCGGCTGCTCCTGACCGACGAACGCTTCGCGCTGAACGTCTCCGGCGGGCGGCTCAGCGTCGGCGAGGCGCTCAACGAGGTGCTGTGGCTCGACACCCCGACGCAGAACTTCATCGGCCGCTGGGCCGTACGGGACACCCAGCTCGGCGGCCGGCACATCCGGGCGGGCGACTGCCTGGTCCTCGGGCTCGCCGCGGCCAACACCGACCCGGAGATCTGGCCGGAGAGCTACGTCGGCGCCGAGAACTCCGCGCACCTCTCGTTCAGCGGCGGCGAACACCGCTGCCCCTACCCCGCACCGCTACTGGCCGACGTGATGGCCCGTACGGCGGTGGAGACGCTGCTGGAACAGCTGCCGGACCTGATGCTGGCGGTCGACCCGGCGGAGCTCTCCTGGCGTCCTTCGATCTGGATGCGCGGGCTGTCGACGCTGCCGGTCCAGTTCAGCCCGATGGCGCAGTAGCGGCCCCGCCGCCGAGCGGCACGAGCGGTACGAGTGGTACCAGCGGTACGAGCGGCCGGAGTCCGTGGTGGATCCGGCCGCCCGGGGTCGGGTCGACGCCGACGATCCGGTTCCTCAGGCGGACACCGGCGTGAAGCGGACCGGCAGGCTCTGCGGTCCTCGGGTGAAGACGCCGCGCTCGACCGGGTCGAAGCCGTCGGCCAGCCGCAGGTCCGGCATCGCGTCCAGCAACTGGCCCACCCCGATCTCCACTTCGGCCTTGGCCAGCAGGGCACCGACGCAGAAGTGCCGGCCGAGCGCGAAGGCCAGGTGGTCGGCGGCCGCCGAGAAGGCGTTCGTCGCGGTCAGGTCCTCGCGGAAGATGTCGAAGACATCGGGGTCGCGGTAGCGGTCCTCGTCACGGTTGGCGGCGCCTATCAGGCAGGTGACGGTGGAGCCCGCCGGTACGGTGCCGCCGCCGAGTGCCACCTCCGTCGCCGACTTGCGCATGATCATGTGCACCGGCGGTGTGTAGCGCAGCGTCTCGGCGAAGGCGCGGGGTATCAGGGTGCGATCGGCGCGGACCGCCTCCAGCTGCTCCGGGTGGTTGAGCAGGTTGGTGAAGATCCCGGCGATGGCCTTGTCGGTGGTCTCGCCCCCGGCGGCCAGCAGCAGACTGCAGAACGCCTTGATGTCCTCGTCGCCCATCCGGACACCGTCGACCTCCGCGGTGCACAGGGTCGACAGCAGGTCGTCGCCCGGCGCCTCCCGCCGCTTCCGGATGATCGGCAGCATGTACTCGGCGAACTCGACGCGCGTACGCTCACCGGCCCGCGCCACCTCCGGATCACCGGAGAGATTGCCGAGAAACGCGATGACGGCCGTGTACCAGCCGTGAAATCGCTCATAGTCGGACTTGTCCAGTCCGAGCATGTCGGCAATGACGTTGACGGGAAATCGGGTGGCGTAGTCGGCGACCAGATCGACGGACCCTGAATGACGGAACCCGTCGATCAATTCGCGCGAATTGCGCTCGATGACCGGCAAGAACTTGTCCCGCAGATCGCTGCCCCGGAAGGCCGGTGCGACCAGGGCCCGACGTACGGCGTGCTCACGCCCGCTGAGCTGGAGTATCGTCCGCCCGTGCACGGGCTCGATCTGCCAGTCGTAGTTCTCCGTGGTGAATTCGCCTTCTTTGTCCTTGAAGACGCGCTCGACGTCCTCGTAACGCGAGACGATGTAACTTCCGGTGGCCTCGTGCCACATCAGAGGCGTGTCCTGACGCATCAGGCGATACGCCCGATACGGATCTTTCTCGAACTCCGGTGACAAAATGTCCGGCGCTGGGACCGACATGAACACTCCCTGCTGAACGGGGAACGGAAACGTGTGAACTGAACGCTTCCATCACCTCCCGAGAACACGCGTTCGTCAAGAGTTGCCACCCGTTGCGACCTGCCGGAAACCGCTCAGCCGTCCGACGCCGACCGCGGCGACCGTGGCGAACCTGGGCATCGCGGGGACCGGCAGGGCACCCGCTCAGTCCCCCGACGCCACCCGCCCCGTCAGCGCCGCCAGCGAGCTGCGCACGTGCGCCATGTGCGCCTGGACCTCCTCGCGGCCCTCCTCGTGCTCCCGCAGGATCCGCTCCGTCTCCCGCACCACCCGCTCCTCACGGACCCGGGCCTCCGCCAGCAGCTCCGCCGCCCGCGCCTCCGCGTCCTCCTGGCCGTGCCGGGCCGCCTCCTGCGTGGCGGCGAGGTGCCGGCCCGCCTCCGCGAGCAGCGCCTCGGCCCGCTCGGTCAGCCCCGCGAACCGGACCTCCGACGCCGCGTCCCGGTCGGCCAGTTCGGCCTCGGCCGCCTTGAGGCGCTCCGCGTGCTCCTGCTCCTGGTGGGCCAGCACGCTCGCCGTACGGTCCCGGGTCGCCGCCATCGCGGAAGCGGCCGCCGCCCGTACCTCCTCGGCGTCCTGCCGGGCCGCGGCGAGCAGGCCCTCCGCCTCCCGGACCGCCCCGTCCACCCGCTCCTCGGCCGCCCCGTCCGCCGCCGCACGCACCTCGCCGGCCGCCTCGCGCGCCGCGTCCCCGGCCGCCCGGCCCGCCGCCTCCGCCGCGTCCCGCAACGCCTGGCCCGCCGCGAGGGCCCCGGCGTCCAGCGCCTCCGCCTCGCTCTCGGCCAGCGCCAGGATCCGCTGCGCCCGCTCCCCCAGCTCGGCGTAGTCCTGCACGGGCAGCGTCGCCACGGTCTCCGCCAGCCGGGCGGACTCGGCGATCAGCTCCTCCACCCGGCCCGCCAGCCGGGCGAGCTCGTCGAGCGCCGCATCCCGCTCGGCGGTCAGGGCAGCCGTCGCCCGGTCCACCTGCTCCGGACGGTAACCACGCCCCCGCACCCCGACGACGTCGTACGCGGACCCCGGTCCAGCACTCATCCCTGAAACCTCTCTCCGACCCGCCGACACGCCCTGCCACGCTCCGACACCCGTAATACGTCAAGGATGCGGCAATTGGTGCCGGAAGTCGGAATCGATCAGCCGCATTCAGGCCGGAAGCGACCGGCATCACAGATCCGGGCGAACCGGTGATCATCGGCCCGGGGCCCCGGAACACGACGAGGCGCCCGGGCCCGTCCGGGTCCGGGCGCCTCGTGGACGCTCGCCGCTCAGCCCTGCGTAGGGCTCAGATCAGGCCGTCCCACATCTGCTCCAGCAGCACCGACCACCAGCTCTCCGGCGACGCCAGCGCCGCCGGGTCCAGGGCCACCAGCTGTGCCTGGAAATCGACGGTCCAGCGCCCCGCCTGCTCCGGGTTCAACCCGAACCGCAGCCGCCACATCCTGCCCAGCAACGCCATCGACCGCACGAACTCCGGCAGCCCGGTGTTCACGAACTGCGGCGGCACCGACTGTCCGCCGGGCCCCGCCTCCACCGGCACGGCCACGATGTTCGCCGTCCCGTACTGAACACAGATCGCCCGGCCGAAGTCCGTGCCCATCACCAGATACGACCCCGCGTCCGGCGCGGCCTGCACCTGACGCTGCGCCGCCAGCTCGCCCAGCGTCGGCACCACCGGCTGCCCCGGCTGCGCCCAGAAGAACGGCCCGAAATCGGCGGGCAGCCCCGCCCACACCAGCGTGCGCGCGACGATCTCCGGCACCCCCTGACGGGACACCGCCCGCTGGTCGAACCGGAGGATGCCCTGCGGACCGAACGCCTGCGCCAGCTCCTCGGCCACCGCCTCCGGCGGCAGCGCGGGCGCGGGCGGCATCTGCGGCAGCGGAGCCCGTACCGGCGCGGGCCGCGCCGGGCCGTCCGCGACCTGGTGCAGCTCGCCCTGGTGCGTCAGCAGATGCTGCATGCCCTGCTGCCGGCTGGCGTGATCCGTGCCGTACGGGGCGACGCTGGTGATCCGCACCTGCGGCCAGGTCTCCCGGATCATCCGGGCGCAGTACCCGCCCGGCAGCTCACAGGACTCCAGCTCGGTGTGCAGCTCGATGACCTGCTGCGGCGGCACGTTCATCGCCCGCAGCTCGTGCAGCATCTGCCACTCGGGGTGCGGGGTGCCCGGCGCCGAACGCCGGATCAGCTGCTGCTCGCTGCCGTCCGGAGCCCGGAACCGCAGCACGGCCTGGTAGCCGGGGCCCACGGTCGGCCGGCCGGGGGGCTGCTGCGGATAGCCGTACGCCGCCGGCGGCGGGGTGTGCGCACCGGGCGGCGGACCGGGCGGACCCGGCGGCTGCGGTACGGGTCCGGGGGCTCCGCCGAGCGAGGCGCCCGGGGCCCCGGGCGGGCCGGGAGGACCAGGAGGGCCCACCTGTCCCGGACCCGCGAACATCGTCTCCGCGTGGTGCACCCCGCCACCGGGGGGCGGCGTGGCACCGGGCGGCGGACCGGGCGGGCCGGGAGGCTGCGGCGCACCCGGAACAGCGGGCGGGCCGGGAGGCAGCGGAGCTCCCGGGGCACCGGGCGGACCCGGCGGCCTGGGCGCGCCGGCGACACCCGCACCGAGGCTGCTCCCATCGGCGAACATCGTCGCGGCATGGTGCATCCCCCCGCCCGGAGGCGGCGTGGCACCGGGCGGCGGACCGGGAGGCGCGGGAGGACCGGGAGGCGGGGTGGAACCCGGCGGCGGACCCGGCGGCGGGGTGGCGCCGGGCGGGCCGAGCTGGGACACGAGCTGCGTCGGGACGTACCCGCCCGCCGGAGCACCGGGCGCACCCGGACCCGAGGGCGGCGGCGTCGCACCGGGCGGCATCCCGGGAACCCCCGGGGCGCCGGGCGGCGGCGGGGTCGACGAACCGCCCCCGCGAGCCCCGCGCGGCGGCACGACCGCCTTGCTGGTGGCCGCGTCCGCGATGTCACCGGCCCCGCCCGGGGGGCCCTGGTCCGGCCGGAGCGCCTGCGCCACCTGCGTACGCGGCAGCTGACTGCCCCCGGACATCAGGGCCGTGGGCGCCTCCGCCGGGACGACCGGCGGCGGGGCCTCCTCGTCGTCCGTGCCCGACAGCGGCGGCGCGAACACCGTCGCGGGAAGCGGAACGGCTCCGTCGTCGGAGTCCGAGTTGGTGTCCGTACCCGCCCAGGGAGTCGACCCGGCCGGCACCCCGTCGGAGGCCGTGGGCTCGTGGGCGTCGCCGCCGGCGGCGGGCCACGACGCGGCGGACCCCCCGGCGGAAGCGGGAGAGCGCGGCGACGGCGGCGTATCCGCGACAGCGGAGGGCACGGGGCCGCGCTCGGAAACATCGGAACCAGGAGCGGACCCGGAAACGGAAACGGCAGGGGTTGGGGCTGGGGCTGGGGCTGGGGCTGGGTCAGCGGGCGCACCGGACGCGGCCGCGGCCGCCTCCTGCGACTCCCGCCGTTCAGCCCGATGATCCGGAATCCCCAGCTTGTCCGCCGCCTCCTGGAGCCACTCCGGCGGCGTCAACAGGAACGACGTCTGGTTCAGGTCCACCCGCTGCGGCGGCTCCGGAGCCGCGACCGGCGCACCGGCCGGAGTCCCGTACTCCTCCTCGTACCGCCGGATCACCTCACCCACCGGCAGTCCCGGCCACAACGTCGCCTCACCGCTGTCGCGCGCGATCACCAGCCGCTGACGGCCCCCGTCCGACACGGGGCCCTCCGCCCGGTCCTCGGCCCACACCACGAAACCCAGTTCGAACTCACGGACCCGCACCTCACGGTGCTGGTACGCGGGCACGTCACCGTTGACCCACTCGTCCGCCCGCTCCTGCGCCTGCGCGAAAGTCACCACCGCGCTCACCCCTCCACCGGGACGGCGCGCGCGAAGCCGCCGTCCACCATCAGGTTCGCCACGGTCTCCAGCTCCGGCGGATTGCCCGCCAACCGCTGGAGGAAGGCGTCGAAGTCCGCACCGCAGGGCAGCAACAGCCGCTCCACACGCTCCTGGACACTCCAACCGTCCTGGTCCCGGGCATCGTCGTACGGGCAGAACCACACCGAACCAGGGTCCTGACCGCGCACCTTCACGGCGAGAATCCCGCCCTGGACGAACGCGACGCCCAGGAAGTCCTTGGTGAAGTGGTCCCGCAGGCACTTGTTCACGTACACCAGATCGTTCATCGCGGCCTCGTCACGCACCGTGAAGAACGGCTGGTCCACCAGCAGCCCCAGCTCCGCGTCCAACGCCGCGCCCACCGGGGCCGATCCGCCCGCCGCCTTCAGGAACGAGCGGTACGCACCCGGCAGCCGGTAGCCGAGGTCCTCCTCGACGCCCTGGACCTGCTGCTCGCTCACCGCGGCCGCGCCCTTGGGCAGCCGGAAGTGCGCCGGGCGGGTCTCCTGCAACGGGCGGGTGCCACGACGGTTCTGATCCACGTCCGTGCCCGCCAGGCCGCCGTGATGACGCAGCAGCGCCTTCACCTCGACCGGCACCAGCTCCATCCGCCGACCGCCCGGCACGTGATGCCAGGTCCAGCCGTGCGGGGTCGCCACCGCGGGAATCGTGTCCCACAGGTCGTGACCGCTCGCCGCCAACGCCGCGTTCGCCGACACGTAGTCGGTGAGGCGCAGCTCGTCGATGCCGAAGCCCGGGGGCGGATCGGCGATCTCGGCGGCGGCACGCGCGTACGGCGAAAGAACCGGGTGGCCGCTCCCGTCCATCCGCACCCCTCTGGGGTGGCGGGACGCCCGGACCGGGTCCGGGAAGTTCACGACCTGCCCGGCGTAGGCGGCGTTCGGTGGCGCGGCTTGCTGCCCGAGCCGACCTGTCGTCATGGCTGTTGCCCCCTGCTGCGTCCGGTGTTCCGCACAGCCTAAGCGGTGGGGCAACAGGGGAACCCGTCCCGCCGGATCCATCACGAACGGTCACATTCGCGTGACGGTAAGGCGGCAGTCCCGCACCTTCGGGCGACACGCAGACCCGTTTCACCGCCCCAGCTTCCCCACCACCCGGCACATTTGGCAGGCTGTCCCCGCAACTCGGGGGATTGCAGGGAGGGACGTCAACACGATGCATTCCACACAAACCGTCACATCAGGCGATCCGCGCCTCAGCTGGAGCAGCACCGACACCAGCCGTACACCCCGACTGATCCACCGCCGCGACGGGATTCTCCCCGCCGTGGCCGCCGCGCTGTCCGTACGCGGCGAGACACTGACCTGCACCGCGGGCAAGGGGGACCATCCACCGGTGCTGCACCCGCTCGTCCAGGACTTCCTCGACACCCTCACCAGCGGCCAGCGGGAACGCTTCACCGGCCGCTGCCCCGAAGCCATACTGCTCTCCCGCCAGCTCACCGCCGCCGAGAGCGGGCGCTCCAAACGCGCCCAGCGGAAACCCCTGACCAACGGGGAGGCGCGCCGCGCGCTCAAGCACTCCCGGCTCACCGCCCGCCGCATCCGCGAGGACGGCGACCCCCTCCACGGCAGCTACGCACCGCCCTGCCGGTCCTGTTCCGCACTCCTGTCCCACTTCGGCGTACGCCCCGTCGACCTGACCTCCACCGGCGCCGCGACCACCGCCGAGAAGGGCTGACCGCCCAGCGATGCACGACCGCCAGCAGCACTCCTCCACCCGCTTCCCCGTCGCCGTCGACGCCGCCCTGCGCGAAGCGGGCTGGCAGCCCGGGCGCTGGGACATCCGCCAGGCCGAGGAATGGGCCGACGCACTGCGCTCCCACGCGTCCCCGGCCGGCCACCAGCACGCGGTCTTCCCGGCCGCGGTCGAGGCCTGGGCGGAGTTCGGCGGCCTCCACATCACCGCGTCCGCGCCCGGCCGGCAGATCGCGCCCGCCGCCGTGCGCATCGACCCGCTGAGCGGCCTCCACCTGGCGCGGACGCTCGGGGACCTCGGCCGCGCCCTGGAGACGGAGGTCAGCCCGCTCGGGGCGGAGGGCGAGGAGCAGGCGGTCCTGGCGATCGACGCGGAGGGCCGGGTGTACAGCATCGACCACACGGGTGACTGGTTCCTGGGCCAGGACATCGACGAGGCCCTGGCCACCCTGGTCACCGGCGCCCAACCGGCCCGCCTGACCTCAGCCTGACCCGGGCCGTTCCCCGGCCCGCCCGGCGTGCGGGGACGGCCCGGGCCACACCCAGTCCGTCCGGCGCGCGGGGACGACCCCGGCCATTTCCGGCCCGCCCGGCGCGCGAGGACGACGCCGGCCATTTTCCAGCCCGTCCGGCGTTTGAGGACGGAACCGTCGCTCGGGACGAACGGGCACCCTTGCTTACCGGCCCCGGAGGGGTCGCCGCTCCCCACCGCCAGGGTTCCGTCCTCAAACGCCGGACGGGCTGGAGTGAGCGGCCCACGCCGGACGGGCTGGAGTGGGCGGCCCACGTCGGGCCGGTTGAAAGGGGCGGCCCGGACCGACTGAAGGTGCCGCCCGAAATCATCCGTTTCAGGCGCCGCGCGAGCCATCCGGAAGCACCGCCGAAACCCGGAAGCCCCCCGCGTCCGTCGGACCGGACACGAACACGCCCCCCAGCCCCAGCACCCGCTCCCGCATCCCCACCAGCCCGTTCCCCCCGCTCGGCAGCCCCGCGTCCGCCGCCGCCGCGTCCGAAGGACCGTTCTCCACCTGCATCGCGACCTCGGCCTCCCGATGCGCGAGCCGCACCCACGTCTTCGCGCCCGCAGCATGCTTGTGCACGTTCGTCAGCGCCTCCTGCACCACCCGGTACGCCGTCTGCTCGACCTCCGGCGGATAGGGCCGCAGCTCACCGTCCACCGACAGCTCCACGACCATCCCCGCCTGCCGCGACTGCGCCACCAACGCCTCCAGCTCATGCAGCCGGGGCCCGTCCTCGGACGCGACGGCGGCGGCCGCGACGGCCGCCTGCCTCACCGACGCCAGCGGAACCCCGCCCGCGGCCGCGGGCGCGGTCAACGCGTCCCCGGTGCGCAGCACCCCGAGCATCTCGCGCAGCTCCGTCAGCGCCTGCCGGCCCATGTCCCCGACCAGCGCCGCGTTGCGCACGGCCTTCGCCGGATCCTTCGGCGCGACGGCCTGGAGGGCGGCGGCGTGGACCACCATCAGGCTCACCCGGTGGGCGACCACGTCGTGCATCTCCCGGGCGATCCGGGTCCGCTCCTCCGTACGCGCCCACTCGGCCCGCTCCTCGGCCCGGTCCGCGAGCAGCGACAGCTCCCGCTCCAGCGAATCGGCCCGCTCCCGCAGGCTCTCCATCAGACGGCGCCTGGCCCCTATGTAGAGGCCGAGCAGCACGGACGGGGCCGTGAGCCCCACCGCCATGAAGACGGACATCAGCGGGACGTACCAGTCCCCCGGCCCGAAGTCGGCCTGCTCCGCCACGCTCTGCCGCAGCCGCACCCAGGTGACGATGAACGTCCCCACCAGCGCCATCCCCGCCAGCACGACGGTGATCCGGCGCGGCACCTCGGACGCGGCCAGGGTGTAGAGGCCCACGAGGGCCATCAGGAAGCCCATCTCGGCGGGCGTCATCGCGATCGTCACGAGCACCACGACGATCGGCCACCGCCGACGCACCAGCAGCACCGAACCCGCCAGCAGCCCGAACACCACACCCACCGGCACCGGCATCCCGGTGTTCCGGGCGAACTCCACCCCCTCCAGGCCACACTCCAGCGCCGATACCAGCGCCAGTCCCACGTCCAGGGCGACACTGCGTCGCCGCTCCCACCACCAGTAGCCGCGGGTGGTCGATCCCGCCGCTTCCCGGTCTGCCCCCGTTGCGGTCATGGCATCCAGCCTACGGGCGGACGCATCTCCTTTTCGGGTGACCGGCAACAGCACGTTCCGCCTTCGAACAAGCACGAAACACACGCCGATCGCCTGAAATGGCGAATCGACCGCACTTTCGACCCGGACGTACGCATTCCGGATGACGATCACCGTATGACGGAGACCACAGGCACGTGCGCAGACTTCGAGGGCCTGCGCGAGCAGGCGGTGGCGCTGCGCCGGGAGGGGCTCAGCGTGCGCCAGATCAGGGACCGGCTGAAGGTCTTCAACAACGACATGCTCCACCGCCTCCTCCAGGGCGAACCCGCCCCCGAGTGGACGAAGCGCCCGAACGCCAAGGACGACGTCCGAGAGAGGGCCCGGGAGCTACGGCTCCAAGGTCTGACCTACGACCAGATCCAGGTCGAGCTGGGGTGCTCGAAGAGTTCGATCTCGCTGTGGGTGCGGGACCTGCCGAAGCCGAAACCACGCTTCACGGAAGAGGAACGTCTTGCCCGCATGCAGGCCGGCCTGACTGCTCTGCGCACAAGCCAGGACCAGGAGCGACAGGAAACGAAGCGCGTCGCGCGCGAGTCGGTGGGCGACCTCTCCGACCGGGAACTGTTTATCGCCGGAGTCACTCTCTACTGGGCCGAGGGCATGAAGGACAAGCCGTACAGCCGCCGGGAGAGCCTGCTCTTCATCAACAGCGACCCAAACGTGATCAAGCTCTACCTGCGCTGGCTCGACCTGCTCGGCGTCGCACGCGAACGCCTGCACGTTCGCGTCAGCATTCACGAGACCGCAGATGTGGCGGAGGCAGAGAGCTTCTGGTCGGAGCTCACAGGGGTACCTCACAGCGAGTTCATGAAGGCAACACTCAAGAAGCACACCCCGAAGACCAACCGCAAGAACACCGGCGAGGCCTACCGCGGCTGCCTCGTCATCTACGTGACCAAGAGTGCCGAGCTCTATCGTCGCGTAGAAGGTGCTTGGTACGGCATAGTGTTGGGTGCCGATCCGGCGAACCGACACGATGTCCGGTTTAGTCGGAATTGATCCCCCATGGTGTAATCAGGCAGCACTGCGAGTTTTGGTCTCGTATGTCCAGGTTCAAATCCTGGTGGGGGAGCTTCGACGCGCGGGCCCCGACCACACCGGTCGGGGCCCGCCCCCGTTTCCACCGGAAACACCCCCGGTATCCTGCGGATGACCACCACCCGAAGCCGAAGGGCACATCCGTGAGCGCAACCAGCCCGGCAGCCGTCGTCGTCCTCGCAGCGGGTGAGGGCACCCGCATGAAGTCGAAGACACCCAAGGTCCTGCACGAGATCTCCGGGCGCTCGCTCGTCGGACATGTCGTCGCCGCCGCCCGTGAGCTCGCCCCCCAGCACCTCGTCGTGGTCGTCGGCCATGCCGGCGAGCAGGTCACCGCGCACCTGAACGCCGGCACCCCCGTGCGCACCGCCTTCCAGGCCGAGCAGAACGGGACCGGGCACGCCGTCCGCATGGGCCTCGAGGAGCTGGGCGGGAGCGTCGAGGGCACCGTGATCGTCGTCTGCGGCGACACCCCCCTGCTGTCCGGCGAGACGCTCGGCGCGCTCGCCGCCACCCACGCCGCCGACGCCAACGCGGTCACCGTCCTGAGCGCCGAGGTCCCCGACTCCACCGGTTACGGGCGCATCGTGCGCGACCCCGCCACCGGTGCGGTCACCGAGATCGTCGAGCACAAGGACGCCACCGACGAGCAGCGGGCGATCCGGGAGATCAACTCCGGGGTGTTCGCGTTCGACGGGCGGCTGTTGGGCGACGCGCTGGGCAAGGTGCGCACCGACAACAGCCAGGGCGAGGAGTACCTCACCGACGTGCTGTCCATCCTGCGTGAGGCCGGGCACCGGGTCGGGGCGTCCGTGGCGGGCGACCACCGCGAGATCCTCGGCATCAACAACCGGCTCCAGCTGGCCGAGGCGCGCCGGCTGCTGAACGAGCGGCTGCTGGAGCGGGCGATGCTCGCGGGCGTGACCGTGGTGGACCCGTCGTCCACGCTGATCGACGCGACGGTGACGTACGAGCGGGACGCGGTCGTGCACCCGGGGACCCAGCTGCTGGGGACCACGCACCTCGCGGAGGACAGCGAGGTGGGGCCGAACTCGCGGATCGAGAGCACCGTCGTCGGGGCCGGGGCCCGGGTGGACAACTCCGTGACGCTCTCGGCGGAGATCGGGGCGGGTGCGCTGGTCGGCCCGTACGCCTATCTGCGGCCGGGCACGCGGCTGGGGACGAAGGCCAAGGCCGGTACGTACGTGGAGATGAAGAACGCGACGATCGGGGAAGGGACCAAGGTCCCGCATCTGAGCTACGTCGGTGACGCGACGATCGGCGACCACACCAACATCGGTGCGGCGAGCGTCTTCGTGAACTACGACGGCGTCGCCAAGCACCACACGACGATCGGCTCCCACTGCCGTACCGGTTCGGACAATATGTTTGTGGCGCCCGTCACGGTCGGGGACGGGGTCTACACCGCCGCCGGGTCGGTCATCACCAAGGACGTGCCCGCCGGTTCGCTGGCCGTGGCGCGGGGCCAGCAGCGGAATATCGAGGGTTGGGTCGCCCGGAAGCGGCCGGGCAGCGCCGCCGCGCAGGCCGCTCAGGCGTCGTCGCAGGAGACCGACGGGCAAAGCTGACCGGAAACAGGTGCGCCGGTGACGGCGTACCGTGATAGATGCTCACCCATTTCGGCTGGCTCGTTGCACATCGGGACCTATGCGTGCAGCGCCAGATACACGTCTGAGGAGACTGTGCTGTGACCGGGATCAAGACGACCGGCGAGAAGAAACTGATGCTCTTCTCCGGCCGCGCCCACCCCGAGCTTGCCGAGGAGGTCGCCCATCAGCTGGGAGTCGGTCTCGTGCCGACGAAGGCCTTCGATTTCGCCAACGGTGAGATCTATGTGCGCTTCCAGGAGTCGGCACGTGGCGCGGACTGCTTCCTGATCCAGAGCCACACGGCTCCGATCAACAAGTGGATCATGGAGCAGTTGATCATGCTGGACGCGCTGAAGCGCGCTTCCGCCCGCTCCATCACGGTGATCGTGCCGTTCTACGGCTATGCCCGCCAGGACAAGAAGCACCGCGGCCGCGAGCCGATCTCGGCGCGCATGGTGGCGGATCTGATGGCGACGGCGGGTGCGGACCGCATCCTCACCGTCGATCTGCACACGGACCAGATCCAGGGCTTCTTCGACGGCCCGGTGGACCACCTGTTCGCGCTGCCGATCCTGGCGGACTACGTGGGCGCGAAGGTCGACCGTTCCAAGCTGACGATCGTGTCGCCGGACGCGGGCCGGGTACGGGTCGCCGACCGCTGGTGCGACCGGCTGGACGCGCCGCTGGCGATCGTGCACAAGCGTCGCGACAAGGACGTGCCGAACCAGGTCTCGGTCCACGAGGTCGTGGGCAACGTCGAGGGCCGGGTCTGTGTGCTGGTCGACGACATGATCGACACCGGTGGCACGATCTGCGCCGCCGCGGACGCGCTGTTCGCGCACGGTGCGGAGGACGTCATCGTGACGGCGACGCACGGGGTGCTGTCGGGTCCGGCTGCGGACCGTCTGAAGAACTCGAAGGTGAGCGAGTTCGTGTTCACGGACACGCTGCCGACCCCGGGTGAGCTGGAGCTGGACAAGATCACGGTCCTCTCGATCGCGCCGACGATCGCGCGTGCGGTGCGTGAGGTGTTCGAGGACGGTTCGGTGACGAGCCTCTTCGAGGAGCAGGGCTGACAGCAGTGACGATCATCCTCGGGTGATCCACTTTGGGGTGCGGCCTCCCCGCCGGGTAGACTCAGCGAGTTGCTCGGCGAGGGAGGCCGTACCTGTGTGTACGGCGGTCCGTTATCGACGCGCTCTTCGTAGCAGGCCTGTCGTGGGCCGGGTGACCGTTCGTGTTCCGTCTCCCGACGGCTCACCCACCTGACGAGGAGTGCAACCATGGCTGAGATCAAGCTCGCCACCGAGGTCCGTACCGAGTTCGGCAAGGGCGCCGCCCGCCGCGTGCGTCGCGCCAACCGTGTTCCCGCGGTCGTCTACGGCCACGGCGCCGAGCCGGTCCACGTCACGCTGCCGGGCCACGCGCTTCAGCTGGCGCTGCGTACGGCCAACGTCCTGATCGGTCTGGAGATCGACGGCAAGGACGCGCTGGTCATCCCCAAGGCCGTGCAGCGTCACCCCCTCCGCAGCACCATCGAGCACGTCGACCTGCTGACCGTGAAGCGCGGCGAGAAGGTCGAGGTCGAGATCGCGGTGCACGCCGAGGGCGACCTGGCGCCGGGCGCCAACCTGCTCGAGTTCGTGCTGAACACGCTCCTCGTCGAGGCCGAGGCCACCCACATCCCCGAGTCCGTGACGGTCTCCGTCGCGGGTCTGGACGCCGGTGACTCGATCCAGGCCAAGGACATCAAGCTGCCGAAGGGCTCCGTGCTCGCCGGTGACGAGGACGCCATCGTGATCCAGGTCGTCGCCGCGCAGGCCGAGGAGCCGTCCGCGGACGAGGCCGGCGAGACCGCCTCCGAGGCCTGAGCCGTACCGCTCACCGCTCCACCTGCTTGACTGACGGGGTGGTGGTTCCCTTCCGGGAGCCGCCGCCCCGTTCGCCTGCCACCCCTGCCCTGCGTGCCACCCCTGCTGGCCCTGCCATCCCCCTGCGTGCGAGGAGACCGAGCGCCGATGTCCGACTCCACCGAACCCTGGCTCATCGTGGGCCTGGGCAATCCGGGTCCCGACTACGCGGCGAACCGGCACAACGTCGGGTTCATGGTCGCTGATCTGCTGGCGACGCGGATCGGCGGGAAGTTCAAGCGGGCGCAGAAGGCGCAGGCGCAGGTCGTGGAGGGTCGGATGGGCCCGCCGGGTCCGGCGAGCCGTCGGGTGATCCTGGTGAAGCCGATGTCGTACATGAATCTGTCGGGCGGGCCGGTGACGGCGCTGCGGGACTTCTACAAGGTGCCGACGGATCAGGTCGTGGCGGTCCATGACGAGCTGGACGTGGACTACGGCATGCTGCGGCTGAAGCTGGGCGGCGGCGACAACGGGCACAACGGGCTGAAGTCGATGACGAAGGCGATGGGTCCGGACTACCACCGGGTGCGGTTCGGGATCGGGCGGCCGCCGGGGCGGATGCAGGTCGCCGATTTCGTGCTGAAGGACTTCTCGTCGACCGAGCGCAAGGAGCTGGAGTTCCTGGTGGACCGGTCGGCGGACGCGGTGGAGTGTCTGCTGGCGGAGGGGCTGGAGCGGGCGCAGAGCGCGTACAACTCCTGACATTCCCTTCCCTGGTGGGATGTTTTTCGGCCACAGGTTGACCAGGGGTGCGGGTCTGGCCAAGGATCGGCCCCCATGAAACGGAGCTCTTCCCACCGTGCGGCGCTCGCGGGCCGTAGGGCGGCCATGGGACTGGTCGTCCTGGTGCTGCTGGTCGCGGGTGCGTGGTCGTCGTGGAACACCGCGCACCACATCGTTCTGGCCAAGGGCCGTGATCACGGCACCGTGACGGTGACGGGGTGCGGCGAGAAGACGTGCACCGGTGCGTACGAGCCGGACGCGGTGTCGCGGGAGCGCCCGCGGGTGAGCGTGGACCGGTCCGTCGCGGCGCGGGAGGGGGATCGTTTCCCTGTCGTGGTGAAGCCCGGCACCGATGCGGTGGTCCGCACGGGGTTGCCGGGCCTGCTGCACGCGTGGGTGCCGCTGGGCGGGGCGATGGTGCTGGCCGCGTTCGTGATCGGCGGCGGGCTGCGGATGTCGCGGACGGCGTGGGGTGTCGGTACGGCGGGGGCGGCCCTGCTGGTGGCGACGTTCGTCGCGCTGTAGCAGGACCGCCCCTTTCCGGCGTGCGTGTGGCCGGCCGGTGTGCCGTCCGTACGGTCAGCCGGTGTTGCGGAGTCCTGCCGCTACGCCGTTGACGGTGAGCAGCAGGGCGCGGGCGAGCAGCGGGTCGGCTTCCTCGCCGCGCTCCGCCGCCTGGCGCTGGCGGGCGAGCAGGGAGACCTGGAGGTAGGAGATCGGGTCCAGGTAGGCGTCGCGGATGGCGAAGGTCTGCTGGAGCACCGGGCTGGTGCCGAGCAGTTCGGTGGAGCCGGTGACCTTGAGGACTTCCCGTACGGTCAGCGCGTGCTCGGCCTCGATGGCGTCGAAGACGTGCTTCAGCTCGTCGGGGACGAGTGTGTCGACGTAGTGCCGGGCGATGCGCAGGTCGGTCTTGGCGAGCGTCATCTCCACGTTGGAGAGGAAGTTGCGGAAGAAGTGCCAGTGCTCGTGCATCTCGTCGAGGACGGTGTCGAGTCCGGCTTCGCGCAGGGCCTTGAGGCCGGAGCCGACGCCGAACCAGCCGGGGACGATCTGGCGGGACTGGGTCCAGCCGAAGACCCACGGGATGGCCCGGAGGCCGTCGAGCGAGACGCCGGAGCCGGGGCGACGGGAGGGCCGTGAGCCCAGGTGCAGGTCGGCGAGCTGGTCCACCGGGGTGGAGGCGAGGAAGTACGCGGGGAGGTCCGGGTCCTCGACCAGCTTGCGGTAGGCGTTGTGGGCCGCGTCGGAGACGGTGTCCATGGCCGCGTCCCAGCGGGCGAGGGCCTCGTCGGACTGGCGGGGCGCGGTGTGCAGGGCGGAGGCCTGGAGGGTGGCCGCGACGGTCAGTTCCAGGTTCTCGCGGGCGAGGGCGGGGATGAGGTACTTGTCGGAGATGACCTCGCCCTGCTCGGTCACCTTGATCTCGCCCTCCAGGGTGCCCCAGGGCTGGGCGAGGATGGCGTCGTGGGAGGGGCCGCCGCCCCGGCCGACGGTGCCGCCGCGGCCGTGGAAGAGGCGCAGGCGTACGCCGTAGCGGTGGGCGACGTCGCGGAGGCGTCGCTGGGCGCGGTGGATCTCCCACTGGGAGGTGGTGATGCCGCCGAACTTGGAGGAGTCGCTGTAGCCGAGCATGACCTCCTGGACGTCGCCGCGCAGGGAGACGAGGCGTCGGTAGGAGGGGTCGGCGAGCATCTCGTCGAGGATGACGTCGGCGGCCTTGAGCTCGTCGGTGGTCTCCAGGAGCGGGACGATACCGATCTTGGCCCAGCCGGCGTGGAGGTCGAGGAGTCCGGCCTCGCGGGCGAGGACGGCGGCGGCGAAGACGTCGTCGGCGCCCTGGCACATCGAGATGATGTAGGACTCGATGACCTCGGGGCCGAAGCGTTCGAAGGCCTGCTTGATGGTGTGGAAGACGCCGAGGGTCTTCTCGCCGGCCGCGTCGAGCGGGGCCGGGGTGGGGGCCAGCGGCCGGCGGGAGCGCAGTTCCTTGGCGAGGAGCTTCTGCCGGTAGTCGCGGGGCATGTCGGCGTAGCGCCAGGACTCCTCGCCGAGCCGGTCGAAGAGCTGGCCGAGGGCGTGGTGGTGGGCGTCGGCGTGTTCGCGTACGTCCATGGTGGCGAGCTGGAGGCCGAACGCGCCGAGGGTGCGGATGGTGCGGTCCATCCGGCCGTCGGCGAAGAGGCCGCCCTTGTGCGCGCGCAGGGAGGTCTGGATGAGCTCCAGGTCGGCGAGGAGCTCGGCGGTGCCGAGGTAGTCGCAGCCGGGGCGGTGGGGGGTGCCTTCGGCGAGGCGCTCGCGGGTGTTGACGAGCTTCTGCCGGATGCAGGTGGCCTTGAGGCGGTAGGGCTCCTCGGCGTTCAGCCGCTTGTAGCGGGGGCTGATGCCGGGGAGGCGTTCCAGGTCGGCCTGGAGGGAGGTGAGCAGTTCCTCGGTGGCTCCGGCGTAGCGGATGGAGTTGGAGAGGAGGCCGCGGAGGTGGTCGATCATCTCCAGGGCGTCGGTGATGCCGTGCTCGTGCTGGAGGATCAGGACGTCCCAGGTGACGGACGGCGTCACGTTGGGGTTGCCGTCGCGGTCGCCGCCGATCCAGGTGCCGAAGGTGAGGGGGCGGGTGCCGGCGGGCAGTTCGACGCCGACGCGGTCCAGCTCGGCGGCGAGGTCCTCCAGGACGTCGCCGACGGCGCCCGCGTGGAGTTCGTCGAGGTAGTAGATGGCGTTGCGGGCCTCGTCGGCGGGCTCCGGGCGGACGACGCGGAGTTCGTCGGTCTGCCAGATGAGGTCGATGTTCTCGGCGAGCCGGAGGTCCAGGCGGCGGCGGTCGGCCTCGATGGCCGGGGTCTCCAGGAGGGCCCCGATGCGGCGGAGCTTGTTGAGGACCGAGCGGCGGGCGGCCTCGGTGGGGTGTGCGGTGAAGACGGGGCGGACGTTGAGGTTCCTGACCGTCTCGCGGAGGTGCTCGGGGTCGGCGTCCTTGAGCCGGTCGGCGGTGCGGGCCAGCAGGCCGCCCTCGGCCGCGCGGCGGTCGCGCATCTCGTGGGCGCGGTGGACCTGCTCGGTGACGTTGGCGAGGTGGAAGTAGGTGGAGAAGGCGCGCACGAGCTGTGCCGCCGTCTCCAGGTCCGTGTCGCCGAGGAGTTCGGCGGCGGCTTCGCCGTCGGTGCGGGTCAGGGCGCGGACCCGCTCGACGAGGTCGAGGAGCTCCTGTCCCTCCTGGCGTACGAGGGTCTCGCCGAGGAGGTCGCCGAGGCGGCGGATGTCGGCGCGCAGCGCGGGGCTGGCGGCAGAGGTCTGGTCGGCACTGCTCACAGTGTGCGGCTCCTTGCAGTGAATGAGGAGGTGCGTTCGCTTCGCCGTTCCCACGTGGGTGGTGGTGGGACGGGTGGCGGATTCCGGGGACCTGCGGCTGGCAGCGGTGCTGTCGCCACGCCCCGACGAGCGGGTGCGGACCGCGCTGTCCGACCCTCTCAGGATAGGTGTCGTCGCAGGCGGCGTGTCCGCTGCCCCGGCGGGGGTCGCGGTCGTCGCCCGGGGCACCCGGGCCCCTATCCCCTTACCCCATGGGCGGGCGGGTTACCGCGTGGGACGGGCTGGAGCGGCCTCTCGTGTTGTGGGGCCCGTCACTGCCATACTTACCAAGCCGTAGGTTACGGAACCGTAGCCACGGCCGTCCGTGCCTTCTCCCTCACCCTCAGAGGTAATCCCCCCATGCCGAGCACTCCTCCTGTGATCGACGAGACCGAGCCTCCCGGAGCGGCCGGGGCGGCACTGCCCCCGGGCACGCTGGGCGGTGACAAGAAGCGGTCGATCGAGCAGTTCGCGCTGCTGGCGTTCATCGTGGTGCCGTTCGCGGCCCTGGTGGCGGCGGTGCCGCTGGCGTGGGGCCGGGGGGTGAGCTGGCTCGACATCGGTCTGCTGGTGGCGATGTACTTCATCGGCTGTCACGGGATCACGATCGGTTTCCACCGGTATTTCACCCACGGTTCGTTCAAGGCGAAGCGTCCGCTGCGGATCGCGCTGGCCGTGATGGGCTCGCTGGCGGTGGAGGGGCCTCTGGTGCGGTGGGTGGCCGATCACCGCAAGCATCACCGGTTCTCGGACGCGGAGGGCGATCCGCATTCGCCGTGGCGGTTCGGGGAGAGCCTGCCGGCCCTGATGAAGGGGCTGTGGTGGGCGCACATCGCGTGGATGTTCGACGAGGAGCAGACGCCGCAGCAGAAGTACGCCCCCGATCTGATCAAGGATCCGGCGATCCGGGGCATCTCGCGCCACTTCCTCTCCTTCACGATCGTCTCGCTGGCGATTCCGCCGCTGGTCGGCGGCCTGGTGACGATGTCGTGGTGGGGTGCGGCGACGGCGTTCTTCTGGGGGTCGCTGGTGCGGGTGGCCCTGCTGCACCATGTGACCTGGTCGATCAACTCGATCTGTCACGCGGTGGGCAAGCGGCCCTTCAAGTCCCGTGACCGGTCGGGGAACGTGTGGTGGCTGGCGGTGCTGTCGTGCGGCGAGTCGTGGCACAACCTGCACCACGCGGATCCGACGAGCGCCCGCCACGGGGTGATGAAGGGGCAGATCGACTCCAGCGCCCGGCTGATCCGCTGGTTCGAGCTGGCGGGCTGGGCCACGGATGTGCGGTGGCCGGATGGTGCGCGTATCGACTCCCGGCGCACGTCCGTTCCGGCCGACGCGGCATGATTGACGACGTGGCGACCGACGGCAGCACGAGCAGCGAGAAGAGCAGGACCTCCCCCTCCCGCCGGGCCCGGCGGGTCCGGATGACGGGCAAGGAGCGCCGCGAGCAGCTGCTGGACATCGGGCGCGCCCTGTTCGCCGACAAGGGCTTCGAGGGCACGTCGGTGGAGGAGATCGCGGCGCGCGCCGGGGTGTCCAAGCCGGTGGTCTACGAGCACTTCGGCGGCAAGGAGGGCCTGTACGCGGTGGTGGTCGACCGCGAGATGCGCCAGTTGCTGGACATGGTGACGGGGGCGCTCACGGCGGGCCATCCGCGCGAGCTGCTGGAGCAGGCGGCGTTCGCGCTGCTGGACTACATCGAGTCGTACACGGACGGTTTCCGGATCCTGGTGCGGGATTCGCCGGTGGCGCAGTCGACGGGCACGTTCGCGTCGCTGATCAGTGACATCGCCACACAGGTGGAGGACATCCTGGGCCTGGAGTTCAAGGCCCGGGGCTTCGATCCGAAGCTGGCCCCGCTGTACGCGCAGGCGCTGGTGGGGATGGTGGCGCTGACGGGCCAGTGGTGGCTGGACGTGCGCAAGCCGAAGAAGGCCGAGGTCGCCGCCCATCTGGTGAATCTCTGCTGGCACGGGCTGGAGAACCTGGAGGCGAAGCCCCGGCTGATAGGGCACCGGAAGAACTGACCGCGTGACCCTTCCGCAGGTCGTCACCCGTTGTGATGACGTATGCGGATTTCCCGCCGTAGGGTGGTCGGGAGGGCAGAGGATTCGTCCATGGGAGGAACCATGACCGCCGAGCCGACCACCGCGCACAGCTCCCGCTGGCCGGTGCCCCCGCAGGACGGATACACCGTGGACGATCTGTTCACGCTGCCCGATCTCCCGCCGCACACCGAGCTGATCGACGGGAGCCTGGTTTTCGTGAGTCCGCAGCGCAAGTTTCACAGCATGGTGATCGATCTGCTGGTGACGGGACTGCGCAGTACGGCACCGCCGGAGGTGAAGGTCCGCCGCGAGATGACCGTGGTGCTGGACCGGCGCAACGGGCCGGAGCCGGACGTCTCCGTCGTTCGCAGCGAGGCTGACAAAAAGGGGATGGAGCAGACGTCGTACGCCGCTGCCGACGTGCTCCTCGCCGTGGAGGTCGTCTCCCCCGACTCCGAGGCCCGCGACCGTGAGGCCAAGCCGCACAAGTACGCGACGGCCGGCATCCCGCACTTCTGGCTGGTCGAGATGACCGGGACCGACCAGCACCCCGTCGTCCGGGTCTACGAGCTGGACCCGGTGACGAAGGCGTACGCGCTGACCGGGATCCATCACGACCGGCTGAAGACGGGTGTGCCGTTCCCGGTGGACATCGACGTCTCGGCGGAGGCGCTCGCAGCGCTGTAGAGGGCTCGGGTTACGCGTCCGGCTCCAGGAACTCCAGTCGGTTGCCGACCGGGTCGTGGGCGTAGAAGCGGCGGTGGCCGGGAAGAGCCCCGTCCCACTCGACGGCGACGCCATGAGTCTCCAGGCGCGCCGCGTACGCCACGATCCCCGTCACGCGCAGGCCCGGGTGGGCCTTCTTCGCCGGGTGGAAGTCCTCCTCGACGCCCAGGTGGAGCTGGACCGGGCCGGAGGCGAACCAGCAGCCGCCCCGGGCGGCGAGCACCGGGGGCTTCGGGATCTCGGTCATGCCCAGGGCGCCGGTGTAGAAGGCGCGCAGGACGTCCTCCGAGCCGGGCGGGGCGGCGAGCTGTACGTGGTCGACGGCGGCCAGGCCCACCGGTGCGGTCATGGCTTCTCCTTGCGGGCGATCGCGAAGATGCGGCGGAACGGGAAGACCGTGCCGTACGGGCCGGGCGGGTAGGCCTCGCGGAGCAGGTCGCGGTATTCGGTGAGGAAGGCGTCGCGGGCCGCCGGGTCGTCGGCCAGGGCGGTGAGGACGGGGCGCAGTGCGGTGCCCTTGACCCAGTCGAGGACCGCGTCGTCGCCGTGGAGGGTCTGGAGGTAGGTGGTCTCCCAGACGTCCGCCGTGCAGCCCAGGTCGCGGAGGCGGGTGAGGTAGTCGGCGGGGTCCAGGACCGAGGCGGTGCGGTCGCCGACGCCGTGGAGCAGGGGGCGCCAGCGGTCGGATTCACGGAGGGCGGCCAGGAGGGTGTGGCTGGGGGCGGTGAAGTTGCCGGGGACCTGGAAGGCGAGGGTGCCGCCGGGGGCGAGGGCGTCGAGCCAGCGGGGGAAGTGTTCGGCGTGGCCGGGGATCCACTGGAGTGCGGAGGTGGAGACGATCAGGCCGTACGTCTCGGTGGGCGCCCAGGTCGCGGCGTCGGCCTCGGCGAAGTCGAGCAGGGGCGGGCGGGCGTGGGCGGCGGCTTCGGCGAGCATCTCGCGCGAGGTGTCGTAGCCGGTGATCCGGGCGGTCGGCCAGCGGTCCGCGAGGAGGGCGGTGACGTTGCCCGCGCCGCAGCCGAGGTCGGCGATGCGGGGTGCGGGGTGGCCGGGGAGGTCGCCGACGCGGGCCAGGAGGTCGTGGAAGGGGCGGGTGCGGTGGTCCGCGTGGCGCAGGTACTGCTGCGGGTCCCAGGAGGGCTGGTCGGGTGCGGTCATGGGGAACAGGATCACGCCGATAATCTCTTGATGTCAAGACACTTGAATTCAAGAGACTTCACATCGAGGGACCCTCTACACTGATCGACATGGAGGACGAGGTCGACCGACTGGTCGCTGCATGGCGCCGAGAGCGCCCCGACCTCGACGTGGAACCACTCGAGGTGCTCAGCCGCGTCTCCCGCCTGGCCCGCCACCTCGACCGGGCCCGCCGCATAGCCTTCTCCGAGCACAACCTGGAGCCGTGGGAGTTCGACGTGCTGACGTCGCTGCGCCGGGCCGGCGCCCCGTACCAGCTCTCCCCCGGGCAGCTGCTCACCCAGACCCTGGTCACCTCGGGCACCATGACCAACCGCATCGACCGCCTGACCAAGAAGAACCTCGTCGAGCGGCTGCCCGACCCGAGCGACCGGCGCGGCGTCCTCGTCCGGCTCACGACCGAGGGACGCGACAAGGCCGACCAGTCGCTGGCCGGGCTGCTCGACCAGGAGCGCGCCATCCTCGGCGAGCTCTCCCGCCAGCAGCGCGGGGAACTGGCCGGGCTACTGCGCCAGTTGACCGCCCCGTTCGACAACATCCCCACGTAGCGGCGGCTCGGCCGGGCCGACCCCCGCCCGGCGGGCCAGCGCCACCGCCGCCAGCGTCGAGTGGACCCCGAGCTTGCCCAGCACGTTCTGCATATGGGTGCGCACCGTGTGCGGGGACAGGAACAGCCGCTCGGCGACCGCCTTGCGGCCGAGACCCGCCACCATGCAGCGCAGCACCTCGCGCTCCCGGGGCGTCAGCGAATCCACCAGCCGCTCGCTCTCGGTGCGGTGCTTGCGGGCGGCGGTCAGCTCCCGCAGTACGCCGGTGAGCAGCGCGGGCGGCAGATGCGTCTCGTCGCGCAGCACGCCCCGGATCACCGCCAGCAGCCGTTGCAGCGAGCAGTCCTTGGCCACCCAGCCCGAGGCCCCCGCCTGGAGCGCCCGTGCGGCGGCTCGCGGGTCGTCCTTCTCGGCGAGCACCACCGACCGTACGGCGGGCCGGCCCGAACTGACGCCGGCGACCAGGGAGATGCCGTCGACGACGCCCGCCTCCTCCTGCCGGGGCACGGGGGCCGCGTGCGCGCCGCCGGTCACCAGGGCGCCCAACTCGGCGTCCACCAGCAGGACGTCGTAATCGCGCCCCTCGGCGGCCGCGCGCTCCAGGGCCCGCAGCGCGGCCGGCCCGCTGCCCGCCGCGGACACGTCCACGTCCGGCTCGGCCGCGAGGGCCGCCGCGAGCGACTCGGCGAAGATGCGGTGGTCGTCGACCACCAGAACCCGGATACGCGCCACAGAACCCCCATCGGTGGGGACGGACAGCTGCGGGTACGGCGCCCGGAGGGCTCGGTGCGGCCCGCTGTGCTCCGGCCGCCGCCTTCGCACCGCCTGCCACGCCGCCCCCGGGCGCCGTACCCGGCTCTCTCGCTCCCCTGAATCGGCACCGGCCCCCACCGGTGCTGAACATCAGCGTACGGGCGGGGGCCACGGGGGGAAGGCGATTCGCCGAACTGGTTGCCCAAGGTGTTTAGGGTGTGCTTCATGTTCCGTCTTGAGACAGAAGTGGACAAAGAACGTCGTACTCTGCTAAGCGTGCGTCTGCACGAGGACAACATCGCGGCCGCGGCCGGCCTGCGTGCGCTGCTCTCCACCCCAGCCGAGCACGAAGTGCCGCTGGAGGTCTGGGCCTTGGATGAGCAGGGCGAGCTGGTGGGCGGGCTGACCGGGCGGACCTGGGCGTACTGGCTGCACGTCGATCTGCTCTGGGTCGACGCGCCGCACCGGGGCTCCGGCCTCGGCGCGCGTCTGCTCGCCGAGGCCGAACGGACCGCCCGCACCGAGCGCGCCTGCACCCGGTCGCGGCTGGAGACCTGGGACTTCCAGGCTCCCGGCTTCTACCGCAGGCAGGGGTACGAGGAGATCGGCCGGGTCGCGGACTACCCGCCGGGCGTCACCGAGTTCATCCTGGTCAAGGAGCTGTGAACGGTCGAGGGGCGGTGAACGCGGGGCTCCGCGCCGGCTCAGCGCAGTCGGCGCGCCCCGGCCGACGGGATGGCGTCGAAGATCCCCGGGGCCGTGTGTCCGGCCGCCGCGAACGCCTCGCTGACGGCCTTGGCCACCGTGCCGGCCGACTCCTGCTCCACCAGGACGACCGCCGAGCCGCCGAAACCCCCGCCGGTCATCCGCGCACCGAGCGCCCCGGCCCCGTTCGCCGCCTCGACGGCCAGGTCCAGTTCGGGGCAGGAGACCCGCAGATCGTCGCGGAGCGAGCGGTGGCCCTCGTTGAGGACGGGGCCCGCCGCGCGGACGTCGCCCGCGTCGAGCAGGGCGATGACCTGCTCGACCCGGCGGTTGTCGCCGACGACATGGCGCACGTAGCGGACGACGGACTCGTCCGCCCCGGCGTCGGCGAGCGTGGTGAGGGCCGCGGCGAGGTCCTCGTACCGCAGGTCGCGCAGCATCGGTATGCCGAGCAGCCGGGCGCCCTCCTCGCAGCCCGCCCGGCGCTCCGCGTACGCCCCGTCGCCGAGCGCGTGCTTGACCCGGGTGTCGACGACCAGCAGTGTCAGGCCCTGGGCGGCCAGGTCGAAGGGGACCTGGCGCAGGGAGAGGTCGCGGGTGTCCAGGTGGAGGGCGTGGCCCTCGGCGCAGCAGGCCGAGGCCATCTGGTCCATGATCCCGCAGGGCACGCCGACGAAGTCGTTCTCGGCGCGGCGGCCGACGACGGCGAGTCCGGGTCCGGTGAGGCCGAGGTGGAAGAGGTCGTTCAGGGCCAGCGCGGTGACGACCTCCAGGGCGGCGGACGAGGAGAGTCCGGCGCCCGTGGGCACCGTGGAGCTCAGCGCGATGTCCGCGCCGGTGACCGGGTGCCCGGCCTCGCGCAGCGCCCAGACCACCCCGGCGAGGTAGGCGGCCCAGCCGTGGCCGGAGTGCGGGGCGAGTTCGTCGACGCGCAGGGACACGACGCCGCCGGGGACGTCGGAGGAGTAGAGGCGCAGGACGCCGTCGTCGCGGCGGGAGACGGCCGCGACGGCGGTGTGCGGGAGGGCGAGCGGCATGACGAAGCCGTCGTTGAAGTCGGTGTACTCGCCGATCAGGTTCACCCGTCCGGGTGCCGCCCAGATGCCGTCGGGCTCGCCCCCGTACAGCTCGGCGAAGGTGGCGGCGGGGTCGGTCCCGGACGGGTCCGCGGCGGTCGTGGACGGCTCGGTGGTCCCGGTCATGGGGTGGTCGTGTCCTCTCGGCGGGCGAACTGCCAGGCGTCGGCGATGATTCCGGCCAGGTCGGCGCGGGAGGGCTGCCAGCCGAGGCGTTCGACGGCGGTGGCGGCGGAGGCGACGAGGACGGCCGGGTCGCCGCCGCGGCGGGGGGCGGCGGTCTCGGGGACGGGGTGGCCGGTGACCTTACGGACGGTCTCGATGACCTCGCGGACCGAGAAGCCGTTGCCGTTGCCGAGGTTGCAGATCAGGTGCTCGCCGGGGGCGGCGGCCCGAAGGGCCAGCAGGTGGGCGTCGGCGAGGTCGGCGACGTGGATGTAGTCGCGGACGCAGGTGCCGTCGGGGGTGGGGTAGTCGTCGCCGTACACGGAGATCGACTCGCGCTGCCCCAGGGCCACTTGGAGGACCAGCGGGATGAGGTGGGACTCGGGCGTGTGGCGTTCGCCGCAACGGCCGTAGGCCCCGGCCACGTTGAAGTAGCGCAGCGAGACGGCGGCCAGGCCGTGGGCGGTGGCCTCGCCGCTGATCATGTGGTCGACGGCGAGTTTGGAGGCGCCGTAGGGGCTGGTGGGGGCGGTGGGGTCGGTCTCGGTGATGGGGCTGGAGACCGGTTCGCCGTAGGTGGCGGCGGTGGAGGAGAAGACGAGGGTGCGCACGCCGTGCTCGCGCATCGCGGCGAGCAGGGCGGTGGTGCCGCCGACGTTGTTGACCCAGTACTTCTCCGGGTCGACGACGGACTCGCCGACCTGGGAGAAGGCGGCGAAGTGCAGGACACCGTCGTAGGAGGGGTCCAGGTGGCGGGCCGCGTCCTGGATGCGGCCCTCGACGAACGCCGCGCCGGCCGGGACGCCCGCGCGGAAGCCGGTGGAGAGGTCGTCCAGGACGGTCACCGTGTGCCCGGCCTCCAGCAGGTGCTGGGCGACGACGCTGCCGACGTAGCCGGCGCCGCCGGTGACCAGGTACTTCTTCGGGAGCTCGCCGACGTTCGGGGAATCGCTCACTTGCTCGCTACCTCTCGCAGTCGCTCGGCCGCGGCCTCCGGCGGCACGTCGTTGATGAACACGCTCATGCCGGACTCGGATCCCGCGAGGAACTTCAGCTTGCCGGAGGTCCGGCGGATGGTGAAAAGCTCCAGGTGCAGGGCGAAGTCCTCCCGTCCGGGGACCCTGAACGGCGCCTGGTGCCAGGCGGAGATGTACGGGGTCGGCGGCTCGCCGGGTCCGAAGATCCGGTCGAAGCGCCTCAAGAGTTCCAGATAGACCTGTGGGAACTCCGTGCGCGCCCGCTCGTCCAGCTCCCGCAGGTCGGGGACGCGGCGGCGGGGGTACAGGTGGACCTCGTAGGGCCAGTGCGCCGCGTACGGGACGAAGGCGGTCCAGTGGTCGGTGGCGAGGACGACGCGCGAGCCGTCCTTCTCCTCGCGGGCGACCACGTCGTCGAAGAGGTTGCGGCCGGTCTCCTCGCGGTGGCGGGCGGCGGAGCGGAGCATCAGCTCGGTGCGCGGGGTGACGAAGGGGTAGCCGTAGATCTGGCCGTGCGGGTGGCCGAGGGTGACGCCGATCTCGGCGCCGCGGTTCTCGAAGCAGAAGACCTGGGTGACCTGGTCGAGTGCGGCGAGGCCGGTGGTGCGGTCGGTCCAGGCGGCGAGGACGAGGGCGGCCTGTTCCTCGGTGAGGTCGGCGAAGGACGCGTCGTGGTCGGAGGTGAAGCAGACGACCTCGCAGCGGCCCGAGTCGCCGGCGAGGGAGGGGAAGCGGTTCTCGAAGACGGCGACGTCGTAGTGGTCGTCGGGGATCTCGCTCTGCCGCCCCTCCCGCGTGGGGCAGAGCGGGCAGGCGTCGGCGGGCGGGTGGTAGGTGCGCGTCTGGCGGTGCGAGGCGATGGCGACCGCGTCGCCGAGCAGCGGGTCGCGGCGGATCTCGGACGAGGTCGAGACGGGATCCAGCGGGCGGTGGTCGACGGCGTCGCGGACGGTGTCGTCGGCGGAGTCGTAGTAGATCAGCTCACGGCCGTCGGCCAGGGTCGTAACCGTCTTCTTCACCAGTGTCCTCCACCCGATCCTCCCAACATAATCGCACATAACAAATCACAAGCGAACAGCTCAGGTCAATGCCTGCGGGACCGACCGGATCAGGCGGGATCGCCGGACGCATGGGGCCACATACCTGGACATTCACCCGCACTCGATCACGATCGAACAAAGAACCCCAACGAGAGTGTTCATTTCTCGAACACAGAGGCGTAAGTTCCGTCGGGTTCAGTTCGCGCAACGAAGCGAGTACCCCCATGCACACACTTGCCGAAGGGCTCCGGCTCCCCACGAACGGGCTCGACTACGCCATCCTGGCGATCTACTTCGTCGTCGTACTCGGCATCGGCTTCGCGGCCCGCGCCAGTGTGAGAACGAGCCTCGACTTCTTCCTCTCCGGACGGTCACTGCCCGCCTGGGTCACCGGGCTCGCCTTCGTCGCGGCGAACCTGGGCGCCACCGAGATCCTCGGCATGGCGGCCACCGGCGCGCAGTACGGCGTCGCGGTGGTGCACTGGTACTGGATCGGCGCCATCCCCGCCATGGTCTTCCTCGGCCTGGTGATGATGCCGTTCTACTACCGCTCCAAGGTGCGCTCCGTGCCGGAGTTCCTGCTCCAGCGGTTCGACAAGTCCGCGCACCTGCTCAGCTCCGTGCTCTTCGCGTTCGCGGCGATCCTCATCGCGGGCGTCAACCTCTACGCCCTGTCGATCGTCGTGGAGGCGCTCCTCGGCTGGCCGCAGTGGGTCGCGATCGTCGTCGCGGGGCTGTTCGTCCTGGTCTACATCACGATCGGCGGGCTCTCCTCGGCGATCTACAACGAGGTGCTCCAGTTCTTCGTCATCCTCGCCGCGCTGATCCCCCTCACCGTCCTCGGCCTGAAGCGGGTCGGCGGCTGGGACGCCATGAGCGACTCGCTGACGAAGCAGCACGGCGGGGACTTCATGACCGCCTGGGGCGGCACCGGCATCGGTGACGCCAACCCGCTGGGCGCCAACTGGCTGACGATCATCCTCGGTCTCGGCTTCGTGCTGTCCTTCGGCTACTGGACGACGAACTTCGCCGAGGTGCAGCGCGCCCTGTCCGCGAAGAACCTCTCCGCCGCCAAGCGCACCCCGCTGATCGCCGCGTTCCCGAAGATCTTCATCGTCTTCGCCGTGATGATCCCGGGCCTGGTCGCCGCGGTCATCGTGCCCAAGATCGGCACCCCGGACTCCGACCTCACCTACAACGACGCGATACCCCTGCTCATGCAGGAGCTGCTGCCCAACGGTGTGCTCGGCATCGCGGTGACCGGTCTGCTCGCCGCGTTCATGGCGGGCATGGCGGCCAACGTGTCCTCGTTCAACACGGTGTTCACCACCGACATCTGGCAGCGGTACGTGGTGAAGGACAAGCCCGACGCCTACTACCTGCGCTTCGGGCGGCTGATCACGGCGATCGGTGTGCTGGCCTCGATCGGCACGGCGTTCATCGCCGCCGGCTTCTCGAACATCATGAGCTACCTCCAGACGCTGTTCTCGTTCTTCAACGTCCCGATGTTCGTCGTCTTCATCATCGGCATGTTCTGGAAGCGGGCCTCGATGAAGTCCGGCGTCTGGGGCCTGGTCGCGGGCACCGGGGCCGCGATGGTCAACTACTTCTGGATCTACAAGGGCGGGATCATCGACATCCCGTCCGACCAGGGCGCCAACTTCGTCTCCGCGATCGTCGGCTTCGTCGCCGGAGCCGTCGTCATGGTCGCCGTCACCCTCTTCACCGCTCCCAAGCCCGAAGCGGAGCTGGCCGGCCTGGTGTACGGGACCGAGTCGCCGGACCCCGACGAGGCACTCGACGAGGCCGACAGCGCCTGGTACCGCAAGCCCGCGCTGCTCGGCTGGGGCGCGGTCGTGCTCGCCGCCGCCTGCTACCTCCCCTACTCGTTCTGATCGGAGGAACTCACCATGTCCGACCTGCACAAGGAAGTCTCCGAGCTGGAGCGCAAGTCCGCCACCGCCGCCCGTCTCTTCGACATCCGGCGGATCATCGGCGGCCTGTTCGTGGTCTACGGAGTGATCGTCACCATCGCCGGCATCAGCCCGTCCGACGCCGACCTGAAGAAGGCCGAGGGCGTCCACATCAACCTGTGGACGGGCCTCGCCATGCTGGCGCTCGGCCTCTTCTTCCTCGTCTGGATGAAGCTGCGCCCGGCCGAGGCCCCGGCGGCCCCGGAAGCGGAGCCGGCCCCGGTCCCGGGCACGGAGCCGGGGTCCGACGCGGGCTGACCCGCCCCGCCCGCCCGTCCGCCAGGCCCGCGGGGCCCTACGTCACCCGCGCTGCCCGGGGACGTACGGCCCCCGCGGCGTACCGCAGTGGTCCGCGGCCCTCTCCAGCAGTCCCGTACGGGCGGCGAGGGCCGCCGCCTCCAGGCGGGAGCCGACCCCGAGCTTCATCAGGACCCGCTGGACGTGGGTGCGGGCGGTGCTCGGGGCGATGTCCATGCCCGCCGCGATCAGCCGGGTGCCCTCGCCCTCGGCGACCCGCACCAGCACCTCCGCCTCGCGCGGGGTGAGCATCCGCAGCAGCCGCCGCCCCTCGTCGTCGGGCTGGGCCGTCGGGTTGAGCAGTTCGGCGAAGGCCCCCCGCAGCAGCTGCGGGGCGATGGCGCTCTCCCCCGCCCGCGCCTTGAGCATGGCCCGCTCGACGCCCTCGATGCGCTCGTCGTGCCGGACGTACCCCGCGGCCCCGGCGGCGAACGCCGCGGCGATCCCGCGCGGACTGGGCACCGGCCCGAGGACCACCACCGCCACCTGCGGGCGCTCCTGGCCGATGCGCGTGATCGGGTCGAAGACGCCGGGTGCGGCGGGCGATGCCGTACCGAACAGGCAGACCTCCGGGGCCCTGCCGACCACCAGTTCCGCCGCCCCGGACGTCGGCGCCGCCGCGGCGAGCACCCGGTGCCCGCGCAGTTTCAGCGCCGAGGCGAGTGCCTCGGCGAGCAGCCGGTGATCGTCGACCACCATGAGCCGCACGCCCACGGTCCTCACCCCCATGCCCCCCGTACGCCCGGCCCCCGGACTCCTGCCCCGGCAAGCTACACGCTTGTTCGACACCGCGCGGCCCTTACGTGGGAGAAGCCCCCCGGAGTGCCGAATTCTGTGCCATTCGGACCTTGTTGACCTGTGTTCATGACCCGTTGACCGGCATGTCCCGATCACTTCACGGGCGGAAAACGATCGGCCCCGCCGGTGAGGTGATCGACCGGCGGGGCCTGGCACTGCGGGACGCTCCCGGGGAGCGCGGTGATCAGTCGGTGCGGTAGGCCACGACGAGGTAGCGCTTCTCGTCGGGGTTGACGGTGCTGGGCTTGTGGACGGCCCTGCTCGCCATGTAGAACCGGCCCTCGCTGTAGAGGAGTTCGGCCGAGCCCACGTTGAACCGCTTCTCCGCCTCCCGGACGGTCTCCTCGCTCGGGTTCTCCATCAGCAGGGTCTGCTTGAGCGTCTCGCCGTCGATGGAGACGACCTGGCCGCCCTTGTCGTACGGGCCCTCCTTGTAGGCGATGACGCTGGTGCCGTCCATCCGGAGCGGGGTCAGGGTGTGGCGGTCGCCCGCGTCCGCCCGGCCGCCGAGGAGCTTCCCGGTGGCCAGGTCGAAGGCGACGATCTCGTTCGTGTCGCCGTACTCGCTGGTTCCGTCGTGCCGCTCGGTGGGCAGGTAGAGCCGGTTGTTGCCGACGGCCATGTTCGAGCACTGCTCCACGTCGGTGGAGCCGCATTCCGCCGCGTACTTGTCGGCGTCGGCGGGGATGCGGACGATCAGCTTGCCGGTCGCCGCGTCGATCGAGAAGAAGTCGGAGATGCTGCTGCCGTCCCCGGCGGTGTCGCCGACGTCGGCCGCGACCACCAGCGGCTTGGTGGAGACGATGCTCGCGTAGTCGACGCCCTCGGGCATCTGGAACGAGGACAGCGGCGCGCCGGTCGTCGGGTTCAGCGCCTGCACGGTGAGCTGCGGGCTGTCGGACGTACCGCACCTGCGGACCACGGCGAGGGCCTCGCCTCCCGCGTAGCCGCGGTCGTAGCAGCCGTCCGCGCCGACCTTCGGCTTCCAGAGCGAGGCGCCGTCGGCCAGGTTGAAGGCCGCGCCGCCGGAGGTTCCGCCCGCGGCGACGGTGGTCCCGCTGAGCGTGACCTCGTCGAAGCGGATCGGACGGTCACCACCGGTGGCGGAGGTGACGCTCTTGCTCCACAGGAGCTTGCCGGCGCTGAGGTCGATCGCGCCGACCTGGTTGCACGACGGGTACTTGTTCTCCTTGGTCGCCTTCGTCTCCTGGAAGACGATGGCCGCCTTGTAGTCCTTGCTCATGTGCCGGGACACGGAGCAGATGTCGCCGGCCAGCGGGAAGGACCAGAGCTTGGTGCCCTTGTCCCGGTCGTAGCCGGTGACCTCGGCGATGCCGGACTTGACGTACGCCTTGTCGGTGACCCAGGAGCCCGCGACGGTGGTGATGTCGGTGACCACCGGCTCGGGGAACTGGAAGGCGACCTTGGACTTGGTGTTGGCGGGCGCCTTCTCCTTGCCACCGGCGAGGCCGCCCTCGCCGCCCTTGGCCTCGCCGCCGGTGGAGCCGGACGAGGAGGCGTCGTTCGTGCCGCCCTCGTCGCCGGTGGAGGCGTAGATGATCCCGCCGCCGATGATCAGCACCACGGCGACGGCCGCGGCGACGATGATCTGCATCTGGGTGGAGAACTTCTTGCCGCCGCCGGCCGGCTGCGGGGCCCCGTACTGCGGCTGCATCGGCTGGGTCGGGTAGCCGTAGCCCTGCTGGTGCGTCCCGGGCTGTCCGGCGGGCCCCTGCGGGTAGCCGTAACCCTGCTGCGGGGCCTGGGGGTAGCCGTAGCCGTTGGGCTGCGGCGCGGGCGGGGTGGGGTAGCCGCCGGCCGCGGGGGGCGGGGCGCCGTAGCCTCCGGCGGGCGCGTCCTGCGGGGCGGCGGGCTGCTGCGGCGGCTGCTTGCCGAAGGGGTCCGCGGGCGGCGGGGTCGGCAGTCCGAACCCTCCCGGCGGCGGGTCCTGCGGCGCGCCGAAGCCACCGGAGGGCGGGCCGGCGGGCGGGACCGGGGGTGTGTTCGGCGGCTCGTTGGGCGGCTGCTGCGGCGGCTGGGGCGGCTGGGTCATGGCGTGCGTACCTCGGGAGACGAGTGGGTGTGGGGGCGCGTGGGGCCGGGAGGGGCCGGCCGCGGTCGGATGCCGTGGCGGGCGGTCACTTGGTGAACACCAGCATCGTCGACTGCTCCAGCTCTTCCTCGTCGTTGCTCGCGCTCACACGCTTGCTGAAGATGTAGGAGCGGCCGTCCTGGTAGAGGACCTTGGACGAGAAGAAGCCGTTCTCGATCCGGCCGGCCGACGCCGGGTGCTGGAGCAGCGTCTTGGGAGTGCCGCCGGTCGGCGGGAGCGTCACGAGTGCGCCGGCGGTGTCGTACGTCGGCCGCATGTAGAGCAGCACGTCGCCGCCCTCCATGCCCAGCGGCTTCAGAACGCGCTCGGCCGGTGCGGGCGCCTCCCACTTGGGCTTCCCGGTGTTCAGGTTGAACGCGATGACCTTGTTCGTCCGCGAGGTACCGCTGCTGTCGTCCTCGGTCGCGATGTAGAAGGTGTTCGCGTCGGCGGCGACGCCGCTGCACCCTTCGAGCTTCTCGCCGAAGATCGCGAAGCTGCCCCCGCAGTCGACGGTGAGCTTGTCGCCCTGCGTGGGGGCGAGCTGCGAACGGAGCTTGCCGCTCTCGGTGAGCGCGGCGATGCCGTACTGCTTCTTCTCCTGGTTGTCGAACCTGACGACGAGCGGGCTGACCGAGTAGACCTTGGTGACCTCCCAGCCGCGCGCGGGCTGGTACGTCCACTTGGCCTTGCCGGTGACCGGGTCCAGCTCCTGGACCTGGTGCTGCGGGTTCTTGGCGTCGTCGGTGCGGCAGCCGGCCGCGGCGATCAGCTTCGGGCCGCCGGCGAAGGCGAAGGGCTTGCAGTTGCCCTCGGGGTTGCCGAACAGCTCCTTGCCGTCGCTGACGCGGTAGGCGTTGGAGTTGCCGGTGCGCCCCACGGTGACGGTGTCTCCGCTGATGGCCAGACCGATGTCCGACAGGAAGTCCCAGGTGCCGTTCTTCTTGATCGTCTTCTTCCAGCCGGCCTTGCCGGTGTTGAGGTCGATCATCTGGAGGACGGAGCACTTGGCCCGGTCGGTGGTGCCGTCCTTGACGCCGATGACGAGCTTGCCGTCGGGGGTCGCGGTGTTGGGCGCGGCGCACACGTCGGCGGGGAGCGCCAGGGTCCACTTCTGCTTGCCGTCGGCGACGGAGTAGCCGGAGACGCCGCGGTACATGGCCTTGGCGACCACGTCGCCGGTGAACCAGGGGCCTTCGACGGACGCGCCGTTGCGCGGCAGGTCGACGTCGTTCTTCTGGAGCCAGGCGACCTTGGCCTCGCCCGGCTTGCGCCCGGCGTTCAGGTCGTCGTTGCCCTCGCGGCCGTCGCCGCTGCCGTCGCCCTCGTCGACCGTCGGCGACTCGCCGGGGGGCTTGGGGTCGTTGCTCGTGCCGGCGACGGGCTTCTTGGGGTCGTCCCCGCCGTCGTTCACGAGGAACCAGGTGCCCGCCCCGGCGACCAGGACCACGGCGAGCGCCGCCGCGACCACGATGCCGGTCTTGTTCTTGAGGAACCCGCCGCCGGAGCCCGGTCCGCCGGGGGCGGGGACGCCGGGGGCGGGGACGCCGGGGTACTGCTGCGTCGGGTAGCCGTAGCCGGGCTGGAGCTGCTGGCCGTACGGACCGGGAGCCTGCTGGCCGTACGGGCCCGGTCCCTGCTGACCGTAGGGACCGGGCTGCTGGCCGTACGGGCCGGGGGCCTGCTGACCGTACGGGCCGGGGGCCTGGCCGGACTGCTGCGGATAGCCGTAGCCGGGCCCGGCCGGGGGCTGCTGCTGCGGATAGCCGTACGCCGGGGTGCCCGGCGGGGGCGTCTGCGGCGGGCCTGCCGGGGGCGCCGGCGGCTGTGCGGGGGGCGGCCCCTGGGGCGGCTGACCGGGCGGCGTCTGCGGCGGCTTCGCCAGGTCGGGCCGGTCCTCGGGCTGCTGAGGAGCTCCGGTCGGCGGCTCCTGCGGAGCCCCGAAGCCTCCCTGCGGCGGTTGCTGGCTGGGCGGCTGGCTCATATCAGCACGTCCCCCTTCGTGCGGCCCGGTGCCCGAATCGGTCTCCCCCGCATTCCCAAGAGGATCAATTCCCCTCGGAAAGGAGCGAATCGGGCATGGCTTCCGCGGTGTTACGACAGTCGGGCGGGGCTTCTTTGTACCACCCGCCCGCCACCGGGCACCGGTTCGGGCCAACCCCTGTTCCCAAGGGAGAACCGCCTTGTGATGCCTCCGTTACGCCCCGGCGAAGGTGATGGTCAGTCACCGAAGGCCATCATCGCCACCAGCTCCGTCTCCTCCTCGTCGGTGGCCCCGGAGACATACGGGAGCATGAGCAGCGACCGGCCGCCGGTGTAGCGGACGAGCGGGTCGGTGAAGGTGCGCTCGGTCGCCGCGGCCGACGCCGGGTGGCGCAGGACCTGCCGCGGTGCGCCGCCGTCCGGACCGAGCGCCACGATGCCGCCGCCGACGTCCTCGGTCCCGCTCTTCGGGCCGGGCGGGCTGAGGTAGATCAGCGCCTTGCCGTCCTCGACGCGCAGCGGCATCAGGGTCCGGCCGGCGGGTGCGGGGACCTTCCACTTCTTCTTGCCGGTGCTCATGTCGAAGGCGAGGACGTCGTTGGTCAGCACGCCGTCCACGAACCGGTGCTTCGTGGCGGTGTAGAGCGTGTCGGCGTCGGCGGCCACGCCGACGCAGGTGTCGAGGTTCGCGCCCACGTTCCGCCGCATGCCGGTGCACCGGGCCTCGGGGACGTCCGTGCCGGCGGCGGGCCGGGAGCGGAGGGTTCCGTCGGTGTTCAGGACCGTGATCGCCCACTCGCCCTCCACCGCCCCGCCCTTGCGGAGCGAGATCACCGGCGGGTCGACGGAGTGGACTTGGTCGACCGCCCAGCCCTTCCCGGGCCTGTACGTCCACAGGGTCCGGCCGGTGACCGGGTCGATGCGCCGCACTTCCCCGACGGCGTCGTCGGCCTCGGCCTCGGACTCGCCGGCCGCCTGATCGCGGCAATTGAAAGCGGCGAGCAGCACGGGTCCGCCGGCGAGACCGTGCGACGGGCAGGGGCCGGGCAGTTCGTCCCACAGGTGCTTGCCGTCGCTGATCCGGTAGGCGTCGGTGCGGCCGACGCGCCCGATCGTCAGGACGTCGCCGCTGATCGCCATCACGATGTTCGCGAGCCCGTCCTGCGTCGGCGCGTGTGCGAAGGTCGCGGACCAGCCCGCCTCACCGGTGGCCAGGTCGATCATCTGGAGCCTGTCGCAGACCGAATTCTCCGTGGAGGTGTCGGTCTTGAGGCCGATGACGATCTTCCCGTCCGCGGTCGGCAGGGTGGGTGCCGCGCAGACGTCGGAGGGCAGGCGCACGCTCCACTTCCGCGATCCGTCCGCCAGGGAATAGCCGGACGCCGTGCGGTACATGGCCTTGGCCACGACATCGCCGACGGTCCAGGGGCCGAGCGCGGAGGCGCCGCCCCCCGGCAGGTCCACGCCGTTCCGCTGGACCCAGCGGGCCTTCGCCTCGCCGTCCTTGCGGCCCTTGTTGATCTCCGCGGCCCCCGGGGCCGGCGTCGCCTTCGGGCCCGGCCCGGCACCGGGCCGCTTCGGGGAGGCGCTCTCCCGCGCGACGGGCTTCTCGGCGTCCGCGCCGTCGTCGTCGCCGCCCACCGCGAACCAGACGCCCGTCCCGATGACGAGGACCCCGGCGAGCACGGCGGCGACGAGCCCCGCGACCCGGCCCCGCGAGCGCCCGCCGGAGGGCGGGGGCGGGGGCGGGGGCGAGAGCGGGGGCGGAGGCGGGGGCCCCGGGTGGCCGTACGGCGCGGTGGGCGGCTGACCGTACGGGCCGGGCTGCTGGGGCTGCGGCGGCACGGGGGCTCCGTACGCGCCGGGCCGCGGTTCGTACGGAGCGCCGAAGCTCCCCCGCTCCCCCGTCCCGCCCTGCGGTGGCTGCGGTGGCTGCGGCGGCTGCGGTGGCTGCGGTGGCTGCGGCGGCTGCGGTGGCTGCGGTGGCTGCGGTGGCTGCGACTGCGGCATCGGTGTGGATCCCCCTCCGAACGTACGGCGCCTGCCGTCCCGTTCTACCACCTGCCGCGCCGGCCTCCGTCAGGCGTCCTCGGCCAGCTCCAGCCAGCGCATCTCCAACTCGTCCCGCTCGGTGACGAGTTCGCGCAGCTCGGCGTCGAGCCCCGCGACCTTCTCGAAGTCGGTGGCGTTGTCCGCGATCTGCTTGTGCAGCGCTGTCTCGCGGGTGGAGAGCTTGTCGAGCTGCCGCTCGACCTTCTGGAGCTCCTTCTTCGCGGCGCGGGCCTCCTGCGCCGAGACGGCCGGGGCCGCGGCGGGCGCCGTGGACGTACGGGGCGCGGCGGCGGAGGGGGTGGACTCCTCCTCCATACGCTGTCGGCGCTCCAGGTACTCGTCGATCCCGCGCGGCAGCATCCGCAGGGCGCGGTCGCCGAGGAGCGCCATGACCCGGTCGGTGGTCCGCTCGATGAAGAACCGGTCGTGGGAGATCACGATCATCGACCCGGGCCAGCTGTCGAGGAGGTCCTCCAGCTGGGTCAGGGTCTCGATGTCGAGGTCGTTGGTGGGCTCGTCGAGGAAGAGGACGTTGGGCTCGTCCATCAGCAGCCGCAGGATCTGGAGCCTGCGGCGCTCACCGCCGGAGAGGTCGCCGACGGGCGTCCACTGCTTCTCCTTGGTGAAGCCGAACTGCTCGCAGAGCTGACCGGCGGTCATCTCGCGGCCCTTGCCGAGGTCGACCCGGTCGCGCACCTGCTGGACGGCCTCCAGGACCCGGAGGTTCGGGTTCAGCTCGGTGACCTCCTGGGAGAGGTAGGCGAGCTTGACGGTCTTGCCGACGACGACCTTCCCGGCGGCGGGCTGCTCGTCTCCCTGGGTGCGGGCGGCCTCGGCGAGCGCGCGCAGCAGCGAGGTCTTGCCCGCGCCGTTGACGCCGACCAGGCCGATGCGGTCGCCGGGGCCGAGCTGCCAGGTGAGGTGGGTGAGGAGGGTCTTGGGCCCGGCCTGGACGGTCACGTCCTCCAGGTCGAAGACGGTCTTGCCGAGGCGGGCGTTGGCGAACTTCATCAGCTCGCTGGTGTCGCGCGGCGGCGGCACGTCGGCGATGAGTTCGTTGGCGGCCTCGATGCGGTAGCGCGGCTTGGAGGTGCGGGCGGGGGCGCCGCGACGCAGCCAGGCCAGCTCCTTGCGCATGAGGTTCTGCCGCTTGGACTCCTCGGTGGCGGCGATGCGCTCCCGCTCGGCGCGGGCGAACACGTAGTCGCTGTAGCCGCCCTCGTACTCGTGGACGGTGCCGCGCTGGACGTCCCACATGCGGGTGCAGACCTGGTCGAGGAACCACCGGTCGTGGGTGACGCAGACGAGGGCGGAGCGCCGGGTCCGCAGGTGGCCGGCCAGCCAGGAGATGCCCTCGACGTCGAGGTGGTTGGTGGGCTCGTCGAGGACGATCAGGTCCTGCTCGTCGATGAGGAGCTTGGCCAGCGCGATCCGCCGGCGCTCACCGCCGGAGAGCGGGGCGATGACGGTGTCGAGTCCGTGCTCGAAGCCGGGGAGGGCCAGACCGCCGAAGAGGCCGGTGAGCACGTCGCGGATCTTGGCGCTGCCCGCCCACTCGTGGTCGGCGAGATCGCCGATGACCTCCTGGCGGATGGTCTTCTTCGGGTCGAGGGAGTCGTGCTGGGTGAGGACGCCGAGGCGCAGCCCGCCGTTGTGGGTGACGCGGCCGGTGTCCGCGTCCTCCAGCTTGGCGAGCATCCGGATGAGGGTGGTCTTGCCGTCGCCGTTGCGACCCACGACACCGATCCGGTCGCCCTCGGACACCCCGAGGGATACGCCGTCGAGCAGGGCACGGGTGCCGTACACCTTGCTGACCTGCTCGACATTGACCAGATTGACGGCCATTTCACTCCTGTCCCGGGGGTCCCTGCGGCGAGGACCGCTCGACGTACCAGAGTAGTCGCCGCGCGGAGCGCGATAACGTGCTGCGATCGATCATGGGGAGCAGCCCCGGGTCGGAGCGGTGCGGAAGACATTCGGGGTGGGGATTTCATGACGATGGCGCGTGGAACGGTACGGGGACTGATACCTGCGGTCCTGGCTGCGGTGACGCTGGCCGGCTGTTCGTCGTCGACCGGGGCGGACGACGGGAGACCGGGCGGACCGGCGACGAGCAGCGCACCCGCGAAGGCGGCCGGGGCCGGGGCGGAGAAGACCGGGGCGGCCGGGGCCGGGGCGGAGAAGACCGGGACCGGCGCCACGGAGGTGGCGGAGAAGGGCGGGCAGATCGGAGGCGCGGGTTCGGCGTGCGATCTGCCGGTGACCTTCGACACCGCCGCGGACTGGAAGCCGCGGGGGGTCCCGATGAATCCGGACCCCGAGCTGGCCGAGGTGCTGGCCGAGCTCTCCGAGCAGGGCACGGTGAAGGTGGTCTGCGAGATCGACGCCAAGCCGGCCGGCAGCATCGGCTTCCTCCGGGTGTGGCAGGGCAAGGCGTCCGAGGACGACCCGCGCGCGGTTCTGAAGGCCTTCCTGGCGGACTCCCCGAACGGGGCCGAGGCCGCCGCCTACACACAGGTGACGGCCGGTGCGCTCGCGGCCACCGAGGTCGGATACACCACCCACAGCGAACTGCTGGACGAGCCGAAGAAGGAGCGCGCCTTCGCCGTCGCGACGCCCGACGGTCCGGTCGTGGTGCACCTGGGCGGGATGGACACCGAGGAGCACACGGCGATGCTTCCGGCGTTCGAGCTGGCGAAGAAGACGCTGAAGCTCGGCTGACCGCCCGACGAGGAGCCGGGGGGCGGCGGCGCAGGGGCGGGCCCATCCACGAAGTGGTCGACGACGAGGTCCGCGTCGCCGCCCGCCGGTACCCCTACGGCCGCTGGAGTCCGGCCCGCACGCCGGTCCCCCGCCCCGCCCGCTCCACCAGCAGCCAGCCGGCCAGCGTCATCGCGACGGCGGCGGGCGCGCTGACCGGGACCGCGATCAGCAGGGCCGTGCGGCCGTCCAGCAGGCCGCCGAAGCCGACCATGGACAGGCCCAGCACCCCCAGCAGGCAGAGCGTCGCGCCCAGGGCGGTGAGGGGGCCCGCTCCCGCGGCTCCCGGGCTTCCCGGGGCCGTGGAGGCCGGGCGTTCGAAGGCGCGGAAGGCGGCTACGAGCCCGGCGGTGAGGGCCGCCGCGAGGGCGAGCCGCAGCGGGACCTGGGCCCACCAGGCGGCCGACGCCGGCTCGGGCAGCTCGGCGTCGAGGGCGAGCAGCGCCCCGTACACCCCGAACATCGCCGTGAGGTGCCAGAGGAACGCGGTCATCGCCACCCCGTTGGCCGCCACCACCGCGCGCCAGACGCGGGGCCGCTCCAGCAGACGGGCCGCCGGGGCGCGGAGGAGTTCGACCGCGCCGACGAGCCAGAGGCCGTGGCAGAGCAGGGCGAGGGTGGGCGGGGCCATGTTGCTGACCTTCTCGCCGGGCATCCCGACCATGGACAGCGGGTAGGGGCCGAACGCCACCAGCGCGCCCGCGGTGACCAGGCCCGCTCCGGCGAGGAGCGCGGGGCGGCGGATGCGGCCGTCGGCGCGCAGGAAGCCGAGCTGGTGGACGGCCAGCCAGACGAACGCGAAGTTGAGGAACTCGACGTACGGGACTCCGGCCGCGAAGCGCAGCACGTCCACCGCGAGCGCCGCCCCGGCCAGTCCGGCGAAGGCTCCCCAGCCGTACCGCTCGTGCAGCCTCAGCAGCGGCGGGGTGAACGCGACCATCGCCAGGTAGATCCCGATGAACCAGAGCGGCTGGGTCACCATGCGCAGGGTGACGCCGGTCAGTCCGCCGCCCCCGCCGAGGAGCTGGACCAGCAGCGCCGCCGCACCCCACACCAGGACGAAGACCATGGTCGGGCGCAGCAGCCGCTGGAGCCGGGCGCGCAGGAAGGCGGAGTAGACGGAGTCCTCGGCCCCCTCGGGGCGCTTGCGGAGGAGCGAGCGGTAGGAGAGCGCGTGGGAGAAGCCGCCGACGAAGAAGAACACCGGCATGACCTGGAGCAGCCAGGTCAGCGGCTGGAGTTCCGGGACGACGGCGAGCAGGTTGCCCACCCCGTCCGGGGTGACGGCGGCCATCAGCCAGTGGCCGAGCACGACCGCGCCGAGGGAGGCGACCCGCAGGAGGTCGACGTAGCGGTCCCGGATGGCGGGCGTCGCCCCGGCCAGTTCACGAACACTTGATCCCATGGACTCAACGTCGCGCGAACCGGGCGGGGCGCGGCAGCGCGACCGTACTCAGATCCGGGATGAGTACGCGGAGACGTCGAGTGCGCGGAGACGTCGAGTGCGCGGAGCCCGGGGGCCGTGCGGTCAGATCGCCTTCGCGCCCGGTGCGGGCGACACCGCCGTGCGCGCCTCGCGGCACGTTCCGGAGGCCGTCAGCGCGTCGGCCACCTTGCGGGCCGCCGACTCGTCCTCCACCAGGAACGCCGTCGTCGGCCCGGACCCGGAGACCAGGGCGGCCAGGGCCCCCGCCGCCGTGCCCGCGGCCAGGGTGTCGGCGAGGGAGGGGCGCAGGGAGAGCGCGGCGGGCTGGAGGTCGTTGCCCAGGGCCTTCGCGAGTGCGCCGGAGTCGCCGGAGCGCAGGGCGGCGAGGAGAGCGGGGGACGCGGTCGGTTCCGGGACCTCGGTGTCGGCCGTGAGCCGGTCGAACTCGCCGTACACGGCGGGCGTGGAGAGGCCGCCGTCCGCCACCGCGAAGACCCAGTGGAAGGTCCCGCCGACCTCGATCGGGGCCAGCTTCTCGCCGCGTCCGGTGCCGAGCGCGGCTCCGCCGACCAGGCTGAACGGGACGTCGCTGCCCAGCTCCGCGCAGATGGCCAGCAGCTCGTCGCGGCTCGCGCCGGTGCCCCACAGGGCGTCGCAGGCGACGAGGGCCGCGGCCCCGTCGGCGCTGCCGCCCGCCATGCCGCCCGCGACCGGGATGTCCTTGGCGATGTGCAGGTGGACGGCGGGCTCGACGCCGTACCGCTCGGCGAGCGCGAGGGCGGCGCGGGCGGCGAGGTTGGTGGTGTCCAGCGGGACCTGGGCGGCGTCCGGGCCCGAGCAGGTGATGCGCAGCTCGTCGGCGGGGACCGCGGTGACCTCGTCGTACAGGCCGACGGCGAGGAAGACGTTGGCCAGGTCGTGGAAGCCGTCGGGGCGGGCGGCGCCCACGGCGAGCCGCACGTTGACCTTGGCGGGGACGCGGACGGTGACGGCCTTGCTCACGGGGGCTCCTCCGGTTCGCGCGCGGCTCATGCGGCCGCCTCCGGCTTGTTCTCCGCGATCGCCGCGAACTCCTCCACCGTCAGCGCCTCGCCGCGCGCCTGCGGCGAGATCCCGGCGGCGACGAGCGCGGCCTCGGCGGCGGGCGCGGAGCCGGCCCAGCCGGAGAGCGCGGCGCGCAGGGTCTTGCGGCGCTGGGCGAAGGCGGCGTCCACGACGGCGAAGACCTCGGCGCGGCTCGCGGTGGTGGCGATGGGCTCGGTGCGCCGGACCAGGGAGACGAGTCCGGAGTCGACGTTCGGGGCGGGCCAGAAGACGGTGCGGCCGATGGACCCGGCGCGCTTGACGTCCGCGTACCAGTTGGCCTTCACCGACGGCACGCCGTAGACCTTGTTGCCGGGGCGGGCGGCCAGCCGGTCGGCGACCTCGGCCTGGACCATGACGAGGGTCCGCTCGATGCTGGGGAAGCGCTCCAGCATGGTCAGCAGGACGGGCACGGCGACGTTGTACGGGAGGTTCGCCACGAGCGCGGTGGGGGCCGGGCCCGGCAGCTCGGTGACCAGCATCGCGTCGGAGTGGACCAGGGCGAAGCGGTCGGCGCGCTCCGGCATCCGGGCGTGGACCGTGGCGGGCAGCGCGGCGGCGAGCACGTCGTCGATCTCGACGGCGACGACGCGGTCCGCCGCCTCCAGCAGCGCCAGGGTCAGCGAGCCGAGCCCGGGGCCGACCTCGACGACGGTGTCGTCCGGGCGGACCTCGGCCGTGCGCACGATGCGGCGGACGGTGTTGGCGTCGATGACGAAGTTCTGACCGCGCTGCTTGGTGGGGCGTACGCCCAGCTTCGCGGCCAGATCGCGGATGTCTGCGGGGCCCAGGAGGGCGTCGGGCTCTGTGCTGCTCACCCGGTAAGCCTACGGCCGCGGTGCGACCGGGCCGCCCGGCGTGCCCGCGGGGGCCCGCCGGGCGGCCGGGAGGGGGACCTCCCGGCGGCCGGGAGGGGGAACGCCCGAGGTCGGAAGCGGGGCCCGCCCGGCGGTCAGAAGTCGAACGCGCGCGCGGTGTTGTCGTAGACCGCGGCGGCCAGCACGTCCTCGTCCAGGCCCTTCACCTCGGCCATGGCACGGAGCGTGACCGGAATGAGGTACGGCGCGTTGGGCCGGCCGCGGTACGGGGCGGGGGTGAGGAACGGCGCGTCCGTCTCGACCAGGACCAGCTCGGTCGGGGCGACGGCCAGGGCGTCCCGCAGCGGCTGGGCGTTCTTGAAGGTCACGTTGCCCGCGAAGGACATGAAGTACCCGGCCCGCGCGCAGGTCCGGGCCATGTCGGCGTCGCCGGAGTAGCAGTGGAACACGGTCCGCTCGGGCGCGCCCGCGTCGGCCAGGACCCGCAGGACGTCCTCGTGCGCGTCGCGGTCATGGATGACCAGGGCCTTGCCGTGCCGCTTGGCGATCTCGATGTGGGCCCGGAAGGACTCCTCCTGGGCGGCGACGCCCTCGGGTCCGGTGCGGAAGAAGTCCAGGCCCGTCTCGCCGACCCCGCGCACGTGGTCGAGGGCGGCCAGCGCGTCGATCTCCGCGAGCGCCTCGTCCAGCGCCGCCCTGCCGCCGGGCTCCCGCGACCCCTGCCGCGCGGTGCCGGCGGTGCCCTCGGCGTACCCGTGGACGATGCGCGGGGCCTCGTTGGGGTGCAGGGCGACCGAGGCGTGGACGGCGGGGTGGGCGGCCGCGGTGTCGGCGGCCCAGCGGGAGCCGGCCACATCGCAGCCGACCTGGACGACGGCTGTCACGTTCACCGCGGCGGCCCGGGCGAGGGCCTCCTCGACGGTGGAGTCCTGCATGTCCAGATGGGTGTGGGAGTCGGCGACCGGAACCCGCAGGGGCTCGGGCAGCGGCGGGGCTTCGGTACGGCTCATGCCGACGATCGTACGAGGGCCCCACCCTCGTACGATCGTCGGCTGCGGAAGCCACCCGGGCACGTCATCCGCGACGGAAGGCCCACCCCACCCGCGCCGGAAGGATCACGTCACCCGCAGTGGTTGGTCGAGGTCACCCGCGGTGGTCGGTCCGTGTCACCCGCGGTGGCCGGTCCGTGTCACCCGCGGTGGCCGGTCCGTCTCACCTGTGGTGGCCGGTGCGTGTCACCTGCGGTGGAAGGGGTGGAGCAGGTCGGACAGCCGCCAGTGCCGGGCCGGGGCGGCGGCGGTCGACACCGCCCGGTCCTTCGCGGCGGCCTCCGCGGCGCGCGGCGCCTGCTGCTTCCGCAGCAGCTGCTGGACGCCGGCGACCCGCCCCGCCCGCATGATGCGCACCACGTGTCCGCCGCAGTTGGCGCAGGTCGGCGTGGAGAGCGGGGACGGCACGCGCTCGCCGTCCGCCGTGTAGACGACGAAGGCATGGCCGTGGACGTCGACGTGGTGCTCTATCTCGTAGGACTGCTCCCAGCCGTACCCGCACTTCATGCAGGCGAAGGCATACGCCTCATGGACAGTGGTGGCTGCGATCTCGCTCATGCCTGCTCCTCTTGGCCGCGGGTCACGCGCTCCGGGGGCGGGCGGCCCGCCCGAGGGTTTTCGAGCAGGTGGCCCGTCTCCCCTCCAGTGGACACCTGCACCCGTACGGACGCACCAGCTCAGAGCCAATGTTGGTGCGTTCTTGGCCTCCTTTTGCAGCCCTTTGCCGACGCATGGCACCGGACTGGACCAAGCGGGCGCGATGCGTGACCACCGGAACCCCGAGCGCCCCCGAGCGCGCCGTGCGCCCACCATGAACGCGCCCGCGCACCACCCCTGGACGCCCGCCTCTTTCCCTTGAATTCCCGGGCTTTTCCCCGCCCGCACTCCATGAATTCACCATTCAATTGAAATCGCGATTTACCCGGGTGTCGCGCGCCGATTTGCGGCGTCCCGATTCCTCCTTTTCACTCATTACGTCCACCCCATTTCCCACAGGACGGGGCACAACCCATGTTCACCACGGACACCACTGCCACCGACGTCGAGCTCGACCTCGAAGCCGCTCTCAACCCGGGCGAGGTCGAAGGCCTGTACCGCGACTCCCGTGAATGCGCCTATCTCGCGCTCCTCGCGGGCGGCGGCGCGCTGCTGCTCTCGCCCCCGACCCCGCGCCCGAAGAAGGGCTAGTCGCCGGCACATGGACCAGACACATGCGTCGTCGCCCCTGGCGGGCGCCGTGCATGACCTGGCAACAGAGGTGGTCCTCGCTCTGCGGAGCGGGGACCACCTCGCCACGGTGTGCGGCGCGGCGGGAATCGACGAGGAGAATCGGACCGGAATCGCGGCGGCACGGGTCATCGGGGCCGACCTGCTGCTGCCCAGTGTTCTGTACGGACGTCATCCGCATCCGGGTGACGTCGCCGTGCTCGACCGGGCGGTACGGGAGTTCCCGCCCAAGCCCGACGCTCCGGCCGCGACGGCCTGGAGCCACTGGCACATGATCTCCACGCTCCAGCGGATGGCACCGCCCGCACCGGGAGCGGCCGCTCCCGCGGCGTACGCGGAGCCCGACGCCGCCTGGCTGGAGGAGGCCCCCTGGCAGGCGTTCACCCATCAGCTCTCGGTGCTCGCACCGCTGGCCGTCCCGGCCGCGCCCTCGGCCGTGCAACGGGCCGCGGCGAACCGGGCCGTCGACCTGTCGCGCGGCTTCGTCCGCGCGGTGCGGCGGCGCGACTGGCTCCAGGCGGCGGGCGCGGGCCGCTGGCTCGCGGCGATCGGCGGCGAACCGGCGACGCTGGGCCTGGAGCGCGGCCTGGACTTCGTCGAGCTGTCGGGCGGCCACGATCCCCGGGTCACCCTCCATGTGCGGGCCGCCCGGCTGATGGCCGAGGCGAGGGCACGGTGACGACGACCGCGACCGAGGGCGCCTCCCAGGACCGCCCGGCCGACGGCCCCCGCGGACGCCCGGGTCCGGGTCCGGGTCCCGGTCCCGGTCCCGGGGCCGGGGCCGGGGCCGGGGTCCCCGGCGAGCACGCAGTCCCCGGCGCCGCCCTCGCGGTCCTCCCCGGCGTCCTGCGCGGAGCCCTCGCCTGGACCGACGCGCACCGGGCGCGCTTCGCGCTCCCCGACGACGTCCTGGAACCCCACACCCAGGTCAACGCGACGCTGAAGCCCCTGGGCGAACTGGCCCAGCTCGGCTCCACGATCCGCCGCACCACCGCCCCCGGCACCCCGGAACACGAGCTGGCCGGGGAGCTCGTCGCGTACGCCTGGGAGCAGGTGGCGGACGGCGAGCTGCTCCTGGAGCTGCTGCGCGCCGAGCCGTTCGCCGCGTACCCGTACGAGATCTACGCCGCCTTCGCCGGGTACGGGCTGCGCCACGAGGGCTTCGAGGCGCTGGCCCGCCCGCTCACCGCGACCCGCGCCTGGGCCCACACCGAGCAGCACGCCAACCGGCAGCTGGGCCTGGTCAACTCCGAGCGGCGGGTCGGCGTGGTGCCCCACACCGACGCGGGCGCGGTGCTGTCCCGGACCTGGCTGGGCGGCCTGTCGGAGCCGTGGATGTTCGAGGGCCCCTCCGGCTACGCGCTGACCCACACCGTCTTCCACCTCACGGACTGGGGCCGGATGCCCGACCGGGTCCCGGCGAGGATCGACGGCTATCTGCGGACCTGGCTGCCCGCGTGGGCCGACGGCTGCCTGGAGAGCGGCCAGTGGGACCTGACGGGCGAACTGCTGGCGGTGGCGGCGTCGCTGCCGGGCCCGGCGCCGGAGCCGCTGCTGGACGCGGTGTGGCCGGTGCTCGCCGACGTACAGCACGGGAGCGGCTGCGTCCCGGAGACCGGCCCACCGGTGCGGGACACGGCGACCGGCCCACCGGTGCGGGACACGGCGTCGCCGGACCCGTACCCCTTCATCGACTGCTACCACTCCACGCTCGTCACGGCCTTCGCAGCGGCCCTGTCCCTGAGGTCGCTGCGGTCGCCGGGGCAGACGGACGGGTCCGTGCCCGGCCGGGAAAGGCGGACCGCATGAGCAGCGGCATCCAGCAGATCCACGACGTCGGGGCGAAGGCCCTGGGCTGGCTGTACGAACACCGGGAGGGGTTCCGGCTGGAGGCCGACCCGTCTCCGGAGGCGGGGATGCTGGACCGCTTCAAGCCGCTGGGCGAACTGGCCCTGATCGGCAAGGTCATCTTCCGCGAGGGCGTGGCCGGCTCGCAGCAGTCGTCCCTGGCCCACAAGCTCCTGGACCACGCCTGGCACGAACTGCTGGGCTCCGGGACACGGCTGCTGGAGGGCCAGCGGCGCGAGCCGCTCTCGCCGGTGCCGCTGGAGGTCTACGTGCCGTTCCGGGAGCTGGGCTACCGGCAGCCGGACCTGGAGTCCGCGATCCGGCTCAACCACCGGCTGGCCAGCTGGGCGGCGCTGGAGGTGCTGCCGGTGCGGCGGCTCGGCCTGAGCGCGATCGAGCGGCGCTTCGGGGTGGAGCCGAGCGTTCCGGAGACCGCGGCGCTGGCGCACACCTGGCTGGCGCGGCGGCCGGAGCCGTGGACGGTCGAGGGCCATATCGGCTACGACATCACGCACACGGTGTTCCACCTCACCGACTGGGGCGAGAAGCCGGCCGGACTGCCCGCCGACGTCGCGGAGTACCTGGCGCTGTGGCTGCCGGTCTGGCTGGACGACTGGCTGGACCTGAAGCGCTGGGACCTGCTGGGCGAGCTGCTGGTCGTCGACGCGTGTCTCCCCGAACCGACGCTGGACCCGGCGGCCTGGCAGGGGTTCGCGCAGGCCCAGCAGCCGGACGGGGCGATGCCGGTGGTCGGCGGGATGCCGGAGGGCGACGAGGAGTCGGTGTTCGACCTCGTCTACCACCCGACGCTGGTCGCCGCGTTCGCCTCGGCGCTCGCGCTGTCCCGCGCCCTGTCCGACCTCAGCGCCGCCCCGGCCCCGGCATGACCGACACGACCGCGGTCCGCGTGGACGACACCCCCGGTTCCCCGGCCGACACGCGCCTCCTCGCCGAGGCGGCCCGCGCGGTCGACGCCCCGGACCTGGTGCTCGCGGTCAGCCGGAACGGGCTACGCACCGTCCACACCGGGGGCGGTGCGGAACCGGGCCCGGCGGGCCGGGAGCGGCTGGTGTACGAGCTGGGCTCGGCGTCGAAGCCGTACGCGGGGCTGCTGCTGGCCCGGCTGGTGGCGCAGGGCCGGGTGCGGTACGCGGACCGGGCGGCGGACCTGCTGGCCCCGGGCTTCCCGGTGCACCCGGCGGTGCGCCGGATCACCCTGCGCCATCTGCTCACCCACACCTCGGGGCTGCCGGGCCTGCCCGCCGACTTCTACCCGCAGGCGGTGCCCCGCTGGTCCACCGACCCGTACGGCGGCTATCCGGCCGACCGGGTGGTCCGGGCCTTCCTGCGGGCCCGCCCGCGCCACCGGCCCGGTACCCGCTGGCACTACTCGAACTTCGCCGTCTCGGTCCTCGGCCACACCCTGGCGGCGGCCACCGGCACGCCGTGGGAGGTGCTGCTGCACCAGCAGGTGCTGGCCCCGCTGGGCCTGGCGGCGACCCGGGTGCGCCCGGGGCCGGAGGGCACGGAGGCGGTGGGCCACCGCCGGGACGGGACGCCGGTGCCCGCGCTGGACACCGGGGGCTTCACGGCGGCGGGCGCGGTCCGGGCGACCCCGCTGGACCTGCTGACGTTCCTGGAGGCGCATGTGCGGGCGCACGTGGCGGCCCGTCCGGGCGGGCCCGACCTCCGGGACCCGACGCTGGACGCCGCGCTCGCCGAGGTGTCCCGCCCCCTGCTGCGCCGGGGCCTGCGGCACGCGCACACCCACACGCTCACGTGGTTCCACCACCCGTCCCCGTACGGCCCGGTCCTCTTCCACGCGGGCGCGACCCTGGGGCAGCAGGCGTTCCTGGGGTTCCGCCCGGAGACGGGTCTCGTGGTGGCGGCGACGGCGACGCGGCGGGTGCACCGGGCGGACACGTTCGTCGCGACGGCGTACGGCCTGCTGACGGAGACTCCGTAGACACGGGGACGCCGTAGACACGGAGACGCCGTAGGCGCTACGGCTTCGGCGGGGCGCTACGGCTTGGGCGGGGCGCCCTTCTCAGCGCCCTTCCCTTCGCCCTTCTCCGCGTTCTTGGCGGCGACCACCGCGTCGAAGACGTCCCGCTTGGGCAGTCCGGCGGCGGCGGCGACGGCGGCGATCGCCTCCTTGCGCCGCTCCCCCGCCTCCTCGCGCACGCGCACGCGCCGCACCAGTTCGTCGGCGTCCAGACCCTCGTCGCCGGAGTCGGTGGCGCCCTCCACGACGACGGTGATCTCCCCGCGTACGCCGTCGGCGGCCCACACGGCCAGCTCGCCGAGCGGACCGCGCTTGACCTCCTCGTACGTCTTGGTCAGCTCCCGGCACACGGCGGCGCGGCGCTCGGCGCCGAAGACCTCCGCCATCGCGGCGAGGGTGTCGTCGAGCCGGTGCGGGGCCTCGAAGTAGACCATCGTGCGGCGCTCGTCGGCGTTCTCGCGGAGCTTGGAGAGCCGTTCACCGGCCTTGCGGGGCAGGAACCCCTCGAAGCAGAAGCGGTCCACGGGGAGGCCGGAGAGCGCGAGCGCGGTGAGCACGGCGCTGGGTCCCGGGACGGCGGTGACGCGGATGTCCTTCTCCACGGCGGCGGCGACGAGCCGGTAGCCGGGGTCGGAGACGGACGGCATGCCCGCGTCCGTGACGAGCAGGACACGCGCGCCGCCGGTCAGGGCTTCGACGAGTTCCGGCGTACGGGCGGACTCGTTCCCCTCGAAGTAGGAGACGACACGCCCCGAGGTGTGGATGCCGAGCGCCTGGGTGAGCCGGCGCAGCCGCCGGGTGTCCTCGGCGGCGACGACGTCGGCCCGCTCCAGTTCGGCGGCGAGGCGTGGCGGGGCGTCCGACACGTCACCGATGGGGGTCCCTGCGAGCACGAGCGTTCCAGTCGTTCCAGTCACATCCGCCATCCTCGCAGCACGGGCAGCGCCCTTCGCACAGATGCGTTCCCTACGATGGCGCCGTGACGAGTACCGCACCCGAGACCCAGCGGGGCCAAGACGCCGGGGAGCCGCTCGGCGAGCAGCCGACCTCCTGGCAACGGCGGCTGCGCCGCTTCGGCCATGTTCCCCGCCCGGAGACCTCTCTCCGCGACCGGCTGGACCCGCCGTACACCCGGCCCGGACGGCAGGTGTGGTCGGTGCTCGCGATCCCGCCGCACGTGGCCGACCGGCTGGTGCGGTGGTCCGGCTGGGGCGGCCCGCTGCTCGTGACGCTGGTCGCCGGGCTGCTGCGCTTCTGGAAGCTGGACCAGCCGCACGCGGTGATATTCGACGAGACGTACTACGCGAAGGACGCGTGGGCGCTGGTCAACCAGGGGTACGAGGGTTCCTGGCCCAAGGACGTCGACAAGCTGATCCTGAAGGACCCCTCCTCCGTCCCGATCCCGACCGACCCGGGCTATGTGGTGCATCCGCCGGTCGGCAAGTGGATCATCGGGTTCGGCGAGCAGCTGTTCGGCTTCACGCCGTTCGGCTGGCGCTTCATGGTGGCGGTGCTCGGCACGATCTCCGTCCTCGTCCTCTGCCGGATCGGCCGGCGGCTGTTCCGCTCCACGTTCCTGGGCTGTCTGGCGGGGCTGCTGCTCGCGGTGGACGGGCTGCACTTCGTGATGAGCCGGACCGCGCTGCTCGACCTGATCGTCATGTTCTTCGTGCTGGCCGCGTTCGGCTGCCTGGTGGCCGACCGCGACCATGCCCGCCGCCGGCTCGCCGACGCGCTGCCGGTGGACGAGGAGGGGGTGCTGCGCCCGGACGCCCGGATCGCGGAGACCCTGCGCCTGGGGTGGCGGCCGTGGCGGCTGGCGGCGGGCGTGATGCTGGGCCTGGCCTTCGCCACGAAGTGGAACGGCCTCTACGTCCTGGCCGCGTTCGGCCTGATGACGGTCCTGTGGGATGTCGGCGCGCGGCGTACGGCGGGTGCGGTGCACCCGTACCGGGCGGTGCTGCGGCGCGACCTGGTCCCCGCGTTCTTCTCCACGGTGCCGGTCGCGATCGTCACGTACGTCGTGTCGTGGACCGGCTGGATCGTCACGGACAAGGGCTACTACCGGAACTGGGCGGCCACCGAGGGCAAGGACTCCTCCTGGAGCTGGCTGTTCCCGGACTGGCTGCGGAGCCTGTGGCACTACGAGAACCAGGTGTACGACTTCCACGTGGGCCTGACCTCGGGCCACACCTACGAGTCCAACCCGTGGAGCTGGCTCGTGCTGGGCCGGCCCGTGTCGTACTACTACGAGGAGGAGGCGGGCTGCAAGGAATCGGCGACCGGCAAGTGCGCCAGCGAGGTCCTCGCCATCGGCACCCCGCTGCTGTGGTGGCTGGCCTGCTTCGCCCTGGCGTACGTGCTCTGGCGCTGGTTCTTCCGCCGCGACTGGCGGGCGGGCGCGATCGCCTGCGGTGTGGTGGCGGGCTGGCTGCCCTGGTTCTTCTACCAGGAGCGGACGATCTTCCTCTTCTACGCGGTGGTGTTCGTCCCGTTCCTGTGTCTGGCCGTGACGATGCTGCTGGGCGCGATCGCGGGCCCGGCGGCGGGCACGGGCTCCCGTGCCGAACTGGGCCTCACCGCCCAGGACCCCACGGGCGAACGCCGCCGCACGCTGGGGGCGATCGCGGTGGGCGTGCTGGTGCTCCTGATCGTCTGGAACTTCATCTACTTCTGGCCGCTGCACACGGGGACGTCGATCCCGGAGGACCTGTGGCGGGACCGGATGTGGCTGGACACGTGGGTGTAGCCGGGAAACGGCGGGCCCGACACCTGATGGTGTCGGGCCCGCCCTGGTCGTTGGTGGTGGCTGTTGGTCGTCCAGCGCCGTGCGTCGACGAAGCCGAGCGAAACGCCAACTCCTGTGTGCACCAGCTGCTTCGTTGAGCTTCCGGTGACAAGGGTCTGCGACTCCTGCGGATAGGTGCCGGCCTTGCGGCGAGCTCCCCCCGGTATGCCTGATCCGTGGTTCTCCGCTGATGGGCGCTCTCGGGCCGGACCCGGGGAAATCGTTGCCGGAGGTGGCTGCGCGCCCGATGGGCGGAGAGCGAAAAGGACTCGCCCCCCCGTATGCCGGCGGACAACAATGCCGGGCATGGGGACAGACATTCACGGCTTCATCGAGTGCCGGTGGGATCGATGGCTGGACGAGGACGATCGCGAGTGGTTCCAGGCCATCGACCTCTCGCACCTCTACAACGGGCGCGACTACGTAGCCTTCGGCTCCCTGTTCGGTGTCCGCGACACCACCTCGTTCCGCGCACTCGCCGATCACCGGGGCCTCCCTCATGACGTGTCGAGAGGAGTCCTCGCCGACTTCGAGACCTGGAGTGACGAGCTGCACGGCGAGTCCTGGATCTCCTGGGCGGAGCTGGCAGCCGCCGATGGGGACGAAGTCTCGAACGAGGTCGACGGCTGTCTTCACGAGTTCCGCCGGAGCTCGGACGGCAGCTGGAAGATGCACGGGCGGAACTCCGGACTCACCCGCTTTGCCGAACTCTCCGGCCTCACCGATGCCCGGCAGCTCTACTCCGCAGGCAGCGTCTACCCCGAGAACACCGAGTGGCCGGACGGCGACAGACTTTTCCGCGTCGGCCGCCTGCGGCGGAAGGACGTCGTGCCCGACAGCGAATGGGGCGCCGTCTGGTCGGTCATGCGCACGTTGGCACATCTGCACGGCGACGAGGGAGTCCGCCTGGTCGTCTGGTTCGACGGCTGACGTGCGTCTGCACTCGACCAGTGCACATCAGTAGTGCACGTCAGCAGTGCACGTCAGCAGTGCACCCCTCGTCGACGCCGACCGGAGACTGCCCCCGTGCTCAGCTGGGCACCGCGGTGCGAACGGCGCGAGAAGGTGAAACGCGGGCGGGCCGCGACGACAAGTCGTCGCGGCCCGCCCGCGTTTCACAGGATCCTGCCCGGTCGACAGAATTCCCGGTTCTCTCCTGAACCCGGATGGTCCGCTCTCTTCTGTACCCAGGGGTTAGAAGAAGTGCTTTCGCCCGCCCACCGCGCGGCCGGTGGCACCCAGGATCCACAGGATGGCACCCACGAGTATGAGGATGCCGCCGATGGTGGTCAGCAGCCCCATACCGACAAGCAGGCCAATGATCAGCAGAATAAGTCCAAGGACGATCATTTTCGTTTCCCATCGTCAAGTCTGTTCAGACGCGTTTACGCCTGCACTTCACAACGGCCTCAGTGCATCTCACCGGCGTCGCCCGGCTCCGAATGTCGCCAGGACCTCGTTGCAAAGGTCCTGGTGCCCGGCAATTCGGCATTCACACATCGCTTACACATCATCGTCGTCACGATCGCCGCTGTCGCGCCAGGAAGACCGCGGCCGCCCCCGAAACCGCCAGGAAGAGCGCGGCCGTCCCACCGGAGATCCACGCCAGCAGGGCCGCACCGCCACCCCCGAGGTCGTCCTCGCGGGCGACCACCCGCGGATCGTCCGCCCGGTACCGGACCGTCACGGCGGCGCCGGCGGACTGCCTGCCACCTCCGCTGCCCACCGGGAGGTCCGCCACCACGGTCCGCCCGCCGGCCTCGAACCTCACCTCGCACTGGCCCGCCATGCACGCGCCGCCGGTGTGCAAGGTCGCCCGGGCCCGCTCGCCGCCCTGGAGGGAGCGCAGATGTTGTGCCGCCGGCCACATCACCAGCGCTGACAGCGCCCCCAGCAGGAGGCCGAGAGCCAACGACATCAGCATGGACGCGCGGGGCCCCAGCCCGCTCCCGCCGGCCGCACCCGCTGTCGCCGGGACGCGCACTCCGGACGCGCCCCCGTTCGCTTCGCCGTCCACCTGACCGCGCCCCCCCTTGCCCGCTCCTGTGCTGTCCTGCACCCGCCCTGCTCCTTGCCTGTCGGCGCCGAGCTGACGTTTCGCTTCCTCGTGTCCGAGAAGGTTAGGCGGGTGCCCGGAGTGATTTCAGGGAGCGATGTCGGCACTGACGGACCGGCCCCGGCTGCCCGTCGTCGGCAACCACGGCCGGGGTGTCAGTGCCCTCGCGTAGCTTGAGCGCCGTCGCAATCGAACGGAAGGCACACGGTGAAGGCGTACGAACTGGGGTTCGGGGAATCCGCGGACGAGCTGACGCTCCTTCCCGGCAAGACCATCGAGACCGATCTGCCCGATGCCCGCGTCGCCGGGTGGTGCGGCGGTCGTGCGCCCGGCATCGGAACGGCCGCGTGGCCCCGGAGCCCCGTCACCGGACTGCCGATGATTCACATCATCACGCTCGAACTGCCGGAGGACTACCGGCGCAAGGGCGAGCACCTGGTGGCCCTCTCCCTCTTCCAAGCCGACGACCACGTCGCCGCCGCCATCGACGGCGTCGCCGAGCTGCTGGAGGGCACCGCGCCCACCGCCGAGCAGGCCGCGGACCCGTTCCTCGCCGCGGTGGCCGCGACGGCCGCGGCACGCCATCCCCAGCAGCGGGACCTGGAAGACCTCATCGGCGGCGCGCACGCGCTCCTGTGGCTCACCGCCGAGGAGTTCGCCGCGCCCCGTATCGATCCTCCGGCCGACATCCGCCCGGCCGGTCTCGGTGACCACTACAGCCGCGGCCAGAACGCCTGGGACGACAGCGCCCCCGAGACCACCGTCTGGCTCGGCGAGCGCGTCGGCGACCCCAACACCGGCATCGCCCCGGCGGAGGACGGCGCGGGCGGCTATGTGGCCGCCTGGTCCTCCGAGGACGACGAGCGGCTCCAGGAGTTCTGGTCGTCCATCGACGGGACCTCTCACCTGGGCGGAACGATCATGCCCTGCCAGGGGATGCCCGAGGGGCTGACCCCGTACGTCTTCGAACTGGAGGACGGCGTCGGCGGGTTCAACCTCGGCGGCGGCAACGCGCAGATCGACCTGGAGTCGGACGCCTTCGACTGGGCGCAGTAGGGCGGGGCCGGCAGGGCGGTCAGCGGGACCTCGGCAGAGAGCGCTTTCCGGCTCAGCATTCCGGTCCGGTAACAACGTCCTCACCGGCCGCCACAAGCCTTTAGGGTTCCTCACGGTTGCCCCTTGAACGCGTTCTGGGGGCTCTCCTGGGGAGGGGGACTGCGAGATGCGCAGTGGAGCGAAGGTCGCCGTCATCGGCGGAGCGTTCGTCCTGGTGGCCGGAGGTATCGGCTACGGGGCGTACGGCATGCTCGGGGACACGGGCGGCGGGGACCGCGGTACGCGGAGCGCGTCCGAGTCGTCGAAGGTGAAGACGGGGCCGCCGAGCGCGGAGGAGATCGCCGAGACGTCGAAGGGCTTCCTCGACGCGTGGGCGGCGGGGGACGCGGCCGCCGCGTCCCTCCTCACCAACAACGAGTCGGGATCGGCACCGGTGCTCGCCGCGTACGGCGAGGACGCCCGCATCGGCAAGGTGAAGATCACCCCGGGCCCGGCCGTCGGCACGAAGGTGCCCTACACGGTCGAGGCCACCGTCTCCTACGACGGGAAGTCCAAGCCCCTGGCGTACGCCTCGGAGTTGACCGTGGTGCGCGGCCTGACGACGGGCAAGGCCCTGGTCGACTGGGCCCCGACGGTCGTGCACCCGCAGTTGACGGAGGGCGCGACGCTGAGGACGGGCGAGTCCTCGACGCCGACGATCGAGGCCGTCGACCGCAACGGGACGGTACTGACCAAGGAGAAGTACCCCTCGCTCGGGCCGATCCTGGACACGCTGCGCGAGAAGTACGGGGAGAGCGCGGGTGGTTCGCCCGGCATCGAGACGTGGATCGAGCCCGCCGACGAGACCCAGCCGGACGTCAACCTGCTGACCCTGGCCAAGGGCAAGCCGGGCAGGGTGCAGACGACGATCGACGCGGGCGCGCAGGCGGCGGCGGAGCGGGCGGTGAAGCGGTACGCGGAGTCCTCCGTGGTCGCGGTCAAGCCGTCCACCGGGGCGATCCGCGCGGTGGCCAACAACCCGGCGACCGGGTTCAACGCGGCGTTGCAGGGAAAGCAGGCGCCCGGCTCCACGCTGAAGATCATGACGGCGGCGATGCTGCTGGAGAAGGGCGTGGTCACGGCGAACGGGGCGGCGGAGTGCCCCAAGGAGGCCAGGTACTACACGCGCACGATCCACAACCTGAAGCACTTCTCGCTGCCGGACGGCTCGACGTTCACGCAGAGCTTCGCCCGGTCGTGCAACACCGCCTTCGTCAAGCTGATCGACGACGTCGACGACGACGCGGCGCTCGCCAAGGAGGCGCGGGAGGTCTTCGGGATCGGTCTGGACTGGAAGTCCGGTGTCGTCACGACCGACGGCAGCGTTCCGGAGGAAGTGCAGGGTGAGGCCGCGGCCCAGTACATCGGCCAGGGCACGGTCCAGATGAACGCCCTCAACATGGCCTCCATCACCGCCACCGCCCGCACCGGCACGTTCCGTCAGCCGGTGATCGTCCCGCAGTCCCTGGACAACCGGCAATTGGCGACGGCCTCGCGCTCGCTGTCGCCGTCCGTCACCCAGCAGCTCACGACGATGATGCGGGCCACGGCCGCCTGGGGCACCGGCGCGAAGGCGATGGCCTCGGTCGGCGGGGACAAGGGCGCCAAGACCGGTTCGGCGGAGGTCGACGGGCAGGCGACCTCCAACAGCTGGTTCACGGGCTTCAGCGACGACCTCGCGGCCGCGGCGGTCGTCCAGACCGGCGGCCACGGCGGCGACGCGGCGGGCCCGGTCGTCGCGGAGGTGCTGAAGGCGGGCGGCTGAGCCCGGACCGGAGTGCTAGGGTCTTCCGTTCGGATCAGTTCGGGCTCGCGGGGCCCCGACCCGCAGCCCAGTCGCCCCGCCCCGCCAGCTCCAGCACCAGGGCGGCGATGTTCCACGCGTCGTCGTCGCCCCGGTGGTGACGGCCCTCCATCGGGAGGCCGGCCGCCTCCAGGGCCTGGGCCATGCCGGGGCGGCGGCGCAGCCCGTACGAAGCGGTGAAGGCGACCTTGGCATTCGTGTGCCGCTGCCCGAAGGGGTACTCCGCACCCGTCGCCCGGCACTGGCGCGTGAACTGGTCGCGGTCGTAGTCGCCCCAGCTCGCCCACGGCAGAGACCCCGTACGGTGCTCGGCCGCCAGCACCCGGCACGCCTCGGCGAAGGGCAGACCGCTGTCCACCTCCGCCTGCGTCAGCCCGGTCAGCTCCGTGCAGAACGGGCTGACCTCCGAGCGTGCGGGCCGGACCAGCAGCCGGTGCTTGGCGAGCCGTCGGCCCGCGCCCAGGTCGACGACGGTGAGACCGATCTCGATGATCTCGCTGACCTGGCCGGGCGGCGGCTGCCCGTCCCAGCAGGTGGCTTCGACGTCGACCACGTTCAGCAGGTGGTCGGTGTGCCGCCTCCGCCCGTCCTGCTCACCGCGCTCGCCCTGTTCGCCCTGCGCCCCGATGCCCATGGGGCGAGCGTAGGAGCACCCCCGCCCCGGGTCATCCGGGTTTCGGCGCCCCGCTCCCGGAGCGCGCGACGGCGGCGGCCCCGGACGACGCGGCCCCCGGCACCCCCGGTTCGGGCAGGGTGCGGAAGAGCAGCCAGCTCAGCAGCGGCATCGCCACGAGAGGCGCCAGGGCGGTCCGCAAGGACGTGGCGTCGGCGAGCGCGCCGATGGCGGGACTGGCCAGGCCGCCGATGCTGACGGTCAGACCGAGCGTGATCCCGCCGGCGGTGCCGACCCGGGAGGGCAGGTAGTCCTGGCCGAGCGTCACCTGGAGCGAGAACGGTACGTACAGACCGGCCGAGGCCAGCGCCAGGAACACGAAGACGGCCGGGCCGGGCACCCCCACCACACCCGCGACGGCCGCGGCCGTGACCAGGTACGACCAGCGCGCGACCGCCACCCGGTCCCACCGGGCGGCCAGGGACCCGCCGAGCACCGCGCCGACCGTGCTGCCGAGGTAGAGCACGAACAGGGCCGCGGTCCCCACGGCGATGCCGCCGCCCAGGCGCTGGCGGACGTACAGCGCGATGAAGGTGCTCAGGCCGATGAAGGCGATCGACCGGAAGACCACGGCCAGGGACAGCCGCACGAAGGAGGCGACGTCGTCGCTCCCGGCCGGCGGCGACGGAGTACGGGACCCGGCGGCCTGCCGCTGCTGGAGGACGCGCACGACCGGCAGGCACAGCGCGGCGCCGACGAGGGCCGGCAGCACGAGCAGCGGCGTCCAGCGCAGCCCTCCGGCGCTCATCACGGCGGCGACCATCAGCGGGGCGAGCGCGAAGCCGACCGTGCCGCCCGTGGAGAACCAGCCCATCGCCCGGTGACTGCCCCGCGCGGCGATCCGGGCGACGCGGGCGGATTCGGGGTGGTAGGCGGCCACCCCGATCCCCGACAGCGCGACGAACACCAGGGTGAGCGGGTAGGAGCCGCTGAGGCCGCTCAGCGCGATGCCGAGACCGCCGAGCAGCGTGCTGACCGGCAGAAGCCACGGCATCGCCCAGCGGTCGGTGAGCACGCCGAACAGCGGCTGCGCCACGGAGGACAGCAGCGATGCGGCCAGCACGATGCCCGAGGCGACCGCGAGGGAGTAGGAGCGCTCGGCGATGAAGAACGGCACCAGGGCCGCGACGGAGCCCTGGTAGATGTCGACGCAGGCATGACCCGCGGACAGCAGGACGATCGGCGTGTTCCTTCGCATCCCGCCATGCTCCGGCCCGGGGCCGCTGTCGCGCTTTCGATAAACTGCCACATGATGACGAACATCCGCCAGGCTTCCGTGCCGCAGGCCGCCGTCCGGCACGATCCGGTGGCGCCGACCCGCACCCGGCGGCTGGCGCCCGGCGGCTCGATCGACGCCCACCGGCACGACGACCACCAGATCGTCTACGCGGGCCGCGGCGTGCTGACCGTCTCGACCGGTGCGGGGTCCTGGGTCGCCCCGGCCAACCGCGCGATCTGGGTCCCCGCGGGCGTCGTCCACGCACACCGGGCCTACGGCGAACTCGATCTGCACCTGGTGGGCCTCCCCGTCACCGAGAACCCGCTCGGCCTCGACTCGCCGACCGTGCTGGCCGTCAGCTCCCTGCTGCGCGAGCTGCTCATCGCCTACACCCGCGACGAGGGCGACGACGACCGCCCCGAGCGGGCCCGCCTGCGCGCCGTGCTCCTCGACCAGCTCCGGGCATCCGCCCAGCAGCCGCTGCACCTGCCCACGCCCTCCGACCCCCTGCTGCGCGCCCTGTGCGACATCCTCCGGGCCGACCCGGGCGACAGCCGTACGCTCGCCGAACTCGGCCGCCGGGTCGGGGCGAGCGACCGGACCCTGTCCCGGCTGTTCCGCGGCGACCTCGGCATGACCTTCCCGCAGTGGCGCACCCAGCTCCGTCTCCACCACGCCCTGATCCTCCTGACCGGTCGGACGCCGGTCACCGCGGTGGCGCATCAGTGCGGCTGGTCGTCCACCAGCGCCTTCATCGAGGTGTTCCGCCGCACGTTCGGCCACACCCCGGGCTCCCACCGGACAGAGTGAGGCCGCCTCGCGCCCACCACCCGGAACCCCCTCGCATGCATACTGCACCGACCGCTAGCGTGCTGCCATGAGCACTCCCGAACCCTCCGAAACGATGCCCGCCGCCGCCCCCGTCCCGCCCGCCCACCCCCGGTTCGCCGAGGCGCTGGCCGAGCTGGGCCTCCAGGTCGAGGTGCGCCGCTTCCCCGACGCGACCCGTACGGCGGCGGAGGCCGCGGCGGCGATCGGCTGCTCGCTGAGCGAGATCGTCAAGTCGCTGGTCTTCACGGCGGACGGCGTGCCGGTGCTGGTCCTCATGGACGGGTCCTCGCGGGTGGACGTCGAGCTGGTACGGCGTGAGCTGGGCGCGCAGAAGGTCAAGCGGGCGGACGCGGATCTGGTCCGGGAGACCACGGGCTACGCGATCGGCGGCGTACCGCCCTTCGGCCACGCCACCAGGACCCGCGTCCTGGCCGACCGGCGCCTCCTGGACCACGCGGTGGTGTGGGCGGCGGCGGGCACCCCGCACACGGTGTTCCCGCTGGACCCGAAAACGCTGATCGCCCACGCGGGCGCGACGGTCGCGGATGTGCGCGAGCCCGCCAAGTGACCCCGCTGGTCGCCCTCGCGGTCCTCATAGCCGCCGTCACGCACGCCAGCTGGAACGCCATCGCCCACGCGATCAAGGACCAGCTGATCTCGTTCACGCTGATCTCCGGCGGCGGCCTGCTGATCGGCGCGGCGATGGCCCTCTTGGTCCCGTTCCCGGCGGCGGAGGCCTGGCCGTACCTGGTGGTGTCGGCCGCCCTGCACGTGCTGTACATGCTGCTGCTGATGCGCTCGTTCACGCTCGGCGACTTCGGGCAGATGTACCCGATCGCCCGGGGGACGGCCCCGCTGGTGGTGACGGTCCTGGCGGCGGTGTTCGTCGGCGAGCGCCCGGACGCCTGGGCCACGGCGGGCGTCGCGGTGGCCTCGGCCGGGCTGGTCGGGCTGGCGCTGTGGGGCATCCGGGGCTCCGGCAAGCGCCCGCACTGGCCGGCGATCGTGGCGGCCCTCGGCACGGGCCTGGCGATCGCCGGGTACACCACGGTCGACGGCGTCGGCGTACGCGCCTCGGACACCCCGCTGGGCTACATCGCCTGGCTGATGATCCTGGAGGGCCTGGCGATCCCGGCGTACGCGTACTACCGCCGCCGTAGCGAACTGGTCGCTCAGCTCAAGCCGTTCGCCGTACGGGGCCTGCTCGGCGCGGCCCTGTCGGTGATCGCGTACGGGCTGGTCCTCTGGGCCCAGACGAGGGCCCCGCTCGCCCCGATCGCGGCGCTGCGCGAGTCGTCGATCATCGTGGGCGCGGCGATCGGCACGCTGTTCTTCAAGGAGCGCTTCGGGGCCCCGAGGATCGCGGCGGCGGGGCTGATGGTGGTGGGCATCGGCTTGATGCTGCACACGAGTTGAGGCCCCCCGCCCCGCGTGACGGTCGGGGCGAGGGGCATCGGTCGTAAGTGGTCGGGCTCAGACGGTCGCCTTGGACGGCTCGTCGTCCTTGTCCCCGTCGTCGCCGTCCGTTCCGCCGGCCTGCCGGGTGCGGACGTATGCGAGGAAGGTGTTCAGCTCGCGCTTGACGACGGGCGCGAGGAGGTAGAGGCCGATGATGTTGACGACGGCCAGGGAGAAGAGCACCGCGTCGGCCAGGTCGATGAGGGTCTGGAGGGTGAGCAGCGACCCGGAGACGGCGAGCAGGGTGTAGAGGGACTTGAAGACGGTCTCGCTGGTGCGGCTGCGGCCGAAGAGGTACGTCCAGGCCTTGAGTCCGTAGTAGCCCCAGGTGAGCACCGTGGAAATCGCGAAGAGCAGCACGGCGACGGTCAGGACGTACGGGAACCAGGGCAGCACGGTCTCGAAGGCGTCCGAGGTGATCGTCACGCCGCCGATCGACTCACCGTCGCGCGCCTCGCCCCAGCTCGCCGGGTTGGCGATGACGATGGTCAGCGCGGTCATGGTGCAGATGACGACCGTGTCGATGAACGGCTCCAGCAGGGCGACCAGGCCCTCGCTGGCGGGGTGCCTGGTCTTGACCGCCGAGTGGGCGATCGGCGCGGAGCCGAGGCCGGCCTCGTTGGAGAACGCGGCGCGCTGGAAGCCGATGATCAGTGCGCCGAGCACACCGCCCGCGACGCCCTCGGGGTTGAACGCGCCTTCGATGATCGTGCCGAACGCGGCGGGCACGGCGGTGACGTTGACGAGGATGACGACGAGGCAGGCGGCGATGTAGATCCCGGCCATCGCGGGGATGAGCCGGCTGGTGACCGAGGCGATGGAGCGGATGCCGCCGAGCAGCACGATGCCGACGAGGGCGGCGACGAGGACGCCGAAGAAGAGCGCCCCGGCGGAGGAGCCCATCGCCCCGTCCTCGCCGCCGGTGACGGAGACGAGCTGGGCGTAGGACTGGTTGACCTGGAAGAGGTTTCCGCCGAAGAGCCCGAAGAACAGGATCATGATCGAGGCGAGGACGGCGAGGACCTTGCCGAAGGTCCTGCCGTTCTTCCCGAAGCGTTCGCCGAGCCCCTTGGGCAGGTAGTGCATCGGTCCGCCGGAGACCGTGCCGTCGGCGTGGACCTCGCGGTACTTCACGCCGAGGGTCACCTCGACGAACTTGGTGGCCATGCCGAGGAGACCGCAGAGGATCATCCAGAACGTGGCACCGGCACCGCCGATGGAGACGGCGACGGCCACACCGGCGATGTTGCCGAGGCCGACCGTGCCGGAGACGGCGGCGGTCAGCGCCTGGAAGTGGTTGACCTCGCCCGCCGAGTCCTTGTCGTCGTACTTGCCGCGCACCACATCGATGGCGAGGCGGAACTTGCGCACCTGGACGAATCCGAACCAGCCGGTGAAGACGAGGCCCGCCACCACCAGCCAGGCGACGATGAGCGGGAGATCCGTCCCGCCGACGGGGACGGCGTAGAAGACGATCTCGCCGAGCCATTCGGCTATCGGTTCGAAGAACCCGCTGACGGCTTCGTCGACGTTCTCGGTTATGGATTCGAGTGACACGTTGGCTACCTCGATGACGCGGGAACGGCGGACAGGTGGGGTGTCTTCGCCGTTCGGTGTGCGATGGGGGGACGTATCTGGAGGGTTGAGCGAACGCCGTTGTCCGGTCGGCGATTCGGCGTGTCCCATGGAGTGGACGACGGCGACGATCGCTCCGGCCTGTCACCGGGGCGGTCCCGGCACTGCGCTTCGGCGGGGTTTCCGCCTATGAAGTTGGGCATTTGCACCATGCCCTTTGCCTGATCTTTAGTGATGCAGGTCACTTCCCTGGAGTGCGCGTGCGAACGTACCGGGCGGGTGACGTCATCGTTATACGGAACCGCAGTTACGTTTATCGGACACCTATCGGCAGGTCGGAGGGGGTATCGCCTCCGGTCGGAGGGAGTGTTCCACCTCGCTTACCCCGCCGGTCGCCGCGTAGACAGACCGGCGCGGCTCATCGACCCGCCGCGACGGCCGCGCAGCACTCCCGGATCGCGGCGAGGACCGCCTCCGGCGACTCGTCCAACAGAAGATGCCCCGCCCCCTCGATCACCCTGAACTCCGCACCGAGCCGACGCCGGGCGGCCGGACCCAGGTCCCGTGGCGGCAGAAAGGGGTCGAACCGTCCAGCGACGACCAACGTGGGCACGGAGCGCCGCAGTTCGAGCAGGCCGGACGGAAGGGGAGGCGGAGCGAGGCTGGTACGGCAGCAGCGTCCGACAAGGTCCATCCACTCCCCCAGGCCGTCGGGCACACGCCCTTGCCCCGGAGCCGCCATGTGACGCACCAAAGCAGCCGAACGGGCGACCGTGGGCCGCAGGAGCCAGGGGACCGTGGCGGCCAGAAGAGGGGCGGGCACCCTCAGCCGGACTATGCCGGCGCTGGAGAGCAGCACCCGGCCGACGATCTGCGGGGCGTCGCAGGCGAGGGCGACCGCGCCGCCCAGGGAATGCCCCACGACGACGACCGGCCCGGGCGCGGCCCGCGCAAGTGCCTCGGTCAGCCACTTCCCGTACCAGGACGAGCGCTTGGCACGAGGACGCCCGTCCGCGCTGAGCCCCGGCTGACCGGGCAGGTCCAGGACGACCACCCGCCGTTCCCGGGCGATCGCCTCCGCCACCGGCAGGCACAGAGCGGCGTTCATGTTCGTCCCCGGCAGCAGGGCGACACTCGGCTCCCCTTCGCGCGGCTCCGGCCCTGCGGTCACGACTCCGGTGCCCCCCGCCGAGGTCACCACCTCACTGCGGGCACGGGCCAGACCCGAGCCATCGATCCGGTTCACGCACCAGCGCCGCACTTCGGCTCGCGCCTGCTCGCTCCGGTACACAGAAGTCATGAGGCCGTCCTGGTCGGGGCCGCTATCGATACCGGAGAGCGTGCACCTCGCGCTCGGGCCGCGAGGTCAGTGCGCTGCGGCGTACGCGACGAAGCCCGCCCACGCGGCGGGGGCGACGGCGAGACGGGGGCCCTGGAGGTCCTTGGAGTCGCGCACGTGGACGGCGTCCGGGGCGGTGGCTACCTCGACGCACTCGCTGCCGTTGCTGCTGTCGCTGTAACTGCTCCTGAACCACCGCAGGTCGGACGCTTCCCCGGCGAACGGCTTGCACATCATGTCTCTCCCAGCACTTTCTCGATGAAGGCCGTCGACTCCGGAGGGGTGAGAGCCTGGGCACGGATCATTCCACACCGCAGATCAAGAATTCGGACCTGCTTCGGATCCGAGACCGGGCGACCGCCGAACGCCCCCTCGGAACGCCCTACCGCCGTGCCGTCCTTGAACTTCAGCACCTGGATCTCCCCATCGATTCCTGCGTGCTCCTCCCGATCCATCGGCATCACCTGCACGGTCGCATTACGCAACTCGTTCAAGATCAGCAGGTGTTCGAGTTGGCGACGCAACACCATCTTGCCTCCGAGGGGACGCCGGAGCACCACCTCTTCCAGGACGAATCCGAGCGTCGGGGCGGGTGACCGCTCGAAAATGGCCTGCCGAGCCATACGCGCGACAACTCCACGTTCGATCTCCTCCTGCGGGTAGGCAGGTTGGCGCATCGAGAACAACGCTCGCGCATACTCGGTCGTCTGCAACAGCCCATGGACGCTGCTGTTGCCGTACGCAAGCACCTCCACCGCTGCGGCCTCCAGCTTCGCCAGCTCCCGGATCTTCCTCGGGTACCGCACCTCCGCCAGATCGGACTTCATCGCCGCGAGCTTTCCGTCCGCGCCCACCGCAAGGTCCGCCGCGTCCATGAACTCAGGACGGGGGATGCGCCGACCGCCCTCGACCTTGTAGACGAGGTCCTCGCCGTACCCCATGTCGGAGACAGGGCGGGGCCTGCTCATCGTGGAGGCGCTGGCCGACCACTGGGGCATCACGCCCGGGCCCGTTCCCCGTAAGACCGTATGGGCGGAGATCGACCTCGTACGGTGACGGCTCCCGCCGGGTCGTGCGCCGCCGCGACCCGGTGCGTCCCGCAAGACCCCCGACCGGATCGTTCGTCACCGCGCCCCGGTGAAGCGCGACGTCAACTACCTAAAGAACCAGAAGAAATAACCCCACCCGACCCACCCCCGGCGACCACCTGACGCACCCCAGGGGCTCGTCACCCACACGGGTGAGGTTTTCCAACTCAGCTCGCTTTCGGGCCGGTTGTCCGGCATATGCTCACGCCAGCAACGACACACCCCACCGGACATACGTCGGCCCCCGACCGGGACTGCAATCCCAACCGAGGGCCTGACCACCAAGGAAGTAGACCCTTCCCGATGGATACCCAGCAGAATACTGCCCTCAAGCGCGCCCTGGCAGAGGTTCCCGGCCCCCTGCCCACCTCCGGCATGATCCACATCGTCATCCCCCACACCGACCGCTTCACCGTCGTCGGCAACCACCTAGCCCAGCACCCCGACCTCAGCTGCACCGCCGTCGGCATCGCCGTACGCATCCAGTCACTGCCCCAGGGCGTCGAAGTCAGCATCAAAGCGCTCGCCACCCACTGCCGGGAAGGCGAGAAACGCATCGCCGCCGCCCTGCGCGAACTGGAAACCCTCGGCTACCTGCAACGCCTCCGGCACCGACTGCCCAACGGCCGGGTCATCACCCGCACGGTCTTCTGCAACCAACCCACCGCCCTGCTTCACCCCCGCCGCCCGGCAGCCCCGCCACAACTCCCCGTACCGGCCTCGCTCCCGGTACGGACCGAGGCGCTGCCCACGTTAACTACGGCTCCGGCACCGGCACCTGCCTCGCCGCCCGAGCCGGACATGTCCGCGCTCCCGCCCGTACCCCCGCAGCCGACCCCGTTCGTCACTCCCCCGCCCCCACGCTTCGTACCGCTGGTCCCGCCCCCGACCGCACCCAAGCCGCCGCCCCGCCCGCTCCCCCGCCCCAGCGAACCCACCCCGGAACTCGACCGTGCGGCCACCGCGTTCCTCAGCGACCTGCACCGCCACGCGCCCCAGTTCACGCTCTCCGAGGACGACGTCCGTCGACTGGTCCCCGGCGTCGCGGCCTGGCTCGAACGCGCGGCCCGCCCCGACGCCATCCGTCACGCCCTCACCGACGACCCGCCCCACCCGCTCAAGCACCCGGCCAAACTCCTCAAGTACCGGCTCACCGAGCTGCTCCCACCACCGCCTCCGGACATCCGGGACCTCGCCGCACTCGCCCGCCCCCGCATCACCGTCACGCCCTTCCAGACCTGCGACGCCTGCGAACGCGCCTTCCGCTCCCCCACCCCCGGCCACTGTCGCGACTGCCGGTCCGAGCACATCCGGCACGCTGCCCGAGGTGATGACAGGGCTGTGTTCGCAGCCGGCCGCCATGCGCCGACGGCCGCCGCTCAGGGCCACCGAAGCAGCGGCTGCCCCTGAGCGGCGAGGGGCCCGTCCCTACGTCCTTCGGGCGCGAAGGTGTCCGCCCGGAACTCGCTCACGGATCACGCTTCTCGCGAGCATGAACGGTCAACAGCACACATGACAGCCTTAGTTGATGGGAACATCTACGTATCCATCGCCGTGAAGGAGGCCGTCCATGAGCGATTCGGATCCCGGTAGCGCAGGGTCGCCCACCCCAACCCCGCCACCGTCCTCGCCGAACGTTCCGCCCTCTCCGACGCCGCCCCGGAGGCCTCGTGCCCGGCGGCTCGGCGAGTGGGCCGCGGTGGCTTCCGCGGTGGCCGGCGTCGCCGGAGTCCTCCTCGCCGTCTTCGGACTGCCGACCCTCAACTCGCCGACCGCTCGCGGTTCGGCGCCTGCCTCTCAGCCCACGGTGTCCGTGACCCCGACGGCCGGGGCCGCTCCCGCTTCCTCCACACCGCCGACCTCGCCACCGCCTCCCGCAGCCCCCACTCCCGTGACGAAGTCCGACATAAGGATGCCCACGGACTTCTACTTCCTGTTCTCGGAGGACCCACTCAGGCTCCACGAGATGAACGGGCCCCGAGGGGACCTCATCTACACCTTCTCCAACGACTTCAGGTCCAATGGGCACCTGGTGAGGCTCGACGCCGACCAGCCGGGTTCACTGGAGGAGTGCAGGTCGGACACGCGCTATACGAGCATCATCAGGAGGCCCCAGCTGACCAAGGGGACACGCATCTGCGTGCTCAGCAGAGGCCACGTGGGACTGGTGACGGTCCGTGAGGCGCCGCAGGAGCGCGACGACGGCGACTTCATCACGATCGACCTCACGGTCTGGCCCTGACCCGCTCCGGTAGCGCCCTGTGGACAGGGCCAGCGCGAGCGGGCGATCGAGCGGCGACCTGGTCCCGCCCCCTTTCCTTTCAGGCATGAGCCCTTTCCGCCGGTTCCGGAGCGGAGACGCGACGGGAGAGCTACCGGTCCGGTCGCCCGCCGTTCAGGTGCCGCTCGGACCCTCGCCGGCGTTGTCGTCCTCTTCGTAGGCGGTGTAGTCGACGGGGATCGGATCGTCGGCCGAGTTCACCCCGACCACCGCGTTCGTGTACAGCAGTACGGCGTGGACCGCGTCCCCCGCGGCCACCAGCGCGGCGAACAGATCGGTCATGGCGGTCGCCGTCTGCGTGTACCAGGCGTCGAACTGCCTCGCCCTGGGCTCGCTGAACTCGCCGCGCTTGTTCTGTCGTGCCACCTGATCGGTGATCATGCCGAGGGAGAAATCACCCAGCGGATCCGTGTTCGCCCACAGGCTGGAACCGCACCGCTGGATCGCGCGGTCGATCCTCTGGGAGAACGCCCCGTATTCGATGGAGTTCTGGTCCCCGTCAGAACTCTTCGTCGCGCCCACCATGGCCGCGCGGAAGTCCCTGTTGTCGCGGCCGGTCGCCGCAGGTCCCACCGCCGCGTCCAGCGCGTTCAGAGCTGCCATCGCCGCCGTGTGCAGTGCTTTGAAGTCCCTCACGGAGGCCCTGTCCTCGCGGGACATGTCGGGCGCGCTCTGCCTGAGGAGGTTCTGGCGGGCGTCGAGCCTGCTCCTGAGGCTTGTCGCCGCCCTGGCGGCCACGTCGTGGAACGCGTTGAAGATGTGCTCTCCCTGCAAGGAGGCCCCCGGCTGCTGCGCGGCCTCGCCCTTGGCCTTCTTGGCCCGTTGCACCGCCGGGTTCGACAGTTCCGAGCGGGCACCCGAGGCCGGACCGCGCTCCGTACCCTCCGCGCCCTCCGCCAGGCGCTGGATCGCGGCCGGTCCCCGCATCACGGCGGTGGCATTGGCCTCGGCTTCGCGTTCGAAGCGGTCGGACGGGTCGGAGACGCTGAGCCCCGACCCGTTGTCGGTGCCGGCCACGGGTCCCTGGCGCTGCTGGATGACGTGGGTGAGCTCGTGGGCGAGGGTGTGCTTGTCCGCGCCGCCGTCGCCGATGACGACATGGCTGCCGGAGGTGTAGGCGCGGGCCCCGATCTCGGCGGCGGAGGCCTTGGCGGCGGCGTCGTTGTGGATGCGTACGTCGGAGAAGTCGGCCCCGAGCCGGGCTTCCATGTCGGTGCGGACGGCACGGTCCAACGGCCGCCCCGCACCGCGCAGCACGCCATGGACGGCCGAACGCTGCACGGGGGCCTGCCCGGCCTGTTCGGCCTGTTCGTGGCCGCAGCCGTCGCCGTGCCGGTGCCGGTCCTGGTCCTGGTCCTGGAGGCGGCCGGACGCTCGGAGCAGTTGGACGACGGCCGCGTTCCCGATCGTGCTCTGGAGGGCGAAGGGGCCGTTGACCGGTACTCCACCCGCCTCGACGGGCTTGGCGGTCTGCACCGGAACCTTGCTGTTCTTGACATCGGGCTCTCGGGCGCCGTCCTGGCTGTACATGGAGACCTCTTCGCGGCTGAGGGAATGGCCCTTCCTTCATACGTGGGGGCACGGCTCCGGTTCCAGGCCCTCAAGGGCACAGTTGACCGCACGAAGGGACCGCCGGCGACCGTGCCGGAAGCCTCAGGGCTGTCCCGCGGTTCCCGGCGGCACAGCCTTCAGTCGCCGAGCGCCGAGACCAGGCTGGCGACGGTGACCGTGTTGAAGACGAAGGCGATGACCGCGTTCGCCGAGATGGTCCGCCGCATGTCGCGGGAGGTCACGTTGACATCGGTGGTGCCGAAGGTCGTCATGACCGCCACCGCGAAGTAGACGTAATCGGCCCAGGCCGCGGTCCCCGTTCCGGGGAAGTCGAGCGCCTCTTCGTCCTCCACCAGATTGTCGGCCTGGAAGGCGACCGCGAACGCCACGACGACGCAGGTCCAGGCGATGACGACCAGCGACAGCGCCATGAGGGCGCGCGGCCCCTCGGCGAAGGTGGTGCTGAGGTGGCCGGGCAGCCACACGACGGCCACGGCCAACGCGGCCGCCGCGATGAGGATGGACGCCCCCGGTCCGGGCGCGGTGCCCAGGACGTACCGCTGGAGGAACGTGCCGCGGGCTTCGCGGTCCGCCCAGGAACGGATCCGCTCCGGTGAGGCGCTCAGGAAGGCGGCCAAGGTAATGGCCAGGTACGGGACCAGGTAGGCGAAGAGCACCAGTACGCCGACGTCGGCGGCCGAGATCCGCACGACACTGTCGAGGGGCAGCACCAGTGCCGCGGCCACCGCGATGAGGAGACACACGAGGGAGCGGCGTCGTTCGGACAGCCAGGAATTCACGGACGGGCTCCTCCGGGCATGCGCGGTGCGGATGCGGCGACGCTAGACGAGCCGGCTCCCGCCGGGGCCGTGAGCGCTGGCCGCGTCCGGGAGGTGGTGCGTTCCGTCCCCCGAACGGCGCACGGACGGCCGCCGGCAGGACGGCTCATGACGGATCGGTCCTGGCGTCCGGGCTCCGCGCGACGCACGGCGGTCCGTTCCAGCAGCTCGGGAGCCGGCACGGAACGGACCTCGGGAGCCCCCTCTAAGGGAAGGGACTGCGATCATGCCGCCGCTCGGGTGCCGCGGCGCCAGACGGCGCGGGTGTTGAGAGTGTCGCTGATGTTGCTGGTCGGGTCGCCGTCGACCAGGAGGAGGTCGGCGCGGAGGCCCTCGGCGATACGGCCCCGGTCGCTCAGGCGGAAGCGGCGGGCCGTGGTCGCCGTGGCCGCGCGCAGGGCCCGTGCGGGTGTGAGACCGGCTGCCACCAGGTACTGCAGTTCGTGGTGCAGGCTCGCTCCGTGCGCCAGGCCCCCGAAGAACGTCTCGGGCATGGAGACGTCGGTGCCGGCGAGCACGTCGACTCCGGCAGCGTCCAGTGCACGCACGGTGTCGTAGACGTCGTGGAGCCTGCCCTGTGGGTAGCGGCCATAGCTGGAGCGCAGGGTCCGGTCCCAGTCGGCGTCGAGGCGTGCGGCGACCCGGGGGTCGTCGGCGAGTTCGCTGCCGGTGATCCCCATCATCGAGGCGTTGAGAGTGACGCAGGGGATGACGAACATGCCCGCGTCCCTGATCAGGCTGATGATCTCGGCGGTGTGCGGCTGGTCCATGAACACGTGGGTCACGCCGTCGACGCCGGCTTCGGCGGCCGTCCTGGTGGCCTCCACGGTCAGCGCGTGGGCCACGGTCAGGGCGCCGTACTTCTTGGCTTCGGCGACACCGGCGTGCACGGTGGCCCGGTCGAGCGTGGGCAGCCCGGGGTGTCCCTCCACGCTGCCGTCGTCGATCATGAACTTGATGAAGTCGGACCCCCGGGCGAGAAGCTGCGGCACGAAGGCGGCGGCCTCCTCGGGTGTGGTGGAGAACGGCATCAGGGGCATGACCGGGGGAAGGTCCCACTTGGGCCGAAATCCTTCGGGCATCAGCTCGCTCGGGTGACCACCGGGCGGTGTGATGGCGAAGCCGGAGGAGCGCACGTCAGCCTGTGTGTCGTCGTCGGTGATGGCCCCCCGGTTCTCCCGGGTGTTCATCCCCTGCATCTCCAGTTCGGTCGTCACCCCGAACCGCAGGGCGAGCGCCAGGGAGCCCGGGGCGGAGTGGACGTGGGCGTCGATGAGACCCGGCAGCAGTGTGGCGCCGCTGCCGTCGACGATCTCGCTGCCCTCGGGAGCGTCGCCACCGACGCGGGCGATCCTCCCGCCGTCGATGACCACGGTCCGCACGCCGACCGCCTTCTCCCCGTCGAAGATCTGCGCGTTGGTGATCGCGGTGAGCGCCATGGCGGTCCGCCTCTTTTCCTGGTTCGTTCAAGATTTACATACCTGATGCTATGGACTTATTGAATGGTATGCAAATGTGCCGGCCGGGCCTAGACTCGGCACATGAGCAGCACCTCCTCCTCCGAGCAGCCCCCCGACGACCGGACGCTGGATCAGATCGGCCCCGCGCTGTCCCGTCTGCGGCGACGCGCACCGGCAACGGGCAAGGACCTCTCCCGCAACCTCGTGCTCAACGTCATCGCCGACGCGCCGGGCGAGACGACCGTCGGCGGGCTTGCCGCAGAGATGGGCGTCGCGCAGCCGGTGGCCAGCCGGACCGTCGCCGCCTGCATAGCGGACGGGCTGCTGCGGCGGGCGGCATCCCAGTCCGACGGGCGCCGAACCGTGCTCGAACTCACCGAGCACGGCGAGGCCGAACGCAACCGCTTCGCCGTCGAACAGCGAGAAGCGTTCCTGGAGATCGCTGTCGCCTGGTCACCGGAGGAGCGGACCCAGTTCGCACGGCTCCTGACGCGATACGGAGTCGACGCCACCGCCTGGTCGAGGAAGCGAACCCCCAACCGCGACTGACCGGGCAGCGCCCCGTGAACAGCGCCGATCCGCTCGACGTCGCCGCGCTCCCCCGGCGGCAACGGCGACCCCACCGACTCCGTGACCAGCACGGAACCGATATGTCCTAACCGTCGATGGTGAGCGCCGTGCCGTAGAGCCGGTCCACCTTCAGCCGGATGACCACCCGGTGCTCGGCAACCAGCTCCTCCAGGAACGCAGCTTCGTCGTCGGGCCTCCCGGCCTCCGGGATCATCTTGAGCAGCTCCCGCCCGACCGCGTCCCCGGGAACTGCCGTGCTCTCAGAAACCACGGCCTCGCCTTCGGCGACCGCGAACGACCACACGTCGCCGCCCGGCACATGCAGCGCCGCACGTGGATTGCGTTGCAGGTGCTGGACTTTGACCCGGCCGGCCGTGGTCGAGAACCGCACGATGCGGGCTTCGGGGTCCCAGCTGTACACCATGGTTGTCAGGTGGGGGTGGCCGCTGCGCTTCATGGTGGCGAGCGTGCCGAACTGCTGCCGGCCAAGCAGGCTGGAGAGGGCTTCGTCGGACAGTGAGCGAGGCGCTGGTCGTCGAGTCATGAAGTGACCAACGCCCCTGGGTGTCCAGCAATTTCATGGCTCGACAAGGCCGACGCCTACTTTCACAACTGACCTATCCGCACCCGCGCCAGGACCCTCACAGGGCCGCGACTACGATCCCAGCCCATGAGGTCCACCACGCACGGCGAAGACGGGAACGGCAACCAGGGCGCCGACAGGTACGAGATCGACACCGATCCCGAACGCCTCGACATCGCCCTGGTGCACCACTGGCTCTCCACCGACGCCTTCTGGGCGCTCGGCCGCAGCCGTGACCTCGTCGAGCGGTCCATGCGGGGGTCCCTCAACTTCGGTGTCTACGGCCCCGACGGGGCCCAGGTCGCCTACGCGCGGGTCGTCACGGACCGGGCGACCTTCGCCTGGCTCTGCGACGTCTACGTGGCCCCGGCCCATCGCGGCCGGGGCCTCGGCGTACGACTGGCGACCGCCGTGCGCGACCACCTCGCCCCGTACGAGCTCAAGCGGACGCTCCTCGCCACGCTCGACGCCCACGAGCTGTACGCCAAGGTCGGATTCGCCCCCGTGACCGACCCCACGATGCTGATGGTCCTGAGCGCCGAGCGGTAGGTGGTCGCCGTGCCGGACAGCGACGGGACACCGCCTCCCGGCGAGGGCCCGCGCCGACACTCGCGACCGCGCCGCCGGGCACCCCGGCGGCGGTCAATGGGCGATGCCGTCGATCAGCTCCCGCGCCCCCTGGCGCAGCAGGCTGACCGCGACGGAGGTGCCCAGGGTGGCCGGGTCGAGTGCTCCGGCCCATTCATGGGCGTTGAGGACGGTCTTGCCGTCAGGGGTGAAGACCTTGGCCCGGAGGGACAGGTCGCCGTTCCGCTCCACCCGGGCGAACCCGGCGATGGGGCTGTTGCAGTGCCCCTGCAACACGTGGAGGAACATCCGCTCGGCGGTCGTCTCACGGTGGGCCGCCGGGTCACCGAGCAGGCTCACGGCGTCGATGAGCTCGGTGTCGCCCTCGCGGCACTGCAGGGCGAGGACCCCTGCACCGATCGGCGGGCACATCACCTCGGGCGACAGGATCTCGGTGATCACGTCGCGCTGGCCGATGCGTTCCAGCCCGGAAGCGGCGAGGAGCAGGGCATCGGCCTCGCCTGCGGCGAGCTTCTCCAGCCGCCGGTTGGCGTTGCCGCGCATCGGTACGCAGAGGAGGTGCGGGTGCGATGCGGCGAGCTGGGCGGAGCGGCGGACGGACGACGTCCCGATGCGCGTCCCGGCCGGAAGCTCGTCGAGGCGCAGGCCGCCGGGGTGGATCAGCGCGTCACGGATGTCGTCGCGCCGGAGAAAGGCGGCGAAGACCGTCCCGGCGGGCAGAGGCCTGTCCGCCGGGATGTCCTTGACGCAGTGCACCGCGAGGTCGGCCTCCCCGGCGAGGAGGGCCGCGTCCACCTCCTTGGTGAATGCGCCCTTGCCCTCGACCTCGCTGAGGTCGCCCATCCACTTGTCGCCTGTCGTCCTGACCGGGACGACTTCCGTACGGGTGTCGGGGTGGAGGGCAGCCAGCTCCACGCGGACACGCTCCACCTGGGCGAGAGCCATGGGCGAGTCACGGGACACGATGCGGATCAGATCGGCGGACATGGCACTCACGATAGACCGTCAGATGCGGGTTCCGACGAGTAGCCCGGACGACCATGTCACAGCAGTTCCCAGCAGGTTGGACCTCTCGGGCAGGTGTGCGAGGAAGTCGTCGACCCGTGCCTGGTGGCCGCTGGGCCAGGTGGGCTGTGGCACCAGGTCGTCGACGACGTAGAGGCCACCAGGCTCCAGCAGTTCGATGAGGTCGTCCAGGCGGTGGAACTTTCCGGGGCGGCAGTCAACGTAGGCGAGGGCGAGAGGCGGCCCGGCGTAGCTTCCGAGCCAGGCTTCGGCGTCTGCCGTCACGAAGGACAAGCGGGTGTCGTGGTCCAGGTGGTCGACGGCGACAGCCTGGCACACGAGATCCGTCTCGACGCTGGTCAAGTGGGCGTCGGCACGCATGCCATGAAGCAGCCAGGACGCGCCGGCACCGACTCCCGTGCCCAGTTCGACCATATGCCCACCGGGCTTGGACGCAGCGAGCGTGGCGAGGAGAGAGCCGGTCCGGTCCTGGCACGACATGGCGAATCCGAGGCGGGCCGCGTCGGCGAGTAGGGCGTCGAGGGTTGCCGGGCGGAAGTACGGGCGGTCATCCACGGTTCTGCTCCAGGTGTGCCGCCACCTGTTCGGCCGCGAACGTCAGCACATGGTCCGCGCCCGCGCGCCCAAGCATGGCGATGTACTCGGTCATGCCCTCGGAGCCCAGCTCTCTCAGAGCGGGCCACTCCCCGGAGGTGGAGTACGCAACGAGCGGTGCCTCCTGATCGGCCCGGAGCCTTACGAGGACGTCGACTGCGGTCATGACCGGCTGGAGGGTGAGTGAATCCGCACCCTCGGCGATCCAGCGTCGAGCCTGGACCACGGTGTCGCGCTGGGCACGGCCCTGTTCGAGTTGTAGACCACGCCGGTGGCCGACGGCCGGGGCGGTGGCCATCAATGCCTTGAACGGCCCGTACAGCGTCGTGTGGATCGCCAGGTTGGGGTTCACACCGACGTCGCGGAGCCCGCTGTCGTCCAAAGCAGCGCGGACGGCGCGTACCGAGCCGTCAAGCATCGCGGTGGGCGATACGACATCGGCTCCGGACTCGGCGTGCTGGACTGCCATCTCACCCATCAGCTGATAAGTCGCGTCAAGGTCGATGCGTCCTGCGGAGGTGCGTACCACGCACTCGCCACTGCTGGTCCAGGAACAGCCGCACACTTCTGTGGTCACGGCCAGGTCCGGTGTGGCTTCCCTGATCGCCGACACCGCCTGAACCATGAGGTTGCCTGACCTGAGGAAACGGCTGTTGAGCCGGTGTTGTCGCGGTCGTGGCCAAGGGCGAATACCTTGACGCCCCCGATGCCGAGCCCTTTCCAGCGGGCCAGGGTCCGCTGTACGTCCGAAAGCTGCACCGCCCCAGGGAGACTTCCGGTCCCTGGATGCCCGTCAGGGAGCACGAGGAGCGGGGCGCTCAGGTCTCCGGCGGTGAGTGCGGGACGGGTGTAGAGGGCGCGCACGGCGGACCGGGCACGCGAGGGATTGACGCCGTCCGGGCCGACGGCCGGTAACGGCCGTTCGGTGAGTGTGGTCATGCACTCAGTAGATACCGACACCATGTCGGCAAAACAGAGCGCGCGGAATCAGTACAGGGCGCGCGAGCAGCACACGAACGCTCTCTCCCGGGGCCGGGAGCCGGAGCCTCCCCGCTCTCTCACCCAGCCCCTACCTCCACTCCGCCACCACCTCCCCGTCCTCCTCCACCCCCGTCGGGCGGAAGCCGATCGAGGCGTACAGGTGCGCGGCCGCCTCGTTATCCGGGGCGTAGGAGAGGCGCACCGCCGTGCCGTCCTCGCGGGCGGAGAGCCAGGACGCCAGGGTCCGTACGGCGGCGCGGCCGATGCCCGTGCCCTGGTGGGCGGCGTCGATCAGCATGCCGCCGATCCAGTGCGAACCGTCCTCGTCGAGGGCCCACATGAGGTGGCCGGCCACCTCGCCGCCCGCGCAGACGGCCAGCGAGGTCCAGGTGTCCTCGCGGCTGCTCAGCACCAGGTAACGGGCGGCCAGGGCCGGGACCCAGTCGCGCTGGTCGTCGCGGGGCGCGCTGTCGGCGACCGCCCGCCAGTTGTCCGCGTCCACCTCGCGCAGGGTGACGGGGCGGCCGGTCCTGTCCGTGTGTCCGTGGTCGATCATCCGCGCAGGGTAGGTCCCCCGGGCGGTGCGCGACCACGGATTTACGGCCTCCTCCTTACGGTCTCCTCGCTTACGGCTGCGTCCTCAGGGCCGCGTCATCAGGGCCGGGTCCTCACTGCTGCGCCATCGCCTGCCGGAAGCCCGTGTTCACCGCGAGGATCCCGCCGTCCACGCGCAGCGTCGTCCCGGTGATCCAGGCCGCGTCGCTGGAGGCGAGGAAGGCGACGGCGGACGCGATGTCCTCGGGGGCGCCGACGCGTCCGAGCGGGTAGAGGGCGGCCGCCCGGTCCAGTTCGGCGTCGCGGCCCGCCCAGGCGTCGGTGCGGATCGTGCCGGGGGCGACCAGGTTGACGCGTACGCCGCGCGGTCCGGCGTGGCCCGCCAGCGTACGGGTGAGGCTGGTCAGGCCCGCCTTGGCGGCGCTGTACGCGTGGCCGCCGAAGTCCTGTTCGCCGTTGACCGAGCCGATGGTGACGATCGCGCCCCGGCCCGAGGCGACCAGGTGCGGCAGCGCGGCGCGGGCGCAGCGGAACGGGCCGGAGAGCGTGATGTCCAGGTCGCGTTCCCAGACCTCGTCCGTCTCGTCCTCGAAGAGCGGGGTGTCCAGGCCCGCCGCGTAGGCGTTGTTGACCAGGACGTCGAGCCGGCCGAAGGCGGCGACCGCGTGGGCCACGGCCGCCTCGACCGCCGCCCGGTCGGCCACGTCGCAGACGAGGGATTCGGCGGTGCCGCCCGCCTCGCGTATCGCCGCCGCCGTGTGGGCGGCGCGCTTAGCGTCGAGGTCGGTGACGAGGACGGCGGCCCCTTCCGCCGCCAGGCGGCGGGCCGTTGCCGCTCCGATGCCCTGACCTGCGGCGGTGATCAGGACGCTGTATCCGGCGAACCGGGCCGGGATCTGCGCGGGTGCTGGTGTCATAGCGCCGACCGTACTGCCCTGACCAGCGCTTGGGCACGGGGGTCGGCGGTGACTCCCTTCTGGAGGCCGTTGGTGACGTAGCCCAGCGCGATGCCGGACTCGGGGTCGGCGAAGCCGAGCGAGCCGCCCCGGCCCGGGTGGCCGAACGAGCCGGGGCCCAGCAGCGGCGCCGCCGGGCCGTGCAGCATGTAGCCCAGGCCGAAGCGGGTGCTGACGACCAGGACCCGGTCCGGGCCCGCCGACTCCTCGGTGCGGGCCAGGGTGAGCGTCGCGGGGGCGAACAGGCGGCGGTGGCCGTCGACGGGGCCGATCATCGCGGCGTAGCACCGGGCCAGGCCCCGGGCGGTCGCGATGCCGCCCGACGCGGGGAGTTCGGCCGCGCGGTAGGCGGGGTCGTTCTCGTCGGGGAACGGGTCGATCGCGCCGAACGCCCTGCGGGTGAGCGAGTCCGGGTCGCGGTAGGCCTCGACGACGGAGCGTTTGGCCCGTACGCGCAGGGCGCCCGACGCCGCGGCGGCGGCCGGGGGCTCCACCGGGCCGATGCGGCCGATGCGGTGGGCCTCGTCGGCCGGGAGCCCGAACCAGAAGTCGAGGCCGAGCGGGCGGGCGATCTCCTCGGCGATCCAGCGGCCGATGGTGCGGCCGGTGGCCCGGCGGACCAGTTCGCCGATCAGCCAGCTGTAGGTCTGGGCGTGGTAGCCGTGGTCGGCGCCGGGCGCCCACTGCGGGCGCTGGGCGGCGACGGCGGCGGGCCCGGAGACCCCGTCGGCGGCCTGGGCGGGGGTGAGCGCGGTGTCCAGGGCGGGGACCCCGGCCCGGTGCGCGAGGAGGTCGCGGACGAGGACGCGTTCCTTGCCGTTCGCCTTGAACTCCGGCCAGTACGTGGAGACCGGGGCGTCCAGGTCGACCTGCCCGCGCTGGTGGAGCAGCAGGGGGACGGCGGCGGCGATGCCCTTGCCCGCCGAGCGGACGATCTGGACGGTGTCGACGGCCCACGGCTCGGTGCCGTCGACGTCCCGCGTACCGGCCCACAGGTCGACGACCTTGCGCCCGTGGCGGTAGACGGCGACGGCCGCGCCGCGCTCCCCGCGCTGCTCGAAGTTGCGGACGAACGCGTCCGCGACCGGTTCGAACCCGGGCGCCACCGTGCCCCGTACGTCCACGGTGACGGGGACGTCGGCCACCGGACCGTCCGCCGCCGTGCCCGGCTCGGGCCTGACACCCGGTTCCGCTCCCCTGCCCGATCCCGATTCCGGTCCCGGTACGTGACTCGGTACCCGCCCCGGTTCCTGTCCCGATTCCGCTTCCGCGCCCGCCGTCGTGCTCACTCCCGCGCTCCCGCTCATCCCCCCATGGTGCACGTCCCGGCGGGGTGTTCGGGGGGCGGGTCGCCGTGACCACCGGGCTGTCACGACCTGTTCACGCCGACGGAACGCGACGCCCTCGCGGACGGAGGGCTCACAACGCGCCACGAGGACCGACGGCCACCGCGCCGACGGCGATTCTGTCGGCGGCCACGGAGAACAGGTGCGCCGGCGAAACCATCGGGTACGCGCAGGGAAGGCCCCCGCCTCTGCGAACAGAGCGCGCAGGAGCGGAACCCGGCAAGCGGATCGCCCCACCGTGCCGCTTCCATGAAATATGGGACATTAGATGACAGAGATATACACATAGGAGGAGCCGGCTCATGTCCCCTGTGATCGAAGTACATGCGCGCGCCCGGCTCATCACCGATGGCCCCCTGACCCGCCCGGTCCCCGTCGACCTGCGCTACGACCCCGCCGACGAGCGTCGCGCCGTCCACATAGGGCTGCCCGACGGCACCGACTGGTCGTTCGGCCGCGACCTCCTGGAGCGCGGCCTGCGGACCCCGATCGAGCGCGGCGACGTCCGCGTCTGGCCGTGCGGCCGTACGCAGCTGATCGTGGAGCTGCACTCGACGGACGGGGTCGAGGTGTTCCAGTTCGAGATCCGGACGCTGATCCGCTTCCTCGCCCGCACCCGCGCGCAGACGCCGCCGGCCGCCCCTCCGGACGCCGGCCGGGAACCGCAGCCGCCGTCCCGCACCACCCGCCCGGAGCGGGGCACGCAGGCGGAACGGGGTACGCAGACGGAACGGGGCGCACAGCCCGCCCGCGGCTGAGCGCCACGGAAGGGCCGCGGGGGCCGAGCGCCAGAAGGAGCGCCAAGAGGGCCGGGAGAGTCGTTCAGCCGCGCCCTGAACCCTGCCCGGCAGGGCCGTCCGACGTCGCGCCAGGCACCGCGGCCGACGCCGCACCCGCCGACGCGTCCGGCGCCACCGCCTCCGGTTCCGCACCCGGCGTCGGCGCCGTGTGGAGAATGGCGCGGGCCTGCTCGGCGGCGCGGGCTATGCCCTCGGAGACGAAGTCGAGGAAACGGGCGACGTTCTCCATGCGGACGGCGGCCGGCGTGCCGGGGCCGAGGACGCCCACCCCCTGCCGCGCGGTGTCGACCAGCTGTGCGGTGGCCCGGGCGCTGACCATCATCGACTGGTACCAGATGTCGTCGTCGACGATGTAGCGCTCCCGGCGGCGCTCGTCGCGTTCCCGGCGGACCATGCCCTGGCTGTCGAGGAACGCGATCGCCTTGGAGATGGACGCCGGGCTGACCTGGAGGCGCTGCGCCAGCTCGGGTGCGGTGAGACTGCCCGAGTCGGTGAGGGTGAGGCAGGCCAGCACCCGGGACATCATCAGCGGCATGCCCGACGTCATGATGACGGTGGCGAACTCCTCCTCGTACGCGCGCACGGCCTCGGCATCGCGCCCGTAGGGCTGTGCCGACGCCCGCGGATCCCGGGGGGCCGCCTGCTTCCGACGGTGCGCACGGTGTTCGGTGGCGCGGTGAGCCAGGTCGGCGCGGTAGGCGGTGGGGCCGCCGTTGCGCATCACCTCACGCGTGATGGTCGAGGTCGGACGGTCCAGGTGCCTGGCGATCTCCGCGTAGGCGAGGCCGTCGGCCAGCCCCAGGGCGATCTGCCGGCGTTCCTGCTGAGTGAGCCTGCCTCCCGGCATCGCGGTTCTCCTTCGTGGTCCACGGAGTCCCCACTATAGCGTTCACCTTCAATTCATTGCAACGCTACACCATCTGACGTTGCGTTAACACCAAGCACGTTGCAACGATTCAACCGCTCCCACCTGCGAATACAACGATTGCCTGCAACGAACTCGTTGAGCGATCCGTAAATGCAACGTAGCTTTTCCTTTATCGGAAACGACGAGCGCAAGGAGAGCACGATGCAGAAGTTCGCCACCACCACCCCGGTCACCGCCGTCCTCGACCTCCCCGCCGGACGCGTCCAGTTCATCGCCGCCGACCGGGCCGACGCCACCGTCGAGGTCCGGCCCGCCGACGCCTCCAGGAGCCGGGACGTGAAGGCGGCGGACCGCGTCGAGGTCACCTACGGCGACGGCGTCCTGCGCATCGCGGTCCCGTCGACCGGAAGCCGGGTCCTCGGCGACTCGGGCTCCGTCGAGGTGACCGTCCAACTGCCCGCCGGGTCCCACGTCGAGGCGCACTCGGGCGCCGCCGAACTCCGCGGCGTCGGACGCCTCGGCGATGTCGCCTTCGACGGTGCCTACCGCCGGATCAAGATCGACGAGGCGGCGAGCCTCCGCCTCACCGCGATCGAGGGCGACGTCGAGGTCGGCCGGCTGGGCGGCCCCGCGGAGATCAGCACCACACGGGGCGACATCAGGATCGCCGAAGCCACGCGCGGCGCGGTCGTGCTCCGCACCCAGGCCGGGGACATCTCGGTCACCGCCGCCGCCGGCGTCTCGGCCGCCCTGGACGCCGGCACCGACCGCGGCCGCATCAGCAACGCCCTCAAGAGCGACGGCACCGCCGAACTCGACATCCGCGCCACCACCTCCCACGGGGACATCGCCGCCCGCGGTCTCTGACCCCCCGCACCCCGGCCGCCCCCTGCGGCCGCCCCCTCCGAACAGCCCCCCGTACCCATTCTTCGAGGAGCAACGACCATGACCCATCCGGCCATCGCGGCGAGCGGGCTGCGGAAGTCGTACGGCGACAAGGCCGTCCTGGACGGCATCGACCTGACCGTCCCCGCAGGCACGGTCTTCGCCCTGCTCGGCCCCAACGGCGCCGGCAAGACCACCGCGGTCAAGATCCTCTCCACCCTCATCACCCCCGGCGCCGGCTCCGGCGAGATCCGCGTCGGCGGACACGACCTCGCCACCGACGCCCAGGCGATCCGCGCCTCGATCGGTGTCACCGGCCAGTTCTCCGCCGTCGACGGGCTGATCACCGGCGAGGAGAACATGCTCCTCATGGCGGACCTGCACCACCTGCCCAAGCGCGAAGGACGACGGATCGCCGCCGAACTCCTGGAGCGGTTCGACCTGGTGGAGGCGGCGAAGAAGCCCGCCTCCACCTACTCCGGCGGCATGAAGCGCCGCCTCGACATCGCCATGACCCTGGTCGGCTCGCCCCGGATCATCTTCCTCGACGAACCGACCACCGGCCTCGACCCGCGCTCCCGCCACACCATGTGGGGCACCATCCGCGGCCTGGTCTCCGGCGGCGTCACCGTCTTCCTCACCACGCAGTACCTGGAGGAGGCCGACGAACTCGCCGACCGCATCGCCGTCCTGAACAACGGGAAGATCGCCGCCGAGGGCACCGCCGAGCAGCTCAAGCGCATCGTCCCCGGCGGCCACGTCAAGCTCCGCTTCACCGACCCGGACGCCTACCGGTCCGCCGCCTCCGCCCTGACCGGGGCCGCCCCCGACGACGAGTCCCTGTCGCTCTCCATCCCCAGCGACGGCACCCAGCGCGAACTGCGCTCCATCCTCGACCACTTGGACGCCGCCGGGATCGAGGCCGACGAACTCACCGTCCACACCCCCGACCTCGACGACGTGTTCTTCGCCCTCACCGCCACCACCACCGTGCCCGCACAGGCCGACCGGCCGAAGGAGAACCTCCGATGAGCACCCTCGCCCTCGCCGTCCGCGACACCACCACCATGCTGCGCCGCAACCTCCTGCACGCCCGGCGCTACCCGTCCCTCACCCTGAACCTGCTCCTCACTCCTGTCATGCTCCTGCTGCTTTTCGTCTACATCTTCGGCGACGTGATGAGCGCGGGCATCGGCGGCGAGGACCGCTCCGACTACATCGCCTACATCGTCCCGGGCATCCTGATGATGACCATCGGCTCCACCGTGATCGGGGCCGCGGTGTCCGTCTCCACCGACATGTCCGAGGGCATCATCGCCCGCTTCCGCACCATGGCGATCCACCGGAGCTCCGTGATCACCGGGCACGTCGTCGGCAGCGTGCTGCAGATCCTCGCCAGTCTGGTCCTGGTCGGAGCCGTGGCCGTGGCCATCGGTTTCCGCTCCGTCGACGCCACCGCCCTGGAGTGGCTGGCCGCCTTCGGACTGGTCACGCTCTTCGCCCTGGCGCTCACCTGGATCGCGGTCGGCATGGGCATGGCCAGCCCGAACGCGGAGGCCGCCGCCAACAGCGCACAGCCGCTGATCCTCCTCCCGCTCATCTCCAGCGCCTTCATCCCGGCCGACACCATGCCCGGCTGGTTCCAGCCGATCGCCGAGTACCAGCCCTTCACCCCCGTCATCGAGACCCTGCGCGGCCTGCTGCTGGGCACCGGGATCGGCCACAACGGCTGGCTGGCCCTCGGCTGGAGCCTCGGCCTGGTGGTGCTCGGCTACCTGTGGTCGAAGTCGCTGTTCCTCCGCGACCCGGCGGCGCGCTGACCGCGTGCGGCGCCCCGCCCGCGCCTCGCCCGCCCTCGACAAGAGGAACACCGCAAGAGGAAAGCCCCCGTGCAGTTCGCACGGGGGCTTTCGCTGTGCCGGTCCCCGTCCCCACAGGTAACCGGCGCTTCCGGGGCCACGCTCCGCTCGGACGCGGCCCCGGAGCTGGGAGGACACCGCCGGGACGGACGGGTCAGACGCGGACGAGCTCGCGCTCACCCTCGCCGCCGCCGTCCCCGGGCCCCTGTTCGGAACCGGGCTCGTCGGTCAGCTGCTTCCGCAGCTTCTCGCCCTCCACGTCCACGTTGGGCAGCGCCCGGTCCAGCCAGCGCGGCAGCCACCAGGCCCGCTTGCCGAGCAGGGCAAGGACGGCGGGCACGATCGCCATCCGCACCACGAAGGCGTCGAAGAAGACGGCGATGGCGAGCGAGAAGCCGATCATCTTGATCATCTGCTCGCTGGAGCCGATGAAGCCGGAGAAGACCGCCATCATGATCACCGCCGCGGCCGTGACCACCCGTGCGCCGTGCTTGAAGCCGGTCACGATGGCCTGCCCGGGGCTCTCGCCGTGGACGTACGCCTCGCGCATCCGGGTGACGAGGAAGACCTCGTAGTCCATCGCGAGACCGAAGACCACACCGACCATGAAGATCGGCATCATGCTCATGATCGGACCGGTCTGCTCGACGCCGAAGAGCGAGCCGAGCCAGCCCCACTGGAAGACCGCGACGACCGCGCCGAGGGCCGCGACCACCGAGAGCAGGAAGCCCAGGGCCGCCTTCAGCGGGACGAGGATGGACCGGAAGACCAGCATCAGCAGCAGGAACGCGAGGCCGACGACAAGTGCCAGGTAGGGCAGCAGCGCGTCGTTCATCTTCTGCGAGAAGTCGATGTTCATCGCGGTCGCGCCGGTGACCAGCACCTCGGCGCCGGTGTCCGACTTCACGTCCGCACCCGCGTCACGGATGGAGTGGACGACCTCCTCCGTGTCGTGGGAGGACGGGCGGTCCTTCGGAATGACCGTGATCGTCGCGGTGTCGCCGGCCTTGTTGAAGGCGGGCGGGATGACGGCGCTGACGCCGATGGACTCGATCTCCTCGGAGACCCGATCGGCGGCGGCCTTGCCGTCGGAGCTGTTCTTCGTGTCGACGACGACCAACAGCGGACCGTTGAACCCGGGGCCGAAGCCGTCCGAGAGCATGTCGTACGCCTGACGCTGCGTGGTCGACTTCGGCTGGGCGCCGTCGTCGGGCAGGCCCATCTCCAGCGAGGCCGCCGGTACGGCGATGATGCCGAGGCCGAGCACGCCGACGAGCATCACCCAGACCGGCTTGCGCAGCACGAACCGCGCCCAGCGGGTGCCCATGTTCGGCTTGGCCTCGGAGCTCTTCTCCGCCTCGGCGGCCTTGCGCGCCTTGCGGCCCATGACCCGCTTGCCCGCGAAGCCGAGGGCGGCAGGCACGAGGGTGAGCGCGATGAGGACGGCGATGGCCACCGTTCCGGCGGCGGCGAAGCCCATCTTCGTCAGCATCGGGATGTTGACGACGGCCAGGCCCACCAGGGCGATCACCACGGTCAGACCGGCGAAGACGACCGCGGACCCGGCCGTGCCGACGGCCCGCCCGGCGGCTTCCTCGTGCTCCCGGCCCTCGGCCAGTTCGGCGCGGTAGCGGGAGACGATGAAGAGGGCGTAGTCGATGCCGACGGCGAGCCCGATCATCATGGCGAGGATCGAGGTGGTGGAGCCCAGGTCCAGCACACTGGCCAGCGCGGTGATCGTGGAGACCCCGATACCGACCCCGACGAGCGCGGTCACCAGCGGAAGTCCGGCGGCGACCAGCGAGCCGAAGGTGATGACCAGGACGATGGCGGCGATGACGACACCGATGATCTCGGCGGTCCCGGTGTGCGGCATGACCTGGAGGGCGTCACCGCCGATCTCCACCTTCATCCCGCTCTTCTGCGCGTCCTTGCCCGCGTCCTCCAGGGAGTCCCGGGTCGCGTCGGTCAGCTCCATGGAGCTGACCTTGTAGGAGACCGAGATGTACGCCGTCGAACCGTTCTGGCTCACGGCCTGCTGCTCGAACGGGTCGGCGACCGAGGCGATCTGCTCCGAGCCGGACTGAAGCTCCTTGACGATGCCGGTGATCTCGCTCTTGTTGGCGGGATCGGTGACCTTCTCGTCCCCGGCCGCCTTGAAGACGACACGGGCGGTGGCACCGTCGGCGCTGGTGCCGGGGTTGCGCTGATCCAACAGGTCGAAGGCGCGCTGCGCCTCCGTACCAGGAATGGAGAAGGAGCTGGAGGTGGCGGCGGGCGCGGTGGCCGCACCGATTCCGGCGACCGCCAGCAACGCCACCCAGATCAGGGCGACGAAGCGGCGGCGGCGGAAGGTGAGCCGTCCGAGCTTGTAGAGGAAAGTGGCCACGGGGGCGTACTCCCGGTCAGGTCGTGTGAGTGGAATTGGGCGTGAGGAACCAGCCCGACGACGAGAGCGGCGTGTCAGGTGGAGCGTCGGGGAGAGGGCCGTACGGGTGGGACGGGGACGTCAGACACCGAGGGCGGGGAGAACCACGGAATCCACGTAATCGATGAGGAACTCCTGGTCGACAGGACGGTCCTCGATCAGCTGCCGGGCGGCCAGCGCGCCGACCAGCATGTGCGGGATGTACTTCAGCGCCGGATTGTCCGGTCGCAGCTCACCCCGGTCCATCGCCCGTTGCAGCATCTGGTCGAAGCCGGTCATCTCCGGCTCGATCAGCAGCTCGCGCAGGGCCTGGAGCAGCTCGGGGTACTCATGGACGGCATGGCTCAGACCCCGCATCAGCGCGGCGTCCTTCTCCATCTGGCAGTCGTCGGTCCGGCTCAGCGCGGTATGGAAGTCCCCGCGCAGCGAACCGGTGTCGATGTCCGCGAGGTTCCCCGGCTTGTTGTGCCGCAGCGCCTTCGCGACCAGCTCGGGCTTGGAGCCCCACTGGCGGTAGAGGGTGGCCTTGCTCGACCGGGTACGGGCGGCGACGGCGTCCATGGTCAGGGCGTCGTAGCCGACCTCGCGGAGCAGGTCGAGGACGGCCTCGTACAGCTCGCCCTCACGCTCGGGGGTCAGCCTGGTGCGTGCCATGTGCCGACCTCCTTCGCTTCATCTGTCCGGTGTCCCGCTCCTTATCGCTCAGCCCCGCTCGCCATCGAACGAAACCGTTTCGTACACCTGAACCGTACCCGTACGGTCCAGCGAAACGAAATCGTTTCGCTTGTGTCCTGCACCACAAGTTGCCCCGGGCCCCGCGCACCGAAAACATTGGGGGGTGAGTGACGACGTCGCGTATCTCCGTTTCCCGCACCTTCACCAGGACTTGCTGTGCTTCGCGGCCGAGGACGACCTCTGGGTCGCGCCCCTCGCTCCCGCCGGGCACCGCCCCGGACGGGCCTGGCGGGTGACCGTGGACCGGACCCGGGTCAGCCATCCGCGCTTCTCGCCCGACGGCTCCTCCCTCGCCTACACGACCTGGCGCACCCTGGACCCCGAGATCCACCTCGCCCCGGTGGACGGCGGCCCGGCCCGCCGGCTCACCCACTGGGGCTCGACCGACGCCCGGGTCTGCGGCTGGAGCCCCGATCCGGGCGACGCCTGCCAGATCCTCGCCGTGTCCTCGCACAACCAGCCGTTCTCGTACTTCTCCTGGGCCTACAGCGTCCCCACCGACGGCGGCCCCGGCGGCAGGCTCCCCTGGGGCCCGGTCTCCGACATCGCGGTCGCCGACATCGACGGCGAGCGCCGCACCCTGCTGCTCACCGGCACGCCCCCGCACGAACCGGCCGCCTGGAAGCGCTACCGGGGCGGGGCCATGGGCCGCCTGTGGCTGCACGGCGAACGCCTGCTCCCGGACATCGGCGGCCACCTCGCCAACCCGATGTTCGTCGGCCGCCGCATCGCGTTCCTCTCCGACCACGAGGGCGTCGGCAACCTCTACTCCTGCCTGATGGACGGCACCGACCTGCGCCGGCACACCGACCACGACGCCTTCTACGCCCGGAACGCCTCCAGCGACGGCCACCGGGTGATCTACCAGTGCGCGGGCGAGCTGTGGCTGGTCGAGGACCTGGAGTCGCCCGACGCCACCCCGCGCAAGCTGGAGGTACGCCTCGGGGGCCCGCGCACCGGCCGGCGCGTCCACCAGGTGCCCGCCGCCAGCAACGTCGACTCGCTCTCCGTCGACGAGACGGGCCGGGCCAGCGCCGTCACCGTACGCGGCAGCCTCTACTGGCTCACCCACCGCGACGGCCCCGCCCGCACCATCGCCGACACCCCCGGCGTCCGGGTGCGGCTGCCGGAGATGCTCGGCAGCGGCGGCCGGGTCGCGTACGTCACCGACGCGGACGGCCCCGACGCGGTCGAGATCGCCTACCTGCCGCGCGCCAGCGGCGACCGGCCCCCGCGCAGGCTGGCCTCCGGGCTGCTGGGCCGGGTCCAGGAGATGGTCTCCGACCCGGACGGCGAGCGCCTCGCCCTCGCGTCGAACGACGGCCGCCTGCTGCTCCTGGACACGGAGGAAGGGGAGGCGGAGCCCCTGGAACCGGAGCCCCTGGAACGGGAGCCCCTGGAACCGGCGGCAGAAGCTCCGGAAGCCGCGGAGCAGGCCCCCAGCGGCTCGACCCGCGCCGACCTGCACGCGGCCACGGGCGCGGCGGCCCCGGGCAGTGCCACGCCGATCGACGAGCACCCCGGCCTCACCGAGCTGATCCGCTCGGTCAACGGGCCCGTGCGCGACCTCGCCTTCTCCCCCGACGGCGACTGGCTGACCTGGTCGCACCCGGGCATCGGCCGCTCGCTGCGGCAGATCAAGCTGGCCCGGATCTCCGGGCCCGGCGCCCCGGTGATCGTCGACGTCACCAACGGCCGCTTCGAGGACGAGAACCCGGTCTTCACGGAGGACGGCCGCTACCTCGCCTTCCTCTCCTGGCGCGGCTTCGACCCGGTGTACGACGTCCACACCGGCGACCTGTCCTTCCCGCTCGGCTGCCGCCCGTACCTGGTCCCGCTCTCCTCGGCGACGCCCTCCCCCTTCGCGCTCTCCCCGGACGGACGTCCGGCGGCGGGCGGCCTGGACCCGGTGGACGTGCCGGAGGGCGGTACGACGGAGGGGTCCACGGTCATGGTCGAGTTCGAGGGGCTGGAGAGCCGGGTGACACCGTTCCCGGTCTCCGCCTCCAAGTACTCGGCGCTGGCCCCGGTGAGCGGCGGCGGTCTCGTCTGGCTGCGCTGGCCGATCTCGGGGGCGCTGGGCGAGACGTTCGCGAACCCGGCCGACATGTCGGGGCGTCCGACGCTGGAGCACTTCACCATCGCGAAGGCCCGCAGGACCGAACTGGTCGACCACCTCGACTGGTTCGCGGTCAGCGGCGACGCGTCCCGGCTCGTCGTGATGGACGACGGCGAACTGCGCGCCGTGCCCGCGACCGAACCGGGCGACAGCGACTCCACGGTCTATCTGGACCTGCGCCGCATCCTGCACGAGGTCGATCCGGGCGCGGAGTGGCGGCAGGCGTACGGCGAGGCGGGGAGGATCATCCGCTCCTACTTCTGGGAGCCGGACATGTGCGGCATCGACTGGCGCGAGGTGCTGGACCAGTACCGCCCCCTGGTCGAACGGGTCGCGTCACCCGACGAGTTCGCGGATCTGCTGCGCGAGGTGCTGGGCGAGCTGGGCACCTCGCACGCGTACGTCTCCCCGGCCCGCCGCAACGAGGGCCCGCCGCACTACCAGCGCGCGATCGGCCTGCTGGGCGCCAACCTGGTCTGCCGGGACGGGGCGTGGACCCTCCAGCGCATCCTGCCCGGCGACTCCTCGGACTCCAAGGCCCGTTCGCCGCTGGCGGGTACGGGGATCAGGGAGGGCGCGGTCCTCACCCATGTCGACGGCCGCCCGGTGGACCCGGTGGCGGGCCCGTACCCGCTGCTGACGGCGGCGGGCGGCACGACGGTGGAGCTGACCTTCTCCCCGGCGGGCGGGGGCCCGTCGCGCCGGGTGGCGATCATGCCCCTGGTCGACGAACGCCCGCTGCGCTACCAGGACTGGGTGGCCAAACGCCGCGAGGTCGTACGGGAGTTGAGCGGCGGCAAGTGCGGCTACCTGCACATCCCCGACCTGGGCGGCTCCGGCTGGGCCCAGTTCAACCGCGACCTGCGCCTGGAGGTGTCCCGCCCCGCCCTGATCGTGGACGTACGGGGCAACGCGGGCGGCCACATCAGCGAGTTGGTCGTGGAGAAGCTCACCCGCAGGATCCTCGGCTGGGACCTGACCCGCAACGCCCAGGCGGTGAGTTACGCCTCCAACGCGCCGCGCGGCCCGGTGGTCGCCCTGGCCGACGAGGCGACCTCCTCCGACGGCGACATGATCACCGCCGCGTTCCGGCTGCTGAAGCTGGGCCCGGTGGTGGGCCAGCGCACCTGGGGCGGTGTGGTCGGCATGACCGGCCGCCACCGCCTGGGCGACGGCACGTCGATCACGGTCCCGATGAACGCGGCCTGGTTCGACACGTACGGCTGGTCGGTGGAGAACCACGGCGTGGAACCGGACGTGGAGGCCCTGCGCACCCCGCTGGACTGGGCGGAGGGCCGGTACGCGGTCCTGGACGACGCGGTCCGCCTGGCCCTGGAGCTGCTGGCCGCGCACCCGGCGGCGACGCCGCCGTCCTACGACACGGCGCCGGACCTGCGGCGTCCGCCGCTGCCGCCGCGGTGACCCGGGGCGGGGCCCCCGGGGTCACGCCGAGAGGTGGCGCACACGGAGGAGGCGCACCCGGTCGCCCGGGTGCGCCTCCTGGAGCGACGCGTACGCACGCGCGAACCGCAGCACGCACGCGTCACACCTCGATGACCGTCAACGGTCAAAACGCTCGCGCGCCTGGTCCTTCGCGTCCCGGGCACGGTCCTTCACGCCCGAGGAGGAATCCGACTCCTGGTCACGGCCCTGGGAGGCCCGGTCCTGGGCCTGGTCCCCGCCCTGACCGGCCTTCTGCTTGGCCTGGTCGGCGAGCTCCTGCGCCTTGTCCTTGAACTGGTCTGCGATACCCATGCCGTTCACTCCTGTGGGATGCGTGAGGTACGTGGGGGACGGCCCCCCGCGGGGCCTCGCCCAGCGTTGCACGGCCCGACATCCCACGCATTTCGTACCGCTACGTACGGTCAGCACGCTCCGCGCGGGCGTCCTGGTCCGCCGCTCCCCCGGCCCCCACCAGCCCCTTCGGCACCGTGTGCAGCCGTGACTCGAACCGCCGCATCTCGCGCTGCCCGCCGATCGCGGTGACGGACGGGAGATAGCCGCGGACCGACTGCATCCCGCGCAGCCACCACTGGGCGTACACGTGCGGGGAGCGCCGCGCGATCCCGTCCACGATCCGGTCGACGGCCGGGCCGAGCGGGTACGTACGGTTCAGCGGCCACGGCAGCCGCTGCCGCAGCTCGCGCATCACGTCGTCCTGGTCCGCGCCGCGCACCATGTCGGTGTCGGTCCAGGAGAGGTAGCCGACGCCGACCTTGACGCCCTTGTAGCCGACCTCGGCACGCAGGCAGTGCGCGAAGGCCTCGACGCCCGACTTGGACGCGCAGTACGCGGTCATCATCGGGGCCGGGGTCATCGTGGCCAGCGACGCTATCTGGAGGAAGTAGCCGCGGCTCTCCATCAGCACCGGCAGGAAGGCCCGCCCGGTGACCGCGCCCCCGATGAGGTTGACCTCGATGACCCGCCGCCAGGCGTCCGGGTCGGAGTCGACGAACGGGCCGCCCGCGGCGACGCCCGCGTTGGCGACGACGACGTCGACCTTGCCGAAGCGCTCCTTGACCTCGCCCGCCACCCGGGCCATCGCCTCGTGGTCGGTGACGTCGGCGAACCAGTGGTCGCTCTCGCCGTGCAGCCGCTCGGAGACGTGCTTCAGCTCGTCCGGCTCCAGGCCGACGAGGGCCAGCGTCGCACCGCGCGCCGACAGCTTGCGGGCCAGCAGCTCGCCCACGCCCCGGGCCGCGCCGGTGACGACGACGACCTGTCCCTCCAGACTCCGCTTGCCGCTCATGCGACATCCTCCTTCTCCGCCGTGGCGGCTTTCCCCTGGGCGGCCGTCCCCGTGGAGACGTACCGGGTGACCAGCTCCCTGATCCTCGCCGTGACGGCCTCCGGGGCCTCCACCGGCGTCATGTGCCCCATGCCCGCCAGCTCGGTCAGCCCGAGCCCGAGGGGCAGCGCGGCCGCGATGGCCCGCGCGTGGACCGGCGGGGTCAGCCGGTCGTCCGTGCCGGCGATCACCGCGGTCGGCACCCGCAGCTCCCGCACGCCCGCCGTGAGGTCGAGGCCGGCGAGCACATGGCCCCACTCCACCCTCGCGCGGCGCGGGCAGGCGTGCACGATGCGGGCGCACGCGTCGACCCGGCCGGGCGCCGAACCGGCTCCCATCGTGGCGTACTTGAGGACCTTCCTGGAGACCGGGGTGACCGGCCCGAGCGGTGCCCTCGCGCCCAGTACGGCGGTGGTGAGCCGGGTCCGCAGCGCACCCGCGCGCAGCGGCAGGACGCGCGCCTCGGCGGCCAGCAGCGCACTGCCGGTGGAGCAGAGCAGCACGGCGGCGGCGTGCTCGCGCAGTCCGGGGCGCGCGGCGGCGGCCATCATCGTCATCGCGCCCATGGAGTGCCCGGCGAGCACCGCCCGGCGGCCCGGGGCGAGCGTCGCGGCGAGGACCGCTTCGAGGTCGTCGGCCAGCGCGTGCGTGCTGTAGCCGCCGGGGCCGGGTTCGGGGGTGAGCCCGTGGCCGCGCTGGTCGTAGGCGATGACCCGGTGGTCGGCGGCCAGGTCGCGTATCTGGGCGTCCCAGAAACGGGTGTTGCAGGTCCAGCCGTGGGCCAGGACGACCGCCGGGGCGTCCTCGGGGCCGTGGAGTTCGACGTGGAGCCGCGAGCCGTCGGCGGAGCGCGCGGTCAGCTCGGCCGAGGGCACCGGCGGTACGGAGTCGCGGTGCAGGAGGCGGCTCATCGCGCGGCCTCCTCGGCGACGGAACCGGCGCCGGAAGCCGTGCCGGACGTGGCGGTCACGGTCTCGCGGTCGGCGCGGCCGGGCTGTTCGGGGACGCGCCCGCTCCCGGCGGCCCGTCCCGTCCCGCCCGCCGCACCGGCCCGGACGACGTCGTACTCCGCGAGGTCCACCGAACGCGTCTGCCGCCGGAACTCACCCGTGGTGCCGGGCCAGACGGTGGTGTTGCGGCCCGCCTCGTCCAGATACCAGCTGGTGCAGCCACCGGTGTTCCACACCGTGCGCTTCATCCGCTGCTGGACCCGGTCGTTCCACGCGGTGACGGCGGCGGAGCGGGCGCCGAGCGCGGCGCGTCCGCCCAGCACGTTCAACTGCCGCAGATAGTCGGCCATGTAGTTCAGCTGGGACTCGATCATCAGGATCATGGAGGAGTTGCCGAGCCCGGTGTTGGGGCCGATGATCGTCATCCAGTTGGGGAACCCGGCCGCGGTCGCACCGCGCAGCGAGTTCATCCCGTCCTTCCACGACTCGGCGAGCGTGATGCCCTCCTCGCCGACGACCCGCTCCGCGATCGGCATGTCCGTCACGTGGAAGCCGGTGCCGAAGATGATCGCGTCGACCTCCGCCTCGCTCCCGTCGGCGGCGACCACCGTGGAGCCGCGTATCTCGCTGAGCCCGGAGGCGACGACGTCCACGTTCGGCTGGGCGAGGGCCGGATAGTAGGTGCTGGAGAGCAGGATCCGCTTGCAGCCGATGCGGTAGCCGGGGGTCAGCTTGGCCCGCAGGGCCGGGTCCTTGACGGCCCGCGCCATGTTGGACTTGGCGATCCTCTCGACCAGGCCCAGCTGGTCGGGGTGCTTGGTGAAGGCGCTGACCTGCAACTCCCTGATGCCCCACAGCAGTCCGCGGCGCGCCGTGCCGGTGACGGGGACGGCCCGGTGCAGTGCCCGCTCGGCCTTGCTGATGACGCGGTCCATGCGCGGCATGACCCAGGGCGGGGTGCGCTGGAAGAGCGTGAGCTTCGCGGTCCTCGGCTGTATCGCCGGGACGATCTGGATCGCCGACGCGCCCGTGCCGACCATCGCGACGCGCTTGCCCGCGAGGTCGTAGTCGTGGTCCCAGCGCGCGGAGTGGAAGACCTTGCCGGGGAAGGAGTCGAGCCCGGGTATGTCGGGCGTCTTCGGGTCGGAGAGCGGCCCGGTGGCGGAGACGACGACGTCCGCGTGGAGCACGGCCCCGTCGACGGACTCGATCACCCAGTACAGGTTCTCCTTGTCCCAGGTCATCAGCTTCACCTCGTGGTTCAGCCTGATGTGCGGGCGGAGCCCGAAGGTGTCGGCGACGCGCTCCAGGTAGGCCCGGATGTGCTGCTGCCCGGAGAAGGTGCGCGGCCAGTCGGGGTTGGGGGCGAACGAGAACGAATAGAGGTGGGACGGCACGTCGCAGGCGCAGCCGGGATAGCTGTTGTCGCGCCAGGTGCCGCCCACCGAGCCGGCCCGCTCCAGGACGACGAAATCGGTGATGCCTTCGCGGCGCAGCCGTACGGCGGCCCCCAGGCCCCCGAATCCGGTTCCGATCACCGCCACACGTACATGCTCCTGCTGGGCCATGCTGCCGCCTCCCGCGGTACGTCACACGACTCTGCCAGCAATCACTGGCATTGTTCGGAGAGTAGAGGAGGTCCGTACTGATGGGTAGGGGGCGGACCGAGGAAAGTTACCGGCGGTACAACATAGGGTGCCCCTGTGGCCGAAGGACGCGAGCACCGCGAATACCGCATGGAGGAGCTGGCCGAGGAGGCCGGCATCACCGTGCGGACCCTGCGCTTCTACCGGGAGCGCGGGCTGATCCCACCGCCTCGCCGCGAGGGCCGTATCGCCTGGTACGACGACCACCACCTGGCCCGGCTGCGGACCATCGCGGGCCTGCTGGAGCGCGGCCACACCCTCAACGGCATCGCCGACCTGGCCGCCACCTTCGAGAGCGGCCGGGACGTCGCCGAGGTGCTGGGCCTGGGCGAACCGACCGAGGAGACCCCGGTCCGCCTCACCCCGGAGCAGCTCGCGGACTACTTCGAGGGCGAGGTCACGCCGGAGAACCTCGCCACCGCACTGGACCTGGGCTATCTCGCCACCGACGGGGACGAGATCGTGCACATCAGCCGCCGCCTCCTGGAGGTGTCGGCCGAGCTCGTACGGGAAGGGGTGCCGCTGTCCACGGTGCTCTCCTCGGGCCGCCGCGTACGCGAGCACGCGGACGCGCTCGCCGAGATCTTCGTACGCGTGCTGCATGCCCACACCAAGGAAGCCGAACCGGCCCAACTCCGGCCACTGGCCCGCGCGGTGGTGGACGCCGAGCTGTCCATGGCCCTCGACCGGAGGCTGCGCCGCGAGGACGGCACCCAGCCCCCGAAGTCCGACTGACGCACACGCCGTGCGGGGCTCCGAAGCCACGGGGCTCCGGACTCCGGGACCCCGGAGCCCCGGGGGACTACCGCTCGTAGACGACCGTCACCGGGGCGTGGTCGCTCCAGCGCTCGCCGTGCGTGGCCGCCCGCTCCACCCACGCCTTCACCGCGCGCCCGGCCAGCCCCGGGGTCGCCATCTGGTAGTCGATGCGCCAGCCGCTGTCGTTGTCGAAGGCCCGCCCCCGGTACGACCACCAGCTGTACGGCCCCTCGACGTCCGGGTGCAGCGCCCGCACGACGTCCACGTACGCGGCCTCCTCCAGGACCCGGGTCAGCCAGGCGCGCTCCTCGGGGAGGAAGCCGGAGCTCTTGCGGTTGGCCTTCCAGTTCTTCAGGTCCGCCTCCTGGTGGGCGATGTTCCAGTCGCCGCACACCACGACCTCACGGCCGTCCGCCGCGGCCCGCGCCTTCAGCCCCTGGAGGTAGGGCAGGAAGGCGGCCATGAAGCGCTCCTTCTCGTCCTGGCGCTCGGTGCCGACCTCGCCGGAGGGCAGATACAGGCTCGCGACGGTGACACCGGGGAGGTCGATCTCCGCATACCGGCCGCTCGTGTCGAACTCCTCCGCCCCGGCGACCCCGAAGCCGCCGAAGCCGATCTGGACCCGCTCGGGGGCCTGCCGCGCGTAGAGCGAGACGCCGGCGCGGCCCTTGGCGGCGGCGGGCGCGTGGACGGTGTGCCACCCTTCAGGGGTGCCCACACCTTCGGGCAGCTGGGCGAGCTCGGCCCGCACTTCCTGGAGGCAGACCACATCGGCGTCGGTCCCCGCCAGCCACTCGGCGAAGCCCTTCTTGGCGGCGGCGCGGAGCCCATTAACATTCACGCTGGTAACGGTGAGCATCCAGGAACAGTACCCACTCCACCCCTACGCATAGATGTACGATATTTAGCATGATTATTCAGACACGTCCGTTCGACCACCCCGACGCCGTCAAACTCAACGACCAGGTGCAGCTCGAATACGACGAGCGCTACGGCGATGGGGGCGATCTCACACCGCTCGACCCCTCGATGTTCCTTCCGCCGCGCGGCCTGTACCTGCTCGCCTACGACGAGCAGGACCGACCCGTGGCGACCGGTGGCTGGCGGACCCAGGACCGCAACGCCGAGGGTTACTGGGACGGCGACGCCGAGATCAAGCGGATGTTCGTGATACCCGAAGGGCGCGGCAGGGGCCTGGCCCGGCGGATGCTGGCCGCCCTGGAGGAGGACGCGCGCAACGCGGGCCGCGTCCGGATGGTCCTGGAGACCGGCGACCAGCAGCCCGAGGCCATCGCGCTGTACGCGTCGAGCGGCTACACGGTGTGCGAGAAGTTCGGCCACTACCGGGAGTACGAGAGCAGCATCTGCATGGCCAAGCCGCTCCAGCGGCCCGGCGCCTGATCCGGCTCCCCGGGTCCCGGGGAGCCGGCCCGTCCGGCGGGGCGGTCGCTCAGGCGCTCCCGCCGAGCACCAGGACCACGTGCTCGTTCTCGCCGTGCCGCTCGGTGCCGGTCGCCGTGAACCCGCACTTCTCCAGCAGGCGTACCGAGCCGGTGTTCCCGGCGACGGGGTCCGCGTACAACGGGCGTGCCGTCTCCCGCTCCAGGAACGCGGTCAGCGCACGGGTGCCGATGCCCCGGCCCCAGTACGGACGGCCGAGCCAGTAGCCGATTGTGCGCCGCTCGCCGTCCCACCAGGCCACGATGTTCCCCGCCGTGGCGCCGTCCACGACGACCGTCTGCACGAGGTTGGCGGGGTCCCCCAGCACCTTCGACGTCCAGTGCGCCATGAACGCCTCCCGCTCCCGGGGCGGGAAGCGCGATCTCCGGACCGCCTCCGGGTCGTGCTCGTACGCGAGGAAGAACTCCAGGTCCGCTGGTTCGACATCCCTGAGATGCACGCTGCTCTCCATGCCGACCGAGTCTGGCACCCGCCACTGACAGTCGGCCCGGCCGCTCAGCGCGGGGTGGCCAGCACCTGGGTCCAGTAGGGGCCGCGCGGGGAGTCGGCGATGCCCACGCCCACATGGACGAAGTCGCAGTTGAAGATGTCGTCGTCGCGGCCCGGGCTGTCGCGCCACTCCTCGACGACCGCGGCCGGATCGCTCGTGCCGGTCGCGATGGTCTCCCCGACGGCCGACCAGTCGTAGCCCGTGGCGTCGACCCGGTCGCCCGCGCCCCGGCCCGAGGAGTCGGTGTGGTCGAAGTAGCCGTGCGCGGCCATGTCCTCGGAGTGCCGCTGGGCCACCTCGGTCAGCCGGGGGTCCGTCTCCAGCTCCGGGCAGCCGTTCGCGGCGCGCAGGCTGTTGACCCGGGTGACCACGCCCGCTTCCGGGCGGGGGCGCGGCTCGGCGGGCTCGGGCGGAGCGGAGGGCGACGGGGCGGCGCTGGGCGGCCGGGTGGCGGCGGTGCGGCTCGGCGTCGGCGAGGGCGGGGCCGTGGTGGGCGTGGGGAGCGGCTCGGCGGGGGCGGCCGCGGGCGGCGGGGCCGAGGGGCTGCGCGTGACTCCTCCCCCGCCCCGGGCTTCGGGCGGAGCGGGGGCGGAGGGCCAGATCAGTACGGCCAGGGCCGTCACGGCGGCCGCGCCGGCTATGAGCCCCGCCGCCTTCCCGGCCGAGAAGGCGGCGGAGGGGCCGGAGGCGGCAGGGCCGGAGGCGAGCGGCGCGGAGGCGGTCGCGGACGCGGCGGCCGGGGCCGCCGACGAGGCGAAGGCCACCGCCGCCTGCTGCCCGCTGTCGTAGAGCGGCACCACCAGGGCGAGCCCGGAGAGCAGCCCCTCCGGCGGAACCAGCCCCGCACTGCCGTCGGAGCAGGAGGCGCAGCCCCGTACATGGCGGGCGATCCGCTTGCGCCACAGCGGCGTCGGCGTACCGTCCCAGTCGCCCAGCAGGTCCTGGAGGGCCGGGCAGCGCGGGTCGGACGCCAGGGCCCGGACGACCGCGCGGCCGACGTCGAGCTGGTTCTTCACCCGCTGGACGCGTACGGCGGCGTGCTGCGGGGAGAGGCCGAGCGCCTCGGCGAGTTCGGGCCGGGTGAGGTCGCCGGTCGTCTCCAGCCACCACAGGGACAGCACGTCGCGCTCGGAGTCGTCCAGCCAGCGGGTGGCCTCGGCCGTCTCGCGCCGCTGGCCGGAGAGTTCGAGGCGCAGGATCGTCAGGTCGACGAAGTCGGCGGCGGGGTCGGCGGGCTCCTCGGCCGCCTCCAGCGGGGCGGGGCGATGGCCGAGACCGGACCAGCGGCTGCGGACCTGGTTCATGGCGATGGCGACGAGCCAGGACCGGAAACGGGACGGATCGCGCAGCGAGGGCAGCCCGGACAGCGCCCGGAGCATGGTCTCCTGCACCACGTCGTCCACGTCCGGATGGCCGTTGAGGGCGCGCCCGACGACGTTGTAGACCAGGGGGAGGTACTGGGCGGCCAGCCGGTCCCCGGCGGCCCGGTCGCCCTCCCGCGCCGCGATGACCAGAGCGATGCTGTCCACGTCGTTCACGCCCTTCGTTCGGTCCGCACCGGGATGTGGGACAGGTCACCCCTGAGGGTTTTGTTATCCGTCCCCCGTCCGGTGGTCAACCAGTATGCGGGGGCCCGTAGGCCGTCCCGCCGAGAGAGTGCCGGGAACGGGAGGGACATGTCGAGCGATACGGACACCGAGGCGCAGGTCACCGAGGCCCACGCCACCGCGGCGCGGACGGGCGAGGCCATCACCGCCTCGGCCCTGCACGCGGCGGCGACCGGCGCCGACACCTTCCCCGGGGTCCTGCGGGAGGCTCTGAACCGCCGCGGGCTCTCCCTGGAACGGGTGAGCGAACGGCTCAGGGTGCGGGGCATCGCCATCAGCCAGGCCACCCTCAGCAGTTGGCAGCGCGGCCGCAGCCAGCCCGAACGGGCCCGGTCCCTGCGGGCGGTGGACGTGCTGGAGGAGATCCTGGAACTGCCCGCCGGAGCCCTGCGCTCGCTGCTCGGACCGCGCCGCCCGCGCGGCCGGATCACGCCGCCCGGCGCGGAGGGCGCGGCGCTCCAGATCCTCGGCGAGGACTCCGTGGTGGAGAAGGCGCTCGGCGCGCGCTTCCGCCACTTCAACCAGGAGACCAGCTCCCTGATGGTCCACGACATCGTGAGGATGGGAGAGAGCGGCACCCTGAGCGCGATCTCCACCACGAACGTGCTGCGGGCCAGCCGGGCGGGGGCCGACCGGGCGATCTTCGTGCTCAGTTTCGACGACGAGGCGGCCGAACCGGTCGACATCAGGGTCAGCTGCGGACGCCTCGCCGAGGCCACCTACCTGAAGGGGCTCAAGTCCCTGGTGCTGGAGATCCACTTCGGCCGGGAGCTGGCCAAACTGGACACGACGGTGGTGAGTTACGCGGTCGAGGTGAGCCCGTCCGAGATGCCTGCCACCCACTACGAGCGCTGGTCGCGGACCAATCTCCACGAATACCTCCAGCAGGTCTTCTTCCATCCCGGCGCCCTGCCGTCGGACTGCCACCGCTACGTCCGGGAGAAGGTCGGCGACCCGCCCCGCGCCCGGCGGCGCATCCCGTTGAGCGATGCGCACGACGTCCACGTGCTCACCTCCCGGTGCAAGCCCGGCGTCCACGGGGTGGCGTGGGACTACGGGACGGGAACAGGTGGAACGGGAGACCGCCCAGGATGAGTGGACGGCCTCCCGCGTGGGGGGTGGCCTTCGGCCGGTCCGGATCCGTCGTCCGGCTACTTGGTGTTGAGCGTCAGCCCGTAGTACGCGAGGGCGTCGTCGAGCGGCTGGAAGTAGGAGGAGCCGGGCGAGTTGACCTGGCCGTTGCAGCGCTGGTTGCTGGGACCGCCGGACGTCATGCCCTGGGCCTGGTCACCGGAGATGTACGCGCCTCCGCTGTCCCCTCCCTGGGTGCAGACGCTGGAGCTCGCCAGGCCGGTCACGACGGTGTCCGGGCCGCCGTTCTGGTCGGTGTAGGTGACGCTGACGTTGTACGAGCCGACCTTGCCGCAGGTCCAGTTGGTGGTCTGGCCGGACTTGCAGAGCGCCGCGCCGGACGGGGCCCGCTTGCTGCCCCTGACCGGGACGGTGCCGGCCCTGCCGTACGTGGTGACGTCGAGGCCGATCGAGTGGCCCGCGTCGACGGAGGCGATGCCCATGTCGACGCTGCGGGTGCCCAGCGCGAACCGGGTGTGGGTGCCCTTGGCGAACCGGGTGCCGTTGTAGGCCAGCGCGGGCAGGTCCTCGATGCAGTGCCCGGCGGTCACGAGCACCTGCTTGCCGCCGCGGTCCTTGGCGCCGTAACCGACGGAGCAGAGATAGCCGTTGAAGGTCATCCGGCTGCCGGGCGGGACGACGGCCTGGGTCTCCAGCTTCTCCTGGCCCTTCACGACGCGTACGGCGTCGCCGTTGCTCCTCGCCGCCTTGAGGAAGCTGCGGGTCGCGGCGTCGGAGTCGCCGTTGACCTCGACGGTCACGGTGTCCGACGCGAGGTCGACCGACCACGCGGACACCCCGGCCGGGGCGCTCCCGAGCGCCTCGGCGTCGAGCCGCGCCTTGATCCGGTCCAGCTCGCTCTCGCCGCGCTCGGGGACGCGGACCTTGAGCCCCGCCGCCCGGACGTCCTTCGCCGCTTCGGCGTCGGCGGCGTTGACGACCAGCGAACCGTCCTCGGCGAAGAAGGCCCCGAGCGTGTCGACCCGGTCCTTCCGCAGCTCCGCGAACCGGTCCTGCTGGTCGGCCTCGCGGTCCAGCCGCCGCACCGCGGCCTTCTCGCTGACGCCCAGGGTGGTGGCGAGCGCCTTCACCATCTCCGGCTGGTACACCGGAGCCGAGGGGGCCGAGGGCTCCGACGTCGTACCGGCATAGGCTCCCGTGGCGACTCCGGCCGACAGGAGGACGCCGATCGAGGCGGCCACGACGGATCTGCGCGCGTTCTTCTTCCTGCTGTGCTTCACGCGATTCCTTCCGCTACGCAGGCAAGCGTCCAGACAATGGGGGGGGGTGGCCACACCGCGCCTGGGGAAGCGCGACGTGTTCCATGGACACTGCCCGGCGGCGATGACATGTTCCTGTCGCCGCGCCTCGAACTCTGGCGCAGCCGTAACTGCCGCGACAAGAAGTGGCGGTGGGGCTCTTTTCTACAGAACTGGCCGAGAACTGTAGAGAAACCCGGCGGAGACGTGGTGGAACGGCGGCAGCGGCCGGTGAGGGTTCACCGCGCCGGAGAGCCGCCGGCACCCCGTCGCCTCCGGAGCGCCGGCGTCAGCGCGGCCGCTGCCACCGCTGCCAGGGCCGCCGTGGCGAAGGCCGTCCGGAAGCCGGCCGCGGACGGTACGAGCGACGCCGCCCCGGCGACCGACGCGGCGTCCCAGTCGCGGGACAGGATCTCGGTCATGACGGCACTGGACACCGTCATGCCGATGGAGCGCATGAGCGTGTTGAGGCCGTTGGCCGCCGCCGTCTGCTCGGGCCGGACGTCGGCCACGATCAGGGCCGGCATCGCGGCGAAGGCGAAGGCGAGTCCCGCCCCGACGACGACCGATACGGCGACCACCCCCCAGACCCCGCCCCACAGCGGGATTCCGGCCGCGTAGCCGAGCCCCATGACCGCGGCGCCGCAGCCCAGCGTGGACCGGGCCCCCCACCGCGCGCAGGCCCCCGCCGCCCGGGGCGAGAGCAGCATCATCACCACGCCCGCGGGCGCCAGGCAGAATCCGGCGCTCACCATGGAGAGTCCGGAGCCGTACCCCGTCGCGCGGGAGAGCTGGAGGATCTGAGGAAGGATCATCGACAGCGCGAACATGGAGAAGCCGACGAGCAGCGCGGCGACATGGGTGGCGAGCAGGGACGTCCCCACGGACGCGCGCAGATCGACCAGAGGCTCCGGGCGCCGGAGTTGGTGGTGCACCCACACCCAGCCGATCACCGCGGCACCGCCGAACGCGCCGAGCGTGTACGGACCGGTCCAGCCCCACTCGGTCCCCCGTGAGATCCCCAGCAGGAGCAGGGTCAGCACGACGGTGAGACCGAACGCGCCCACGTGGTCGAACCTGCCGCCCGTCGCGCGGGGGGAGGCGGGCACGCACCAGCGGACCAGCAGGAGGTTGGCCACACTCGTCACGGTCGCCAGCCAGTAGACGGCGTGCCAGTCGACGTACTGCGCCATGAAGGCGGCCAGCGGAAACCCCAGGGCGCCGCCGAGCCCGACCGACGAACTCATCAGGGCCAGGGCGCGGCCCAGCCGCTCCGGGGCGACCTCGTCCCGCATGACGCTCAGGCCGAGCGGCAGGATGCCCGCCCCGGTGCCCTGGAGGGCCCGGCCGACGACGAGCACGAGGACCGAGTCGGCCAGGGCGCACAGCAGCGAGCCGGCGACCATCAGGGACAGGCACCACAGCATGACCCTCCGCTTGCCGTACATGTCCCCCAGCCGCCCGCTGATCGGCGTACAGACAGCGGCGGCGAGCAGGGTCGCGGTGACGGCCCAGGAGGCGTTCGACGGCGAGGTGTGGAGGACCTCGGAGAGCCGGGGGAGCATCGGCACGGGCAGGGTGTTCATGAGGGAGACCGAGGTGCCGCACGACGCGAGGGCCGGGACGAGGGCGCGCCCGCGGACACCCGGTGACCCGGGGCGCGGCCCTGTGGTCACCGTCATCGGCTCCCGGGGCCCTTCGTGAGCCGGGACAGCCCGCGCGCCATCGCCCGCAGGGTCGGTTCCCGTACGAAGTCGGCCATCGGGTACTGGACGCCGAACGCGTCGCGGACCCGCGTGAGAACCCGCACGGCCCGCAGCGAGTTGCCGCCGAGGTCGAAGAAGGACCGGTCGCCGGGCAGGGACGCGACGCCCAGTTCGTCGCACCACAGGTCGTGCAGCACCTGCTCGGTCCCGTCGGGCGCGTCGGCACCGGGGACGGGCGGCGCGGGTTCCGGCAGCCGGTCGACGGCCATCTTGCCGCTCGGCCCCACCGGCAGCCTGGGCACCCGCACCCACCGCTCCGGTACGAGGTAGTCCGGCAGCACCGCTCTGAGCGCGGCGCGCAGGGGGTCGGCCCAGTCGGTCCCTCCGGCCGGTTCACCGGTGAGGACCACATGGGCCACCAGGGTGTTCTCCCCCCTCTCGTCGGTCCGCACCGTCACGGCGGCGTCCCGCACGCCGTCCAGGCGGCACAGCGCGGCCCGGGCCTCGCCGGGCTCCACCCGGTGGCCGCGCACCTTCACCTGGTCGTCGAGCCGCCCGACGAACTCCAGCACCCCGTCGCCGCGTCGGCGCACGAGGTCCCCGGTCCGGAACAGCCGCTCGCCCGGCAGCAGCGGGTGGGTGACGAACCGCTCGGCCGTGAGCGCCGGGTCGCCGAGATATCCCGCGGCGGGCGCCTCGCCCCCGATGTGGAGCTCACCGACGGCTCCCACCGGAAGGTGGCCCCCCGCCGCGTCGAGCACATGGGTCGTGACCCCGGATATGGGCCGCCCGATCGGCACGGGCTCCCCGTCCCGCTCCGTCACCTCGTGCGACGTGACGATGACCGACGCCTCGGTCGGACCGTACTGGTTGAAGAGCCGCAGCCCCGGGTGGGCGTCCAGGAAGGCGCGCAGCCCGGGCGTGACCTGGAGGGGCTCACCGGCCGCGCACACCTCCTTCAGGGAGGGCACGCGCAGCCCGTACCCGGTCACGTACTTCAGAGGCGTGGAGGGGAGGTGGAGCCGTTCGACCCGGTGCCGGTCGAGGAGCTTCTCCAGGACGGCGGGGTCCTGTCGCGCCTCGTCCGGCACGGTGACGAGCGCGGCGCCGGAGGCCAGCGTCGTGAAGATCTCCTGGACGCTGACGTCGAACCCCGCCGACGTCCACTGCGCGGTACGCAACGGCTCGTTCTCGCGCAGGTGCCAGCGCACCAGGTTGACCGGCCCGCGGTGCGGAACCCGCACGGCCTTGGGACGGCCGGTCGAGCCCGAGGTGTAGATGAGGTAGGCGATGTCGTCCTGGGCGCCGGGCCACCCGGCGGGGCCGGCGGCGTCGGTGGCGTCGGTGGACTTGGTGGCATCGGTGGGATTCGTGGAAGCGCTCGCGGGGGTCCCGTCGAGGGTGAGCGCGGCGTCGTCGGCGTGCAGGTGCTCCGTCAGGCCCTCCAGCCCCGGATGCGCCTCGCGGAAGTCGGCGTCGCTGACGACCAGCACGGCCTCGCTGTCGGCGACGAAGTGCTCCAGCCGGGCCGTCGGCACGGCCAGGTCCAGAGGGAGGTAGGCCGCTCCCGCCCTGAGCACGGACAGCAGGGCGACGACGAGACCCGCTCCGCGCGCCATCCCGACGGCGACGATGTCGCCCCGGCCGACCCCCCGGCCGGCGAGCACGCGCGCCAGCCTGTCGGCGGCGGCGTCCAGCTCCGCGTACGTGAGGACCGCGTCGCCGTCGATGACCGCGGGCTCGTGCGGTGTGGCGCGTGCCTGGTCCCGGACGAGTCCGTGCAGCGTGGCCGGCGCCTCCGCGGCCGCCGCGCCCTGCCAGCCGGCGAGCAGATCCCGGTCCGCCTCGGTGAGGGCCGTCAGGCCGGCCGGCCGGACACCGGGATCCGCGCAGCCGCGCTCCAGGGCCCGCGCGACGTAGTCGAGCATCCGCCGCACGGTGGCCTCCTCGTAGAGGTCCGCGCGGTACTCCACGGTGCAGCGCAGCCCGTCGTCGTGCCGGGCGAGGTACAGGGTCAGGTCGAACGGCGCCCGGTCGCTGGGCACGTCGAGGATCTCGGCCCGGACCGCCGGCTCCGCGAACTCCGTGCCCGAGTGCTTCTCGTACTCCACCATCACCTGGAACAGCGGGTTCGCCCCGGCCACCCGGGGCGGGTTGAGCGCGGTCACCAGGTCGTCGAACGAGACGTCCTGGTGCTCGTACGCACGGGTGCTGCGCTCCCGCACCCTGCGGACCAGACCGCCGAAGCCCGGCTCGCCGGAGAGATCGACCCGCAGCACCACGGTGTCCACGAAGAGACCGACCGCGTCCTCCGTCCCCGCGGGCCGGTTGGTCACCGCCGTCCCGAGCAGCACGTCCTCCTGCCCGCTCATCCTGCCCAGGACCGCGCCCACGGCCGCCACGAGCACCATGAACGGCGTGGCTCCCTGATCGCGGGCGAACGCCGAGAGCCGGTCGGCCAGGTCCCGGCCGAACTCGTGGACGAGATGGGCGCCCCGACCCGCCGCCTGCGCGGAGCGCGGGCGGTCGGTGGGCAGTTCGAGCGGAGGCGCGCCGCGCAGCTCCTCCACCCAGAAGGCGAGCCCGTCCTCCCGGCCGTCGGCCCCCGGCGACCGCACGCCGCCGACCGGCACCGGAGGAAGACCGGTGGGCAGTCCGGGCCAGGCCCGGTAGCAGGCGCCCAGGTCCCGGACGAACACCCGCGTCGAGAACGAGTCGAAGACGATGTGGTGCGCGTGGAGGTACAGCAGGTGCTGTTCGTCGGAGAGCCGGATCAGGCGCGCGAGCAGGAGCGGGCCGTGGGCCAGGTCGAACACGGTGTGCCGTTCCGCCCGCACCGCCTCGGCGAGCGCCTCCTCCACCGGGACGCCCTCCCGGTCGATGACCGGACAGGGCACCGGGGCGGCGGGCCGGTCGAAGCGGCGTACCTCGCCGTCGCTCTCGCGGAAGACGGCCCGCAGTTGCGGATGGCGGGCGACGACCCGGTCGAGGGAGTCCCGCAGCGCACCGTGGTTCAGGCGCCCGGTCAGGAGTATGCCCTTCGGCTCGTGGTAGTCGTTGCTCCCCGGGTACATCTGTTCCAGCAGCCACAGGCGGCGCTGCGCCGCGGGGACCGGCACGCCCGCGGCGCGTACGGCCCCGGAAGCGGTGGCGGGTCGAGGAGCAGAGGAAGGGACAGGGACGGCGGGCCGGACGGCCGGCGTCACCGTGGAGGGCACGGCGGGGGTTCCGGCGCCCCCGGCAGCCTGCCGCTCGTTCAGCTCGCGGATCAGCGGCAGGCCCGCCGCCATCAGCTCCGGCGCCATGCCGAAGTCGACGAAGCACGCGATCTCGTCGGCCCCCGCGTCGCGCACGGCCTCCACGATCGGCGCGCTGCTCCCGACCGTGCCGATCAACGCCCGGCTCTCGCAGTAGCGTTCGTACGCGCGCCGCAGCAGGAAGTCGACGTCCTCCGGCGCCGTACGTTCCAGATCGGCGTCCAGCCCGAGGCTGTTGGCCATCCGGTCGAACAGCGACAGCGACGACCGCAGATAGGAGACGAAGGGAGCGGCGGCCTCCTCGCGCGCCTCGGCGAGGTCCTCTCCCAGGTAGGTGTGCAGCAGCACCACCACCCGGCCGCCGGCGGGATCAAGGCCGCCTTCCTCCCGCGTGCGCCGGTAGAGGGCGATGTTGCCCGCCAGCTCCGCCACGCTCTGGGACATCAGGTTGGTGACGATGCCCAGGCCCTGGAGCGCGGCGCGACGGTAGCTCTCGGGGTTGTCGACCACCGCGGCGAACAGGGGGATGTCGTCCTGCACCGGACGCGGGTACAGCGTGACCTCGGTGGGCTCGCCCGTTCCCGAGACCGCGGACAGCCGGCCGCCGGACCAGAGGGTACGGACGTCCTCCAGCTGCTCGTACATCAGCTCCCGGTGGCGGCCGAAGTTGCCCGGCGCCAGGACGAAGTCCCGCGCGTGCCACCCGGAGGCGACGCACACGCCCGCACGGCCGTCGGAGAGGTTGTCCACCATGGCCCACTCCTCCGCGACCCGGATGGGGTGGTGCAGGGGGAGGACCACCGACCCCGCGTGCAGCCGGACGCGTGAGGTGCGCGTGGCGAGCGCCGCCGCGAGGACCGAGGGGTTGGGGAAGAGGCCGCCGAAGGAGTGGAAGTGCCGCTCGGGCAGCCACACGGTGTGGAAACCGTTGCGGTCGGCGAACTCCGCCGCGTTCAGGAGGTTCTCGTAGCCGCCCGCGCCCTGGTGGTGCGGGTAGTCGCCGAAGAAGTAGAGGCTGAAGTCGAGGGCCGCCCTCGGGGCCCCGGCACGGGCCGCCGGCCGCCGGGGCGGGGCCGCGGGAGCTTTCCCGGGCGCCGGAACCCCGGGCGCGGGGACCCTGACCGCCGGGACCCCGGCCGTCGGGACCCCGGCCGCTGCGGCCGTCGGTGCTACGGCCGTCGGTGCTACGGCCATCGGCGCTACGGCCGTCGGCGCTGCGGCCTTCTTCGCCAGGGCCGCCGGTCGGGCCGGCGCGGCGGGAGGGACGGGCAGGGTCGTGGGCAGCACGTCCAGTTGGCGCTCCAGGAGGCCGGTGACCTGCCGGACCATGTTGTCGACCACCTCCAACTGCGTACGGAGGAGGGAGCCGACGCCATCCGTGCCGGCCGCCGCCGACAGCTCCGGCACGGCCGGGCCGCCCTGGAGCACCTGTTCCGGGACCGGCGGATCCTGAACCAGCGGTTCCTGGACCGCCGGTATCCGGACCGCAGGTTCCTGGACCGCGGGTATCCGGACCAGCGGTTCCTGGACGGCGGGTATCCGGACCTCAGGTTCCCGAGCCTCGGATCGCGGGCCGCCGTCCCGTACCGCCCCGGCGTCGGAGCGCGAGGAGGCCACGGCCTGTGCCAGCGCGCGGGGGGTCGTCCAGGTGTCGAACAACTCCCTTACCGGCACGCGCAGTCCGTGCTCGCGTTCCACGTCGCGCGCCAGAGCGACCAGCGTCAGCGAGTCCCCGCCCAGCGCGATGAACTCGGTGTCGGCCGCCACGTCGTCCGGGCTCAGTCCGAGGTGTCGCGCCGCCAGGGTGGTCACGGAGGTGAGGAACTCGTCGGGCATGTCGGTGTCCCTTTGCTGTTCGAGACGTTCGCGCGGCGCCCGGGGCAGGTCGGTGTCCCGGAAGTCACGGCGCTGGAAGGGGGTCGTGGGCAGCGGCACACGGCGCACGGAGGTCCGGCTGACGCCGAGGTCCACCGGATGGCCCTGGCAGTACAGTTCACCGGCCGCCAGGAGCGCCGAGCGCACCGGGTCGCCGGAGCGGTCCACGGTGGGAATCCACCGCAGGTGGGGCAGGGTCCTCCGGCCGAGGACCGTCAGCTCGTCGCGCGGACCGACCTCGACGACGGTCGGCGCGCCCGTGCCGGACAGCGACCGGAGCTGGAGGTCGAACCGTGCGGTTCGGCGGGCCTGGTCCACCAGGTGCCGGGGGGTGATCGTCGAACCGGCCGGATGGACGGTGCCGTCGGTACCGTCGATCAGGGCGACCTCCAGGCGGCCGAGCGCACACGCCCGGACGGACCGGGCGTACGGGTCGAGGACCGGGTCGATGAGCGCCGAGTGGAAGGCGCGGTCCACGGCCAGCCGGCGCGCGGGGACGTCCTCGCTCCGCAGCAGCCGCTCCGCGTGCGCGACCGCGTCCGGGGTTCCGCTCAGCACCACGGAGTCGGCTCCGTTGCGGGCGCCGATGTCGAGCCCACAGGTTCGGGCGACGCGCCGCGCCTCGGCCTCACCGAGCCGCGCGGCCAGCATCGCGCCCTCCGCCGTGCCCTCCGCCATCAGCCGTCCCCGCGCGGCGGTCAGCCGGACCCCGTCGTCGAGGGAGAGGCCGCCCGCGGCGTGCAGTGCCGCGATCTCGCCGAGGCTGTGGCCCAGCACGTGTCCCGGTACGACGCCGAGCGCCCGCCAGTACGCGGTGAGCGCCGCCTGAAGGGCGAACAGGGCGGGTTGGGCGAGCCGGGCGGGCAGCGGGGTGCCCGCGGCCCCCCGGAGCAGTGCCTCCAGCAGCCCGGGGCCGTGCTCGTCGGCGTGGACCCGGTCGCAGAGGTCCAGGACGTCCCGCACCTCGGGAATCGCCTCGTAGAGCTCCCTGGCCATGCCGTACGCGGCGGTCCCCTGCCCGGAGTACGCCAGCACGACACCCGTGCCGGCCGGCGGGCCCGGTCGTCCCGTCCGGTGGAGCGGACCCCGCTCACGCGGCGGCCCCGCGGCCAGCCCGTCGAGTGCCTCCAGCAACTGGGTGCCGGACGCCACGACGGCCACGGCCCGGACGGACCGCGCCGGCCGGGCCGCGAGACTCGCCGCGACGGCCGCGGCTCCGGTGCCCGGACGGGCCCGCAGCCAGTCGCCGACCTCGGCGGCGAGCCGGCACAGCGCCTGCTCGGTCGGGGCGGTCAGCGGCACGACGACGGGGCGGCTCCCGCGGTCGGCGCTCCGGCCGGACGCCGCCGCCGCGGGTGCGGACTCCACGACGACGAACGCGTTGGTCCCGCCGACGCCCAGGGCGTTCACGCCGGCCCGCAGCGGTGCGCCGGGGCGGGCCGGGGGCAGCGGCTCGTACGCGGTGGCCAGGCGGAGCGGGCTGCCGGAGAGGCCGAGCGCCGGGTTCGGGGTGCGGAGGTTCCCCGAGGGGACGACCACCTCGTGCCGGAGCATCAGCAGCACCTTGATCAGCCCCGCCATGCCCGCGCAGGTGTCGAGGTGCCCGATGTCCCCCTTGACCGAGCCCACGGCGCAGTGGCCGGTCCTGGTCGAGGTGGCGGCCAGTGCCCGGGAGAGCGCCGCGAACTCGACGGGGTCGCCGACCGGGGTGCCGGTGCCGTGCGCCTCGATGTATCCGAGGTCGTCGCCGGTGATCCCGGCCCGCCGCAGCGCCGTGCGTACGACGTCGACCTGGCCGTCGACGCTGGGCGCGGTGAAGCCGATCTTCCGGGTGCCGTCGTTGTTCACGGCCGTACCGGTGATCAGGCCCAGGACGGGGTCGCCGTCGGCCAGTGCCGCCGACAGGGGCTTGAGCAGGACGGCGGCGACGCCGTTGCCGCCCACGGTGCCGTCCGCGTCGGCGTCGAAGGGGCTGCAGACGCCGGTCGGCGACAGCACCGCGTCCGGGTGGGACACGTACCCCGACTCCTGCGGCAGGTGGACGGCCGCCGCTCCGGCGAGGGCCATGTCCGCGTCGCCGCTGCGCAGCGCCTGCACGGCGAGGTGCACGGCGACCAGCGAGGTGGAACAGGCCGTCTGCACCGACAGGGCGGGGCCGGTGAGGCCCAGCCGGTAGGCCGCGCGCGTCGCCAGGAAGTCCGGCGTACCGCCGATCGCGGCCCGCATCGACGTGGTGAGGTCCCGTTCCGCGGGAGGCTCGTGCCCGCTCTGGTAGTCGACCAGGTTCATTCCGGAGCCGGCGTAGACACCGATGCGGACGCCGTCACGCGGTTCGGCGTGACCGGCGGATTCCAGGGCCTCGTAGGCGCACTCCAGGAACAGCCGGTGGCCGGGGTGGGTGAGCGCGGCCTCCGACGGGCTCATGCCGAAGAACGGGGGGTCGAAGGCGTGGACACCGTCCAGGGCGCCCGCCACCGGCCGTCGCGCGGGATCGGTGACCGCCGCGCGGGAGAGTCCGGCGGCGCGTTGCTGGTCCGGGGTGAAGGTGGTCAGACGGTTGCGGCCGTGCCGCAGGTTGTCCCAGAAGCCGTCCGGGTCACTGGCGCCGGGGAAGCGCAGCGCCATGCCGATGACGGCGACCGGCTCCCCGGCGTCCGTCGCGGGCGGGGGCCGCCGGGTGCCGGGCGCCGACGATCCGGCGGGGTCAGGGGCCGGTGCTGCGGGGGCCGGTGCGGACGGGTCCGGGCCCAGGTGGGCCGCCAGGCGCGCGACGGTGTGATGCTCGAACAGGGCGGACATCGGCAGCTCACGGGCGAACTCCCGTTGCAGGAGCCGGCTCAGCCGTCCCAGCATCACCGAGGTGACACCCAGCTCGCGCAGCGGGACACGGTCGTGCGCGGCGTCCAGGGCGGCCCCGTCGTCGAGCACCTCGCGGACCGCCCGCCGTACCCGCTCGACCGTGCCGGGGCCGGCCGCCGCCTCCGCTCCGGCGGCGCTCCGGCGCTCCGGCTCCCCGCCGCGTGCGGGGAGCAGCGCGGCGAGGGCGGCCCGGCGTATCTTGCCGCTGGAGGTGCGCGGCAGCTCGGCGGCGGTGAGCCCGACGACGTGACGCGCGACCAGGCTCAGCCGTCGGGCGAGCTCGGCGCGGACCGCCGTGATCGCTTCCGGCGCCGGGGTCCCGCCGTCCGCGCCGGCCAGGAACACCGCCAGCGCCTCACTGCCCGACGCCGGGTCGGGGACGCCGCACACCGCGACGGCGGTGCCGGACACCCCGGGCACGGTGGCCACCACGGCCTCGATCGCGTGGCAGTAGTGGTTCTCGCCGTTGAGGACGACGATGTCCTTCCGGCGCCCGGTCATGACGACCCGGCCCCCGCTGACGTAGGCCAGGTCACCGCTGTCGAACCAGGCCCCCGGCGCGGTCCCGCCGGGGAAGGCCAGGGAGTTGGCCTCGTCGTCGCCCAGGTAGCCGGGGGTGATCCGCACCGATCTCACCTGGAGCCGGCCCACGGTCTCCTCCGGCAGCACCTGCCCGCGGCCGTCCACGACGCGTACGTCGGCGCCCGGTGCCGGGCGTCCCACGCCGACCAGGTGCAGAGCCTCCGGCGCCGGGGCGTCCAGGTGCCGGACCCGCCCGTCCGGCCCGAGCGCCACGCGCTGGACGCTTCCGGGTTCCCCGTATCTGCCCCAGGTGATTCCGGTGCAGGTCTCGGACATGCCCCAGCCCGCCACGAAGCAGTCGCCGGGCACGCCGAAGGGCGCGGTGGCGGCCAGCAGAGCGTCCACCACCTCCGGCAGGATCTGTTCCCCGCCGCTGACGAGGGTGCGGATGGCCGACAGGTCCCAGTCGCGGCCGGGCTGTTCGGCCAGGGCTCCTCGGAGCAGCTGGTAGCCGAAGGTGGGCGCCCAGGTGTGCCGTACCCGGTGCTCCGCGCACAGGTCCAGCCAGGACAGCGGGGCCCCGAGCACCAGGGACGGCGGGACGTGCACGTTGGTGCTGCGGGTGTGCACGGGCAGCAGGTGGTAGAGCAGCAGGCTGGCGCTGTGGTCCACCGGCAGCCAGTTGAGCGTGGTCTCGCCGGTCCGCCAGCCCAGGGCCTCGCGCGAGCCCTGGACGAAGTCGAGCAGCCCGGCGTGGGTCAGCGGAATGACCTTGGCGCGCCCGGTGCTGCCCGAGGAGAGCATGAGCAGCGCCGTCGACGCCGGATCGGCGGGGGCGCGCCCGGCACGGGCGACCGGCCGGGGAACGGCTTCCGCCTCCTGGCGGCACCGGTCGGCGTCGAGCAGCCGGACGCGGGCGTCGAGCCCCGCGGCCCGGAGCCGCGCCGCGCCTGCCGCGTCGGTCACCAGCCGGGGGCCGTCGAGCAGCGCACAGGCCTCGACGGTTCGCTCGGCCGTCCGGAGCCGGGCCGTCTCGTCGGCGCCGGCCTCGACCGTCAGCGGCACCAGCCCGCCGCCGAGGCACGCCCACAGGAAGGGGAAGAAGTCCGGCAGGGCCAGGCCGTGGAGGACCACCGTGTCGCCCGGCACACAGCCGTGCTCGCGCAGGACGGCGAGCAGGGCGCGGGACCGCTCCAGCAGCTCCGGATAGGGGGCCAGCACCGCCCGGCCGTCCTCGTCCACCGTCAGCACGCCCCGGTCCGGGGCCCTCGACGCGGCTTCGGCCAGCAGCAGGCCGACGTCGGCGGGCACCGGGTGGTCCCGGGTGAGCGCGGGACCGCTGCACAGGGCGGGCGGCGGCGTGCGGTCGGCCGGGCCGGGCGTCTCCCGCGGGGCCATGTCGTCCGTCTCCCTCATGGGACTCACCGGGTCCGGCGCCAGTAGGCGCCGACGCCGTCGATGTCGTGCAGGGGTTCGGTGATGCCGTGCCGGTCCCGGAAGTCGTGCACGGCCTGCCGGCAGACGTCGATGATGTAGTCGTCGACGATGACGAATCCGCCGGGCGAGAGCTTCGCGTACAGGTGGTCCAGGGCGACCATGGTCGACTCGTACAGATCGCCGTCCAGCCGGATCAGCGCGAGATCACGGACCGGGACCGAGGGCAGGGTGTCCTTGAACCAGCCCGGCAGGAAACGCACTTGGTCGTCCAGCAGACCGTAGGTGCGGAAGTTGCGCCGTACGGTGTCCAGCGAGACGCCCATGACGTCGTTGAAGCGGTGGGTGCCCAGGGCCACGTCTCCGGGGTGGGCGCCGTCGGCGACCTCCGGCATGCCCCGGAAGGAGTCCGCGGCCCAGACGGTCCGGTCGGTGACCCCCCACGCCTGGAGCACCGCCCGCATGAAGATCGAGGTCCCGCCGCGCCACACCCCGGTCTCGATGAAGTCGCCCGGGACGCCGTCGCGCAGCACCTGCTCCACACAGGACTGCACGTTGTCGAGGCGCCGCGCGCCCACCATGGTGTGCGCCTGGCTCGGCCAGTCGAGGCCGGTGCTGCGGCTGACGGGGTCGAAGACGGCGTCCGGGGACCACTCGCTGGGCAGCGGGGCGTCCTCGTACACGACGTTGGTCAGGACCTTCTTCATCAGGTCCAGGTACCGCTCACGATTCGCGTCCGGGCCCATGTCCACCTGTCCCCCGCTCAGTTCCTCGCTCAGCATGCGTGCCATCTCCTCGGGGCGCTCCGTGACCAGGGAGTGCCCCGCGTCGGCGATGCGCCGTACCCGCGGCGGCCGGCCCGCGGCCTCCTGCCACTCCGCGGCGGTCCCCGCGTCGGTCAGCGGGTCGGCGGAGCCGAGGAACAGCGCCAGCGGGAAGCCGAGCGGCTCCCCGGCCGGGTCGTACCGGTATCCGGTGAGCAGCCGCGCGTCCTGCCGGACGAGGCCGGTGAAGTAGGCGGCCGCGTCCGCGTCCACGGCGACCTCCCGGGGTAAGCCGCCCAGCGCCACCAGCCGTTCGGCGATGTCCCGGTCGGAGCCCCAGCCGGCCTCGGGCTCGGCGGCGGCGGCGTGCCACCGGGGCCCCGGACAGGCGGAGAGCAGCAGCCGTTCGGGGCGGGTCAGTCCCAACGCGCGGTGATCCCGCGCCACTTCGTAGGCCAGCAGGCCACCCATGCTGTGGCCGAGGAGCGCCCATCCGCCCGGCGGAGCCGCCTCGCGTATCTGCCGGGCCAGGTCGCGTATCGCCTCGGCGAAGTCGGCGCACGGCCGCTCCCTGGCCCGGGCGCCGCGTCCGGGGAGCTCCAGCGGACGCACCTGGAAGGCCCCCGCGAGGTGCCGGGTCAGATCCTGGAAGACGCCGGCGGTGCCGCCGGCGTGCGGAACGCAGAACAGGGTCGCTGTCATGTCGGGCTCCTTCACGGTTCCCCGTCGCTCGGTTGCCTCGATGCGCGGTACTCATGCCCGAGGTCCGGCCCCTCGCTCGCGATGGGGCCGGACCTCGGTCGCCGGACGGTACTCCGCTACACCCGCAGGTGGACGCCCTCGGCGCCGAAGCGGTCCGTCACCGTCCGGACCAGGTGGTCCAGCACGGCGTTGAACTCCTCGGCAGGACGGGCCGGTTCGCTGTCGAAGCGGAGCAGGTAGGTCACCGAGCGCCGGCCCGGGTCGCCGCGGTCCGGGAGGAAGACGTCGGCCACGTCGATGGAACGCACCCACTCCGGTGCGGCCGTGCGGAGGGTCTCCCGTACCTGGTCGTTCGCGACGGTGCGGGGCATGACGAAGTCCAGCATCCGCTCGACCGCCGGGTCCTCGCGGAAGGGCGCGGCCGCCAGCCGCCCGGTGCGCACGGACCACACGTCGAAGTCGAGCTCCACATAGACCGGACGCTTCCCCCCGAGACCGGCGCGGTGCCGGACGTCGGGGTGCACCTCGCCGCAGACACCGGCCGGCGCCCCGTCGACCAGGAGCAGCGCGCTGCGGTGCGGATGGAGGGAGTCGGCCAGGGGGTGGGTCCCCGGGAGCCGCTCGACGGTGAGGTCCACGCCGCAGCGCAGCGCGGCCTCCTCCACGACACCGCGCAGGAAGAAGAAGTCCACGGGGCCGGACTTGCCCGTCCACAGGCCTTCCTCGCGCTCGCCGGAGGCGATCGCCCAGAGCACGGGGCGCTCCTCGCAGAGCCCGTTCGCGGCGGTGGGGTCGCTCAGGAAGGTCCGGGTCACCTCGAAGAGACGGATGCGTTCCTGCTTGAAGCGCAGGTTGGCGCCCACCGCGGAGACGGCCTGTGCCAGGCAGTTGTTCTTGAGCATCGAGTACCGGCGGTCCTCGGCGTTGGCGATGCCCACGTGCGCCGCGAGGGGGTGGCCCGCCGCCGGGGAGAGGATCTTCAGCGTCTCCTTGGAGTAGAAGCCGTCGGTGAAGGTCTCCATGAACCCGAAGCCGACGAAGGTGTCGCCGATCACCTGGACGAGCGTCTCCCGGGGCGTGAGGGATGCTCCGTGGCTCGCGGGAAGGGGTCCGGCGGGCAGGACGTCGAACCCGATGTGCCGCGCGAGCTCCTCGTACAGGTCCTCCGTCTCCTTGACGTCCCAGATGCGGGTGCCCGGGACCTCGTACCGGCCCTCACCCGCCTCCCGGAAGCCGTACGCCGCCAGGCGCTCGGTCACCTCGGCCCGGTCGAGCGCGGTGCCGAGGAACGCCGAGGCGCTCGCCGCGTCCACCGGCAGGACCGGCAGAGTGCCGTTCCACGGCTGGGGTTCGGCGGTGGAACCGCTGCGGACGGCGGCCTTGGACTCGCCGAGCAGGCTGAGCGCGCGGCCCGCCCCCCGGTGGACGGCCGTCGGGTCCGCGCCCCGCTCGAAGCGCTGCGAGGCGGGCGTGGAGAGGCCCAGCGCGGTGGCGGCGAGCCGGACCGCCACGGGGTCGAACGCGGCGGACTCCAGGAGTACGCGGCGGCTCCCCGCCGTCACCCGGGAGTGCTCGCCGCCGGTCACTCCGGCCACCGAGAGGATCTTCTCCTCGTCGGCCACCACGGGAGTGCCCTCCGCCAGTTCACGGGGCTCCTCCTCCCCGACGGGGGTGAAGGTCTCGCCCGGACGGCTCGCGCGGACCTCGACCATGCCGAGGACCTTGTCCGCGTCGTACGTCTGGAGAGGCTGGCCGAGCTCCAGGTTGGCCGCCTCGGCAGCGTCCACGACGGCGTGCCCGCTGCGCAACCCCGACGTCGTGAGCCGCTCCACGCTGTCCGCGGGCAGCTCGGCGGTCGCGTCGAGCACCTCCAGCGGGGTCAGCGTGTACGCGAGGCAGTGCGTCGTGGTGACCGAGACCGACGGGCCGTCCGGGCCCACCACCAGCGGTTCCACGGCGACGTCGGAGAGGGCGAGGCCGAGCCGCGCGGCGAGTTCGAGCGCGACGCCGAAGTAGCTCCGGTGGTCTCCCCGGTTGGCGAGGAATTCCAGGGTCACGGCGGTGCTCGGACCGTCGGTGTCGATGGACTTCACCTCCAGGCCCGACTCGTCCAGGGCGTTGCGGAAGGCGGTGGGGTCGTCCTGCAGAGCGGGGAGGAAGGTACGGAGACCTGCGGTAGTCAGTTTCACTCGTGGCCTCGGTGAAGGTAGTTCAGCAGACGTTGGTCCGACCCGTAGAGCGGGCGCACCTTGGTGACGCCCAGCCACTGCGAGGTCATGCGGGTGGTGCCCCAGCCGAAAGCGATGCCCGTGATGCCGTCGCGGTCGTAGCCGAACTCGCGCAGGACCGCGGGGTGGACCATGCCGGCGCCGATGATGGTGACCCAGCCGATGTGGTGGCATGCCTCGCAGCCGTCGCCGCCGCAGTTGGTGCAGGCGATGTCCAGGCCGAGGGACGGTTCGGTGTAGGGGTAGTACTTCGGCTTGAAGCGGAGCTTGACGTCCTCGCCGTACAGCTCTTTCGCCACGAAGCCGAGCAGGCTCTTGAGGTGTCCGACGTTCAGGCCCGGCTCCAGCCAGAAGCCCTCCAGCTGGTGGAACATGGCCAGGTGGGTGGCGTCCACGGCCTCGTTGCGGTAGACCCGGCCGGCGGCCGCGACCTTGATCGGGACGTCGCGCCCCTCGCCGAGGACCCGCGCCTGCACGGTCGTGGTGTGGGAGCGCAGCAGCTTCCCCGCGTCCAGCCAGAAGGTGTCCTGCATGTCGCGGGCCGGGTGGTGCTGCGGAATGTTGAGGGCGTCGAAGTTGTGGTAGGCGTCCTCGACTTCGGGACCCTCGGCGCGTTCGAAGCCGAGCTTGCGCAGGACGGTCAGGCAGCGCTGCTCCACCTCGGTGAGAGGGTGCCAGGACCCCACGCGGCCGGCCTGGCCGGGCAGGGTGACATCCAGCCACTCCGCTTCCAGCTGCTTGGCCGTCTCGGCCTTGCGGGCGGCGTTCACCCGGGCGTCGATCTCGCCCTGCATCTGCTGCGAGAGCTCGTTCAGCCGGGCGGCGTACGCGCGACGCTCCTCTTCGGGAAGCCCCGGCAGGCGACGAAACTCTTCCTTGATCAGACTGCGGCGGCCCAGAAAGGAGGCCCGCAAAGTCTCGATCTCGGACTTTTGCGATGCTTTGGACAATTCCTCCAGGAAGGATTGCCGCAAACTCTCGATGTCGGTCAACTCACCCACTCCGTAGTTCTCTGTGCAGCCCACGGCACGACGGGGAGCGGAATCGACAAACCGTCATTTGCCCAACTCCCCCAGGATCTTCGCCAAGCCTCGACCTGCGGCCAGGCTGCCGTAGCGCAGCCTACCAACGGTCCTGATCGCGTCGGCCATCTCGTGAAGCAGCAGTTCGCGGGCCGAGATCAAGGAAGGGAGTTCAGCGGTTCGCACCACGAAATCCTGTTCCAGGGAGACCCTTCCGTCCGCGACCCGTATCCGGCTGCCGGCCCCCAGGAGGTCGAGCCGTTCGACGTGGTTCGCCGACCGGGACGTCACCGCGAACACGAACCGGCATCCCCGGGCGAAATTGACGATTCCGACCCCCGTGCCGTCGTCGAAACCCGAGACGCACACCGTCTCGGGCGCCCCGAGCAGCTGACAGGCCAGGTCGAGATGGAAGGCCACCGCCCGCAGAGCCGCCTGGGTCTCCGGATTGCTGGTCAGCGGCGCCCAGCGGGCCCAGCGGTGCGCCTCCACGGGCCGGCAGTCCGAGACCTCCAGGACGCCGTACGCGAACGGGGTCGCGGGGGAAGCCGTCTCCGCCCCGTGCAACAGGGCGCGGTGAGGGGCCAGGACGCCGATCGGCCGCCCTCCTGCGGCCTGGAGCCGGATCAGCTCCTCCAGCTCTCCGGCGGCCATCGGGAAGGGCTCGGTCAGCAGTACGGCCTTGCCGGCCTCGTGCAACTGGCGGACCAGCTCCGGCCGGTCGTCGCCCGCCGCGTCCAGCACCACCAGATCGACCCCGGGCGACGCCACCAGGCCCTGCCACGCCCGGTCGCCGCTCCGCTCCAGATCGACGACGTCGGCCAGGCCGAACGCACTGCTCGCCTCGACCATGTGCGCCGTTTCGGAGAGCGTGGACCACGTACCGGCGACCGCGGCGGAGAGGGTCGGCTGCGACACGGATCACGACTCCACGGAAGGGGGATCGGCAAGCAGCGTCGGCGGTCGACCGCGTTCATGGCTGCGTCTTCAGCATGGCATTCGCCGACACGGGGAGGCCAGCACTCACCCTGGCGGCTGAACGTCATGGCGAGCCCTCGCACGCGGCCGAGCCGTCCCGCCATGTAAGACCAGGCATGCGAGCAGGTGTCCGGGATGTGAACAGCCGCCCCCGCATGGCGGCGATCCGCCATGGCCAGCGGGCGCAGCGGCCAGCTATGGACCGGCGGCTGTGGGGCTGGCCAGGATGGTGAACGACCGTAACCAGGGGGCCCCAGGAATCGGTCGGAAGCCATTCGTGTAGCAGTCGACAAAGGACTCCCATGTCTGAGCAGACGGTATTCGCACCCGGTTCGTGGAAGAAGCCCGACGAGCACTACCTCACCGTTCTCGAGAATCCCTGGTACGCGAATCTGACCCTTCTCCAGGACGTCATCGCGCACCGCACCACGTCTTTCTGGACTGCCCGCAAGGCCCGCTATCTGCACCTCCCCATCACGACCGGATCGATTTCCAGCCCCATGGGGCGGGGCAGCGACAGCAGCCCGGTCAAGGTCGAGCTGGAGGGAAGTCCGACCTATCTCGCCGATTCCATGCAGTTCATGCTGGAGTTCGGCTGCCGGCTCGCCCCCGAGGGCTCGTACTACCTGATGCCCTCCTTCCGCGGTGAGCCGGCCGACCAGACGCACCTCTGCCAGTTCTTCCACAGCGAGGCCGAGATCGTCGGCGGTCTCGACGACGTCATGGAAGCGGTCGAGGACTACCTGTCCGACCTCGCGGCCGGTCTCCTCGAACACGGCGCGGACGCCATTCGCCAGATGGCGGGCGACGTCACCCACCTGGAAGAACTCGCCGGCGCCAAGGCGCTCCCGCGGATCACCTTCGACGAGGCCGCGGCCCGTCTCGACTCCGACCCCGCCTACGTGAAGGAGCTGGAGCCCGGCTGCCGCAGCCTCACCAGGGCGGGCGAGCGCAAGCTGATGGACCAGTTCGGCGGCTACGTGTGGGTGACCCACCCGGACCACCTCAGCGTGCCGTTCTACCAGGCGTTCGCGCCGGAGGACGCGACCAAGGCCCTCAGCGCGGACCTGCTCTTCGGTATCGGCGAGACCGTCGGCGCGGGCGAGCGCCACGCGGACGGCACGACCCTCGCTCAGGCCCTGGACCTGCACGAGGTGTCCGCCGAGAGCTACGAGTGGTACACGGTCATGAAGGAGCGCCACCCGCTGCGGACCGCCGGCTTCGGCCTCGGCGTCGAGCGCTTCCTCCTCTGGGCGACCCGCCACGACGACATCCGCGACCTCGCCCTGCTGCTGCGATTCAACGGCAGCACGATCCTTCCCTGATCACGGGAGGCCACCACGGATCCCCGTTCACCAGCACGCCCCGAGAGGACTGCCCCACCCATGAACGACACCACCGCCACCGCCACCGCAGGCACGGACAACGCCGAGCTGCTCGACTACTTCCGCAACAAGGCCGACGGCTACGACCGGGTCGACGAGCAGGTGTACTGGCGTCTCTCCGACGAGCTGCTGTGGGAGGCCATCGAGCGCTACGTGCTTCCCGGCGTTCCCCAGGGAGGCCGGCTGCTGGACGCGGGCGGCGGCACGGGCCGGTGGACCGACCGGCTCCTCACCGCGCGCCCTGACCTCACCGGGGTGCTCTACGACCTGAGCCCCGACATGTCCAAGCACGCGCTGGCGAAGGCCGGGCAGAACGGTTACGAGGACCGCCTCACCGTCGTCAACGGCGACCTGATGAACGTCGCCGAGGACCTGGCCGGGCAGACCTTCGACCTGGTCATCAGCTTCCACAACGTGCTCGGATTCGTCGCGGACCCGCGCGAGGTGCTGCGCCAGCTGAGCACGCTCATGAAGCCGGGCAGCCAGATGAGCCTGGTCCTGCCGAACCGCTATCACGCCGCCTTCTTCAACGTCATGGTCGGCAACCTCGAAGAGGCGGAGTCCGCGGTCACCCAGCGGTCCGGCCGCTTCACGCCGGACATGCCGCCCATGCACCTGTTCACCCCCACCGAGCTGCAGGGCGACCTGGCGGGCGTGGGTCTGCACACCACCGTCCGCACCGGTTTCCCCGTCCTCGTCTACCCGGGCTACCAGGAGACGCAGCTGGACGGATCGAGCACCGGCGTGATGCGCACCCTGTCCGACCCCGAGCACTACGCGCGCATCCGCTCGATGGAGCTGCGGCTGCTCGGCGAGACGGGAATGGCGGAGCGGGGCAACAACCTCCTCTTCGTCGCCAAGCGCGGGGTCTGACCACCCGAGGCCGCCGCCCTTTTCCACCCGTTAGCCCGGGCCGGACCCGGCCCGGGCATCGACCGAGGCAGTCGCATGTCAGAACCCCACACGAGGCCCGCCCAGCTGATCCCCTCCGCACCGCTGCGGCCCGGGGACACGATCGGAATCTGCGCGCCGTCCATGGCCCACGCCGCGCGCTACCCACGTCGCAGGGAGCGGGCGCTGGCGCACCTGCGGGAGCTCGGCTACCAGGTGCGCGGCAGCAGCAACTGGCTGCGGGACACCGGGCACACGGCCGGCACTGCCGCGGAACGGGCGGCGGACCTGCACGAGTTGTACGTGGACCCCGAGGTCCGCGTCATCATGACCTCGATCGGCGGCCACAACGCCAACCAGCTGCTCGACCTGCTGGACTACGACCTCATCCGGGCCCACCCGAAGCCGCTGGTCGGCTACAGCGACACCTCCGCCCTGCTGCTGGCCATCTGGCAGCGCACCCGGGCCGGTGTCGTCCAGGGGCCCCAACTGCTGCCGCAGTGGGGCGAGTACGGCGGATGCCACCCGGACACGCTGCGGTCCTTCCGGCAGACCCTCGGGGACGAGAAGCCGATCGGCCGGATGACCTTCCCGACCGAGCGTGTGATCGAGTTCCTGCCCTGGGACGAGGCCGACGACCGGCCGCGCGAGAGGCTCGTGGCCGACGCGCCCCGCGTCCACGTCCAGGGCCGCGCCACCGGTCATCTCGTGGCGGCCAACCTGGAGACCCTCCTCTCGCTGGCCGGGACCCCGTACTGGCCCGACCTGGACGGAGCGATCCTCCTCCTGGAGAGCACGACCACCGACCTGGCCCCGCTCACCGCCCGCCTCACCCAGCTCCGTCAGATGGGCGTGCTGAACCGCCTCGCGGGCCTCGGCCTCGGGCGGTTCGCCGCCCCGGACTTCGACCGCTCGGACGACCTCGCCGAGCTGATCGCCCAGGAGACGGCCGGCTTCGGCGGGCCGCTGGTCACCGGTCTTCCCATCGGCCACACGGACCCGATGCTGTGCATCCCGTTCGGCGCCCGGGCCACGCTCGCGGCGGTGGACACCGCGTGCGAGTTCACCGTTCTGGACAGCGCGGTGACGGCATGACCGGACCCCGGGGGTCCTCTGTGCACCCCCTCGCCCTGCTGACGGGCGCCGTTCTGGCCGGGCTGACCGCGACCCAGTTCGTCCACACGGTGCGGGACCGCAACCGCTGGCCGATCTGCTCCAACAACATGTTCAACCGTCCGCTGCCCCAGCGCGTGGAGCAGCTGCGGGTGCGGCTCAAGGACGGGACGCGCTGGACCGAGCCGCGGTCGGTCTACGGGCTGCTGCCCCTGGAGTTCTTCCGCGTGGTCGACATCTGCGACGCCGTACTCGTCGACAACGAGGACCCGGAGGTGCGGGACCGGTTCTGCCGCCGGGTCGTCGAGCGGCTGAACACACGGCCGTGGAGGGGCTTCGACGAGATCAGCGCGTCGGAGCGGGCCAGCGACCCCCGCGGATTCACCGGCCTCGAACTGCTGGTGGTCACGGTGGACCTCGCCGACTACTGCCGGGCCACCGACTCACCGCTCCACGACATCGACGTACTTCACCGCTGGGAGGCCCCCTGATGCTGCGCAGGATCACCGACATCCTGTTCCGGCAGGCCGACGCTCCTGCCCGGCTGCGGCTGACCACGACCGCGCTGGGCGCCGTCGCGCTGAGGACCTTGTGGCACATGCCGGACGGGGCCTTCCTGGACGAGCACCGCGACACCGTGATGTCCGAGCAGGTCCGGGGCAAGCGCACGTTCCGGCTCAGCCGGCGGCAGTACGACGTGCTGCGCGGTTCCGCCCTGGCGGGGATGGCCCTGTGGGCCGCAGGCGTACGCCACCCGGCCGTCCGCGCGGTCGCCGCGACCGGCTTCATCGGCTCCAGCGCCTACGTCGCGCACTTCCACCCGCGGTTCTGGAACTACAACAGCCACCTGAGCCTCTTCGTCCTCGCGGCGGCGGCGGCCGATGTCCGCGAACCCGCGGACGGGCACCGGTCGGAGGCGGTGGAGCAGCTCCAGTCCGTGGCCATCGCCTCGATGCAGCTGGGCGCGGCCACCATCTACAGCCAGGCCGGCCTGTCGAAGCTCCTGCACGGAGGCAAGGAGTGGATCACGTCGGGCGACACGGTGCGGGGCTCTCTCGTCCTGCTCGGCACCCCGGCGGGTGTCGAGGTGAGCCGGAACGACCGGCTGATGCGCCTGGTCGCGGTGGCCACGGTCCTCGGGGAGACCGCGATGCTGCCCCTGCTGATCGCCCGCTGGGGCGACCGGCGGCTGTTGGGCGTGGCGGCTGTCGGGTTCCATCTGCTCACCCGCCGCTATCTGGGCATCTCCTTCTGGCACCTGTGGTGGTTGCACCCGGCCCTCTTCGTCCTCCCGCTGGACGGCGACAACTCCACCTCCGCCATGATCCGCCGACTGGGTCACGCACTGACCGGGGCGACCGGGGCCGCACGCCCCGGCCTCACCGCCACCTCCAAGGGAGTCTGACCATGCGGCAGGAAGGCCTCACGACGTACGGACCGGAAGCGGCCCGGCAGGCCCGGGAGCGGCTGAACACGTGGGCGAGCGGCTTCGCCGACTGGTTCGACGCGGCCGGTGCGGAACGGCTCGTCCCGGAGCCGCCCGTCCCGACGACGGACCGGACGATCCTGTTCACCAACTCGGCGGTGGTCCCGTTCAAGCCGTTCATCCGCGGCGACACCCCGCTCGGAGACCGGTGGGTGGCGGTACGGCAGCCCTGTATCCGCAGCCAGAACCTGCGGGCCACCTTCGTCTCCGACTTCCACACCGAGTTCGTCCTGCACTTCGAGATGCTCGGGGCGATGGCTCCCGCCGACCAGCTGGCCTCCTTCACCGAGGCGATCGCGGGCTACTTCGGAACGCACCTCGGTCTGGAGGGCGACGGGGTGGCCTTCAAGGTGCACTCGCGCCACCACGATCTGAGCGGCGCGTGGAAGGAGGCGTGGGGCGGGCCCGTCGGCTACGACGGGGAAGCCGACGGCTTCTACAACTGGACCTTCGGCGACGACGGGATGACCGGCCGGGGGGCCACGTTCTGCCTGGTGCAGCCCGACGGACACTGGCGGGACCTCGGCAATCTGATCGCCTTCGAGTGGAACGGCGAGACGGTCGCCTACGGCTTCGGCATCGGTGTGGAGACCCTGGCGGCCGGGCTCACGGCCGAGCGCTGGGTCATCGACTCCACCGCGGAAGGCCGGATCCACCACGCGAAGACGTCGCAGGAGGCCAAACTCGCGGACCTCACGGGTCTGCTCGTCCAGCTGTACCGGGCCGGGATCGTCGTCTCCAACCGGGCCCAGGGCTACATCATGCGCAAGGCGCTGGTGTACGTGGAGCGGCTCGCGGGCCAGCTCGGCGTGGAGGACGAGGTGCTCATCGAGAGGCTGACCGCGGTCGCGGCGATCGAAGCGCCCGGCACGGAGGTGGAGGGCCAGTTCCGCGACCACCTGGAGCAGCTGCGGCACGAGGCCGTCGTCACCCGCTCGGTCGACCTGTCCTTCTTCTGCGACACCGCGCTGGAGCCCGAGGTGCTCTGCGGTGCGATCGAGGAGGAGTCCCGTCCCGAACTGCTGGCTCTGGAGGCCCGGGTGACCGACACCTGGGAGGGCCCCTCGCTCCCGGCCGGGCGCCGGTCGGTGACGCTCGGCCTCACCCTGACCTCCCGTAGCCAACTGGCCCCCGCCGAGCTCCAGGCCCTGCTCAGGGAGGTCGCCGGCAAGCTGTCGGACCGCTTCGACGTGGTGCTGCGCGGCCGGTTCCAGGACGATCCCCCACCGTCCCCTGCGGAGGGGGCCGGGAAGTCCTCCGGCGACGGGGCGGAGGCTCCGTGAAGCAGAAGTTCGGCATGGGCTACTGGATGCTGCTCGCTTCCGTGACGGTATCCAGCCTCGGTGACGGCATACGCCTCATCGCCATGCCGCTGCTGGCCTACTCGCTGACCGGCAACGCCGTCGACATCTCCTTCATCATGGTGATCGCCGCGCTGCCGGGGCTCGTGCTCGGACCGCTGGTCGGGGTCCTGGTCGACCGGTTCGACCGGCGCGGGATCCTGATCGCCGCGAATCTCGTGCGTGCCGTGCTCGTCCTGGTCTTCGCGGCCGTGATCGTGGCCGACGCCGCCGAGATGTGGCAGGTGTACGCGATGACCGCGGCGCTCTCGATCGCCGAGCTCTTCGCGGAGTCCGCCACCTTCACGATGGTCTCGGCCTCCGTGCCGGTCGACCGGCTGGAGAAGGCCAACTCCCGTCTGTTCTCCGCTCGGATGCTGACCCAGCAGGTCATCGGTTCGCCGTTGGCGGGCGTGCTCTTCGGCATCGCGATGAGTGCGCCCTTCCTCGCCGAGGGCGGGCTGTTCCTCATCGCCGCCGTCGTCACGCTGTTCATCCCGGCGGGCAAGCGGCGGCTTCCGCAGGCGGACGCGGAGGGGCGGGAGGACGCCGAGGCGGCCCGGGTCCCGATGACGGAGCAGATGCGCGAAGGCATCCGGATCATCCGGCGGACTCCGATGCTCACCACCATCCTGCTGAGCGACGCGCTGCTGAACTTCTGGATGCTCATCTCCACCGCCTTGATGGTGGTGTACGCCAAGGGGGAACTGGGCGTCACCGACACCCAGTTCGCCCTCATGTTCACCGTCGCGGCCGTGGGCAGTGTGCTCGGCGGCCTGATCCTCCCGCCGCTGGTACGCCGGCTCGGGGTCCGGTGGACCATGGCGCTCGCCCTGATCGTGACCGGGGCCAGCCGCCTGGCCCTGGGGCTCACCTCGGATCCCTGGCTGGCGATCGCCACGTTCTTCACCGGCGGCGCCTCGTACTTCGTCTGGGACATCGCCATCGCCTCGTACCAGCAGCGCGTCACCCCCAACCACCTCCAGGGCCGTGTCCACGCCACGACCGGCAGCTTCCTCTACGGAGCGGCGGTGGTGGCCGCCCTCACCGGCGGCGTGGCCTCGGAACTCATCGGCGTGCGTCCCGTCTTCGTGATCGGCGCGGTCGCCATCCTGCTGCTGAGCGTGTACTGGGTGTTCCTCGCCCGGCGTGGCGCGGCGCCCTCCGTCGAGGAGGACGCGCCGGAGCCGAACGACGCGGTGTCCGTTGCCTGACCCGGTCGGCCCCCTGCTCCGCGCGCCGGCCCCGATCGGCCTGCCGGCACGGACGCCCCTGAACCAGAAAGGATCCACAGAAGAATGAACAGCACAGCGGACCAGGTCATCGTCTGCAAGTGGAACCGCGACCTGATCGCCACGCTGCTGGAGCACACGCCCGAGGTCTACGTCATCCTGGACGACTTCGACGTGGAGCACATGGGCCCCGACTGGGAGCTCCTGAAGGGTGCGGCGAAGGTCTACCGGGTCGGCGAGTTCGACTCCCTGGAGGAGGTCGCGTCCGTGGCGGCCGATCTGGCCCTGCGGGGGGTGTCCGGCGATCGGGTCGTGAGCTTCACGGAGTTCAGCCAGTACGGTGCCGGCTACCTGTCCACCCTGCTGGGGGACAGCGCCGACCCGCTGCGCCATGTGGCCTTCCGTGACAAGAGGCTGATGAAGCAGCGCGTTGCCGCGGCCGGCATCGCCGTGGCCGACTGGGTCGGCCTGCCGGACCGTTCGGACGAGCGCGACCTGGCCGCGGTGACCGGACGGCTGGAGTTCCCCGTGGTGGTCAAGCCGGTGGCCGGCGCCGGCACCATCGGCACGTTCACCGTCCGCTCCGCCGAGGAGCTGGCGCCGCGCCTCTCGGCGCTCGACCCGATTCCGTTCTTCAAGTCCCGTCAGCTCATCGCCGAGGAGTTCGTGGTCGGACGCGAGCTCCATGTGGACGCCCTCTGGGACGGGGACGAACCCCTCTTCCTGGTGGTGAGCGCCTACTTCGTCAATGTGCTCTCGGTCCTCGAAGGACTGAAGGACTCGAAGGCCGGGACCGGCACACCGCTCGACGGCAGCTACGTGATCAGCCGCGAGGACGCCCCGGACCTCTACCAGCAGGTGCTCGACGTGCACCGCGACGTGAACCGGGCGCTCGGCATCGACCGGGCGGTCACCCACCTGGAGCTGTTCGAGAAGCCGGACGGCCGGCTGGTCTTCTCCGAGATCGCCACCCGGCTGGGCGGCGCCTACGTCGGCTCGATGCTGACCGAGGTCCTCGGCCGGGACATCTTCCAGGTGGTCGGCGAGGGCCTGTTCCTCGGCTCCCTGCGGGAGACCAGCGGCAAGCACCGGTACGTGGGCGCGGTGCATCTGCGCCCCGCCCGTCCCGGACGCATCACCTCCCTGCCCTCCGAGGAGGAGATGCTCGCGATCGAGGGCGTACAGCAGGCACAGCGAGTGGCCCGCGTCGGATCGGTGGTGGACTTCTCCCATCCGTCCGAGTGGTGCGTCTTCGTGATCCTGGGCACCGACACGGCCGAGGAGTTCGACGCGCTCGTCGCCCGGGTGGGCCGTGAGCTGACGGTCGAGGTCGAACCCGTCGACTGAGCCGGCCGACGGCCGTCAAGCCCGCGTCTCACTGTGCGAGACGCCACCCGTTCCTGTCGTATGCACGCCACGACGTTCCCCGGTTCGCGGAAAGCATGGAATACCTCGCCGCATTGGAAGATAATTCCAGGACGCAGAACTTCGACGGATTGGCGCACTTCGAACGGGGCGAGGGGGAAAGCAGCACCATGATCAACGGCTGGTGGTAGAAGGAATTCCGCATCGCACACGGGCCGGGTCGGCGGTTTACGGGGGCTTCGTCACCGAAGTAGGCACCCGTGCAACACGCAGGTGTTCACGCCGACCCGGAAGGCCCTCTTCCGTCAATCGTCCCGGGTGTCCAGCAGCCCGGCCTTGGCGAGCTGAACAGCGACCTGGAATCGGCTCTGCACGCCGATCCGGTCGAGCATGGCCGAGATCGTCCGGCTGAGCGTGCGCGGAGAAATACTCAACTGCCGAGCGATCGCCTCGTCCTTCGCCCCCATGGCAAGCATGCGGACGATCGCCTGCTCCTGCGAGGTCAGCGACAGCCGATCGGCGGACTCGTCCTCGCACCGCTCCTGAAAAGGGGACGCGGAGTGCCAGTGGAACTCGAAGATTTCCGTGAGGCAACGCACCATCTCGCTGCTCTGGATCGCGAAGGCGCCTCTCGACGAATCCTTGGGGTCGATCGGGAGTACCGCGAGGTGCTCGTCCATCAGGATCATCCGGATCGGCAGATAGGGCGCCAGCCTGATGCCGGCGCCGTGGTGCACGGCTTCCGCCAGATAGTCCCTGACATAGTCGGTGTTCGCGATGTGGTGCGGATACAGCGCCCTGACTTCCACACCGCGGGAAATCACCTCGGCATCGCGGAGAATCATCTCGTCCGCGAGATTCTGCGGCGGTGCCCCGCCCGGGTGCATGGCCAGCTGGCGGCGTTCGATGCCGTCCATCCGCTCCTCGATGAAGGAGTTGACCTCCCCGCCGGACAGCAGCAGCTCGACATGGGCTCCCTTGTCGGCCTGACTCCGCACCGGGAAATTGCGCATCAGAACCCGGATCATGTCCCGGCTGCCGGCGAGGCGGTTCCTGCTTTCCTCGAGGATCTGCTCCTCGAGCGCGAGCAGTCGCGTCAGCGCCTGCTCGGGCCGTGAGACGGCATATCCCGACGGCGCGCCCGGAGCGGGTACGAGCAGCCCCAGATCGGCGAGCCTGCAGACCGCCTGCTCGACCCGCCACGGCTCAGCCCCAACCTCGGGACCCACCGCGGTGGCATCCCAGTCCTGTCGCTTGCTCGCTGTCCAGTACAGCATTCGAGCCAGTTCATCCGTCCCACCCCCCTGTTCTCCCATGATTGTTTTCCCCCTTGAGCACTCACGACCATGTAGCCGAACTTTTACTGAACTTACACACAGAGGTGAACACCCATCAAGCATTAGTGATTCAGGGCTCGTTATGTCCACATCCGTGCCCGAGGGAGACCCGGAACGCATCCGGGCCTCCCTGACCAAGCTGCGCCACGCGAGCGCGAACCGAGCGCTCCGGGGGCGAAATCCCGCCAGTCCATTCTCTCGATTCAAGAGAAGTCGCGCGGCGTGAATCAGACGGCGCCGGTCATCGGACGGCGACGGATGTACGGGAGGGCTCCTCCGCCGGACGCCGTCCCGCCTCCCTGGACAGGAGAAGGGGACGCGCCACCACTTCTCCGTTCTGCCAGCGTGCGCTGGCCCGTTCGCCGTAGCCCCCGAACGGCTGGTTGCCGTCCTCGGCGTCGAGGGCCGTGTGCGCACCGCAGTTCACGGACGTCCCGAGGACCGGGTCGGACAGCGCGGGCTCCCCGTACACGCTGACGTACATGCCGCGCGCCCTCTCCGTCCCGCTCTCCAGCCAGGCACGGACTTCGGACGGTTCCGAGTAGCCCGCCAGGCACAGGACCGGGGAGAAGAGTTCCGGCGGATGGATCTCCGCCAGACGCGGGAACTCCAGGACGGTGGGCTCCAACCAGCGGCTGTGCGGGTCGACCTGTCCACCGCTGCGGACCTTGGCCCGGTGGCTCTCGACGAACTCGGCCGCCGCGTCGAAGGCGTCGGCGTAGAAGAGCGCGGGAGAGACGAGGCCCGGCTGCTCCCGGGGAGCACGGGGGACCCGGCCGAAGGCGGCGGACAGCCCTTCCGCGATCTCCTGGTACACCGAGGTGTGGGCGATCAGCAGGTCGGGGCAGAGACAGTCCTGGCCGCCGTTGAAGAGACGGGCCTCGACCGTCGCACGGACCACTTCCGGGACGTCCGCACGCGGCCCGGCCACCACGGGGTTGGGGCCGGATCCGAAGCCGAGTACGGGGATGCCGGCGGGTATCGACTCCCTGATGCGGAGCAGGTTCTCGTAGCGCCCGGTGAAGACCACCATCTCCGCGGTGCGGCACAGCTCCACGAAGTTCCGCTGGGAGACGTCCATCAGGGCGACCGGGCTGTGGGGCAGGTCCCGCAGCAGCTCCTGGAGGGGAAGCACCACGTCCCGGGTTCGCGCCGACGGCCTGAGCAGCACCTCGTCGCTCCACAGCCCGGGCATCAGGCCGAAGAGAACGTACGAGTAGAGCACGTTGTTCGACGGCAGGAAGGTGCAGACGCGGCCCCCCGCCCGGCCGGCGAAGCGCGCCGCCTCCTCCCGGCCGCCGCGCAGCACGTGGACGGCGGAGTCGAGTTCGGCGACAGCACTGTCCCTGGTGGCCATGCCCGTCAGCACGCCGATCAGTTCCTCCGACCGGTCCAGCAGCCACTCCGCCCAGGTGGAACACAGAAGACCTATGTGATCCAGATCGAGCCCGGGGCCGGTGACCCGGGTTCCTGAAGACGCAGCGTGCACGGTTTCCTCCTCGAATCGGATGACCTGCTGTCAGGCCCGCCGCGTGAAAGCGATGGTCGCCGCCCCGAACGCGCAGGCGATGCCGGCGGCGAGATAGGCGAGGTGGTAGCCGGTGAGGTCGTCCGTGCTGGTCGCCGCGACCAGGACCATGACCGCCACTCCGACGCTGGCGCCGATCTGCTGGGCCACGACGTTCACCGCCCCGGCGACCGCGTGCTGGTGCGGCGGGACGCCGGACAGCGCGGCGGACGTCATCGAGGGGAAGTTCAGCCCCTGGCCGATGCCGCTGACCACCAGGCCGGGCAGCACGTGCAGCAGATAGTCGCCGTCCTGGGGCGTGCTCATCCACAGCGCCGTTCCGCCGCCGATCAGGAGGAGCCCGACGACCATCAGGGTGGGCGGAGCGTACCGGGCCAGCAGACGTCCGGTTGCGTAGTTGGCGGTGAGGAACACAGCCAGCGACATCGGCACCATGGCGAGACCGGACTCGAGCGGAGAGTAGTCCAGCATCCCCTGCAGATACAGCGGCGCGAAGAACAGCATGCCGACCGAGCCCATGTACTGGAGGAACGCCGCCAGGCTCGCCGCCCGCACCGATGAGATCCGGAAGAGGCCGAGAGGAAGCACCGGGTCGGCGGTGCGGTGCTCGCACACGACGAAGACCGTCAACGCGGCCACGGCGGCGCAGACCGCGATCCACGCCAACGTGCCGCTGCTGCTCACGCCGACGACCAGCAGGGTGAGGCCGAGCGTCCCGGATATCGCACCGGGCAGGTCCAGCCTGCCGCCACGCCCGACGCCCCGGGGAAGGCCGGCCCGGGTCACGGCCAGCACGGCCGCACCCAGCAGGACCGAGAACCACAGCACCGACCGCCAGCCGAGGAGCTGGGTCAGCACGCCCCCCAGCAGCACCCCGCCGCTGAAGCTGGCCGCGCCCACCGCGGCGTACACGCTGAGCGCCCGGTTCCGCGCCGGACCCGCCGGGAACACCTCGGTCAGCATGGCCAGCGCGGCCGGACCCGACAGGGCCGCGCCGATGCCCTGCACCGCCCGCGCACCGAGCAGCACCGCGATGTCCGGCGCGAGAGCTCCGGCCAGCGCGGCCACGGTGAACAGGGCGACACCGGCGGCGAACACCCGCCGCCGGCCGAACACGTCGGCGAGGCGGCCACCCACCAGCAGGAAGCCGGCGAACGTCAACGCGTAGGCGATCATGACCCACTGGAGCGTGGTGTCGGCCAGGTCGAAGCGCGTTCCGATGGACGGCAGGGCGGCGTTGAGCACCCCGAGACCGCTCACGTCCAGGGCGAGTGCCCCCGCCAGCACGCCGAGCGCCAGGCCGGGGCGGTGCTGCGGCTTCACCTCGGTACCGGTCATACGGGCCGGCCCGGGAACGCGCCGACGGCTATACCGGCGGCCTCGGTCCGTACTCCGGGCGCCACGGCCGGGAAATGCTGGCGCGGACGTCCGAATAACGTCCCACCGACGGCGAAGACCCGCCGCGCGGTGGCGAGTTCCATCTGTCCGGTTTTCGCCAGCATGACGGCAGATTCAGCCGACACCGGTTCGTGGTTCACGGATTTCATGCCGAGCAGCTTGCAATGCCGGTCGCCCGCTGTCCAGAGCTCGCCGGAATTGCGTCGATACTCCCCCGCGACCTCGCTGTTCAGAACCGCGTGAATCCCGGATTTCCCCTGCGATCCGGGGGACTTTCCGGTACGGACCCGGTACGCGTCAGAGTTGTCTCGCGTTGAACGAAGTCGGCCTCCGATGCCCTTGCCGTCCGAACCGTCCCATGGCCGGAGGAGGGGAGCGAAAACCAGTCACCCGGGGGGCTGGATTCGGCCAGCGCACCTTCTTACTCACGAATCACACTTGTCTCGCCATTCGCGGAATGGCACTCTGAGCCCGGCGGGTGAGCGAGCCACTCTCGACCCGCCCATACCGGTCCGCGCAGTTCACGGTTTCGGCTGACGGGCACGGAGATCCCTGCCCGCCCTGTTCCGGAGACAACGCGGTCACGGATCAGCTCGGCCAGGAGATGGATGACTTACCCCGGCAGCCGGACTGCCGGGGAGTGATCGTGAACCCGATGCCGATCGGGTTCAGCCAGGACGGCTTAACGGGGGTTGAGTCTCAGTGCGCTTAGTGACGGTTTGGCAGTCATGCCTTCCTGTCCGGGAGGGGAAGGACCACCCGGCAGGACACGGGTTCCTTTCCCCTGCGAAATCTACCTCCTGGCTCCGCGCTGCACTCGACATGGCGTAGCGAATACTCCCGTTCACACCACACGCACAGCCGACCGAGCCGGCGCACCGGCTCGGTCACCTGAGTGCCGTCATCGTTTCGACCTCTTCTCTGTCGCACAGTTGACGGAGTTTTCGCGCCCTTTGACCATCGGCCGCGAGCTCTGGCCGCACCCCATAAACTTCCCTGCCGAGGAGCCGAAATGCCCCAGGAGCTCGGAGCGCGAGATCAACGCGCCATAACAGATTTCATTGTTTCTCGCATTGTCGAGCTGATGGGCGTATCCAAGGATGCGGTGGATCGCTATGTTCCGATGCACCAGTACGGCCTGGACTCGCTGAAGCTGACGGCCGTTGCCACCTCGCTGTCCGAATTCCTCGGCCGGCGCGTTCCGCCCACCTGGATGTGGCAGTACCCGACCATCGACGAGCTGTCCCGGGCCCTGCTCGACGGTCCACGCGCCGCGGAGACCTCGTCGGCCGGCGATCGCCGTACGGCCGTGCACGAGCCCGTCGCGATCGTCGGCATCGGCTGCCGGTTCCCCGGCGGACCGGATCCGACCGCGTTCTGGCAGCTGCTGTCCGAGGGCCGCGACGCCGTCGGCGCGGTGCCGGCGGAGCGGCGCGAACTCCTGGGCGACAGCGCGCGATGGGGCGGGTTCATCGACGGCATCGACCAGTTCGATCCGCTGTTCTTCAACATCTCCCCCCGCGAAGCGGTCCAGATGGACCCGCAGCAGCGGCTGATCCTGGAGCTGGCCTGGGAGGCCCTGGAGGACGCGGGGGTCGCGCCCGACAGCCTCGTCGGCACCGAGACCGGCGTGTTCATGGCCTCCTGCTGGGGCGACTACGCGGCCCTGGCGCACTATCGCGGCCCCGACGCCCAGATCACCCCGCACACCGCGACGGGCATGCACGACGGCATCATCGCCAACCGCGTCTCCTACGTCCTCGGCCTTCAGGGCCCCAGCATGGCGATCGACGCCGCCTGCGCCGGATCGCTGGTCTCGGTGCACGCGGGATGCCAGTCCATCTGGATGGGCGAGAGCGAGCTGGTGCTGGCCGGCGGGGTGAACCTGAGCTTCGTCTCCGACTACTACACCGCCATGGACGCGATGGGCGCGCTCGCCCCGGACGGCCGCTGCAAGTCGTTCGACGCCCGGGCCAACGGCTACGTACGCGGCGAGGGCGCCGGGGTCGTCGTGCTCGCCCCGCTGAGCGTGGCCCTCGAACGCGAGCTGCCCGTGTACTGCGTGATCAAGGGCAGCTCCTCGCAGAACGACGGCCTGAGCAACGGCATGACCGCGCCGAACCCCCAGGCGCAGGAGCTGATGCTCCGCAACGCCTACCGCCGGGCCGGCATCGCACCGTCCCAGGTCGACTACATCGAGGCCCATGGCTCGGCGACGCCCCTGGGCGACCCGATCGAGGCCAACGCCATCGGCGCGGTGCTGGGCGGTGACCGCGCGACGCCGCTGCGGCTCGGTTCCGTCAAGTCCAACGTCGGGCACCTGGAAGCGGCGGCCGGCATCGTCGGCCTGGTCAAGCTCGCGCTGTCGATCCGCAACGGCGTGCTGCCGCCGAGCCTGCACTACGCCACTCCCAACCCGCAGATCATGTTCGACGAGTACAACCTCACCGTCCAGGACCGGTTGACGGACTGGCCCCGCCGGTCCGACGCCCGCCGCGGAGGCGTCAGCTCGTTCGGCTTCGGCGGCGCGATCAGTCACGTCGTCGTCGAGGAGCTGCCGCGTCCCGAGGGCTCCCTCCTCCTGCTCGCCGCCGACTCCGAGGAGGCGCTGGCCGAGCGGGCCGCGGCGCTGCGCGCCGAGACCGACCTGCGGACCGTGTGCCGGCAGAGCCCCGGCGACGGCGCGTTCCGGCTCGCCGCCGCCGCCCGCGACATGACCGAGCTCAGGGCGCAGCTGGACTCCCTCGCCACCGGAGCGCCCACGGCCGGGCTGACTGTCGGAGGGCCGGCCGCCCGCAGGCCGCGGGTGGCGTTCCTGTTCTCGGGCAACGGTTCGCAGTGGGTCGGCATGGGCCGGCAACTGCTCGCCGGCAACGCCGTGTTCCGGCGGTCGATGATGCGCTCGGACAAGCGGATGCGGGAGCTCCTGGGCTTCTCGCTCGTCGACCAGATGCTGTCGTCCGACGGCCGGATCGACGACATGGACGTCTTCCAGCCGCTGCTGTTCTCCCTCCAGGTCGCCCTCGCCGACACCTGGCGGTCGTTGGGGGTGGAGCCGGACGTCGTCACGGGACAGAGCGTCGGTGAGTTCGCGGCCTCCCACATCGCCGGGGCGCTCGACTTCGAGGACGCCTCCCGGCTGGCCGCCCACCACGGCCGGCTCCTCCAGCAGCTCGCCGTCGGACGCGGCGACGGCATCGTGGTGATGGCCGACGCGGAGGTCTCCGCGCGGTACCTGACCGGTCAGCTCACCGTCGCCGGCCACAACGGCCTGCGGTCCACCCTGGTCACCGGCACACCGCAGGAGATCGAGGGACTGGTCCAGCGGCTGACCGAGGACGGCATCACGAGCCACCAGGTGCGGATGGGGCACGCGCCGCACTCGCCGCTGGTCGACCACGTCCTCGCCCCGCTGAAGGCCGAGCTGGACGGCATCACGCCGCGCGCCACGCGCATCCCGATGATCTCGACGGTCACCGGTGAACTCGTCGACGGTGCGGAGCTCGGACCGGACTACTGGGCGGAGAACCTGCGCCAGGAGATCCGGCTGGTCGACGCCCTGAAGGCCCTGGGCGACCACGACATCGACGCGGTGATCGAGATCAGCCCGCATCCTGTCCTGCTCAGGTCGGTGTCGGAGATCCTGACGGCGACCACCCTGCCCTCGCTGCGGCGCGGCACCGACGAGGCCTGGACGCTGCTCGGCTCGCTCGGCGCGCTGTACACCGCCGGCCACCCCGTCCTGCCCGGCCCGTTCCTCGCGGGCGACCGCGGACGCCACGTCACGCCCGCCCAGGGCCACATCGCGGCCGACGAACGGGCCCAGCTCGTGCCGGTCACGGCACGCACGGCCGCCGCGCTGGCCGACACCTGCCGTGAGCTGTCCAGCCATGTCGAGCGGGACCCGGGGCTACGGGTCTCCGACCTGGCCTACACGCTCACGACCAGACGCGCGCACCACAACCACCGGATAGCCCTGTTCGCCCGCAACCGCCGGGAGCTCCTGGACGGACTCGCCCGGGTGGCCGCCGGTGATCCGCACCCGGACGTCCTCACGGGCACGGTCACGGGCAGCGTCGACCGCCGGGTGGCGCTGGTGTTCTCCGGCGGCGGCACCCAGTGGGTCGGCATGGGCCGGGAACTCCTCGGCTCACACGCCGGATTCCGCCGTTGGATGCGGGCCTGCGACGCCGCCGTACGCGCGGCCGGCGGCAGCTCGGTCCTCGACGAGCTCGCGGCCCCGGCCGAGGAGTCCCGGTACGAGGAGATGGACTTCCAGCAGCCGGTCCTGTTCGCGCTCCAGGTGTCGCTGGCGAAGGTCTGGCTGGAACTCGGCATCCGGCCGACCGCCGTCGTCGGGCACAGCCTCGGCGAGGTCGCTGCCGCGTGTGTCGCCGGCTCGCTGTCGCTGGACGACGCCGCCCGCGTCGTGGTCGCCCGGTCGCACCTGCTGGAGCGCAAGGCGGCATCCGGCGCCATGATCTCGGTCGATCTCCCGGAGCGGGAGCTGCTGCCGAGGCTCGCCCCGTACGCCGAGCACGCGGCCGTCGCCGTGGTGAACAGCCCCACCAGCGCTGCGGTGTCCGGCTCACCCGAGGCGATCGACGCCCTGGAGTCCGACCTCGAGCGGGCGGGGATACCGACCCGGAGGATCCGGGTCGAACGGCCGGTGCACAGCCCGGGCATGGACCCCCTGCTCGAACCCCTGCGCGAGCTCATCGACGGCATCACCCCGCTGGCGAACACCATCGAGTTCCGCTCCACGGCACTGGCCGGCGCCGTGGACCCGGTCGCCGACGTCGACTACTGGGTGCACAACCTGCGCAACCAGGTCCGGTTCGCCGAGACGATCGGTGCGCTGGTCGACGAGGGCGTCGGCACCTTCATCGAGATCGGCCCGCACGAGACGCTGCGCGGCTCGGTCGAGGAGATCGCGCTGACACGTGGCGCCCAGGTGCACGCGGTCAACTCCCTGCGCCGCGACGGGAGTGACGTCCGCTGCCTGCTGGGTGCGGCCGCGTCGCTGTTCGTCAGGGGCCTCCCGCTGACCTACGACTCGTTGTTCACCGACGACGTCGAGGTCGTGGAGACCCCGCTCGTGCAGTGGCAGAAGGAACGCTACTGGCTGGACACCGCGCCCAGCCCCCGGACCGTCGCGGCGACGGTCGCCGCACCGGCCCCCGTCGTCGTGGCCGAGGCCGTGGCCGTGGCCCCTCCCGTGGAGAGCAGGTCGCTGGAGGACGTCGTCCTCGGTGAGATCGCCGACGCGCTGGGCGTACCGGCGAGCAAGTTCGACAGCAACGCGAGCCTGCGCGACTTCGGCCTCGACTCGATGCTGGCGATCCGGCTGGTCAACCGGCTCCAGTCGCTGTTCGGCCACCGGGTGTCGCCCGTCGTCTTCCTGGACGGCCGGCCCCTGTCCGAGGTCGTCGGCCACTTCACCGAGACCGTCGGCGGGTCGGCCACGACCGCCGCGGCCCCGGCGGCCCCGGCGCCCGAAGCCGTACCGGCGCCGCTACCGGAAACCGCACCCGCGCAGCCGTCCGGGACCGATCAGACCCGGGCCTACCTCGACGACCTGTCCGAGCTGGACACCGAGGAGCTGGTCGAGGAGCTGGCCGCGCGCGGCTTCCTGGAGACCACCGACGCACCGGCGTCGGAACAGCTGCGCGGCGACGGCCTCGGCCTCCACGTGGCGCCGACGTCGCACGGCCAGGCCTCGCTGTGGTTCATGCAGCAGATCTCACCCGACGCCGTGCCCTACAACTTCATGGTGGCCGCCCGGATCAGGACCGCCGTCGACGAGCAGAGGCTCGACGCCGCCGTGCGGGCCGTGATGGAGCGGCACCCCGCGCTGCGCACCCTCTTCGTCGAGGCCGGCGGCAGACCTCACCAAGTCATCCTGGACGAGCCGGTGTACGAGTTCCTCGTCGTGGACAGCACGGACCTGGACGACGAACAGGCCCGTGAGGAGCTGGCCGAGTACGGGCACCTGCCACTGGACCTGGACAACGGCCCGCTGGTCCGGGTGGTGCTGATGACGCGGGGGCCGGCGGACCACTACCTGCTGGTGCTCGTGCACCACATCGCGTCGGACGCGGCCTCGGCCGACGTCATGATCCGTGAACTCCAGGAGCACTACGAGGGCGTCGACCTCGCCGGCCGCGAACCGGTCGCGCCCTACACGGAGTTCGTGGAATGGGAGCGGCAGTGGCTGTCCGGCCCGGCCGCCGAGGCGGCGCTGGACTGGTGGTCGCGCGAGCTGGCCGACCCGCCCGCCCATCTCGACCTGTCCACCAAGGAGCGCCCGCCCGGCGTCACCTACGAAGGCCGCGACCTGTACCTGCGCTGGAGCGCCGAGGAGACGCGGCTGCTGAGGGAGTTCGCGGTACGCGAGGGCGTGTCGATCAGCACCGTCGTGCTGGCCGGATTCTTCGCCACGCTGAACCGTACGGCCGGGGTCGAGGACTCGGTGCTGGCCACCGCGATCGCCCAACGCGGGGAACCGGGCTGGGAGTCCGCCATCGGCTACTACCTGAACACCGTGCTGGTACGGGCGCGCCCCACCGGTGAGCGCAGCTTCCGCGACCTGCTGGGCGAGGTCCACGCCTTCTCGCTCGGCCTGCTGGAGCACATGAACTACCCGCTCGACCTGTTGGCCTCGACGCTGAAGCCGACCAGGGCCGAGGGCCGCTCCCCGTGGTTCGACGTGGTGGTGAACTGGCTGTCCTCGGACGCGTTCCCCCGGTCGGTCAAGCTCTTCCACGGCCTCGGCGAGACCATCGCCCCCGACAGCGCCCTACCGCTCGAACCGCTCCAGGTACGCAGGCACCTCGCCAAATTCGACCTGGAGATCTCGATGGCCGACATCGACGGCGAGGTCGTCGGCCACATCCAGTACAAACCAAGCTACCTGGAGAGGCAGACCGTGACGGCACTGCTCGCGCTCTACCGCACTGTGCTTTTCGATTCGATCGCCCGACCCGACCTGCCGCTCGCGGACATCGCTCCGGGCGCCGGCGCCGAGGGGACGGGCCGGTGACCGAGGGTCTGCACGACGAGTTCATCGAGCAAGCGGTCAAGAACCCCGGGGCCACCGCGGTCTACTCCGAGGCCGGCGTCGTGTCGTACGGCGAACTGGACGAGCGGTCCCGGGCGCTGGCCGAACGGCTCGTCGCCGAGGGCGCGGGCCCCGGTGTCCCGGTCGGCATCTGCGTCGAGCGGACACCCGACCTGCTCATCGGCATCCTGGCCATCCTGCGCGCCGGCTCCTGCTACCTGCCGCTGGACCCGAACTACCCGGCCGAGCGGCTGGACTTCATGGTCCAGGACAGCGGCACCCGGCTGCTGCTGACGACACCCGCCTCCCGGGCCAACTGCCCGGCCGGCCCGACGGTGGTCGTGCTCGACGCGACCGTGCGCACCGAGCCGGGCGAGCGGCCCGTGCCGGTCGTGCCCGGCGACACCGCGTACATCATCTACACCTCGGGGTCCACCGGCCGGCCGAAGGGCGTGGCCATCCACCACAGCGGCTGCCTCGCCATGCTGTCGGAGATGGACCGGATCTTCGAGGGCCGCGACCTGAGCGGCGTCTCGGCGGCGAGCTCGGTCTGCTTCGACATGTCGGTGATGGAGATCTTCGCCGCGTTGTGCCGCGGCGGCGCCGTCATCCTGGTGGAGAGCGCCGTACACCTGCCGGACAGCCCGTACGCCGACCGGATCACGCACCTCAACGTCGTCCCGTCGGTGATGAACGGCCTGCTGGACGCCGGAGCCCTGCCGCCGAACGTCCGCACGGTCGTGTTCGGCGGCGAACCCCTGCGGCGCAAGCTGGTGGACCGGGCGTACCGGGAGACCACCGCCGACCGGGTGTACAACGCCTACGGACCCACCGAAGGCACCGTCTTCTGCTCGCACAAGTGGGTGCGCGAGGACGAGACCGGTGAGCCCACGATCGGCACGCCGTCGGTCAGCGCCCGCGCCTACGTGCTCGACGAGGACCTGAACAAGGTGCCCGCCGGCGTGTCCGGCGAGCTCTTCATCGGCGGCGCCGGCCTGGCCCACGGCTATGTCAACCGGCCGGAGGCCACGGCCGAACGGTTCGTGCGGGACCCGTTCGTGGACGGCGAACTCATGTACCGCACGGGTGACATCGTCACGTTCACCGAGGACGGCGAGCTCCAGTTCGGCGGCCGCACCGACCACCAGGTCAAGCTGCGCGGCTTCCGCATCGAGCTGGAGGAGGTCGAGGCCCGGCTGACCGGCTGCCCCGAGGTCCGGGAAGCCGCCGCCGTCGTACGGGACAACCGGCTCATCGGTTACGTCGTGCCCGAGGGCGCCTCGCGGGACGGCGTCTGGCTGGACACCGATCTCCGCACCGCCGTCACCGGCCGGCTCTCCGGCGAGCTGCCCGAGTACATGGTGCCGGCGACGGTCGTCTTCCTGGACGCGCTCCCGCTGGCGCCCGGCGGGAAGCTCGACCGCGCCGCGCTGCCCGAGCCGCCCGCCGACGAGCCCGGCCGGCCCTCCTCCGTCGCCGGTACGCCGACCGAGGTGGCGCTGGCGGAGATCTGGGGCCAGCTGCTCGGCCTCGACCCGGCGACCATCGACGTACAGGCAGCCTTCTACGACCTCGGCGGCGACTCGCTGCTGCTGGTCCGGCTGGCCCGGCTGATGACCCGGCGGTTCGACCGGCGCGTCCGCGTGCCCGACCTGTTCAGCTTCCGTGACATCTCCTCCCTCGCCCGCTGGCTCGACGACGACAGCGGCGAGACCCCCGAGATCGTCCGGTCGGCCCGCCTCCGCGCCGGCACCCGCCGCGCCGCCCTGCGCGGCCGCTCCACCTCCAACGGCAGCTGAGCCACAGCCACCCGACCCGAAGCAGGAGCCTTCCCATGACCGAAACCCCCCAGCAGGAGTACGACCCGGGCGACGTCGCCATCATCGGCATGTCCCTCCGGGCGCCCGGCGCCCGTGACAAGCAGCAGTTCTGGGACAACCTCGTGCACGGCAGGGAGTCCATCTCGTTCCTGACCAAGGACGAGATCCTGGTCGACGAGACCTTGATCCACAGCCCGTTCTACGTACGGGCCTGCGGTGTGCTCGAAGGGTACGACCAGTTCGACCCGTCGGTGTTCGGCATCAGCGACCGGATGGCGAAGGCGATGACCCCGGAGAACCGCCTCTTCCTGGAGAGCGCGTGGGAGTCGCTGGAGGACGGCGGCTACGACCCGGAACGGGTCGACGCCGAGATAGGCATGTACGGCGCCAACAACCCGCAGACCGCGGCGCTCTACAGCTCTCCGCCGGACCGGGTGTCGGTCGGGCCCGAGGCGATCGAGGCGAGTCTGGCCTGGTCGCCGGACACCATGACGTCCAACGCGCTGTACTACCTGGGGCTCACCGGCGAGGCCGTCACCGTCGCCGCCGTCTGCGCCGGCTTCCACTACGCGGTGCACCTGGCCTGCCAGTCGCTGCTGCTCGGCCAGACCGACATGGCGATCGCCGGCGGCGCGATGGTCCGTCTGCCGCACCCCCGCGGTCACCTGTGGGAGGAGAACCGCGTCCTGTCGAAGGACGGCCACTGCCGCCCGTTCGACGCCAAGGGGACCGGCACCTCGCTGTCCAGCGGTGTCGTCACGCTGCTGCTCAAGCCGCTGGACCGGGCCGTCACCGACCGCGACCACATCTACGCCGTGGTCAAGGGCACGGCCATCAACAACAACGGCGTCAGCGCGATGGCCTACGGCCTGGCGCAGCCCGAGCGGCTGAGCGCCTGCATCGCCAACGCGATGGAGGTCGGCGGCGTCTCCCCGGACAGCGTCTCCCTGTACGAGGCCAACGGCCTCGGCATGGTGATGACCGACGAACTCGAAGTCCACGCGGCGAGCATGGCGTTCGGCAAGCAGACCGGCACCACCTCGATCGGCGGGGTCAAGGGCAACGTGGGCCACGGCGGCGTGGTGTCGGGCGGCTTCGGCGCGATGAAGGCCGTCATGTCGCTCTACCACAAGAAGCTCGCGGCGACGATCAACCTGACGGAGGTCAACGAGGACCTCGACCTCCCCAGCACCCCGTTCGTGCCGCAGGTGGAGTCGGCGGACTGGGAGCCCGAGGCCGGCGTCCGCCGCGCGGGCATCACGTCGATCGGCGGCGGCGGCTACAACGCGCACATGGTGCTGGAGGAGCCGCCGACCGTCACCGAGCGCGCCCCCGAGGCCGCCGGCAGGCCGCGCCTGGCCACACTGTCCGCCCTGGACGACGCCGCGCTGGCCCGTCAGCGCACGAAGCTGAGGGACTGGCTGATCGCCGACCCCGACCTGCGTCTGGACGACATCTGCTTCAGCCTCAACGTGGGCCGCAAGGTGATGGAGCGCCGGTGGGCCGCTGTGGTCCGCAGCCGTGAGGAGCTGATCGAGGTCCTGTCCTCCGACGCCCCCAGCGGTCCGGCCGTCACGACCGGCGGCGCGCCGCAGGTGAACGCGGACTCCCTCTCGCGGGGCGACAACGGGATCGTCCGGTCCGGGACGGACGTACGGGCGCTGTCCGATCTGGCCGCCGCCTGGGTGAACGGCCATCGGGTGGACTTCGGCTCCCTGCACGTCGGCGAGACCAGCCACCGCGTGCCCCTGCCCACGTACCCGTTCCAGCCGCGCCGGTTCTGGCGCACGGACTGGTGACCCGTGGGTACACCGGCACTGGACACCCTGGACCTGGGCGATCCGAACACCTTCGCGGACCACGACCTCGACGCGTTCTGGCGCACCCTGCGCGACGACGCCCCGGTGTACTGGAACCCTCCGGCCGACGGTCGCCGGGGGTTCTGGGTGCTCTCCCGCTACGCCGACATCATGGCCACCTACCGGGACGACGTGAACTTCACGTCCGAGCGCGGCAACGTGCTCGTCACGCTGCTGGAGGGCGGTGACGCCGGCGCCGGCCGGATGCTGGCCGTCACCGACGGCCGCCGCCACCACGAGCTGCGCAAGATCCTTCAACGGGTGCTCTCCCCGAGGGTGCTCGACGAGGTCGCACGGACCGTGCGGGCCAACACCCGGCAGTGGATCCGCGAGGCGGTCGAGTCCGGCGGCTGCGAGTTCGCCGAGGAGATCGCCGGCCGGATCCCGATGACCACGATCTCCAGCCTGCTCGGCGTTCCCGAACAGGACCGGGACTTCCTCCTCTCCCTGACGAAGACCGCGCTGTCGACCGATGCCGAGGGCGTCGACGAGGTCGACTCCGAGATGGCCCGCAACGAGATCCTCATGTACTTCATGGACATCGTCGAGGAGCGGCGGGAGGCGCCGGGCGACGACGTGATCAGCATGCTGATCGCCAGCTCCATCGACGGGGTGCCGCTGTCCGACGAGGACATCGTGCTCAACTGCTACAGCCTGATCATCGGCGGCGACGAGACCAGCCGCCTCACGATGATCGACTGCGTCCACACCCTCGCGGGCCACCCCGAGCAGTGGCGGCGCCTCAAGCACGGCGAGGTCGCGATCGACACCGCCGTGGACGAGGTGCTGCGCTGGGCCTCCCCCACGATGCACTTCGGGCGCAGCGCCGTCAGGGAGACGGAGCTGCACGGGGTAAGGCTGCGCCCGGGCGACATCGTCACGCTCTGGCACGCCTCCGGCAACCGGGACGAACGGGTCTTCGACCGGCCCGGCGAGTTCGACCTCGGCCGTGCCCCCAACAAGCACCTGGCCTTCGGCTACGGCCCGCACTTCTGTATCGGCTCGTACCTGGCCAAGGTGGAGATCTCCGAACTTCTCCTGGCCCTGCGGGACTTCACCGACGGTTTCGAGCTGACCGGCGAGCCGCAGCGCATCCGGTCCAACTTCCTGACCGGGTTCTCCACGATGCCGGTGCGGTTTCGTCCCGACCACTCCGGACTGAAGGACGCCGGCCGATGAACGGCAGCCCCTCCCCGACCAGCGACCGCTTGGAGCGCGAGTGAACATCTACATCTCAGGACGAGGGGCATTCGCGGTGCAGGTCGCGGACGCCCTGCTGGAGGAGGGGCACCAGATCACCGGCGTGGCCGCCCCGCGGCTCCGCCAGGGGCATTCCGACGAGGACAACACGTTGTCCTGGGACCGCCTGCGCTCCTGGGCCTACCCCAGGAGCATCCCCTGGACGGACTCGGAGGAGCTGCGCGCGACCCATGTCCCCGACGGGGTCGATGTCATCGTCGCCGCGCACTCCCACGCCTTCATAGGCCGTCGGACGCGGGCCAGGGCCGCCGTCGCCACCATCGGCTACCACCCCAGCCTGCTGCCCCTGCACCGCGGGCGGGACGCGATCCGATGGACGATCCGCGACGGTGACAAGGTCACGGGCGGCAGCGTCTACCACCTCACCGAGCGCACCGACGGCGGCCCGCTCGCCGCTCAGGAGCACCTGTTCGTCCCTCCGGGCTCGACCGCGCAGAGCCTGTGGCGCGATCATCTGGCCCCGCTCGGCGTGCGGTTGCTGCTGAGGGTGGTCACCGACCTGGCCAAGGGCCGGCTCGTCGAGGTCCCGCAGGACGAGTCGTTGGCGACCTGGGAGCCCGCGATGGGCGCGCCTCCGCTGTTCAAGCCCGAACTCATCGCGCTGCCCGGAACGACGTCCGTCGACGGCAGCAGGTGGGCCATCCACGCGCAGTGACGCCCTGAGGGCCGGCCGGCAGCGCGCTTCGCCGGAACGCCGAGCCCCGAACCCACGAGATCCCGTCCGGACGGTTCGCCCGGACGGGATTCCGTGAACCGCTTCCGATCGATGATCACCGGGTTGGATCCCGAGCAGGCCGTCACAGGAGAGATCGTTTCCCCTTCTACGGCAGATTCCTGGCGGACAGGGTGACGCGGCGGCGCACCAGGTCGACCTCGACGATCCGTACGGTGATCTCGTCGCCCTCGCTGACGATCCGGCCGGGGTCCTCGACGGGCTCTTCGACGAATTCGGTGGTGTGCACGAGGCCCTCGACACCGTCGGCGATGCGGACGAAGGCTCCGAACGGAACCAGCTTGGTGACCTGCCCGGCCATGACCGTGCCCGCCCGGTCCGCGAAGGGAACGAGCGGGTCCTCCTGGAGGGCCTTCAGCGACAACTGAACCTGTCCACGCCGGGTGTCCACGCCGATGATCTCGCCGATGACCTGCTGGCCGACCGTGACGGCGTCGGCGGGATGGTCGACCCGCCGCCAACTCAGTTCGGGGCCTCTGATGAACCCGGTGGTGCCCTCATGGTCCGGTTCGCCGTCGAGGTTCACGAACACGCCGAAGCCGTGGACGCTCTGCACCCGGCCCCGATGGGTCGCACCACGCCGCAGGCCGAGAAGGAATGCTCGCAGGGCCGGGTCCTCACACGCCGAGGCCGACGCCCAGACGTACTGCTGCTCCCCGTCGACGGCTGTCACTTCGAAGGTGAGCCGCTGCCCGATGCTCACGGCTTCGGACGGGTGCCCCACGGCCTTACGGGTCAGATCGCCGCTAGGGATACGTCCCAGCGCCTGCCCCGGACCGGAGAACCCGTCCAGTTCGACGAGCGCCTCCCGGTCGTCGACGCGGACGACTCGGCCGGTACGAACCTCGCCGGCTCGCACGGTGTTCAGGAAATCCCTCAGGGCCTCGTTCGACAAGGGTTCGGTCACGGCCATGACGGTAGTCACGGGGCGCTGCGGGACCGCCCACGTCCGGACGTGGCCTCCAACACACCTCGTGAACGACGAGATCCCGCCCCGCCTTGCGGCGGAACGGGATCTCGTCAACGTCCCTGAGAGCTACCCAAGAACTGTCGTCTTGTGGACCTGTGGGGATTTGAACCCCAGACCCCCTCGATGCGAACGAGGTGCGCTACCAGACTGCGCCACAGGCCCTTGCGACGTGTGAAACTCTAGCACCCCTACAGGGGTGCTTGGAAATCCGTTCCTCCGCTGGTCAGCGGTGCCGGGATTTCCGAGCGCCACCCGCCGCCTCACTCGTTGGCGGCACGCGGCCGGTCCTCGTCGTCGTACTGGTCGAAGAGCGGGGTCCGGCCCCGGTCGCGGTGACGGCGTGACTGGTTCGTGCGCTGACGCGGAGCCGGGTCGACCGCCGGGGCCGTGGGGTGCGAGGTGCCCGTCTGGGTGGGCTCGGCCGTGCTGGAGCGGGCCGCGCTCCAGGTCTCCGGGTCGCCGACCTCCACGCCGCCCGTGGCCCGGGGGGCGACGGGCGCGGTGACGTAGGTGGGCAGCGGTACGGGAACGGGCTCCCAGCTGTCGCCCTGGACGCGACCGCGCTCGCGCTGCTGGTCCACCCACTCCGCGTGGTCCGTCTGCTCGACGAGGGCGCGGCGGCCGGCCTCCTGGGGGGAGACGGTGGGCGTGGGCTCCGGCTCCGGGTGGTGCGCTTCGGAGTCGTCGTCGGGCTCGGCGGGTGCGGGGGCCGTGGGCTGGTGCCTGCGGGGGCGGTTCTCGCGCAGCCGCTGCGCCGCGTCCTCGGCCCGGCGGCGGTCCATGGTGAAGGCGAACCGCCGGCGTTCCTGGGCGCGCAGATGCACGATGTACGTGCTCAGCAGCACGGCAGGGACCGCGGGCGCCCACAGGAAGCCGAGGCCGCCGACCGCCGCGACGACCGCTCCGAGCGTGAAGGCCAGGAAGAGGACGACGGTGGTCCGCCTGCGCCGCGCCAGAACCTGGGAGCGCTGGGCGCGCCGGGCCCGCTCGGCGTCGGCCGCACCGGAGCCGGGACGGCGGCGGGCGGGCGGGACGTGCTCCGCGGGACGCTCGCCGGACCGGCGTTCGTGCGCCCGACGGTCCGGGGGCTGATGCCCCGCCCGCCGGTCGTGCGACTCCCGGTCGTGCGCCGGGCGGTCGGGGGCCTGGGGGTCCGGGGCACGCTCGGCCGCGTGCGCCGGGTCGGTCAGCCTGGCTTCGGTGTGCGCCGGAGGCGCGGCGAAGGCCCGGACGTCCACGGATTCCATACGGTCCGTTTCCCGGTCCGGGTCGACGTCGGGCGTCGCCTCCTCGGCGGTGCGCTCCCGCAGCTCCTTGGCGTACCGGCGCTCCATCGCCGCCCGTCCGGACAGCAGCCGGATGGCGGTGCTGAAGCGTTCCGTAGGACGGGCTTCGTTGAGCTCGTCCTGCCTGCGGAGCCACATCGGCACCAAGTAGGCGGCCCAGGCCCCGACGATGACTGCGTAGATGAGGCCGCTGCTGCTCACGCTCACACCGTAGAGGGGTTTGCACGGAAGGATCCGCCAATTGGCCCGGTGTGTCGCACGATCCGGCTGATATCACGGACTTTTTTTGTGATTGTTCGAATCAACGGCCGCCGATAGCCCGACCTCATGCGGTCTTTCGGCGATCTAATTCGAACACCTATTCCATTTCACCGGACGGCTCGGGGCCCCGCGGCGGCACGGGGCGCGACCGGCGCCACCGCCGGAGCATCCCCTCGGGTACTTCCTCGGCGGTGAGGGCGAAGATCAGATGGTCGCGCCAGGCCCCGTCGATGTGGAGATAGCGCGGGCGCACGCCCTCCGAGCGGAATCCGAGTTTCTCCACCACTCTGCGGCTGGGCCCGTTCTCGGGGCGAATGCAGACCTCGATGCGGTGCAGGCCCACGGCGCGGAAGCAGTGGTCCACGGCGAGCGCCACGGACGTCGGCATGACCCCGCGCCCGGCGACGCTCCGGTCGACCCAGTAACCGATGTGACCGGAGCACATCGAGCCCCAGGTGATCCCCGCGACCGTGAGCTGACCGACCAGCCGGCCCTCGTACTCGATGGCGAACGGCAGCATCCGCCCCGCGTTCGCCTCGGCGCGCAGATGGCGGACCATCTGCCGGTACGTGGGCCGCTGCGCCATCGGACCGCCCGGGGCGGGTGGCGGGACGGTCGCCTCCCAGGGGCGCAGCCAGTCACGGTTCCGCCGGTTGACCTCGCGCCACATCCGCTGGTCACGCATCTTTATCGGGCGCAGAACGATCTCGCCGTCGGTCAGCGTCACCGGCCAGGTCGCGACGTTCAGCTCGGGCTCCCCGGTCGTGGGTGGTCGCCGCCGCGGAGCTGGTCGACGGCGTGCACCAGGAGCCGGCCGAGGACCGCGAGCCCGTCCTTCACCCCGCCGGTGGAGCCGGGGAGGTTGACGATCAGGGTGCGGGAGGCGACGCCCGCGAGGCCCCGGGAGAGGGCGGCGGTCGGGACCTTGGCCCGGCCCTCGGCCCGGATCGCCTCCGGGATGCCGGGGATCTCGTGGTCGAGGACGCGACGGGTGGCCTCGGGTGTGGCGTCGGTGGGCGAGATGCCCGTACCGCCGGTGGTGACGATCACGTCGTACGCGGCGGCGACGCCCGCGCGCAGGGCCGCCTCGACCGGGTCGCCGTCCGGAACGACCTGCGGGCCGTCGACCGTGAAGCCGAGGCCGCGCAGCGCTTCGGCGATCAGCGGGCCGCCCCTGTCCGCGTACACCCCGGCGGAGGCCCGGTTGGAGGCGGTGACGACGAGCGCGGTGTACGGGGAGGGCTCGGCCGCCGTCTGTTCGTGGCCGGGGGCTCCGGGCCCGGGCGGCGTCACGTGTCCGTTCCCTCCGGCGCGGTGCGCCGGTAGTCGCCGGACTTGCCGCCCGACTTCGCCTCGACCCGTACGTCGGTGATGACCGCGCTCTTGTCGACGGCCTTGACCATGTCGATCACCGTGAGCGCCGCGACCGAGACCGCGGTCAGGGCCTCCATCTCGACGCCCGTGCGGTCCGTCGTCTTCACGGTGGCCGTGATCTCCACCGCGTCGTCGGCCACGCTCAGGTCGACCCGCACGCCGGAGACGGCCAGCGGATGGCAGAGCGGGATCAGGTCCGGGGTGCGCTTGGCCCCCATGATCCCGGCGATCCGGGCGGTGGCGAGGGCGTCGCCCTTGGGGACGCCCTCGCCGCGCAGCAGCTCGATCACGCGCGGCGAGACGAGCACCCGGCCGGCGGCGCGGGCGACCCGGGTGGTGACGTCCTTCTCCGACACGTCGACCATGCGGGCCGCGCCCGCCTCGTCGATGTGCGTCAGCCTGTTCTGCGTACTCAACTCACTCCGCCTAGCGGTAGGGGCGCCGGTGGACCTCGGGGAACCGGAGGGGGACCCCCGGAAGGCACGGCGGCAGATACCGTACCGCCACCGGGCGGCGGTCAGCCGAGCAGGATCACGTCCGTCTCCGCGCCGGGCTCGACCGAGGTGACGTCCTCGTCCACCACGATCAGCGCGTCCGCCTGCGCGAGGGCGGCGATCAGATGCGATCCGGAACCGCCGACCGGGGTGACCGTGCCCGCCTCCGCGTCGTACCGGCCGCGCAGGAACTGGCGGCGGCCGTCCGGCGACGTGAGCGCCTTGTCGGCGCTCAACCGGGCGCGCGCCGTCGGGCGGTGCACGTCGGTGAGGCCCATCAGGGCACGGATGGCGGGCCGGACGAACAACTCGAAGGAGACGTAGGCGGAGACCGGATTGCCCGGCAGGGCCAGCAGCGGGGTGTGGTCCGGGCCGATCGAGCCGAAGCCCTGCGGCTTGCCGGGCTGCATGGCGAGCTTGCGGAACTCGACCCCGCTGCCGGGCTCGTCCTCGTCCCCGACGGAGGACAGCGCCTCCTTGACCACGTCGTAGGCGCCGACGCTGACACCACCCGTGGTGACGACGATGTCCGCGCGGATCAGCTGGTCCTCGATCGTGGCGCGCAGCGTCTCGGCGTCGTCGGTCACCGCGCCGACCCGGTAGGCGATGGCTCCGGCGTCCCGGGCGGCGGCCGTCAGCGCGAAGCTGTTGGAGTCGTAGATCTGGCCGCCGGTCAGCTGCTCGCCGGGCTGGACCAGTTCGCTGCCGGTGGACAGGACGACCACGCGGGGGCGGGGCCGCACGACCACGGTGGCGCGGCCGATCGCCGCGAGCAGCCCGATCTGCGGCGGGCCGACGACGGACCCGGCGGCCAGGGCCAGGTCGCCCGGCTCGACGTCGCTGCCGCGCTCGCGCACATGGGCGCCGGCCACGACGGGCCGGTGCACCCTGACCTCGCCGGCGGCGTCCTCGGGCGCGTCGCTGTGGGCGCGCATGGCGGCGGCCGGGCCCTCGCCCGTACCGCCGTCGGTCCACTCGACCGGGACCACGGCCTCCGCACCGGCCGGCAGCGGCGCGCCCGTCATGATGCGGGCGGCCTGCCCCGGTCCGACGACCTGGTCGTCGGCGAGCCCGGCACTGCCCGCGGCGACGTCGCCGATGACGGTGAGGACCGCGGGGAACTCCTCGCTGGCGCCCTCGACATCGGCGATCCGGACCGCGTAACCGTCCATGGAACTGTTGTCGAACGGCGGCAGGGCCACCTCCACGACGACGTCCTGGACGAGGACACAGCCCTGGGCGTCCGGCAGCTGCAGCTCGATGGGCTCCAGCGGCCTCACCGCGGCGAGGATGTCGTCCAGGTGCTCGTCCACCGACCAGATCGTGCTGCTCACGGGGTTACATCTCCTCAGCGACGTACTTGCGCAGCCAGGTCCGGAAGTCCGGCCCCAGGTCCTCACGTTCGCACGCCAGTCTGACAATGGCACGCAGATAGTCGCTGCGGTCGCCGGTGTCGTAGCGGCGGCCCTTGAAGACGACGCCGTGCACGGGGCCGCCGATCTTCTCGTCCGCGGCGAGCAGCTGGAGCGCGTCGGTGAGCTGGATCTCGCCGCCGCGGCCCGGCTCGGTGTGTCGCAGTATGTCGAAGACCGCGGGGTCCAGGACGTACCGGCCGATGATGGCGAGGTTGCTGGGGGCGTCGGCCGGGTCCGGCTTCTCGACCAGGTCGGTGATGCGGACGACGTCGCCGTCGACGGTGGCGTCCGCGGCGGCGCAGCCGTAGAGGTGGACCTGCGAGGGGTCGACCTCCATCAGCGCGATGACGCTGCCGCCCTCACGCTCCTGGACCTCGACCATCCTGGCCAGCAGCGCGTCGCGAGGGTCGATCAGGTCGTCGCCGAGGAGGACCGCGAAGGGCTGGTCGCCCACGTGCGGGGCGGCGCACAGCACGGCGTGGCCGAGGCCGCGCGGGTCGCCCTGTCGCACGTAGTGCATGGTGGCCAGGTCGCTGGACTCCTGGACCTTGGCGAGGCGTTCGGCGTCGCCCTTGCGGGTGAGCGCGGACTCCAGCTCGTAGTTGCGGTCGAAGTGGTCCTCGAGGGGACGCTTGTTGCGACCGGTGATCATCAGCACGTCGGAGAGGCCCGCTGCGACGGCTTCTTCGACGACATACTGGATGGCGGGCTTGTCGACGACAGGCAGCATCTCTTTGGGAGTGGCCTTCGTGGCGGGCAGGAACCGGGTGCCGAGACCTGCTGCCGGAATGACGGCCTTGCTGATCCTGGGGTGCGACTGAGTCATGTGCAGACCTTAACGGCTGAACACGGCCGGAAGCTGATATTCCGGTTAACTTCGTCCTTAAATATGCCCATAAGAGAATCGTGCGAGTCACCATTGAACACCGACAAGTCCGGAAAGACGTCCGCGAAGGTCTCACTGCGGCGTGAACTTCTCGCCGCACGGGCCCTCCTGACGAAGGAGGACGCCGCCCGGAGCGCCGCGGTTCTTGCCGAGGCGGCCCTGCGCCTGCCCGAACTGGCCGACGCCCGTACGGTCGCCGCGTACGTCTCCGTGGGGCGCGAACCGGGCACCCGCGCCCTCCTGGAGGCGCTGCGCGGGCGCGGCGTCCGGGTCCTGCTGCCGGTCCTCCTGGCCGACAACGACCTGGACTGGGCGGCCTACGAGGGCCCGGAGCACCTGCTGCCCGCCGGTCGGGGGCTCCTTGAGCCGAACGGCGCACGCCTGGGCCCCGCCGCCGTCCTGGAAGCCGAGGCGGTGCTGCTGCCCGGCCTCGCGGTGGACGGGGCCGGGATGCGGCTGGGGCGCGGCGGAGGCAGCTACGACCGGGTGCTCGCCCGGCTGACGGCCGCCGGGGCGCGCCCTTCGCTCGTCGTGCTCCTGTACGACGACGAGGTGGTCGCGCGGGTCCCCTCGGAACCGCACGACCACCCCGTGGACGCCGTGGTCACGCCGGCCGGAGCGCGGCGCTTCGTGAACCCTCGATAGCCCTACGGTTTCAGCGTCAGCGTGTCGACGGTGGACGCGTCGACCGCGTCCTTCCCGAAGGACCAGTCGAGCAGTTCACCGTCGACCCACTTGTCGGTCTGGTCGGTGTAGTGCGCGTTGAACGCGTGCCCGGAGGCACCGCTGAGGTTGATCCAGCGGGACTTGTCCCAGTCCCCCACGTTGACGACCATCCGCATCGACGGCACCCAGACGACCTCGTAGCCGCTCGCCGCGTTCCAGCCGGTGGCGTTGACCGCCGCCTCGCCGCCGCCGAGGTTCCAGGGGCCGCGGTTGAGCGCCCGCTGGAGCAGGCCGGGGCCCTCGGTGCCGAGCGTCTGGTTCTTCAGCGTCAGCCGGTGCAGGCGGCCCCAGCTCCAGGTGGAGATGTTCTTGCCGAGCTTGGAGGTCAGCTCCCAGCGGGCGTCCTCCATCGCCCGGGCGAACAGGTCGTCCCGGCTCTCCAGGGCGGCCTCGCGGCCCCGGGCGGGCGCCTTCCACCACTCGTTGTCCTGGTCGTCCACGATGTCGCGGACCACCTGGAACCAGCGGTCGCCGCCGTCCGGCTGCGCGGTGTCGCCGTCGCGCTGGCCGCACTCGCGGACGAGCTTCCTCTGCTGGTCGGCCGGGCCGCTGTTCTTGACCGGCGGCACGTTGATGCAGTCGCCCTCGACCCGCATCTCCTTGGGCAGTTTGTTGCCGAAGGCGAGCTTCAGGATGTTGCGCCAGACGCCGTTGAAGTACGCGGCGGCGGCCGAGTCGGGCTCCTGGATGTAGTCCCAGCCCTCCAGCAGCTTCTGGGCCTCGCGGACGCTCGGGTCGGAGATGTTGATCTTCTTCAGCTCGGGCACCAGCAGCGCGGCGATCTCGCTGAAGTTGTCCATCTGCATCTTCTGCATGTCATCGGTCGAGACCTTCTCGCCGCCCTTGATCTTCTGGGTCAGGAGGTCGTTGAGCCGCTGACTGCGTGCGCCGTAGCCCCAGTCCTTGGTCAGGAGGTGGGGGTACTTCTCCTCGTCGATGACCGCCTGGTTGGCGGTGACGATGAAGCCGCGGTCCGGGTTGTACTCGTAGGGCAGCTCGTCGAAGGGGATGTAGTCCTTCCACGCGTACTTCGGGTCCCAGCCCGGGGCCGGCGCCGTGCCGTCGTAGCCCTCGGACCGGACCGGGATCTTGCCGGGGGCCTGATAGCCGATGTTGCCGTCGGTGTCGGCGTAGATGAGGTTCTGCGAGGGGACCTCGAAGTTCTCGGCGGCCTTCCGGAAGGTGGTGAAGTCCTTGGCCCGGTTGAGCGCGAACACGGCGTCCATGGACTTGCCGGGCTCCAGCGCGGTCCACTTCAGCGCCACCGCGTAGCCGTCGGCCCGGTCGGGCGCCGAGGCGCCGACGGGAGCCTTCTGGCCGACCTTGTCCAGTTCCTTGCTGCGGTCGGAGACCAGGGGCCCGTTGTTCGTCTCACGGACGGTGATCTTCCGGTCCCTGCCGCCGGCGACCTTGATGGTCTCCTCGCGGGTCTTGAACGACTTGGTCCGGCCGTCGTACAGATAGCCGTCGCCGGAGACCTTCTCCAGGAAGAGGTCGGTGACGTCGGCGCCCAGGTTGGTCAGGCCCCAGGCGATGTCCTGGTTGTGACCGATGATCACACCGGGCATGCCGGAGAACGTGTAGCCGGCCGTGTCGTACTGGCAGGTCGTGGAGAGCTCCCGGCAGTGCAGGCCCATCTGGTACCAGAGGGAGGGCAGCATCGGCGCGAGGTGCGGGTCGTTCGCGAGCAGCGCCTTGCCGGACGTCGTGTGCTTGCCGTCGACGACCCAGGAGTTCGAGCCGATGCCGTTGCCGTTGGGGCCGAGCAGCGCCGGGATCTCGTCGAGGGTGTCCGAGAGGGCGGCCATCTGGGTGTTGAGGCCCTCGGTGGCGCCCTCGGGGGTCGCGGAGCCGATGGTGTCCGACGGGATCGCCTCGGGGTCGAACTTCCCGGTGACCGGGGAGATCGCACCGTTCTCGACGATCGGCTTGTTCTGCTTGTACGGATAGCCGGGGTACAGGTCCTCGATCTGGTCCTTGTCGAGGCGGCTGGTCAGCAGCGAACGGTCGATCTCGTCCTGCATGTTGCCGCGCAGGTCCCAGGCCATCGCCTTCAGCCAGGCCACCGAGTCGACCGGGGTCCACTCGCCGGGCTTGTAGTCGTTGGTCAGCCCCAGAGCCGCGTACTCGACCGAGATGTCCCGGCCTTCCTTGCCCTTCAGATACGCGTTGACGCCCTCCGCGTACGACTGGAGGTTCTTCTTGGTGCCCTCGTCCAGGACCTCGTCGTACTCCTTCTGCGCCACCTTCCGCCAGCCGAGCGTCCGCAGGAAGGAATCGGTCTCCACCTGTCCGGAACCGAACATCTCGGAGAGCCGGCCGGACGTCATGTGCCGCCGGACGTCCATCTCCCAGAAGCGGTCCTGGGCCTGGACGAAGCCCTGGGCGCGGAAGAGGTCGGCGTCGGAGTCCGCGTAGATCTGCGGGATTCCGTAGGAGTCACGTTTGACCTCGACGTCGCCGGTGAGGCCGTCGAGAGTCATCGACCCGGTGGTCTGCGGGTACGAGGCCCGCACGGTGGACACGGACCAGTACGCCCCGTATCCGACACCCGCGACGAGCGCCAGCACCAGGACGAGCACGAGCAGGCGGGCGCGTCGCCCCTTCTTCCTGCCGGGCTTCTTCGCGTCGGAAGGGCCGGAAGAGGCGGTTGTGTTGGCGGGCATCGCTGTCCTTCGAGGGGCAGGGTGGTCCTGGGAGTGCAGGAGCAACCATAGGCGCAGCGGAGAAGCCACTCGGACGCGGTATAGGGATGCATCCATTTGCGTCTTCCTCGTACGAACACTCGAACCCGTCAAGAAATCGTTAAAGATTAGGTAAGGTAACGAAGTAACTGGCTGCCGGAGGACGATCCGGCAGGCGCACGCAGGGAAGGAACGGACCCTGACTGTCCACGCGCTCAACGAACTCCTGCTCGTCTGCTCGCTCGTCCTGCTCGTCGCCGTGGCGGCGGTACGGATCTCCTCGCGCAGCGGGCTCCCCAGCCTGCTCCTGTATCTCGGCATCGGGATCGCCCTGGGGCAGGACGGCATCTTCGACGTCAAGTTCGACAACGCCGAGCTGACGCAGGTGTTCGGCTATGCCGCCCTGGTCGTCATCCTGGCCGAGGGCGGGCTCGGAGCGAAGTGGAAAGAGGTCAAACCCGTCCTGCCCGCGGCCGCGGTGATCTCGACCGTCGGCGTCGCCATCAGCGTGGGCATCACCGCGGCCGCCGCGCACTACCTGGTCGGCCTGGACTGGCGCCAGGCCCTCATCATCGGCGCGGTCGTCTCCTCGACCGACGCGGCCGCCGTCTTCTCCGTGCTGCGCAGAGTGCCTCTGCCGCCCCGGATCACCGGGGTCCTGGAGGCCGAGTCGGGCTTCAACGACGCCCCGGTCGTCATCATGGTCGTCGCGTTCTCCGCGGTCGGCCCGGTCGAGCACTGGTACGTCCTGGTCGCGGAGATCGCCATGGAGCTGGTCATCGGCGCCGCGATCGGCATCGCGGTGGGCTGGCTGGGCTCCCTGGGGCTGCGGCACGTGGCGCTGCCCGCCTCCGGCCTCTACCCGATCGCCGTGATGGCCATCGCCGTCTCCGCGTACGCGGCGGGCGCCATGGCCCACGGCAGCGGGTTCCTCGCCGTCTACCTGGCCGCGATGATCCTCGGCAACTCCAAGCTGCCGCACTGGCCCGCCACCCGGGGCTTCGCCGACGGGCTCGGCTGGCTGGCCCAGATCGGGATGTTCGTGCTGCTCGGCCTGCTGGTCACCCCGCACGACCTGGTCGACGACTTCTGGCCCGCCATCGTCGTGGGCCTGGTGCTGACGATGGTGGCGCGGCCGCTGTCGGTCTTCCTGAGCCTCGCGCCGTTCCGGCTGCCGGCCCGCGAGAAGGTCCTGATGTCGTGGGCCGGGCTGCGCGGAGCGGTGCCCATCGTCCTGGCGACCATTCCGATGGTGTCCGGGGTGGAGGGCAGTACGAGAATCTTCAACATCGTGTTCGTCCTGGTCATCGTCTACACCCTGATCCAGGGCCCGACGCTGCCGTGGGTCGCGAACAAGCTGAACATCGCCGACGATCCGGCCGAGGCCGCCGACCTGGGCATCGAGTCGGCCCCGCTGGAGCGGCTGCGCGGCCACCTGCTGTCGGTCGCCATCCCCACGAAGTCCAAGATGCACGGCGTCGAGGTCGGCGAACTCCGGCTCCCGGCCGGTGCCGCGGTCACGCTGGTGGTCCGCGAGGACAAGAGCTTCGTGCCGTCCCCGGCGACCGTGCTGCGGCGCGGGGACGAACTGCTGGTGGTGGCCACCGATCCGGTACGCGACCGGGCGGAGGAACGGCTGCGGGCGGTCGGCGAGGGCGGCAAGCTGGCCGGCTGGCTGGGCACGGACAGGTCCCCCGCCTCCGGCGCACCCGGCATGGCGGGACCCCACGGCGCTTCCGCCATCCCGCAGTCGATGAAGCTGGCCAAGAAGCTCGGCGGTGCCGCCGCCAGTGCCGGTACAGGCGCCAACGGAAGTGGACGTGGACCTGGAAAGGGAAGTGGACGCGGACGCGGAAGCGCGAACGGGAGCACCGGCGGCAGCGGCACGAGGACCAGCACCTGAGAATCCCCGAGACGCACCGGAACCACGCGAGGCTTCCCGGCACTCCTCAGAGGCGACGACCCGGGCGGTGCGCAGCGGAAGCGTCACAGATCACAGGCTGATACGGGGAGCCCTGTGCGCAATCACAGGCTTACAGGGCTCCCCGCCTGTATCATGAAGGCAAACCTGATCGACCAACTCTGTCTGAAGCAGAGCTGGCGCGACCGTATGGCGGTCGTGGTGTCTCTTCGCCCGGCGTTTCCTCGCCGATTGCAGCGAGTCGCCCGGCATCTACCGCAGTTCCGCGCGAAGAGGACAGCTCTCGGCCGCTTCCGTCCGGCCCGCCCCACAAGGGCGCCGGGAAGCAGGGCCACCAGGCGGCAGAAAGGCAAGGACCGTGGCACCCACGGTCTCCGACCGCCCCGGATACGGGCAACTGCTGCGCACCCCCGGTGCGTGGACCTTCCTCCTCCCGGGCTTCGCCGCACGGCAGCCCTTCGCGATGCTCACCATCGGCATCGTCCTCCTCGTGCAGCACACGACCGGCTCGTACGGCAGCGCGGGCGCCGTCGCGGCGGTCTCCGGCGTCGCCATGGCGCTGTTCGCCCCGCAGAGCGGCAAGCTCGCCGACCGTTTCGGCCAGCGCGCGGTCCTGCTCCCCGGGGTCCTTCTCCACGCCGTCTCCGTGAGCGCGCTGACCGTGCTGGCGCTGGCGGACGCGCCCCTGTGGGCACTGTTCGTCGCCGCCGTGCCGACCGGCGCCTCGATCCCGCAGATCGGCCCCATGGTGCGGGCCCGCTGGGCGGCGATGCTGGGGGCGACCCGCGACCGGCCCGCCTCTCCGCTGATGTCCACCGCGGCCGCGTTCGAGTCGGTGACGGACGAGTTCACTTTCGTGCTCGGCCCGGTGATCGCCACCGCGCTGTGCACCGGCGTGCACCCGGCGGCCGGACTGATCACGGAAGCCGCCCTGACCCTGGTCGGCGGCCTGTTCTTCGCCGCGCAGCGCGCCACCCAGCCCGCCCCGCGCGACGCGGCCACCGCGGCCGAACCGCACGCCTCGGCGCTCTCCGTGCCGGGTGTGCGCGTCCTGGCCGTCACCTTCCTGGGCATCGGCGCGGTCTTCGGCGGCATGCAGGTCTCGCTGACCGCGTTCTCCGAGGAGATCGGCCACCCCGGGGTGAACGGTGTCCTCTACGGGATCTTCGCGGCGGGCAACATGCTGGCCGGCATCGCCTGCGGCGCCATCGCCTGGAAGAGCAGCCCGCGCCGCCGGCTGATCGTCGGGTACGTGGCGCTGACCCTGACCGCGTCCGGCCTGTGGGCCGTGCACTCGGTGCCGCTGCTGGCCGGGCTCGGTCTGCTGGTCGGCCTCTGCATCGCTCCGGCGCTGATCAGCGGCTACACCCTGGTCGACGCGCTGGTGCCCGCCACCGCCCGCACCGAGGCCTTCACCTGGCTGACGGGCGCCGTGGCACTCGGACAGGCGGCGGCCGTGACCGTGGCGGGGCAACTCGCCGACGCCCATGGCGCGAGCACCGGTTTCCTGGTTCCCCTGGCCGGAACGACGCTGGCCCTGATGACCCTGCTGGCCCTGCGTTCGCGGCTGACGCCGAAGTCCCCGGGACGCACCGTGGCACGTGGGATCGGTCACCGCGAGCCGGTCACGGTGGACTGATTCAACGGAATACGTCAGTATGGACCGTCGTTAGCACTCACTGAGTGAGAGTGCCAGGAGGAGCAAGTGCCGACCTATCAGTACCAGTGCACCGAGTGCGGCGAGGGCCTCGAGGCGGTGCAGAAGTTCACCGATGATGCCCTGACCGTGTGCCCGAGCTGCGACGGACGCCTCAAGAAGGTGTTCTCCGCGGTCGGCATCGTCTTCAAGGGTTCCGGTTTCTACCGGAACGACAGCCGCGGCTCCTCGTCGAGCAGCACGGCTGCGTCGACGGGGGCGAAGTCGTCCGACTCCGCGTCGTCCTCGTCGTCGGGTTCGGACACGAAGGCGAGCGCTTCGTCGTCGTCCTCTTCGTCCGCCTCCTCCTCGTCGTCGTCGGCCTCCGCGCCGGCCTCGTCGAGCGGTACGTCGGCCGCCTGAGCCCGCGTACGCCCCACCTGCTTTTCACCGGACCCCGCCGAGGCCACTCGGCGGGGTCCGGGCGTTCGTGCCGGCGAACACGGCTCCCGATACGGTGACCGCATGGCGAACGCACTTGACGAAACGGGCACCGGTACGGGTATGGCGGGTTCCGCGGAGATCGGGGTCATCGGCGGCTCGGGCTTCTACTCCTTCCTGGAGGACGTCACCGAGGTCGCGGTGGACACCCCTTACGGGAAGCCGAGCGACTCGGTCTTCCTCGGCGAGCTCGGCGGCCGGCGGGTGGCCTTCCTGCCCCGCCACGGACGCGGCCACCACCTGCCGCCGCACCGCATCAACTACCGGGCCAACCTGTGGGCACTGCGCTCCGTCGGGGTCCGGCAGGTGCTCGGCCCGTGCGCGGTGGGCGGACTGCGCCCGGAGTACGGGCCGGGCACCCTGCTCGTCCCCGACCAGCTGGTGGACCGCACCAAGGCCCGTGTGCAGACCTTCTACGACGGTGAGACCCGGGCCGACGGGACCGTGCCGAACGTCGTCCATCTGGGCTTCGCCGACCCGTACTGCCCCGAGGGGCGCAAGGCCGCGCTCGCCGCGGCTCACGGCCGCGGCTGGGAGCCGGTGGACGGCGGAACCCTGGTGGTGGTCGAGGGCCCCCGCTTCTCGACCCGTGCGGAATCGCGCTGGCACGCGGCGATGGGCTGGTCCGTCGTGGGCATGACCGGACACCCCGAAGCCGTCCTCGCCCGTGAGCTGGGGCTCTGCTACACCACGATGACCCTGGTGACCGACCTGGACGCGGGGGCCGAGGCGGGCGAGGGCGTCTCGCACGAGGAGGTCCTCCAGGTGTTCGCGGCCAACGTGGACCGGCTGCGCTCGGTGCTGTTCGACGCGGTGGCCGGGCTGCCGAGGACCGAGAACCGCAACTGCACGTGCGCCCACGCCCTGGACGGGATCGACACGGGGATCGCCCTGCCGTAACAGGGCTCTCCGCTGCTCGGGCACGGTGGTCGTCGCCGGAACGGGTGACGGAGTTGTCCCCAGCGCGAGGGCTGTCCACAGGCCTCGGCGGGATCTGCGGGAACGGTGGAAAGTGAGGGGAGTCCGGCCGCATCAACCGGCCCGGACTCCCCTCTCCCTTGCCCTCGTCCGCCCGAGTCCAGGTGGTGCCATGTCCACGCCTCCTTTCCCGTCCCGATCCCCTTCACCCCCTTCACCGTCCCGGTCCCCGTCTCCGCCTCCGTCTCTGCCTCCGCCTCCGGCGCCGGTGCCCGCGCCGTGCGGGGTGGGGCCGTTCGGGCCCCTGCGCGTGCGGGGCGGTGGCGCGGACCGGCTGCGCCGGATGCTGCGCCGACAGCGGCGTGCGGCGGCCGCGGGGCTCGCGCTGGCGGGGGCCGCGCTGGCCACCACGGGCCTGAGCAGCGCCGACGGAGAGGCCGGCGCGCCGGACGTTCCGCCGAGGGCCGACCGGTCGTCCGTACGACTGGTCTCCGCGCCGGTCAGGATCGCGGATCCCGAGACGGTACGGCTGCTGCGCCCCGGGGACCGGGTCGATGTGATCGCGGTCGGTGACACCGGCGGCGCGGCGCGCGTGGTGGCACGAGGGGTGCGCGTGGCGAAGGTGCCGTACGCGGGCACAGGACCCGGCGGTCGAGCGGCGGACGTGTCCGGCGCCGGGGCGGGCGGCGTGGAGAGGGCGGACCGTACGGGAGGGGCCGATGGCATCGGAGGAGCGGGGGTCGCCGGGGCCGGGGCGCTGGTGGTGTTGTCCGTGGAGCGGTCGACGGCCGCGGCGCTGCTGGGCGCGGGTGCTTCGGGACGGCTGGCCGTGGCGGTGTCCGATGCGAACTGACGTCTTCTCACATCACCCGGGGACGCTCGCGGGTTGGACAGTGGTGCCTTCTCCCGCCTTAGCTGGCGGAGCAGTTCGCTCCCCTCACCGCCCATGCGAAAGAAGGCTCACCCGTGAGCGAGAAGAAGGTCAGTCTGCTGGAGGGCTTCAAGGTCTTCCTGACGCGCGGCAATGTGATCGACCTCGCGGTGGCTGTCGTCATCGGCGCCGCGTTCACCAACATCGTGAACGCTGTCGTCAAGGGCGTCATCAACCCCCTGGTCGGTGCGTTCGGCACCCAGGACCTGGACGGCTACCGCTCCTGCCTCCGGGGCCCCTGCACCACGGACCCGAGGACCGGGAAGACGGACGGCATCGAGATCCTGTGGGGCTCGGTGCTCAGCGCCGCCCTCAGTTTCCTGATCACCGCTGCTGTCGTGTACTTCCTGATGGTGCTGCCCATGGCCAAGTACCTGGCGAGGCGGGCGGCGGCGCAGGCCGCCAAGGAAGGCGTGCAGGAGACGCTGGAGGTGAGCGAGCTGGAGGTGCTGAAGGAGATCCGCGACGCCCTCGTGGCGCAGCGCTCCGGTGGCACGCCCGACTCCCGGCCGGTCTCGGGCGAGGGCCGCGGGGGAACGGGCGGGGCGGGCGGGGCGACTGCCGGCCCGCGCGAGGACCGGTAGCCCTCCGGGCCCTCGCTCAGATGTGGTGGGGCGGCTTCTCGTCCAGGAAACGCGCGAGGTCCGCGGCACTGCCGCCGGAGAGAGGCCGCTCGCCCCACCCCTGGTCCGTATCGTCCGCGGACTGCCGGTCCAGCGGATCGTCGAAGTCCAGAACCGGCTTGGGCTTCGGTTCCTCGTGCGGCTGCTCCTGTGGCTGCTGCTGCTTCGCATCGCGCGGGCTGGGGGTGGGGGCGGCGCTCATGTCTCCAGGGTACGGCGGCTCACCACGCGGTGTGAGCCGCCGTGGAGCCGGGCGGCGGGCGTCAGCGGTCCTTCGGGTCGATGAGCCACAGGCCCAGCACGACGAGGAACGACAGACAGAGGAAGCCGGCCCCCCACCAGGCGGTGCCGGTGTTGCCCTCCATCCACTCGTCGATCAGGACCGTCAGTCCCCAGAGCTGGCCGATGACGACGGTCATGGCCAGGGTGAGCCGGGCGGTCAGCTTCGAGGAGCGCACGGGGTCCTGGTCGGTGCCCGCTCCGGGCCCGGGGCCGGTGTGCCGGACGCGCGGGTCCCCGTATCCGCTGGTGGGGCGGATCTGCGGATACCGCTCGTGGACGGGCCGGTTCAGCTCGGGGTCGGCGCTGCCGGGGTGGTACGTCGGGTAGTGGCTGCCGGGGGGCGGCAGGGGCTGCTCGGGGTGCGGGGTGTCGCTCATGCCCGCCTGCCCGGGTTCTTTGCGGTGGCGGAGGTCTCGCCGGCGGCCCGGGGCGGGGCTTCGGCTCCGTTGCCGATGTCGGGGCAGCCGATGCGGGACGCGAGGTCGGGGCGGTCGCCGCCGAGCTGGCGGCAGAGGCCCGCCTCGATGCTCTCGCCGGAGCGGGTGGTCCCCACGGCCCAGATACTGCCGTCGTCCTGCTCGATGACCACGACCTTGGGCAGCCCGCGCGGCGGCGGCCCCGCCGTGACCTCGCCGGACCGGGCGTCGAAGACTCCTTCGTGGCAGGGGCAGTACAGCTCGCCCTCCGTTCCCCGGTCCTTGCGCCAGAGCACGGCGCAGGCGAGGTGGGTGCAGACGGCGGAGTAGCCGACGAGAGTGCCGTCGTCGAGGCGGACGGCGACGGCCCGGTCCTCCTCGCCCGGGTAGCGGAAGGCGATCGACTCGCCGGGCTGGAGTCCCCCGGCGACGCGCTTCGCCTCGGGGGCCCTGCCCTCCTCGCCGTCGCCGTGGCGGTGGAGCATGCCCGCGGCCACCCCGATGCCGCCGACGGCGAGACCGCCGGAGACGGTGGTGACGATCCGGAGGTAGTCGCGCCGGGTGGTCAGGGAGTCGGCGGCGATCCGGTCCTGGAGCGCCTCGCGCGGGTCTCCCCCGGCGGGGTGCTCGGCACCCGGCTGCTGTTCGGTGACGCTCATCGACGGACGTCCTTCCCGTTGATCTCGACGACGGGAAGCCCGCCGGGGACCGGCCACTGGACCCGTTCGGCGGGGACGACCATCGCCACGCCGGTGCGGACCTCGGTCTCGCCGAAGACGAAGGTGTCGGCGACCTGGACGCCGGGGCGCTCCGCCTGGAGCTCCTCGACGGTTCCGTAGAAGAGGGCTCCGGTCGGGCAGACCGTGGCGCACATGGGGGCGAGCCCGTAGGCGGTGCGGTCGTAGCAGAGGTTGCACTTCATCTGCAGTTTCGCCTGGAGGTCGATCTTCGGTACGCCGAAGGGGCAGGCGTTGACGCAGTTGGAGCAGCCGATGCAGCGGGTGGTGTCGGCCTGCTGCACCACGCCGTCCGCGGTCACCAGGATCGCGTCGGCGGGACAGACCTCGGCGCACGGGGCGACCGGGTCCTCGCAGTGCATGCAGACGGTGGGGAGGGAGGCGACGGAGTGGCCCTCGTCGGTGTAGTCGAGGTGGATCATCGATTTGCCGCGGTGGGAGTCGCATTCGCGGCAGGCGGAGACACAGGCCTGGCAGCCGATGCAGCGCCCCGGGTCGATGAAGATCGTTCTGCCCATCATGGGGACTCAGCTCCTCTCCGAGGTGCCACGGCCCTGGGGGGCCGTGGGAGGCAGCGGGTCGGTACGGGAGACCTGGGTCTCCGGGTAGGCGACATGGCCGGGAGCGACCGGCGGGGCGGGGACCTCGTCGATCCGCTCGGCGTGCTCGATGCGGCAGGCGCACACCTTGTACTCGGGGATCTTGGACCGGGGGTCGAGGGCGTCGATGGTGAGGGCGTTGGCCGCGGTGGGCACCGGCCAGTGGTACGGGATGAACACGGTGTCGGGACGGATCGCCTCGGTGACCAGGGCGGGGAAGACCTCGCTGCCGCGCCGGGTGACGACGCGGACGGGCTCGCCGTTGCGGAAGCCGTGCGAGGGGTGGACCTCGGCCCAGGGGCGCGGGGTCTGTTCGACGAGGGCGCCGAGCCTGCGGGTCTGGTTGCCGGAGAGGAAGTGGGCGACGGTGCGGCCGGTGGTGAGCGACATGGGGTGCTCGTCGTCGTACGGGTCCATCGGCGGGTGCCATTCGACGACCTGGAGGTGGATCTTGCCGTCGGGGTGGTAGGTCTTCCCGTCCTCGAAGAGGCGGGGGGTGCCGGGGTGATCGGTGGTGGGGCAGGGCCAGGCGATGCCGCCGGTCTCCTCCAGGCGTTCGTAGGTGATGCCGTAGTAGTCGTTGACGGTGCCGGCGGAGGCGACGCGCAGCTCGTCGAAGACCGACCGGGAGTCGGGGAAGTCGAATTTGTCGCCGGCGCCGAGCCGTCGGGCGAGTTCGCACATCGCCCAGGTGTCGGTGCGGACGCCGGGCGGCGGGTCCTGGGCCTTGTTGTGCTTGACCACGCGGGCTTCCGCGTTGGCCATCACTCCCTCGTCCTCGGCCCAGGTGGTGACGGGGAAGACGACATGGGCGTTGGCGGCGGTCTCGGAGAGGAAGAAGTCGAATTGCGCGTGGAACTCGGTGGTGTCGTACCCCTCCTTGACCACCTGGTAGTTGGGCAGGGAGACGAAGGGGTTGTTGCAGATGCCGATCAGGCCGCGGATCTCGCGGCGCTGCATCTGCCAGACCATTTCCATCATGGAGGTCCCGGCGGCCGGGAGTTCGGACTCCTCGATGCCCCAGATCTCGCAGATCTGGCGGCGGTGCTCCTCGTTCATGATGGAGCGTCCGCCGGGGAGGAGGTCGGACTTCTGGCCGTGCTCGCGGCCGCCCTGCCCGTTGCCCTGGCCGGTGATGGTGCCGTAGCCGGCGCCGGGTTTGCCGATGTGGCCGGTGGCGGTGCAGAGGTTGATCACGGTGAGGCAGTTCTCGACGCCCTGCGAGTGGTGCTCGATGCCCCGGGCGTGCCAGGCCATGGCCCTGGGCGCGCGGGCGAAGGTCCGGGCGACCTGGACGATCTGCTCGGCGGGGATGCCGCAGATCGCGGCGGCGCGGGAGGGCGGGTATTCGGCGGCCTTGGCCTTGACCTCCTCCCAGCCGGTGGCGTGGGCGGCGAGGTAGTTCTCGTCGGTGAGCCCTTCCTCGATGACGACGTGCAGGACGGAGGTGAAGAACGCGGAGTCGGTGCCGGGCTTGAGGGCGACGTGGATGTCGGCGGTCCGGGCGATGGCGGTCTCGCGCGGGTCGATGACGATGAGGCTGGCCCCCCGGTCGCGGGCGCCCCAGACGTACTGGGTCATCACGGGGAAGCACTCGCCGACGTTGGAGCCCGCGATGAGCAGGCAGTCGGTGAGCAGGATGTCGGAGAAGGGGTTGCCGGCCCGGTCGATGCCGAAGGCCAGCTTGTTGGCGCCCGCCGCGCTGACCATGCAGAGGCGGCCGTTGTAGTCGACGTGCCGGGTCTTGAGCGCGACCCGGGCGAACTTGCCCACCAGATAGGTCTTCTCGGAGAACAGACTGGCCCCGCCGAGGAGCCCGAAGGCGTCGTTGCCGTGGGTCTGCTGGATGCGCTTGATCTCGGAGACGGTGAAGTCGAGCGCCTCCTCCCAGGAGACCTCGCGGAACTCCTCGTCGCGGGAGCGGCGCATGAGCGGGGCGGTCAGCCGGTCGGGGTGGTTGACCTGCTGGTAGGCGTTGATGCCCTTGGGGCAGAGCCGCATCCGGTTGATGTCGTGGTTGCGGGGTTCGACACCGAAGACCTTGCCGCCGCGGTCCACGCGCAGATACATCCCGCACTGGACGCCGCAGAAGCAGCAGTGGGTCGGCACGAGCGTCTCGCCGTTCTGGTCGGCGTGCCACTGGTCGGCCGGGATGCCGCCCGCGTCCCGGAAGGCTCGGGTTCCGGGAGGTGCGAGGGAGGGGTCCAGGGGGATGAACGTGCGGCGGTCGGCAGCAGCTCGCGGATCCGCGGTCACTTGAAGCCCTTCTTCACATGGGAGAGGTAGGCGCTGCCGCGCAGCACCCGCTTGCAGCGCGGGCAGTATTCGGCCCAGGAGTCGAAGTCGAGCCGGAGGTCGCGCATGGTGCCGCGCAGGTTCTCGACGTAGGGGCCGGTGTCGATGGGTTCCTCGCAGCGGCGGCAGACGAACACCTCGTCGTCCTTGCGGCCGGTGTATTTGAACAGCTGCATGCCGACCGCGGCCGGTCGCTGGACGATGTGGAAGAACTTGCCGAACGGGATGTAGATGAGCGTGAACACCACCGACGCCATGTGCAGGATCGCGAGGAACTGGTAGCCGCCACCGTTCAGGAAGATCGAGGAGAAGGTGAGCAGCAGCCCCGTGACGGAGATGACGATGAGCGCGATCAGCGGCACCAGGTCGTAGGCGAAGCGCTGTCCGGTGGCGGCGCCGCGGTCCTTCATGCGGCGCCACAGGAAGTACGAGGCGCCGGGGATGACGAGGACGGCGGCGATGTCCAGGCCGTGGAACATCAGCCAGCCGAGCACGTTGAGCGAGTCGAATCCGAGGATCTTGAAGCCCCAGATCCGCATCTCGTAGCCGGGTCCCGATCCGCTGCCGGAGGTGAAGGTGAACCAGCCCCAGGTGAGCGGGAAGGTGATCAGGGCCGCGAGGATGCAGCCCCAGAAGATCAGCTGGTGGGCGGCCCAGCGGGCGTGGCTGCGGGCGCCGAGGAACTTCTGGAAGCCCAGATAGGTGGCGATCATCTTCGGCAGGGCGGTGGGTGCGCTGCGGAAGTTGTCCAGGGAGAAGAGGCTGCGCCAGCCCTGTCTGAAGAGGCGTCGGGCGCCGGGGGCGGAGATCCAGACGGTGTACCGGTAGGCGACGCCGAAGGCGAGGAAGACCGTGGCCACGGCGTAGGGGAGGAGGGCCGAGTCGAAGTTGCGGAGCATACGGCTGCCGAGCACGATCGCGAGGATCAGCAGGGCGGAGACGACCGCTCCGGCGAGCGTGGCCCGGGTGGTGACGGACCGGGGGCCGGTAGCGGCGGGAGGCGTGGCCGCGAGGTCGCCGGGGTCGTGGGGCTCGGCTGCTGCGTTGGCTTCTGAGGGCTCGGTCACCCGGCCACCGTAGGACTGTTTGGGTTGATTGAACCCGTTTTAGGGGGTGAGGGGGTGAGAGGGTCGCCCGGACAGTCGCAAGGGTCGCCTTGCCCGGGCGGAGCGCTTCGGGCTCACCGTGCCCGGCTCCCGCGCCCGCTGAGCGGTACGTTCACCACGCAGGGGATCGCGCTCCCCGATGGACCGGCCCCGACCCGCCCGCGCCCTCGAATTCCGAACCCCGAACCGACCTCGAACCCGAGCCGACCTCGAACCCGACCCGACCGGAGGAACCGCACGATGATCCCCATAGACCCTGCGGACCCCACGGACTCCGTGAACCTCGTCGCCCCCGAGGCCGGAGCCCCGGAGCCAGCGCCCTTGCTGGACGCGCTGACCGATGTGGCCGGGGTGCGTGTCGGGCACGCCGAGGTCGCCGGTGCGGGCGCGTTGAGCGGCACGACCGTCGTCCTGGCGCCCGAGGGCGGGGCCGTGGCCGCCGTGGATGTACGGGGCGGCGGTCCGGGCACGCGGGAGACGGACGCGCTGGACCCGCGCAATCTGGTGCAGCGGGTCGACGCCGTCGTCCTCACGGGCGGCAGCGCGTTCGGGCTGGACGCCGCGTCCGGGGTGGTGGCCTGGCTGGAGGAGCAGGGTCGGGGCGTCCGGGTCGGCGCCGGGCCGACCCAGGTGGTGCCGGTCGTTCCGGCCGCCGCCCTCTTCGATCTCGGCCGGGGCGGCGACTGGCGGGCCCGCCCCGACGCGTCGACCGGCCGCGCGGCGGTGGAGGCCGCGGCGGCCACCGGGCCCGGGGAGCCCGTGGCCGAGGGCGGCGTGGGCGCGGGCGCCGGCGCGGTGGCCGGGCAGCTCAAGGGCGGCATCGGCACGGCGAGCACCCGCCTCGCCTCCGGGGTCACGGTGGCCGCCCTCGTCGCGGTGAACGCGGCGGGCTCGGTGGTCGATCCCCGCACCGGGGTGCTGTTCGGGGAGTACGGAGCCGGGGACCCGCCCACCCGCCCTCCGGCCGAGGTCCACGCGGCGGCGGAGCGGCGTCTCGCGCGGGAGCGGGAGGCGGCGGAGGCGGCCGGAGGCGGGGCCCCGCCGTTCAACACGACGATCGCGGTCGTCGCCACGGACGCGGACCTGACCCGGGCGCAGGCCCAGAAGCTGGCGGGCACCGCACACGACGGACTGGCCCGCGCGGTACGCCCCGTCCATCTGCTGACCGACGGGGACACCGTGTTCACGCTGGCCACCGGGCAGGCGCGGGTGCCGTCCGGGGACCCGGCCCCCGTCAACGAGATCCTGGCGGCGGGCGCCGACGTCCTGGCGCGGGCCGTCGTGAAGGCCGTGCGCGCGGCCCGGAGCACCGAGGGGCCGGGCGGCGGGCTCCTCTCGTACACGGAGCTGTACGGCGGCTAGGTCCTGTCGCCAAACCGCCGTCGTCGGCGGAGTCGCGCGGCGGCCGGGGCCGGCCCGGGCGGCAGACTCAGGGGGCGCGCGGCGCGAGCGAGGGGCGTGCGCGCGCCCGACTCGCCTCCTGCGCAAGGGAGTTCACCCCAACCGCCCGAAATGCACCGGGAACACGCGGGGAACTTTCTGCGTGCGCCCTACGTTTTTACCAACCCCGGTCACGATGTCGGACCCAGGGACTACGTTAAGCACGCACCAAGTAACACGCGGCGACGGCCTGGAGACACCACCTTGAGCGATCCGTACGAGACAACCGAGCACCACCTCGACCGACTCCTGCGACGCGCCCTCAACTCCTTCGACCTTCCCGACAGCACGGTCGACCGCCTCGGGACCGCGCTCGCCCACAGCAGTTCGCTGCACTCGTCGCACCACAGTTCCGTACTGCACCGCGAGACCTACCGTCACACGTATCTCCTCGCCGACGGCTCCGCCCTCACCCTGTGGGAGCTGGTGCACAGCGGAGGCCGGGATATGCGGATACCGCGCCGGCACGAGCTGTACGACGACGAGGGGGACGCCCGCATCGCCGCGTCCCGGCTCGCCGGAAGCCTCTCCGACTCCCCGGCCTTCGGCGACGAGGGGCCGCAGGAGGCCCAGGGTGATCTGGAGATGCTGACGCTCCTGATGTCCGCCCCGCCGGCCCCGCTCCCCCGGACGTACGCCCCCGACAACTCCGCGGACCACGCCCGCCGGGTGCTGCGCCGCGCGGAGAACGCCGATCGGCCGGGCGAGCAGAAGGCGCGGCTGCTCCGGTCGGCGTTCGCCCACCACATCACCCAGGTCTTCGGGCGCCAGTGCCGCGTCGACGGCCGCTCGGCCGGGTTCACGCTCTACGAGCACGCGTTCCTGCTGCTGGACGGCAGCGAGACGAGCCTGTGGGAGGTCGAGCACACGGCGACGCCGGACGGCCGCCACATGTGCGAGGTGTACGAGGACGAGCACACCGCCCGTGCGGCGATGGAGAGCCGCACCCGGATCTGCTGACCCGGACACGACCGTGACCGGCCCGGGCGGATTCGCCGCCGGGCCGGTCACGGACGGCCGATCGCAGTCAGCCGAGCACCGTCGGCCGGTCACACCGGCCACACGGATCAGCTCGCTACGCCCGTCATGTTCGCGTCACCCTCCGCGTGGGCGTCACCCTCGACGTGGGCGCGCGGCCGGGCGGGCAGCGCGAACATCACCAGGAAGATCACCGAGAGCACCCCGGCCACCCACCACAGCGACTGCTGGAACGCGTCGACGAACGCCGGACCGGCCTCCTCGGGGGCCGGCCGGTCTCCGATCGCCCCGAAGAAGACGACGGACACCAGACCGAGACCGAGCGCCGTCCCCATCTGCTGCACGGTGTTGATCAGCCCGGACGCCGAACCGGCGTGCTCCTTGGGCACTTCGGAGAGCACGGCGTCGGTCAGCGGAGCCACGATCAGCCCCATCCCCACGCCCATGACCACCAGCGGGACGGCCATCTGCCAGGACGTGATGCCCATGCCGTAGTACTCGCTCTCCCAGAGGTAGATCAGCAGCCCGGCGATCATGAGGAGCGCACCGGCCTGGAGGACCTTGCGGCCGAAGCGGGGCACCAGCTTCTGCACGGAGATCCCGGCGGCCACCGAGACGGCGACGGAGAACGGGATGCCCGTCGTGCCGGCGCGCAGCACGCTCCAGCCGAGCCCCATCTGCATGTACATCGTCCAGACCAGGAAGAAGATGCCGAGGCCGACGCCGAAGGTCAGTTGCACGGCGATGCCGGCGGCGAAGCTCTTGACCCGGAACAGGGACAGTTCGATCAGCGGCGAGCCGTCGCTCAGCGCCTTCTGCCGCTGGTAGGCGACCAGCGCCCCGAAGACGAACAGGCTGCCCACCATCGACAGATGGCCCCACAGCGGCCAGCCCAGCTCGTGTCCCCGGGTGAGCGGGTAGATGAGCATCAGCATCGCCAGGGTGATCAGTGCGACGCCGGGCAGGTCGAGGCGGACCGCCTTCGGGGCCTTCGACTCGGTGATGAACTTCGCGCCGAGGAGCAGCCCGGCGATGCCGACGGGCAGGTTGATCAGGAAGATCGGCCGCCAGCCGAGCCCGAAGAGGTCCCACTCGGTGAGCAGCGCGCCCAGCAGCGGACCGGAGACCGCGCCGAGTCCGACGACCGCACCGAAGAGCCCGAAGACCTTGCCGCGCTCGTGGGCCGGGAAGGTGGCGTGCACGATCGAGAGGACCTGGGGCACCATCAGGGCCGCCGTCGCGCCCTGGAGGATCCGGGCCGCGACCAGGATCTCGGGGCTGCCCGCGAAGCCGCACAGGGCGGAGGCGAGCGTGAATCCGCCGATGCCGATGAGGAAGAGCCGCTTGCGCCCGTAGATGTCGCCGAGCCGGCCGCCCGTGATCAGCCCGGCCGCGAACGCGAGGGCGTAGCCGGCGGTGATCCACTGGATCGCGGAGACCGAGGCCCCGGTCTCCCGCTGGATGCTGGGGATCGCGATGTTGACGATCGTGACGTCGACCAGGTCCATGAAGGCGGCGGTCATCACGATGGCCAGCGCGAACCAGCGCCGCCGGCCGGCCGGGGCGGGCGTGGGTGCGACCGGCGTCTTCACCGGTGCGGGAGGTGTGGGCCGTGCGGGCGCTGCGACGTGCGACGCCGTGGGCGACGGCAGTGACGGGGGTGCGGAAGAAGGCATGGGAGGAACCTATGCAGCCATTAGGTCAGATCATGGCCTGATGGTCCGGCATCCTGAGGCCATGTCCGACACCCCCGCACGACTGCTGAAGCTGCTGTCGCTCCTCCAGACCCCGCGCGAGTGGCCGGGCGGCGAGCTGGCCGAGCGGCTCGACGTCAGTCCGCGCACGATCCGCCGCGACATCGACCGGCTGCGCGACCTGGGCTACCCGGTCGAGGCCTCGCGCGGCTCCGTCGGCGGCTATCGCCTGGTGGCGGGCGCCGCCATGCCGCCCCTGCTGCTGGACGACGAGGAGGCGGTGGCCATCGCGGTGGGCCTGCGGGCCGGGGCGGGGCACGCCATCGAGGGCGTCGACGAGGCCTCCGTACGGGCGCTGGCGAAGCTGGAACAGGTGCTCCCCGCCCGGCTGCGGCACCGGGTCTCCGTGCTCCAGAACGCCACGGTGCCGCTGACCCGGGGCGACGGCGCCACCATCGACCCACGGACCCTGACGACGCTGGCCTCGGCGGCCACCGGGCGGGAACGGCTGAGGTTCGCGTACCGCAGCGGCGACGGCACCCGGACGAAGCGGCAGGTCGAGCCGTACCGGCTGGTGAGCACCGGGCAGCGCTGGTACCTGGTGGCGTACGACATCGACCGGGCGGACTGGCGTACGTTCCGGGTGGACCGGGTCGGCGAGCCGTACGCGACGGGGGCCCGGTTCGCGCCGAGGCCGCTGCCCGTCGAGGGCGCGGGAAGCGACGCGGGGAGTGAGGACGCGGCGAAGTTCCTGGCCCGGTCGATGCGGCGGATGAAGCCGGAGCTGTGTCTCGATGTGTGGTTCGGAGCGCCGGCGGAGTTCGTGGCGGCGCGGCTGCCCGCGCATCTCGGAGCGCCGGAGCCGGACGGGCACGGCGGTTGCCGCCTGCGGACCTCGTACGCCGATTCGCTGGAGTGGGTGGCGCTGCGGCTGGCGTTGGTGGACTGCGAGTTCTCCGTGCAGGGGCCGCCGGAGCTGGTGGAGTACCTGGAGGGCCTCGGCGCCCGGCTGACCCGCGCCGCCCGGAACCGGCCCCCGGCCGACCTGGAGCAGGAGCAGGAGCAAGGACCGGAGGGACCGGAACAGGGACCGGAACAGGGATGAGCCCCGACGCCGGGGGGGGTGGGCGCCGGGGCTCAGCTCAGGGACCGGCGAAAACCGGTCGGTGACCGGAATGACCCGGTCGGTCAGCCGGTGCGAACCGGCTTGATGGGGAGATTACGGGTTATTGGCTCACGCCGCAGCGTCAAAGCCCGTGTCGTGAGCCATTCGCTTCAATTCGAGCAGTGCGTGCTTCTCTATCTGGCGGATCCGCTCCCGCGTGAGGCCGTGCTGCTTGCCCACTTCGGTCAGCGTCCGCTCCCGGCCGTCCTCGATGCCGTACCGCATCTTGATGATCGAGGCCGTCCTGTTGTCGAGCTTGCCGATCAGGTCCTCCAGCTCCTCACTGCGGAGCAGAGTCATCACGGACTGCTCGGGCGAGACGGCGGAGGTGTCCTCCAGCAGGTCCCCGAACTGGGTGTCGCCGTCGTCGTCCACGGACATGTTGAGGCTGACCGGGTCGCGGGCCCAGTCCAGGACGTTGCCGACGCGCTCGGCGTTGGAGTCGAGTTCGGCGGCGATCTCCGCGTGCTCCGGGTCGCGCCCGTGCTCGCGGTTGAACTCGCGCTGGACCCGGCGGATCCGGCCGAGCTCCTCCACCAGGTGGACGGGGAGCCGGATCGTGCGGGACTGGTCGGCGATGGACCGGGTGATGGCCTGCCGGATCCACCAGGTGGCGTACGTGGAGAACTTGAAGCCCTTGGCGTAGTCGAACTTCTCGACCGCGCGCACCAGGCCCGCGTTGCCCTCCTGGATCAGGTCGAGCAGAGGGAGCCCCGCGCGCGGGTAGCGGCGGGCCACGGCGACGACGAGGCGGAGGTTGGAACGGATGAATATGTCCTTGGCGCGCTCGCCCTCGGCGACCAGCGCCTGAAGCTCCTCACGCTTCGCGTCACCGCCGGCGCTCTCCACCTCGCCGTCGAGGATCTGCTGGGCGAAGACGCCCGCCTCGATGGTCTGGGAGAGGTCGACTTCCTTGGCCGCGTCGAGCAGCGGTGTGCGGGCGATCTCGTCCAGGTACATGCCGACCAGGTCGCGATCGGCGATTTCCCCGCCCACGGCGCGAACACTGCCTGCCCGGCCGGTCCCACCGGAGGTGGTGGACGTACGACGGGCGACGGCACGGGTTGCCATGCGTGCTCCCTTGCTGAGTAGGTCGCGACACCCTTTCGAGTGCCCTGCATCCGATGGAAACAACGACTGGAATCCGGACAGAATTCCCATGCCACACATTCACTTTCGCGATCATGCAGTACCCTGTCCGGCTCCGACCGCTGGATTCCGCTTCTGGATTCCGCCGGACGCGCAGGTCAGAGCCGGTGGCGGGGCCGGACCGGCCCCGTTGCGGCTCTCCGACCGGGTACCCGGAATCGGCCCGTGCATGAGACCGCACCCACACGCACGCCCCACTTCCCCCCGCCCGGCCGCCGTCAGGCCGCCGTCGGGCCCTCGCCCCGGCGCCCGGAGAGCCGTGCTCCCACCCCGAAGGACGGATCGGGCGGCGTTCGGGTTGCTCAGGGTGTCCGCGCCGGCCCGGCCGGCCCGGCGGGCCCGGCCCCGGCCCCGGGCCCCGAGACGTACGACCGCCGACCGATCCTGCGGGTAACCGGGGCCCCGAGTGCTTGCGTCTCCGGTCCGAGGCCGACCGGGACCGCGGCCCGATCCGCTGTGGCCCGCGCGTGCCTGAGGGCTGTCCCGTAATCCCTGGTGGATCAGCGTGCGGCGTCAGATGCGGTGCATCGCAAGGCGGAGGGGCGTCCGCATACTGGATGTATGTGGACGTTCCGACAACGCGGCGAGGTGCCGTAGCTGTCGTCGCGCGCCCGCCAGGGACTACGGGACAGCCCTTAGCCTGCTCGGCATGGACGACACCACAGGCACCCTCGACGAGGCGCTGGAGCGCATCCATGTCTCGGGGCCGGAGCGCGACGGCTGGCTCAGCAATCACGCGCCGATGGCCGTGGAGGCCCTCGTGCGGCACGGCCAGGAGTCGGCCGTGCACCGCTGGCTGGACCGGTACGGCCCGAAGCTGGACGAGATGCCGGCCGCCGGCTCCCCGGTCACCGCGCGGAACTGGCACGAGGCGCTGGGCGACCCGCGCCGCATCGCCGACTGGACGGCGTACTTCGAGCGGGAGACGGCCGATACCCCCTGGCGCGACGTGCTCACCGAGTGGTGGCCGCGACTGCTGCCGGGCATCGCCGCGGGCGCCACGCATCCGGCGATCCGGGTGGGCCACTCCGTACGGACCCTGCTGACGGGCGAGGAGAGCGCCCCGCGCGTCCGGGAGCCGGCCCACGCCCTCGGCTACTGGGCCGCCCGGCACCAGGCCCTGCCCGCCCTGACGCCGCTCGGTCCGGCCCCGAGTGCGGCGGCGGCACTGGACCGGGTCCCGCTGGTGCCCGGGCGGAACGGCGGCATCCGGGACCGGTTCGCGCAGCTGACCGGGTTCCCGGACTGGCCGCCGACGGAACAGGACACCGGCCCGGGGCCCGGTCCCACCGACCCCGAGACGGCCCGGTCCGCGCTCCGGGAGCTGGTACGGGCCTCGACGCACCGGTACGCGACCCACGCGCACGGCGATCCGATCATGCTGGTCCACGCGGCGACCGCGCCCAACGCGGTCCTGCGCACCCTGCCCGCCCTGCCCGGCGAGCTGTGGGCACCGAGTCTGCGGGCCGCCTGGGCGGCGAGCGCCGCGGTCACCGCCGCCTACGCGCCCCGCGAGGCGGCCCCGGTTCCCACGTACGGCGTCGCGGACGCCGGGGAGCTGTTCGCCCGGGCGGCGGCGCACGGCGACGACCACACCATCAAGTTCACCGACACGGCGCTGGACGTGGGCGACGCGCTCGCGTTCTCCGCCGCCCGGCGCGCGATCGAGCTGAACCCACCGGTCTTCTAGACCGTTCCGACAGACCGCACCTGATAGACCGCGCCGGACAAACCGTTCCGGATAGACCGTTCCGAGCGCCCGGAGCGCTCAGCCGAACTGCACCGAGCGCTTCGCCAGCCCCATCCAGAAGCCGTCGATGACGCTCCGCCCCCGGTCCAGCTCGTCCTCGGCCGCGCCCAGCGTCACGAAGAGCGGCGCGAAGTGCTCGGTGCGCGGGTGGGCCAGCCTCCCGGCCGGGGACGTGTGCTCGAAGTCGATCAGCGCGTCGATGTCCTGGGCCCGCAGCGCGCGGTCGCCCCAGTCGTCGAACTCCGCCGACCAGCCGGGAACGCCGCCGCCCTGGTGGCGCAGAGCGGCCAGGTTGTGGGTGAAGAAGCCGCTGCCGACGATGAGCACGCCCTCGTCGCGCAGAGGGGCGAGTCTGCGTCCGACCTCCATCAGCTTCTGCGGGTCGAGGGTCGGCAGGGAGATCTGGAGTACGGGGACGTCGGCGTCCGGGAACATCTCCACCAGCGGAACGTACGCCCCGTGGTCGAGGCCCCGGTCCGGGATGTCCTGGACCGGCGTACCGGCGCCGCGCAGCAGCTTGCGGACGCTGTCGGCCAGCTCGGGCGCGCCCGGGGCTCCGTAACGCACCCCGTAATAGTGCTCGGGAAAGCCCCAGAAGTCGTACACGAGCGGCACGGTCTCGGTGGCGCCCAGCGCGAGCGGGGCCTCCTCCCAGTGGGCGGAGACCATCAGGATCGCGCGGGGGCGGGGCAGCCCGGCGGACCAGGCGGCGAGTTCGCCGGGCCAGACGGGATCGTCGGCCAGCGGCGGTGCGCCGTGCGAGAGGTAGAGGGCGGGCATCCGCTCCGCGGTGGCTGTCATGGCGCTCCCATCCACTGGACACGGCCCCAGGGCGATGGGCGCCGCGCTGGGCGCTCGGGGCACTGGATCCGGTCACGAACTCGTCCGAGCAGGAGTTCCCCGAGGTCATCCGGGGGATCGTTGTTCAGGGGCCCTGCGAAACTCCTTCGGATCCCCTGCGGGGATCTCTCGGGGCAGGCTTCTTGAAACTTCAAGTTCCTACCTCCGGAGACCTTAGCCCTATCTAGTTAAACTTTCAAGAAAAGGTCGTACAGTGGAGTACATGACCACGGCATCCACCAGCGCGCCGCGCTGGCTCACCGACGAGGAGCAGCACGCCTGGCGCGCTTATCTGCATGCCACCACGCTGCTGGAGGATCACCTGGATCGCCAGTTGCAGCGCGATGCCGGCATGCCGCACATCTATTACGGGCTGCTCGTCCAGCTGTCACAGGCCCCCCGCCGGCAGATGCGGATGACGGAGCTGGCCCGGAACGCGAAGATCACCCGCTCCCGGCTCTCGCACGCCATCGCCCGGCTGGAGAAGAACGGCTGGGTGCGCCGTGAGGACTGCCCCTCCGACAAGCGCGGCCAGAACGCGGTGCTCACCGACGACGGCTACGAGATGCTCCGCCGCTCGGCGCCCGGCCACGTCGAGGCCGTACGGCAGGCGATGTTCGACCGGCTCACGCCCGAACAGGTGAGCAGCCTCGGGGAGATCATGCGGGTGCTCGCGACCGGCCTGGAGCCGGAGGGCACGGACGCGGATCTGCCCTGGCTCCGCTGAGCGGTCGCTGAGCGGAACCAGGGCAGGGGGCGCGAGCCACGAGGACGAGCAGGGGCAGGCCCGTGGTCAGTGGCCGTCGTCAGTGGGCGTCGTCGTGGCCGTCGTCGTGGCCGTCGTCGTGGCCGTCGTCAGTGGGCGACGACCGGGATCTTGAACTCCTCCTCGGCGCCCGCGTCCGACGCGCCGTCCGTCACACCCGAACCCGTTCCCGGTCGCCCCGTGTTGATGAGGGCGATCGCGATGACGGCGGCGGCGACGAGGATGCCGACAGCCCACCAGATCGCGGCGGCGAAACCGCTGACCATGGCCTGGAGCTGCAGGATCTGCGGGTCCGTGGCGCGGGCCGCGTGATCGGCGACGTACGCGGTGGTGGCGCTCGCGGCGATGGTGTTCAGCAGGGCGGTGCCGATGGCCCCGCCGACCTGCTGGGAGGTGTTGACCATCGCGGAGGCCACTCCCGCGTCACGCGGCTCGATGCCGTGCGTGGCCAGGGACATCGCCGGCATGAACGCCGTACCCATGCCGAGGCCGAGGAGCAGCATGCCGGGCAGGATGACGGCCGCGTAGCTGGTGTTCAGGTCCAGCTGGGTCAGAAGCAGCATGCCGACCGCGGCGACCAGGAAGCCGGGGCCCATCAGCAGGCGCGGCGGGACCCGGGTCATCAGACGGGTGCCGATCTGGGTGGAGCCGGTGATCATGCCGACGATCATGGGCATGAACGCGAAGCCGGTCTTGACCGGGGAGTAGCCCTTCACGACCTGGAGGTAGTAGGTCAGGAAGAGGAACAGCCCGAACATCGCGATGATGGCGAGCCCCAGCGAGAGGTAGACCCCGCCCCGGTTGCGCTCGGTGAGGACGCGCAGCGGCAGCAGCGGCGACTTCACGCGCGCCTCGGTCACGACGAAGGCGATCAGCAGCACGGCGGCGGCGACGAACATGGAGACGGTCACCGCGTCCGACCAGCCGGCGGACTCGGCGCGGGTGAAGCCGTACACCAGGGCGACCAGGCCGAGCGTGGAGAGCACCACGCCGGGGATGTCCAGCGGTGCGCGGTTGCGGGTGCCGGACGGCTCACGGATCACGAAGTAGGCGCCCGCGGCGGCGACGATGGCGAACGGGATGTTGACGAAGAACGTCCAGCGCCAGTTCAGGTACTCGGTGAGGAAGCCGCCGAGGATCAGCCCGACGGCGCCACCGCCGCCGGCGATGGCCCCGTAGATGCCGAACGCCTTGGCGCGCTCCTTGGCATCGGTGAACATCACGGCGAGCAGGGAGAGGGCGGCCGGGGCGAGCAGGGCGCCGAAGACACCCTGGAGGGCCCGGGAGCCGAACATCATCGCCTCGTTCACGGCCGCCCCGCCGAGCGCGGAGGCCAGCGCGAAGCCGATCAGACCGACGACGAAGGTGCGCTTGCGCCCCCAGAGGTCGGAGATCCGGCCGCCGAAGAGGAGAAGCCCGCCGAAGGCGAGGGCGTAGGCGGTGATGACCCACTGCTTGTTGCCGTCGGATATGCCGAGGTCGGTCTGGGCGGAGGGCAGCGCGATGTTCACGATGGTCGCGTCGAGGACGACCATCAGCTGGGCGAGCGCGATGAAGGCCAGGGCCTTCCAGCGACTCGGATCGGGAAGGGCTGTGTCAGCCGTTTTTGACATGGGTGTAGCCACCTAAGGACAAGCGAGGACGCGGAGGCGTCGTGAAGTGGGCGTCGGCGGTACGTACTCGTGTACGCGCGACGGGGTGAGGCGCGGCGAGATGAAGAGACGTGAGGTGAGGTGAGGCAGTGGGCCGGGCCCGGCCCCTCAGGACACGGCCGGAAGGTTCAGGCCGGTGCGGGCCGGGGCAGTTCGACGACAGGTCCTAGGGGCGCCGCAGGTCCTCCAAGGTCGCCGCCGATCCGGGCAGTTCGGAGCGGGCCGGGGTCTCCAGTCCGTCCAGGAACAACTGCAGGTGACGGTGGGTGAACCGGTCGATGCCCCGGCAGGCGATGCCGGGGAGCGGCCGGGTGAGCTGGGAGAGGGCGACGAGTACGTCACCGACGGCGATGTCGGTACGCAGCCGCCCCGCGGACATGGCGCGCGCCACGAGCCCCTCGACGGCCTCTTCGAGGCGCCGGCGCTCGGCGAGCAGGTCGGGATGGTCCTTGTCGAAGACGCCGGAGAGCATCGGGCACAGGGCGCCGATCCGCTCGTCGGCGGCCGCGTGCACGAAGCGGCTGAGCGCGGCGAACGGGTCGGACTCCGCGGCGGCGGCCTCTTCGGCCCGGAGGGTGGTGCGGGAGGTGACCGCGAGGACGACCTCGTGGGTGAGGGCGGCGCGGTCGGGGAAGTTCCGGTAGAGCGTGGCGTTGCCGACGCCCGCTCGCCGTGCGACGTCGTCCAGTGCCACATCCGGCCCGAACTCGACGAACAGCTCGCGCGCGGCCGCGACGATCCGCTCACGGTTGCGCAGCGCGTCGGCCCGCGGGCGGGGCGCCCGGCACGGCGGTGCGGCTTCGGCACTCCCGGCTGCCGTGCTCCCGGCCGCCGATGCCGTGCTCCCGACTTCCGGTGCCGCGCTTCCGGCTGCCGGTCCGGTGCGCTTCGCGGCGGTTCCCGCGGTCTCGGCGACGGTCTCCACGACGACGCTCCCCTTCCCTGTGTAGCCGGTCGACCCCCACCAGTAACCGGGGACCGCTTCCCCGTTTAGCGGGGACATGTATCCAAACGGGGAGAGGCTCCCCGCTTATTTCCCACCCCCACGTGACCTGAGTCACATCACTTCAGGGAGAAAACCCTCCGATCGGCGCACCCAGCGAGCGGCCCCGGACCACCCGGCACAGGCTGATCGCCAGAGCGCAGTCAGGGGTCGGCCGACTGCCGCGGACCCCGAAGGCGCCTCTATGCAGCAGCACCGCCACCGGATACGCAGACACCGCCGCCCGATCGCCCTGGCCGGAGCGACCGCGCTGGTCATAGCGGCGGTGGCCTCGGCGAGCACCACCCTTCCGACCGCCGGACGCGCCTCGGCGGGCCCGGCGGCCACCAGCCAGGACTCCGCGCTCGCCCCCTGCCGGATCTCCGCCACCCTGGGCGTGCAGATGTCCGAGGGTCTGCCGACCCCGCCCGGCTACGCCCGGTCGACCGGCGAGATCAAGGCGCTCAACCTGATGATCGACTTCCCGGACGCGGAGGGGACGGAATCCGCGACGGACCGGTACGCGGAGTTCTTCCCGCAGACGTCCGAGTGGTTCAGGGCCAGCTCCTACGGCCGGCTCGTCTACCGGCCCGAGGCCCCCGTCAAGGACTGGCTGCGGATGCCGATGCCCTTCACGGAGTACGGGATAGAGCGCGGCTCACCCTTCGAGCCGGGCTACCGCCAACTGGTGAAGGACATCGTCGCGGCCGCCGACCCCAGGGTCGACTTCTCCGCGTACGACCTGGTCAACGTCCTGGTCAGCCCGAACGCCGGCCCCTCCGCACTGGACACCGTGCTCTCGGTGACCTTCTCCGGCAACGACGAGGCCCCGACGGCGGACGGCGTCCCGCTGGCCAACACGTCGTTCGTCTACAGCCGCCAGGACGACGGATCGGGGTCGTACACCGAGACCGGCTACCGGGTCCTGCCGCACGAGAACGGCCATGTCTTCGGGCTGCCCGACCTCTACACGATGGAGGGCGGCGGCTCGGTCGGGCACTGGGACATCATGTCCGAGGACTGGGGTGCCAACAACGACTTCCTGGCCTGGCACAAGTGGAAGCTCGGCTGGCTCGACAACGAGCAGATCAGCTGCGCGTCGCAGGCCGGCGTGAGCGAGCACACCCTCGGCCCGCTGGCCACCGAGGGCGGCACCAAGCTCGCCTTCGTCCCGCTGAGCGCGCAGTCCGGCTACGCCGTGGAGGTCCGTACGGCGGCGGGCAACGACGAGGCGGTCTGCCGGCCCGGGGTGTTGATCTACAAGGTCAGCTCCGACGTGGACACCGGCCAGGGCCCGGTCTCCGTCGCCGACGCCACCGAGGACAGCGGCGGCTGCACCCGGCGCCCCAACGTGCACGCGGAGCTGTCCGACGCCCCGTTCCGCCCCGGCCAGACCTTCACCGACCGGGCCAACGGCGTACGGATATCCGTGCTGGACGAGGACGACGACGGCAACTACCGGGTGCGGGTCACCCGCCCGTGAGCGGCCCGGCGTCCACAGCGCACGCCGACCCGCACGGCCCCAGGAACGCACGCCGCCCGCCCGGGCCCGCACTCCGCGGCGCCCTTCCCGGGGCCCTCCCCGAGGCCCTCCCGGGGCCCTGCCCGTGGCCCTATCCGGCGCCTTCCTCGGCGCCCTCCGCGAAGGCGCGGAGGCGGTGCTTGAGGAGCTTCCCGGTGGCGTTGCGCGGAAGCTCCTCGTCGGTGAACAGCACCCGGGCGGGCACCTTGAAGGCGGCGAGCCTCGCGCCCACGTGCTCGCGCAGGCCCCCGGCGGTGACCCCGGCCCCGGGGCGCGGCCGGACGACGGCCGCCACCTCCTCCCCCAGCACCGGGTGCGGGATGCCGAGGACGGCGGCGTCGGCCACATCCGGGTGGTCGTGCAGGACGCCCTCGACCTCGACGCAGTACACGTTCTCGCCGCCCCGGATCACCACGTCCTTGAGCCGGTCCACGATGGAGACCCGCCCCTCACGGCGTACGGCGAGGTCCCCCGTACGGAACCAGCCGCCGTCGCCGAAGGCCTCCTCCGTCGCCGCCGCGTCGCGCCAGTAGCCGCGGAACAGCGACTGTCCGCGCAGCCACAGCTCCCCCGCCGCCCCGTCTGGCAGCTCCTCGCCCGACGGCCCGGCGATCCTCACCTCGGTGACCGGGGTGGGCCGTCCCGCGCCGCCCGGCTCCGCCCGGTACTCGTCCCCGAAGTGCGCGAGGACGCCGCCGCTGGTCTCGGTGAGGCCGTAGCCGTTGCGGGGCTCGACGCGTTCGCCGTACCGGGCGGTGAGGCGGGCGACCAGGGCGGGCGGGGCGGGGGCTCCCCCGGTGCTGAACAGCGTGAGGCCCTCCAGCCCGTCCCCGCTCCGCTCCGCGGCCTCCAGCAGCTGGAGCCCGGTGGTGGGGACCCCGGCGAAGTGCGTGACGCGGTGCGCCCGGATCAGCCGCAGCGCCTCGTCCGCGTCCCACCTGTGCATCAGGACGAGGGTGCCGCCGGCCGCCATCGCCCCGTAGAAGCCGGTGAACGCGGCGACGTGGAAGAACGGGAACGTCATCAGGGACACGGGCGCGGGCCCCTGCCCCGGGATGACGCCGCGCGCCAGCGCGGAGGCCGCCGCGTGGTAGCGGGGGTTGAGCGCGGCCCCGGCCTGGGCGAGATGGGTGGCCACCGCGCCCTTGGGGCGACCGGTGGTGCCGGAGGTGTAGAGGATCGTGGCGTCGTCCTCGGGCCGGGGCTCCACGTCGGGCGGCGCGGCCAGCGGGTCGGGGGCGGGGAACTCCTCGTACCGCTCGACGCGCAGTCCGGATTCGTCCACCTCGGCGTGGTCCCCGTGGAAGAGGACGACGCGCGCCCCGGTCCGCCGGGCCCAGCCGGAGACCCGCCCCAGCCGCTCCCCGTCCACCAGGAGCACCCCGGGCTCGCAGTCCTCCAGGGCGTGGACGAACTCGTCCTCGGTCCACCAGGCGTTGAGCGGTACGGCGACGATACCGGCCAACTGGGCCGCCCAGAAGGCGATCTGCCACTCGGGATGGTTCCGCATCGCGATCACGGCCCGGTCGCCGGAACGGAGCCCGTACCGCTCCCGCAGGCGTACGGCGAGCGCGGAGGCGGCGGCGAAGAACTCGGCGTAGGAGTAACGCTGTTCGCCGGCGATGAGGAACGGCGTGTCCCGGTAGGCCCAGGTGGTCTCCACGAACTCCCGCAGTGTGCGCGGCCCGTCGGCGTACTCCGGCGTCCCCTGCTCTCCGACGACCACGGCGAAGGGCGCGCCGGGCCCGGTGAGGGAGGCCTCGATGCGCGCGGCGCGCCGGACGCGTTCCGCTCGGGCTGCGGCGTCGTCGGACGCCGGGGACGGGGACGGGTGGGTGTGCGGCACGGACGGCCTCTCTCGCGCTGACGCTGGCTGCTACGCGAGACGCTATGCGGGCGGCGGCGCAGCGCCAAGGCCGTGTCCCCGGCCGCCCGGCCGGGAGCTCATCCAGAAACCCCGAAAAGGAGGGCCGCCTTCTCGCCGCTCCAGCCGGACGGGCTGTGCCAGATGACATTGACGCGGAAGACATCGCGAATCGTGTCCACGGACCAGCCCTCGGCCGGCGGTTCGGAGAGGACCAGGTAGAGATCGTCGGCCGCCGCGGGCAGCGTGTGGTTGATCTCCAGCAGGCGGGTCGCGCCCGATCGCAGGTCCGCATAGCTGGAGCGGCCCGCGCCCAGGACCTCGTAGAGGAAGAGACCGTGCGGGGTGACGCAGCTGACGTCGACGACCGAGGAGTCGGACGGCTGGAGGTCCGCCCAGAGGAGTGCCGCCTTCAGCGCATGGCGGAGCGCCTCGTGCTTCTTGCAGATGCGGTCGGCCCCGGCAGCCGCTTCCAGCGCGCGGAGGAAACCGTCCTTCGTGGTCGCGGCCGGGGTGGCGGCGATCGTGTCCGCGGTGGTCATCTGTCCCTCTTCTTCCTCTTCTTCCTTCTGATCGGGTTGCGCCGGGGCGACGGGGAGCGTGCTGTCGGAGTTCGGCGCCAGGTTCCTCTCCGCGTCCGGCTCCACGCCGGGCACCACGTCCGCCTCGACGTCCGCCTTCCCGTTCGGCTCCACGTCCGCCTCCGCGTCCGCCTTCCCGTTCGGCTCCACGTCCGCCTCCGTCGCAGCGCCGAAGCACTCCTGAAGCGCTCGCCGTGCCTCGGCGAGGGGACCTGCCCAGCCGGAGGCGTCCAGCCCCTGCGCGAGCCGCCCCGCGTCGAAGATGCCCTCCTTGAGCGCACGGTTGGTCGTCGCGGCGAGGTCGCGGAGAACGCCGAGCAGCTCGCGGTCCGGATCGCCGAACAGGTGGAGTACGGCGACCCAGTCCGCCTGGTCCCGGCGGAGAATGCGGTTGGCCATGCCCTGGAGCTCGGAGAGGCGGCTGCGGGCATCGGGAACATCGCCGTCGCCGCCGGTCAGCTCCTCCAGCACGTCGAGCGCCGCGAGATAGCGCCCCGCCATGCGCTCCGAGACGGGCGACCGGCCACGCTGATCGGCGGTGAGCACCGTCTGACTCGTGTCGTTCGCGAACACCCAGCAGTCCAGCCTCTCGCCCATCACCGGCGGAACCGATCCGTGCCGGACGGTGAGGACGAGCGGCCGGCCGATCATCGGCGCCAACGGCTTGACCTTGTAGCGGCCCCCCGGGGCCCGGCCCACGACCTCGACCCGGACATCGGTACCGATCCGGGGGTGCCGCTCGGACCCGCCGCCCTCCGGCCGGTCGACGCCCGCCGCCTCAGCCTCCACATCCGCTACCGCTGACACCTCCGCCTCCGCCACCGTGTCCGCATCCGTACCGACGTCCGCGACGGTGTCCGTGTCCGTGTCCGGAGCCTGGGCGTCCCCGGAACCGGTCAGCACCTGCGGCAGCGGGGCAGTGTGCAGGACGGTCAGGCTCTGGGTGCTGCGGGTGAGTGCCACGTACAGCTGGCGCAGCCCGGCGGGACCGCGATCGGCGATGGCGGCGGGCTCGACGACCAGGACGTGGTCGTACTCCATGCCCTTGACCTGCGACACGGCCAGTACGGAGACGGCCTCGCGGGTCACTCCGCCGAGGTCGCCGTCGTCGTCGATCCTGCGGCTGATGACCTCCGCCCAGTCCGTGTCGTCCGGAACGATGACGGCCACGGAGCGGGGGGTGCTGCCGTCGCTGGTGCCCATGAGCCGGGCCACGTGCGCGACGGTGTCGTCGAGCAGCCTCTCCGACTCGCTCGCCACGGTCCGCACGGCAGCCGCTCCCGCCGCCCGGACCGCCCTCGGGTACGGGAGGCCCGGTGCGACCGTCCGGGCGAGCGGGGCGACGAACTCCATGATCTCGGCGGGAACGCGGTAGCTGGTGGTCAGCTGGGCCACGCTCCAGTCGCCCTGGTCGGAGAGGAGCGCGCCGAGCAGGTCCCAGCTCGTCGGGATGTGGACGCCCGTCGCCTGCGCGAGGTCGCCCAGGACGGTCATGGAGCCGCCGGCGGCACTGCGCCGCCGCAGGGAACGCGCCTGCATGGGCGTGAGGTCCTGCGCCTCGTCGATCACGATGTGGCCGTACCTCGGCGGGGTGTCCCCGCTGATCAGCACGCGGAGCTCTTCGAGGCAGACCTGGTCGGCGAGGGACCACGGATCGGCATCGGCCGTGGCGGCGCGGGGCCGCAGGAGGGCCGCCTGTTCGTCCGCGTCGAGGATGCCGTCGGCGCACTCCCGCAGAAGGTCGGCCGAGTCGTAGAGGCTGCGCAGCGCCTCCCGGGGGCCGGGGGCCGGCCAGACGCGTTCGACGAGGCGCTCGACCCGGCGGTTGCGCTCCAGGTCGCGGCGGATCGTCCCGGCCTGTCCCCGGCGCGGCGCGATGTCGGCGAGCTCTCTCAGGAGTCGGTCGACGAAGAGGCCGCGGAAGCGTTCGCGTCGCTCCCGGAAGGGCCCGTCGTCGGCATGGGCCTGTTCGAGCAGGGCGAGGACCTCGGACTTCGGCACACGGAGTGTCGTACTGCCGGCGGTGACGACGATCCCGGGTTCGTCGCCCTTGAACGAGGGAACGGCCGTGAGAGGGTCGAGGGCATCGGGGCGGAAGTCGCTCTCGACGCGGCGCCGCAGCACGGCAGCCATGCGCTCGTCCGACTTCACGAGGCTCGCCTTCGGCGAGTCGGCGCCGAGGATGCCGCCCTCCCACAGGCGGTCCAGTTGTACGGCGTTGACGTCCCGGGTGCCGAGGGTGGGCAGGACCTGTCCGACGTAGTCGAGGAACCGCTGGTGGGGGCCGATGACGAGAATGTCCTGGGCCTTGAAGTGCTCGTTGTTGACGAGCCAGGTCACCCGGTGGAGACCGACCGCCGACTTGCCGGTACCGGGGCCGCCCTGGACGACGAGGATGTCCGAAGGCGAACCGGTGACCAGCTCCATCTGGTCGCGGCGGATGGTCTCGACGATGTCCCGCATCCGCCCGCCGCGCGACCGCTGGAGCTCCCGCAGCAGGAAGTCGTCGGGCTGGAGGGCCTTGCGCCGCTGCCGTCGTACGACTTCGCCGGGGGCGGGGGCCGGCACACGGTCCGGTACGGAGGACGCGTCCGGCTCCTCCCCCACGCCGTCGTCGGCGGCCCGACGGGGCTCCGGCACGGCGGGCTCCGGCAGGACGTCGGCCCCGGAGGCGTCCGGGGGCTCGGGGTCCGGTGTCGAGGTGGACGGGGACGCGGACGGGACGGTTTCCGGAGCCGAAGCCGGCACGGGAGCCGGAACCGGGACCGGCACAGACCCGGGCACGGGTGCCGTGGAGATCTCGTCGAAGTAGCTCTGGACGGCCCGCCGCACGCAGCGCAGCTGCCGCCGCAGGACCACCTCGCCCGGGGCCTCGGGCCGGGTCTCGATCCACTTCTTCGCCAGGGGGCTGGTCCACAGCAGGACCACCGGTTCACGCGTGGCGTCGCTCACGCCACGCCGCCCGATGTACCAGGGGCGGGGCTCTCCTCCCGGGTCCTCCGGCGCGTCGACGCGGGAGAAGACCAGAGCTTCGTCGCCGAGCCCTCCGTAGGCTTCGGCCCGGGCCTCCGCCGCGGCCCGGTTGGCGATCCCGTCCTTCCCGCTCGCCGAAGCGGTAGCGGCGGATGTACCACCCAACTCGGCCAGTTTCGTGGCATAGCAGTCGTACGCGTGGTCCACTGCCCGCTGTTCGCCGGCGAGGATCTCGTCGTCGTCCCGGATGCTGGTGCTCATGTACGTCCTCCCTGCGGCACCCCGAGGGACACCGCCACGGGCATGTGCCCGTGCCCCACCGAAACAACTACCAGATAACGGACGGTGACGGACAGTCAGTGACCGAAATCCGGCCGCCACCAACCGCCTCGCCCTCCCTTCCCTTCCTCCGCCGGGCCGAGGCCGTACCGCACGGCGCCCCGGAGACCGGAGCGGCACGCAGAACGACCGCCTCCGCGCCCTCCGGAAACCCGTCCGACCCTCCACCGGCGCCACCGCCCCAGGACCCCACCCCGACACCCGGCCCACCACCACCCTCGCCACTGCCCTCACCACCGGCTCCACCTCGCGGCGACAGAACCGGTAAGCTGCTTCACGGCTGTCCTCCCAGACAGCACAGGGACTGACCAGGTGGTTGAAGGCGCAACAATTTGTGCCGTGCTCAACCACTCACGGACCAGTCCCCGGCCTTCGTAGCTCAGGGGATAGAGCACCGCTCTCCTAAAGCGGGTGTCGCAGGTTCGAATCCTGCCGGGGGCACACTCTTCACCAGCACGAACACCAAGAAGGGCCAGGTCAGGGCACATGCCCCGCCTGGCCCTTCTTCGTGGACTCCCGCTCTCTCCACGCTCTCAGACGTACTGTCACGCACTGAGCACGGGACCTCGCTCCCCAAAATCTCCCCACACGACCCCGCCGTAGCCGCAGGTCGCACTAGGCGTACGACAGAAGCGGCCCCCCGCCGAAGCGAGGGGCCGCCGTGTGCCGGGCAGGAGGGTGCCGCCCTCGCTTCACCCGGCACGCTTGAGGCGCAGTTCCGTGGCGCGCACATCCATCGGAACACGCGTTCGATTTTTAGCGCAATCCCTCGAAGGAGTGATAACAACAACTGATCAACTCTGTACCAGGGATGGTACTGACATACATCAGGGCAGGCCAGAGCGTTGACGAGTGCCCACCGACCCCCTGCCCGACTGGGTACCCGTCCGCCGCCGGGCCATCGGGGACACCGTGCGCGCCGCCCGCACCGCAGCCGGACTCACTCAGGAAGGGCTGGCCGGCCGCGCCGGACTCGACCGCAAGACAGTCAACCGGCTGGAGCAGGGCATCACTTCCCCGCTGCTTGACCACCTGCTCGTCATCGCCGACGCCCTCGGCGTTCCGCTGTCCGACCTCGTGCGTGAGGAGCGGCCCCCGCCGCGCGAGAGGCAGGGGCCGCCCGGCCCGCCCGCACCCTGACCGCCGCCGGCCCCGGGTGCGCGCGGGAGATCAGCGGCGGCCGACCGGGTACGACACCGGGTGCGCGCGGGACACCTGGCAGCCGCCGCGGTGCAGCACCACCGTGCCGCCCGCCCCGGACCCGCTGAACACCGGCAACCTCTCTTCGCGGCCCGGGGGGATCGGCTGGTCGCAGCGGTCGCACCTCATACGGCCACCGCCGTCTTCGCGTCCCGCCACGCCTGTCGCAGTAGGGCTGCGTCCGGGCAGTCGGCGCCGTCCTTCCGGCACGGCTCGCAGAGCTGGGTGTGCTCGATGAACGCCGCGTATGCGGTCTGCACGGCCCGCTCTCCGGCGTCGAGCCGCGCCTGCACCTGCCCGGTCACCGCAGGCCTCCGCTAGGCACGGGCACGAGCGTCCCGGCGAGGAGCAGGTCGAGGCGGTCGCGCAGGTCCTCGGCTTCTGTCCGGGACAGCACGAGCGGCACCTCGGCCTGGAGGCGGTCGAGGTCGTACAGGGCCACCGGGACACGGACTTCTCCGGTGGTCGGGTCGCCGGTCGGTAATGCGGCGCGCTGCGGTGAGGCGTGCCAGGTCATGGCGGACATGAGGCCCCCTACGTGGATGACGAGACGTCACCGTAAGGGGCCGGACGGCAGAGAAGGGGGACAGATTGTCCCCCTGTCCCAGACTGTCCCCCTTACGCGGTGACGATCCCCACGTCCACGGCCAGGCGCGACGCTTCGGGGCGCAGTGCCCGCGGCGCCGACCGCCACAGGTCCGCGGCCACCGTCCGAGCTGACGGGGTGTACGCCACAGTCTCGGCGCCGATGCGGTGTGCCATCTGCATCACGTGCAGCGCCGCCGTCCGGTCGCCGCGCTGGAGATGCCCGCGCGCGACCTCCACCCACAGGCGGGCCCGGCGCTCCACAGACGGCATCGTGTCCGGGTCGATGTCGTCGGCCAAGCCGATCGCCTTCTGTGACTTCTTCAGGTCGACTTCCACGCTGACCGCGTGGAAGTCGACATTGGCCCGGCCGAACACCGTGCTCGGGTGGACGTACGCGGCCGGCAGACTCTTCGCGACCTGGTCACCCTTCTCCCAGTACCGCCACGCGTCGCCCTCCTTCCCCTCCCGGGCGACGGTGACCGCGGCGTGGAGCTGGAGCGCACCGTAGATCCCGCGCCAGTCCTCCGGCGCCCCGTCGAGGTGCGGACGGATCAGATCTGCGGCCTCCTCGACGACACGCAGCGCCTCCTCCGGGTAGGACGTCTCCCTCAAGATGTTGCCGAGGTTCCAGCTGGCTGCCGCTATGGCCGCAGGCTGGTCCGCCGCCTGAGCCGCTGAGAGCGCCCGGTCCGCTACCACCCACGCCAGCTCGGCCGGCGCCACGTACGCGGTGGCCTGCCCGGTCAGCCGGTAGACGTCCGACAGAGCGACCTGCGCCCGGCGCCGCTGCTCCCCGTCCAGAGTCCGCACGGCGTGCTCGCCGTCCCGGATCAAGTCGGGCAAGAGCGCCCCCACCTCGGTCCGATTCCGGGCCGAGGTGTGCCACAGCCGCCACGTCTGATCCACCCGCCCCTGGAGCGCAGCCGGGTCCACCGGGCCAGCCGCCGCCGGGGTGAGCGAGCGGGCCATGACCGCAGACCAGATGTCCGGCATCCCCGGGTGCGAGAGACGGCCGAGCGGGACCGCCGTTGCCGCGGCGGCCGGGGTGTCGGTGCCGGTGATGACGGACAGGTCGGCGACCTGGAGGGCCGCGGCGAGCCGAAGCAGCAGCGGGTGCGAGGTGAGGTCCCGCTCGCCGGTTTCGATCTTCTTCAGCCAGTCCGGGCCGCGCCCGCACAGCTCGGCGAGGACCGGGCGGGACATGCCGCGGCTCTCGCGCAGGGCGCGGATCCGCTCGCCGGTGGTGAGGTCTGCGTCCATCGTGGTGCCCCTCCGTCTGGCTGGTGCCGTGGCCGCCAGAGTACGGCGGGCCGGTGGCCGGCGGGAGTACGCACGGACGTACGATCCGGCCATGGCCGATATCGACATCCCTCAGCACCTCATCGACCTGGAGACCGCCGCGTGGGCGGAGCAGCAGGCGGGCGCCCTGACGCTGAAGTCCGCGGCTGCGGTGCAGGCGGCGTACCGGGAGCACGCGGCGGTCACCGACGGGGTGTCGCGGCTGGCCCTGGAGATGGCGACGAAGAAGGCCGTACGGCACCCGGAGGGGTGATCACTTTCGCGGAGCCTCGAAAGTGATGAACCCGCAGGTCAGGGCACGGTGAAAGGCCCCCACCGCCGAAGCAGTGGGGGCCGGATCACTCGATGCTGTAGGGGATCAGTTCCCGGGGGACCTCCTCGGGAACCTCGTGCGCGGCGACGAGACGGCGGTTCGCACGGCGGATGATCCGCATAGCCTGCCGCAACAGCCGCTCCAGGGTGGTGACCTCGATCTTCTTCGTCTCGACCACAGCGGTCAGATGGTCGACCTTCTGCTCCAGCACCTCGAACCGGCGCCAGATTTCCGGCGACACCTTCAGCTCCCCGCCAGCATCGTCGTCGCCATCCGCCATCGGGAGCCGCTCAACGGCCGGGCGCTCGCGCGGGGTGCTGACCCTCGCCACCAGCACCGAGCAGATACCGCCCACCACCGCGATCACCACACCGAGCACCGTGCCGTCACCGCCCACTGTGGCCCCCTCTCTCGCACGTACAGATACGCCTGCGACCCCCCGTCAGCGCAGCGATGATGACCAGTTCCAGGATGATGACCGCGTACACCGGGACCGTCGCCCACCCCGGGGAGTACCGGCCGACCACAGCCGCCACCCCGAAGGACAGCGCCCACCACGCAGGCGGGCCCGCGACCGCCGCGAACCCCCACATGTCCCGCCCGGGACGCATCACCCCGGCAATCAGGCCGAGGACACCGCAGCCGATCCACACCCCGCCCCACGCCTCAATGCACCACAGGTCGATCAGCGGCCCGGCACCCTGGCGGACGGCGGGCCGGTCGGTGAGGATCAGGCCGAGGCCGACGACGATCCACCCGGCGCCGGGCCCGGCGAGTGCGAGGCCGCGCCAGCCCAGATGCGCCCACAGGGCGGACGCGGCCCGCGTCATCCGGCCGCGCCGCGCGGGGTGTGCCGGGCGGCCCAGCCGCCGACGAACGTGACCGCCGTCGGAATCAGCGCCAGAACGAACGGGGCGAGCCCGTCCGGCATCCACTCCACCAGGCGGGCATCACCCTGCGCGACCGTGAGGATCGCGAGGAGCCCGGTCGACGCGAGGTACGCGGCGACCGACGCGGCGGTGACCTTCTTCTCCACAGGTGCAGCCATGGCTACTTCTCCTTCTCCAGCGCGGTGACGCGCTTCTCCAGAGCGGTGATCCGCTCCGTGTCCGTGGGCGGCTTCGGCGGGGCCGGCGGCTTCGGGGCGCTCGGCGGGGACCACGACGCGGCGTGCTTCAGCCGCTCGGCCACGTTCTTCCGGATCCCGTCCATCCCGCCGCTGATGCCGCGCGGGTCGATCTTCCCCGGCTGCCACTCCGCGTGGCCGATCACCGAGGTGGACCCGGCCTTGCCCCAGCCGTGCGCCCGCAGCAGCGCCGCGGACGCCCGGATGATCGCCTCACGCTGGACTGCGGGCCAGGGGTCCTTGCCGTCGCCGAGGTTCTCGCACTCGAACCCGTAGAAGCGGGCGTTGCCGTCGGTGTTCGCCTCGTTGTCGGTGGGCAGCGCCTTCTCCGCAACGACGGCCTTCAGCACGTCGTCGTCGCCCAGGCCCGCGTGGTTCGCCCGCCCGTACCCGACGAGGTGCACCGTCCCGTCCTTCGCGATGACGCCGTGGCACAGCGGGCCCGGCAGGGCGGAGTGCCCGTTGCGGCACAGGGCGACGGTGGACGCGGTGCCCTCGGTCACGGTGTGGTGGATCATCACCCCGTGGACGGGGCCCCACTTGCCCTTCGAGTTGCGGTTGTGGGTGCGCCAGCCGGTTGTCTCAACGACCTTCACGCCCTCGGCGCGCAGGGCCGCAAGGAACGCGGCGGCGGACAGCGGATCGGCCATGTGGTTCTCCAGACATGACGAAGCCCCGGGCCGGGTGGCACGGGGCAGGGAGGGTGGGGTGGGTCAGGTGGCGGTCTGGTAGGTGATCGTGGCTCGGAGCTGCACACCGGCCGCGAGGGTTTCCGGGACGGTGCCGGACATGTTCGCGCCACGGGTGTTGGTGGCGGACGCGCTGAAGGTGACGTTCGCGGACGACGAGCCGGAGCCGAGGAGCATGTGGCCGATCCAGGTGTCCGTGCCGGAGAGGCGGGCCGAGCCGAGGTACGACACAACGGTGGCAGCCGCAGGGAAGGGGAGCCCGATGAGGTACGTGCCGGTGCCGTAGGTGGTGGTGGACCCGGTGGTGAGGAGAAAGGAGACGGTGCAGGTCCGGCCGACCTTCATGTAACGGCCGGTGATCGTCCCGTTCCCGAGCGCCGGGTTGGTGCCGGACGACGTCCACGTCGGGGTGTACGAGGTCCACGCGTCCAGCACGCTATTCCACTGATCGCGGACCTCCTGATTCATGATCGCGGCAGACACCACCTCGCCGACAACCCACAGCCGGGGAGCGAACGTCACGGGGTGCTCCTCGGGTCCATGTCGACCGGCGGCGGAGGTTCCGTCACCGGCGGGTTCGGGTTGTCCGGGTCTGCGTCGTGGAACCAGTTCCGCAGGTGCGGGCGCGGCTCCAGCAGCATCTGCGCCTCCACCGCCTCCACGTCATCGGGGAAGACCAGCGACGCCCACCCGTAGCCGCACTCCGTGCACCCGTACCGCGGGTCCGCCGGGGACACAATCGCCGCCGACCCGCATACGCAGCTCGTGACCCACCGGTTCTGGTTGACCTGCGCGAAGTAGGTCTCCTCCACCGGCTCAACCGGCGGGGTGATGCGGCGCCCCATCCGGTACTCGATCCACCGGAACGCCCTCTCAGCAGCAGGCACATCGGCCCACAGATTCGCGGGCTCGGTCGGCGGCGGCAGATAGAACGCCTCCGCGCGGACGACCTTGATCACAGGTGGCACAGGCGCTCCTAGTAGGCGAGGCGGGTCGAGGACCCGAGTACGGAATACGTGGCGTCGTCCAGGACCCATACCGTGGCGGTCTCCGACCGAGACGTGTGGAACGCGAGGACGTGCTGGGCCTCGCTGATGGTCTCGGTGTAGCCCTCGGCCGTGACCAGCAGCGACGATGCAGGCGCCTGCGCAGGCAGGGACGCCACCGTCAGTGGGGTGCTGACATCCACAGCGAGCCACTGCCGGTATGCGGTGGTGCCGAGGGTGTAGACCTCCACCGTCAGCGCCCGGAGTTCGGGGCGGGGCGCGGCGTGCCGCTGGAGCATCCAGTTCGCGATGTCGGCGGTCACCAGGTCGGACGTCGCCAGCGTTTCTACGGTCCGGCCGATCGGCCCCCGGGCCGTCCGGGACGTCTCGTTGACGAGACGCTGTGTCGCCCCGCCCGGCCGGGTCACCACGACCGAGTTGACGACGGACTGGAGGTCGTAGGCCAGCTCGACGTCTCCGGGCTCAAGGTCTCCCCACGTGATCGAGAGCGCAGGCGCCGGGTTGTAGCGGACGCTGCGGCCCTGCACCCAGACGGACGGCCCATCCCGGTCGGCAAGGAGGATCCCTCCCTCGGTGGACTCCACGTCACGGAGGTGGTCCAGGGTGGTCGAGCCGAGCGCGGCCTGCTCCGCGATCCCGGTGGAGAAGATTCCGGTGCTCCGGAACCCGAGGCCCGTGTAGGACACGAGCCGCTGAACACGCGCGTCGGCGGTCTCCTCGGCGAACCCGGTCGTTCCGCAGGCGTAGTGGGCGGCCAGCGCGCCGGGAGTGGTGTCCGGATCGGCGTACAGGGCAACCGCCGAAACCGTGCCAGCCCAGAGGCCGCCCCCGAGGTGGTTAGCGCCGACGGTGACGGTTGTCAGGTCGCTCACCATCTGGATCGCGCCGAACGCGCCGACGCTGACACCGTCGACATACAGCTCCTGCGCGGCGCTGCTGTAGACCACGTGGTGCAGCACCCCGTTTGCGAGCGACGTGGCGCCCACCGTCGTGGTGACGGTCGTACCGCCCTGCCGTGACTCGACCGTCAGGTAACCGGTCCCGGCCGCCAGGTAGAAGACCAGCGCTGAGTCCAAGTCGGCCGAGGCCAGGGACAGGAATGACCGGCCCGCCGTGGTGGTGGAGAACCAGCCCTCGGCGAGCCACGGGCCGGTCACCCCGGCCTGGAAGGCGCTGCCGGCCGAACCGCGCAGGAAGCGGCCGGCGGACGCGGACGCTGGGGAGAACTGGGGGGCGCCGCTGATGCCGAGCGGCGCCGCACCCGCACCGAAGTCGAGCGCCCCGCCTGCCCCGGCCTGAGTGACCGCCAGGGTCCCGGCTCCTGCCGCCGCCTCGTCGCCGGCCGACATCGCCCCGCTGGGCTCGTCGAGCGCCCACAGGGCCTTGGGCTCCCAGAGCAGGGACTCCTGCACGAGCATGGGCCGCATCTGGTCCTCGGACCGCGACAGCACGGAGAAGATGTCGGTCGCCGTCACCGTCGATACGGCCAGCAGTCCCTCCCACTGGACCGGCCACTGGGTGACCAGCCCCCAGAACCGTGGGTGAAGCTGGGCGCCCGCAGCCGAGAACGCGGTGGCCGTCGAGCCAGCCTCAACCTGCACGGCATCCACGTAGACGAAGTCCCCGGCGGCCGGGGCCGTCGAGGGAATCACCTGGAGCGGCATCACGACCGACGTCGCCGTGAACGTGCAGGTCAGCCGGGTGTAGGCGTCGGTGACGGCCGACGCCGCCGACGTCACCCCGCCCATCCGGATGCGCGCCGGAACATCTCCGGCGGGCACCCGCACGTACACGCTGGCCGTGTACCGGCCACCCACGGTCAGCCCGTACACCATGGTCTGGAAGTACGCGCCGGCCGCGCCTGTGTCCCAGTTGACCCGGGCGGCCTTCGTCCCGGACTGGACCGGGGTACCGACGATCAGCGGGGTTGCCTGCGACCACACCCACCCGTCGAGCGACCCGTCCGGTGTCCCCTCGAAGCTCGGGGTGAGTACCAGATTGGTGGTGTACGTCGCGATACTCACCCGGATCGGGACACCGTCGATGACGTTCGGATAGTACGGCGAGCCCGTGTTCTCCGGAGTGAACCGGCCGTCCAGGTTGTCGAGCGCAAGAGACAGGGTGCCCGCCTGGGTCTGGGAGAGCTGGCTCTGCGCACCACGGGTGATGGTGATCTTCCGGGTCTGGATCTCCGTGTACTGGGTGATGTCGGTCCAGGACCCCCCGCTGAAGACGGCGTCCGCCAGCGTGTCGCCGAACGCGACTTCCACGACAACGCGTGTCATGCGCTCACCCCCAGTCTCACGGGCTGCCCGGTGGCCATGGCGTAGTCGGCCAGAACCTTCTGAATCTGCTTCGCCGTAGCGAGCGGATCCGTCACCAGCCCGGAGAACGTCACGTTCAAGTTGATGACGCCACCCCCCGCCCCAACCCCGGCGAACGCGGGCCGGCCGATGACCGGCCGCGCCGCACCCACCCGGTCCGTGACTGCAGCGACCGCCTGGTCCAGGACCGGCATCCGGTCCCGCATCCCCACCGCCAGGCCCTCGGTGGTGTACCGGCCGAGCTGCGCCATGACGGTCGACGGCGACTTGATCCCGAGCGCTTTACGGATCGCCTTGTCCATCGCTTTGGCGATGGACAGCATCTGGGCCTCGATTGCCTTCTGCTGGCTGTCGAGCCCCTTCAGGTAGCCCTTCCCGGCGTTCTTCCCGGAGTCGTACATCACGTCGGCCCCGGTCAGCCCGAGCTTCTCGGCCTCCTTGTTGATCTGCGTCTGGGCGCTGTTGATCGCCTTCAGAGTCCCGGCATCCGACCCCGCCAGCGCGGACGCATAGGCGTAGCCCTGGTCCGGACCCATCTCCAACACCTGCCGCAGAAGGCTCTTGTTGAGCCCACGCTTCGCCAGGGTCTTGATGTAGCTGGTGAAGGTCTTCATCTTCGCCAGCTTGGCCTGAAGCCCCGCCTTGATCGTCCCCGCCGACACGTCCTCCTGCTCGATCCCGAGCTGCCCCAGCGACGCATCCTGACGGGCCCCAGACGTGATGCCCTTCGCGAAGTCCTTCGCCGCCTTGATCCGGGCCGCGAGCGCATCCCGCTGGCTCGCCAGCGCCTGGAGCTTCTTCGTGTCCCGAGTGACCATCGCGACGAGCCTGGAGTCCTTCGTGGACTTCGTGCCCTTCCACGCCGCCCAGATATCCCGGACCAGATCCTGCGCGGTCGCCTTGATCTTGGCCTTCTCGCCGGTCAGCCCGAGGATCAGGCCGCGCCCGACGTCCTTCATCAGGGCGCGCATCTTCTTCGACGGCGACGCGATCTCCAGCTCAGCACGCACACCGGACGTCACCGCCGCCGCCATCACCCGCGCCGACCCGTCGACCTCGGCCGCCGCCCCGCGCAGCCCCGCCGACAGACCGCGGCCCGCCTCAGCACCCGCGCCCGCCAGCCCTCCGCTCCCCCCGCTGGAGATGCCCGACGATGCGGCCCGCAGGTTCAGCGTGCCGTCGTTGACCGCCCGCATGAAGGACAGGCCGTACTTGTCCACGGACTTGGCCTGCATCATGAACTCGCCGTTGCTGGCCTTGATGTCGATGCTGTCCGACGTGCTGGTGCCTGGCCCCTTGATCGGCCCGCCGCCCGCGTACTTTAGCTGTGAGCCGTGCGACCCGGACGTGCGGGCCTGGCCGCCCACCACCACATGGCGGGTGGTCACCGTGACCGTCTTGTCATGCAGCGACGACAGCGTCGCCCGAGCAGACGCGATCTTCCGCTGGAGGTCGGAGATCTCCGCCCTCACCTTGGCCTGCTTGTCCGGCGGGAGGGACTTCAGCTTGGCCTTGGCCGTCTCAATCTGCGACGTCCAGTTGCTGATGTTCATCTTCAGCTTGCCCTGCTCCAGCTTCGGCAGGGCGCCCGCAGCGAACTCGCGGGTCTTCGCCTCAGCGGACTTCAACCCGCTGATGTACGAGTCCTTGAAGCTGGAGAACGACCGGTCCGCCTTCTTCAGCTTGTCGCCGATGCCGGGGATCCAGCCGAACGTCTTGGCTGCCCCGTGCAGCACCCCGCCCATGGCGGTGACCATGCCGCCGGTGACCATCCGGAAGATGCCCAGCGCGGCAGGCATGTGCTCGATGACCGCACCCGCGACCGTGATCATGGCGGTCCCGGCCTGCCGGGCGAACTCCTGGATGGCCCCCTTGTTGTCCCTGATCGTGTTCGACAGGCGCTGAAGCGGGCCGACCGCCTTGTCGACCTCGCCGAACGCGGGCATGAAGCTGCCGAAGATCGCTGACGCGGTGTCGCGGACCGTGGGTGCCAGGATCGACAGGATGCTCGTCACGGACTTCACGCCGAACGAGAGATCTTTGAAGACCGGGGACAGCCACTTGATCGCGAACCCGAGCCCGTCCATCAGGGCCGACGTCGCCTTGCCGCTGAACTGGAGCAGCTCACCGAACAGCGGGCCGAACGCCCGGCCCGCCTCGCCGCCGAGCCGGCCGAGTGCTGGCAGGAGCCTGTTGACCGCGCCGAACAGCCCGTCGAGGAGCTTCGCGCTCCCGCCGATCCCGGGCTCCAGCCCCTTGAACATCCCGGCCAGCCCGCCGCCGCCCTTGCCGAGCAGACCGGAGAGGCCGGTGCCGAAGCTGCGAAGGGTCGGCCCGGACTTCGCCCCGAAGTCGAGGAGGCTCCGACCCAGCGAGCCGAGCCCGCCGGTCATCTCCCCGACAAAGCTACGGCCCAGGTCGAGGTTGGTCTTCAAGTCCCGCTGGAACCCGCCCGACCTGAACAGTCTGCCCGCGCCGGCCGCGGCGTCACCGAAGCCCTTGCCGAGGCCGGTCATGCCCTTGCCGACGATGTCGATGACGGGCCGCGCTTCCTTCAGGGCCTTCGTGAACCCGGGCAGCATCGCCTTCTGGATCTGCTTGCCGAAGTCGGAGAACTCGCCCTTTACCGACACCAGTTCCTTGGTGAAGGTCCGGGCCTCGGGGGACAGCTTCTTCAGCGCTTTGGCGTACTTCTCCTTGTCCTCCCCGGCCAGGGCCGCCGCCTCACCGACACCCGCGAACCCCAGCGTCAGGGTGCCCAGGGCGAGCCCGGCCCCGGCCGCCATCGGCACCACCGCGCCCAGCGCAGGGAGAAGCGACAGGCCCAGCGCCGCACCGACCCCGCCCATCACCGGGCCGAGCTTGCTGCCGGACTTGGCGAGATCCTCGGCCCCGCCTGATGCATCACTCAGCGACGGAACCAGGCGCCGCAGAGCGCCAGTCAGACCGCCCGTTGCTGCCCCCGTCGACACGAAGCGCCCGTTCAGGTCCCGCAGCCGGCCGTTCGCGTCGGTCGTGTACTGGGTGACCGCCGTCCCGTTCCGCTGGAGCAGACGGGACAACGCGTTCCCGTCGGCGGTCGCGGACTGGGTGAGGCGGGTGAAGCTTGTCGACATGTTCGTCGTCGCCGCGGACACCCGGCGGTGCAGCCGGTTCGCGTTGTCCCCGACCCGGTCCAGGACGCGGGACAGCCCGTCACGGCCGTCGAGGACGAAGTTCAGGCGGGTGCTGGCCACTACTCACCTCCGTGGGTCTGCGCCGCGGCGATGGCGGCCTGGTGCCGGTCGATCCAGCCGGTGAGCAGGTGGAAGTCGTCAATCGTCAGCCGGTCGACGTCGTCGGGGGTGTAGCCGAAGTGGTGGGCGAAGAGTCCGAGATACTCATCCCGGGTGTCTCGGAACCACTGAGGCTCTGCTCTTTTGGGCCGGGCGCCTGCGCCTCGGTCTGCTCCTTGATCGCCGCGTCGGCGATGGCCGGGTCGTCGGCTGCCTCGCGCAGCTCCTCCCACGCGCCAGCCAGCTCGGCCGGGTCCTGGCCGTACCGCGTGAACATCTCTGCGGCGTAGCGGTGGGTCTCCTTCGCGTCGAGCTTCACCTGCACCTCGTCCTCGAACGGGTCGAAGGCGCTGAGCCGCAGGGTGGGGTTCTGCCGCTTCTTGATGACCCAGGCCAGTACGCGGATGGCGGTGATGTCCCCGTCGACCAGGCCGCCCTTGAGCAGCGCCCAGGGGCGGTCCGAGTTCGACTCGGCGATCTGGATCTCGCTCGCGCGCAGGCGCCCCGCGTCGAGGCGCTCGGGCTCGCCGCCGTCCGGGGTGTGGATGATGATCAACGGGGTCTCCTATTCGAGTTGGTGGCGCACGTCCTCGAGGACGCGCGCTACCTCGGACTGCATGCGGGGGGTGTGCTGACGGACCGTGCGGTCCCACCACAGGGCCGGGGTGCGCTGGTTCGTCCACCGGCTGCGGTTGCCGAACACCGGGTGCCTCAAGCGGCCGTCGTTCAGCTGGTAGAGCACGCCGACGGAGATGTCCCGGGGCAGACGGCCCTTGTCGACGTAGATCCGGGCCCCGGGGTTACTGCCGGTGCGGACGCTGATCCGGACCGCCTCGGCGAGCGTGGCCCGGAACGGGCGGGACGTCGGCGACGGGCCGCCTCGGCTCCCCGCGCGCCGGCCATCCGCGGCCAGGCGCAGGTTGCGGATGACGTCCTGCATATCGCGGTGCAGCGGCTCAGCAGCCCGCCGTACACGCCGGGCCATGTTCCGCTGGATCGGGGCACCGGACACCGCGCGAAGCCGACGAGAGAGGTCCAGCAGTTGCCCGGTGCCCGTGATCTGTACCGAGGAAATAGCCATCAGGCCACCTCCTACAGCGCGGTGTCCGTGGACATGTACTCGATGGACGTCGGGTTGGTGCCGTCGTACAGGCCGGTGAAGGCATAGGTCGGCTTGATGACGTCGAAGCCGTCGATGACCGGCGGCGCGTCATCGATCCGGATCGCGGGGACCTTGACCGTGAACCGCTCGTAGTGCGTTGCCGCGATCAGCGGGCCAGTGAAGTCCCAGACGAGACTGGTCGCGGCGTCGCTGGTGTGCAGGTCGTCGAGAGTGGTGGCGACGTAGTCCGTCTCGATGCTCCCGGTGATCTTCACCTGGTCGTTCGAGATGGGCTCCTTCTTGAGACCGCTCTGCCCGGCGTAGAAGCGCTCGACGGCCATCGGCCGCTCGATCTTCACGGACATCTTGCGGATGCCGTCGAGCGCCGTCTCGGACGAGTAGGTCCCGGTCTTCACCGACATCTGCGTGAAGTTGAACGGGCTCATGGCCGGGTACGTCGCGACCGCCAGGGTCTGCGTCTCGTCGCAGTCCTTCGCGTCGATCTCGAACGTCGCCAGCAGCATCCCGCCGACCTCGCACGAGAACTCAGCGCTGATGACCTTGCACCCGAGGAACGTCTTGTCGGTGACCGTGCCCGTGGTCAGCGGCACGCCCTTCTGGATCGTCAACGACTTCCCTGCGGTGTCCGCGAGGATGTGCGTCTGGAGATATGCCGCCGTGGCCGCCTGCTGCACCGGGGTCACCGTCGTACCCATCAGCGTTTGCAGCAAGGTCCCCATGGCCTTGTTGGTGACCTCCATCTCCAGGCTGCCGGACGCCTGCCGCTGCGTCACCACCCGACGGGACGACAGCGCCACCAGGCGGCCCGACGCAATGCCCGCCGACTGGGCCGTCGTCTTCTTGAGCTGAAGGCTCTCCTTCGTCGGCTCGATGAACTTCGCCGGCGCGACGAACGTGCCGTAGCTGCTCTCGGCCGCGATACCGATCTGGCCGCCGAGCCCTGAACCGATCGCCATGGGTCAGCCCTCCTTCGAGCCGGACGCGGCCTTGACCGCAGGGGTGGACTTCTTCAGCGGGGCCAAGGCCGTCTCGTCCCTCGGCTCCTCGATGCCCTCCCACGTCGCGGGCTGGCACACGTAGCCCTCAAACCGCTGGTCGGGCACCTCGACGATCTCGTCGGGCTGTACCTCGCGGCTGCCGAGCTCCGGCACGGTGACCGGCTCGGCGCCGATGTAGCGCACTCGCGCCATGGCTGTCCTCCTGGTTGGTGATGATCAGATGCGGGCGCGGTACGCCACGGTGAAGCCGAGCCCGGCGTAGGCCCCGTTTTCGGTCTGCGCCTCGACCAGGGACCCGCCGGTCACCTCGGACCACAGCACCGTCCCGTTGAGCGTCGGGGCCTCAGGGGCAGCGTCGGAACCGCGCAGCGCGTTCTCGACCTCGGCCAGCAGCCCGAAGACCTGGTTGCGGCGGAGCCGCATGTCCTTGTCGCCGCCACGGGCCTCGGCGTAGCAGGAGATCACCGCGTCTTCGTCGCGCCGCCGCGCGCCCGCGTTGGCGAAGGCCTGCTGAAGCTCGGCCGCCTGGTCGGAGCCCGGCGAGTAGCCGATGTAGATGCGGAGCCGCTCGGTGAAGTTCACGCCCGGTGGCCCGTCGATGACCCGGGCCTCGGCCAGCCCGGGGGCCGCGCCGAGGATGTTTAGCAGCGCGTCGATCGCGGCCGGTGCCGCTGACGTCGCCATCACGCCACCCCCGGCGGCAGCTTGTACGGCTCCAGCAGCTCCAGCACCCGGTTGGGGATGGCGTACCCGAAGCCCGGGATGGGCTCCGTCACGCTGTAGTCGTCGGCCCCGCCACCGCCCCGCGCGGCCCCGTACTGCGTGCGCCACAGGTGTTGGAGCAGCAGCAGTGCAGCCAGCCGGATGGTGGGCGGAACCTCAGTACCGCGGCCCGCCGTGTACGTCACCGTCCACCGGGTCCTGGCGAACGTGCCGCCCTTGCGCCACACCATGCCCGCCGGTCCGTCCAGCACCAGCGTGCTGATGTCGAGGGCCGGGCCGCCCAGTAGCGGCGCGATGGACACCAGCGCGACCGCGGGAATGTGGGTGAGGCACATGCTGTCGCCGCGGCCCTCGATGTTCTCGGACACCTCCCGCGTCACCACCGGCCCCACATACCGCTCGATCGGCGCCGTGATCCCGTCGATGAACCGCTGAAGCTCCTGGTCGTCCGTGGTCGTCTCGATGTCCAACTGGGCCTTGGCCTCAGCCAGCGTCAGCAGTGCCACACCCACCCCTCTACTTCGTCGGCTTCGCCGCGGGCTTCCGGCCGGACGGGGTCGACGTCTCGGCCGGCGGGGCCGTGGCCTCTTCGACCTCCGGCTCGTCGTCCGGTTCCCCGGCGAGGCCTGCGGCGATGAGCTGCTTCGCCTCGTCGTCGGGCAGGTTCACGGTCCCGCCCTTCTCCGGCCACGGCTCGCCGTTGCGGGTCCCGGACACGGTCACCTTCATGCGCACCCGCATGGGTGCCTCCCTTCACAGAACGGAGGCGGGGCGGCGGGTTGCCGCCCCGCCGGCGGGTCAGCTCGCGCCACCCGCGAAGACCTTGACCGCACCGGTCTGGTCGACCAGCAGGCCGTCGGCCCGGATGATCGCCCGGTAGGTGACGAGGTCGGTGTTGAACGCGTAGTCGTCGGACCGCTCGAACCGGACCCCGCCCGCCATGCGGACGTAGTACTGGGAGAAGTCACCGAACCCGACCGACTTGGCGGACAGGCCGACCGCGGCGACGTTCGGGTCGGTGTGGACCGGCTTGCCCAGCAGCTGGTCCGGGGTGCCGACCTGGATGGACGGCTGCCACAGGTACTGGCCCTGCTGGTCCTTGAGCTTCCGGGCCGCCCCGAGGGTGGCGTCGCGCATCAGCCAGCCGCAGCTGGAGCTGTTCCGGTACGGGGAGATCACCGAGTAGTACAGGTCGATGAGGTCGTCCGCCGTGAACGCGCCCGCGACGCTGGTGGCGCCGGTCTTGCCGGTCGTCGCGGTCACCATGACGCCGGTCGGCTTGCTCGATCCGTCGCCGGTGATGGCGTGCGTGCCGAACGCGTTGCCGAGCGCCCGCCCGGACTGCATGGACAGGAACCCCTGGAGGTCGACGCCGGTGTCGGCCAGCAGCTCGCTGCTGATCTGGAGCAGTACGCCGTACTTGTACGCGCCCAGGGACCGCTTTGCGAACGCCGGGTCAGACTCCGTCAGGGCAGTCGCCTCAGCCGTCAGCGCCGCGCTGGAGAACGCGGTGGTGACGGGCATCTCGATCGTCTCGCCCGATGCCGTGTTCAGGACCGTCGGGCCGGCCGACATGATGCCGGACACCTCGATGAGGTGCGCCATCAGCTGCCCGTAGAACGTGGTCGGAACCGTGTTGCCACCGGCAGTCGCCGTGCCCTTGGTCAGGTCACGGAACGCGACCCCCTCGGGCGCGGCCACGTCGAAGCCGCGCATCTCGCCGCGGGCCCACCGGCGCAACTCCGAGTCTCCCTCGGCGCTTTTGCGCTCCTGGGTCTCCGGCTTCGCGAGGAGCGACCGGAACGCCTCGTCGGCGTCCTTGGTCCGCTGCTCGGCGTCCAGAAGCGACTTGACCCGGAGGTCGATCTGGTCGATCTCGTTGTTGAGCCGCTGCCACGTCTGCTCCTCTTCGCCCGCGAGGTCCTCCTTCCGGGCTTCGGCTGCGTCGAGCAGCTCCTTCGCCTGCTCCCACAGGGCGTTGCGGCGCTCGTGAATCTGCTTGATGAACTGGGACATGTGCCCTCCTTGGGCATGACGACGACGCCCTGCGGCCGGACGGCCGGGGCGATGGGTGGTGAGGTGGGTGTCGCCCTGCCTCAGAAAGTGCGGCGCCGGTACAGCTCGGCGCGCCGCTGCCGCAACGCCAGCGGCGGGTGGGTGTCGCCCTGCCCGCCCTCCGGCGCAAGATCGATGTGGGTGCGCTTCGGCACCAGGAACGTCTTCAGGTCGCCCGCCTCGGCCGCGGCCCGCACCTCGTCCAGCCCGGCACCCGCCTTCTCGGCAAGCGACCGCAGGCCCGTGGAAGTGTCGAGGTAGGCGGGGTCGTTGACCGGGGCCACGTCGACCAGCTGGCCGACGAGGAGCGTCCGCACGGGGAACCCGTCCTCGGTCATCGCCCAGTCGTCATCCAGCGTCCGGAACGCGAACGACGACTCTGCGACGTCACCGCGCTGCACCAGCTCGTACACGTCCGCCCGCGCGGCCGGCACGTCGACCGCATAGTCGAGGCCCGTGCCGTCCGTGGACAGCCGCAGCGTCCCTGACCGGGACGTGCCCAGCAGCATGTTGTTGTCGTGGTTGTAGCGGGCCATCACCCGCGGCCACCCGTCGCCCTGCGACTTGGCGAAGAACCCCGGGTCGATCCGCTCCACGAACCCGCCCAGGTTCCGCGACAGCGCGTTGAACTTCGCCGCGTACCCGCCGATCGTCCTTGTCTCCCCGGCAGCCCGGACCTCAACGAGGCCTCGGGTGAACCGGCGCTCGGCCTCGTTCACTTCTTCTCGCTCTCGTTGGACGCCACCCCGGTGAGCGGCGCGTAGTCAGCGCCCAGGCCGTTCGGCAAGGGCTCCAGCTCTTCGAGGAGCCGCAGCTCGTCGATGCTGTTCAGCCCGATCACGCGGGCAATCCGGTGCGTCTGGTACCGGGTCAGCGTGTCCGTGCGGAGCATCGCGTCCACGTTGAACCGCACGTCCTCCGCCGGAGGCCGCAGCAGCGACAGCGCCTCTTCCAAGCGGGCCAGCCACGGACGCAGCGTCCACGTCAGCAGGTCGATGCTGTTCTGCTCGACCGTGGCGTAGGTGAGGCTGCTCCCGGTCTCGCCGCCAACCTTCTCCGGCGGAACCCCGTAGATCGCCGCGATCTGATTGGCCGACGCCTTGATGGTCTCCAGGAACTGCGACTCGTTCGCCGGGACGCTGATCGGCCGGTACTTCGTGCCGAGCCCCAAGGCGACGATGTCGCGCCCCTGCGCGGCCTCCTTGAACCGGGCCTTCAAGATCCCCGCGTTCTCCTTCGAGACCTCCTTGTCGGTCTCCAGGACAGCCGCCGGGGTCGACCCGTTCGCGAACCAGTCCCGCCCGAACTCCTGAGCCAGCAGCCCCGTGTCCGTCGTCGTCGCGAAGTACGCGATCGGCGACAACCCCAGAATCTGACCAGGCAGGGTGTACGCCGGGATGTGGAACATCTGGCCCGGTTCCATCCGCCGGCCCTTGTAGAACCACACCGGCGTCGCAGCCAGGTTGTCCTCCAGGTGCACGTCATCCGGGTGCAACCACTCCACCTGAGACGGCCAGCCGGCCGCGTCGTGCGCCACGACGAACCCGTAGGCGTTGCCCCGCAGCGTCAGCGACGTCATGCACCGATGCAGCCAGTCGTACCGCGTGCCGACCGCTGCAGGCCGGGTGAAGACCGGCGGGGACACCATCGGCCGCCGGGCCGTGCCCTCCCCGATATACGACTTCAGCGGCATCGACGCCACCGAGTCCGACAGCAGTCGCGTAGCCGCGTACACCGGGGCCAGGCGCAACGCCCGCTCCTGCCCCCGGCCCGCCAACTGCAGAGCGTCCCCGCCGGATCCCCACACGTCCTGGTACGTAATCGCTCGCGCCGCCGCGCGGCGGAAGGGCCACCACCAGCTCATCGGAACCCCTTCACCACACGTTGTCCACTACGTCACCGGACTCGACCTCGACACCGAGGCCCCAGCGGGCGTTCGTCGCCGCCACCAGCGGGCTGATGTCGACGCCGACGCCGCGCCGGGCCCACGCCCACGCCTCGCCCAACGGGCGTTTCTGCGCGCCCGCCAGGGCCGTTGCGAGGAGCGGCTGATCAATGTGCGACAGGCTCTGGTCAGCGACCGCGTTGAAGAACTGGCCGGCCGCCTGGGCGATCTCACGCATCTTCGGCGACACGACCGTGATCCCCAGCTCCTCCTCCAGCTCCTTGATGAGCGCCCCCGCCGGGCCCCCGGCGTCGACCACCCAGCACCGCGGCTTGTGCTCCTCCTGCATCCGCTTCGCCTTCGCCACCACCCAGCTCATGCCGGGCTGGTGGTGAGCGATCTCGATGTGCGTACCGCCCCGCCACCGCCCGGCCACCGCGATAGCAGCGTGCGACTGTTCGGGCGTCGCGTCGATCGCGAACACGACCTCGCCCTCCGGCGCCGACTCAGCCGCCGCCAGAGACCGCCACGCGTCCTCCCCGATGACCTGCCAGGTGTCGGCCTCATCGGACGGATACTCGCCCACGCCGAGGCGCTCACGGGCGTACAGGTGGTCGCCCATCGTCAGCCTCCGCTGCATGCTCTTCTCGACCTGGAGCCGGTAGCCGACCCCCGGGTTCGCGCGCAGCAGCGACTGCACCGAGTCGATGTCGTCGTGCTCCGTGCACCCGGACATGCACTCGGCCCGGTGCTGGTTGATGGACCACTCCATGTAGGCGAGCACCGGGTCGGGCACTCCGCTCTCCAGGGAGGTCAGGCACCGCTTGCGCAGCCGGGCCATCTGCTGGGAGAGGTGGCCGATGCCAGCGCTTCCCAGGTACCAGAGCTGGCTGTTCTCGACCGCGTCCGCAGTCGGCGCCAGCGCGGACATGGCGTCGTCGCCGAGGATCATGCACTCGTCGAAGATCACGCAGTCGGCCGTGAAGCCTCGCCCGGAGCCCCGAGAGCGGGCGATGTACTTCAGCTCCCGGCCGTCGTGCAGCTCGATACCCTCGCGCCCCACCGTCTTGTGGAACTGCTTGACGCGTTTCAGCAGGTCAGGGCACCCCTCGATGAGGCGCTCGATGCGCTTCATCGTGTTGTGCGTCGTCTTGAACTCGTGAGCGGACAGCAGGATTTGCTTCTCGCCGCCGATGAACAGGCCCCACAGAACCCGGGCTTCGATCACCGCACCCTTGCCGTTCTGCCTCGGCACGTTCACGCACACCTCGGGCGCGGCCCAGTTGCCGTCTGCCCGTTCACTCATGCCCTTGTCGAGGACGAACCGCTGCCACGAATCCAGCTTCAGTCCGGCCCGCGCCGCCAGGTCGACGGCCTCCTGCCCGGCGGAGGACAGGGTGACGCCGGGCAGGGTGAGCAGACGAGGCCGCTGGCTGCCGAAGAGCGGACCGTCAGTCGCTGCCGGTGGCTCGGCTCTGGGCTTCGGCTCGGCGCTTGTCTCGCTGGCGAGCGATGTCATCGACGCTGTCCCCCTCCGATTTGACGGGCGCGAGCACGCGCAGCCGGGCCATGATCGTTGCGAGCTTGTCCGCGACGACCGCCTGTGATGTCGGAGAGTCACCAGATTCGAGCGCGTCGAGCGTCTCGGCGAGCTTCACCGCGACGGCCGCCATGCCGGGAGAGATGCTGGTCACGGCCAGGTTGTCAAGCTCCGCACGAACTTCGTCCGCGATCATGAACGGCCCCCATCACCCAGCGTCACGTAGCAGAGAGTGACCGTCCACTAATTACTCGGTTTCGGATTCCGGGTGATTAGCGGCCCGAAAAATGGCCGCGCAAAAAACCGGGCGACAAGGGCTTTGTGGTCGCCCGCCTCTGACCTCAAAGAATGGCCGTGCTCGCCCTCTTCGATCTTGATCGGGCTCATGATCGGCCCGGCCGGAGCGGCTCGCGGCGGGCGGTCACACCCTGCTACTCACCCGTGGTGACGTGGGGTTACCACCGTCGGGTGGCCTGGGGCATCGCGCTGCGTGACTGGCCTCGGTGGGCTCGGTACCACTTGGTGGCGACGGCCTTCATGCCGGGCTGGCGCATGTCGGCGATGCGCTGCATGACGATGTCCCGCCCGGGATCGACCACTATGACCTTGGCCTTGAGCCGCTTGTACTCGGCGCGCTGCCGTGCGGAGGGGAGGGTCTGGATGAGGTAGACGTCGGTGGTGTCGAGGTGCTGCGTGGCCTCGCGGATCGCGGCGAAGCGGGCGCGGTGCACGACCTTGAGCAGGACGTCGGGGTGGTCGTGGTGGTCAGCACCGGGGCCGGCCATCGCGAGGGCCATGAGGTCCATGTCGATGACGATGTCGGCGGCCTTGGCGTGGCCCTGGATCCAGCTGGACTTCCCTGCGCCGGGCGGTCCGGTGACGACGTACAGCACGGCATCACCTCTGGCGGTATCGGCGGTCCAGTCGGGAGGCCATGGCGATGAGTACGAGCGTGCACACGATGCCGACGATGAATCCGAGGGCGAAGGTGTTCGGGTCCATGGTCACCATCTCCGTGTGGTCTTGAGGGGCTGGGGGCCGATCCTGTTCCCGCGCTGGGAGTTACAGCGGCGGTGCATGGCCCGTGCGTTGGCCGGGTCGAGGAGGTTCCCGCCGCGCGAGAGGGGCACCACGTGGTCGAGGGTGAAGGACAGCGGGTGCCGGGCGTTGAGGCCGGGGTCGATGTTGTGGCCGCAGCGGGCGCACGGGTCACCCTGGGCTTTCAGGGCGGCGACGAGGCGGCGGTAGGGGCGCCCGTTACGCGGGTTACCGGCCACCGCGCTGCGTCCGCATGGCGCGCTGGATCTGCTCCCCGACGGAGACAGCTGACTCGGGCGGGACGGAGACGACCACCTGCACCTCCTGCTCGTCTGTGCGGATGGTGGCCAGGTCGACCTCCCCGGGCACGGCGATGACGGCCTTGAGGCTGAGCATCTGCTTGAGCGCGTCGGCCTGCTGGGCGCTGAGCGTGGGCGCGTGGCCGATGACGAGGATGTCGCCGGGCTCCACGATGAGGAGGCGGTTCTCAGGCAGCGGCACGGCGACATCCTTCGAGTCAGGGCGCCGGGGTGGCGCCTTCGTTCGTGAGGTCGTTGGTGACGTCCTCAATGGCCTGGTCGAGTTCTTCGTCGCTGAGGTCGCCGCAGACGTCTACGCCGCTGGCCGCGTCGATGTCCTCGGAGCTGAGGAGTTCGGTCTCGATCCAGGCCCGGCACTCGGCCGAGGGTTGGCCGGCGGTGTCGTTGAGAGTGTCGTCGACCGTCCTGCCGATCTGGTCGCCGGTGAGCTCACCGGCGATGCGCTGGAGCGTCTCGTCGTCGACTCCGTCGCATTCTGTGGGCCGGTCGCCCTCCGCGGCCTCGTCGCCGTCGGCCATGGCCTGGCCGAGCTGCTTGGCCATGGCGGTCTTGCACGCGGCGGTGTCGGGCTTCGGGTCGCTGCTGCACCCGGTGAGGGCGAGCAGGACGACTGCGGTGGTGGTGAGGGCGGTTCGGGTGCGCATGGTCCCCCCAGGGATGTGCGTGGTGTGGGGGACATCATCGGGCACCGTGGGCCGGGTGTCAGGCGGTTCGGGTGACGCGGAGCCAGGACCCTGTGCGGAGGATGGTGGGGGTGGCGCTGGCGACGTTCTGCGCCCACTGCACCGCGATCACGCCGGTGGTCCCGGCGGTGATGGTGCCGAGTGGGGCGACGATGAGGCCGGCCGCGGTGATGCCGACGCCGATGGAGGCACCGGGCGCGTACCGGGTGAGGCGGATCGACCCGGTGCCGTCGCTGACTCCGAGGGTCACGGCTCCGGGGGTCCAGTAGCCGGTGGAGCCGGGTGGGGCGGCGATGGTGAGTAGGAGGTCGGCGGCGGGGTCTCCGTCGACGGCGAGCATGGCGTCGACCGCGTACCGGCCGCCTGCGGTGACGCTCACGCTCAGGTGGTCGTCGTCCTGGAGGACGGTGGATGCGGGGAGGGGCTCGTCGACCGGCTTGTCTACATGGCGGGTGACGCCGACCTGGTCGCCGGTGGGGGGTACGCCTGCGGGGCCGGTGGCTCCGGTGGCCCCTGCTGGCCCTTGGGCTCCTGTCGCCCCGGGGGCTCCGGTGGGGCCTTGTGGTCCTGTGGGCCCGGGGGTGAGGACGTAGTCGCCGGTGTAGGGCTCGGTGGGGGCGAGTGCGGCGAGGTCGACGGTGGGCCCGAGGGCGGTGGTGAGGAGGACGGGGTAGTCGCGTCCGGGTGCGTCGTCTGGGCGTTCCTGGACGAGGTGTGTGTAGCCGGTGGGGTCGTAGCCTGCCGCGTCGGCGACGAGGACGGTGATCGTCAGTTCCCCGTCGATCCAGCGGGCTTCGGCGTCGCCTTGGGCGATGTGGCCGGTGGCCGGGTTGGTGACGAGGGTGGGTGCGGGGCGGAGGGTGACGCGGCCGCGCATGGGGCCGCCGTCGGGGTGGGTGCGGCTGTCGGTGATGGTGATGCGTTCGACACCGTCGGGGAGGGCCATGGTCACCTCCGCCGGTCGTGGCAGCGCTTGTTGCCGCAGTCGATCAGGTCCGGGTCGGCGTATGTGTCGGTGAAGCTGACGTTGGGGTCGGCCTGGAGCTTGGTGACTGCGTCGGGGTCGATACCCAGCTCGGCTTCCAGCTCAGCGATGCGTCGAGGTGAGGCCACGTCATGGAAGGGGCAGCGGCGAAACATCACGCCTCCCCGGGTACGGCGAAGCCCCCGGGGCCGGTGGCCGCTGCGGGGGCTTGAGGGTGTCCGGACACGCTGGACGTGCCCCGAGTGTTACACCCTGCGTGATGGCTGGTCAAGCTGCCTTGACCGGCGCCGGGGTGGGGAGTTCGTCGAGGTTGATGAGGGCGCGCCCGGCGCGGTCGTGGCCGTGGTGGGTGATCTTGCCTCGGTGGAGCCAGACGCGGAGGGTGCCGGGGCGGATGCCGGTGGCTGCGTGGGCGGCGTAGAGGTCGACGAGGGTCATGGGCCCAGTGTGGGCTACGGCCGCCACTCGTCCTTGTAGTTGGGGTGGTCGGCGTGCGACAAGGCATGAGCCCGGAGGACGAAGCACGGGCGCTCAGCGTCTGCGGTGTGCTCCGGCTCCCAGTGCGCCCAGGGCTTCCCATCGACTACGGACTTGTCGCCGCTGCCGCTGAGGCTGATGCACTCGTGGCCTCGCCCGTGCGCGTCCACGATCATCCGCTTGGCCTCGACGTCGCGGAGGACGCGGGCCGGGTCGTGGCGGGCGATGTGCTGCCCTACACCGTCGGCGTCGGCGTTCTCCGGGGTGACGACTACGACGCCGTCGTCGAGGTGGTCCGCCACGATGTACCGCTCGTAGGAGCCCTGGGGCGGGCGCGCGGTCCAGTGGGCGCTGTCCCACTCGTCCCACGTGGCCGCTCGGGCCGCCTGCTCGTCTTCGTCGAGGCGGTTGCGGAGGAACTGCACGAGGTCGTCCATGGGGTCATCCTCTCGTGGCGACGCCCCCGCCGGTACGGGTCGGCGGGGGCGTCTGGCCGGGAGCTCTCCGGCGTGCAGGGTCAGGCTACTGCGGGGGTGTGACAGTCAGTGGCCGCAGCCGGTGGTCCACCACCCGCAGACGGCGCAGTACGTGTTGCGGAGCAGGGTCCAGACCATCAGCGGGCCTCCTGTCGGGCGGGGGTGACGGTGATGTGCGCCCCTCCCGCGTGATGGACCGTCGTGGTGTTGTTGGTGTTGTTGTTGGTGGGCTGACCTGCGGCAACAACGGTCTCCAGCTCGGCGGCAGGGGCGGGGAAGTGGTCGGCCTTGATCCCGGTCGAGGTGCCCCGCCCGCGCATCCTCACCGGCTCCACCGGGATGTGGTGCTCGGCGAGCACCCCCCGGACCCGGTCGGTGGTGGTGCCCAGGGCCTCGGCGAGGACGGCGAGATGGGCGTGCGGTGTGCCGACCCGGGAGACGGCCTCGCGGACGTCCTGGAGGGTGGGGAGCGCGGGGGCCTCCTCGGCGGCCGGGGCGGGCTCGGCGTCGCCCTCCTTGCCCTGGCTCGGCTGCTCGGCCTCCGTGGGGATGGCGCGGATCGCGGCCCAGCACCACACGGGCACCGCGAACCAGAGCACAGCGGGCCACCGGCGGATCAGGAGCCACGCCCCGTACGCCCCGGCGGCGAGGACGGCCAGGCGCACGATGCACCCGAGGACCGCGGCGACGCCGTCGAGGTCGTCCCGGCGGCCGGCGCGCACCCAGGCGGCGGCCCGTGCGGTGAGGCGGCGAAGGAGGAGGCGCTGGCCGTGGGTGAGGGTCCGGGCGCGGTGCTGCATGGCGGTGGTCTTCGTCATCAGACGTTCCTCTCCAGGGCGTTCCGTCCGGACAGGCCCAGCGAGTTGATGAGGTCGGGCAGCCCATCGAGCATCCCGGCGACTCCGGCCGTGACGCAGAGGATCGTCCCGGCGAGGAAGAAGCTGATCAAGCGGCCCTTGTCGTCCTTCGAGGCGGCCTTGTAGATGACGACGAGGAGCACGAAGAGGAAGAAGACGACCACGCCGCCCTCTTCGCTGAGGCGGCCGAGGGAGCCGGGGGCGAGGGTGTCCCCGGAAGCTGTGCCGGTGGTGCCGGTGATGGCCTTGCCGCCGATGCTGCCGACGGCTTGGCGGCCGCATCCAGCGAGCCATCCGGCGAGGCCGCCGAAGCAGATGGTGGCCAGTCCTCCGCAGACGAAGCCTTGGATCATGGGCGCGAGGTCTTTCAGGGCGCGTCCGCCGACCCACCATTTACGCAGGTACATGGCCATGAACGTGATGGCGATGGCGCAGGCGGCGAGGGACGCGCCAGCAGTAGCAATGGTCATGACGGCTGCACTCCGGTGATCCAGGTGACGGGGTCGTAGAGGTCGATGGCGCCCATGAGGCCGACGAGGGACACGGCGAGGAGCAGGAGGCGGCGGAGGGTGCCGCCACCGCGCACGATCCGCATCACGGCGATCGCGAGCGGGGTGAGGGCAAGCGCGTAGGCGTTGGCCTGCCCGTACTCGGCGCGCGCTTCGGTGACGAGGGACGCCCAGGTCGTGGCGACGGAATAGCCGACGCCGGGGATCGGGAGGAGTGCAAGGGCGAGGGCTCCGCAGATCTGCCAGGGCCGGCCGATGCTGGTGAGCCACCGCCAGAGGCGTTGCCATCGGGTGGGTTCGGGTTCCGGTTCGTACGGCAGGACGACGTGGACGTGAACCTGCGGGACGGGGAGCGGCGGGGGTGCGGGGGCTGGTACGGCGACGGCCGGGGGTGCGGGCGGCGGCGGTGGCGGCGGTGCAGCCGCGGCCGGGGCCGGGGCGCGCCACGGGGGGACCGCGCCGGGCGTCGGCGGGCCGGGCGGGAGCGGTACTCCCCCGGGGATGATCCGCGTCGGGGTGATGGGCTCAGGCATGGTGTGTCCTCAGTGGAGGATGGCCGCGGCGAGGGCGGCGATGGTGAGCACGAGGGCGACGGTCCCGGTGATGCGGGGGGTGTCGCGGGTGGCGAGTGCGGCGAGTGCCGCGCCGGCGCAGATGGTGGCGAGCGGGAAGAGCAGCCGGATCGCAGTCATGTCTGCCGTGCCTCGCGGAGGTACCGCTTCGCCGTGGCGGCGCTGACGCTGAGCCGCTCAGCGACCTGAGCCGAGGTGAGCCCGGGGTCCTGAGCCAGGAGCTCAGCGACCCGCTCAACGGCCTGAGCCCGCTGAGCCGACTGGGCGTTGAGGTGGGCGGAGAACCCGAACGAGGCGTCCTCGGGCTCGTGCGCCCGAGCCCGGGGCTCAGGGGTGGCGACCTGCGTGGATGAGTGCAGGAGGTGCTGGGGCTCAGCGGGGGGCTCAGCGCGCTGAGCCGGGGGCTCAGCCGGGTCGTACGCGGTGAGCTCCAGGGGGCTGCGGCCGCGCTGGAGTTCGCGTGCCTTGTCCTGGCGGCTGCGCTCGATCCGGAAGTCGACGTCGACCTCGGAGAGGTAGAGCTCGGCGATCATGGCCCGGCGGCGCATCTCGATGCGGTGCTGCTCTTCCTCGAAGGTGAGGCCGCGCTCCATGCTCGCGAGGACGGCGCGTTCCTTCTCGGTGAGGGCGGCGGGGTCGCGCATGTCGGTGAGCGCGAGCAGCCAGACGACCTTGGCGCCGAGGGGCAGGAGGGGTCCGGCGACGGCCATGGGGATGCTGTCGGCGCGGATGCCGTGCCAGACGAGGAGTCCGGCGACGGCGAGGAGCGCGGCCCACCCGATCGCGGGGACGAGGTTGAAGCGTTTGACGGGGATGCGGAGGCTGCGGGCTTCGGCGGCGATGACCGCGGCCCAGACGATGTCCGCGCCGGCGGCGACGGTGAGGCCGATCTCGCCGGTGCCGAGGAGGTCGACGAGCGACCAGGTGGTCCAGGCGAGGGATGCGCCGGAGAGGATCACGGCGGGGGCGATGAGGGGCGACAGGCCCTTGGGGAAGCTCATCGCGCTGCCACCGGCCTACGGCCGGCGCGGGTGACGGTGAGGGGGCCGAGGGGCTCCTCGGGGGTGGCGAGGAGCAGGGTGGCCAGGGTGGTGAGCGTCTGCGCGACGTCGACCGGGGCTGCGGGGGTGTTGTTGGGCGTGAGGGTGCGCGTGAAATGATCGGCCATGGCCGATGCCTCCTGGTCTAGTCAGGATGGTGTTCGGTCGGAGGTCGGGCGACGCGCGCGCCTCAGGCGTTCCAGCGCCTGAGAGCTGTCGTCCGGCCTCGCTCTATGTCGGGGCCTTGGGCCCGTTCTTCTTGATCGCCGCGTCGATGGCGTTCCAGCTCTTTCCGACTTCCCTGGCCACGTCGGCCACGGTTCCGAGTTCGGCAACGCCGTCGAGCAGGGCGAGCGCTCTCCGTTTGGCGGACTCGGATACGAGGAGTTGGAGCTGTTCCAGCAGCTCGTCTTCTCCGCGGACCCGTTCCCGCCAGGGGATCGTGTTCACGTGGAGACTGTATCTAACCCTGGCTTAGACGGTCAAGCCGTCAGGCGGCCGTGTCGGCGTCGATGAGCTGCTTCAGCCCGGCCCACAGCGCGGGCGGGTACGACGCCGAGCACCACGGGCAGCTCACGACCGTCTCGCCGGGCTGGAGGGTGAGCACGGCCCCGCAGAGGCTGCCGTCGGTGTGGGCGGCGGGACAGTGGCCGATGCGCCGGCCGCGGGGGCGCGGGTCGGGGTCAACGACGGAGGAGGCGTTGCGGTGCAGCTCGCCGATCTCGCCCGCGAGGTCGCCTGCCCCGGGCCAGGTGGCGACGATCCACGGCATGTGGGCGAGGAGTCCCGCAACGGCCGTGTGCAGCCGTGTGAGCGTGTCTCCGGCCAGTCGGGGGGTCCGCATGCGTCGGGCGTCGTGTACGGCGCTCAGCCAGGCGTACACGGTGTCGAACTCGCGGCGGAGGTCGAAGGTGTCGCCGTCGATCGGCAGAGGGGCGGGCCCGCCCTTGCCGCCGCGTCCCTGCCCGGTGGCCATGCTCGGCGCGAGGAGGAGCCCGAGCCCGGCGTACATGCGGGGCAGCTGCTGGAGCTGCCGGGTGAGGGTGGTGGTGCAGTGCACGCAGAGGGTGCTGCCGGTGGGGTCGGGTGCGTGGCAGTGGGTGCAGGTGGTCACGGCAGGCTCCTCGTGCGGGGTGGGCGGTCGTACGGGTGCGGTGGGTCGGGGTCAGGCGGTGGCTGCGCGCCCGGTGGCGGCCCGGCATCGGGGGTACGGGCAGCCGGCCACCGGCGGGGCGTGGTGTTGTTCGCACATGGCGCGGGAGTCGATGCACTGCCCGGCGGTCAGGCGGGCCACGTCGGCCTCCAGCTCGCGGACACGGGCCTCGGCGGTGGCACGGTGCTTCTGCTCGTGCTTCCAGGCCTGCCGGTAGCTCTCGCGCTCGCCGCAGATGGTGCGGAAGTGGCGGGCCTGCTGCTCGGCGTCAAGGTCGGCCTGCTCCAGCTGCTCGTACAGGGCGTCGAGGGCGTCGCTGGTGAGGTCGTCGAGCGGGATGCGGGGCTGGGTGGTCACCGGGCCCCCTCGGCGGCGATGAAGTACGCCTGGTGGTCGGCGGCCCGGCAGTACGCCTCGGGGTGCCCGGCGGGGCGGGCGCAGGGCGGGTACTCGGTGCCGCAGGTCGCGGTGGTCTTGCCGCAGGTGGCCTCGTTGAGGGTGGCGGCCATGCGGGCGTTGTGGGCCATCGCGGCCCCGACTGCTTCGCCCATCGATCGGTAGTGGCGCACGGGGTGGTCCTTCCGGGTTTGGGGTGGCCGCCGGGTGGGGCGGCCACCCACAGGGGCAGGGGCGTCAGACGGCGGGGGTCAGGGCGACGGGGCACGGGGCGGCGCTGTACTCGCCGTCCTCGTCGCGCTGGCAGGAGCAGGCGTGCTCTTCGCGGATGTGGGAGCAGCGGTCCTTGCCGGGGATCTCGTCGCCGTCGTCGGTGAAGTAGTCCTCGCAGTCCCGCTCCAGGCAGTCGCGGGGGCCGACCCAGACGGTCACCTGCTGGTGCTCGGTGTCCGGGTTGGGGACGATGCCGTTCTTCGGGCGGGTGTGCTCGCGGGTGCGGCAGGCACCCCAGGGGACGTACTCGCCGTCCTCGGCGGAGCAGTCGAGGCAGGCCTTCCCGGCGGGGGCGTCGAGGCAGATGCGGACGTCGTCGCTGGGCGGGTGCTGGTCGGACCAGACGTCGTAGGCGTCTCCGTCGGCGTCCGGGTCGGGGCGGGGGCCGTGGGGGCAGTCGTCGGCCCCTGCCTCCCAGTAGTAGGTGCCGTGCTCGTGCGGGCGCTCGGTCATGTGGTGTCTCCTCGGTGGGCCGGGATCACCCGGCAGCAGGGGCGGGGGTCAGGCGGCGATGTGCGGCGGCTCGGAGGGGGTGCGGTCCTGTCCGTCGCAGTCGGGGCACGGCGCCGTGATCGGGCGGTGAAAGCGGTGGCCGGTGAGGTAGCCCTCCTGGCGGCGGGGGCTCAGCTCGGCGAACGGGATCTCGGTCTGTCCGGTGATGAGCTGGCCGTGGCCGCCGCACGTCTCGCAGAGCTGGGTCATCGTGTGGGCTCCTCGGGCGCTCGGGTGCGGGCGGGCAGTTCGTAGAGCGCTTCGAGGAGGTAGATCTCCTGCTGCGCCCGGTGGAGTTCGGGGGTGCTGCTCATGCAGGCGGTAATGCACTCGGGGTCGCCGGGCTGGGTGCAGTTCTGGCGGTGGGGAAAGTCGGCGGCGCAGGTGTCGCAGGCGAGCCAGCCGGGGGCGTGGGGGACGATCCGCAGCGAGTGGCGGCAGATGCGGGCGGTCACGGGCGCTCCTCGGGCGCGGCAGGGGCAGCGGGCGGGGTGGCGGGCGGGGTGGCGAGGGGGCTGTTGGGCTGCTGCGGGTTGCAGGTCTGGTAGCCGCCGGGGATGTGGACCCAGCGGGGCGTGTACGTGCCGAACCGGGGGTCGCCCCGGTCCTCGATTTCCTGCCAGCAGTGCACGCACTGGGTCGCGAGCTCCGCCTCGCTCTCGGTGGTCTGCTGCACCCTGGCGGCGAGGACGGCCAGGCGGTGGAGGTCGACGGCCTTGGTGCGCAGGTGGTTGGCCGCGAACGCCTCGTTGTCGTAGTCGGAGGTAGAGAGCGCCTCCAAGGTGGTTGCGTGGTCTACCAGGAGCGCGGCGGCTTCCCGCAGTACGGCGGCCCGGTCGGCAGGCGCGGGCGGGGCGGCCGGTCCCGCGAGGGCGTCCCTGAGCGCGGCCGTGCGCTCCGGGTCCAGCTCCACCCAGTACGGCTCACGGCCGGGCCCGGACAGGAGGATCGTGGTGGTGTCGTCGTCGCCGTGCATGACGTCGTCGAGGCCCCACCGCAGCTGGACCGGCTCCCGCTCCTCGTCGGCCTCCTCGGCGGCCGTGCCCTCGGTCTCGGTGGTGCCGAGGAGCTGCCGGGCCACCGCCAGGGCGGGCGCGGGCAGCACGGTCAGGACCGCGTCGGCAATCACCTCGGGCGTACCCCAGACCTCGGTCAGGACGCCGTGTGTGTAGACGACGGGCTGCATGCGGCTGGCTGCGCACTCGGTCTCGGTGCTGTCGCAGCCGCCCGTGCAGGCCGCACGGCGGAGCGTCTCGGCCATGCGGTCGCGCAGCTGGTCGGCGGGGCGGTCAGCGGGGGTGGGTGAGGTGGGCATCAACGGCTCCAGGTGGTGGGTACGGTGGTGGGGCGCCCGCCCCGGGTAACGGCCGGGGCGGGCGCACTGCTGGTCACGCGGCAGCCAGTTCGGCGGCGGCCGGCATCGGGACCCCGGTCGCGGCGGACAGGACGTGCGCGGCGAGCAGCGGAGGGATGGCGTTGCCGACCTGGAGGGACCGCTGCCCCTTGTTGCCCTGGAAGGGGTAGGTGGCGCGGAAGCCTTGGAGGACGGCGCCTTCCTCGACGGTGAGGCTGAGGTGCCCGCCGGCCTGCTTCCCCCCGACGTGCCCGACGGTCCCGGTGACCGTGGGTGCGGGCTTGTGGTGCGCCCAGTGCCCGGGGTTGTCCATCGCGGCGCGCATGGCCCTGCGGCTGGTGGACGACCAGGGTTCGGCGCCGCCGGTGTCCGTGCCGCCGCCGGTGATGGTGGGGGCGGGGCGCTGGGTGTAGCCCCAGCCGAGGGCGTCGGCCATGGTGACCCAGGGGCGTAGCCGGTCGCCGAACAGGTCGTCGGCGGGGTGCTCAGCGTGGGTGGGTGCGGGGGCGGTGACGTCCCGGACGCGGGAGGCGATGAGGATGGCCCGCCGTCGGGTCTGGCCAAGACCGTAGTCCGCGGCGTTGAGGATGCCGCACCACGTGCTGTACCCCCAGGCGCGGAGGATCGCGGCGTACTGCCGGAACAGGGGCAGGACCGCGGGGACCTCCTCCATGGCGATCAACTCAGGCCGGAGGTCGTGGTGCCAGCGCATCGGCTCGGCGGCGAGCAGGCTGCGGGCGTCCTTGCACGCGGTGAGGAGCTTGGCCCGGGTGTCGCGGCCGCGCGCCAAGTCCTCTACGGCCTGGTGCACCAACGGCTGGTCCAGGAGACCGAGCCGATGGCCGCCCTTCGTCCAGGGCTGGCAGGGGGCACTGTCGACCTTGCCCTTGACCCGGCCCCGGAAGGGCGCGGTGGGCATGGTCGCGACATCGCACCGGACCACGGTGTGCCCGGCGGCGACCGCGGTGGCGCAGGCAGCGGCGTCCCACTCCATGCCCACCGCGCGGGTGGTGAGGCCGAGGATGCGTCGGCCTTCGGCCCAGCCGCCGGGGCCGTGGAAGCCCTCAACGATGAGGTCGGTGTCCATGTGGGTGCTCCGGAGGTCGAGTTGCCCGGGGACGGGTTGTGGTGGCGGGGTGTCGAGGAGGGCGCGGGCCCGGTCGAGTGCGGTGGTCACGGGGTGGTCCTCGGGTCGGCGGGGACGGTGACCGTGGGGTGCAGGTCGTAGCCGCTGCTGGCGAGGTATTCGGTGATGCGGTCGGTGAGCCCGGCGGGGGTCTGCTGCTCGGGCTGGACCTCGCACCGGTAGTCGTCGATGGCGGCGTTGATGACCGCGTCCAGGCCGGTCATGTGGTGGCCTTCCTCTTCGTGGCGTCGGTGAGGGGTCCGTGGTCGGCGACGAGGGTCCGCCACCTGATCCAGTGGCTGCCGGTCGCGGTCCATCGGGTGGTGCGGCGGGTCCAGATGCGGCCGGTGCGGTCTTGTACGGCGGTGACGCCCTTGGGGGAGAGGAAGCTGCCGGGGCCGTCCGGGCGCCACGTCTGCGCGCTCACGCGGCACCTCGGCGGCGGCGGTCGGTGCCGGTCATGGCGACGACGCGGGTGTCCTCGGACAGCCGGGACACGATCCGCTCGCCCAGCGCGCTGGTGAGGTCGGGCGCTCCTTCGGCGCGGGCGGGGAGGTTCGAGGTGTAGAGCGTCGGCCGACAGGCGTTGTACCGCTCGTTGATCAGCCGGTACGTCACCTCCTCCGTCCACTCGGACGCCTTGGCGGAGCCGAGGTCGTCGAGGACGAGGAGCGGCACCCGCACCAGGCGGCGCAGCTCTTCCTCTGTGCCCCGGTCGGAGCCCTTGGGGCGGAGCAGCCCGTACATGTCGGCGGCGGTCGTGGCGCGGATCTCGTAGACGCGGGGGCCGGCGGCGGCGATGCGGCGGAGGGCGCCGTAGGCCTGGTGGGTTTTGCCGGTGCCGGTGGTGCCGGTGAGGAGCAGGCTGCCCGCGGTGTCGGGGGCCGCGGCGACGTCGTCGGCCCAGGCCTGGACGTCGGGGTGGTCGGCGTCGGCGTGCCGGTAGCGGCGGGGGGTGGCGGTCTCCCAGCGCTTCAGGGCCCATTCGGCGCGGCGGCGGCGGTGGTATTCGGGGTGGCCGGGCTCGTCGGGGGTGGGCTGGTCGTCGATCGGGCCAGGGGTCACGCCCTGCTCCTGCTTCTGGCGGATGCCGTTCATGACGTTGGCGAACGCGGACGGGCCGAGGCTGCCGATGTTGGTGGGTTCCATGGTCAGAATCCGTTCGAGTACGCGGAGACGTCGGTCGGGTTGCTGTAGGGCTGCCAGCCGCCGGACACGGCACGGAGCGGCGGGCGCGCGGTACCGGGCTCGGGCAGCGGGGGCAGGTCGCGCCAGCCGGGGAGGAAGTACCGGGCGTACGACACGTCCCGGGTGTTTGCCTGCTTCTGGGCGAAGGCGGCAAGGGCGGCGACGCCGGTGCGCTTGATGAGCGCTTCGACGGTGAACCATTCGGCGACGCTGAGGTTCCAGCGGACGAGGATCCCGGCGGCGGTGATCGTGTCGACGAGCGGTCGGCAGTTGGTGGGGATCTCGGGTCCGAGAACGGGCGGCGCGGGCTCTCCGGCTTGCTTGCTTCCACTCCTGGTAGGAGTGGTCTGGTAGAGGGGTCCGGATTCCGGACCCCTAGGGGTCTCGTTTTCGGACCCCCCCGGTCCGGATTCCGGACCCCTAGCCGTTTCGCTACCGGTCCGGATTCCGGACTCCTGCTCAGGGTTAGGGGTCTCGTTCTCGGACCGGTAGCTCTGGCTTACCGGTCCGGATTCCGGACCCCTAGCATTCGGCGCGGGGCGCACATACCCGACGGCGTACGGCAGTTGATAGGTCGCGGCCCGGCTACCGATGGCGGGCTCGGCAATGACCAGCTCGCCCGATGCGAGGGCCGCGTCGACCGCCTTGACGACCGAGGACCGGGCCGCGTTCAGTCGGCCGACGAGCTCCGTCGTGCCCATGCGGACCGTGGCGTCGGGGCCGGGTGCCTTGTCGGCGACCGCGAGCAGCACGAGCCGGGCGTTCCCCTTGGCGCGGGAGTGGGTCCACACCCAGTGCATGGCGTCGATGGTCACGCGGTCCTCTTCCGTACGGTGCGGTGGTGCGGGTGGTGGCCCGGGGCGCGGCGGCCCCGGGCCGAGGGGTCAGGCGTCGGTGTTCTCGGTGGCCTGCGCGATGCCGTCGCAGACCGCCTTGTCGGCCTCCTGCCGGGCGATCACCCGGGCGTTGGTCTCCGTGATCCGGATCAGCTCGGCGGCCAGCGCGTTGTCCTCCGGGCTGCCGGGGTCGGCTTCCTCGCGCAGCGTCTCGGCGCTGAAGCAGCGGACGCAGAGCAGCGGCTGCTTCTCCCGGCGGCACCACTCGCAGGTGATGCCGGTGAGGTGGAAGTCGTGGTCCGGCTCGTAGAGGAACAGGGGCCGGGTCTGCGTGCAGTGGTCGCAGCGGGCCTCGATCGGGGTGGTGTCCATCAGGCGGCGCTCCGTTCGGTGGTGGTGTGGCGCGCGGCGTCGCGCATGGCCTGGTCGGTCAGATGGCGGACGCACGTGCCGACCTCGCACCCCTTGTGCACCCGCCCGATCGGCGCGTCCTTGCGGGTGGCCCGCCATGCGACCTGGTTCGGCGACATCCGGACCGAGCCGATGACGACCTCCTGGCCGCCGCACCACAGGACGTGGCCGCTGACCTCCTGCGTGAGCGACCGATACGCGTCGTCGATCGACGCGAACGCCTGGACGGGAACGCGCTTCTTCGGGACGCGCCCGTACCGGCGGATGCTGGTCCGGTCGCGCTCGGAGAGGGCACCCCAGACGCCGGAGTCCTGCCGGGTCTCCAGCGCCCACTGGCCGCAGGTCTCCATGACGGGGCAGCGGCGGCAGGTGGCCTTGGCCTCGGCCTCGTCGGCCATGGATGCGGCGTCGGTGCCCTTCGGGAACCACATCTCCGGGTCGTACTGCGGGTCCCGGCAGAGGGCGGCGTCACGCCAGTCCGCAGCACGGTGACCGGTGTCGGGGGCGAGCTTGGACGAGGTGACCTTGAACAGGGGCGCGCTCACCGGGCACCTCCGAAGATCCCGGCCATCTGGGACCGGAGCTGCTCACGCATCGGCCGGTCCTCCAGGTGCGCCGGAGCGACACACTGCGCGTAGCCGCAGCCCGGCTTCGCGTGGCCGATCGGCTCGCGCCCGTGATGCAGCCGGAAGGCAACCCGGTACGCGGACGGGTGCTTGCCCTGCCGGCCGAGCCGCGGCACCCCGTGGGCGTGGTGCCCGGTCCAGCGGAGGTGCCCGCCGTCGACGGGCTCGGTGCGGGCGTGGAACTCGGTTTCGATGGGCCGGAGGGGGTGTCCGCCGCGCTTCGGGGCAGGCAGGCTGAGCGCGATGCGGTGGCTGGTGACGGTCTTGTAGCTGACGTGGAGCGTGCGCATGATGTCCCGCTGCGCGATGCCTTCGCGGAGCATGTCGGCGACGTCGGCCCGGAGCTTCATGAGGCCACCTCCGTGCGGGGCTTGTCGCTGCGGCGGGTCTGCCAGTGCGCGCCGAGGTCCAGCAGCGGGTCATCGAGGCCGACCGCGCTGTCATACGCGGCCTGGAGGCGGTAGGCGCGGCGCTCGGCGGCGCCCACCTCGCCCCGGAGCCGGGCGACGATGCGGACCAGGCGGGCGATGCGACCCGTGTACCGGATCGCGTCGGCCAGGCGGGCGAGGCGGACACGGTTGAGGGTGTCGTCGGCGGCGGTGAACTGGCCGGCCGCCGTGCGGGTCGCGGTCTGCATGGCGCGGACGGCGCGCTGGGCTTCGTCGCGCTGCTCGCGGATCCGCTCGTAGTCGGCGGCGAGGGCGTTGTACTTCCTGCGGGAGACGAACATCGCTCAGGCCTCCTGGGGTGCGGCGGTGAGCTGGGGGAGGTTGAGGTGGCCGAGGGCCCCGGTGCGCCACGCCTCGGCGATCCGGTCCCGGCCGTCCTTCGTCGGCCGCACCGAGTGCGTCGTCGACCGGGTCGCCCGGATCTCCACCCCCGGCACCGCGTCGACCACACCGGTCTCCCGGTCGGACACCTCGGCGGTCCCGGCGGCGGTCATCTCCGCGAGGAGCGCGGTGGTGTAGGCGGGGCGGACCTCGGTGACGAGCCGGGTGGTGACCTCGGTGGGCCGGTTGGCCCGGACCCAGGCGAGGAACGTCTCCGGGTCGGTGACGACGGCGGCCGGCTTGCTGTCGGTGCGGCTGATGACGGCGACCTTCGTCCCGTCGGGGAGGGTGGCGTCGACCTTGCCCACACCGCCCTCGGTGAGCGCGGTCTGCATCTCGGCCTTCACGGCCTTCAGCCGGTCCATGACGGTGTCGGCCAACGTCTTCAGCGCCGCTTCCTCAAGCGCCAGTTCCTGCATGTTCATGGGATGCTCCTTGGTGGGGCCGCCCGCCTATCCCGCGGGCGGCCCCGTTGTGCTGGGTCAGGCGGCGGGGCGGATCTGGGCGGTGAGCGCGCGGATCGCTTCGACGGGCGCCTCGTTGAGGGGCATGCCGAGGGCGCCTGCGACGCCGTTGTCGAAGTCCTCCAGGTGCGCGGCTTCGGCGGCGGCGCGGAGTTGGGCGACGGCGTCGGCGTAGTCGTCCTCGGGGCTCAGCACCTCGGCGTCCACGACGCCGTCGTCGGCGGTGCCGTCCATCGCGCCCTCGGCGGCGACCGCGTCGGACACCGAGTGCGGCGCCGGACCAGCAGGCGCGGGCTCGGCCAGCTCGTTGCCGCGCTGAATCAGGAACGCCCCCAGCTCCAGCAACTCCCGGTCCGGCGACTTCACCGTCTCCCCGAGGAGCCCGGCGGCGTGCGCCTCCCGGTACACCTTCTGGAGCGCGGCCTTGTTGGCGGCGTCGGCGGCTGTGGTCGCGAAGTCCTGCGCTTCCTGGGAGCGGCCGTTGACGGCCCGGGGGGCCTGCGGCTCCGGGTCCGTGGCCCACGGGTCGCCCTGCCCCGGCTGCACCTTCCGCAGGTGCCGCTCGTCAGCCGACGGGTTGTCCGCCTGCGCCATCTCCTCGGCCGTGTACACCCCGGCCAAGTCGTGCGGGAACGCCTTCCGCAGGGCGAGCGCCTCCGCGCACTTCGCGATCTGGTTGGCGCCCATGTTGGCCCACATGCGGGTGGGGTTGTCGTTGCGGTCGGTCTGGACGTACTCGCGGTACAGGGCCACGGCAGAGAACCGCTGTCCGTTCCGGAGGACCGTGACCTTCGCGGCGGCCGGCGCCGACGGGGACAGCCACACGTCCCGCCACTGGCCGTTCGAGTCGCACCACAGGGTGTCCTCGTAGCCGAAGGTGTGCCGGGTTTCGGCGATGACGCGATGGGCGATGACCCGGTAGCCGTCGATGCCGGTCTGAGGGGTGAAGACCTTCCGCTTCTGCCGGTTGTCCCACCGGCCGATGAGGTAGATCTGCCGGCTGAACGGGTCGAGCTGGGTGCGCTGGCAGAGGTGGAGGAAGCTGGCCAGTTCGGCGTTGGTGACGTCGTTGTCGATGCCGGTCTGGCGGAGGACGGCTGCCTGGTCGTCGGTCCATCCGGTCTGGTCGGCGCGGATGGCGAGGGAGCCTCCGGCCTGGGCGATGTCGGTGGTGGTCATGCGATGGCTCCGATCAGGGCGTGTCCGGCTTCGTAGAGGCCCCACCACATGAGGCCGCTGATGGGGAGGGCGATGGCGCAGCCGACACCGGCGCGGGGGGCCTGGTCGTAGTACGCGCGGTCGCACAACTCGCGCTGGGTGTGGCCGATGCCGGTGTGGTCGGGGCGGCGGTGGGGGCCGCCGAACGTGTCAGCCACGGGGAGCCTCCTTCGCGCGGTCCGCGACCACCCAGTCGCTGGCCTCGCCGATACGGAGCAGGTAGCCACCCGGCGGCCGAACCCCGCCCCCGTGGATCACGTTGCCCGCGTCGAGGACGGTGACCGGTCGGCCGCCGAGCTGCTCGCACAGGGCGGCGATCGGGTTCAGGCCGTACTCCTCCAGCCGCATCAGCGCGGCGGCGAGGTCGGCCCACAGGGCGTACTCGACGGCGTCGTACATGAGGTTGGTGGTCGGATCGCTGGTCATCGGGTGCCTCCGGTGCAGGTGCAGGCTTCGAAGATCAGGCGGCAGGTGGGGCAGGTGGGGATCACGACGCCCTCCGGTCCTGCTGGCGGGGGGTCTTGCCCAGCGACACGGCCGGGACGTCCGGCCCGGTCGCGGCGTCCGTCTCGGCGGACACCTGCACACCCAGCCGGTACACCCGGGCGCCCACACGGCGGGCCTGCTGGCCCGTCATCCGCACACGGGTTGCCAGACGCTCGACCAGCTCGTCCTTGAACTGCTCGAAGTCGAGGCGGTCCGCGTCCTGCTCCCCGTCGATCGGGGCGGAGTTCAGCTCGATGAACCGCTCGAAGAACTTGTCGCTGCCGAGGAGGTCCAGCAGGTCGTGGACGTTGTTGTCGACCAGCGGGGTGACGTCGAGCGTCACCCACCCCGGGGTGTTTCCGGGGTAGTAGCGGCCCGGGACCGGCTCACGGTGCGCGCTCACAGGGACACCGCCTTCGGGTGGGTACGGGCGATGTGCTCGTGCAGTTCCTGATCGGCCGACCCGTCGTCCACGTGCCACACCGACGTCGTCCAGCCGCACGTACCGCACCGGCGGGACACCTCGGCACTGCGCTCGTTGACCGGGCGGGCACCCGCACCGAACGGGTTCAGCTCGGAGAAGGGGAACGCGCAGTCGTCGGCCTCGCACTCGTACGGGTCCGCGCCCGGCTCGTCGCACCGGCACGTGTCCCGGGTGAGGACCCAGCGCTTCGCCTTCAGGTCCCACTCGATGTGCTCGTCGCTGAACGGGGCGGAGATGTGCCCGTCCGGCTCCACGTGGAAGATCACGTCCGCGTCGACCAGGGCGTTCAGCCCGGCCACCGCCCGCTCCCACGGGGAGGACGCCTCCAGCTCGGCGACCCGAGCCCGCAGCCGGACCAGCTCGGCAGCCGTGTCCTCGGCCGCCCCCTCCGACACGAAGACCATGGCGCCCTTCTCCTGCGCCGGACCGCACGGCCACTGCGAAACCCAACCGTCGCCCCAGCACACCTGGCACAGCCACGCGTTCGGCTGACCAAGGCCGTCGAACACCGGAGTGTGGAACCGGGCAGGGAGCGCCTTGCGCTGCTCGTCGGTCAGATCGACGAGGTCCTCGTACATCGGCTGATCCGGCGGCAAGAGCAGCACCGCGCGGGCGGCGCACTGCTCGTGCTCGATCGGCTTGCCGTCCCGGACGAGGGCCCTGCACGTACCGCACGCCTTCGAGTCGGCGTGCATCCCCAGGGCGCTCATGCCGCCACCGCCGCATCCGCCGCCACCGGCAGAACCACGTCCACGTGCACCGGGATGTCCCGCCACATCGCCACCAGCCGATGCGCCCGCACTACCCGCCCACCAGACGGGTAGTCGTTGCCGAGCGGCCGGATCGACCCGCCCAACACACCGGCGTACCGGCCCAACGCACCGAACCCGCCATCGTGCAGGTGACCGTGGAGCGCGAACTCCCCAACGGACCACGACGCCACGGGCAGCCCCGGGTTCTCACTGAGCAGCTGCACCAGCGCCGTCGCGGCACCCAACTGCGGGATCGGGATACTCTGATGGGACACGATGTCCTCGTCTCTCTGAGTGGTGAGGGTGTCGTCGGGGTCGACCGGATAGCCGTCCGGCGGCCCCGTCTTCATGAGGTGGATCAGGCGGCCGTGGGGCGCTTGCGCTCGCCCGCCGGACGGACCTCGTGCATCGCCGCGATCTCCCGGATGTGGCGCAGCAGGAACGTGATCCGGCCACCCGCCCGGCTATGGGGGAAGACCCGAGCTGACGCCTTGTCACGCAGAGTGCGGGCCGAATACGGCAGCCACCGCTCGGCCTCGATCTGCTCTGGCGTGTAGTGCACGAGTTCGCTCAGGTCCGTGGCGCCGCCGGCCTGGGCGGTGGGGCGCACCTGCTTCTTGGCCGTCGTGGTCGTCACGTCGGTGTCTCCTTGTGAGTGATGGCTGAGGTAGACACCTGCATCGCCGCTGCGATCAGCGCGACCTTCCCCTCCCCCGGGTGGGCAATGAGGCCCCGTTCGAGGCGGGAGAGATAGCCGCGGTTCAGCCCAGTGCGCAGAGAGAGAACTCGGATACTCATTCTCTGAGCCGTACGGATGGCTTTGATTGCGTCGCCGTTCGGTGTCACGCTCAGAGAATGACACGCAGACTCCCGCGGAGCAAGCACTTTGCCCCGCTCAATGCTCTGTTTCTGAACATGCGACGGAGTTGCACTGAGTGCCGGGGCGCGCACGCGGCGCGCAATCTGCAACCCGTACGCCCCTCCAACGCTTAGTAACTGCTGCTCAGAGACCGAGACCCGCACTATTGGGTTGCATTGCAATGCGGCATGATGTGCCTCATGGATCGAGACTGGGCACGGCTGGGATCAGCCCTCCGGGCAGCACGCGATGATCTCGGGCTGGGGCAGCTGCACGTCGCCGAACGCATCGGCGTGAAGCGTGGCGCGCTCCGGAACGTAGAGCGTGGCGAGATCAGCCGAGTCACCCCCACCGTCCGCGAGTACGCCCGCATCGTCGGGTGGACCGACGCCAGCATCGACGCCGTGCTCAGCGGCGGCGAGCCGACCCGTGAAGCCGTGCCCCCCGACGAACCGGCAACCGTCACCGTCGAGGCCCCGGAGGAACTCCCCCTGCGGATTCAGGCCGCACTCGCCGGCGGCGGCCCCGTCCTCGACACGGCCGTCATCAACCTGCCGGGCGAGGACGGCGAGGACTCGGAGGCCCAGATGGTCATCGTCGTGAAGGGCCGCGCGGGCGACGCCACACCAGAGCAGATCCGAAAGGCACTGCTCCAGTGGGAGAAGGCCGAAGCACAGATCAGACGCTCCGGTAAGGAGTGACCGGATCTGTGCGGAAAGTTATGTAAGGGGCTCCGCATATGCCATGAGGTGTGGTTGCATGGTCAACCTGTGAGGGTGCCGCCGCTCGGGACAATTTTGGGGGTCCGATGCGGGTTCAGATCAGGTGCGTGGAGTCCATGCCGTATGGGGTCTGCGCGTGGCTGTTGAAGCGGGGCGGCGAGTGGATCCTGTACATCGCCGAAGAGGTACTGAGCCAGCTCGGAGGGGTCATTCCCGGATCTGAGCCGCTCTCCATCACGCCCCGCTGGAGGCTCACCTAAGGGGGCGTCATGGCGTCAGCAGAGAAGCGCGGGTCCACGTGGCGAGCGCGCTACAACAAGCCCGACGGCTCGGTCGGTTCCGAGTCGGGGTTCCCCACCAAGAAGACCGCACTCGGGTGGGGTCGGGAGCAGGAGGCGGCGATCCGGGCCGGCCGATGGGTCGACCCGGACCTCCGGGCCACGACGTTCGGCGAGTTCACGAAGTCGTTCATGACGTCCCGCCGGAAGCGCGGCCGAACCGTGGGCACCCGGTGGGAGAAGCTCGACAGCCACATCCTGCCGAGGTGGCAGGACACCGCCTTGGGCAGCATCACCTGGTACGAGGTTGACGCGTGGCAGCAGAGCCTCACGATTGCGGACGTGTCGCGCGGGCACTGCGTCAGCTTGATGTCCACCATCATGACGGCCGCGGTCGACGCCCAGCACATCACCGTGAACCCCCTGTTCGGCCGCCGCCGCACGCGCGACACCGCCGGTGACGCCGCCGTACCGAAGGCGCCGAAGGTCAGCCGCGACCCGCGGCCCGAAGACGCGCTACTGCTGGCGGAACGGCTCGGGCCAGCGCGCGGTATCCACGTGCTGACGACCGCGTTCACTGGGCTGCGCTGGGGCGAGGGCCTCGGACTGCACCGGGACCGCGCACTGCTGGAGCGCCGACAGCCGTGGGGTGACGCGGAGTTCGTGTGCCCGGTCCTGCGGGTGGTCGAGGAGTACGCGGAGTACCAGGAGCGCGACCCCGACGGCACGAAGAACGGGTACCTGCTCCAGCTGGAGCCGACGAAGAACGACGGGTCGACGCGCGACATCGACGTGCCGCGGTTCCTCGCCCGCCTGCTCCGCCACCACCTCGACGACTGGCCGCACGAGCGCCCCTTCAGCACGACGTCGGGGAAGCCGTGGCGCCGGGGCAACTGGTCACGCGACTTCCGGCCGGCGTGCGACGGACGCGACGAGCGAGCGAAGCGGCAGGGCGTCTCCTACCGGGCGGAGTGGGAGCCGATCCTGCCCGGCCTGGACATGCGGGCACTGCGCGCGCTGCACGACACGCTCCAGGCGCAGATCGGGGTGAAGGAGCCGTTGGCCTTCGAGGCGGCCGGGCACCGGCGGCCGGGGATCAAGCGGCACTACCAGCGGCCCACCCCGGACATGCGCGCCGAGCGCCTCGCGGGGCTCGAAGAAGTATTCTGGAAGGCGATGGCGAACGTCGGACTCCGGACCATGTGGGGTCGGGTCGACCTCCGGAAGCCGGATCGCTGACCTCGCTCCCCAGATTCTCCCCATTCGATCTTCATCGGGGGACGGGCACCACACCTGATCAGGGCAGATGAATGGTTCAACAACCGCTCTCCTAAAGCGGGTGTCGCAGGTTCGAATCCTGCCGGGGGCACAGAGAAAGACCAAGTCAGAGGCCCTTCCGTCGATCAGACGGAAGGGCCTTCACGTTCGCGGCGCACATGTCTTCCCCAGCCCGGAGCAACGGTACGAGAGGCCGCGGAAGGCAAGCAGACCTGGTACGGGCACGAGAGATGGGCACCCAGCCGGGGCGCTGACGTCGCGTCGAAGCGGACAGGGCTGCGGATGGCCGCTAGCGCTCCGCATAGCGAAGGAACTGCCACCCCAGTACCGCCAGGGCGAGCGCCTGTACCAGGGAGACGATCAGGAGCAAGGGCCTGACGGCGGGAGAGCACCAGAACGCGGCCATGCAGATCACCGGCAGGGCCACGTACGTGAACAGGTCCACGGTGGCCTGCAACCGTTTGCGCGTCGCTCGGTTCCTGTCGTCGCGGTGGTAGGCCTCCCATCCGAACACCGCACCGCGGGCGCCTGTCAACTCAGCCATCCGTGGTCCCAGCCGGTCGCGGACGTAGGAGCCGACCGCCGAGATCTTCTCGTCGTTGACCAGATAGGTCCAGCCCAGTACCAAGCAGATCACGGGGACGGTGAGAAGCAACTGGACCTGGCGGCTCTGCACACTGATCGTGAGGATCGTGGTGGATGCGGCGAGGGTGAAGTAGAGCAGGTTGTCACGGAAGCCTATGCGGGTCTTCTGCTCCTCCTTTATGCGGTCGTACTCGGCCAGCAGCAGTCTGCTCTCGGTGATGTCTTCTGTGGTGGCCACGGCTATTCCTCAGCTCGGGTACCGGATTTTCTGATGAGCGGGCGGGCGGGGCTCCGGCCCTGCCCGCCGCAGGCACGGAGAACTCAGTCGGCAGAGTGGAACGACGGCAGGTTGTTGGGGTTGTTCCGTTCGATCCAGCCCTTCCCGTCCGCCGCGATTCCTTCCAGAAGACGGAAAGTGTGGATGAAACCAGCCGCGTTGAGGTTGATCTCGGCGATCTCCCGGACGTCGTCGTCCGGTGCCAGTTGGTGGGTTTCGGCGTCCTTGACGCGGATGTTCCTGGCCGGCCCGTTGGTGAGGACGAGCTCCAGGTCGTAGCCGACACGTTCCCGCTCCGTGACCTGCACGGAGGACAACGCGTCGAACCGGTAGTTGCTTCGCTGTTCGCCCGCACGTTTGGCATCGGCGAAATTGAACTCCGTGCTGATCTCGCGAACGCCGTCCTGGGTGACCAGGAAGAGACGGAAGCTGTAGCGCGAGTACCGCCAGGGACCGCCCTTCACCCGCCCTCGCTTGTAGGGGCGTGCGGGTGTCACCAGAATGGTGTGAGTGATCAGGTCACGCCAGGTGAGCTGGTAGTGCCGGAGTGCCTCGTCGACGAACAGCGACTTGTCGCAGGTGAGCCAGGTTTCCATCTCCGTCTCGCTCGGCCGTGCGGCGTCCAGCAACGACTTCCATTTCTGGTACGCGTTCTGCCGCGCAGCCAGCCGCTCCTGATACTCCTGGGTCTCCTCCGCCAGCCGGCGCTCTTCACCTCGGACCTCCAGCCACAGGCACGCAGCCCCGCGTCCGGACCAGAACGCACCGGCTACTGCCAGGGCGGCCATCGGCAGGTGCGCCCCTCCGGCACTTGCCGCCACCGTTCCCAGCAGGGCAAGAGTCGTGATGCCGAGAACAATGAGGGCGATCACACACAGCGCCTTCGTCATCACCGAGGTCAGGTTCCGATAGCCGTGATCGAACAGGGCGCCACTGTCGTGTCGGTCGCGGGCGTCCTCGGCGAGGTGGCGGATCAGCCAGTCGATCCGGTCCACGCTGACGCGGCTCTCACGGTAGAGGGCCGCGATCTCGGCGGCGAGGCCGCTGCGGATCTGGATGGTGTGTCCGAGCCACTCCTGCGAGGTGAGTCCGCAGGGCGCACGGCTGCTGAAGCAGGTTTCGAAGGCATGGCGGACGCGGTGGGTGAACCCGTCCCCCGTCGAGTCGGGTTCGCGCGCGTGCGGGATGGTGGGCTCACCGTTCCTGCCCTTCAACTCATGTTCCTCGTACCACCAGCTGCGGCCGAAGTGGGCCGCGGTCAGGCCGGCCCCGAGTGCCATCAGTAGCTGAAGAACCGCCGAGACTGGATCCGCGAGAAGCGCGAGGACCCAGAGGAGTGCCGCACCGACGACGAACATCCCTGCTCGGAGAGGCAGGGCTGCCTGTGCGGACGCAGCAGTGCTCGGGCGAGGCGGCATGGCCCGCGGACCAATGGGGTCGGGCTCGAAATAGGCCCAGACACGTTTGACGCGGCCGTCGCCGAGGCGGGCCGCCTCTGCCCGCTCGCGATGCTCGGCCCACAGGGCGTCCTTCAGCCCTCCGGTGAGCACGAGATCGAAGTGGCGCACGATTCCGGCGCGCGGGCGCGGCGACAGGGCTCGCAGCCGGTCCCGGACGCGTTCCGTTTCACCGTCCGCGGTGCTGAACATGGCCAGCAGTTCGAAAGCGACCCGCAGAGCGTCTCTCCACTCGTCCTCGGCATAGTTTCGTACGAGCCCGGAGGCATGGTGCAGCCGCTGCAGTTCCTCGGTACTGAGGTCGTGGTAGGCGCGGGCGCTGAGCATGGCGAGCACCCAGTGGAAACGGACCTCTGCACTTTCGTGCCCGTGGGCGATCGCGTCACTGATCATGTCGCGGGCGCGGCTGGGAACTCCGTCCTCCAGAAACCGCACGCCGACCTCGTACTTCTCCAGGGGCGATGCGTCCGGATGGACGAAGTAGACATTGGAGTTGTGCACGGTCTCGGCCTGGATTCCCACGGTGGAACCGTCGGCGGCCGAGTTGTACGTCGGGCTGCTGCCGTCGCTCATGACAAGTCACCTGCGGCAACGACCAGGGGCCTCAACCGGGCCACCAGCTCGGGAACCTCCGCGACGAGACCGCGTAACCTCTTGAGTGCCATCGTCGCCTTCCTGGACGACTCGGAGTTGTTCTCCCGTGCCGCCCTGCGGGCCGTTTCCAGTTCGGCCAGCGCCTCACGGTGGGTGTCGTCGTCAAGGGCGCCCTCGGCGTGATGGAATGTCAGGTGCCGACGTAAATCGTCCAGTTCAGCGACCAGATCCGCCGGGCCGGCCGCCCCCGGGCCCCCCTGTACATGGACGCTGCTCTCCTTGACCACCCCGGCCATGATGCCCACGGTGCTGTTGTGAGCCATGTTCGTGACACCCGCTGTGCGCCCGTCGGACGCGAGGGCCCGGCCTGCCTGTGACATTGGCGAATGCTCCTGTTCCCTCACCAGTTCCACGGCCAACCGTGTTGCGAACGCTGCTGCGTTGGCCGCGGCGCGCGGCTGCCAACTACGGTCCTTCGCACTGCTCTTCGTGCCGTCCGCCCGGTCACTGATTCCCCGGATGATGGCCACTGGCGCCCCGTTGAGATGGCCGGCCTGGGCCACACCCGCGGCCTCCATCTCGATGGCGAGCGCATCGTTGTAGTGCTGCCGGATCCACCGCGCCTGGGCCGAGATCTTCGAGTTCTGTACGACTTCCCCCGCGGCGATCGCGCCGAAGCGAACCTGCGGGGCACGCCCACGGACAGGCGTCTCGTCGGCCCAGTCGTTCACCCGAGCCAGGTGCGAGCCGAGCTGGCTGATGCCGTGCGCTGCCTCCCACACCCGAGGACGGGCCTTGAGTCCGTCGTCCTCGCTCGTCCCGCCGTGGTAGGCGTACACATGAGTTGCCACGACCACGTCGCCGAGCCTGGCGGTGTCCCACAGGGCACCGGCGACGCCGACGAACAGGACGGCCGCCGGCGAGAACTCCTGGATCGCACGCTCGGCGATCACCGCGGCGGAGTGATTCCCCTTGTTCGTCAACCCGAGCGCTACACGGCATGAGGTGCCCAGCACGGTTCCGACCTCGAACCGCGTTCCACGCTCGTGAAGATGCCCCTGCGGGCTGGCCAGTTTCGCTCGTACGGCCTGGTATTCGAGATTGAGGGCGGTGAGAATCACCACCATGTCTTTCGACATCTATTCCCCTCCCTTTCCTAATTCCTCTTCCGCCAAGGACAGCGCGGGGCGGGTCAGCGGTGGAGACAACACCGCCTGCGGACCGGCCCGGTAGAGCCGCGCGGGGCGCCCTCCCGTGGCCCTGCGCCCCGATCCCGCGGGGACGATGAATCCCTTCACGGCCTGGACTTTCCGGTAGAAATTGCGGGTGTCGATATCCGCGCCCCAAACAGCCTCATAAACCTGCTGCAACTCGGCTATGGTGAAGGATTCCCTACAGAACGCCGTGGCCAGCGAGGAGAATTCGAGCTTCCGACGCGCGCATTCGATTCCGTCCGCCACGATCCGGCGGTGATCGAAGGCCAGTCGCACCTCTCCGGACAGCACGGCATCCGCAGGTACCCATGCGGCGTCCCTGGCATCCGTTCCAGCGACCGGATCGGGCAGTCCCGGGGCGATCGCCAGATGGGCCACCGAAACGACGCGCCCCCGTGGATCCCGGCCCGCGTCCCCATAGGTGGCCAACTGTTCGAGGTGGACCGACCCTGCAACCAGAGCGGTCTCCTCGCTCAACTCACGATGAGCGGCGTCCAGGATCTGCTCACCGGCGTGATTGAGGAATCCGCCGGGCAGGGCCCGCATGCCCTGAAAAGGATCCTCACCTCGCTCCACAAGCAGGACGCACAGGCGCTCCTCCCGCAGCGTCAGGATCACGAGATCGACCGTCAGCAGTACGGAGACTGGTGACCATGCATCAGGTGCCATGCGAGTTACCGTACTTGAGTTTCTGTCGATCTGACAAGAAGAGAGTCGCGAAGCTCCTCGTGTGCACGGCGAAGGTGGTTCGAACCGCCCCGCCCCGGCCGCCGTCTCTCGCCAGCTACCTCCGAGCATTCAGTCGGCCCCGTGACCCTCACTGGCCCCGGGGCCTTCCTTCAGCCGAGGAGCTTCCCCGGCTCCTCGGTGAGGATCTCGGCGATCACATGCGCCGCGGTCCTCGCCATCACCGGGTTCGTGTCCCGGTAGTGCGCCAGCTCCATCAGCGCGATGGACAGCGCCCAGCCCCGCCCCCGCGTCCAGGTGGCGTGGTCGGCCTCGACCGCCGTACGGAACGTCTCCCTGGCCCCCGCCGTCAGCAGGTACCAGGCCGCGATCAGGTCGACGGCCGGATCGGCGAGACCGGTGCAGCCGAAGTCGATGACCGCGGTGAGCCGGCCGTCCGCGACCAGGACGTTGCCCGGCTGGAGGTCTCCGTGCACCCAGACGGGCCGGCCGGTGAAGGGCTCGGCGCTCACAGCCTCGTGCCAGACGGCGGTGGCGCTCGCCCGGTCCAGGACCCGGTCCAGGGCTCCGCCCCGGGACCCGTCCAGCGCCCCGTCCAAGGACTCGTCCAGGGTCGCGAGCGCCTCACTCGTCTCCGTATCGCGGGAGGCCAGAGACTCGCTGCGGTAGGCGGCCGGGGCGTCCGCCGGGTCGATCCGGCGCAGCGCCAGCACGAACTCCGCCAGATCGGCCGCGAGCAGTTCGGAGGCCGAAGAGCCGTCGCCGGGCCTCGGGTTCGTCCCGTCCAGCCAGGTGCAGACCGACCAGGACCGGGGAAAGGCCCTGTCCGGAACGCCCTGGGCCAGCGGGAGGGGTACGGGGAAGGGCAGCCTCGATGCCAGCAGGGGCAGCCAGCGGTGCTCGGTCGCCACATCCGCCGCACTGCCCTCGGTGCGGGGCAGCCGTACGGCCTTGTCGGCGCCCAGGCGGAAGATCGCGTTGGCGGTCCCGCTCGCGCCGACCGCCTCCACCGGCAGGTCGGACCAGTGCGGGAACTGGGCGGCGATCAGGCCGTGTACGACGGACGGTTCGATGATCATGCCACGATCGAACCAGGTGGTCCCGGGCGCGCACAATGTGCGCGCGACGGCCCGCGACGTGCGCGCGACGTTCCCGCGACGTGCCAAGGCCCGCCGCACCGCCGGCCTTCGCGCGCCTTCCTCCCGCCGGTCCCGTCCCGCCCCCGGCGTCCCGGAAAAGCCGGTGCGGCGCGGCGCCCCCGTACGGGAGGATCTGCGGCCATGACCCGCCCGCCGCGCACCCTCGTCCTCCCGCCCCGGCTCACCGCCTCCGCCCGGACGTTGCGTGCCGCCGCGCTGCGGCGCGGGCTGCGCATCGTGGAGGCGACGGCCTCCGCCGTACCGGAAGGGCTGGGTGGCCCGGGGTGGGCGGAGGCCGCGTGGGCTGCGGGGACCGCGGAGGGCACGGGGCCACCATCGCCCACCGCGAGCGCCGGAGAGCCCACAGGCCCCCGAGGAACCGCGGGCACCCGAGGGACCGCGAGCACCCGGGACGAAGGCCACTCCGTGCATCTGCACGCCGGGCCCTCCTTCGCCGACGTCGTGGCCCCCGCGCTCGGAATCGCCCTCCTGGAGGCCCCCGCCGACTGGCTCGCCCGCCTTCCGCGGGCGCTCACCCGGCGGGAGGTCCGGGCGATGCCCATCGGCGAGGCGTACCGGCTGCGACGCCCCGCCTTCGTCAAGTCGCCCAACGACAAGAGCGTTTCGGCGCTCGTGTACGCGGACGGGTCCCGGCTTCCCGGACCGGATGCCGTGGACCCGGCGACCGTGGTGCTGGTGAGCGACGTGCTGACGTTCGCCGTCGAGCACCGGCTCCATCTGCTCGACGGCGCCGTGCACGCGTCCGGTCAGTACGCCGAGGCCGGCCGGCTCCGGCTCGGGCCGCCGGACGGCGACGCGCTCGCCTTCGGGCGGGATGTCCTCGCGGCAGCCGGGAAGACGCTGCCGTCCGCGATCGTCGTCGACGTCGGCCGGGACGACGAGGGCCGGTGGGCCGTGATCGAGGCCAACGCCGCCTGGGCCAGCGGGTGTTACTCGGCGGACCCGGACCGGGCCCTCGACACGGTCCTCCGCGCCGCCGGACCCGCCACCGACCTGTCGCCGCACGACCGCGCCTTCGTGCGGTAGCCGCGTACGCGATGGCCCGTGCCCGGGACACCGTACGGAACAGCCAAGGGGCTCAGCTCAGCTCTTCGGGGCAGGGCGTGCCCGGCTGGAGCTGGTAGGGAGCCGTCAACCGGTACACGCCCGGGCGCGGAGCGAGCAGTTCGGTCCACTCGTCGCCGTACGGGCCCTCCTCGACCTTGTTCAGGCAGCCGTTCGTGTTGAGATAGGTCTTCGGCGCGGTCTCGTTCTCCTGCGACCGTTCCTTCGACTCCTCGGTCTCCTGCGGGCGTTCCACGGTCTTGCCGTCCTCGTCGACGAGGGCGAGCCAGCGCGTGTACGGGATCCGGATCAGCACCCGGCCCGCCGACTTCACGGTGATCGTCAGCCCGTCCGCGCCGGCCCGCTCCACCGTCGCGGGCGGGTCGGCGAGCGGCACCGGGTCCAGGACCCGGAAGAGCTTCCAGTTCGCGTCGCCCCAGATCTCGCGCAGGTAGGGCTGCCCCTGCTCGACCAGCTCCGCCTCCTGGACCGCCCCGTTGTCCGGCCGGTCCTTGGGCAGCACCACGTAGTGCACGGCCCAGCGGTCCAGCCACTCCCGGTAGTTCACCGGGTCCAGCGTGTCGTCGTAGAAGAGCGGGTTGCGCTTCATGTCGGCCTGACGGTTCCAGCCGCGCGCCAGGTTGACGTAGGGGGCGAGCGCCGAGGACTCGCGGTGGCTGCTCACGGGCACGACCTCGACCCGGCCGCGTTCTGCCTCCACCTGCTGGAGCTGGTTGATGAGCGGGGCCAGTTCGCGGTTCCAGGACGCTGCGGGGGCGGTGCGGACGATGTCGTCGACGCTCTTGAAACCGATCCAGAAGTTGAGCCCGACGAACGCGATGACCAGGGCGTACCAGCGGCGGCTGCGCGGCACCGCGAAGGGCAGGCCCGCGAGCAGCACGACGCCGGCGAACAGCATCGCCATGCGCGTGATGTTCGACCCGATCTGCGAGTCGATGACGTACGTGAGCAGCGTGCCGATCCCGTAGACGGCGGCGGCGGTGCGGACCGTGCTCCAGTCGCGCGGTACGAGGACGTACACGAGGGCCGCGAAGAGGAACGGCAGCGACAGCGTCCCGAGCGACATCGGCTGCGTACCCGAGAACGGGAACAGCCAGGCGGACAGCCCCACCACGGCCACCGGGGCGAGCCCGATCGCGTACGCGCCGGGGCGTCGTTTGTGGAGGAACAGCGCCGCCGCGACGACGCCCAGGAAGAGCCCGGCGACGGGGCTGGACGCGGTGGCGAGCGCGGCGAGCGGGGCGGCGACGGCGGCCTTGGCCCAGCGCTTGTACCGCCACCGGTAGGGCCAGCAGAACACCGCGGCCACCGCGCCGACGGCGAACATCATGCCCAGCCCGAACGTCACCCGGCCCGACAGCGCGTTGCACAGGAACGCGAAGACCCCGGCGAGCGAGCAGGCCAGCGGATTGCGGACGGCCGGGACCCGCACGAGGATCAGCGCGGTCAGCGCGGAGGAGACCGTGCCGACGATCATCATCGTCGTACGGACGCCGAGCAGCGACATCAGGTAGGGCGAGACCACGCTGTACGAGACGGGGTGCATGCCCCCGTACCAGGCCAGGTTGTACGCCGTGCCGGGGTGCCGGCCCACGAACTCGGCCCAGGCGTCCTGCGCGGCGATGTCGCCGCCCGTGTTGGCGAAGAAGAAGAACCAGAGGACGTGGCCGACGGCGGCGGCCGCCGTCGCGATGGTGACGGGGTGCCGCAACAGCCTCCGGGTCCTGACGGACGACGACTCGGAAGCGGCGGGACCCGCGGCAGGGACTGCGGAGGGTCCCGCGGGGCCCGGGGAATCGAGGGAACCAGGGGAACCAGGTGGAACGGGTGGACTTGGTGAATCGACGGCTTCCCGTGATGCTGCGGTGTCGGCGGGTTCCTGGGTGTCCGGGGTGTCCGGAGACTCCGGGGCACGGGGGGACGGCACGCGGACGTGCAGGGCCTCGCCCCCGGTCCCTGTGGTTTCGTCCGCCTCGCGGCCGGGCTTCGGCTCCGCGGTGGTCACTACGGTTCTCCCCGTCCTCCGCCGGCCCCGTACCTCTTCAAGGACGCGTCCCAGCGTCCCTGAGTTGTCCGGGGACGCTAACACGTACCCCCGGCACGTATCTCTGTCATAAACGGCGGGGAGGGGCCGACGGCGTCGCCCGCCCCTCCCCGCTCCGGTGTCTCAGCCGATCCTGGCCAGCTTGTCGCCGAAGGCCGGCTCCGTCAGATCGCTCTGCAGCACCACCGGCGCCGTGACCTTCCCGGTGCCGGTGCCCACGGTCACCATGCCGACCTCGCTCCCGGCCTTGGCGGCGTGGTCGATGCCCTTGCCGTTGTCCGTGACCCTCAGCTCGACCTCCAGGCCGGACCAGCCGACCGCCTTGAGGTTCTTCGTGGCGATCACCGGGGTCTGTCCGCCGAACCCGTTGTCCACGTACCCGACGACATCGCCCTTCTTCACCACCGTCGCCGAGGTGGCGGCCTCCTGCGCGTCCTTGATCAGCTTCAGGCTGTTCTGGAGGGACAGCTCCAGGCTGTCGTAGACCCGGCCGGTGCCGGCCTGCTGGCCCATGACCGCTCCGTAGATCCACAGCAGCTTGCCGTCGACCTTGGTGTTCGCGGACCAGAGCAGGTTGCCGCCCGCCGGGGTGGAGGACCCGGTCTTGATACCGCTCACGCCCGGCTGCAGCAGGAGGTTGTTGTTGTTGTAGATCTTGCCGTCTATGCCCTCGATCTCGGTCTCGGGCATGTCCACGATCTTCCTGAAGACCTCGTTGCGCATGACCGCCTGCGCCAGCTTCAGCTGGTCGGTGGCGGTGGAGACCGTGGTCTTCTCCAGCCCGCTCGGGTCGGTGTACGTCGACCCGGTCATGCCGAGCTCCTTGGCCGCGTCGTTCATCTTGTCGATGAACGCGTCCTCGGAACCCGCGTCCCAGCGGGCGAGCAGCCGAGCCGCGTTGTTGCCCGAGGGGATCATCAGCAGCTGGAGCATCTGCCGCTGCGTGAGCTTCTGCCCCTTGGTCAGCGGCGCCGTCGACTCGTCGGGCCGCTTGGACTCGTCCTCGGCCTTCTGGTCGACGGTGATCGTCTCGCCCTCCTCGTCACCCTTGAGGGGGTGCTCCTGAAGGATCACGTGGGCGGTCATGACCTTCGCGACGCTGGCGATCGGGGCCGACTTCTGCGCGCCCTCGGAACCGAGCGACCCCACGCCGTCGACCATCACGGCCGACTGGCCCTGGCCGGGCCAGGACAGCTTCGTCTCTCCGCCCTCGAAGGTGTACGTCGGCTTCGCCGTGAGCTCCAGCGAGGGCTCCGGAAGCGGGCGCATCACCTGCACGATCGCAAAGACGATCAGCAGGAGGAGCACCAGCGGGGTCCAGATCTTGACCCGTCGGACGGCGGTCCGGACCGGGGTCTCCGGGGGCGGCGGGGTGTTCGTCAGCTCGGCGAGCAGATCGAGCGGGGGCCTCGGCGGCAGCGGCTGCTGCCGGGTCCGCTCGGCCGCCGCCCAGGACGGGGCGGCGGGCGCCGAGGAGGCCGGAGAGGCGGCTTCCCCGGACTCCGGGGTGCGCGCGGGCGCCCCGTCCCCGGCCCCGGCCCCGGCCCCGGCGGGCTCCGGCTTGCGGGGCGCGGGGGCGGACCGTACGGCGTCGGAGCGGAGCGGCACGAACGTGCTCGTGCGCTCGGCGTCGCTCTCGGGCCTGGTCCCGCTCTTGTCCCCGGGCTTGCTCCCCGGCTTGTCCCCGGACTTGCTCTCGGACTCGTCTCCGGGCTTGCCCTCGCGCGGTGGGAGCTTCAGCGCGGTCGTCGCCTGGTCGACCCGGTCGAAGGCCCCGACCGGCTTGACCGCCTTGAAGATGGCGGTGGGCTGGTCGACTTCTCGCTGGTCGGAGTGGTCGTCGGTGTCCGGCTCGGCACCGTCGGCCTTCGGTTCGGCCGCGGCGGTGGACGTGGGGCCGGGGCCGGCTTTCGCCTTGTCGTCGGGCTCGCCCTTCGACTCCGGCTCCGCGTCCGCCGCGTCCGCCGCCTTCGCCGCGTCCGCCTCGTCCTTGTCGGGCTCCGGCTCCGGCTCCGGCTTCGGCTCCGACTTCGCCTCGGCCGTCGCGGAGGACCGGTCCTTGGCGTCGGCCCCGGACTCCGCACCGGAGTCCGCGCTCGCCTCGGTGCCCGCAGCCGGCTCGTCCTCGGCCGCGCCGTCGACCCACGCGGCCACCGCGTCACGCAGCCGGCCGTCCCCGGTCCCGGGCCCGGCCTCCGGATCCTGCGCGGCAGCCGACGCGGAGGCGTCGGCCTTCTCGGCGTCCGCCGTCACCGCGTCGGACGCCTCCGCGCCCGCGTCCGGGCCCGTACGACCCTCGGCGGCTCCCGTGCCCTCCGGAGGCGCGGCAGCCTCCCCAGAGGCCGTGGAGGCCTTAGAGGCCGCCACAGGCTCACTCCGCGGCTCGGAGGCGGTCTCCGCCCCGGTCTCGGCGGCGGGCCCGGCCTCCGGCTCGGAGGAGGTCTCCCCCGGCTCGGTCTCCGGCCCATCCGCCGGAGCGGTGGATTCCGCCTCGGGCTCACGCCCGGCGGCGTCCGCCGGAAGCCGGGGACGGAACACAGCGGTCGCCGTGTCGGACGTGGCTCCCGAATCCGCGCCCGCATCAGCGCTCGCGCCGGTGACCGCGCTCCCGTCCGCGTCCGCGGTCCCGTCCGTGTCCGCGCCAGGGTCACGGAACACGGCGAAGCGCGGGTCGCGTTCCTCCGCAGCCGTCCCCGACGACTTCTGCTGCTCCGTTTTGTCGGGGGACTCGCCCGCCACCGATGCCTCCTCTTGCGCTGCGGGGCCACCCCGCGCTGTCCGAACCATCTACCAGTGTCCTGTGTGAACCCCTGGCCGAGCTGCTAGACGAGAACGACATACCTACTGGTTCCCCTACAAAGCAGGCAGGCGCTCTCGACAGACCAATGTGAGAGGGGTCACCCTGTCAGACATCCACGCGGGGAGGCATGGATGGGCAGGAGCCGCAGAACAATCCCGGAGGAGCTTTTGCTGCTCGCTCTGGACCCGACCACGGGTACCACAGCGCAGCCGCAGTCGCTCGACCTCGGCCTGGCCGGGGCACAGCTAGTGGAGCTGGCTCTGGCAGGACGGATAGCCCCTGACGGGGATCGTATCGCCGTGGTGATGCCACGGCCGACAGGAGATCCGACTCTGGACTCCGCACTGGAGCTGCTGCGCCGTCGTGGCAGCCCGGTCCGGGCGGTCCACTGGATCGGCGGGCCCCGCCTGGGGCTGCGCCAGATCTATCTCGCTCATCTGGAGCGGTGCGGCATGGTTCATGCCGTGGCGGGCCAGATGTGCGGAGTGCTGCCGACGACTCGCTACCAAGCGACGGAGACGGCGATCAGCCGGGACATCAGGAACCGGCTGGACAGCGCGATCCGCACCGGCGTTCCGCCGGACCCGCGGACCGCGGCGCTCGCCGCACTGGCCCACGCGGTCGGACTCGGCAAGCATCTGTACCCCGGGAACGAGGGGCGCTCGTCGCGCTCCCGGCTCCGGGACCTGATCAGGCATGACCCCATGGGCGGACTCGTGGCACACGCCGTGATGGACGTCCAGAACGGAGTGGCCGTCCAGCCACGCCGTACGCAGCAGGCAGCGGGCGTTCCGTTGCAGCCGCAAGCACAGGCCCGTCGCGGCAGCATGGCGCACACCGCCGCGAGCTGACCGCACGGACCTGAGAACAGCACAACGCCGCACCGCCGTCAGTCTTCACCGACCCGGTCCGGGAGCCGCACCACGCACGGGGCAGCCGGTAGTCACCACCACCGGCTGCCCCGTGCGCTTGCGCGCCCTTCCGCACACCGGTGCGTACGCCCCCGCGCCCCGCGTGTGGCCGTTTCCCAGCGCGGCCGGGGCAAGGGGTGGCAATCTGCTGAGCAGTAGATACGCACAGCTACATAGCCGGAGGTGCCGTTTCCGTGCCGTCCAACGTCAATCCCACTGTCAGGCGACGCAGGTTGGGCCAGGAATTGCGCCGCCTGCGCGAACTCAAAGGCATGACGGCCGAGGAAGTGGCGGAGCGACTGCTGGTCTCGCAGTCGAAGATCAGCCGCCTGGAGAACGGCCGGCGGTCCATCAGCCAGCGCGATGTGCGCGACCTCTGCGGGGTGTACGAGGTCGAGGACGTCCGCATCGTCGACTCGCTGATGCAGATGGCGAAGGACTCCCGCCAGCAGGGCTGGTGGCACGCCTTCGGCGACATCCCGTACAGCGTCTACATCGGTCTGGAGACCGACGCGGAGTCGCTGCGGGTGTACGAGCCCCAGATGATCCCGGGCCTGCTCCAGACCCGGGCGTACGCCGAGGCGTTGATCAGCGGCGCGCTCCCCGAGGCCCCCTCGTCGGACATCGAGAAGCGGGTCAACGTACGGTCGCGGAGGCAGGACCGGGTCAACGCGCCGGAGAACCCGCTGCGGCTGTGGGCCGTGATCGACGAGTCGGCGCTGCGCCGGGTGGTCGGCGACAAGCAGGTGATGCTCGACCAGCTGGAACACCTCGTCGAGCAGTCCCACCTGCCGCACGTCACCGTGCAGGTCCTGCCGTTCGACATGGGTGCGCACCCGGGTATCAACGGCCAGTACGCGATCCTGGAGTTCCCGGACACCGCGGACTCCAGCGTCGTCTACATCGAGGGCGTCACGAGCGATCTCTACCTGGAGAAGGCCAACGACGTGCAGCGCTACAGCGTGATGTACGAACACCTGCGGGCCCAGGCGCTGAACGTGGAGCAGACCCGGGAGTTCATCAGCAAGATCGCGAAGTCGTACACGAGCTGACGACCCCGCGGCACCGGATCGCACCGGGCAACCCCCGGCCACACCGGACCCCACCAGCGGAATCAGGACATCCGCCCCGGCGTCGGCGACGGAATCCGAGGAGCGTTGAGGGAGCGGCGGCGGGATAGTACACCGCCGCCCGCTCGTCACGGAAGGCTCAACGGAGAAAGACCATCCGGTCGAGTGAACGGCCATCTCATGGGCGGGGCTTGGCGAGTAGCGTCGATCACGCCAATCGGAATCAGGTTGGTGCGACTCACCCAACTCTCTGAACCGGAGTGAACATGGCAATTCTTCAGGGTGCAACGGACAAGTGGACGAAGTCGTCGTACTCCGGGGGCAACGGCGCGTGCGTCGAGGTCAAGTCCCCGGTCGCCCTCTCCATCGCCGTCCGTGACTCGAAGGCCCCCGAGGGCCCCTCGATCACCTTCGTCCCCGGTGCGTGGAACGCGTTCGTGCGCGATGTCGCCACGGACACGATCAACGCCTGACCACCGCGTCACCGCACCACTTGATGGAGCCCTCTCGACCGGTTCGCCGTCCTGGCCGAGGGGGCTCGGCACGATCCGGCGCCGCACGATCGGCGCCGCAGATCCAGCCCCGTACGATCCGGCGCCGTATGATCCGGCCGCGCACGATCTGGCGCCGTTCCGCGGCGTCACCGCAGCCGGTCGACGTACCGGTCCGTCCCCGGCACGGTCGGCACGAACGGCGCGACCAGCTCGACCCGCCCGAGGCCGGTCTCCGCGACCGCCGCGTCCAGGCCGGTGAAACGCTCCTCCCAGCAGCTCCGCGGATCCTCCTGGAGGAACCACAGCAGCGTCAGCCGGGTGTCGACCCCCTCGACCTGCTTCACGTACGTCATCCGGTCGCCGGGCAGGGGCGTCGGCCGGAACACCGTGACCATGGCCGCGGGCGACCCCTTCAGCCGCTTCGGGAGATGGCGCGAGCGCAGCCACTCCAGCAGCTCCGCCCGCTGCTCGGGCCCCTCGGCGTCGACGACCTGGAGGACGAGGCCCGCGTACGGGTGGTCGAGCGCGTGGAAGTCCCGGGGGCCGGCGGCCCCGTCGCGGTAGACGGTGGCCTCGTGGTCCTGGAAGGCCGTGAACACATGGGTACGGTCCTGGTAGACGCGGCCGTCCCGGTTCAGCCGCTTGTTGATGGCGACGGTCCACTTCATGTGGTCGTCGTAGCGCCCCTCCGTCACCCAGTAGGTCGACAGGTAGCAGCCCGCGCCGACCGGCTGAGCGACCGCCGACGTCTCCGGGTACCGCAGCTCCTGGAGGTCCTTGGTGGCCACCCAGCGGCGTCCGGCGAACATCCACGGCATGGCCGTCGCACCCGCGTAGTAGTGGTCGTCCTCGTACCAGCGGTTGTACGCGTACTCATGGCCGGGATGCGGTTCGACCATGGTGATCAGCGCGTGCCCCGGGCGCACCCCGTACGGCCCCGCCCCCGCCAGCTCCGCGTACCGCTCGCTCCCCGTCCCGCCGCCGCTGTCCGTGCCCCTGCTCCCCGTGCCGGCACCATCGGCCATCGCCCTGCCCGCCTTCCTCTTCGGCCCTCGTCCATCCCCTACCGTCCCCTGCCACCCCTTGCCGTCCGCATCCCTCCCGTCCTCTTCCATCGGCTCCCGCATCCCCCTACTCTGACGGTCCGTCAGATTAACTTCCAGGGCCGGGAGGCGTCGATGTTGCTCACGGGGAAGACCGTCATCGTGTCGGGCGTAGGGCCGGGGCTCGGGCACCGGGTCGCCGGGACCGTCGTCCGGGACGGCGGACGCGCGGTGCTCGGCGCGCGTACGGCGGCGAACCTGGCCAAGTCCGCGGCGGAGATCGATCCGGGCGGCCGGCACACCGCCCACCTCTCCACCGACATCACGGACGAGGCGCAGTGCGAGGCGCTGGCGGCGCTCGCGGTGGAGCGGTTCGGGGGGATCGACGCGGTGGTCCATGTCGCGGCCTGGGACAGCTACTTCGGCGGACTCCAGGACGCGGACTTCACCACCTGGCAGTCGGTCATCGACGTGAACCTCCTGGGCACCCTGCGGATGACCCGGGCCTGCCTGCCCGCCCTCAAGGAGCGGGGCGGTTCGGTGGTGGTGATCGGCACGCAGTCCGCGGTGGCCGCCCCCTCCCAGGTGTGGCAGGCGGCGTACGCGGCGTCGAAGGGGGCGCTCACCTCGGCCATGTACTCGCTCGCCCGGGAGCTGGGCCCGGACCGGATCCGGGTCAACACGGTGCTGCCGGGCTGGATGTGGGGGCCGCCGGTGCAGGCGTACGTCCGGTTCACCGCGCACTCCGAGGGCGTACCGGAGCCCGAGGTGCTGGCCCGGCTCACCGAACGGATGGCGCTGCCGGAGCTGGCCACGGACGGGGACGTGGCGGAGGCCGTCGCCTTCCTGGCCTCCGACCGGGCACGGGCGATCACGGGCCAGTCGCTGCTGGTCAACGCGGGCGAGCTGATGCGCTGACGCACGCGCCACCAGGCCCGCACAGGCACCCCACCGGGCTCGGACAAGCGCCCCGGGCGGCTCCTCCTCGCTCCCTCGCACCACTCCCGCTCACTCGCGCACGAGGCGCCCTCCCTCTCGACTTCCCGGCCGCACGGGACCCGCATCCCGTGCGGCCTTCGCGCGTTGCCGCGCACTCCCTGGACTTCTCTGCACAGCCTGACGAAGTGCCCGCCCATCGTGTGGCCGCGGTCACGTGCACGACAACGCCCCACAAGGTCAAGAACGAGTAAAATCGTTCGCCTTGCTGACCCTCGTTCACATCTATGACCGGCAGGCAGCCTTGACCGAGGGCACCGAGAGAGGGTTCAATCCCCGAAGTCCCCGCTCCCGCAAGGGGACGCCGCTGAACGGCCGTACCGACGAAGTGCGTACCCGTTCACAAGGCGGACCCCTGGAGGGGGACATGAACAGTCTCGACTGGGCTGTACTCATCGGCTACTTCGGCGTGATGGTGGCGATCGGACTCTGGTCGCACAAGCGCGTGGACAACGTCAGCGACTTCTTCACGGCCGGCGGCAGGATGCCGTGGTGGCTGTCGGGCATCTCGCACCACATGTCCGGCTACAGCGCGGTGATGTTCACCGGTTACGCCGGCATCGCGTACCAGTACGGGGTCACGTCCTTCGTGACCTGGTCACTGCCCATCGCCATCGGCATCTTCATCGGAGCGAAGCTCTTCGCGCCCCGGCTGAACCGGCTGCGCTCACGGCTCCACGTCGCCTCGCCGCTGGAGTACCTCAAGAACCGCTACAACCTCCGGACCCAGCAGGCGCTCGCCTGGTCGGGGCTGCTGCTGAAGATCGTGGACGTCGGCGCCAAGTGGGCGGCCATCGCGACCCTGTTGTCCGTCTTCACCGGCCTCTCGATCACCCAGGGCATCCTGATCACCGGGGTCGTCACCGGCATCTACTGCACCGTCGGCGGGCTGTGGGCGGACGCCCTCACCGAACTGGGCCAGTTCATCATCCAGTTGTTCGCCGGGCTGGCGATGCTGCTCGCCGTGATGAGCGAGCTCGACGGCTTCTCCACGCTGTGGACCGTCTGGGACAAGCTGCCGGAAGGGCACGCGGACCCGACCGCGGGCCCGTACACGGTGACCTTCCTGATGGCCTTCCTGTTCATCAAGACCTTCGAGTACAACGGCGGCATGTGGAACCAGGCCCAGCGGTACATGGCCACCGACTCGGCCGCCTCCGCCACCCGGTCCGCCCGGCTCTCGGCGATCCTGTGGTTCGTCTGGCCGCTGGTGCTGTTCTTCCCGATGTGGTGCGCGCCGCTCCTGGTCGACGCGCAGAAGCCCGACGCCTCCGACAGCTACGCCCTGATGACCGAACAGCTGCTGCCGCACGGCCTGTTGGGCCTGGTCATCGTCGGCTTCTTCTCCCACACGATGGCCATGTGCTCCTCGGACGCCAACGCCATCGCGGCCGTCTTCACCCGGGACATCGCCCCGACGCTCTCGAAGGCGGCGCGCGGCTGGAACGAGCGTGCCGGGCTGATCGCGGCGCGCTGGACCACCGTGGCCTTCCTGGCGCTGTCGATGGCCATCGCGACACAGATCAACTCGCCCGCGTTCAAGGACATCATCACCGTGGTGATCAAGTGGGTCGCCGGGCTGATGGGCCCGATCGCGATCCCCTTCATGCTGGGTCTGCTGCGCCCGTTCCGGAAGTCCGGGCCGACGGCGGCGCTGGTCAGCTGGGCCTCCGGCCTGTTCGCCTTCTGGCTGGTCAACTACCCGATCCACTGGGCGGTCGAGGGCGGGGTGCCACTCCAGTACCAGGTGTCCGTGCCGCTCGCCGTCTCGCTCGTCCTCTACATCCTGATCGGCTACGTGAAGCCGGAGGACACCCCGGAGCGCGACGCGCTCCTGACCCGGATCAACGAGGGCGACGGTGACGACGACGGGGACGGCACGGCGACGGCCGCCACGATCCCCGCCCAGGACGGAGGCCCGGCCCCCGCCCCCCGGCCGCGCGGGTAGTCGGCCTGCCCCGCCCCTCGGCCGCGCGGGTGGCGATCCGGCCGGCCTCAGCCGCGCGGGTAGCGGGCCAGCCAGCCCGGGGCGACGGCCGCCGGGCTGTGCAGGGCGGGGCCCTGGGTCATCTCCATCGCGAAGTCGTCGGCCAGTTCGAGGAGCGTGGCCCGTCCCTCCAGCTCCGCGAGCCAGGCCGGCGGCAGCGCGGTCTCGCCGTGCAGCGCCCCGAGCAGCGCCCCGCAGACCGACCCCGTGGCGCGGGAGGGGCCGCTGTGGTTGACGGCGAGCCTCAGCCCGTGCCGGATGTCCTCGCTGACCAGCGCGCAGTACACGGCGGCGGCGAGGACCTCCTCGGCGGCGTCGCTCGCGCCCAGGGCCTCGATCAGCGCCGGGCCCGGGATGCCCTGCCGCACCGAGCCGAGGGCCTGTCGCAGGGCCCCGGTCACCGGCTCGTGGCCGGGGCGTTCGGCGAGCAGCGCCAGGACGTGTCGCACGGCCCCGTCCAGGCTCTCGCCGCGTGCGAGACCGTGCACGAGTACGGCGAAGGCCCCGGCGGACAGCTGGGCGGCGGGGTGACCGTGGGACTGGGCCGCGCACTCGACGGCCAGCTGGAGCACGAGTCCCGGCTCCCAGCCCACCAGGAGCCCGAACGGCGCGGACCGGGTGAGGGCGCCCGCGTCGCGGGCGGTGGGGTTCTTCGGCCGGTCGAGGGTGCCCATGACGGAGTCCCCGAACCCGCCCAGGCATTCCCGGGCCGGCTCGCGGCGGGCGTAGAGCCACTCCTCGGCGGCCAGCCAGCCGTTGTCCTCGCGCCGCTCGTCGGGCCCCCAGTCGTGCTGGGTGGCGGCCCAGCGCAGATGGGCCCGGTGCACATCGGTGGGCGGGTGCCATGCCCCGGTGTCACGGCGGACCTGGGCGCGGATCAGCCCGTCGACGGTGAACAGGGTGAGCTGGGTGAGGGCGGTGACGGCGCCGCGTCTGCCGTGCGCGGGGACGTAGTCGGTGACCCCCTCGGCACCGTGGGCGGCGCGGATCTCCTCCAGCACGAGCTCGCTGACCCCCGCCCCGAGCGCGTCCCCGACGGCCCCGCCGAGCAGTGCCCCACGGACCCGGCTGCGGAAATCCTGCTGCTCGGCCCGGCCCCAGACCGCCGTGGTCCCTGTGCTCACCCCGGTCCTCCCCGTCACGACATGCTCGTCCGCGCGGGCCTCTGCGGGCGACCGCGCAAGCACTGTAATCGAACGGGAACGGGCCGTAGAGGGGGCGACCTGGGTACGTACGGGTATGTCGACGGACGTCCTTCAGGTCGCGTTTGACCGGTGCGGGAGTCGGCGTCCGGGACGCGCCTGGGCCGCCGCGGCGGTGAGCACCGCGTCGGCCACCTCCGCGACCGTACGTCCGCCGCCGGTGTCGACCCGGTCCAGGTCCAGCGCGTCCACGGCCTCCAGCATCAGCTTCTGAAAGCGGCCGGTGCGGGCCAGGAACCGGTCCATGAGGTGCCGTTCCGCGTCCGTCGCCTCCTCGTAGCGGCCCGCCGCCCGCACCCGGTCGCGTACGACCGTGTCGTCGGCGGTGAGCCACACGGCGGCCGTACGGGGAACCGTCAGGCGGGCGACGCGGGCGGGCCAGAGCGCCGAGCCCTCCAGGACCAGGCCCGGAGCCCCGGATCCCGCGCGGTCGGTGATCAGCTCCTCGATGCGCGGCCAGAGCCGTTCGTAGTGGTCGAGGACCGAGGCGAGGAGTTCGTCGGTGGTCGACGTCCCGTAGTGCTCGGCGACATGCGGCGGCACCTCGTGCTCCGGGGTCCGCCAGGGCCGTCCCGGGTGCCGGGCCAGGCCGTCCGTGGAGCGGTGCTCGAAGCCGAGCCGCCCTGCCACCGCCTCGGCGACCGTCGACTTCCCGGTGTTCGAGGTCCCGCCGATCAGCACCACCCGCACTTCGCGCATCCCCCGACCCTACGACCCCGTCCGGGCCGCCAGCCGCTGCCGTTGCGCCCGCGCCCACGCGTAGTCCGGGTCCAGGACCAGCGCCCGGTCGAGGTCCGCCAGCGCTTCCGGGATCCGGCCGAGCGCCTCCAGCGCGAGGGCCCTGCTGCCGTGCGCCCAGGCGTAGTCCGGGTCCAGGGCCAGGGCCCGGCCGTAGCAGGCGACGGCCTCCTCGGGCCGGCCCGTCGCCCGGTACACCTCGCCCCGCTCCCCCTCCGTACCGGCCTGGCCGGGGGACAGCTCCTCGGCCCGGTCCAGATCGGCGAGGGCGCCCACCGGGTCGCCCAGGACGGTGCGGACCCGGGACCGCCTCACCAGCGCCCAGGCGTACTCCGGCCACAGCGCGATCGCCCGGTCGAAGTCGTCGAGCGCCTCCTCGTGCCGGCCCAGCACATGGCGGACCAGGCCCCGGCTGCCCAGCGGCACGGCGTCGGACGGGTCCAGGGCGTGCGCCCGGTCCAGGACGGTCAGGGCCTCCTCCGGGCGGCCCATCCGCCGGTAGGTCTCCCCCCGCTCCCGCACCGCCCAGGCCCAGGCGGGCGCGATCTCCTCGGCCCGGTCCAGGTCGGCGAGGGCCTCCTCGTAGCGGCCGAGCGAGCGCAGGATCACCGCCCGGCCCTGGTGGGCGCGTTCGCTGCGCGGGTCCACCGCGATCGCCCGCCCGTGGTCGGACAGCGCGGCCTCCAGCTCCCCGGCGCGGAAGCGGTCCCAGGCGCGCACCACGAGGGCGGCGGCCCGGTCCGTGTCGGTCAGCTCGGCCCGGGTCAGCAGGAGCCCGAGGGCGGCGGTGGGCCGGGGCCCGTGGTCCGTTATGGCGGCCAGCAGGTCCCGGCCCCAGTCGCGCAGTACGGCGTTGTCGGCGTCCTCGCCCGCCTCCGCGAGGGTCCGAGCCCAGTGCCGGGCGCGGGACGGCGCCTGCCCGCACAGCTCGATCCCGGCGCGCAGGGCCTCGGGCAGCGCGGTGCGGGGGCGGGCGCAGAGCCGGTGGTAGAGCACGTCCAGGGCGGCCCGGCGCCAGGGCTGTTCGGCCCAGAGGCGTTCCGGGTCGATGCCCTCGGCCGCCGCGTCCCGCCGGGCGGCGAAGGCGTCGGCCAGCCGGTCGTGCGCCGCCTTCCACCGTCGCGGCGACCCGGTGCGCTGGAGGCGGAGCATCGGGGCGCGGACGACGGCGTGGTAGCGGGAGTGGCCGGAGTGCCGCTCGGCGACGAACGGCAGCTCGTGCAGCCAGTCGTAGAGATCCGGCACGGCGTGCGGCCCGTTCCGCGGTGCGGCCACGGCGACGGCCACCAGGTCCTCGTCGAAGCGGCGCGGCAGCGCGCAGGCGAGCGCGGCCGCTCGGCGGGCCGGGTCGCTCTCCCCGGCCAGGAAGCGTTCGACGGCGGTGGCGTTCGCCTCCCCGGCCGCCCCGGGGTTGGCGGCGAGCGTGGAGACCAGGACGGGCAGACCGCCGGAGAGCCGCAGCACCTCCCGTACGACGGACTCGGTCACCACCCCCCGTCCGTGCAGGAGTTGGCGCGACTCGGCCTCCGTGAACGGCCCGAGCGGTACGTCGGCGACCAGCCGGCTCCGGTCGCCCCAGTGGACGGGGTCGAGGCGGCGCTGACCGGCCAGGGTGAGGACGAGGTTGGCGGGCAGGTCGCCGTACCGGCCGGGGGTCAGCAGGTCCGCCAGCCACCGGTCCAGTTGGGGTGCGGTGCGCTCGTAGGTGTCCAGGAAGAGGGCGATCCAGGGCACGGTGTCCGCGACCCGGTCCAGCTCGGCGACGAAGACCGGGGTGAGGACCCGCACCGGTTCCGCCAGCAGCAGGGCCTCCTCCTGCTGCCGGGCCCGCCCCCCGAACACGGCCCGCAGGCCGCCCGCGCCCCGCGCCACGACCGCCGGGTCGATGCCTCCGGCGAGCGCCCCGACGACGGGTATCGCCCCGGCCGCGATCAGCCCGGCCTGCGCGGCGGCGAGCGCCCCGGGCGAAGGGGCCCCGCCCGGCGTCCCGCTGTCCGCCGCGAGCCGGCCGGCCGCGTCGTGGCGCGCGCGCCGGTAGGTGGTGAGCAGCCGGTCCAGCGCCTTGAGCGGGTGTCCCTGCTCGGCGAACTGCGCGGCGAAGTCGGCGAGTACGTCCGGTACGGAGTCGGCGCTCTCGTCGACCGACGCGGTCAGCGCCCCGAACTCCCCCGCCACCTCCCGCCATTCCCGTACGAGCGAGGTCTTGCCGACCCCGGCGTTCCCCCGCACGTGGAAGACGAACCGGTGCCGGGGGTCCTCCGGCGGTCGCGCGAAGTTGGCCCGGTACAGGCCCAGTTCGGCCTCCCGCCCGACGAAGGCGGCGCGTCGCTGCCCTTCGACGATCTGCTGGAGGGAGAGGCGGCGGGGGCTCGGCGGATGCATGGGGCCAGTCTGTCAGCGGGCGGGCCCGGGCGGCCGGAACCTTGCCGCCTTGGCTCCGGGCGCCGCCCCTGTCCCGGGCTCCGCCCCGGCCCCTGCCGCCCGGCAACCTGCTGCCCGGGACCGGGGCTGCGCCCGGGACCGGACAGCGCCCGGGACCGGGACCAGGGCAGCACCCGACCCTGTGGCCCGTCGGACGCCTAGGCGTCCGTCAGACTCCTAGGCATCCGTCAGGCGCCGAGGCCCTGGCCGAATCCGCCGTCCACGGTCAGTTCCACTCCGGTCGTGAAGGTGGCTTCGACCGCCAGGTACAGCGCGGCGGCGGCGACCTCCTCCACCGTGCCGCCCCGGCCCATCGGCGTGGAGGCGTTGCCCTGTTCGACGAACTCGGCGCGCTGCTCCTCGGTGAGTCCGGCGACGCCCATCGTCGGGGTGAGGATGAAGCCGGGGGCGATCGCGTTGACGCGGATCCCCCGGGGGAGCAGCTCGGCGGCGAGCACCTTCGAGAACGCGGCGACGGCTTCCTTCGCCGCGGAGTAGGCGCTGAGACCGGGGAAGATCTGGTCGTTGGAGACGGTGGTGAACACGATCGAACCGCCCTCGGCCATCAGCGGCGCCAGCCGCTGGACGGTGAAGAAGGCTCCCTTGGCGTTCACGTCGAAGATGCGGTCCCACGACTCCTCCGTGACCTCTTCGAGCGTCTGGAACTCGGCGATGCCCTGATTCACGAACAGGTGGTCGATGCCGCCGAGGCGGTCGGCGACCTGGTCGCGGAGGGCGTCGATGGCGTAGGCGTCGGCGGCGTCGGAGCGCACCGGGTGCGCCAGCGGGGTGCCGAGCGCCGCCTGGGCCTCGGCGAGACGCTGGTCGTCGCGGCCCGTGTACAGCACTTCGGCGCCCCGGTCGGTCAGCGCCCGGACGATGGCCCGGCCCATGCCGATGGTGCCGCCGGTGACGACCGCCTTCCGGCCGGCCAGGGCCTGCGGGTCGATGGCGGAACGGTGCTGGGGCTTGCGGTCGGTTGTCATGCCGGTGAAGCTAGACCTTGACATTGACGTCAGAGTCAATCTTCCGTGCCGGGAGTCACATGTTCATCGGCGAGCTGTCGAAGCGCACCGGTATCAGCACCAGGAGCCTGCGGTACTACGAGCAGCAGGGGTTGCTGCGACCGCGGCGGCGAGCCAGCGGCTACCGCGAGTTCAGCGAGCCCGACGTCGCCGCCGTACGCCGGATCCGCATTCTGCTCGCGGCCGGACTGAACACCGACCTGATCCGCGAAGTGCTGCCCTGCATGGCCGAGGAGGGCACCATCCTGGCGCCGACCTGCGAGGAGATGGCCCGGGACCTCCAGCACGAACGCGAGCGCATGGGCCGCTCCATCGAACAGCTCCAGGCCGCTCACACCATGCTCGGCTCGATCATCCACGCGGGCGAGGCGATCACCGGCGGCCGACGCGCCTGAGCGCCCCGCCACGGGCGGAAGGGTCGGTGGACGGGCGGGCGGGCGAGGGCTCGTGCCGTGGTCAGGGCGTGCGCCGGCCCAGGGTGAAGGCGACCAGGGCGGCGCCCAGCGGGAAGAGCGCCACCACGCCGAGCGCCGTGGAGAGCGGCATCGACCTCGCCAGCGCGCCCGCGGTGGCGCTGCCGACGCCGCCACCGACGAAGAACGTGAGGTTGAGCAGACCCATCGCGCCGCCGCGACGGGCCGGTTCGACGTGTCCCGACATCAGCGCGGTGGTGAAGACCTGCGTGACGGAGAACGCGGAGAAGCCGAGCGAGGCGCCGAGGACCAGCAGCAGCACGCCGGAGCCGGTCGGCGCGCCGGCGAGGGCCGCGGCGAAGGCGAGCGAGACCGCGGCGAGGAGCCGGTTGCCGTGGTCGCCCGCGGTGAGCCGGCCGGCCAGTCTGGAGAGCACCGCGCCGACGACCGCGCCGGGCAGCAGCAGGACGCCGACGGACAGGACGCTCAAGCCGTGGTCGCGGACGAGGAGCTGCGGTACGGCGTACATCGCGGCGAACAGGCCGCCGTACACGCCGATGCCGATGACGGCGGCCTTCAGGAACACGCGGTCGGTGACGAGCGCGCGTGGCACGAAGGAGGTGTCGCCGTCGCGGGTGCGCCAGGTGAGTCCGGCGGCCGACAGGACCAGTACGACGGCGGTCGCGATCACCGGCAGGGTGCCCAGCGCGAGCGCGGAGGACTGGATCAGCACGAGGAACGACATGGCGGTGAGCGTCAGCAGAGCCGCGCCCGGCAGGTCCATCGAGCGGCCGGAGCTCCTGCGCGCAGGCGCCCCGGACAGGCACATGGGGACGACGATCAGGGAGAGCGCGGGCAGGACCAGGGCGATGCGCCAGGTCACCCACTCGGTGAGGACGCCGCCCGCCAGGGTGGCGCCGGCCGAGAAGATCGCCATCGTCGCCCCGAATCCGGCGAAGACCCGCGGCCGCCGGTCCGGCGGCACCGAGGCGGTGAGCGCCATGGCACCGGCCGCCATGGCACCGGAACCGGCGGCCTGCACGAAGCGCCCGGCCACCAGGACGCCGAGGCTGGGCGCGACGAGGCAGACGACCGCGCCGACCGCGAGGGCCGGCGAGCCGAGCAGCAGGGCGGCGCGTACGCCGCGGGTGTCGGCGAGGCGGCCGAACAGCGCGGTGCCGACGCCGAGGGCGAGCGCGTGGGCCGTCAGGACCCAGGCCGTCGCGGTGGCCGAGGCGTCGAGCGAGGACGCCACGTCGGGCAGGGCGACGCCGGCGGCGGTGACGCCGAAGACGACCGGGCCGAACAGGGCGCCGTAGCGCAGCCCGTCCGAGCGGGCTCCCGGCGGGGGGACGGTGCCGGCGGCCGCGGTCGACGCGGCCTCGTGCGTGGTCATGATGGACTCCTGAGGAAGACGGCCGACTCGTTCACGGGCGCGGCGCGATGGTGTGGTTGAGCCGGAAGAGGTTGCCGGGGTCGACCTCGGCCTTCACGCGCGCCAGCCGGCCCAGGGTCTCCGGGTCGAAGCACTCCGCCGCCGAGCCGGCCGTGTCCGCGCCCGCGAGGAAGTTCAGGTAACGGCGGCCCGTGCTCCACGGCTCCATCGGCCCGAGGACCGCGTCCGGCGAGCCCGGGGGCGAGAGCGTCGTGAGCGTGAACGCGCCCTCGCGGACACCGACCGCGTTGGGCACCTCGGCGGGCCGCGCGAGCGCGCCGCCGAGGTGACGCACCTCGACCATCAGATCCCCGCAGGGCGAACCGGACCCGGCCGCCCGCAGCAACGCCTCCATGGCATCCGCCCCCAACTCCCGCAGCACGATGTTGCGTTCGTGGTACGCGAGCGGATGCACCGGGTCCTTGTGGATGTCGGCCACCGAGGTGTACGGCATCTCGCCGACCCCGTCCGTCAGCGGCGTACCGCTCGCGCGCAGCGGACGGACGAGCCGCTCCCCCTCCTCGGCCCGGCCGGTGAACGCGATCCGCACATGCGCCGCGAACGTGCCGCGGAGGAACTCCGGCACGTCCGGCACGTCCGGCAGCCGGAGCAGCGACACGGAGGAGGTCATCTCCTCGGGCACGGTCGCGGTCCACTGCCGCCAGGTGTGGAGAACCTGCGCCGCCTGCTCACCGGGGAAGTAGATCCCACCGCCGTAGAGCCGGCGCACCGGCATCAGGCCGAACCAGAGCCCGGTGACGATGCCGAAGTTCCCCTTGCCGCCGCGCAGCGCCCAGAACAGGTCCGGATGCTGGTCGCGGGTGACCTGCCGGACGCTTCCGTCAGCGGTGACGATCTCGATACAGGTCACGTGGTCCGCGGCGAAACCGTACTGGCGGCCCAGCGGACCGAGCCCGCCTCCCAGCGTGTAGCCCACGACGCCGACCAGCGGCGACGACCCGTTGAGCGGCGCCAGGCCGTGCGGCCCGCCGGCCGCGATCACCTGGTGCCACTGGGCTCCGGCCTCCACGTACGCCGTACGGGTGAGCGGGTCGACGGCGACCGCGTTCATCCGGCGGGTGGCGACGAGGACACCGCCGCGCGCGGGCGCCGCGATGCCGTGGCCGGTCGCCTGAACGGCGATCGGGAGCGCCTGCCCGGCGGCGAAGGACACCGCGGCGGACACGTCCCCGGCCGACCGGGCGGCGACGATCACGTCGGGCCGGTGCTGCCCGATCCGGTTGAACCCGGCGAGCTCCCTCTCGTACCCCGCGTCCAGCGGAGTGAAGACCTCACCCTCGAGCCGTGCGGCGAGCCCGTCCCTGGCTCTCCCGGCGATGCCCGTGCCTCCGGTCCGCCCTCCGTCTCCGGTCCGCCCGTCTCCGGTCTGCCCTCCGTCTCCGGTCCGTCCTGCCACGATCACGTCCTTCCTCCCGTGCCGCGCCGCGGTCCCGCACGGCGCGGCGGCGATGAGGAGCAGTGTTCTCGTCCGGCGGGCCCTCTCCCATCCCCTGCTCAGGGGGAACGGGAGAGGGCCGGCCCCTTGGTCGAGGGGGCCGAGCACCCCGGAGGAACAACGGAGCGCCCCGGAGAAACGGCGTGAAAGAACTACCCCCCTCAGAAGGGGGGTTGGAGCCGGGCAGCAGGGCTGACACAGTCGTGAGATGACCGGTTCGACGATCTCGCGCACCTCGGCAGGCCGGGCGGAACTGCTCTCCCGGTCCGCGAAGGCCACCGACGCGCTCGGCATGTTCGCCGAGGCGTCGGCCCACCTGCGTCGCCTCCTGCCGTACGACGCGGCGGTATGGCGGGTCACCGACCCGGTGACCGGCATGATGACCGCGCCGATCCGCGCGGAGAACCTGGACGAGGGCGGCTGCGCCGTCTACTGGGAGTCCGAGCTGTTCACCGAGAACGTCAACCTGTTCCGCGATCTCACGCGGGCCTCCGTCCCGGTCGCCGGGCTCCGGCGGACCACCGGTGACCTGCCCGCGCGCAGCACGCTCTACCAGACCTTCATGCGGCCCCGCGGATTCCAGGACGAACTGCGCGCGGTCCTGCGCGTGGGGGGCCGTCCCCAGGGTCACATCAGCCTGTTCCGGGCCCAGGGCCGCCCGGCCTTCGACGACGCCGAGACCCGGCTGATCGCCTCCGTCGTCACTCCGCTCGCCAAGCAGCTGCGCTCGTTCGCCGAGCCCGCCCCGCAGCCGCTGCCGGACGCTCCGTACGGCCCCGGACTCCTCCTGTTCGACCCGAGCGGCAGGCTGCTGTCGGTCAACGACGACGCCCTCATCCATCTCGACACCCTCCCCGAGGGCCCCGCCGTGCCCTCGCCCCAGGGCATCCGCGTGCCGGCCTGGATCCAGGCGACGGCGATGAAGGCCCGCGCCGTCGCCCAGGAGCGGGACCGCGGCCAGGCGCGTGCCCGCGTACGGAACCGGGCCGGCCGCTGGCTGGTCTGCCACGCCTCCTGCCTGCGGGAGGCGGACGGCGGGCTCGGCGCGTCCGCGGTGGTCATCGAGCCCGCGAAGGCCTCGGAGATCGTCCCTCTGATCGTGGACGCGTACCAACTCACCGACCGGGAGACCGAGGTGACCCAGTACATCGCACGCGGCCTCCCGACCGGCGAGATCGCCGCCCGGCTGCACCTCTCCCCGCACACGGTCCGGGACCACATCAAGGCGGTCTTCGAGAAGGTCGGGGTCTCCAGCCGCGGCGAACTGGTGGGCAGGCTGTTCACCGAGTACTACGCGCCGCTCGCGGAGCAGAACATGACGCGGGTCCACACCGGCTGACCCCGGGGCGGCCCGCCGCCCCTCCGTCCGCGTGCCGGTGAGGCCGCTCCCGCCCACTCACCCACTCCTTGAGCACCGGCGCTCATGATCGCGCCCCGGTCGCTGTCCAGCGTGGCGCGCGTGGACACGGAAGCGACCGCGGCAGACACGTCGGCATGGGCCGAGCCTCCGGACCGCCCCGGCTCAAGCCGCCCTCGTCAGGACCTGACCCGCGCCCCGGCCCAGGCACGGGCGGCCGTCACGTCCTGCGTGGCCGTCGTCGGGCAGCCCCAGAGCCGCTCGCCGCTGTGGATCGCCTCCGCGTGCTCCGCCGGGATGTCCGACGGCGCCACGAAGGCGAGGCCGCGGCAGTACGCCGTGAGGCCGGGCCGGATCGACTTGAGGGTTCGGACGCGGTCGGCGGTGGAGGTACCGGATGCCGCGCCCCCTCCCGTCGCCGGTGCCGATGCCGTTCCTGATGCCGTTGCCGTTCCTGGTGCCGTTGCCGTTGCCGCAGGAGTACGTCCCTGCGGCGGTGCGGGCATCAGGAGGACCGCCGCGAAGGGCTCGGCCCGCTCCGTGAGAGCGCGCAGTTCGTCGAGGACGAGCGCCTGGGCCTGGTCCATCGGCAGGCCGGAGGCGTCGATCTCCCGTGGCTGCCGTACCGCTCCCTGTGGGTCCATCAGCCGACCCTAACAGCATTAGCGACCAATGGTCGCTAATAAAGGCTCGCTCTCCCCTGCGTACGCTTGCCCCGATGAACAGCACCGGAAGGACCGGGCCCGGGCGGCCGCCGCGGCTGAGCCGGGAGCGGATCGCCGATGCCGCGCTCCAGGGGGACATGGCGACGCTCACCATGCGTCAGCTCGCGACGAGGCTCGGGGTCTCCCACTCGTCCCTGTACCGGTGGGTGCCCGATCGCGACGGCGTGCTGGACCTCGTCAGCGAGGTCATGGTCGACCGGGTGCTCCCCGAGGACGAGCCCGACGCCGGGAACTGGCTCGACTGGCTGGAGCGGCTGGCGTGGGCGATGCACGACGAGTTCCTTGCGGTACCCGGCTACGCCGCGCATGTGGCCCGCCCGCACCGCCACCACCTCGCGTCCTTCGAGAAGCTGCGCGACGGGGCCGTCGCCGCGTTCCTGGCGGGCGGCGCGGACACCCGCCAGGCCGGGCAGAACTGGGCCGTCTTCGGACTCGGCGTGGTCCGTTGGCTGGCGGCAGCGGGCAACGCCCCGGAGGAGCCGCCGTTCGCCCTCTACCTCGGTACGCTGCTGCGCGGCCTGCCCCGGCACGACGAGGAGCACCGCCCGCACCCGTGACCTCCCCCGCGGCCCCCGCGTCCACCGCCCTCATGAGCCCTCCGGCCCGGCTCATCCGCGCCCGGCGCGCAGGCTCGCCGCCCCGCTGAGCAGCAGCACCCCCAGGAAGACGAGCAGAGGCGCGGCCCAGGTCCCGGTCACGGTGCGCAGGACGGAGGCGGCGACGGGTCCGGTGGCGGCGATCAGATAGCCGCCCGTCTGCGCCACCGTGGACAGGGCGGCGACATGGTCCTGGTCCCGGCCGCGCTTCACGTACAGGACGCCGACGACCGCCTGCCCGCCGCCGAGGCCCGCTCCGAGGACGAGCACCCGGACGGCGGGGAGCGTCGCGGGGGCCGCGAGGAGCCCGGCGTACCCGAGACCGCAGAGCAGGAGGACGGCGAGCAGGTGGGGGCGCTGGTCGGTGCGGGCGGCGGCCAGGACCGGCGCGAGGAAGCCTCCGGCCGCGACGCCGAGGATGGACAGGGACTGCATGGCCCCGGCCGTCGCTTCGGACACCCCCGCCTCGACGAGGATCACGGGCAGCCAGGCGAACGTCGTGTAGAAGAGCAGCGTCTGGAGGCCGAAGTAGCCGATCAGGCTCCAGGCGAGGCCCTTGTCACGGCCACCGAGGACACGGAACCGCACCGGCTCGGGACCCACCTCCCCACCCGCGTACCGCAGTTGAGGGGCGATACCTGCCGCCGCGAGCGCTGCCGGGACGATGGCCAGGGCGACAGCCGTACGCCAGGAATGGCCGGAGGACTCCCAGACGAGGACCATCGACGCGGCGACCAGCGCGGACCCGGCCCCCATCGACAGTGCGTAGACGCCTGTCATCACCCCGGCCCGGCGCGGAGCGAACCGGCTGCGCACGAACACCGGGATCAGCACGTTCACGACGGCGGTCGCGATGCCGACGAGCACCGTGCCGATGCCCCGGGAGTCCGTACGACCGGGGGACCTGGGCCAACTGGACGACCTGATGGAGCAGTATTTCTGGCCGCCGGACCGACGGCAGGGATCGACGGGCCGAAAGCCGGAACCGACGGACCGATGGCCGGGGGCGGCTTCAGGCCCAGGGGTCGAAGGGGATCCCGGCGGGCTTGGAGTTGTTGAGCAGAGTACGGAAGCGGTCGTCCTTGTCGGTGACCTTGATGGTCGCGGCCCCGAAGTCGGCGTTCATGAGCTTGTCGCGCAACTCCGTGCCGGGGAAGCCGTTCCAGTCGACGACCGGAGGGTAGCGCCAGGTGCCGTAGTGGTTCTCGGGCGGCTCGTCGCCGCCGTTGGCGAGGCGGAAGAAGTGCGTGCTCGGGCCGTCCTTGTGATAGACGACCTTGGGGTGCGAGCCGTCGAACCGCACCTGCGAGCGCGGGTAGGTCTTCACGGTGCTGTGCTGCGTCGTCGAGACGTAATCGACCTGGCCGAAGCCCTGGTTGACCCAGGAGATCACGTGCTCGAAGTCGTGCCGGTGTCCACCGAGTCCGCTCCCGTGGACGGCCTGGTCCTTCTCGAAGTAGCTCGCGTAGACGATGCCGCACCAGCCGTTGTTGCACGTGGAGCGGGCGTACGTCTGCGAGTTGTCCAGGTCCGCCCGGTCCCGGCAACTGCCGTTGATCGCGCCGGTCGTCCTCAGTCCGGGCGCGAGGGTGCCGTCCGGGCCGATGGCGGGGGTGGCGTAGCAGCCGTCGCCGTCGTAGTCGTAGGCGGGCGAGAACGTCTGCTCGTAACCGCCCGCGTTCTGGGGCAGGTTGCCCGGCGGGTCGGCGTGGGCGGTGGAGGCGGGAATCAGGACGAACAGGGCCGCGGCGGCGAGGACCGCGCCGGCGCGGGTGAACAGGGCCCTGGCGCGGCCGGCCGGCCCGGGGGCGGCGGGGACGGGTGGGGGCGGCTTACGCATGCTGCCTCTCTCTCCTTGCCGGATGTCGCCGTGTGCCGCCGCACGGCGGAGGCGGGCGATCCGCCTCCGTCGTACGGGCACTTGCCGCAGTCTGATGGAAGACCCCGGCAATTGTCCGTACACGGTCACAACATTTCCTGACGCGGTGGCGACAAGGCGGTGACGACACGGCGGCAGGGAAGGGGGCGGGTCACCCTTGCGGGGCGGCTTCCGGCTTGTGGGCGATGAAGCCGGCGACCGGCCGCTTCGCGCCTTCCCCGGGCTCCTGCAACGTCCGGCCCGTGATGACGAACCCCGCCCGCTCCAGCAGTTCGGCGATCCGGTCGGCGGGCAGCCGATAGCAGTCGAAGGTGGCGGAAGGCCCCCCGTAGCCGTGTGTCAGACGCTGGTGTCCGTCGTCGCCGACCCGGGTGACGACCAGCAGGTGCCCACCGGGCGCCAGCGCTCGATGGAACTCGGCGAACGCGCCGGGCAGCGACTCCGACGGCAGATGATGCGTGGAGTAGAACGCGAGAATGCCGCCCAGTTCGCCGTCGCCGCGCTCCAGCCCGGTCATCGAGCCGACCTCGAAGCACAGTTCCGGGTGGGCCGCGCGGGCCAGTTCGATCATCCTCGGCGACAGGTCGACCCCGAAGGCGGAGACCCCCAGCCCGGCCAGGTACGCGGTCACCTTGCCCGGCCCGCAGCCCACGTCCGCCGTCGGCCCGAGGCCGGACGACGTGACGAGCTCGGCGAAGGCGCCCAGCACGGCGCGCGACAGCGCATCCAGCTCGGCCGGGTCCTTCACGGACCGGGCGTAGTCGGCGGCGACGGCGTCGTACGACCGCCGGATCTGCTCCAGGTACGGGAATTCCAGCATCCCGCGAGGCTATGCCGCTCCCGGGCCGGACGCCCACGGGCCGGACGCAGGCGGGCCGGCCGCCTACGCGTGTGACCGAGTCGTGTGGATCACCCTCCGACAGATCATCCAGATCATGAGCAACCTCATGGTCAAGGGCACGTTCGTCAGCGGCTTCCTGGACGACTACGGCAGTGCGGTCCGCACGTTCGAGCAGTCCAAGGGAAGTCGGTTCAACCCGGCATCCGTCTGGGGCAACCCCCCGATCGCGGCCCAGCTCGACGTCATGCGGTTCGTCCTCACCGAGCGTTTCGGGCAGCGGGAGTTCGACGTGCTGACGTACGCGAAGGAGGGCAGGCTCGGAGGGTTCGAGCGGCTCAGGGCCTCGGACGTCAGCGACAACGCCGTGGCGTCCCGCACCCGGACCGTGGTGATGGCTCCCTGCCCGAAGGCCGGGAAGAACTACGTCCTCGACCTGGACCTGCCGGACACCGGGAAGGACCGCGGCGAGGACCTCGAGCGCTTCGTCAGGTCGTACCTGCCGACCGGTCTCGCCGCCCTGGGCTGCTGAGCGCGGGGGCGGCGGGAGGGAGGGGCCGGGGCCGCGCCCCTCCCGCCCCGCCCCGCCCTCAGCTCGGCAGCACCGGCAGCAGTTCCGGCAGGTGCCCGTCCGAGGCCGTGGCCGCCGCGACGCGTTCGGCCGGGACCTCCCCGTACAGCGTGGTACGGGGGCGGGACGGGCGGCCCGCGAGTTGGGCGATGGCCTCCAGGCCCTGGATCGAGCGGTACGAGCCGTAACTCGACCCGGCCATACGGGAGATGGTTTCCTCCATGAGCGTGCCGCCCAGGTCGTTCGCGCCCGACCGGAGCATCTCCGCCGCGCCCTCCGTGCCGAGCTTCACCCAGCTCGTCTGGATGTTGGTGATGTGCGGGTGGAGCAGCAGCCGCGCCATGGCGGTGACCGCGCGGTTGTCACGGTCGGTCGGGCCGGGGCGGGCGATGCCGGCCAGGTAGACCGGGGCGTTGGTGTGGATGAAGGGGAGCGTCACGAACTCCGTCAGGCCGCCGGTCTCCTGCTGGAGCCGGGCGAGGGTGCGGAAGTGGCCGAGCCAGTGGCGGGGCTGGTCCACATGCCCGTACATCATCGTGGAGGACGAGCGCAGACCCACCTCGTGGGCGGTCCTGATGACCTCCAGCCAGGTGGCCGTGGGCAGTTTGCCCTTGGTGAGGACCCAGCGGACCTCGTCGTCCAGGATCTCCGCCGCCGTGCCGGGGATCGAGTCGAGCCCGGCCTCCTTGGCGGCGGTCAGCCAGTCGCGGATCGACATGCCGGTGCGGGTCGCCCCGTTGACGACCTCCATGGGCGAGAACGCGTGCACGTGCATGCCGGGGACGCGCTCCTTCACCGCGCGCGCGATGTCGAAGTACGCCGTCCCGGGCAGGTCCGGGTGGATGCCGCCCTGCATGCAGACCTCGACCGCGCCGACGTCCCACGCCTGCGCCGCCCGGTCCGCGACCTGGTCCAGGGAGAGCGTGTACGCGTCGGCGTCCGTGCGGCGCTGGGCGAAGGCGCAGAAGCGGCAGCCGGTGTAGCAGACGTTGGTGAAGTTGATGTTCCGCGTGACGACGTACGTGACGTCGTCGCCGACCACGTCCTTGCGCAGCGCGTCCGCGATCCGGCACAGCTCGTCCAGCGCCGGGCCGTCCGCGTGGAGCAGGGCGAGCGCCTGGTCGTCGGTGAGCTTCGTCGGGTCGTCGGCGGCCCGGCTCAGCGCCTGGCGTACGTCGGCGTCGATACGGGAGGGGACCATGCCGGGGGCCGCCGCCTCGCGGAGCGCCTCCCAGTCCCCGTACACCTCGTCGAAGTCGTCACGGCGGTCGCCCGTGCGGCCCTCGGTGTCGATGGTGGTGTGGAGGTCGGTGCGGCCGAAGGAGCTGAAGCCCTCGTCCGGTTCCTGCCAGGGCAGGCCGACGGGGATCGCGTCCTCGCGGGCCAGGCCCGTCTCCGGGTCGGCCAGGGCCCGGACGTGCGGGAGGAGGCGGGGGTCGAGCCAGGGCTCGCCGCGCTGGATGAACTCCGGGTAGATGGTGAGGCGTTCGCGGAGGGTGAAGCCGGATTCCGCCGTCCTCGCGGCCAGTTCGTCGATGTGCGGCCAGGGGCGCTCGGGGTTCACATGGTCGGGCGTCAGCGGCGAGACCCCGCCCCAGTCGTCGATGCCCGCGCCGATGAGGAGCGCGTACTCGGCGTCCACCAGATTCGGCGGGGCCTGGATCCGGGCGGACGGGCCGAGGATGTGCCGGGCCACCGCGATGGCGGCGGCCAGTTCCTCCAGCTCCGCGTCGGGCATCCCGCGCATCGCGGTGTCCGGCTTGGCGCGGAAGTTCTGCACGATGACTTCCTGGATGCCGTGGTAGGCGCGGGCCGTCTTCCGCAGCTCGAAGAGGGAGTCGGCGCGCTCCTCGTAGGACTCGCCGATCCCGATCAGGATGCCCGTGGTGAAGGGGACGTTGGAGCGCCCCGCGTCCTCCAGCACGCGCAGCCGTACGGCCGGCTCCTTGTCCGGGGAGCCGTGGTGCGGGCCGCCCGGCTCGGACCACAGGCGGGTCGCCGTCGTCTCCAGCATCATCCCCATCGAGGGGGCCACGGGCTTCAGGCGCTGGAGGTCGGTCCAGGTCATCACGCCCGGGTTGAGGTGGGGCAGCAGACCCGTCTCCTCCAGGACCCGGATCGCCATCGCCCGCACGTACGCGAGCGTGTCGTCGTACCCCTCCGCCTCCAGCCACTCCCGTGCCTCGGGCCACCGGTCCTCGGGGCGGTCCCCGAGCGTGAACAGCGCTTCCTTGCAGCCCATCGCCGCGCCCTCGCGGGCGATGGCCAGCACCTCGTCGGGCGACAGGAACATGCCGTGGCCGGCCCGGCGGAGCTTGCCGGGGACGGTGACGAAGGTGCAGTAGTGGCACTTGTCACGGCAGAGGCGGGTGAGCGGGATGAAGACCTTGCGCGAGTACGTGATCACGCCCGGCCGGCCCGCCGCCTCCAGGCCCGCGTCCCGGACGCGGGCGGCCGACGCCGCCAGATCCGTCAGATCGTCGCCGCGCGCCTGGAGCAGGACGGCGGCCTCGGTCACGTCGAGGGCGACACCGTCGCGGGCGCGTTTGAGGGCGCGCCGCATGGCGTTGGTGGTGGGGCGTCCGCTCTGAGCATCGGTCATGAACCGAGCATACGAGCGAGGTGCGCGCACCGGACCAGGGCCTCGGGGGTCGATGGTCGAGGAATCGCCGGTCACGACGTGCAGACGGTCGTGGTCGTGCACACGGTCGCGGTCGCGGTCGTGCACACGGTCGTGGTCGCGGTCGTGCACACGGTCGTGGGCGTGGGCGTGCACATGGTCGCGGGCATGGTCATGATCACACCCGCGCCTGGGCCGGGCCGTGCCTGGGCCTCTCGTCCTGCCCGTGGTTGCCCGTGGTCATGCCTGGGGTCACTCGTGCGGGCCGACTCACCCGGATGAGACCTCTCCGACGGTCTCCTCACGCTTAGTGTCGGAACGGTGATGGAAACGATCGTCCTCGACATCGGCGAAACCCTCGTACGCGACGACCGGCACTGGTCGTCCTGGGCCAACTGGCTCGGCGTACCGCCGCACACGCTCAGTGCGCTGGTGGGCGCGGCCGTCGCCCAGGGCCGCGAGGCCACGGACGCGCTGCGCGTCCTCCGGCCCGATATGGACGTCGAGGAGGCCTACCGCGCGCGGGCCGCCGCCGGGCGCGGCGAACACCTCGACGAATCGGACCTCTACCAGGACGTGCGGCCCGCGCTGGGCGAGCTGCGGGCCGCGGGCGTCCGGGTCGTGGTGGCGGGGAACGGCAGCGTTCGGGCCGGGGAGCTGCTGCGGGGTCTGGACCTGCCCGCCGACCTGGTGGTCACCTCGGACGAGTGGGGCGCCCGGAAGCCCGACCCGGAGTTCTTCGCACGGGTGGCCGAGGTGGCGGGCGCGGCCCCGGAGGCGACGCTGTACGTGGGCGACCACCCGGCCGAGGACCTGTTCCCGGCCGCGGCGGCGGGGATGCGGACGGCGCATCTGCGGCGAGGGCCGTACGGGCACTGGTGGGCGGAGCATCCGGACGTGGTGGAGACGGCGGACTTCCGCATCGACGCGCTGACGGAGCTGGTGGGGCTGACGGGGCCGGCCGGGTCGGCCCCGCCGCCCCCGTCCGGAGGCGCGTCGGACGCGTCGGACGCGGCTCCGGGCGGGGCTCCGGGCGGGGAGTCGAAGGTGGTGCGGCGGGGCGGGCTGAGATCGGTGCGATGACCGTCCTCGGCCGCGTGGACAACCCCGCGGGTCACTCCGCCCAGGTCCTGTGCCCGGTGCGGCGAGAGCGCGTCCATGGCGCCGCGGGGCAGGCGGCAGTGTGACGACAGGGCCTAGTCCCCCAGCACCGCCTGCATCACGCTCTTCGCGATCGGGGCGCCGAGCCGGCCGCCCGAGATGTCGGAGCGGGAGATGTCCATGTCCGTCGGGTCGATGAACACGGCGACCGCGACCGAACGGCCGTCGTCCTTCTTGCCGTAGCTGACGAACCAGCCGTACGGGACCTCGTCGCGGACGTTCACGCCGCGCTGGGCGGTGCCCGTCTTGCCGCCGACCGTCACACCGTCGATCAGGGCGCGCTGGGCGCTGCCCTCCTTCGCGGTGTGCTCCATCATCTCCTGGACCTTCTTCGCCGTCTCGGGCGATACGGCCTGGCTCATCTCCATCGGCTCGTTCTTCTCCAGCGTGGAGAGGTCCGGGCCGCGCAGCTCGTCGACGATGAAGGGCTGCATCAGCTTGCCGTCGTTGGCGAGGGCCGCCGTGACCATCGCCATCTGCATCGGGGTGCTGGTGAGGCTGCCCTGGCCCATGCCGGTCAGCGCCGTGCCGGGCTTGTCGAGCTTCGGCGGGTAGAGGCTCTTCGTGGCGAGCATGTCGCCGAACTCCTCCGCGTACACGTCCTCGTTGAAGCCGAACTTCTCCGCCGTCTCCCGCATCCGGTCCTCGCCCAGCTCGGACGCCGCGTCGAGGAAGACGTTGTTGCAGGAGTACTGCATGGCGGTCTTCATCGACGCCTTGTTGCAGACCGCGTCGCCCGCCTCGCTGCCGATCTTGTTGGTGGAGAGCGGCAGGGGGTACGGCGACACCGCGTCCGTCCTGGCGTCCACGTCCGTGACCACGCCGTGCTCCAGCGCCGCCGCGGCCGTGAGGATCTTGAAGGTGGAGCCGGGCGGGTAGGTCTCGCGCAGCGGGCGGTTGGCCAGCGGCTTGCCCTTCTTCTTCTCCAGCGCCGTGAAGCGGTCGCTCTCCTTGTACGAGATGCCGGCGAAGGTCTCGGGGTCGTACGAGGGCGTGGAGACCAGGGACAGCACCTTGCCGGTGCGCGGGTCCAGGGCGACCACCGCGCCCCGGGCGCCCAGGTCCGTCAGGCCCTTGTAGGCCGCCTTCTGCGCCTTGGCGTCGATCGTGGTGATCACGTCGCCGCCGCGCCGGGGCTGCCCCGTCAGGACGTCCTTGGCGTGCCGGAAGGCGAACCGGTCGTCCTGGCCGCTCAGGACGCTGTCGTAGGTCCGCTCCAGCAGCGAGGTGCCCCGGGACTGGGAGGCGTATCCGGTGACGGGCGCGTACATCGCGCCGTCCTTGTTGGTCCGGAGGAACGCGTAGTCCCGGCTGTCGGTCTCCTTCGATCCGGTGATCGCCTTGCCGCCGACGATGATGTCGCCGCGGGGGGTGGCGAACCGTTCGAACCGCACCCGGGCGTTGTTCTCGTGCTGGGACAGCTCCTGGCGGTCGACGTGCTGGAGCCAGTTCGCCCGCAGCAGCAGGGCCAGCACCAGCAGCCCGCAGAAGATGGCTATGTGCCGCAACGGCCTGTTCATTCCACTCCCCACCCGGGCGGGCTCCGATCAGCACGGCGGAACATCCGCCGACCGGGCCCGCGTATGCGTTCCCCGGTGAACAAGGATGCCTTGTGGGCGTGCTCGGTTGCACCGGCGGCCCCGGGCGCCCCTCCCCGGAGGTACGCCTCACCGTGTCGGAGCCACGCGGGGTGCGGGTCAGAGGTACGCCGCGTAGTCGTCCAGCGTCCGCAGGACCTCCGGTGCGTCCGCCGGGGGCAGCTGGAGCACGACCTCCTCGATGCCCAGATCCGCGTAGTGGGCGAGCTTCCCCGGGCTGGGCAGGACCGCGTACGGCACCACCTGGAGGTCCTCCGGGTCGCGCCCGGCCTCCGCCCAGGCCGTCCGCAGCTTCGGCAGGGACTCGGTGAGGCCGCCTCCGCCGATGGGCAGCCAGCCGTCCGCGTACTCCGCGATGTGCGCGAACAGCTTCGGGCCCGCCCCGCCGCCGATCAGGGTGCGCGGGCCGTTGACCGGGCCGCGCGGCCGCTGGACCGGCTTGGGGTGCGCCTCGCTCGCCTGTACGGAGCCGAACGCACCCTCGTACCCGGTCGGCTCGTCCGCCCACAGGGCCCGCATCAGGGCCATCCGGTCCCGCCCCAGGTCCCGGCGCGTCGACCACTCCACCCCGTGGTCGGCGGCCTCCTCGACGTTCCAGCCGTAGCCGACGCCCAGGGTGAACCGGCCGCCGGAGAGGTGGTCCAGGGTGGCCGCCTGCTTGGCCAGGTCGATCGGGTCGTGCTGGGCGACCAGGGTGATGCCGGTGCCCAGGGCGAGGCGCTCGGTGACGGCGGCGGCCTGGCCGAGGGCGACGAACGGGTCCAGGGTGCGGCCGTACTCCCTGGGCAGCTCACCGCCCATCGGGTACGGCGTGCTGCGGATCACCGGAATGTGCGTGTGCTCGGGCAGATACAGCCCCCCGAACCCCCGCTGCTCCAGCTCGCGGGCGAGTCTGACCGGGGTCACCGTCTCGTCGGTGAGGAAGATCGTCGTGGAGATCCGCATCGAGAACACCTCCGTCGTCCGTCAGCGCGTCATGCGTGCGAAGGGCCAAGGTATTCCGTAGGACAGGGAAATCCGAGACCGTCGCCCGGGTGCGGCGGGAGCGGGCGGAGAGGAGTTGCGATGGGGCCGGGAGCGAGACCGGGGCGAGGACCGGGGCTGGGACGTGGACCGGGGCTGGGACCGGGGCTGGGGTACTTCCTGTTGCCGGCGGGCGGCGCGCTGAGCCTGACCGGGGTCGTCACCGGCAACGGCACGCTGATCAGCCTGAGCTGGATCATGTGGGTGCTCGGGATCCTGCTGCTGTTCCGGAGCCGCACCCGCCGCCCCGTCGATCCGCGCGAGCTCGCGGCGGCGGCCGCCGCCGGGGACGCCCGGGCCGTGCGGGGGCTGCGGGCGCTCGCCCTGACCGCGCGGGCCGAGGGGCGTCCCGACACGGCCGAGCGGCTGCTGCGGCAGGCGGTGCGGGCCGGCGACGTGGAGTCGATGTGGGAGCTGGGCCGCCTGGTCGAGCGGCGCGAGGGGCTGGCGGCGGCGGAGCCGTGGTTCCGGATGGCGGCGGAGGCCGGGCACGTGGTGGCCAGGCGGCTGTTCCGGCCGGGCGGCGCACTGCACCCGGACGGGGCGGACCCGGCGCCGTAGGCCCCGCCGCGCTACGCGAGTCGCAGCGCGGCCTCCCTCGTCAGGAACGCGAGCCGGGCCGTCTTCTCCGGCTTCACGATCTCCGGGCCCAGCTCGAAGCCGATCCGGACCATCCGGGCGAGGGCCTTCTCGTTGCGGGCGTCGGGCTCGACGACGACCCGCAGGCGGGCCGGGTCGCCGAAGACGAAGCCGATGAACGCGGTGAGGAGGGCGTCCGTGTGCCCCCGTACCGCTTCCGCGCCCTCGGCGGGCGCGATCAGCAGGTGGATGCCGAAGTCGCCGGGCCGTACGTCGTAGCACTCGCCGACCGGGTCGGCGTCCGGCTCGTACGTCTGGAAGAGCGCGGCCGGGACCCCGTCGCGCAGGGCGAGGTAGGCGTGGTGCGTGGGCAGCGAGCCGACGAACTCGTAGATCTCCCGGACCTGTTCGCGCGTGTGGTCGCCCATGCCCCAGAACCGGGCCCGCTCCTCGGTGACCCAGCCGTGCAGCAGGTCAGCGTCGGCCGCTGGGTCGACGGGGACCAGGCGCACCGTCCCGAAGCCCTCGACCTTCTGCTCGTGGACGGCCGCGCGGAGAGCGGGAGGGGCGGGGTCGGTGGTGGCGGCGGTGGGGTCGGCGGTGGCGGTCATGGCGCGGGTCTCCTCCGGGTGGCGGGTCGTCGGGTGCAGCAGGTCCCAGTCCGTGACGACCGGGATGAGCGCGCCCCGCGCCCACAGGGGCGTCTGGTCGCGGTGGTGGGCTGATCCGGGGACTCCGGACGCGCCGAACGGGACGGCCCACCGGCTGTCCTCGCGGCGGGCCAGGTCCCAGACGTAACGGGCGGCCGGGCCCCGGGCGAACAGGTCGGTGACGCCGGGGACGGCGGAGGTGGACAGCACGCAGTCGTGGTCGCCCGCGAGCCCCGGCCGGGCCTCCTCGTCATCGGGCGTGAGGTCCGGCAGGGCCTGCCAGGGGGACAGCCGGTGCAGCTCGCCCCACGGGCCGGGCGGAGTCTCCTCGGCCGCCGCGGCGACGGCCTCGGCCGAGGCCGCGACCATCGCCAGCCGCTCCTCGTACGGCAGGAGTCCGACGGTGAGCAGGCTCTCCAGGGCGTAGCCGATCCGGGGAACGGCGGCGAGCCAGGGGCGGAAGAGCGCCGGGTGGGCGGCCGAGCGCCACGGGTCGTCCGCGCCCGTGACGCCCTTCAGGGCGGGGTGGCCGGCCAGCCGGTGGACGACGTCGGTGCGGAGGCGGGCGTAGAGGGTCGCGTCGGTGCTGTCCGCGTCCATGTGGCGGTCCCAGCGCAGCAGCCGGTCCCGGAGGCGTTCCGCGGCGGGGCCGAGACCGGGGGCCCAGGCCAGCAGGGACAGCAGGGGGCGGGCGGAGGCGAGGCGGGTGTCGGTGTGGACGGCGGCCAGGGCGGCGGGCGACCAGTCGGTGCGCGCGCCGAGCAGCTCCCGGATGCGGCGGGCCCGGTGCGGGGGCGCGAACTCCACGCCGAGCGGGGCGGCGAGGCCGCGCTCGTTGGCCATCACGGCGATCCCGCCGGGTCCGGCCGCCCCGGTACGGGGCAGGGGTGCGGCCTCGCCCTCGCGCCAGGCGTACGCGGGGTCCTCGGCGGGGACGGCCCGCAGCCGGTTGACGTGCGGGCGCACCGGGACGTGTCCGGCGACCCGGTGCAGGACGCCCCCGGCGGTGTCGGCGGCCAGGACCACGTTGACGGGTTCGACCCAGCGGTCGAGGGCGGTGTCGAGGTCGGCGACCGTACGGGCCCGGAGCAGTGCGGGCAGCACGTCGAACCCCAACTCGCCGGTGACGCGGGGCGGGTGGCGCAGGCTGACGGCACGGGGGCCCTCTGCGGAGGCGTCGGCGCCCGGGCCCTCTCCCTGGTCACCGCCGGGACTCCAGTCCAGGCCACCGCCCGGCTCACCGCCCGGGCCCCCGCCCGGCTCGCCGCCCGGCTCGCCGTCCGGGCCGCCGATGATCACCGGCCCCCGGTCCGTCTCGATCACCTCGACCGTCTCCGGGTCCGCCCCCGCCACCTCGATCGTCTCGGTGTGGGCGTGGGCCCGGTACCAGCCGTCCGGGCCGAGCGCCTCCACCCCGCCGTCCGGGGTGCGGCGCAGGCGCTCGCGGTAGAGGTCCTGGTAGTCGGCCATGGCGTTGGTGATCGCCCAGGCGACACCCCCGCCGTGCCCGAAGTGGGCGATGCCGGGGACGCCGGGGACCGCGAGGCCGATGACGTCGAACTCGGGGCAGGCGAGCCGGATCTGCTGGTAGACACCGGGGGCTTCGATGAAGCGGTGCGGGTCGCCCGCGATCAGCGGGGCGCCGGTGGCGGTGCGGGCGCCGGTGAGCAGCCAGCCGTTGCTGCCGGCGGTGCCGGGGCCGTCGGTCGCGAAGAGGGTCGTCCGGTGGTCGCCGAGCCGGCGGGCGACCTCTTCGCGCCAGAGTTTGGTCGGGAAGCCGGCGAACAGGATGTGCGTGGAGAGCCAGACACCGAGCGGGATCCAGGGCTCCCAGTGGCCGGGGGCCCGGCCCACCGCGGCGAACTCGGGCGCGTGGGACGCCCCTTCGGCGAGGCCGTCGTTGACGCCGTCGACGTACGCCGTCACCCAGGCGGCGGTCTCCGGCGCGAGGCGGCCGAAGCAGCGGCGGGCGGTGTCGGCGAGCCGGGCCCGCCGGACGAACCGGTCCCAGTCGACGGCTTCCGCACCGAGAGCGGAGGCGCTGGTGCCGAGCGACCGGTGCCGTTCGGTCTCCAGTTGCCAGGCCCGGTCGAGGGCGGTGGCGTATCCCTGGGCGCGGGCCAGCGCGAGGGCGTCGGGGGCCCGCAGGTGCGGTATCCCCCAGTCGTCGCGGTAGATCTCGAAGTCCTCGCGGGACGCTCGCGCGTCGCCCCGGGACGCCGCGGAACCGCCGTGCGCGTCCGCGCCCGGTCTCTCGCTGTCGACGCCGGTCGTCATCGTTTCGCCCATCCCCTGCATCCGGTGGTTTTCAGCCACTCCCCAGCCCCCGGAATTTAGGTTAGCCTAACCTAAAGTGACCTTTTGGGCAGTGGGCCGGGGCACCGGGGCGAGGCAGGAGACACCGTGGGGCATGGCTGGGAAGGCGTCGTTCTCAAACTGTTCCGGGGGCGTGACTTCACGTTCACGGTGACCGGAACGGAACAGGTCACCGACCGCTTCCGCCGGGTGTACGTGACCGACGGCGGGCTGCTCGCCGCGACCGGTGGGGCGCACCCGACGATGTGGGTGCGGCTGTGGTTCGAGAAGGACGGCAAACCGCACCAGCGCGCCTACACCCTGGTGGACCCCGACCCGGAGGCGGGCACGTTCGGTCTGGAATTCGCCCTGCACGAGGGTCCCGCCTGCGAGTGGGCGAGGACCGTCAGGATCGGCGAAACGATCGACGCGACACTCCAGGGCACCGGCTTCACGCTGCCCGACCCGACGCCCTCACGGCTCTTCGTGATCGGTGACGCGGCGGCGCTGCCCGCGATCAACTCCCTGCTGGACGCGGTCCCGTCGACCCCGGCGACGATCTGGTTCGAGACCGCGCACGAGGAGGACCGGAAACTGCCGTTCCGCCTCGACGCGGCCCACCACACCCTGCACCACGTGGAGCGCCGCGAGGGGGGCGGGCATCTGGTCTCCGAGGTGAAGGCGGCCCTGCCGGAGCTGCTCGGCGAGGACCGCACGGACGCGTACGTCTGGGTGGCCTGCGACACGGCGACCACCCGGACCCTGTCGGCGTACCTCCGCAAGGAGCTGGGCCTGCCCAAGGACCGGGTGAACGCGCTGGGTTACTGGCGGCCGTAGGGGCCGGCGACGGCCCCCCGGAGACCTCAGTCCTGGACCACCAGGGCCGGGGTCTCCTTCGTCAGGATCTCGCCCCGGAAGAACGCCGGGCTGCGGCGCTCCATCGCGACCATCAGCACCACGCCGAGGAGCAGCAGCCCCACCCCGATGACGAACACCGATCCGACGCCGAACACCGAGGACCCGGAGCCGTACGCCGGGTCCCACATGTCGTAGAGGGTCTTGGCGAAGACGGCGGCGAGCAGGGTGCCGCCGAGCAGCGGGAAGAGGCCCTTGAAGACCAGGTCCCGGGCGGAGCGGGTCAGTTCGGCGCGGAAGTACCAGGCGCAGGCGAAGGCGGTCAGCGCGTAGTAGAAGCAGATCATGAGGCCGAGCGCGTAGATGGTGTCGACCAGGACGTGCTCGCTGACCAGGGTCATCACGGTGTAGAAGACGCCGGTGCCGATGCCCGCCGTGACCGTCGCCCGGCCGGGGGTCTTGAACCGGGGGTGGACCTTGGCGTACGAGGCCGGCATCGCCTCGTACGCGGACATCGCGAGGACCGTGCGGGCGACCGGGATGAACGTGGTCTGGAGGCTGGCGGCGGCCGAGGCGAGGACCACGAGGAAGAGCAGGACGCCGAGGCCGGGGCCCATCACCGGTCCGGCGAGGGCGGCGAAGACGTTGTCGGAGGTGTCCGGGTTGGCGAGGCCGAGGCCGGAGGTGCCGGAGCCGACCGCCATCTGCGCGGCGATGCCGGTGGCGAGGTAGGAGCCGACCAGGACGACCATCGCGATGAGGGCCGCGCGGCCGGGGGTCTTCTCGCTGCCGGTGGTCTCCTCGTTGGCGGTCAGGCAGGCGTCCCAGCCCCAGAACATGAAGATCGAGAGGGACAGCCCGGCGGTGAAGGCCGCGAAGGACTGGACGGCGAAGGGGTTCAGCCAGGACCAGGAGAAGTCGAGCGAGGAGGCGAACTCCGGTCCGCCGCCGCCCGCCTTGCTCAGGGCCATCGTCACGAACACCGCGAGGACGACCAACTGGAGCCCGACCAGGGCGTACTGGATGCCCTTGGTGGCGGTCATGCCCCGGTAGCTGATGGCGGTGGCGACGGCGATGAGGACCAGGCAGGTGAGGATGTGGACCGGCTTGCTGTCGTCCAGGGCGGCGACCGACGCGCTGCCGGTGATCTCCCCCGCGAGCAGCCAGAAGTACGAGGTGGCGACGCCCGCCAGGTTCGACAGCACGATGATCGTCGCGATCACCAGGCCCCAGCCGCACATCCAGCCGACGCGCGGGCCGAACGCCTTCACCGTCCAGGTGAAGGAGGTGCCGCAGTCCGGCATCGCCCGGTTCAGTTCGCGGTAGGCGAAGGCCACGAGCAGCATCGGCAGGAACCCGGCCAGGAAGACGGCGGGCATCTGCACGCCGACCTCTCCGGCGGTGGAGCCGAGGGTGGAGGTCAGGCAGTAGACGGGGGCGACGGTCGAGACGCCGATGACGGCGCTGCCCAGGAGGCCGACGGAGTTTCCGCCGAGCCCCTTGCCCCGTACGCCACCGCGGCCGTCACCACCGTCGGCCGGGGCGCTTCCCCGTACCGTGTCTCCGGCCCGTGGCCGCGCGTCCAGCTGACTCATGAAGAGGACGCTATGCGCTGCGATATCCACATCCGGAGGGTGAGACTCCCACGTCTCACCCTTGGATACATCAACCAACTCCCCAGGAACGCCTCATCAATTCAAGGTCACATTCGCGTGAAGCCTTGCAATGCATGCCACTCGGCCGAGCGTGGCGACGTACGGTAATCGCAGCACTGTCCGTTTTGTGCTGATTCAAAATTTTCCCGCACCCCGTGGAGACGCCCTCAGCCGGGCCAGACGATCGCCTGCGTCTCGCTGTAGGCGTGCAGGGCGTACGAGCCCACGTCCCGCCCCACCCCGCTCCTCTTGAACCCCCCGAACGGGGCCTCCATGTTCCGCCCGACCGTGTTGACGCCGACCCCGCCCGCGCGGAGCCGGCGGGCGATCCTGAAGGCGCGGGCCACGTCGCCGGACCACACGTAGTCGATGAGGCCGTAGTCGCTGTCGTTGGCCAGCGCGACGGCCTCCTCCTCGTCGTCGACGGGGACGACCACGACGACCGGCCCGAAGATCTCCTCGCGGACCACCCGCATGTCCGGGGTGCAGTCGGCCAGCAGCGTGGGCGCCACGTAGAAGCCCCGGCCCGGGTGGCCCGGCCGGACGCCGCCCGTGACGACCCGCGCGCCCTCCTTCCGGCCCAGCTCCACGTACGCCTCGACGCGGTCGCGGTGGGCCGCGGAGATGACCGGGCCGACGACGGTGGCCCGGTCGCGGGGGTCGCCGACGGTGAGCCCGTTCGCGTACGCGGTGAGCGCGGCGATCAGCTCGTCCTGCCGGGACCGGTGGACCAGGACGCGGGTCGGAGCCGTACAGATCTGTCCGCTGTAGAAGGAGAACGTCGTGCCGATGCCCGCGACCGCGGAGTCCAGATCGGCGTCGTCGAGGACGAGCGCCGCCCCCTTGCCGCCCAGCTCCATCAGCTGCCGCTTCATCCCGCGCCCGCACACCTCCGCGATGCGCTGCCCCACGGCGGTGGACCCGGTGAAGCTGACCATGTCGACGTCGGGTGAGTCGACGGAGGCCTCCCCCGCCTCCGCGCCCGAGCCGGTGACGACGTTCACCACCCCCGGCGGAACGCCCGCCTCCGCGAGGGCGGCGGCCATCCGGTAGACGGAGAGCGGGTCCTGCGGGGCGGGCTTCACCACGACCGTGTTGCCCATGGCGAGCGCCGGTGCGATCTTGCCCGCCGGGTTGGCCCAGGGGTTGTTGTACGAGGTGATGCAGGTGACCACGCCGACCGGCTGGCGGACGGCCAGCGCCCCGAAGACCCCGGCCCGCCCCATCGGCCCGGCCTCGTTGATCTGGGGTGCGACGGCCTCCTCGACGGGCTCCAGGGCCCCGCGCGCGTACCGCCGGAAGCGCGCGATGCCCACCCCCACCTGCATGGACCGGGCGGTGGCGGCGGTGGCGCCGCTCTCCGCCCGCGCGACCTCGGCGTGGGCGAGGAAGTCCCGCCGCACGATGTCGGCGGCCCGGTCGAGGATCGCGGCACGCTCCTCGGGCCGGGTCCGCGACCAGGCCGGGAAGGCCGCCTTGGCCGCCGCGGCCGCCTCGTGCACCTGGGCGCGGGTCGCCTCGGGGGCGAGGCCGACGACCTCCTCGGTGGCGGGGTCGACCACCTCGTAGTGCCCGCCGTCGGGCTCGGTCCACTCGCCGTCGATGAAGAGCCTGCCGGGGCTGCTGTCGCTCACGCCGTACTCACCGTCCGGGTGTCGCGGCCCGAGCGCAGCACCGTCCCCGGCACCGCGCCCGTCACCTTGTCGTCGCGCAGGGTCTCGACCCCGTTGACGCGTACGGAGACGATCCCGATGGCCTTGGAGTCCAGGCGCGGGCTGTCCCCGGGCAGGTCGTGGACGAGGGTGGCGGGACCGGCGTCGATCCGCTCGGGGTCGAAGAGGACCAGGTCGGCGTGGAAGCCCTCCTCGATCCGCCCGCGTTCGCGCAGCCCGAAGAGGCGGGCCGGGTCGTCGGTGAGCATCTTGACGGCGGCGGTCAGCGGGACGAGCCTGCGCCCGCGCAGACAGTCGCCGAGGAAGCGCGTGGTGTACGGGGCCCCGCACATCCGGTCCAGGTGGGCGCCCGCGTCGGAGCCGCCGAGCATGACGTCCTCGTGCTCCCAGGTCCGCTGCCGCAGCGCCCAGGAGTCCGGGTCGTTGTCGGCGGGCATCGGCCACAGGACCGTACGCAGGTCGTCGGCGGCGCAGATCTCGACCAGGCAGTGGAAGGCGTCCTGGCCGCGCTCGGCGGCGATGTCGTCCACGACCCGCCCGCCGAGCCCCTCGTTCGCGGCGCTGTAGGTGTCCCCGATGACGTACCGGCCGAAGTTCGCGAGCCGCCGGAAGACCCCGGCCTCCTTGCTGTCAGCGCGGCGCAGCATCTCGGCGCGGGTGCCGGCGTCCCGAAGGCGTTCGATGCGCTCGGGGACGGGAAGCGCGAGGATCTCACCCCAGCCGGGGATGAGGTTGAGGGCGCAGAACGTGCCGAGCGACATGTTCATGGGCGTCAGGATCGGCATGGTGAGGGCCACGATCCGCCCGCCGGCGCGGCGGGCCCGCTCGCTCGGGATCAACTGGCGCGGTACGCGCTCGGGGACGGCGGCGTCGATGGTGAGGACGTTCCAGTTGAGCGGCCGTCCGGCGGCGGCGGTCATGTCGACGAGGAGGTCGATCTCCTCGTCGGAGAACTGGTCCAGACACCCGGCGACGATCGCCTCCAGCTGCGTCCCCTCGTGCTCGCCGACCGCGCGGGACAGGGCGAGCAGCTCCTCGGGCCGGGCGTGCCGGGAGGCGACGGGCTCGCCGTCACCGTCGGAGTGGGTGGAGGACTGGGTGGTGGAGAGTCCCCAGGCCCCGGCGTCCATCGCGTCGTGGAAGAGGGCGAGCATGGCGTCCAGCTGCGCGGGGGTGGGCTGCCCGCCGACCGCGTCCGCGCCCATGACGTGCCGGCGCAGGGCGCAGTGCCCGACCATGAACCCGGCGTTGACGGCGATGCGGCCTTCCAGGGCGTCGAGGTACTCGCGGAAGGTGGACCAGCTCCAGTCGACGCCTTCCTCCAGCGCGGCGAGCGCCATGCCCTCCACCCGCGACATCATCCGCCGGGTGTAGTCGGCGTCCTCGGGCCGGTCGGGGTGGAGCGGGGCGAGGGTGAACCCGCAGTTGCCGCCCGCGACGGTGGTGACGCCGTGGTTCATGGAGGGGGTGGCGTAGGGGTCCCAGAAGAGCTGGGCGTCGTAGTGGGTGTGCGGGTCGACGAAACCGGGGGCGAGGACGAGCCCGTCGGCGTCCTCGCTGGTGACGGCCTCTTCGGTGATCGTCCCCGGCTCGGCGACGACGGCGATCCGGCCGTCGCGGATGCCGACGTCGGCGGTACGGGCGGGGCCGCCGGTGCCGTCCACGACGGTCGCGCGGCGGATGAGGTGGTCGAGCATGACGGTTCCCTTCTCGGGGTTCCTTCTCCGGCTCGGTGGGACAGCCGGGGCGCGCACGCTTCTGGCCGCGGTACGCACCCCGGCTCATCAGGGCGACGGTCCGGGAAGACGCCGCCCGGCTTTTCCGCGGGGGCTCCGCCCCACACCCCCGCTCCTCGGGCGAGTCCTTCCAGCCCCGCCGGCGTTTGAGGCGCGGGGTCCGGGGCGGCGCCCCGAGAGGGTCAGCCCGCGGCCCGGAACCGCGAGGTCCGATGCACGGGATCCGTGTCGATCTGCGGGATCACGTGCTCCCCGATCAACCGGATCGTGTTCATCGTGTCCTCGGGACTGATCCCGACCGGCAGCCCGAAGCTCAACTGGTCCGCCCCCGCCCGATCCCACCGCCGGCACTGCTTCAGCACCTCGTCGGGATCCCCGCAGATCATCAGCTCCTCCGCGATGAGCAGCTCGACAATCTCCTCGGTGTACTCCGGCAGCAGCTGCGGCCACTCCGGGATCCCCTCCGGCCGGGGGAACGTGTCGTGGTAGCGGAACAGCAGCGACTGGAGGTAGTTGAGCCCGCCGCCGACCGCGATCTCCACGGCCTTGGCATGCGTCTCGGCGCAGATCGCGGTGGACGTCACCATCACGTTGTCGTTGACGAACGCGCCCACCGGCTCGGCGTCCTTGACCGCGTTCTTGTAGGACTCGACGACCCACTCCATGTCGGAGACCTTCTGCACGCTGAAGCCCAGCACCCCGAGCCCCTTCTTCCCCGCCATGGCGTACGAGGACGGCGACCCGGCCGCGTACCACATGGCCGGGTGGGACTTCCCGTACGGCTTGGGCAGGATCTTGCGCGGCGGCAGGGACCAGTGCTTGCCCTGGAAGCCGACGTACTCGTCCTGGAGCCACATCTTGGGGAACTCGGCGATCGTCTCCTCCCACAGCTCCTTCGTGTGGTTCATGTCGGTGATGCCCGGCATGAACCCGAGGATCTCGTGGCTGCCGGCCCCGCGCCCGGTGCCGAACTCGAAGCGCCCCTCGGAGAGGTGGTCGAGCATCGCGACCTTCTCGGCGACCTTCACCGGGTGGTTGACGGGCGCGAGCGGGTTGAAGATGCCGGAGCCGAGGTGGATGCGCTCGGTGGCGTGCGCGAGATAGCCGAGGTAGACGTCGTTGGCGGAGAGGTGCGAGTACTCCTCCAGGAAGTGGTGCTCGGAGGCCCAGGCGTACTTGAAGCCGGACTTGTCCGCCTGGATGACGTACTCGGTCTCCTCGATCAGCGCCTTGTGCTCTGCCTCGGGGTCCGCCTTGGCACGCGCGGCGGGCACGTACCCCTGAACAAAGAGCCCGAATTCCACGGAGGTTCACCGTCCTCAAGTTTTTCTGACGCACCGTCAGATTGTGATGCTGCCGACTGTTCCACCGCCACCGCGACCCGTCAATACCTGACGCCTCGTCAGGACGGCCGTCAGAACGGGCTGACCCCCGCCAGCCATCCCCCGTCCACGACGAACGGCTGCCCGGTGATGTACGAGGAGTCAGGGCCGGACAGGAACAGGACCAGCGCGGCGACCTCCTCGGGCCTGCCGATCCGACCCATCGGCACGAGCTTGCGGTAGTACGCGTCCAGGGCCGCGCCGGACGTCGACAGTTCGGCGTCCGGGTCCAGCAGGGCCGGGTTGGTCATCGCGGTGTCGACGGCCCCCGGGCAGACGGCGTTGACCCGGATGCCCTTCCCCGCCAGCTCCATGGCGGCGACCCTGGTGAGCCCCACCACCGCGTGCTTGGTCGCGGCATACGCGCCGACCAGCGGCATGCCGGTGAGACCGGTGTACGAGGACGTGTTGACGATCGTCCCGCCGCCCGCGGCCTCGATCTCGGGCGCGACGGCGCGCATCCCGAGGAACGCACCCGTCATATTGACCCGCACCACCTGCTCGAACTCGGCCAGCGGGGTGTTGACCAGCTCGTTGAAGCGCAGGATGCCCGCGTTGTTGACGAGCCCGTCGATCTTCCCGAAGGCGTCCTTGGCCACGGCGACGGCGGCGGCCCAGTCCTCCTCGCTCCCGACGTCCAGCCGTACGAACCGGGCGGCGCCCTTGCCGTACTCCTCCCCCAACTCCTGTACCAGCGCCTCCCCCTGCTCGACCAGCACATCGGCGACGACGACCCGCGCGCCCTCGGCCGCGAAGAGCCGCGCCTCGTGCTCGCCCTGCCCGCGCGCCGCCCCGGTGACCAGGACGACCCGCCCGTCCAGCTTGCCCATGTCCGTCTCCTTCACGTACCGAGGTGGGGGGCCACGTCCGCACCGAACGCCGCCATCTGATCGGTCAGTTCGTCCACGCTCCGGCTCCGGAAGCGCACCTGGATCTGGTGCACGCCGATCGCCGCGTACTCCCGCAGCGACTCCGCGAGGGCCTCCGGCCCGCCCGTGAGCGTCCGCCGCCCCACGGACCACCCGGGCTCACCGACGTACAGCGGTTCGGTGATCGCGCCGATGACGATCGGCGCCCCGACGCCCGCCTCCGCCCGCAGGGCGTGCACCCGGGCGATCCGCTCGGGCAGCCGGTCCCGGGGATCGCCCTGCGGCAGCCACCCGTCCCCGCGCACGGCGGCCCGGCGGGTGGCGGCGGGCGAGGAGCCGCCCACCCAGATCGGCACCCGTTCCTGAACCGGCCGGGGCCGCTGCCCGAGCCCGCTGAACGAGAACCGCCGGCCCGCGAACTCCGGGTACTCCTCGGGCCCCAGCGCGGCCCGCAGCGCGTCGATCGACTCGTCGAGCACACCCCCGCGCCCGTCGAAGTCCGCCCCGACCGCCTCGAACTCCTCGCGTACGTGCCCGGCCCCGACACCGAGGATCAGCCGGCCGCCGCTGAGGTGGTCGAGGGTGGCGTACTGCTTGGCGGTGACGAGCGGGTGGCGCAGTCCGACGACGGCGACATGGCTCATCAGGAGGACGCGCTCGGTGACCCCGGCGAGAAAGGCGAGCGTGGCGACGGGGTCGTACCAGACGGTGCTCATGCCGTCCGCAAGCCGCCTCGGGATGGCGACGTGATCGCAGCCGGCGATGTAGGCGAAACCGCCGCGGTCGGCGGCGCGGGCTATGCGGACGAGATCGGCGGGGGTCGCCGCCGCCTCCCAGGGTTCCGCGTAGATGACGCTCTGCGACTGGACCGGCAGCTGCATCCCGTACGACAGCGGCCCGCTGGGCAGTATCGGCACGGCGGCCTCCTTCCCCTCCGGCCCGGGGCGGTCCGCCCCGGGTGACGGCCGCCATCGTCATACCTGACGGACCATCAGACAAGGGGCGGGGCGCATCGGGGTGGACCGGCGGCGGGGACCGATGAGTTTCACGGCCGCCGGCGGTCAGGAGTGGTAGGCAGAACGGGTCGACCGACCGCGGCCGGCCCGGCCGACCCACGGATCACGACGGCTCACGACAGCCCACGGCCAACGGCCCTTGGCACGCACGATCGGCAGAGCGAGGAGAACCACCATGACGGCTTCCACCGACGACAGCAGCGACACCACCGGCACCGAGGGCATCACGGGCCTCGGCGTCATCATCGGCAGCACCGACTCCGCCGCCCTGATCGCCTGGTACCGCGCCGCACTGGAGCCCCTGGGCGCCCGCTGGGCGGAGCACCTCCTGATCGTCGGCCCCGGGGCGATCATCGGATTCGACGAGCGGGACGACGTGGCGGACCAGGCCGCCGAACCGGGGCGACAGCTGATCAACCTCACCGTGCGCGACATCCGGGCGGCGGAGAAACACCTCAACACGCTCGGGGTGACCTGGGTACGGCCGGTCGAGGACACCGGGGGCGGCTGGTTCTTCTCCACGATCGTGGACCCGGTGGGCAACTACCTCCAGCTCCTCCAGGGCCCGGGAACACCCTGAATCCCCTCCTCCGCACGGCTCGGACGGCTACGTTGGCGAAGCCGTCCGAGCAAGGGGACTCCAGCGAACATGCCGACCACGCCGAACACGCCGACCACGCCGTCGACGACGACCTTCCGTATCGGCGGAGACCTGACCGTGGGGCGGCTGGGGTTCGGTGCGATGCACCTGCCCACCGAACGGCCCGAGGACCGCGAGGCGGCCACCGCCGTGGCCCGCCGGGCCGTCGAGCTGGGCATCACGCTGATCGACACGGCCCACATGTACGGGAACGGGGCCAACGAGGAGCTGCTGGCGGAGGCGCTCCACCCCTCACGGCGCTGGGTGCGGTAGACCCCGTCGGCGCTGACGACCATGAAGCTGCGGTCGTGTGCGAGACCCGCCGGCGTGAGGTACGCACTGTCCACGGCTGTTCCCGCACACCCCTTGACGGGGTAGGTGAACAGATCGACGACGGTCGCCATGCGGCCCGCTCCTCTGTGAGGTCCCCTGCCCCCGGAACTTCCGCCGTCGGGCCCGTACAGCCAGAGTGCCAGGCCGGCGGATCTTGCTCGACGGCTTTTGCGCCAAACCGCGCCGGGGACGCGCTGCCGGGCCCGCCCCGGGCTCAGCAGTCCGGGATCACCGCCCCGTTGTTGTCACGGGCCTCGTCGTTGCCCCAGCGGGAGAGGTAGTAGGCGGAGACGTACGCGTTGCGGCCGTTCTTGCCCGCGTACACCGTGTCCAGGTCGGTGCGCAGCCACCAGTGGTTGAACTGGGTGGCCGTGCCGACCCGCGCGCCCCACACCTTGCAGTAGACGTAGTTCGTACCGGCGTTCAGGACGCCCTGGGCGTCGGCCGTGTTGGCGGCGGCGTAGCCGGTGGCGTTGGCGAAGGTGTCGACCCAGTGCTTGCCGCCGCTGCCACCGCAACCGTTGTCGCTGGTCAGGTTCTTGTTGTAGTACGAGCCGGGATACGGGGCGAGTGACTGGCCGTTGATCACGATGTTCTGGCCGACGCCGTTGTACAGCTGCTCGTAGTGGATGTGGGCGCCGGAGCTGTTCCCGGTCGAGCCGGTGGTGCCGATCTGCTGGCCCTGGGCGACCTGGGCCCCGTTGGCGACGGAGAAGGCGGCGAGGTGGAAGTAGTACGTCTTCCAGCCGCCGCCGTGCTCGACCGCGATGTAGTTGCCCGCGCCGCTCGGCTGGGAGTAGCGGTAGGCGGTTCCGGCGGCCGAGGCGAGGACCGGAGAGCCCGCGGTGGCCCCGCCGTCCGTGCGGACGAAGTCGAGAGCCTGTCTGACCTCGGCGGAGTGATGGCTGTACGTCCATTGCTGGCCGCAGCCGTAGGGCGCCTTGAAGTTGGGGGCCGCCGCGGCGGGGCTCGCGGCGGCGGTGACGGTGAGCAGGCCTCCGAGGAGCGCCAGCAGGGCCAGCAGACTGGTACGGGTCGAGCGCATGGGCGGGGGAACCTCCGGGTCGACAACCGGGCAGTGGGGTGCGAGGTGCGGAGCACGGGGTGCGAAGTGGGCCTCTGCCTACGCGAGTTGAACGGTGACCAGGGTGCCGCAACTTCCGGCGGAGGGACAGCCCTCGCGGGGCACTTCCGGGGTCCCGCGGACTCCCGGGAGCCCGCCCGCAGTGGCCCGCCCCGGCCGCCCTGGTACCGTCGATCACATGTCTGCAGCTTCGTGCGCGGCCGCTTGCGCCGCGGTGACCAGGACCCTCCGCTAGCGGCGGGGCGTTCTCCTCACACATCTTCAGGGCGTCCAGCCGCTTCGTGATCAGATCCGAGCGGCCTCCTCGTGCTGCTCGGAGCCACCTCTGAGCTACGGAGCACCTGATGTTCTCAGGCATCCTCTCTTCACGCGGATCTTCGCGCGGGTCTTCACGCAGGTCTTCGCGCGGGCACAGCCCGTCCCCCGTACGCGCATGGCTGGTGCTGTGCGCGATGTCCCTGCTGCAGTTCTTCATCGCGGTCGACGTGACCGTGGTCAACATCGCCCTGCCCTCGATCGGCGCCGACTTCGGCGTCGGCGGGCACTCCCTCACCTGGGTCGTGGTCGGCTACACCGTCACCGGCGGCGGAATGCTGATGCTCGGCGGCCGGCTGGGCGACCTGCTCGGGCGGCGGCGCGTGCTGGTGCTGGGCACCGGCCTGTTCGGCGTCGCGTCGCTGCTGGCGGGCCTGGCCCCCACGTTCGGCCTGCTGGTGGTCATGCGCCTGTTGCAGGGCGCCGGGGAGGCCGTCGCGCTGCCCGCCGCGATGGCCACCGTCATCCTGATGTTCCCCGAGGGGCCGCGCCGGTCGCGGGCCCTCGGCGTGTGGGCGGCGGTGGCCAGCTGCGGCCTCGTGCTCGGGTTCGTGCTGTCCGGCGTCATCACCGCTCACCTGGGGTGGCGGTGGATCTTCCTGATCTCGGTCCCGTTCATCCTGGTCGTCCTGCTGGCGGCCGTCTTCCTGGTCGACGGCGACCGGCCCGTGGCCGAGGACCGGCGGCGGGCGCTGGACCTTCCCGGCGCGGTGCTGCTGACCGCCTGCCCGCTGCTGTTCACGTTCGGCGTGGTCGAGGCCGGTGAGCCCGGAACGTCCCCGTGGGTGGTCCCGGCGGCGCTGGCCGGGGCGGTGGCGGCCGGGATCGGGTTCGTACGGGTCGAGGCGCGGTCGCGCAATCCGCTGGTGCCGCCGCGCTTCTTCGCCCACCGCGCCCGGGTCGCGGCCAACCTGGCCACGGTGCTCCTGAGCGGGGCCCTGTCGACGTCGTTCCTGCTGTTCACGTTCTACCTCCAGGACCGGCTGGGGCTGGGCCCGCTGGGCGCGGGGCTGACGATGCTGCCCCTCGCGGTCTCGCTGATCGTGTTCTCCCTGCTGGTGCCCCGGCTGCTGGGCCGTTGGGGGGCCCGCGCGTGCGTGCTCGCCGGCATCGGGTTCACCGCGGCGGCGATGGCCGCGATCGCGCTCGTCTCCGCCTCGTCCGCGGGCGGGGCGGCGCTGGTCCCGGCCATGCTGCTGATCGCGGCCGGCATGGGATTCGGCCTCGTCGGACTCCAGTACGTCGCGGTCACCGGTGTCACCGAGGACGACGCCGGAATCGCCTCGGGCGTCCAGCGCGCCGCCGACCAGCTGGGCGGCGCGGCCGGGGTGGCGGTCTGCGTCGGGGTCGGCTTCGCGCCCACCCTGCACTCCTTCGATCCGTTCGTGGTGGCCACGCTCCTCGCGGGCGTGGGGCTCGCGACGGGTGCGGTCGTGGCCTGGCGGATGCCCGCGCCCGCCGCCGCGCCCGCTCCGGCGGCCGGGGCCGACCCGCGGGAACCGGCCGGGTGAGCCGTGCCCCGACGGGTTGCGCCGCCCGGGGTTCGGGCCGGCGCAACCCGTCGGGGCGAGGAGTACGCACCTCGGTGACCTGGCCCCGGGCGACGGCGGGCCTCAGCCGTGGTGCGCATGCTCTCCGTCCGCGGAAGACCGTGGCGGCCGACCGGCGCGCTGCCCGGGCCCAGGACCACGAACTGGCCCATCATTTCCCGGTCTTCGTGGTACAGCATGTGGCAGTGGAACATGTAGGGGAGGCCGGGGTCCGCGTAGTCGGTGAGCCGCATGATGAGGCACATCACGGTGCGGGGAGGCAGCAGGGCCGTGTCCTTTCCCGGACAGGGCCGGGGGCGGCTCCTTCCCGTCGACCGACAGGACCTGGAACTGCACGTCGTGCACAGGGAAGCTGTGCAGGGTGCCGTCGCCGCTCCGGACCTCCCAGATCTCGGCGGTGTCCTTGCGCACCGCGACGTCGATACGGTCCATCTCCATCCGCCGGCCGTTGATCCGGTGTTCGGCGAGCTCGAACGTCCGGGTTCTGATGGCCGAACTCGCGGCGATCCGGGGGATGCCCGTACGGCACCTGGGAGAAGGTCTCCGAAGCCGCCACGCCTTCGAGCGCGGCCGTGGACCGGGAGCTCGGACTGGAATTCCGCCACTGCTCCTGTGACGTCCTCCGGGCGGCCTGACCATCCCGTGCCCGGCCTGACCACCAGGGGCCGTGCCCAGCCTGACCATCCCGTCCAGGCCGGGCACGGGCCCCGCGCCCTCACTTCCGGTACAACGCCTCGATCTCCCCCGCGAAGTCCCGTGCGATCGCGTCCCGCTTCAGCTTCAGCGACGGCGTCAGGTGGCCCTTCTCCTCCGTGAAGTCCACCGGCAGGACCGTGAACTTACGGATCGACTCCGCGCGGGAGACCAGGCGGTTCGCCTCGTCGACCGCCTTCTGGAGCGACGTGCGCAGGTCCTCGTCGTGGACCAGGTCCCGCATCGGGATGTCCTGCTTCTTCGTCATCCGGCGCCAGTGCTGGAGGCCGTCCGGCTCCAGGGTGATCAGGGCGGTGACGAACGAGCGGTTGTCGCCGACGACCATGCACTGGCTGACCAGGGGGTGGGCGCGCAGCCAGTCCTCCAGCGGGGCCGGGGTCACGTTCTTGCCGCCCGACGTGATGATGATGTCCTTCTTGCGGCCCGTGATCGTCAGATAGCCGTCCTCGTCCAGTGCGCCCAGGTCGCCCGTGGGGAACCAGTCGTCCGGCAGGAGCGCCGGGGTCACCTCCGCCCGTTCGCCGTCCCAGTAGCCCCGGAAGACCTGGCTGCCCCGCAGCAGCACCTCACCGTCCTCCGCGATGCGCACCGACGTCCCGGGCAGCGGCCAACCGACCGTGCCCAGGCGGGGTTTGAGGGGCGGAGTCACCGTGTGGGCGGCCGTGGTCTCCGTGAGTCCGTAGCCCTCGAAGATGCCGATGCCCGCGCCCTCGTAGAACGCGGCGAGCCGCCGGCCGAGCGGGGAGCCGCCGCAGATGACGTACCGGACCCGGCCGCCGAGCGCCGCCCGGATACGGCGGTAGACCAGCGGGTCGTACAGGGCGCGGGCGGCGCGCAGGCCGAGGCCGGGACCGGGGCCCGTGCCGTGTTCGGCGGCCTCGACCGCCTTGCCGTAGCGCTGGGCGATGCGGGCCGCCCGGTCGAACGAGGAGGCCCGGCCCATCTTCTCGGCCGTCGCCCGGCCCGTGTTGAAGACCTTCTCCAGGACGTACGGGATGGCGAGCAGAAAGGTCGGACGAAAGCCCGCCAGGTCGGCGAGGAGGTCCTCGGTCCCGATGGACGGGGCGTGGCCCAGGCGCACCCGCGCCCGCATGCAGCCGATCGCCACCATGCGGCCGAAGACGTGCGAGAGGGGCAGGAAGAGGAGGGTGGAGGCCGGGTCCTTCGAGACCGACTTGAAGACCGGGTGGAGGAGTTCGATCGCGTTGTCGACCTCGGCGAAGAAGTTGCCGTGGGTCAGGACGCAGCCCTTCGGGCGTCCCGTGGTGCCCGAGGTGTAGATCAGGGTGGCGGGGGTGTCCGGTTCCAGGGCGGCCCGGCGGGCCGTCACCGCCTCGTCCGGGATGTCCTTGCCGAGGGACTTGAGCCGGCCGATCGCCCCCGTGTCGAACTGCCACAGGTGCGCCAGGTCGCCGAGCTGCTTGCGCTCCTGGCTGATCAGGCGGCCCTGCTCCTTCGTCTCCACCGCGCAGGCCACCGCGCCCGAGTTCTGGAGGATCCAGCGGGCCTGGAAGGCGGAGGAGGTCGGGTAGACGGGGACCGTCACCAGGCCGGCCGCCCAGGACGCGAAGTCCAGCAGCGTCCACTCGTACGTCGTCCGGGCCATGATCGCGACCCGGTCCCCCGCCCGCAGCCCCTCCGCCATCAGGCCCTTGGCCACTGCCAGCACCTCGGCGGCGAACTCGGCGGCGCTCACGTCCCGCCACGCGCCCCCGGCGTCCTTGCGGCTGAGCACCGGGTCGGACGGGGCCTCCCGGGCGTTGTCGAACGGGATCTCGGCGAGCGAGCCGCGCGTCACGGTCGGCGCGAACTTCGGCACGGAGACCTCCCGGACGCTCCCGTCGGGGCCTCGCTTCTTCGTCGGCTCGACCAGAACGGGCGCGGCTGCGGGGGCGGTTGCGGCGGCGGTTGCGGCGGCGGAAGGCGGCGTTGACACGTGCGGCTCCTCGGTTCGGGGGTCGGGCGGGTCGGTTCGCCGGGTCGTCCGTCCGGCTGAGGTCTCGGGGGAGAGGCTGGCAGGTCAGGGGCGGCGGGTCAGAGGGGCAGAGGGTCAAGGGGCCAGAGGGGCAACAGGCCCACCGGCCAGGGGGCGAACGGGCCCACGGGCCAACGAGCCCACGGGCCAGGAGGCCAGGAGGCCAACAGATCAGGGGCGTTCGAGGATGGCCGTCACCCCCTGGCCGCCCGCCGCGCAGATCGAGATCAGGCCCCGGCCCGGCGCGTCCCGTTCCGCGAGGAGCTTCGCCAGGGTGGCGACGATCCGGGCGCCCGTCGCGGCGAAGGGATGACCGGTGGCCAGGGAGGACCCGGCCACGTTGAGGCGGGTCCGGTCCACCGGGGCCAGGCCCTGCCCCTCCCAGGACGCGAGGGTGGCCAGCACCTGGGAGGCGAACGCCTCGTGGATCTCGTACAGGTCGAAGTCCTCGATGCCCAGCCCGGCCCGCTCCAACAGGCGCGGCACCGCGTACGCCGGGGCCATGAGGAGGCCGTCGTCGCCGTCCACGTAGTCCACGGCCGCCGTCTCGTACAGGGAGAGAAGGGCGAGGGGCTCAAGACCCCGCTCCCGCGCCCACTCCTCCGTCGCCAGCAGGACCGTCGCCGCCCCGTCCGTCAGCGGCGTCGAATTGCCCGCCGTCATGGTGGGGTTGGGGCCGGATGTCCCGAACACCGGCTTCAGCCCCGCCAGTTTCTCGACCGTCGAACCCGGGCGGAGGTTCTGGTCGCGGTCCAGCCCCCGGTACGGGACCACCAGGTCGTCCAGGAAGCCCCGTTCATAGGCTGCCGCCAGGCGCTGGTGACTGGTGGCGGCCAGCAGGTCCTGGTCCTGGCGGCTCACCGCCCAGCGGCGCGCGGTGACGGCGGCGTGCTCGCCCATCGACCGTCCGGTGCGCGGTTCGGCGTTGCGCGGGATGTCCGGGACGAGGTGGCGGGGGCGGACGGCGGCGAGGGCCTTGAGGCGGGCGGGCGTCGTCCTCGCCCGGCGGGCGGCGAGCAGGATGCGGCGCAGTTCGTCGTTGACGCCGAGCGGGGCGTCGCTGGTGGTGTCGGAGCCGCCCGCGATCGCCGAGTCGACGGATCCGAGCGCGATCGTGTTCGCGGCGGCGATCACGGCCTGGAGGCCCGTGCCGCAGGCCTGCTGGATGTCGTAGGCCGGGGTGCGCGGGTCGAGCGCGGAGCCGAGGACCGTCTCCCTCGCCAGGTTGAAGTCGCGGCTGTGCTTGAGGACCGCGCCCGCGACGAACGCCCCGACCCGGTCCCCGGCCAGGCCGTGACGCTCCACGAGCCCGTCGAGCGCGGCCGTCAGCAGGTCCTGGTTGGAGGCGGTGGCGTACGGGCCGTCGGAGCGGGCGAAGGGGGTGCGGCTGCCGCCGATCACCGCGACGCGGCGCGGCCGGGGCAGGGCGAGGGGAATCGATGGGCGCGGGCTCGTCACCGTGACCATCTCGTCTCGGTCGGTCCGGGATTGTGCATCTCGACCAGCTCCTGACTCTTAAGTAACCTTACTCAAGAGTAAATCTACGACCGACCAGGGAGTCAGGACAATGGCCGATCGCTATCTGCACCTCACCGGCACAGCACCCGGCCGCTTCCTCACCCGGCGGCTCGGCCTGCCGCAGCCCGCCCCGCTGCGCCGCTGGACCCTCGAGACCCCGCGGCTGGACGGGCCGCTGCTGCACCTGACCGCCGGGACCCCGGCGATCCGGGACGGGCTGGCGAAGGTGCTGGCCACGACCGGGCTCACCGTCGGGGAGCGGGCGGCGCGGCCCGCCGGGATCGTCCTGGACGCCACGGGGGTCACTTCCGCCCGGGGCCTCGCCGAGGTGCACGCCGCCCTCCATCCCGTCGTACGGTCGCCGGCTCCCGGTGGCCGGATCGTCGTCCTCGGCACGCCGCCGTCCTCCGAGGACCACCATCAGGCCGCTGCCCAGCAGGCGTTGGAGGGTTTCGTCCGGTCGCTGGGCAAGGAGGTCGGGCGGGGCGCCACGGTCCAGCTCGTGCGGCTGCCGGCCGACGGGACGCCGGAGGCCGCCGGGTCCACCCTCCGCTTCCTCCTCTCCCCCCGCTCCGCGTACGTCAGCGGCCAGGTGATCGAGCTGACCGCCGCCGCACCCGACACCGTGCCCGACCGGTCCGCCCCGCTGACGGGCCGCACCGCCCTGGTCACCGGCGCGGCCCGGGGCATCGGCGCGTCCGTCGCCTCGGTGCTCGCCCGCGACGGGGCGCGGGTGATCGTGCTGGACGTCCCCGGGGCCCGGGACGACCTGGTCCGCACCGCCGACCGGCTCGGGGCCACCGCACTGCCGCTGGACATCACCGCACCCGACGCCGCGGCCCGCATCGCCGCCGCCGCACCGGACGGGCTCGACGTCCTCGTCCACAACGCGGGCATCACCCGCGACCGCCGCCTCGCCAACATGCCCGCCGAACGCTGGGCCCAGGTCATCGAGGTCAACCTCGACAGCGTGCTCCGCACCACCGACGAGCTGTTGTCCGCGGGCGCCCTGAACCGGGGCGGCCGGATCGTCGCCACCGCCTCCATCGCGGGCATCGCGGGCAACGACGGCCAGACCAACTACGCGGCCAGCAAGGCGGGCGTCATCGGCCTCGTCCGCTCGCTCGGCCCGCGCGCCGCAGCCGAGCACGGCGTCACCGTCAACGCGGTGGCCCCCGGCTTCATCGAGACGCGGATGACCGCCGCCGTGCCCTTCCTCATCCGCGAGGCGGGCCGCCGGATGAACTCCCTCTCCCAGGGCGGACTTCCGGCCGATGTCGCCGAGGCGGTCGCCTGGTTCGCCCAGCCCGACTCCGGCGCCGTCAACGGCCAGGTGCTGCGTGTCTGCGGCCAGAGCCTGCTGGGGGCGTGAGCCCGATGACCTCACTCGGCGCCTCGCTCGCGCGCGGGGCCCTCACCTCGCCGTTCAAGCGCGCCGGACGGCCGGACGCCACCCTGCCCGCCGGCCGCCTCACCCGCCCGGCCGCGCCCGCCGCGCCCGGCCCCCTCGCCGCGTACGGGAGGATCTGCGGGTTCCCGGAATCCGGGGATCTGCCCCTCACGTATCCGCATGTGCTGGCCTTCCCGCTGACCATGCGACTGATGTCCGGGCGCGCCTTCCCGCTGCCCGTGCTCGGGCTCGTCCACACCTGGATCGAGATCACCCCGCACCGGCCCGCAGGGCCCACCGAACCACTCGAACTTACGGCGTACGCAGCGGAGTTGACGCCCCACCGACGCGGCACCGAGGTCACGATGGCGACCGAGGCGCGAGTGGGCGGGGAGCTGGTGTGGGAGTCGCGCAGCGGCTATCTGTCCCGCCACGGAACACGGAACCCGGAGACAACAGCGCCTCCCGGGAGCCCCACCGCCGCCCCGGCCGCCGAGGACCTGCCCGCCCGCGCCGAGTGGCGGTTGCCCGGCGATCTGGGGCGGCGGTACGGAGCCGCCTCCGGGGACCGCAACCCGATCCACCTGCACCCGCTGACCGCCCGGCTGTTCGGCTTCCCCCGGGCCATCGCGCACGGCATGTGGACGGTGGCCCGCTGCCTGGCCGAGGCCGGCGACCCGGCCGGAATCCGTTCCGTACGGACCGAGTTCAAGGCCCCGGTCCTGCTGCCCGCCACCGTGACGTACGCGGCCGACGCCGCCGGGAACGCCTTCGAACTGCGCGGCCCCGGCGGGCGCGTGCACCTCGTGGGGTCGGTGGGCCGCCACGCCTAGGGGATGGTCGGCCGATCACCGGGGGCAGCGGGCTACCAACGGAGCAGGCCCGCACCGTTGATGGCCTCTGCCGCGGCTCGGAGTTCCGGCGCGACGTACGTGCCGAACGCGGCGGGCAGGGCGGTGCCGAACACCGCGGACACGGCATCCGGCTCATCGTGACAGGCTGCCGCGGCCTCCGCCTCGATCAGATAGGGGATGGCCTCCCGGTCCAGGTCGACCGCGGACATGTCGGCCAGGGTCCCCGCGATGTGCTGGAGAATCCCTCGTAGGCCCGGGCTCGTGATACCGGTCAGCCCACTCCCCAGCGCCGTTTTCCCCGCCTTCGCCGCGGCGGCGAAAGCCGTGCGCAGGGCGTAGGTGCGGTCCGGGTCGAAGCGTCGGCTGTCCGGCCACGGCAGGCTGGCGTTGGCGTAGATGCGCCCGAGTGCCAGATGGGTGTACTCGTGCACGAGGCTCGCGGTCATGGGAACGGCGTCCCTCTCCAGATCGTCGGCCGCGCCACCGACGAGGTAGACCGCCGCCGGGTAGTACTGCGTGTAGCCGGCGCCCCGCTGCCCCAGGACGACCAGCGGCTCGCCTTCGGGCAGCAGGACGGTGAGGAACCGGTCCAGGGCGCTCCAGGGCCGCGCGTCCCCGTCCGCCTGCCGCGACCGGTCCTCGATGTTCCACGGCCGCGTCCGCCGATACGCCTCCAGCGGATCCACCGGGCCGATCATCTCACCCGCGGCGATGTACACGATGTCGGCGAGGGCCCCCCGCAGGTCCATCCTGTCCACCAGCAGGTCCAGGACTGTGCCGTCGAACGCCTCGTACTGTTCGACCGACTCCGCGCGCACGGAGTGCCGAAGCACGTCACCGACCCGGAAGGGCTTCCACGGCGCGGCGTCGTCGAGCCAGGCGCGGTACTCGTCCTCGGCGTCGGACGGCCCCCGTCCCTCGCCGAGGGGCCTGCCGAACAGCGTCCTGGCTTCTCCCTGTGGCCCCAGGCCCACGATCCGATCGCCGTGTGTGCCGTAGTAGTTGACGCCGCCCGCGGCTCCCTGGTCTTCGCTCACTGCCCCTCCTCAGGTGCACGGCTGTCTGCGCAGGCTACCGACGTGGGGCGGACACCGCCGGAGATCGGGGAAGTACCTGCCGGCCGGCCGGGCCGCTCCCGCCGTCGACGGGGCGTGCGGTCGGGGAGAGGGCGGGGAGAGGTACTGGGAGTGTGCGCCGGGTCCCGCGGGCCCGGCACGATCCGGAGGGGAGACCGACAGGGCCCGGGCCCTGTCGGGCCTAAGGGCTGTCCCGGGGCTGCCAGGGCCGGGCGTGCATCAGGTTCTCCAGGCCCGCCCAGGCGAAGTTCATGAGGGTCGCCGCGGCCTCCTTCGCCGAGACGTCCGGGGTGTCGTTGGCCCAGCCCGCCAGCGACTCCGCGGCCCCCACCAGCGCCTGCGCGAGCCCCGCCACGTCCCGGTCCGCGAGGGCCGGGTCGCTGTGCGCCTCGCGGGCGGCGGCGCCGATCAGACCCGTCACGAACGCGACGATCTCGTCCCGCATGCCCCCGAGCTCACTGACGAACGGCTCCCCGTGCGAACGCGCCTGGCGGTGCAGGACCGACCAGCCGTCCGGGTTCTCGGCGGTGTGGAGGAAGAACGCCCGCAGCCCCGCCCACAGTTGGCCGTCGGCGGGCAGCCCCGGCTCCACTCCGGCCCGCACCGCTTCCAGCAGGGCGTTCGCCTCGCGGCGGATGCAGGCGGAGAACAGCTCCTCCTTGGAATTCAGGTACAGGTAGACCAACGGCTTGGACACGCCCGCCAGCTCCGCGATCTCGTCCATCGAGGCGGCCCGGTAGCCGCGCTGCCCGAAGGTCCGCACCGCGGCGTCCATCATCTGCTGCTCGCGCACGGCGCGCGGCATCCGTTTGCTCTTCACTGCACCCATGTCGGTCCTCCCCGCCCCCACTGCCCTGCTCCCGTCCCAGGGTACGGCGGTGCGCGGCCCGGCGTGGCGGAGAACGATCACCCGCGGCGCGGGGCCGGCCCGGTGCGACCGGCGGAGGAGCGGGGTCATCCCGTGGTCCGACAGCGGGTCCACCCGGCGTCCGATGTGCCCGCCCGGTCGCCTGCCTAGCGTTGCGGACATGACGATCTCCCTCCGCAACAGACCGGCCGGCGTCGCCGCGACCGCCGCGGCGCTCGCCCTGACCGCTCTGGCCGCCCTGGCCGCGCCCGCCTCGGCGTCCGGCCCGGCGCGGTCCACCTCCTTACCCCCCGCCTCCGCCGCCCGCGGCGACCTGGCCGAGCCGACGGCGCCCACCCTTCCCCGGCCCACCGGCCGGTACGCCACCGGCCGCGACACCCTGTTCCTGACCGACCACGACCGCGCCGACCCGTGGGTCCCGGCCGCCGGGCCGCGCCGGCTGCTGGTGTCGCTGAACTACCCGGCCCGCCCCGGCACCGGCGGCGAGCCGGCCCCGTACATGGCGCGGGAAGAGGCGCGGCTGATGCTCGCGCAGCGCGGACTTGAGGACGTCGTGCCGCCCGAGCTGGTCAGCGGCATCGGCGCCCATGCCCGTACGGGGGCCCGCCCGGCCCCGGGACGCTTCCCGCTGGTCCTGCTCTCCCCCGGCTTCGGCACGCCCGGGGCCACGCTGACCGGGCTCGCGGAGGAACTGGCGAGCCGGGGCTACGTCGTGGCGACGGCGGACCATCCGTACGAGTCGACCGGTACGCAACTGCCCGACGGGCGGGTCCTCACCTGTGCGGCCTGCGACAAGGTGGCCGCGCAACCCGACGACGCCGCGCGGCGGAAGGTCCTGGCCGACGTCTCCGCCGGCCGGGCCGACGACTTCTCGTTCCTGCTGGACCGGCTGACCGGCCCGGACCCGGCGTGGCGGCACGCCCGGACGATCGACCCGCGCCGGGTGGGCATGGCGGGCCACTCCATCGGGGGCAACGCGGCCGCCTCCACGATGGCCGTCGACCACCGGGTGGACGCGGGGGTCAATATGGACGGCACGTTCTTCGACCCGGCCCCCGTGCGGGGACTGGACGGGCGGCCGTTCCTGATGCTGGGCACCGACCCCGGGCACGGCCCCGGCGGCGGCGACACGTCCTGGGACGACGCCTGGGACCGGCTGGACGGCTTCAAGCGGTGGCTGACGGTGCGGGACTCCGGGCACTTCACCTTCACCGACCTCCCCGAGATCGGTGAGCAGCTCGGCATCGAGGACCCGGACGCGCCGCTCTCCGCCGCCCGCTCGACCACGATCACCAGGAGCTATGTGACGGCCTTCTTCGACCGGAGCCTGCGCGGCCGGCCGGCCCGGCTGCTGAGCGGCCCCACCCCGGCCAACCCCGAGGTCCTCTTCCAGCGCCCCTGACCGCGCGCCAGGCCCTGTCCTCGAACGGCCGCCCGCCCCGCACCACGACCGCGCCCCCGTCCCACGTACGGAAACGTGGGCCGGGGGCGCGGTCGTGGTGCGGGGCGGGCGTCGCCCGCGAGGTCACGCGGGGGCCGGCAGGGTCACCTTCTGCTCGGCGTCGCGGACGTCGTCCTGGCCGAAGGAGTCGATCGGGGAGGACGAGGCGGAGTTGTACGCGTCGTGGTCGAGGATCTTCTCCCGGGCCGAGACGATCACCGGGACCAGCGCCTGGCCGGCGACGTTGGTGGCGGTGCGCATCATGTCCAGGATCGGGTCGATCGCCATGAGCAGGCCGACGCCCTCCAGCGGGAGGCCCAGCGTGGACAGGGTGAGGGTCAGCATGACCGTGGCGCCGGTGAGACCGGCGGTGGCCGCCGAGCCGATCACCGAGACGAAGGCGATCAGGAGGTAGTCGCCGATGCCCAGCTGCACGTCGAAGATCTGCGCGATGAAGATCGCCGCCAGCGCCGGGTAGATCGCGGCGCAGCCGTCCATCTTCGTGGTCGCGCCGAACGGGACGGCGAAGGAGGCGTACTCCTTCGGAACGCCGAGGCGCTCGGTGACCCGCTGGGTGACCGGCATGGTGCCGACCGAGGAGCGGGAGACGAAGGCGAGCTGGATCGCGGGCCAGGCGCCCTTGAAGAACTGGAGCGGGCTGACCTTGGCGACGGTGGCCAGGAGCAGCGGGTAGACGCCGAACATCACCAGGGCGCAGCCGATGTAGACGTCGGCGGTGAACGTCGCGTACTTGCCGATGAGGTCCCAGCCGTAGTCGGCGATCGCGTAGCCGATGAGACCGACGGTGCCGATCGGGGCGAGGCGGATGACCCACCACAGGGCCTTCTGGAGCAGCTCCAGGATCGACTGGCTGAGGGTGAGGATCGGCTTGGCCTTCTCGCCGAGCTTGAGGGCGGCGATACCGGCGACGGCGGCCATGAACACGATCTGGAGCACGTTCAGCTCGGTGAACGGCGTGATCACGTTGTCCGGGACGATGCCGGTCAGGAAGTCGATCCAGCTGCCCTTGGTCTCGGAGAGCTCGCCGTCCTTCGGCGTGAGGCCGGTGCCGGAGCCCGGGTTGGTGATCAGACCGATCGCGAGGCCGATGGCGACCGCGATCAGCGAGGTGATCATGAACCAGAGCAGGGTGCGGGTCGCGAGCCGGGCGGCGTTGTTGACCTGGCGCAGGTTGGTGATCGACACGAGGATCGCGAAGAAGACCAGCGGGGCGACGGCCAGCTTCAGCAGCTGGACGAAGAGCGAGCCGATCTCGTCGAGGGTGGTGACGAGCCAGCCGATGTCCTGGCTGCGGGCCAGCCAGCCGAGCAGCACGCCGAGCACCAGACCGATGACGATCTGGGCCCAGAACGGGAACCTGGATATACGGGGGCGAGACCCGGAGCCGGTGGGCTCCTCGGCCTCGGGGGCGGCGGACGCGGGGTTCGCGGACACGGACACACTCCAACTGGGGACGCAGCGGGACGCACGGAGGCAGTCCGTGCGGTCGTGCGGTGGAACGGGGACGGGGTCGCGGCGCCCGCGTCGAGGGGCGGCGCCGCTGCATGATGCCGTATCAGACCTCGCGGCAACAGACCGCGGACATACAGCGGCAGAGATCGACATGCAGGCGCGCCACGAGCGGGATGCTCACGGCATGACGGAGGCGCACAGCTGTCTTCATGTCGAATACGTTAACACTTGAACTTTGGGAACCTCAAAGCCTTTCTTTGGCTGCCAGGCATGGCTCCGCAGGGCAGAAAGGCCGAAAAAGATGCTGGAGAACAGCGGAGAACGCCGCGGACCCCGGTGCTGGAGCCGGTCGGCTCCCGCCCGGGGTCCGGCGGAGAAGGGTGCGCGCGGCGCGCGTGTGTGAGGAAGCTTACGTGGCGCCTACAGGCGCTACTGGACCGCGTCCTCGCGGGTGCGGTTGGCGTCGAGGCGCGCCTTGGTGCGGTCGACGGTGGAGACGATCTGCTCGGACATCTCGTCGCGCTGCCTGCGCAGCAGCACGTAGCTGAGCGGGGCGGAGAGGAGGAGGCCGAGGAGGATCACCCAGACGATGTTGGAGCCCCCGAGCCCTGCGGGCACCAGCCCGAAGTGGACGGCGACACCGGCGGCGAGGAAGCAGCCGGTGAAGATCAGCAGGCGCAACGCCGTGTAACGGATCAACGCGCTCGGCTTGGCAGCGGACACGGCTGGCCCTCTCTCTTCCCATGGACTCTCGACACGCTTCTGCCCGTCCAGTGAAGCATGGCCCGAATTCTCTCGGTTCAGGGGGTTGCCGGGCCCGCCGTGGGCCCCCGGCTCACGAGACCTCCGGGCCCAGCGGCAGCAGCATGACGATGTCGTCCCGGTCGTCGCCGGGGGCGACCCGGATCGCGTCCGGAACCCGGCCGACCTCCTTGTATCCGCAGGCGGCGTAGAAGCGGTCGGCGCCGGTGCCGCCCCGGCAGGTGAGGCGGATCGCCTCGATGCCCTCGACGGAGCGGGCCGCGTCGGCGGCGGCGGCCATGAGGTCGCGGCCGTACCCCTTGCCCTGGTGGCGGGGGTGGACCATGACGGTGTAGAGCCACAGCCAGTGCTTCATCAGCCGGTGGTCGTTGAGGGTGAGGAATGCGGTGGCGGCGACGGCGCCCTCCTCGTCGTGGCCGACGAGCAGCCGGGCCCGGCCCTGCTCGATGGCCACGAGGTGCTTGAGCAGTTCGGGCCGGATCTCCTCGGCCGTGACGGGCGGTACGAAGCCGACGGCTCCGCCCGCGTCGGTGACATCGGCCCAGAGGGCGGTGACGCCGTCGCGCAGGGCGGGCGTGAACGAGGGATCCAACGCGAAAGTAAGTGCCATAGAGGCAGACTAACCATTACAGCCAGCGCGGCTCAAGGTTGTCCGAAACGCGGGAAAGCCCCGGCCGGGACGGCGGCCGGGGCTTGCGCCCGCTGCGAGGTGAGGCAGGGCTTTCGCCCACTGCGGGGTCGGGCGGGGTGGGCGTCAGACGCGCATCGGCTGCGGCGACTCGCGCCGGCCCGCCTCCGGACCCGGGTACTCGCGCAGGATCTCGTACCGGGTGTTCCGCTCGACCGGCCGGAAACCGGCGTCGCGGATCAGGTCGAGCAGGTCCTCGCGGCCGAGCTTGTTCGGCGTGCCGAAGTCGTCGGCGTCATGCGTGATCTTGTACTCGACGACCGAGCCGTCCATGTCGTCCGCACCGTGCTGGAGCGCGAGCTGGGCGGTCTGCACCCCGTGCATCACCCAGAACACCTTGACGTGCGGCACGTTGTCGAAGAGCAGCCGGGAGACGGCGAAGGTCTTCAGCGCCTCGGCGCCGGTCGCCATCGTGGTGCGGGCCTGGAGCTTGTTGCGGACCTTGCCGTCCTTCATGTCCACGAAGTCGTGCTGGTAGCGCAGCGGGATGAAGACCTGGAAGCCGCCGGTCTCGTCCTGCATCTCCCGCAGCCGCAGCACGTGGTCGACGCGGTGACGGGGCTCCTCGATGTGCCCGTACAGCATCGTCGCGGGGGTCTTGAGCCCCTTCTCGTGCGCGAGGCGGTGGATGCGCGACCAGTCCTCCCAGTGGGTGCGGTGGTCGACGATGTGCTGGCGGACCTCCCAGTCGAAGATCTCCGCGCCGCCGCCGGTCAGCGATTCGAGACCGGCCTCGATCAGCTCGTCGAGGATCTCGGAGGCCGAGAGGCCGGAGATCGTCTCGAAGTGGTGGATCTCCGTCGCCGTGAACGCCTTCAGCGCGACGTCGGGGAGGGCTTCCTTCAACGCGCTGAGCGAGCGCGGGTAGTAGCGCCACGGCAGCGTCGGGTGGAGTCCGTTGACGATGTGCAGCTCGGTGAGGTTCTCGCCCTCCATCGCCTTGGCGAGACGGACGGCCTCCTCGATGCGCATCGTGTACGCGTCCTTCTCGCCCGGCTTGCGCTGGAACGAGCAGTACGCGCACGAGGCGGTGCACACGTTGGTCATGTTGAGGTGCCGGTTGACGTTGAAGTGCACCACGTCGCCGTTCTTGCGCGTGCGCACCTCGTGCGCAAGACCGCCCAGCCACGCCAGGTCGTCGGACGCGTAGAGGGCGACCCCGTCCTCGCGGGTCAGCCGCTCGCCGGCCCGGACCTTCTCCTCCAGCTCGCGCTTGAGTCCCGCGTCCACTAGGGCGCCTCCCATATCTCCGTGTATCAGACTCCGACCAACCGTACGCCTACGCCTCCTCGGGCAGTTCCCCGACCCGGTTCTCCCACTTGGTGGAGAGCACGATCGTCGTACGCGTCCGGGAGACGCCCTTCGTACCGCTGAGGCGGCGGATCGTCTTCTCCAGCCCGTCCACGTCACCGACCCGGACCTTCAGCATGTACGAGTCGTCGCCCGCGATGAACCAGGCGTCCTCGATCTCCGCGAGGTCCTTCAGCCGGCGCGCCACGTCCTCGTGGTCGGCCGCGTCCGAGAGCGAGATCCCGATCAGCGCGGTCACGCCGAGCCCCAGCGACGCGGAGTCGACGGTGGCGCGGTAACCGGTGATGACCCCGGCGGATTCCAGCCGGTTGATGCGGTCGGTGACGCTGGGCCCGGAGAGCCCCACGAGCCGTCCCAGCTCGGCATACGAGGCCCTGCCGTTCTCCCTGAGGGCCTGGATGAGCTGCCTGTCCACCGCGTCCATATGACTGAAGCCTTCCATTGTTCAGCAGTACCGCGAGTTTACGTGTAGAATCTAAGGCATGTAAGGCTGACGCCCTGCAAATCTTCTAGAACATCCAAGAAACGCTTTCGAATCTTCAGGAGTGAACTTCACCGTGTACACGATCGAGATGGCCTACGCCCGGATGCGCGAGCTGCAGGACCTGGCCAACCGCTCGCGTGCCCACCAGCCCGCCGCCGCGCACCGCGTCGACAAGACCCGCACCCCGCGCGCGCACAAGAAGCGCTGACCCGGACCTACCGGTCCTGAGGGTCTCGGGAACCGCCACCGAGCTCTCCTTCCCAACGGCGGTACAGCCGGTGCGGCACGCCTCCCGCGTCCAGCACCCGGCCCGCGACGAAGTCCACGAGATCCTGGATGTGCGTCGCACCCGCGTAGAACGCCGGAGAGGCGGGCAGCACGATCGCGCCCGCCTCGTCCAGGGCCACCATCTGCTTCAGCGTCTGGCCGCTCAGCGGAGTCTCGCGCACCGCGACGACGAGCGGGCGGCGCTCCTTGAGCGTCACGCTCGCGGCCCGCTGGAGCAGATCCTTCGACAGACCGAGCGCCACTCCGGCCACACAGGCCGTCGAAGCCGGCACGATGAGCATCCCCTTCGCCGGGTACGACCCGGACGACGGCCCGGCCGCCAGATCACCGGCGGGCCAGTGGCGTACGCGCTCCAGCTCCGCGTCCCCGACCGCGAACGCGTCCGGCTTCCCGTCGGCCCCCCGCTCCAGCCAGGTCCGCAGATCCTCCCGCCAGTGCCCGTCCCGGAACGCGATGCCGGTCTCGTCCAGCAGCGTCAGCCGCGAGGCCCGGCTCACCACCAGGTCCACACTCTCGCCCGCCGCCAGCAGCCCGCGCAGAACGGCTGCCGCGAACGGGGTACCCGAAGCGCCGGACACCCCGACAATCCAAGGCCGCCGCTGCTGATGAGTCACTGAAGTCCTGGATTCCACACCTGCGAGCCTATCCGGCACGCCCTCGCGCCCGGCACCCGGAACCGGGCGGGCGCCGCAGACGTTCACCAGGTGACGGGCAACCGGGGGCAGGGGCAGACCATGGGCGACTACTGGACCACCGACCGCACCACGCGCAACGGCACCACCGGCGGCGCGCGGGCCCTGACCGCCGGGCTCCTGATGGCGGGCTGGGTGGCCCTGCTCTGGATCCTCGAAGGGATCGACACGGCCACGGGCAACGCCCTGGACACCTACGGCATCAGCCCGCGCGAGGCGGCGGAGCTGCGCGACGTGGTGCCCGCCGCGTTCCTGCACAGCGGCTGGGAACACCTGGCCTCCAACAGCGTCCCGCTGCTGGTCCTCGGCTTCATCGCGGCCCTCGCGGGGCTGCGCCGGTTCGCCGCCGTCGTCGTGACGATCATCCTGGTCAGCGGCCTCGGCGTCTGGCTGACCGCCCCGGCGAACACGATCACGCTCGGCGCGTCCGGCGTGGTCTTCGGGCTGCTCGGCTATCTGCTGGTCCGCGGCTTCGTGGACCGCCGCCCCTGGGACGTCCTCATAGGCGTCGGCGTCGCCGTGGTCTACGGCTCGCTGCTGTGGGGCGTCCTGCCGACCGACTCGGGCGTCAGCTGGCAGGGCCACCTGTTCGGGCTGGCCGGCGGGGTGGCCGCGGCCTTCCTCTTCCGCCGCCCGCGCCGCGCACCGGACAACCTCGTCACGGTCTGAGACGACTCCTCGTCACGGCCCGAGGCGACTCCTGGTCACGGTCCGAGGGGACTCAGGGCGTCAGGCCGCGCACCAGCAGGTCCAGCAGCGCGCAGGCGAACAGCGCGATGCCGATGAAGCCGTTCACCGAGAAGAACGCCCGGTTCAGCCGGGACAGGTCGTGCGGCCGCACCACCCGGTGCTCGTAGACGAACGCCACCGCCACGATCGCCATGCCGATCCAGTAGAAGACCTCGGCGTGGGTGGCGAGACCGAACCACACCAGCAGCCCGGTCGTGACCACGTGGCACACCCGCGCGCCCCACAGCGCGGCCGGAATCCCGAACCGCGCCGGGAAGGACAGCACCCCGTGCGCCCGGTCCGCAGCCACGTCCTGACAGGCGAAGATCAGGTCGAAGCCGCCGATCCAGATCCCCACGGCGAGCCCGAGGATCACCGCGTCCCACGACCAGCTGCCGGTCACCGCGAGCCAGGCGCCGACCGGCCCGATGGCCTGCGCGAGGCCCAGGATGGCGTGCGGGAAGTTCGTGAACCGCTTGCCGTACGGATAGACCACCATCGGCACGACGGCCAGCGGCGCGAGCACCAGGCACAGCGGGTTGAGCAGGGCCGCCGCGCCCAGGAAGACGGCCAGCGCGACGAGCGCACCGGTCCACGCGGACTTCACCGACACCGCGCCGGTCACCAGCTCACGGCCCGCGGTCCGCGGGTTCCGGGCGTCGATCTCCCGGTCGATGATCCGGTTGGCGGCCATCGCGAACGTCCGCAGCCCCACCATCGCCAGCGTGACCAGCAGCAGCGTGCCCCAGTGGATGCTGCCGTCCAGCAGGAACATCGCGGTCAGCGCGGCGATGTACGCGAAGGGCAGCGCGAAGATCGAGTGCTCGATCATCACGAGCCGCAGGAACGCCTTCACCTTGCTGTCCGAGGGCGCGGGCCCGGGAACGGACGCCGCTTCCGCCGTACTGCTCACAGTCCGTATTCCTTCCAGCGACGGTCGACCTTCGCCGCCGTCTCCGGGTCGGAGACGACCATCTCCGGCCAGCCGCCGTCCCGGGTGTACCCCTCGGTGGGCAGCTTCTTCGTGGCGTCGATGCCCGCCTTGCCGCCCCAGAACTGCTGGTACGAGGCGTGGTCCAGGTGGTCGACCGGCCCTTCGGCGACCGTGAGGTCCCGGGCGTAGTCGGTGTTGCCGAGCGCCCGCCAGGCGACCTCGTGGAGATCGTGGACGTCGCAGTCGGAGTCGACCACCACGATCAGCTTGGTCAGCGACATCATGTGCGCGCCCCAGATCGCGCTCATGACCTTCTGGGCGTGCTTCGGGTACTTCTTGTCGATCGAGACGATCGCGCAGTTGTGGAAGCCGCCCGCCTCGGGGAGGTGGTAGTCCACGATGTCCGGCACGATGATCTTCAGCAGCGGCAGGAAGAAACGTTCCGTGGCCCGGCCCAGCGGCCCGTCCTCGGTCGGCGGGCGGCCCACCACGATGGACTGGAGCAGCGGCCGCTTGCGCATGGTGACGCAGTCGATGGTCAGCGCGGGGAACGGTTCCTGCGGGGTGTAGAAGCCGGTGTGGTCCCCGAACGGGCCCTCGGGGAGCATCTCGCCCGGCTCCAGCCAGCCCTCGATGACGACCTCCGCCTGCGCGGGGACCTGGAGCGGCACGGTCTTGCAGTCGACCATCTCGATCCGCTTGCCCTGGATGAACCCGGCGAAGAGGTACTCGTCGATGTCCCCGGGCAGCGGCGCGGTGGAGGCGTACGTCACGGCGGGCGGGCAGCCGAAGGCGATGGCGACGGGCAGCCGCTCACCGCGCCGGGCGGCGACCTGGTAGTGGTTGGCGCTGTCCTTGTGGATCTGCCAGTGCATCCCGATGGTGCGCCTGTCGTGCCGCTGGAGCCGGTAGAGGCCCAGGTTCCGGACGCCGTTCTCGGGGTGCTTGGTGTGGGTGAGGCCCAGGTTGAAGAACGAGCCGCCGTCCTCGGGCCAGGTGAACAGCGCGGGCAGCTGGTCCAGGTCGACGTCGTCGCCGGTCAGCACCGTTTCCTGGACGGGCGCGTCGCCGGACTTCACCTTCTTCGGCGGCACGTGCACCATCGAGCCGAGCTTCCCGAAGGCCTCCCGCACCCCGACGAAGCCCTGCGGCAGCTCCGGCTTGAGGAGTCCGCCGATCTTGTCGCTGATGTCGCTGTACGACTTCAGCCCGAGGGCCTTCAGGAGGCGCCGGTCGGTACCGAAGACGTTCATGGCCAGAGGCATCGAGGACCCCTTGACGTTCTCGAACAGCAGGGCGGGCCCGCCCGCCTTGTTGACCCGGTCGACGATCTCGCCGACCTCCAGGTGGGGGTCGACCTCGACCTTGACGCGCTTGAGATCACCATCGCGCTCAAGAGCCCGGAGCAGGGAGCGAAGATCGTCGTAAGCCATGCGGTCCAGTTTGTCATCCCCGCCCCCGCGGCCCCGCCGGGGCTCCCCCCGCGCCGCGCGCCAAGTCCGCGGGCCGTCCGCGCACGCGCCCCGCGGGTCCGGCTCGGGCCCCGGTTCCTACATCCCGAGCCGGTACCCTGGCCGCGACACCACCGGGCGGCATCCCGCCCGCCACCGCTTCCTGGGGGACGCACCATGAGAGCCCTGATGTTCATCGTCCCGCTGGCTCTGACGATCTACGCGTTCATCGACTGCCTGAACACCACGGAGGAGGACACCAAGCATCTGCCGAAGATCGCCTGGGTCTTCATCATCCTGCTGTTCTGGATCGTCGGCCCGGTCGTGTGGCTCGCCGCCGGCAAGAACCGCCGCACCAGGGCCGGGGGCGCCGGGCCCGCCTCCTGGCAGCGGCGCGGGCGCCAGCAGTGGGTGGCCCCGGACGACAACCCGGACTTCCTCAAGTCCCTCAAGGACGACAAGGACGCCGAGGCCGAGGAGGAGCGGGGCCGCCGCGACGGCGGTACCGGCCCCGACGACAAGACCCCGCCGGCCTCCTGACGGCGCACCACCGACCCACGGCACCGACCCACGACGCGACGGCTCCCCGGACGAGAATCCGCCCGGGGAGCCGTCGTACGTCGTGCGCGGGTTTCTCGGACCGCGGGTTTCCCGGACCGCGGGTTTCTCAGACCCCCGCGTAGGAGTGCAGGCCGGAGACGAAGATGTTCACGCCGTAGTAGTTGAACAGCCAGCAGGCGAAGGCGACGAGCGCCAGGTAGGCGGCCTTGCGGCCCTTCCAGCCGGCGGTGGCGCGGGCGTGCAGGTAGGCGGCGTAGGCGACCCAGGTGATGAAGGACCAGACCTCCTTGGGGTCCCAGCCCCAGTACCGGCCCCAGGCGTCGCCCGCCCAGATCGCGCCGGCGATGATCGTGAACGTCCACAGCGGGAAGACCGCCGCGTTGATCCGGTACGAGAACTTGTCCAGCGAGGACGCCGAGGGCAGCCGCTCCATGACGGAGGAGGCGAACTTCCCGGGCGTGCCGCCGGAGGCGAGCTTGCTCTCGTAGCTGTCGCGGAAGAGGTAGAGGACCGTGCCGACCGCGCCGAGGTAGAAGACGGCGCCGCAGATGATCGCGGTCGAGACGTGGATCCACAGCCAGTACGAGTGCAGTGCGGGCACCAGCTGGTCGCTGTCGGTGTAGAGCGTCGTGACCGCGATGCCGAGGTCCAGCAGGACGGTGGTGACCAGCGGGAGGCCGATCCACCGGACGTTCTTCTTCAGTGCGAGCAGCACGAGGTAGGAGCCGACCGCCACCGTGGAGAAGGTGATGGAGAACTCGTACATGTTGGCCCAGGGGGCCCGCTGCACCGACAGGGCGCGGGTGGCGACGCCGCTCGCCTCGACGAGGAACGCCACCACGGTCAGCGAGACCGCGATCCGGCCCCACAGGTCGCCCTTGAACGTGCCGCCGGCCGCACCCGGGCCGTCGGGCACGTCACGCGTGCCGGTGGCGGAACGGGTGATGACCTCGGGCCGGTCCAGCACGGCCGTGCCACCGGCCTGCGTCTTCGCCGCGGTGGCGGTGGCCTTGGCGGAGGCGCCCGCTCCGGGGGCGGACAGCGCGGCGGCCGTGCGGCCGACCTTGCTGCGGCTGCCGAGGACCCACTCCGCGATGTGCGCGAAGAAGGCCAGGGTGTAGACGGCCATCGACGAATAGATCAGCACATTGCTGGTGTTCGCCAGGCTCTCGTTGGTTGCGGCGGCGAGATTCACTTCTCAGCCCCTTCGGCAGGTGCTTCGGCAGGATGTACGGGCCGGCTCCCGGCCTCGTTGGTGGCTTCGGGCGTGGCGCCGGTCGTGCCGGGCCCGTCCGGGGAGGCGGGTGCATCCGGTTTCTCCGGAGTGTCCGGGGCCTCCGGCGTGTCCGGTGCCTCCGCGGCGGCGGGGGCCACGGGCGCCGTGGTGACCAGGGCGGCCGACAGGTCGCCCAGTTCCTCGGGGAGCTTCGCGGACTCGCTGCGGCCCAGGCCCGCCATCTCCACGACCGTGACGCCGTCGGCGCCCCGGACCGCCCGCACCCAGACCCGGCGGCGCTGGATGAACAGCGAGCCGGCGAGGCCGGCGATGGCGGCGACGGATCCGCCGAGCGCCCAGCCGTTGCCCGGCTGCTGCGAGATCTGGAAGCTGGCCCACTCCTCGACGCCCTCGAAGGTGATGGATCCGGCGCCGTCGGGCAGGTCCAGCTTCTCGCCGGGCATCATCATCTTCTTGAGCAGCTCGCCGTCCTCGCCCTTGAACTCCTTCATCTTGGACGTGTCGAGCTGGTAGACGTTCTGCGCGAGCCCCGAGTCGACGCCGAGGGAGCCGTGGTAGGCGCTGAGCGCCAGCACGGGGAAGTCCAGGGCGGGGAACTGCGAGAACATCTGGCCCTTGCCCTCGCCGGCGAAGGTCGGCACGAAGAACGCCTTGAAGCCCAGCTGGGTCTTCTTGCCGTTCTTGTCCTTGTAGCCGTCCATCACCTTGATGGCACCGGACGAGGTGATGTTGTTGTCGATCGGCAGCAGCGGGACGGCGGACCGCGAGACGACGTTCCCCTTGCCGTCCCGGACGGTGACGACGGGCGCGTAGCCGTGGGCGATCAGATAGACCTTGGTGCCGTCCACGACGAGCGGTTCGTTGACCTTGATGACGTCCTTGCGCTCCGCGCCCTCGGCCCCCTCGGTGTACGTCACCCGGGCCTCGAAGGTGCGCGGGGTGCCGCGCTGGGGCCCGCTCTTCTCGTACGTACCGACGAACTCGTCGAGCACGAAGCTGAACGGGGCCAGCGAGTCGGAGTCGTAGAGCGAACCCGACTTGAAGTCGTCGTACTGGGTGAGCGTGTTGGAGAAGCCGTCGCCCTCGACGATCAGCTTGCCGCCCTCGGACTTGAAGAGCTGCCCGGAGGCGAAGGCCACCAGCATCACGATCAGGGCGATGTGGAAGACCAGGTTCCCGGCCTCGCGGAGGAAGCCCTTCTCGGCGGCGACCGCGTCGCCCACCTCGTGCGCCCGGAAGCGCCGCTTCCGCAGGACCGCGAGGGCCGCCTCACGGACCTCCTCGGGCTCCGCCTCCGTACGCCAGGTGGTGTACGCGGGCAGCCGGGTCAGCCGCTTCGGCGCGCCCGGCGGGCGGCTGCGCAGCTGGCCGACGAACTGGCCGGTGCGCGGCACGATGCAGCCGATGAGCGAGACGAACAGCAGGATGTAGATGGCGGAGAACCACACCGAGCTGTAGACGTCGAAGAGCTGGAGCTTCTCGTAGATCGGGGTGAGGGTGGTGTGCTGGTCCTTGAAGGCCTGCACCTTCATGTCGTCGACGCTGGTCTGCGGGATCAGCGACCCCGGGATCGCGCCGAGGGAGAGCAGGAAGAGCAGGATCAGCGCCACCCGCATCGAGGTGAGCTGGCGCCAGAACCAGCGCGCCCAGCCGATCACGCTCATCGCGGGTACGCCCGCCCCGGTGTCGGGGCGCTCCTCGCGGGGGGCGGTGGAGAGCTGTTCGCCCGCCGCGCCGTGGGCGGAGCCCTGGTCGCGCTCGTCCTCGCGCTGCCGCGTCCGCGTGCCGTTCGCCTTGCTCATGAACTCAGATCCCTACAACGAAGCCGCTGGACCAGCTCTGCATGTGCTGCATGAGCGTGGCCCACACACCGGTCAGCAGCAGGATTCCGGTCACGATCATCATGCCGCCGCCGATCCGCATCACCCATGCGTAGTGGCGCTTGACCCAGCCGAACGCGCCGAGCGCCTTGCGGAAGGCGACCGCGGCGAGGACGAACGGGACACCGAGACCGAGACAGTACGCGACGGTCAGCATCGCGCCGCGTCCGGCGGTGCCCTCGGTGAACGCGAGCGTGCTCACGGCGGCGAAGGTCGGACCGATGCAGGGGGTCCAGCCGATCCCGAAGAGCGCGCCCAGCAGCGGTGCGCCGGCCAGTCCGGTCACCGGCCGCTTGTGGAACCGGAACTCGCGCTGCGTGACCCCCGGCAGGAGCCCCATGAAGAAGACGCCCATGAGGATCATCAGGACGCCGAGGATCCTGTTGAACAGCTCGGCGTGCACTTGGAGCTCCCGGCCGAAGTAGCCGAAGAGGGCCCCGCCCGAGACGAAGACGGCGGTGAAGCCGAGCACGAAGAGGACGGCGCCCGTCACGACGCGGCCCCGGCGCGCCTCGGCGAGGTCGGTGCCGCTGACCCCGGTGACGTAGCTCAGATAGCCGGGCACGAGGGGCAGCACGCACGGGGAGAAGAACGAGATGAGACCGGCCAGCAGGGCGATCGGCAGGGACACCAGGAGGGTCCCGCTCATGACGGTCTCGTTGTACGCGGCCAGCGTGACGGTCCCGTGGTGGGCGGCGAGCGCGATCACCGGATCACTTCTCCGCGATGATCGGGTCGATCATCTTGCGCAGCTCGTCCGCGTCGAGCGCCTGGAGCGTGCGGGCCGCGATCTTCCCGTCCCGGTCGATGACCACGGTGGACGGGATGGCCTGCGGGTTCAGGGTGCCCTTGGGGAAGCGGAGGATGAGCTTGCCGATCGGGTCGTAGAAGCTCGGGTACTCGACCCCGTAGTCCTTCTCGAAGTTGATCGCCTTGTCCCGCTCGGGGTCGCGGGTGTTTATCCCGACGAACTGGACGCCCTGGTCCGCCGTCTCCTCGGAGACCTGCGCGAAGTACTTCGCCTCCAGCCGGCAGGGGCCGCACCAGGAGCCCCAGACGTTGAGCACGACGACCTTGCCCTTGTGGTCGGCGAGGTCGAGCGGCTTGCCGTCCAGACCCTCGCCGTCGAGCTTCGGCGCCGCCACCCGGTCGCCCTTGGCTACGGTGGAGATGCCCCCGCTGCCGGTGATGAAGTTGGTGTTGCCGCCGCCTCCGGCCTTGTTGCCCCCGCCGCACGCGGACAGCGTCAGGGCACCGGCCACAGCGGTGGCGGCGAGCAGGGTGAAGCGGCGTCGGGACGCGCGGCCAAAGCTCATGTGAAAAGTTTCGCATGGCGGATTCCGGGCTTCCTCGCGCCCCCCTCGGTGCCCGTAAAGCCCCTTGTCAGGCCTGTTTAAAGAAGGAGTTCCAGCCGCCGGCGGGCGCCTGTCCGACGTCCAGCGTCCGGAGCTTGGCGAGCACGGCGGGATCCTGCGCGTCGAGCCAGTCCACGTACTGCCGGAACGAGACGAGACGCACGTCGTCCTTGTCCGCCACCTTCTTGATCACTTCTTCCACGGCGTCCATATAAATGCCGCCGTTCCACTCCTCGAAGTGGTTCCCGATGTAGAACGGCGCGCGATTCGACTCGTACGCCCGCTGGAAACCGGCGAGATACGCCCCGGTCGCCTGGGTGCGCCAGCCCGGATAACGCGAGGGCATGCCCTTCGTCGAATTCTGCGACTGGTTGGCGAGGATGTTGTAGTCCATCGAGAGCACCTCGAAGGAGTGCCCGGGGAACGGCATCGCCTGCAGCGGCAGATCCCAGACGCCGCCGCGCTTCACGGGCCAGGTCTGACGGCCGCCGGGCGAGCTGGCGTCGTAGCGCCAGCCCAGCTTGCTCGCGGTCGGCAGGAGATTGTCCTGGCCGAGCAGGCACGGGGTGCGGCCGCCGATCAGTTCCTTGCGATAGTCGAACGGAAGCGGATCCTCGTTCTCCCAGCCGGTGTTCGTCCGCCATTCCGTGACGAACGACACAGCCTGATTGATCTCGCTGTGCCACTGGGCGGGCGTCCAGCGCTCCACCGATCCGGAACCACCGCAGAAGTGCCCGTTGAAGTGGGTGCCGATCTCGTGGCCGTCCAGCCACGCCCGGCGCACGTACTTCAGTGTGTCCTTGACGTGATCGTCGGTGAGATAACCGATGTCGGAGGCGCCGCGAGGGTTGTTCGGCGGACGGTAGAGGGATTTCTTCGACTCGGGCAGCAGATAGATGCCGGAGAGGAAGAACGTCATGGCCGCGTCGTGTTCCTTGGCCAGTTCGAGAAAGCGCGGGAAGAGTCCGTTGCCGACCTCGCCCGCGCCGTCCCAGGAAAAGATCACGAACTGCGGCGGCTTCTGGCCGGGTTCGAGCGGAACGGGCGCCTGCGGCTGGTGGGGCTGCTTTCCGGTGTCGGCGGTCGAGCCGTCACCGATCAGCCGGACCTTGTTCTTCGACGCACCGTTTCCGCTGGCGTTGCCGCCGTTCCCGGTGTCTCCCTTGCCGCCCCGGCCGGACCCTCCGTCGCTGGAGGAACCCGAGGCGCCACAGCCGGCGAGGCCGATCGCGGCTGCGGTCCCGAGCCCCGCCCCGAGCAGGCCCCTTCGATTGATGTCGCGCATACCGTCCCCATCTGCGGTCGTTTTATCTCAAGCTCATACAAACTGCTGAAGGGTTAGATGGGGCGCGTAACACGTCGGTTCCGTGCATTTGGGGACTTTCTTTACGCTTTACCTTGCAGTCCGACCGACCGTCCGCCTCATCAAGGCGCGATGTCCGTACGGTGCTCGCACGCGCTTGCGGGCCGCCCCCGTGGGGGACGCGGGAGCGGCCCTCCGCAGTTCTGCCGTCGACCGCCGGATCACCGGCCGGCTTCCGGGGGTCACTGGTCGCGTGTACGGGCCACCTGTCGGCGCCGACGGGTCGGCTTCCCTGAATCATCGAACTCATGCGCGGGCACGGAAACCGCTTGACGGAGCCGCCCAACGGACTGCCGTCCCCATCGGACCGCCGCCCCTATCGGACTGCCGCACATCGGACCGCCGCCCCTATCGGACCGCCGCGCATCGGACCGGCCGTCAGCCGTCCTCCTGCTGGAAGGTCTCCACCAGGGCGTCGGCCAGGAGCCCCTGCCAGCAGGCGTGGTCGCGCCCGCCGTTGTAGACGGTGCGGACGACCCGGTGCCCCCGGGCGCGCAGCGCCGGGACGAGGGTCTCGCCGTGCTCGGCCCGGGCCGCCCCGTCGTGCAGGCCGAGGGCGAGGTGGACGACGGGCAGGGAAGCCCGGTCTCCGCCGCCGGGCGTCGGGCCCGGCGAGGGCGACTGGACGAGCACCCGGCCGAAGCGTTCGGGCCGGGTGAGGCCGGCGTACAGCGCCGCCGTCCCGCCGAGCCCCTGTCCGGAGACGGCGGTCCGGTCCGCGTCGGCGGTCAGCGGCCACCGGGCGCGCGCCCAGGGCAGCAGGTCGTCGGCGAGGAACGCGGCGTACGCCTCCCGCCCGCCCAGGTCGCGGCGCCGGGTCGCGGCGTCGCCGGCGTCCGGGGAGAGGACGACGAGCGGCGGCAGGACCCCGTCGGCGATCAGCGCGTCGAGCGTGTCCTGGAAACCGAGCCGCCCGAACCACATGTCCCCGTCGCAGAGCACGAGCACCGGCAGCGGTCCGGGCGCCGGCCCCGGCCCCGGCCCCGGAGACCCGCCCTCGGGCCGGGCCGCCCTCTCCGGCGGAAGGTACGTCCAGACCGCGCGCTCCTCTCCCGGGGCGTGGCCGGTGCCGGTGCGCCGCTCGACGGTATGCCGCTCGACGGTGCCGCGCCGGACGTCGGCCCGCCGGCCGGCCCAGGGCTGGGGCGGGGCCTGGGGCAGGGCGAACACCGAACTCTCCACGGCACGCCGGCGGACCGGCAGGCGGCGGGGGTTGAGCGGGTCGGCCGCGCCGTGGGCCATGAGCGCCGCCAACCGCCGCTGGAGCAGGACGGGATCGGCGGGCGCGGGGCCCGGGGAGATGTCGGCGACCAGCCGGTAGGACCCCCGGTGGTCGGCGCGCAGCCGGTAGCCGAGGTACCAGACGTCGGTGCCCGGGAGGTGATGGAGGAGTGTTTCGGCCGGGCGGTCGCGGTCGCCGATGCCGGTCGCCATCAGGAGGACCTGGCGGGTCGCGCGGTGGCCGCGCCAGAGGAAGGTGACGGCGCGATGGCCGGGGGCGTCGTCGAGCGCTTCGACGAGCGGGGTGCCGGTACGGGTCGCCCCGTCCCAGAACGCCTCGGTCAGGGCGTCCCGGGCGTCGGCGTCCCGGGCCGCTTCGAGCTGCCGGGCGAGCCGGGCTATCCGGGGGCCGGTGACCGGCCGGGGGGCGGCGTCCGCCGCACGGGCCGCGTCACTCATCGACCGGCCTCACCGGGGTGGGCCCGCCCGGCCGGTCTCCGGCCGGGCGTGGTCGCGGCCATAACCGTGATCGTGGCCGTGGTCGTGGTCGTGGTCGTGGTCGTGGGGGCAGTGCGGATCATCGTTCCACCGTTCCGTCGCAGGCGTCCGTGACCACGACGAGCCCCACGGGAACCAGCAGGGCCCGACGGGTCGTAGGCCCGTCCACCTGAGGTCAAGTTAGCTTAGCCTAAGCTAACTTATTGTTAGGTGGCGCGGAAAAAGGGACGGGACCGCCCGCCGCGATGCGCGGCAGCCGGTCCCGTACGTCCCGTCCCGTGGCGTCGGACTACGCGCCGAACGCCTTGGACTGCCCCTTGGCGGCCTTCCCCTTCACCGGCTTGGCCCCGGCCAGCAGGTGCGCGGGCACCAGGTCCCGGGCCGGCTCCGAGTAGCCGACCGAGACGATCCGGTCGCCCCGGTAGGTGAAGCTCGTCAGCGAGGCCAGCGTGCACTGCCGCTTGCGCGGGTCGTGCCACAGGCGGCGGCGCTCGACGAAGGAGCGCAGGATCCAGATCGGCAGCTGATGGCTGACGCAGACCGCCTCGTGCCCGCGCGCCGCGTCCCGGGCGGCGTCGAGCGCGCCCATCATCCGGACGACCTGCTCGATGTACGGCTCGCCCCAGGACGGCCTGAACGGATTGGTGAGGTGCTTCCAGTTGTCCGGCTTGCGCAGCGCGCCGTCGCCGACGCCGAAGGTCTTGCCCTCGAAGACGTTGGCGGCCTCGATCAGCCGGGCGTCGGTGGCGAGGTCCAGGCCGTGCGCCTTGGCGACGGGGGCGGCCGTCTCCTGGGCGCGCTCCAGCGGGGAGGCGACGACATGGGTGATGTCGCGCTTCCCCAGGTGCTCGGCGACCCGGTCGGCCATCTGCCGGCCCAGGTCGGAGAGGTGGTAGCCGGGGCGGCGCCCGTAGAGCACGCCGTCCGGGTTGTGCACCTCGCCGTGCCGGACCACGTGCACCACGGTCAACTGCTCGTCGCGGCTGACGCTCCGGTCTTCCGCGCTCCGGTCTTCCGCGCTCCGGTCCTCCGCACTCCCGCTCGCGCCGCTCGCGCTCCCGCTCATGCCGTGGCCTCCGCTGCGGCACGGGCGGCGGCGGGCAGGGCGGCGGCGATGCGCTCGACCGCCCGCTCGTCGTGGGCCGTGGAGACGAACCAGGACTCGAACGCCGAGGGCGGCAGGTAGACGCCCTGCTCCAGCATCGCGTGGAAGAACGCGGTGAAGCGGAAGACGTCCTGCTTCTTGGCGTCCTCGTAGTCGCGGACGGGCTCGTCGGTGAAGAACACGGAGAACATGTTGCTCGCGGCGGACACGGTGTGCGCGACGCCCTCCTTGGTGAGCGCGACGCCCACCAGGGAACGCAGCTCGGCGGAGACCGCGTCGATCTTCGCGTACGCCGCGTCGTCCAGCAGCCGCAGCTGGGCGAGCCCGGCGGCGGTGGCGACCGGGTTCCCGGAGAGGGTGCCCGCCTGGTAGACCGGGCCGGCCGGGGCCAGGTGCGCCATCACGTCGCCGCGACCGCCGAAGGCCGCCGCGGGGAAGCCGCCTCCCATCACCTTGCCGAAGGTCATCAGGTCGGGCCGGACGCCGTCGACGCCGTACCAGCCGGCCTTCGACGTACGGAAGCCCGTCATGACCTCGTCGGAGATGTACAGCGCGCCGTTCGCGGCGCACAGCTCCTTGAGCCCGGCGTTGAAGCCGTCCGCCGGCGGGACGACGCCCATGTTGCCGGGCGAGGCCTCGGTGATCACGCAGGCGATCTCGCCCGGATGCGCGGCGAAGGCGGCGCGCACCGCGTCCAGGTCGTTGTACGGCAGCACGACGGTGTCCCCGGCCGTGGCGCCCGTGACTCCCGGGGTGTCGGGCAGCCCGAAGGTGGCCACGCCCGACCCGGCGGCGGCGAGCAGCGCGTCCACGTGCCCGTGGTAGCAGCCGGCGAACTTCACGACCTTGGCCCGGCCGGTGAAACCGCGGGCCAGCCGGATCGCCGACATGGTCGCCTCGGTGCCGGAGGAGACCAGGCGCACCTGCTCGACGGGTTCGATCCGCGCCACGATCTCCTCGGCGAGCGCGACCTCGCCCTCACCCGGCGTACCGAAGGAGGTGCCCCGGGAGACCGCCTCCTGGACGGCGGCGATGACCTCGGGGTGAGAGTGGCCGAGAATCATCGGTCCCCAGGAGCACACGAGGTCGACGTACTCGCGGCCGTCGGCGTCGGTGAGGTACGGACCGGTGCCGGACACCATGAACCGGGGCGTACCGCCCACGGCCCGGAAGGCACGCACGGGAGAGTTCACGCCGCCGGGCGTCACGACGGACGCCCGGTCGAACAGCGACTGCGAAACTGGGGCTTCGTATGAATACGCCACTTTGGTCCTGATCTGCGATTCGGGTATCGGGAGGCCGGGCCGGGAAATCACTGACAATCTCGGCCACCGGTGAGCAGGGAGCGCGCTCCCCTCGTATCACGAAAGAGCGTCAGCCCTCTCGCGTCTGCGAAACTGGGGCCTCATAGGGAAAGCTCACACATGCCATGGTGTCAGAGGCACGCACGGTCTTGCGGGCAGGTGTTTCACCGCACGCCCGCGGGGGAGGTCACTGACACGATGATCGGGTTGCGCGGCGGGGGCTGTGTCTCCTAAGAAGTAGTCGGGTGGATGAGATATGCATCGCGGTGGCGGAGTGGGCGAAGGGACCGACGACCTGGGGCCCGAGCCTGCCCGGCGAGGGCGGCACCGGCGCAGGGCCGAGCGGGCCCAGAGCAGGGGCGCGGACAACACGCCGCCTCCCGGGACCAGGAGCGGGGGCGGGATGGGGGTGACGTACAAGTACTTCGGCGCCCCGGACGGGGCCACCGCGGCACGTGTGCCCATCTCGATGCGCCCGGAGGAGCTCGGCGGTGACGAGCTGGGCATGGGCGGCATGTTCACCAAGATCAAGCCCGAGACCGTGGCCGCCATGGTCCTGACCGGAATCCAGGGCATACCCCTGAACAAGGTCCCCCCGCTCGAACTGGTCGTCCTCCACCCCGACTACGCGGTGGTCAAGCTCCCGATGACCGTCGTCGACCCGCTGCGCGGTGTCGGCGAGGAGTCGGTCGGCGCGGCGGCCTTCATCTGGTCGACGGTCCCCGACCGCGGCGGCCCGCGCGACGCCTACAACGTCTACCAGCTGCTCCACGAGTGGCAGGACTTCTCGCACCGGCTGCACGACGCGGGGCATCAGGCGTACTGCCTGGTGTGGCCCTGACCGAGGCCGGGCGGAGATCCCGGTCCGGCGCTGATCCAGGATCGAGCGGAGGTCCTGCGGCCGGCCGCCATGCTCCGGTGCCGCTCGCGCGCGGCGACGTGCTGCCGCTCAGTCGACGCCCTTGAGATAGACACGGCTGTGCCCACCGTCGACCGCCGCGACGGCGACGTGAAGAGCGTTGAGGTCGCCGTCGCAGGGAGCGCACACCTGCGCCGTTCGGACACCGGGCAGGCCTACCGGTTCGGGCAGGCCGAGATGGGCGAAGGGCGCGGCAGGCACGCTCTCCCCCGCGAACGGCACGGACCGCGCCTCCACCGGCTCCTCCGGATCCAGCCCGGCGAGAAGACCGTCCACGTCTCCGGACGGCACGACGAACGCAAGCAGCAGTCCGTCGTCCTGGCCCTTCCGGTGCCCGGCCCGCACATCCGTCGCCGTCTCGGGCACCCGCACACCCAGCCTGCGGGCGATGGCCGGGGCACTCACCCCCTCCTCCCAGGAGGACACCCCGCGCCTGTCCCCCACACCACCGTCCTGCCCACTCCCATCGGCGCACCCAGCACCGAACACCACGAGACAAGCCCCCCATACGAGCACCCGGGCTCCCGGCCGCACCCCGCTCACCGGGCGTCCCCGTTGCGTCCGATGTCGGTCCGCGTGCCGTCCCGTCCCGGATCCGCAGGTTCAGGCCAGTCACCCCCCGAATCCAGGTCGTGCCGCTGCACCGAGCTACTGCCTCGCATGTCGAACTCCCTGGCCAGACCCGTCGTGTGGAGGCGAGCCATGTCCGCGTCGGTCACCGTGGTGGGGCCGATCGGGGTGGCCTTGCCCGGATCCCAGTTGTAGCGATCCCATACGTTCACCTGGTAATCGATGCTCACCTGGGGCTTTCCGTCCGCGCCTGGTACAGCGGTTACCACCCCGGTCGTGTTGGTCATGGCGCTGCCCACCGCGAGGTACCAATTGCGGTCCCCGCCATCGACATGGGTGTAGCCCTGCCCCTTGGTCTCGATCGGGATGGCAACCGGCTTACCGCCCGATTCCTCGAACGCCTTGATCGCCTGACGGCGCCACTCCTCCTGCTCCTGGGTTCGAACCCCCGACGTGACATCCCGGAGGTTCTGGTCGTCGGTCAACATTCGGTCGACGTCGAGATCGAGAGTGCTGCCGATGCCCCTCAGATAGTGGTCCATATGCCGGGCAGCGTCTGGCTTGCCCGAGAAATCCCCCACGTTGGACATGCCGTTCGCCTGGGCCTGAGCCCAGTAGTCGCCTGCCCCGGGCGACCGCACGTCGAAGGGCCCGGCCCCTGCGTCTGCCGAGGTCCGCTTCACTTGCGGTGTGAGCAGACCTGCCGCAAGGAGGCCGTTCCTGTTGTCGGCCCATAGGGAAGCACGACTTTCAGGACTCAGCGACTGCCACACGCGCCGCAGTTCCTGACGCTGTCTCTCACTCGCGTCTCCATGTTTGCCTCGAATCGGCAAAATGTCTGTGCTGGGTGGGGGTGTAGGGGAGTGCCGCTTGACAGCGGCCGGAATCAGCAACCACGTGACCTGCGACTGCTGGTTGCGTCGCAGGCATCCGACGCCCCCGTACACCCATCGGACCGCCCGCCCAGCTCAAGCCTGACGCGTCCCGGTCACCCCGGTCGTCGCAGAGGTCCTGGCAGCCCCAGAGGTCCCGGCGACCCCAGGAGCCCCGGCGGTCCCGCCCGGACGCCACCCCGGATCGCGCCCCGTCACGGCCAGCAGCCGGTCGAGCGCGTCGGCCTCCTCCCCCACCGGGAACGGCTCACCGAACATCTTCATCTCCCGGGCCTGCGGAGCCATCGCCGCGAGCCCCGGGCCCAGTTCGTCGAGGACGCTCTCCGCCGGCACGAAGTCCGCGCCCGTCGCCCGTGCCAGGTCCCAGGCGTGCACCGTCAGATCGCCGAGCACCATGAGCCCGACCGTCCGGGCCGGCAGCCCCATCCGCCCGGTCGTGCCCTCCTCGACGCCCGGCACGCTCCACGCCTCCACCAGCCGGGCCGTCTCGTCGCCGAACCTGCCCCGCCAGTCGCCCGTCACGAACTCCGGCTCCTGGCTGAAATCCACCTCCTCGCGGGCCGCGAGCGCCTGGAAGTTCACGACCACCAGGAACAGGTGGTTCACCAGCGCCCGTACGTCGTACGCGGCACACGGCGTACCGCCGCCCAGCTGCCCGTCGTCGATCCCCCGCACCACGGGCAGGGCCCGGTCCGCGGCGGCTTCCAGCAGTTCACCGATCGTCTGTGTCATGCCTCCCACCCTGCGCCGGCGGACCGCCCGGCGTCTTGAAGAAACACGACAGGCGGGCCGAGGGCGCGGGACTAAAATCAGGCCATGACCGCAGGACCCCGCCGCGACACCCGGGGCATCGTGGACGCCCCGGACCTGTTCGCGCATGTGCGCTTCCGCCGCCGGGAGCCCGCCGCGGGGCTGCGCCCGTATCTGGAGCACTACTGGCTGATCGACTGGGACCTCACCGAGCCGTACGCCGCCCATGTGGTCCCGCACCCGTCGGTGAACCTGGTCTTCCAGCGGTACGAGGCCGGGGACGGTCCCCGGGAGCGCTCCGGGTACGCCGAGGTCGCGGGCGTCGACCCCGGGCTCTTCGCCCGGAAGCTGGCCGGGCGCGGCCGGGTCTGCGGGGTGCAGTTCCGGCCCGGCGGGTTCCGCCCGTTCGCCCCCGGGCGCCCGGTGTCCGCGTGGACCGGCCTGCGGGCCGACGCCGCCGGGGCGCTGCGGCTGCCGCCGCCCGTCGGGGCCGTCCTGGACCCGGACGACGAGGACGCGCGGGTCGCGGCGCTGGACGCCTTCCTGCTCGCGCTGGAGCCCCGCCCCGACCCTCGGGCGACGCTGGCGATGGCCGTCGCCGACCGGGTGCGCACGGACCGCACCGTGCTCCGCGTCGACCGGCTCGCCCAGGACGCCGGGCTCTCCGCCCGCTCCCTGCAACGGCTCTTCTCCGCGTACGTCGGTGTCGGCCCCAAGTGGGTCATCCTCCGCTACCGCATCCACGAGGCGCTGGAACGCGCCGGATCCGACGCGGCCGTCGACTGGGCGCGGCTCGCGGCGGACCTGGGCTACAGCGACCAGGCCCACCTGGTGCGGGACTTCACCGCGACGGTGGGCGTGCCCCCGACGGCGTTCGCCCCGCGTTGACGGCGGCCGGGCACACACCCGTACGCCCTCCCGTTCCCCGCCGAATCCCTGGCCGCCCGTCGCGTCCCGGTGGCATCCTGACCGGGTGAACGGACCCGAGATCACCCTCGAAGTAGCCCCTGAGCTGCGACTCTTCGTCCCGCACGACCGTCGCGGCGGGCCCACGCCCCTCATCACGGACGGCTCCTCGACCCTCGGACACGTCATCGAGTCCCTCGGCGTCCCGCTCACCGAGGCCGGAACACTGCTGGTGAACGGCGACCCGGTGGCCCGCTCGCACGTGCCGGGCCCCGGCGAGCACGTCGACGTACGCGCCGTGGAACGCCCCCAGCAGGTCCCCGGCGCACCCCTGCGATTCCTCCTCGACGTCCATCTCGGCACGCTGGCCCGCCGGTTGCGGCTCCTGGGCGTCGACGCGGCCTACGAGAGCGAGGACATCGGCGACCCCGCCCTGGCCACCCTCTCCGCACGGGAGCGGCGCGTCCTGCTCTCCCGGGACCGCGGGCTGCTGCGCCGCCGCGAGATCTGGGCGGGGGCGTACGTCTACAGCGACCGCCCCGCGGAGCAGCTCCGCGACGTCCTCGGCCGCTTCGCCCCGGCCCTGGCCCCGTGGACCCGCTGCACCGCCTGCAACGGCACGCTGGCCGGGGCCGCGAAGGACTCCGTGAGCGGGCTGCTCGAACACGGCACCCAGGAGGCGTACGACGTGTTCGCCCAGTGCACGGAGTGCTCCCGGGTGTACTGGCGCGGCGCCCATCACGGCCACCTGGAGACGATCGTGTCCGAGGCGATGGCCGAGTTCGGGGGCGCGCCCGCCTGAGGGCTGTCTGTCCCGTCATCCCTGGTGGGCGCGCGACGACAGGCAGGGCTCACGGGCCGCGGGTCCAGCACTGGCGCGGGCCGGGGCCTCCCGCTCACGGGGCGCCCCGCACCGCCTGCCTATCCTTTTCTCCCCGTACCCGATCAGCAGTCCGAGGAGATCGCCATGGCCGGCACCCCCATCGCCGTCATCACCGGCGCGAGCAGCGGCATCGGCGCCGCGACCGCCCGTACGCTGGCCGCCGCCGGCTTCCGGGTCGTGCTGACCGCCCGCCGCAAGGACCGCATCGAGGCGCTGGCCGCCGAGCTCACCGAGGCCGGTCACCAGGCGACGGCCTACCCCCTGGACGTCACCGACCGCGCGGCCGTCGACGAGTTCGCCACCGCGTTCCGCTCCCTCGCCGTCCTCGTCAACAACGCGGGCGGGGCGCTCGGGGCCGACCCCGTCGCGACCGGCGACCCCGCCGACTGGCGGCAGATGTACGAGACCAATGTCATCGGCACCCTCAACGTCACCCAGGCCCTGCTGCCCGCCCTCACCGCGAGCGGCGACGGCACGGTCGTGATCCTCTCCTCCACCGCGGCACTGTCCGCGTACGAGGGCGGCGGCGGCTACGTGGCGGCCAAGCACGGCGAGCACGTCCTGGCCGAGACCCTGCGGCTGGAGATCGTCGGCACACCGGTCCGCGTCATCGAGGTGGCCCCCGGCATGGTCAGGACCGAGGAGTTCGCCACCACCCGCTTCCGCGGCGACACGGAGAAGGCCGCCAAGGTCTACGCGGGCGTCGACGCCCCGCTGACCGCCGAGGACGTGGCCGACACCATCGGCTGGGCCGTCACCCGCCCCAGCCACGTCAACATCGACCTCCTGGTGGTCCGCCCCCGCGCCCAGGCCTCCAACACGAAGGTCCACCGCACCGGGTGAACCCGGCTCGCCCCTCAGGCCCTGTCGTCGAACTGCCGCCTGCCCGGCGACCCGTGCAGCGCGCTCCGGGCGCCGGCACGGTCGCCTCCCCCGCCGGGCAGCCACTCCTCGCCATCCTGCGGAGTCGGCACGAGGGAGCCGGTCCGAGGGCGTCGGGCGCCCCCGGCCGCGTCGTGTTAGGAAGGAACCGCCCCGACCGCCCTACCGGCCGGACAGCTCACGAGGGAGTGGTGCGCGATGAAGCTGGTGGTGCAGGAGTTCCTGACGCTCGACGGCGTCTCCCAGGGCCCGGGGGCCCCGGACGAGGACACCAGCGACGGGTTCACCCGGGGCGGCTGGTTCGTACCGCACCTGGACGAGGAGTTCGAGCGGCAGGCGGGCGAGTGGCTCGGCGAGGCGGACGCCTTCCTGTTCGGCCGCCGCACCTACGAGAACTTCGCCCGGGACTGGCCGAGGATGACCGACCACCCCTTCTCCGGCATCCTGAACGGCCTGCCGAAGTACGTGGCGTCGAACACCCTGGCCGAGGCCGTGTGGGACCCCACCACCATCCTCTCCGGCGACGTCCCCGCCCAGGTGGCCGAGCTGAAGCGGCGGCCCGGCCGGGACCTCCAGGTCCACGGCAGCGCCCGCCTGGCCCAGTCGCTGCTGGCCGCGGGCCTGGTCGACGAACTCCGCCTGGCCATCGCCCCGGTCGTGGTGGGCGAGGGCCGCCGCCTGTTCCCGGACGGCGGCGCCCCGGCCGGCCTGCGGCTCCTCAGCCACCGGACGACCCCGGCCGGGGTCTCCGTACACGTCTTCACGTCGACGGGACCGCCTGACTACGCCACGTACGGGGGCGGGGCGTAAGGGCTCAGCCCTTCACGCACACCACCTGCTTGAGCTTCGCGACGACCTGGACCAGATCCCGCTGCTGGTCGATGACCTGCTCGATCGGCTTGTACGCGCCCGGGATCTCGTCCACGACACCGGAGTCCTTACGGCACTCCACGCCCTGCGTCTGCTCCTCCAGGTCCTTCGTCGAGAAGCGCTTCTTCGCCGCGTTCCGGCTCATCCGGCGGCCCGCGCCGTGCGACGCCGAGTTGAACGACTTCTCGTTGCCGAGGCCCTTCACGATGTACGAGCCGGTGCCCATGGACCCCGGGATGATCCCGTAGTCGCCGGACCCCGCCCGGATCGCGCCCTTGCGGGTGACCAGGAGGTCCATGCCCTCGTACCGCTCCTCCGCCACGTAGTTGTGGTGGCAGGAGATGACCGGATCGAAGGTCACCCGGGCCTTCTTGAACTCCTTGCGGACCACGTCCTGGAAGAGCCCCATCATGATCGCCCGGTTGAACTTCGCGTACTCCTGCGCCCAGAAGAGGTCGTTGCGGTACGCGGCCATCTGCGGGGTGTCCGCGATGAAAACCGCCAGGTCGCGATCGACCAGGCCCTGGTTGTGCGGCAGCTTCTGCGCCTGGCCGATGTGGAAGTCGGCCAGCTCCTTGCCGATGTTCCGCGAACCGGAATGCAGCATCAACCAAACGGAACCGGTCTCATCGAGGCAGAACTCGATGAAGTGATTACCCGATCCGAGCGTTCCCATCTGCTTCGTAGCACGCTCCTGGCGGAATTTGACCGAATCGGCGATCCCCCCGAACCGCCCCCAGAAGTCGTCCCATCCCGCTGTCGGGAAGCCGTGCAGCTTCCCCGGGTCCACCGCTTCGCCGTGCATCCCCCGGCCGACCGGAATGACCTGCTCGATCCTGGAGCGCAGCCGTGACAGGTCGCCGGGAAGATCGTTCGCGGTGAGGGACGTCTTGACGGCGGACATCCCGCAGCCGATGTCCACCCCGACCGCGGCCGGGCAGACCGCGCCCTGCATCGCGATCACCGATCCGACCGTCGCCCCCTTGCCGAAGTGGACGTCCGGCATGACGGCGAGACCCTTGATCCACGGCAGCGTGGAGACGTTGCGCAGCTGCTGCATCGCCACGTCCTCGACCGACGCGGGGTCCGCCCACATCCGGATGGGAACCTGCGCTCCCGGCACCTCTACGTACGACATAACTCCTCGATTCCCCCGAAAAGACTGAAAGCGCAAAACCGGTGCCAAGATCGGCAAACCTGTCGGCCGACCGGCATTCACAGCGGCGCGTGCGATACACATTGTGTCCATCGGCCGCCTTCGAGCGGCAACCCGTTTTCCGTACCGAAGGGAGCCTGGGACGGTGCGAGACATGGCGTACGTACCCGGCGTCGCGCTTCTGGCAGCGCTCGTCGTCGGCTGCAGCGCCGGCTCCGACAGCAACGCGAACGGCGCCGACAGCAAGGCGGGCAGCCCGACGGTCACCCCCGCGCCCCCGGGCAAGTACGAGACCCTGCCCGCACCCTGCCGTGCCGTGCCGCGCGGCATGCTCAAGGACCTGCTGCCCGGCGCCGCGGAACTGCCCGGGGACCAGCAGGAGAAGGTGTTCCGGGGGTCCGCGTCCGTCACCTACGACACCGACCGCAAGGTCGGCTGCAACTGGAAGTCCGACGCGCCGGACTCCACCCGGAGCCTCTCCATCGACTTCGAGCGGGTCGTCTCCTACGACCCCTCGGTCAGCGACGACGACCGCGCCGACACGGTGTACGCGAAGAAGGAGAAGGCCGCCGGCCTGGCGTCGTCGACGACCCCCGGGCCGGACGCGGAGAAGGACTCCGGGGCGCCGGACGAGAAGGAGAAGGGGAAGGGGAAGGGCGCCGACGAGGACACGGCCAAGGGCGCGGCCGGGGACGCCACGGCTTCGTCGGACGGATCGGCGGACCCCTCGTCCTCCTCCTCGCCCTCCGGAAAGGCTTCCGGAGACAGCACCGACGGCACCTCCGAAGCGACCGGCGGAGGCGAAGGCGGCAGCACCGACCCGGAGGACGTCCTCCCCTCGCGCGTCCTCGACAACCTCGGAGATGCCGCATTTCTGCACGATGCGCCCACTCGGGCAGGTTCCACCGCACAGCACCGCACGGTGAGCGTGGTATTCCGCACATCGAACGTGGTCGTGACCGTCCGGTACGCCGAGCAGCCGGCCCTCATCACCCAGGTGCCCGACAGCGGGGAACTCCAGGAGAAGGCCCAGGCACTGGCCCGGAAGCTGGCCGAGACGCTCAGCGAATAGACCCCGCCCCACGGGCCCCCGACCGGCCGGAATCCGGTCTCCGGGGCCCTCGGCGGCGGCGCGGGACGACCGCCGGTCGTCGTAACGTGGCTCTCCGGAAGACGTACCGACCCGCTACCGAGCCCACCCGTACACCGCACGAACCGAGACCTCCAGCACCGAGAGCTCCGTGCCATCCGAGTGAAGGAACCATGCACCGATCAGCCCCGCGCCTGTCCCGCATCCTCGCCTGCGCCGCCGTTCCGGTGATGCTCGTAGCCGTCGGCTGCTCGTCGGACTCCGACTCCGACAGCAAGAAGAACGCGGGCTCCTCGTCGTCCGGCACCCCCAGCGCCAAGCCCACGGAGCCCGCCGTCGAAGCGGCGAAGTTCGACGATCTTCCCGACCCGTGCACCTCGGTCACGAAGAAGACGATCAAGGACTTGGTGCCCGGGGCCAAGAAGGAGAACGGCACCGCCGGCCGTTCCAACGACCTCTCGGTCCGCAGCAGTTGCTCCTGGAACGGCCTGGACGACAAGGGCGTCGACGGCTCGCAGTACCGCTGGCTGGACGTCGGCTTCACCCGCTTCGACTCGGACCAGTCGCTGGGCAGCGGCGCCAAGCGCGCCACCGCCGAGTACACGAAGCAGGTCACCAAGGCCAAGGCCTCCGAGGGCGCCGAGAAGGTCGCCGCCGAGCCCACCGCGGGCATCGGCGAGGAGGCCACCACCATCACCTACGGCCTCAGCAAGACGGACGAGGACTTCGCGTACGCCACCGTCGTGGCGCGCACGGGCAACGTCGTCGTCACCCTGACCTACAACGGCGCGGGTTACGCGGGCGCGAAGACGCCCTCGTCCACGAGCATCGTCAAGGGCGCCGAGAAGGCGGCGAAGGAAGCGGTCGCCGCTGTCGCCGACACCGCCGACGCCAAGGTCACCCCTCCGGCGAAGGGCGGCTCGGAGGACAGCGGGAAGGGCGGCGAGAAGGACGGCGCGAAGGCCTCGGCCAAGGGCGGCGACAGCGACAGCCCCAAGTCGACGAAGCCGAAGGCGAAGTCGAGCTGAAGTCGAGTCGAAGTCGAGCTGACGGACCTTCCGCGCGTCCGCGCCCACGGCGGGGCCTGACGACAGGGCCCGACGACGGGACCTGACGGCGGTCCCACGGCGCCGCCAATACACGCGTACAGCAAGCACGTTGGAAAGCCCGGCCTCCTCGGAGGCCGGGCTTTCCCCCTCCCCGCGCAACACAACTCGCACACATGTGCCAGGCTGTGCCATCGCCAGGCGCTGAAGCCGGGTTCGGGTACAGAGGTCGGAGAGGGGATCGCGCGTGGCCGCGATGCAGCTGACACGCACGCACCGCATACTCATCGGGGTCGTCATCGCCGGTGCGGTGCTCATCGCCGCGATCGGTTTCGCGGGTTCCTACGCCGCCGTGCGCGAGCTCGCGGAGGACAAGGGATTCGGGACGTTCTCCCTGGTCTTCCCCATCGGCATCGACGCGGGCATCTGCGTCCTGCTCGCCCTGGACCTCCTGCTCACCTGGATGCGGATCCCGTTCCCGCTGCTGCGCCAGACGGCGTGGCTGCTGACCGCCGCGACGATCGCGTTCAACGGGGCCGCCTCCTGGCCCGACCCGCTGGGCACCGCGATGCACGCGGTGATCCCGGTGCTGTTCGTCGTCTCCGTCGAGGCCGCCCGGCACGCGGTGGGCCGGATCGCGGACATCACGGCCGACAAGCACATGGAGGGTGTCCGCCTCACCCGCTGGCTGCTCTCCCCCGTGCCCACGTTCAAGCTGTGGCGGCGGATGAAGCTGTGGGAGCTGCGCAGTTACGAGCAGGTCATCAAGCTCGAACAGGACCGGCTGATCTACCAGGCCCGGCTCCAGGCCCGTTTCGGCCGCAACTGGCGGCGCAAGGCCCCGATCGAGGCGATGATGCCGCTGCGTCTCGCGAAGTACGGCGTGCCGCTCGCCGACACCGCCCCGGCCGGGCTCGCCGCCGCCGGCATCGAGCCGGCCCTGCTGCCGCCGGTCGAGGGATCCCGCCCGAAGGCGGAGCTGCCGTACGAGCCCCAGCGGGACCGGAACGGCGAACAGGAGCACGGCCGCGAGCAGGGGTACGAGGACGGCCCCGGGCACGACGAACGGCACCCCCGGCAGCACCCCTTCCCGCAGGACCAGCAGGAACAGCAGGAACAGCAGGCCCCCCAGGACCAGCAACCCCAGCAGGGCCAGCAGGGCCAGCAGGGCCAGCAGGGCCAGCAGCCCCCCTTGCCCCAGCAGCAGGAACCCGCCGTCCCGCCCACGCACGACAGCCCCTGGTTCGCGGCGCAGAAGCTGCCCGACGGCACCTCGCACCACAGCGCGTACGACCCGCAGCAGGGCGAGGGCCTGGAGCACGCCCCGGTCCAGATCCCCTCGGGGCCCGGCCGGACGCGCCCGCTGGGAGACGTGGGCACCATCGGCGCGGTCCCGCACCCCCGCCGCGAGGAAGCCCCCGACGAGGCCCCTGACGAGGCCCGCGTCGAGGCGCCTGCCGAGGTCCCCGAGGACGCCCCCGAGGACACCTCCGCGGAAGCGCCCGAGGACGCACCGCAGTTGGAGGAGTGGTCCCAGGAGGACGCCGAGTTCGCGAACATGGCCTTCGAGGTGTTCAGCGCGTACACGGACGAGCAGGGCCACTACCCGAGCGCCGAGGCCCTGGAGATCCACCTCGCCGACGCCCGCAACGTCCGCCACCCCCGTTCCCGTCAGCTGCTCCAGCGCCTGTGGCCGGAGTTCAAGCAGGCGTACGTCCCGGCGCGGTCGACGGTCGACCAGACCGCCTGAGCCGGCCGCTGCGCAGGTGGAAGAAGGCCGCCTGCCCCACGACCAGCAGGGTGTTGGCGCCGAGCAGGGCGAGCCACAGGGCGGTGAGTCCGCCCCGGGCCGACAGCGGGACGGCGGCCAGCGCCAGCAGGCCGTAGCAGACGGCGAAGGCGAGCAGGCTGGGCACGGTGTCCCTGATCGCGACGAGCCCGAAGCCGAAGACGGCCTGGAGCGCGTCGGTGACGACCACCAGGAGCACGAGGGGCAGCAGGGCCCGTACCTGTTCCCGGGCCGCGAGGTCGTGGGTGAAGAGGGACAGCACCGGGACGTGGAGTACCGCCAGGGCACCGCCGATGAGGAGCACCGCGCCGAGGGCCGTCACGACTCCGGCGCGTACGCCGGCGCGCACCCCCCTGACGTCCTTGGCCTTCACCTGGGGTGCCAGCAGGGGGATCGTGGCCTGGCCGACGGCGACGGCCGCGGCGAACATGAGGCCGACCAGGGAGACGGAGATGCTGTGGGCGGCCGCGTCCACGGGGTCGATGCGTGCGGCGGCGACGGCCAGCACGCCGAGCACGGCGAACTTGATGAGGACGGTGCCGGCGAGCGGTAGGCCGACCCCGGCCAGCCTGATCACCGCGCGGACCTGCGGACGGCCGGGGCCCAGCGGCCGGCCGGCCAGGACGGCGCACCGGCGCAGTCCCCCGTGCGCCACGGTGGCGCTGACCGTGGCGGCCGCGAGCATGGCGATCCCCGCGCCGGGCAGCCCGAGCCCGGCGAGCGGGCCGACGCCGTTCACGAGGATCAGGGAGAGCACCACGGCCGTGGCGGTTCCGGTCATCCCGGCGCGCATCACGAGCCGGGAGCGGCCGAGGCCGACCAGGGTGGAGGTGGCGGCGTTGCCGACCGCGGCCACCAGGACGCTCGCCGCCATCAGGCTGGGGAACGCGCCCAGTTCCGACAAGGTCTGGCGCGGTACGCCGGAGGCGAGGCCGATGAGCGGCACCCCGGCGACGGCCAGGGCGCCCAGCAGTCCGGTGGCGATGGCGAGCCACAGGCCGTCGCGCACCACCGGCAGCAGGGCGTCGGGGTCGTCGTCGTGCGCGGACACGAAGGGCATCACGCCGCGCAGGGCGCCGGCGACGGTCGCGGTGGCCGGGGTGTACACGGCCATCGTGAGGGCGAACGCGGCCAGGGAGGCGGTGGCGTGCCGGCCGAGCAGGGCGGTGTCGACCAGGCCGCCCGCTGTGGAGGCGAGCATGGTCAGGTACAGCGGCAGGGCGGTGGCGACGGTGCGTCCGATCAGCCCCCGCCCGGAGGGCCCCGGCGGCGGCCCCGCCTCCCGGCCGCATTCGGGCAGCGGCCCCGCCTCCCGGCCCCCGTGAGGCGGCGAACCCGTCCCCCGGCCCCCGGGGCCGGGGACCGCTCGGGCTCGCCGGTGCAGGCAGGCCCCCACGGCACGCCGGAGCGCCGCCACCCGGGAGTACTCCGGGTGACGGCGCTCCGGCGCGCGGGACGCCAAGCGCCCGCGTATGCGCACCGCTACGCGCCCAGCAGCCTGCGCACCCGGTCCTCCCCCACCGCGAGCAGCAGCGTGGGCAGGCGGGGTCCCGTGTCGCGGCTGACGAGCAGCCGGTAGAGCAAGGCGAAGAAGGACCGCTGGGCGGCCTTCAGCTCGGGCGTCGGCTTGGCGTCCGGTTCCAGGCCCGCCAGCACCTTCGGCACGCCGTAGACGAGCGTGGTGAGCCCGTCCAGCGACCAGTGCGAGTCCAGCCCCTCCAGGAGGAGGCGCAGCGACTCGCGGCCCTGGTCGTCGAGCGAGCCGAGCAGTTCCTTGTCGGGCTCGTCGCGGACGATGGTGCGGGCCTCGGCCGGGACCTGGGTGGTGATCCAGTTCTCGGCGCGGTCGAGGCGCGGGCGGGCCTCGTCCAGCGAGGTCAGCGGGTTGGCCGGGTCCAGCTCGCTGAGGATGCGCAGCGTCTGGTCCTCGGCGCCGGCGGTGATGTCGGCGACCGAGGCGAGCGTCCGGTACGGCAGCGGGTGCGGGGTGCTCGGGAGCTCCCCGGCCGCCGTGCGGACGGCACGGGAGTACGCGGCGGCGTCGGCGGGCAGCACCGTGCCGTCGGCGACCTTGCGGCCCAGCGAGTCCCACTCGTCGTACAGCCGCTGGATCTCCTGGTCGAAGGCGATCTTGAACGACTGGTTGGGCTTGCGGCGGGCGTAGAGCCAGCGCAGCAGCGGCGCCTCCATGATCTCCAGGGCGTCGGCCGGGGTGGGCACCCCGCCCTTGCTGGAGGACATCTTGGCCATGCCGGAGATGCCGACGAAGGCGTACATGGGCCCGATGGGCTGGACGCCGTCGAAGACCTCGCGGACGATCTGGCCGCCGACGACGAAGGAGGAGCCGGGCGAGGAGTGGTCGACGCCGCTGGGCTCGAAGATCACGCCCTCGTAGGCCCAGCGCATCGGCCAGTCGACCTTCCAGACGAGCTTGCCGCGGTTGAACTCGCCGAGCCGGACGGTCTCGGCGAAGCCGCAGGCCGAGCAGGTGTAGTTCAGCTCGGTGGTGTCGTCGTCGTAGGAGGTGACGACGGTGAGGTCCTTCTCGCAGTTGCCGCAGTAGGGCTTGTACGGGAAGTAGCCGGCGGTGTTGCCGCTGCCGTCGTCCTCGTCGGCGGCGCCGGAGCCCTCGGCGGCCTCCAGCTCGGCCTCGTCGACCTTCTTCTGCTGCTGCGGCTTCTTGCCGCCCTTGCCCTGCGGGCCGCCGGCCGGGTCCTTCTTCGTCCGGTAGCGGTCCAGGACGGCGTCGATGTCGCCGCGGTGCTTCATCGCGTGCAGGATCTGCTCGCGGTAGGTCCCGGCGGTGTACTGCTCCGTCTGGCTGATGCCGTCGTACTCGACGCCCAGCTCGTCCAGGGCCGCCGTCATGGCGGCCTTGAAGTGCTCGGCCCAGTTCGGGTGGGCGGAGCCGGGCGGGGCGGGCACCGAGGTCAGCGGCTTGCCGATGTGCTCGGTCCAGGTCGCCTTGTCGACCCCCGGGATGCCCTCCGGGACCTTGCGGTAGCGGTCGTAGTCGTCCCAGGAGATCAGGTGGCGCACGGTGTGCCCGCGGCGGCGGATCTCGTCGGCGACCAGGTGCGGGGTCATGACCTCGCGGAGGTTGCCGAGGTGGATCGGGCCCGACGGGGACAGGCCGGAGGCGACGACGACCGGTTTGCCAGGCGCACGACGCTCCGATTCGGCGATGACATCGTCCGCGAAGCGGGAGACCCAGTCGGTCTCGGTGCTGGTCTGACTCTCGGCCACGGTCGGCACGTCCTTCTCTCGTCTGTCGTTTCCCGATGGGGTCGGGACCATTCTCCCAGCTCCTCCCCGCAGCGCGAAAACGGCTTTACGCCCCGTGGGATACTCGGAGGAACCCTTGGACACCCAGGGGATCCCTCGTCCCCCTACGGAAACGGCAGCCAGACCATGGCCTCGGTCCCTTCCCTCGCTTCCACGCTCCAGCAGCAGCTGGCGGACGCCCTGACGGCAGCCCTGCCGGATGCCGGCGCCGCGGACCCGCTGCTGCGACGTAGCGACCGGGCCGACTTCCAGGCCAACGGCATCCTGGCGCTCGCCAAGAAGCTCAAGGGCAATCCGCGTGAGCTGGCCGCCCAGGTCACCGCCGCCCTCCCGGCGGGCGGGCCGATCAAGGACATCGAGGTGTCCGGGCCCGGCTTCCTCAACATCACGCTCACCGACCGGGCGATCGTCGAGACGCTGGCCGCCCGCGCGGCGGACGGCGAGGGCCGGCTCGGCGTGCCGCTGAAGGACGCCGCCGGCACGACGGTCATCGACTACGCCCAGCCGAACGTGGCCAAGGAGATGCACGTCGGCCATCTGCGGTCGGCGGTCATCGGCGACGCCGTGGTCAGGATCCTGGAGTTCACCGGCGAGAACGTCGTCCGGCGGCACCACATCGGCGACTGGGGCACCCAGTTCGGCATGCTCATCCAGTATCTGATCGAGCACCCGGGCGCGCTGAAGCACGAGGGCGGTGCGGGCGACGGCGCGAGCGACGGCGAAGCGGCGATGTCGACGCTGAACCGGGTCTACAAGGAGTCGCGGGCCCTGTTCGACTCCGACGAGGAGTTCAAGGCCCGGTCCCGGGACCGGGTGGTGGCCCTCCAGGCCGGGGACCCCGAGACGCTGGAGCTGTGGCACCGCTTCGTCGACGAGTCGAAGATCTACTTCCACTCGGTGTTCGACAAGCTCGACATGGTGATCGACGACCCGGACATCGTCGGTGAGTCCGGCTACAACGACATGCTGGAGGAGACCTGCCGGATCCTGGAGGAGACGGGCGTCGCCGTCCGCTCCGAGGGTGCGCTGTGCGTGTTCTTCGACGATGTGAAGGGCCCGGACGGCAACAAGGTCCCGCTCATCGTGAAGAAGACGAACGGCGGCTACGGCTACGCGGCGACCGACCTCTCCGCGATCCGGAACCGGGTGCAGGACCTCAAGGCGGACACCCTGCTGTACGTGGTGGACGCACGGCAGTCGCTGCACTTCAAGATGGTCTTCGAGACGGCCCGCCGGGCGGGCTGGCTGAACGACGACGTCAAGGCCGTGCAGCTCGCGTTCGGCACGGTCCTCGGCAAGGACGGCAAGCCGTTCAAGACCCGTGAGGGCGAGACGGTGCGGCTGGAGGACCTCCTCGACGAGGCGGTCGCACGGGCCACGGCGGTCGTCCGGGACAAGGCCGACAAGGTGGGTCTGTCCGAGGAGGAGATCGTCGAGAACGGCCGGTACGTCGGCATCGGCGCCGTGAAGTACGCGGACCTGTCGACCTCCGCCGTCCGGGACTACAAGTTCGACCTGGACCAGATGGTGGCGCTGCACGGCGACACCTCGGTGTACCTCCAGTACGCCTACGCCCGCATCCAGTCGATCCTGCGCAAGGCGGGGGACGCGGTCCCGGCCGCCCACCCGGAGCTGGAGCTGGCCCCGGCGGAGCGGGCGCTCGGTCTGCACCTGGACCAGTTCGGCGAGGTCATCGCCGAGGTCGGCGCGGGCTACGAGCCGCACAAGCTGGCCGCGTATCTCTACCAGCTGGCCTCGCACCTGACCACGTTCTACGACCAGTGCCAGGTGCTCAGCCCGGACAACGCCCCGGAGGTCGTCGAGAACCGGCTCTTCCTGGTCGGGCTGACCGCCCGGACCCTGCACCAGGGGATGGCGCTGCTGGGCATCCGGACGCCCGAGCGGCTCTGATCCCGCACCGGCTGCGCGTACGTCGGCCCCGGCACCCGTTCGCGGGTGCCGGGGCCGTTCGCGTACTGGCTCGACCCCGAGCCCTCCGCGCCCGCCCACCGACCGCGTGGGTGCTGTCCGTCAACGCGATCAGGGCCGGCGTGGATGGCGGCGGGCATCGCCCCCTCCCTTCTCACTCCTGGTGTTCCCGTGCCCCCTCCCGAGTAGCTCGCCATGCAGAGACCGGAGTCACGGAATGGCCAGATCTTTATACATGCCTACGAACGACAGTTTTGGCCCCGCGGTCAGTTGCGGCGCTTCTCGCTCGCGATGGGCCCAGGCCGTTGTAATCCCCTTTGCCAGTGCTGCCTTGCAGTCGTTGAGATCGATCTTGGGGACGCCCCAGTCATCAACCAGTCGCCGCTGGCGCGAGAAGTAGGATTTCGCAGTTTCGCTAAGATCCAGACGACGGCTGAGCGTCTCTGCGACCCGCACCCCCGTGGCAAGCTCTTCCATGGGGACTGCCTGGTGCATAGATGCCATAGCCCATCCCACGGCAGCGAGCGCGATCTCGAGGTGGCGAGGCCCTGGAGACCTGATTCCCTGCAAGTCCGATAGTGAGATTGCCGCGAGCCAGACATCCATGCCACGATTTCCTAGCATACCCTCGGCACTCGCCCATTCGAGATAGAAAACTCTTTCCTTGTCGGCAAGGGTCCGATCTCGCATTGAAGAAAGCCTTTTGGAAGCCTTTTCCGAGATGAACGCCGCTTCATCAGCTTGATCCACTTTGCGCAGGATATGTGTAAGATTATGAATATAACCCAGGTCGTTCGGCTCCTCGGCGACCGCCGCCCTGGCAGTGGCCAGGGCGACATCCGGCCGTGACCTCACAAGAGAGCGACACAGGTTAGGGTATTTTTCGTAATCGCGAATAAAATGATGACGTCCAGCTCGAATGGCAGACCGGACCAGATTGGCGTACGTTTCTGAAAGATCTACATTGAATTGTTCCGCGACCCTGAGACAAGCGTCAGCGACGAGTCTATGACGGGTCACTACACCACCTCCTGCCATGGTGACTGCGGCCTCGTCCCGCAGCGGAACCACGATCTCGCTTATCACGCTGGAAGCCGATACGCCGAGCGCCTCCGCGAGAACACTTGGCGCGAGGTGCAGGCGCTCCGAATGCGCAGCTGCAATGTACAGGAAAGCGCTGGACAGCGTAACTCCCGAGCAGGTCCTCCGGGTGGTAAGAGACCTCATCAAATCTCGCACGCGATCAGTAAAATAATCGCCATAACGCACACGAATCATTCCGCCAAGCAGTGCACCGTCCTCTTCAGCCGCCTCTTCGCGAACTGCCCTCAGAAGTTCCGCTACGCGCAAACCCTCATTATCCCAATGAGTCAGGCGACCGAGTCCCTTTTCGCCATACTGACTCCATGCAGCCATCACTAGCCCTGCATCAGCCTCGCCCAACCCTCTCAGGTAGACCTTCCTGTATCCAATATGCGTCGCCCAGGGATATCCATCACCTTGGACATTACCCCAATCGATCGAACGAGACACTGCGACATAGGAAATATCCGACCGTTTCACCCGGTTCACGACCTGGAATAGATCGTTGGCTATTTCCTCTGCGTCGTCACTGAAGAGAATGTAGTGCTTACCCGTGGGCAGTGACTGCACGAGTGAGGTCTCAAGGGTTGCGCTCGGAGATCTCCACAACACCACAGAGTCGGGTGCAGAACGAGCGATATCGACTGCACACTGCATGGCGACTGTCGTCTTCCCCTCACCGCTCGCTCCGTAAATCAATCGAAGCCGTCCTACCGGAGATTCCGGGGAGTGCCCCTTGAGCTCCGCCGCTAGAGCTTGCGCCACATCGCGTTGTGGAATATTGCCACTCAAGATGTCGCCCCAGGAGGGTGGACGCCCGTCGAAGTAAGATAGAATTTCCTTTTCGGAACGATTGACGGAAGTTCGCTGCAGGAAATTTTCATCTATGTGAAACCAGCCAGTTTCTCGCATGCAGGGTCACCTCCCAGTAACGCCTCTCCTGTAAAGAGTCCTTACGCTAACCGAAGACTGGCGACGTTCTCCTGCTCTCCCCGGGGGTCGGTCCACGAAACCTTGCAACTTACTTGAGGGGCGCTCACAAGACTGGCGGCAATATGGAACCGAACCTCACTGCGCGGCGCCAGAACCGGAAGATCCGGGCCAGCCCCTTCTCGTTCGGTAATGATGTCCCAGGAATTACCATGAGGCGAGTCGGTCTTTGTTTCGACGCGTAGATCCCGGGCTGCCCCTTCTCCCGTGTTACTCAGCACGAGGTGCCAATTCCGTTTCCCTGAGCGATCGACAGCATCAACGCGTGGCCACACCTCTGCAACAGGTTCTCTCCCTGAGAGATGTTCCAGCTGGAAGTCGTTCTTAGCTTCTTCTCGTGAAACTGCTGCAACGAGGATGGTTTCGGCATGACGAGCCAATTCAGCGTCAGTCGAGTAGTCAAGAATCAAGGCTGAGGATTCGATCTTTGTGATGTACTCATCCAGCCGTGTCGCTTGAATCAGGTCAATCCCGCCTACATCCACGGGACGGCGACACCTGAGAACACTCACATGCTTTCCGCTCTCGCTGAGCCGAGAGATCTCCTCTGCGGTACCCGACTCGTGGAGATCCGTGGGAGTACCCAGCCGGTTGGCGAAGATTGCAATGCATGCATCACATTTATCCACAAGTTGCCGGTTCAGGATTTTCTGAGGTGGCTGACCGAATTCTGCTGCCGCGTGGGTCCCCCACGAGATAGGCATGATGATTGACCCGAACTGCTCGCCATAGACGCCGTTCCAGCGGTTGATCGATTGCTGAACGATCAGCAAATCTTCACGTGGCACGTCACCGGGAGAGGAGATAAGGAGGCGCCGAACTGAGGCACTGAAAGCCATGCAAGCTCCTGTATCACTGTTCAAGCCCTGAACCGTGAGTGTGAGCATAGCGAAGGAATCGCCCCACGAGAGCGGACTTACAGCAGGTCATCATCCTGACGGTGTTCGGCGCTGGCTGCCTCTTGGCCGACCTGTCCAGCCAATTTATGCAGAAAAGGTGACATACGGCGCTTATCCGTTGTATTGAAGCGATCGTCTGGCTCTCGGTGGACCGGACAGTGATCTTCAGGGTGCTGGCGAACACCTCCCCTTCGCGGTACGTCCTCGCCGCAGGATCGAGCAAGTACGTATACACCAGGGGTGTGCCCGCACGACCTCGGCCGAGATGGACACGCCTCCCGGTCTCTGCGCGGCAGACCCGCTCCCGCTGCCCTCAGCGTCTGACTGTCACGTGCGAACGGCACGGAGACCTTGGTCGCCTCGATGCTGTCCCTTGCCGAGTGGAGGTGGCGAGTTGTGCTCATGAGCCTCGGGCCCCACCACGCAGCCGCTCCGGTGCCGACCTGCGGCCCTGTGAGGGCCACGGCACTGCACACACCGGAAAGACCCAGGCCTCCGACCTGGGACTTTCCGCGTCGGGCCCCCTAGGGCGCGGTGAGTTCCACGACGACGTCGTAGACGGCCGGGTTCGGGGTCACCGGTTGCTTCGCCTCCTCGCGCGCGGCCCGGGTCCGGGCGGAGAACTCGGGGTCGGCGGTGGCGGCCTCCCACGCCTCCTGGCTCTCCCAGTGGGAGACGTTCACGAGCTGGAAGCGGGAACCGGAGGAGCGGGCCCGGTGCATCCGGGAGTCGATGAAGCCGGGCTTGTCCCGCATGAGGCGGGCCCGCTCCTCCCACTTCCCGACGAACGCGTCGAGTTCGTCGGCGGCTATCTCGAAGACGTTGATGAAGGTGACGGGCGATCCCGGTGTGCCGGCGGCTAAGCCGTTCTCTGTGGTCATGCCGCAACTCCAGAAACCGGCCGGCCGCCTACTGCGGGCGGCCCAGCGCCCACCCCGACACGTCGGAGAGGCGTCCGCGCCACAGCGGCAGGGAGACCGGGCTCATCGCCCCGACGACGAGCGTGACGTCCCGCAGATGGATCCAGCGGGGCAGGCGGGCCGTCCCCGCGTCCTCGTCGGCGCGCAGTTCCCGTACGCCCTGGTCGACCGTCTCGGGGAACTCGGCGAGCAGGTTGGCCCCCTCGCCCTCGACCTGGCGCAGGCTCCTGGCCCACTCGGCCTTCCACTGCTCGTGGCCGATGACGTCCCCGTGCAGGACGCCGCCGGGGTGCGTGAGCGTGAGGGGCAGGCTGGAGCGCGGGTCCTCGTCGAGGAGCTGGATGAGCAGCTGGAGCTGAAGGTCGGGCAGGGGTTCGGTGATCACCGCGGCGGACGGTGCCGGTGAGGTGTCGGCGGTGGCGCTCATGGGCCCTTCCCTTCACATGGCGGACGACGGTCGTGCTCCCCATCTGCCCCGCGAGCGCGGGAACACGCCCCCGGGAACGGCGGGGCGGTCCTCAGAGGAAGCGGCGGATGGGGACGACGGCCGCTTCCCGGGCCCGCTGGAGGAGGTCGCGGCGCTTCCACCGCCCGCGCTCGATCAGCACGCTCTTCTCCCGGTCCTCCTCGAAGTGGCCGTCGAGGGTCGCGGTGAAGTCCCGGTCGAGGACGGCGAGCATGACCTCCTCGTCGTGGTCGAGCGAGCGCCGGTTGAAGTTGGTGGAGCCGATGAGCGAGGCGACCCGGTCGATGGTGAGGGACTTCGTGTGCATCATCGTCGGCTGGTACTGGTAGATCTTCACGCCGCAGGCGGTCAGCTCCTCGTAGAAGCGCTGCCCGGCGAGCTGGCAGACCCGCTTGTCGGTGTGCGGGCCGGGCAGCAGGATCTCGACCTCCACCCCGCGCCGGGCGGCGGCGCAGAGGAGCCCGGTGAAGTAGGCGTCGGGAGCGAAGTAGGCGGTGGTGAGGCGGATGCGCTCCTCGGCGGACTCCAGGACGACCCGGATCAGGGTCTGCATGTCCTGCCAGCCGAAGGAGGCGGAGCCGCGCACCACCTGGACGACGGCGTCGCCGTCGTGCTCCTCCGTGACGAACCGGTCGTGCTCGTCGAAGAGTTCGTCGTGGCACTCGGCCCAGTTCTGGGCGAACGCGGCGGCCAGCCCGTCGACGGCGGGCCCGGTGACCTTCACGTGGGTGTCGCGCCACTCGCGTTCGTTGCGGGCGTCACCGCACCATTCCTCGGCTATCCCGACACCGCCGGTGAACGCGGTGCGCTCGTCGACGACGAGGACCTTGCGGTGGCAGCGGTGGTTCTGCTTGAGCGGCGAGAGGTAGAGGGGCTTGCGGAACCAGGTGACGGTGACCCCGGCCTCGTCCATCAGGGCCAGCTGGTCCTTCTCGATGAGCCGTGAACCGAACCCGTCGAGCATGAGCCGCACCCGGACCCCGGCGCGGGCCCGGTCGGCCAGCGCCTCGGCGAAATCGTGGGCGATGTCACCGCGCCAGTAGACGAAGGTCATCAGGTCGATGGTGTGCTCGGCGCCCCGGATGGCGTCCAGCATCGCGCCGAAGATCTCGTCACCGTTACGGAGCGGGAGGAGGGCGTTCCCCTCGGTGGCGGCGATCCCGATCAGTCGCTCCAGTCTGCGTCTGAGCCGCAGGGACCGCTCCTCGCAGGTGCGGGTGTCCAGGGCGATGGGGTCGGAGGTTTCGGAGGCTTCGGAAGCTTCGGCGGTCGCGGACATGGGTCACCTGGTGGGGAGGCGGGCTGGGCGGCCGTCCGGTCGGAACCGGACGGACCGCGAGGACCCGGCGACTGTACTCCTGTGCGAATCCGGACGGAATCGCCTTCCGGCCCGAGGGGCGGGTACGCGCCCTTCTGCCGGTGGGCGGGAACGGTGCCGGGCCTCGCCTCAGGTCGCGGGCTCCCACCCGATCTCCTCGTTGCCGTACACGTACTCCGGCCGCCCCTTCATCCCGCTGAGGCGGAAGGGCTTCCCGTGGTCGTCGATCCGCACCACGCCCTCCTTGCCACCGCTGCTCCACTCCAGCTCCAGGTACCAGGTGACGTCGTAGGCGACGGCCTTCATGTCGAGGTTGAAGACCTCCACGTCCTCGGACGACACCCGGTACGGGAAGTCCACGGCCGGGACCTCGATGTCCCCCTGCGTCCCCGGCACCGGCCGGAGGGTGGGGTGCCCGGCGTCGAGGTGGGAGGCGAACGTCTGGGGCGTGATCCCGCTGCCGCAGCCGTTGCCCATCAGATACGCCGACCAGGGCAGCGGGGCCTTCCGCGAGGTCACCCGGACGTTCATGCCCTTGAGGACCACCGCCTCGCGCGAGGTCCCCTGCACGGTGAGCTGGAGCAGCATGTTCCCAGCGTCGACCCCGCCGTACGACTCCGCCCAGCCGCGCCGGTCCTGCGGCGCGGGCGGCGGGTCGAGCTCGTCGGGCCCCCGGTCCACCAGGTAGTGCTGGCCGCAGGGTTCGTCCCAGTTGTACGAGGAGATGCTGACGGCCGGCGGAGCACCGAGGCCCGTACCGCTACCGCTGCCGCCACCGGCTCCACCGCCCTGCGGCTGCCCCGGGCCGGAGCCCGCCGAGGGCTTCACGGACGGCGGTCCCGAGGGGGACGCGGAGGCGCTCGCCGAAGGGTCGGCCGAACTCGGGCTCGCGGAGGGCCGGGGCGTGGCCGAGGCGGCGGCTTCCGGCGTCGGCCCGGGGTCTCCGCCCGCGTCCTCCACCCGGTCCGCGGCGCTCCCGCCGTCCTTCTTCCCCGACCCGACGAGATCGGCGGCGACGACGGTGGTGGGCACGAGGAGCGCGGCGACCCCGGCAGTGGCGATGAGCACCCGCGTACGCCGGGAGAGCCGGGCCCACCGGGAGCCCGCCCCAGGCCGGGCGCCACCGCTGGCACCACCTGACACCACCGACGGCTCGACGACTTCAGCGACTTCACCGGCTTCCACCGCCTCGGGATCAACACCGGTCGCAGGAACACCGGCTGAAGCGGAGACAGGAGCAGGAGTAGGAGCGGGAACGGGAACGGGAACGGATACAGCAGCCGCCCCCGTCCCCGCCCCCGCGGGAGGACGCCGCCGCGCCGCGTCCGCCACGATCCACCGCCGGTGCACCTCCACCAGCTCGTCCCCCGACGCCCCGCACACCCGCGCGAACCGCTCCACGGGGGCGAACTCGTTCGGCACGGCGTCCCCGTTGCAGTACCGGTGGAGGGTCGACGTGCTGACGTGCAGCTTCCCCGCCAGCACCCCGTAGCTGCGCCCCGAACGGTCCTTCAGATTCTTGAGCAGAGCCGCGAACTCCACGGCCTCCGGCGTCGCCACGACGGCGTTCCCCTTCCTCGTGCGTCCCGGAACGGCGTTCCAGGGACGCGGAATTCCCGCAGGTCACCGTATGCGTAGACGTTCCAGCATCCCCAATGGTTCGGCAGGCGTTGCGGCCGGAATCCGCCGTCCCACAAGCTCGGACCAGACCACAGCGGCACCGCTGATCACCGAGTACGGGGAGTACCACCGCCATGCGCACCAACCGCATCCGCACCACCGCCCTCGCCGCCACCGCCCTCGCGGCCGCCCTCTCGCTCACCGCCTGCGGCGGCGGCGAGGACAAGGCCATGGGGACCAAGCCGGCCGGCGCCGCCGAGACGGCGGCCCCCGCGGCGACGGGCACCGACGACAAGGCGCAGTCGGAGTCGGACGCGCCGGAGGCCGGAAAGCCCGAGACGCAGACCGTCCCCGCCGAGGGCAAGCACGCCGGCGGAAACGGCAACGGCGACAACAACGGCAAGAAGCCGGAGACCGGGCCGAACAAGAAGGCCACGGCGTCGATCCCGGCCTGCACGCCCACGAACTCCAAGGTCAAGGTCTCCTCGGTGAGCCGCCCGATCAACCACCTGCTGCTGACGGTGACCAACACCGGCTCCACCAACTGCGCCGCCTACTACGCGCCGTTCCTCCGCTTCGACGGCGCGCAGGCGGTGTACCCGATCCTCGACGACAGCAAGCCGCAGGCGGTCGTCACGCTCGCCCCCGGCGAGGAGGCGTACGCGGGCATCGGTCTCCTCGGGGAGCCCGGACAGAACGAGCCGGTCCCGAGCGACAACCTCGGCGTGATCATGGTCGACAAGAACAACAAGTCCAAGGGCGAGACCACGCTGAAGCTCCCGGCGGACACCGCCACGGACGGCCTGGGCTTCGTCACCTACTGGCAGTCGGACGTCGAGAACGCCCTGATGTTCTGAGCCTCGCGAGCCACCCCGGGCCAGTGCCTGACGTGCGGTGACTGTGCGCGACCCGTACATATTTCTTGTACGGGTCGCGCATGCGTGAAGCGGGTCCCGGGGTGGGAGGGGGAACCGTATGCACCCCAGAAAGCGACAGCGTAAGAACGCGTCGACGATGAAACTCGTGGGCAAGCTCCTGGCCCGGTTCCGCACCGAGGCGGGCATGACCCAGGTCGAACTGGCCCAGGCCTCGGGCGTACAGGAGGACACGATCGCCTCCGTCGAGCAGGGCAGACGGTCACTCGTGCCGGATCTGGCGGAGACGATCGACGATCTGCTGGACACCAAGGGCGCGCTGGCGACGGCGGTCGACAACATGCCGGAAGTCGACCTGATCCCGCTCTGGGCCGAGGACTACATCGACATGGAGCAGGACGCGCTGGCGCTCTCCTGGTACGACAACCAGGTCATCCCGGGCCTGCTCCAGACGAAGGCGTACGCGCAGGCGGTGTTCGGCAACAAGGTCCCGGTCTACAGCCCGGAGGAGATCGAGACGCAGACGGCGACACGGCTGCAACGCCAGCAGATCCTGGACCGGAGGAAGCCGCCGACCACCAGCATCGTCATCTGGGAACCGGTTCTGATGATGAAACTGACCTCGGACGAGGACCACCGGGAGCAGCTCCGTCACCTCTACGCGATGGCCCAACTCCCGGGCGTCTGCCTTCAGGTGCTCCCGCTCGACAGCAGGGTCCACGCGGGCATCGACGGCCCCTTCATCCTCCTGGAGACACCGGACCACCAGCACGTCGCGTACACCGAGACCCAGCGCGGCAGCCAGCTGATCTCGGACCGGAACGAGGTCAGCATCCTCGCCCAGAAATATGCGATGCTGCGAGCCCAGGCGCTCAGCCCCGTGGAGACCCTGCGCCTGCTGGCCCGCTTACTGGGAGAGACATGAGCACCGCACTGAACTGGTTCAAGTCGAGCTACAGCGGCAGCGAAGGCGGCGCGTGCCTCGAAGTCGCCTACGACTGGCGGAAGTCGAGCTACAGCGGCGACGAAGGCGGGGCCTGCGTCGAGATCGCCGCCCACCCCGCCGCCGTCCACGTCCGTGACTCCAAGGACATCGAGGGCCCGGCCCTCACCGTCGCGCCCGCCGCCTGGTCGGCGTTCGCCGCCTACGCGGCCACCGCCTGACCTCGCACCGCCGCACGGCTCATGCCCGGACCGTCTCGTAACGGAGCATCGCGACCCCGTTCCCGAAGGTCCGGGTCTCCACCAGCCGGAGCATCTGCCGCTCCTCCGCGTCCTGGAAGAAGCGGCGGCCCCGGCCGAGGATGACCGGGTGGACGTAGATCCGGTACTCGTCGATCAGATCGGCCTGCCGGAACGACTCCAGCAGATCCGCCCCGCCCACCGCCAGGTCCCCCGACGCGGCGTCCCGCAGACCGCGCACCTGCTCGGGGTCGACCTCGTGCAGCAGGGTCGCGTTCGGCCCCACGCTCTCCAGCGTCCGCGAGAAGACGAACTTCGGCACGTCCCGCCAGATCCCCGCGAACTCGGCCATCGGGCCCTCGTTGGCCGGGTCCTGATCGGCGGTCGGCCAGAACTCCTCCATCAGCTCGTAGGTGACACGCCCCTCGACGAAGCCGCCCATCGTCCGGAAGTAGTCGTTGAAGTGCTGGTGCAGCTCCTCGTCGACGGTGTGCCAGTCGATGTCCTGGTCGGGACCTTCGAAGAATCCGTCGAGGGAGAGGGAGATGGACGTGATGATCCTGTTCACGGCGGCTCCTGCCGGATCGGCCCGGCCGACGGCAACGACGTCCGGGCGGCACGCAACGGGCTTCGACGATAAGCCTGGGCACTGACAGCCGGGCCCAGCCGCGCCCGCTCCCCCGTGCGGTCACCGGCCGTCTCCCCCGTACGGTCCCCCGCGGTGCCCTAGGCCCTGTCGTCAAACTGCCGCCTGCCCCGCGGCGCCATGCACGCGCTCTCGCCGCACCGGGCACAGGCCCAAGTACGTCCAGTACGAGGACCCGCACCCGGCACACCGAGAGCACGCACCCGACCCCGCAGGGCCGCCCTCCGGGCGACGACGGCAGTTCGACGACAGGACCTAGCCGCGCCCGCCCCGCCGCACGACCCCCGGCCGTCTCCCCCGTACGGCCCTCCGGTCCAGCTCCTCCCGCCAGTCCCGCTCGGGCGGCTCGTCCGGCCGCACGGTCTCGGCCAGCGACGCGAGGATCGGCTCGGCGGTGGCCCAGAGCAGGGCGCCGCCGACCCCCGGCACGACCGTGCGCCGCGCCCCGGGGATACGGGAGACGAGCCGGCGGCCGAGGTCGGGCGAGTGCGAGACGTCCTCCTCGCCGTACCAGACCTCGACCGGGACGGTGATCGCGCCGAGGTCGATGGGCCAACGCCCCATGGCGAGCACGGTGTCCCGGGCGTACCCGGCCGCCGCACCCTGGGAGAACGCCTCGTCGAGCGCCCGACCGTAGGCGGCGGCGAAACCGGGGTCCTCGTAGACGACCAGGTCGCACGCCGGGCTTCCGGCCAGAACCATCCGCCGCATCGCGTCCGCGTCGAACCCGGCGAACATCTTCTCCGCCCCGACCGGGTCCTCCGCCACCCGCGCGACCAGGCCCCGCAGATCGTCCGGCAGCGCGGCGGAGACCTCGGGGTCCGCGACCTCGTCGGCGGGCGAGACGAGCGCGAGCGCGGAGACGACGCCCGCCGCCGCGCAGGCGAGGGCGAAGGGCGCGCCCTGGGAGTTCCCGAGCATGGCCGGAAGCGGGCCCAGTCCGAGCAGCCCGGTCAACTCCGACACGTCGTCGACGAAGTCGGCGAAGGTCCGGTCGGGCGCGGGCGTGGAGACCCCGAGCCCGGGGCGGTCCACCGAGACCAGCCGCACGCCCTCCGTCTCGACGGCCCCCGCCCCGATCCCGAGCCAGCGGCTGGTCGCGGCGCCGGGCGAGAGCAGGACGGGCAGCCCGTCCCGCGGCCCCCACTCGGCCCAGCCGAGCACCCTCCCGTCGGCGAGGCGGGTGGTTCCGAGACGGGTGGGATCATCGACGAACAAACTCATGACCGACATCATTATCCAGCCACCCCCGCCCTGCACCGGCTTTCGGCCCCCGGGCCGGTCGCGTCGCTCAAGAGGCGTGCCGCGTAGGGCCGTTCGAGGTCGATGTCGTTTCCGCACCGGCATACCCGCACCGGCATGCCCGCAGCGGCGGGAGGGGCGCTGCCGGGGGCGGTGTCAGTGCCGAGCTCTAGGCTCCCCACCATGGCGACGCTCCCCAATCCACTCCCCTCCCTGGCCACTTCCGGCCTGGACCTCCCGCCCGGCTCCCTGGTGGACGCCACGCTGGACGGCACCTGGCACGAGCCACTGCTCTGGTACGCGGACGGCCCACCGGCCGACCTGCGCGGCTGGTCGAGGCTGCGAGCGGCCGGGCGGCGGCTCGGGCTGCTGCCCGTGCTGGTCACGGGTGGCCGGCGCGGCCAGTGGCCCGAGGAGTGGGACCTCCACCCGGAGGGCACGTCGTATCCCGGCGACCACGACGCCGACGAGGTCCTCGCGGGCTACTGGACGGAGTACGCGGACGACGAGGTGGGCGCCGGCACAGCGGCCGGGGAGAACGCCGGACCGGGTACGGACGGCTCCGAGGGCCCCGGCTCCTGGCCCGGCCTCGCGCCCGCCCCCGCCCGGGAGGCGGCCGAGGACCCGGACACGGTGGCCGCGGGGCTCGCGGGCGTGATCGCCGCCGACGCGGACACGTGGCACGGCGGGGCCCGCATGGCCCTCGTCCCGGCCCGCCGCAGCGCCGACATACCGGCGGCGATCGGCTGGTCGGGCCCGATGAACCACGAGAACGACGTGGCCCGGCTCTGCGCGGTGCTCCGCTCCTGGGAGGACCGGTACGACGCCCGGGTCGTGCTGCTCGGCTTCGACACGATGATCGTCTCGGTGGGCCGCCCGCCCGCCACGATCGAGGAGGCCCGCGCCCTGGCCGCCGAGCACTACGCGTTCTGCCCGGACAACATCGACCAGTCCCCGCCGTACGACCTCGACGCCTACGCCGAGAAGTCCGTGCTCAACCAGGAAGCGTGGTCGTTCTGGTGGGACTAGACACGACGGAACGGGGAGCGGAAGAGCGACCGGGAACGGGCAAGCTCCGTCCGGCCGGGCGGCGTTCGGACCTCAGCAGCATCAAGAAGTGGTGGCGCACGCTCGGCGGCGACCGCTTCGCCGTCCTCCCGCCGCCGACCCGGAGCCGGTACACGCAATCCGACGGCCACGAGGACGCGGCCGAGCTGTTCGCGACCCGGTCCCTCTCCACCGACACCTCCTTCGCCTACTGGCACTGGCAGTCGCACTCCGCCTTCGACCGCTCCGGCGGCCTGAAGCGCGAGCTGTACGTGCACTGGGGCGGCGACCACGCCACCGTCGCCGCGGGCCTCGGCGACGGTCCGCCCGGCTACCGGATCGTCAGCGGCGGACCCCAGGGCGCGTTCCAGCTCGACAAGGTCACGGAGAGGGACGACGACGGACTCCCCGACCCCGAGGACCCCGCCGGAGTACGCCAGTTCCTGGACAGGCTCCGCAGCCACCACGCGAGACGGCCCGGCGAACCCCGCCACCAGGACGCCCCGCTGACCGCCGCCGAGGAGCGCTGGCTGCACGACCGGCTGCGCGATCCGGTGGAGCTGTCCGGGGCCGCGGGATTCGTCACGGCACTGGAGTCGCGGCGGGCGCTGACCTCCGAGGAGACGGCACGGCTGCTGGCGGCCTGGCGGGAGGAGTACGCGGGGCGGCTCACCGAGTGGCCCGCCTGGGAGGCCCTGCTGGACGCGCTGCTGCGCCACGGCCACGAGGAGGTCTGGGACACGGTGGCGTGCCTCGGCCCCCGGGCGTCCGACGCCCTCGGCACCGCCCCCTCGCCCCGGGCCCTGGACGTCCTGCGCGCGTGGTCGCTCTTCGGTCGGCCCCAGGCGATCCGCGCCTGGCTCGCCGTGCACCGGGCGCTCCACGGGCCCGACGCGGTGCGGTCCGCCGGCGTGCTCGCCGCCGAACTGACCGCACACGACGCCCCCGAGACCTCGCTCGGCGAACTGTTCACCGCGCTCGACGCCACCCTGACGCACGACTGGCGCGCCGCCCGGCCGACGGCGGACCACACGGCCGCCCAGGCGTTCGCGGCCCTCACCGCCGTCCGCCTCGCCACCGACGACGACCTGCCTCGCCCCCTGCGCGTGGCCGCCGCGCACCGGGCGTACGACCGGGTCGCCCACGTACGGGAGCAGGCGGCCCGGTATCCCGGCGTCACCGAGACCGAGGTGCTCGCCGCCGCCGACCGCTACGACGCCGCCCGCGACGACCTGCTCGCGGGCACCGGCCCCGACCTCACCGGCTACGAGGGCGGGCTCGGCGACCTCTACCACCGCTACCGCACCCCGGCCCCCGCCGACGTCCGGTGGCTGCGCGACCGGGTGGCCGACCCGTCCACCGGCGTCCAGGGCATCGCGTTCTGCCTCGAACTGCTCCACGCCCGCGGCGAGGCGGGCGAGGCCGAGCTGGAAGCGCTCCTGCCGCGCTGGAAGAAGGAGCTGACCAAGAAGTACCGCACCACGTACACCGAGTGGCGCCACCCCCTGGTCACCCTGACCTGCCTCGCCCTCGACCTGGACCACCCGGCCGCCGCCGCCCTCACCGCCTGGTGGGCGAAGCCCAAGCCGCTCTGGAAGACCCCGGTCCGGCTGCTGATCCACCTCGGCGCACCGGACGAGACGAAGGCCGCCGAGCTGTGGGACTTCGTGGTCTCCGGCGCCCACGACACCGGGCACCTGATGACCTGGGTGCTGCTCCGCGCCCGGCTCGACGGCACCCACCCCCTGCTCGTCGCCGAGCGGCTGATCGGGCAGCGCGGCATCCGCGAGTACGTCCTGCACCGGGTCCTGATCGGGGTGGCCGACCCCGCCCAGCCGCTCTGGCACTACGCCGTCGACCCGCGCAGCCACAGCTGGCTGCGGCGCGCCCAGGAGGTCGCCGACGACCCCCGCCTCACCGAAGCGGCCCGCGCGATCGGGCTGAGGACCGCCCGCGAGCACTACGCGTTCCGCTACCCGGACCAGGTCAGCCCGGTCCTCACGGACGGGCAGTTGGCGGCGGCACACGCCTGGGCGGAGGCCCGTGCCGACCGGACCGCCGCGGACTGAGCCCTCGTACTCATGCGGACGGCGGACCCCGGAGGTTGACTCGGACACATGAGCGAGAACCGCCACATCGACGACAGCACGGCCGTGACCGACCCCGCGCGCACCCGCGATCCGCGCGCGTGGGTCGCCCCGCTGTTCTCCACGCTCGTGACGCTGCCGACGGGCCTCGTGGCGCTGTTCTTCGGCGGCCTCAGCCCGATGGCGTGCGACTCCTGCGACGGCGCGGTGGCCGACGGCTTCCACGACAGCTTCATGACCGCGTGGACCGTCCTGTGCATCGGCCTGGTCCTCGCCCTGATCGTGCTGATCGCCACCTGGGCCATCCCCCACCAGCTCCGCTACGCCGCCCGGCGCGTGGGCCTGGCGCTCGCCGCCCCCACCGTCGTCGGGGTCGCTTTCGTAGCATTCATGGCACTGGTCGACTGGCCCTGACAGAAAGTGTCCACCCCCATGAACGACACGAACCTCACGACCACAGAGGCGACGGCAGCGGCGACAGCAGCGACAGCAGAGGCAGCGGCGACGGCAGCCGCGGAACGCCTGATAGCCGAGTTCCGCGCCCTGCCCGCCGACAGCGACCGCAAGCGCGAGATCATCACCGAGCTGGACGCCAACGCCCAGGCGCTGCCGTTCCTCGTCTCGGTCGTCGCCGACCCCGGCGAATACGACCTCGCCCGCGTCGAGAGCGCCACCGTCCTGCGCCTGTGGCCCCCGGCCGACCCCGCTCTCCGCCACGAAGCGGGCCGCGCCCTCCTCACGGCCCTGCGGGACCCGGAGGAAGACCTGGTCCGGCAGTACGCGGCGATGTCGCTGGCGCCCTACACGGCCGACCCCGTCGTCGCCACGGTCCTGGACACCACCGCACGCGCCGACGAGGACCCGCTCGTACGGGACAGCGCCCGCTTCGCCATCGACGAGGCCCACCGGCTCCAGGAGACCGGAGCGGGTGGGCCGTGAGCCACGACGGGCCGTGAGCGGGAGCGGCTCAGCGCCGCGCGTCCCGCCCGAGCCACTGGGCGGCCTCGGTCGCCCAGTACGTCAGGATCATCTGCGCCCCGGCCCGCCGGATCCCGGTCAGGCTCTCCAGGATCGCCTTGTCCCGGTCGATCCAGCCCCGCTCGGCGGCGGCCTCGATCATCGCGTACTCGCCGCTGATCTGGTACGCCGCGACCGGCACGTCCACCGACTCCGCGACCTTGGCGAGGACGTCCAGATACGGTCCGGCGGGCTTCACCATGACCATGTCCGCGCCCTCCTCCAGGTCCAGCGCCAGCTCCCGCAGCGACTCTCGGGCGTTGGCCGGGTCCTGCTGGTAGGTCTTGCGGTCGCCGGTCAGCGAGGAGCCGACGGCCTCGCGGAAGGGGCCGTAGAAGGCCGAGCTGTACTTCACGGTGTAGGCGAGGATCGACACGTCCTCGTGACCGGTCTGGTCCAGGGCGTCGCGGACCACGCCGACCTGGCCGTCCATCATCCCGCTGGGGCCCACCACATGGGCCCCGGCGTCCGCCTGGACCTGGGCCATCTCCGCGTACCGCTCCAGCGTCGCGTCGTTGTCCACCCGGCCGTCGCCGTCGAGGACCCCGCAGTGGCCGTGGTCGGTGTACTCGTCCAGGCACAGGTCCGACATCACGACCAGGTCGTCGCCGACCTCCTCGCGGACCGCGCGCAGGCCGGCCTGGAGGATGCCGTCCGGGTCCGTGCCCGCCGTGCCCCGGCCGTCCTTCTTCGCGTCCTCCGGCACACCGAAGAGCATGATCCCCGAGACTCCGGCCGAGACCGCCTCGACGGCCGCCTTCCGCAGGGTGTCCAGGGTGTGCTGGTGCACGCCGGGCATCGACGAGATGGCGACCGGGGCGTCGATGCCCTCCCGCACGAACGCGGGCAGGATCAGGTTCGCGGGGTCGAGCCGTGTCTCGGCGACCATCCGCCGCATCGCCGGGGTCGTCCGCAGCCGCCGGGGGCGGGAGCCGGGGAAGTTTCCGTACGCAGTCATCCTTCGACGATAGACCCGTACGCAGTCAGGTCTTACCGACACCCGCGCCGGGAAAGACCCGCGAACAGGCGTCGGAAACGGCGGTGGGCCCGGCCGCCGAAGCGACCGGGCCCACACATCCTCGTACTGCCGCTAGGTCGTCGTCCGACGCCTGCGCGCACCCGGGCGCCGCTCGCTCGGCCGGGTCACCGGGTCACCGGCCTCCTTCGCCGCGTCCCGGCGCTGCGCGCCGAAGGCGGCGAGCGCCTCGGCGAGCTTGTGCACCGACGGCTCCGGGGACAGCACGTCGACCCGCAGGCCGTGCTCCTCGGCGGTCTTCGCGGTGGCCGGGCCGATACACGCGATCACCGTCACGTTGTGCGGCTTGCCCGCGATCCCGACCAGGTTGCGCACCGTCGAGGACGAGGTGAACAGGACCGCGTCGAAGCCGCCGCCCTTGATCGCCTCACGGGTGTCGGCCGGCGGCGGCGAGGCGCGGACCGTGCGGTACGCGGTGACGTCGTCGACCTCCCAGCCCAGCTCGATGAGCCCGGCCACCAGGGTCTCGGTGGCGATGTCGGCACGCGGCAGGAACACCCGGTCGATCGGGTCGAAGACCGGGTCGTAGGGCGGCCAGTCCTCCAGCAGCCCGGCGGCGGACTGCTCACCGGACGGCACCAGGTCCGGCTTCACACCGAAGTCGATCAGGGCCGCGGCGGTCTGCTCGCCGACGGCGGCGACCTTGATGCCGGCGAAGGCACGGGCGTCGAGCCCGTACTCCTCGAACTTCTCCCGGACCGCCTTGACGGCGTTCACGCTGGTGAAGGCGATCCACTCGTAGCGCCCGGTGACCAGGCCCTTGACCGCGCGCTCCATCTGCTGGGGCGTACGCGGCGGCTCGACGGCGATCGTCGGGACCTCGTGCGGCACCGCACCGTAGGAACGCAGCTGGTCGGAGAGCGACGCGGCCTGCTCCTTCGTGCGCGGGACGAGCACCTTCCAGCCGAACATCGGCTTGGACTCGAACCACGCGAGCTGGTCGCGCTGGGCGGCGGAGCTGCGCTCTCCGACCACGGCTATGACCGGCCGGTGGCCCTCGGGCGAGGGCAGCACCTTGGCCTGCTTGAGGACCTGGGCGATCGTCCCGAGGGTCGCCGTCCAGGTGCGCTGCCGGGTGGTGGTGCCCGCGATCGTCACGGTGAGCGGGGTGTCGGGCTTGCGGCCCGCGGAGACCAGCTCGCCGGCGGCGGCGGACACCGAGTCCAGCGTGGTGGAGACGACGGCGGTCGCGTCGCTCGCGCCGACCTCGCTCCAGCAGCGGTCGGAGGCGGTACGGGCGTCGACGAAGCGGACGTCCGCGCCCTGCGCGTCGCGCAGCGGCACCCCGGCGTACGCGGAGACGCCGACGGCGTTCGCCACGCCCGGGACGACCTCGAAGGGCACCCCGGCGGCGGCGCAGGCGAGCATTTCCGCCCCCGCGTTCCCGTCCAGGCCCGGGTCGCCCGCGACAGCACGGACCACCCGCCTGCCGCCCTTGGCGGCCTCCATGACAAGATTGGCCGCATCCCTGAGAACGGGTACACCGACGGTTGTTGACGAGGTGTCAACGACGGTCAGCTCAGGGGTGCTCACGCCTGCCCGCGCATGGCTGCGAACGACGTCGAGCACCTCGGGCTCGGCGACAAGGACGTCCGCGCTCGCGAGCGCCTCGACGGCGCGCAGGGTCAGCAGTCCCGGGTCGCCGGGACCGGCGCCGAGGAAGGTGACCTGCCCTTGGGCGGACAGGGCCGGAAAGTCGGATGCGGCGGGGCCGGTGGGGCTCAAAGTGCTCGCTCCCCCATAAGACCGGCCGCACCCTTGGCGAGCATCTCGGCGGCGAGTTCGCGACCGAGGGCCGCCGCGTCGTCGTGCGACGTGGGGACGGGACCGGTGGTGGACAGCTGTACGAGCGAGGAACCGTCGGTGGTACCGACGACTCCGCGCAGGCGCAGTTCGTTGACAACCTGTCCGTCGACCAGGAGGTCGGCCAGCGCACCCACAGGTGCGGAGCAGCCGGCCTCCAGGGCGGCGAGCAGGGCACGCTCGGCGGTCACGGCGACCCGGGTGTACGGGTCGTCGAGCTCGGCGAGCGCGGCGGCGAGGTCGGCGCTGGACGCGGCGCACTCGATCGCCAGTGCTCCCTGGCCGGGGGCGGGCAGGACGGTGTCGACCGGCAGGAACTCGGTCACCTCACCGCTCCGGCCGAGACGGCTGAGCCCGGCGGCGGCGAGAACCACCGCGTCGAGCTCCCCGTCACGCACGAACCCGATCCGCGTGTCGACGTTGCCCCGGATGGGGACGGTCTCGATCCGCAGTCCGTGGGAACGGGCGTACGCGTTGAGCTGCGCCATGCGGCGCGGCGAACCGGTGCCGACGCGGGCGCCGTCGGGCAGCTGCGCGAAGGTCAGCCCGTCCCGGGCGACCATCGCGTCGCGCGGGTCCTCGCGCTGCGGCACCGCCGCCAGCACGAGGTCGTCGGGCTGGCTGGTCGGCAGGTCCTTGAGCGAGTGGACGGCGAAGTCCACCTCGCCCCGCAGCAGCGCCTCGCGCAGGGCCGCGACGAACACGCCGGTGCCGCCGATCTGCGCCAGGTGCTCGCGGGAGGTGTCCCCGTACGTGGTGATCTCGACGAGCTCGACGGCGCGCCCGGTCACCTCGCGAACCGCCTCGGCGACGAGTCCGGACTGGGCCATGGCGAGCTTGCTGCGCCGGGTGCCCAGCCGGAGCGGCGCGGGGTTCCGCGCGCCCGGGGATGAGTTGTCGGTCATGACCGCCCTCTATTCGGGTCGTTCAGGTCTGCCCGGGAGACGGCGGCCACCGTCTGCGGGTCGAGGTCGAAGAGTTCTCGCAGCGCGTCCGCGTACCCGGCGCCGCCGGGCTCGCTGGCGAGCTGCTTGACCCGCACGGTGGGCGCGTGCAGGAGTTTGTCGACGACGCGGCGCACGGTCTGGGTGATCTCGGCGCGCTGCTTCTCGTCCAGGTCGGGGAGGCGGCCGTCCAGCCGGGCGATCTCGCCGGCGACCACGCCGGCGGCCATGGTGCGCAGGGCGACCACGGTCGGGGCGACGTGCGCGGCGCGCTGGGCGGCGCCGAAGGCGGCCACCTCGTCGGAGACGATGGTGCGGACCCGGTCCACATCGGCGGCCATCGGGGCGTCGGCGGACGCCTCGGCGAGCGACTCGATGTCGACGAGGCGCACACCGTCGACGCGGTGGGCGGCGCTGTCGATGTCCCGCGGCATGGCGAGGTCGAGCAGGGCGAGCCGGACCGGGCCGGTCGACTGCGCGGGCACGGTGACCCGGCGCAGCGCGGTCGCCGGGCCGGCCACCGCGGCGGAGGCGGCGGAGCCGTTCTCCACCCAGGCGGCGTGCTGGTCGACGTCGGCCGGGGCCGGGGTGACGGTGACCGTCGGCCGCTCGGGCGCGGCGTGCGGGGTCACGCCCAGCGCGTCGGCGATGGCGTCGGCGGTGAGCACGAGGCCGGTGGAACCGGTGCAGGAGACGACGATGTCGGCACGTGTCAGTTCGTCACCGACCGCGGACATCTCGACGGCCCGGGCGCGCACCGCCGTGTCGTCGCCCTGCTGGAGGATCTCGACCAGGCGGTCCGCGCGGGAGCGGGTCCGGTTGGCGACGACGATGTCGGCGACGCCGGTGCGGGCGAGGGTCGCGGCGGCCAGCGAGGACATCGATCCGGCGCCGATGACCAGGGCGCGCTTGCCCGCGGCCCAGCGCCCGGGGTCGGCCCCGGCGGCGAGCTGCTGGAGCCCGAAGGTGACGAGCGACTGCCCGGCCCGGTCGATGCCGGTCTCGCTGTGGGCGCGCTTGCCGACCCGCAGGGCCTGCTGGAAGAGGTCGTTGAGCAGCCGTCCGGCGGTGTGCAGCTCCTGGCCGCGCGCGAGCGCGTCCTTGATCTGCCCGAGGATCTGCCCCTCGCCGACGACCATCGAGTCGAGACCGCAGGCCACCGAGAAGAGGTGGTGGACGGCCCGGTCCTCGTAGTGCACGTAGAGATACGGAGTCAGCTCTTCGAGACCGACGCCGCTGTGCTGGGCGAGCAGGGTGGACAGCTCGGCGACGCCCGCGTGGAACTTGTCCACGTCGGCGTAGAGCTCGATGCGGTTGCAGGTGGCCAGCACGGCGGCCTCGGTCGCGGGTTCCGCGGCGAGGGTGTCCTGGAGCAGCTTGGCCTGGGTCTCGACAGCGAGGGAGGCCCGTTCCAGTACGGAGACGGGGGCGCTGCGGTGGCTCAGTCCGACGACGAGGAGGCTCATGCCGGCATCACGGCGGGCATGTCCCCGTCAGGTCCCTTCCGGCTCGCGGGCGTGGCGCGCATCGGGGGCGCGTCCGCGTCCTCGGCGGAGGAGTCCTCGCCGGCCTTGCGCTGCTCGTGGAACGCGAGGATCTGGAGCTCGATGGAGAGGTCGACCTTGCGCACGTCGACGCCCTCGGGCACCGACAGCACGGTCGGCGCGAAGTTCAGGATGGAGGTCACACCGGCGGCGACGAGCCGGTCGCAGACCTGCTGGGCCGCGCCGGGCGGGGTGGTGATCACGCCGATGGACACACCGTTGTCGCTGATGATGCGGTCCAGGTCGTCCGTGTGCTGGACGGCGATCCCGGCCACCGGCGTACCGGCCATGGCGGGGTCCGCGTCGATCAGCGCCGCGACCCGGAAGCCGCGCGAGGCGAAGCCGCCGTAGTTGGCGAGGGCCGCGCCGAGGTTACCGATGCCGACGATGGCGACCGGCCAGTCCTGGGTGAGCCCGAGCTCGCGCGAGATCTGGTAGACGAGATACTCGACGTCGTACCCGACACCGCGGGTGCCGTAGGACCCCAGGTAGCTGAAGTCCTTGCGCAGCTTCGCCGAGTTGACCCCGGCGGCCGTGGCCAGCTCCTCGGAGGAGACCGTGGGCACCGATCGCTCGGAGAGCGCGGTCAGGGCGCGCAGATACAACGGAAGTCGGGCGACGGTGGCCTCGGGAATTCCTCGGCTACGGGTCGCCGGTCGGTGAGTTCGGCCAGTTGCCACGGTGCTCCTGCGGGATGAGCGGGGCTGCAGGCGGCCGTATGTCCCAGGACCGCCCCGTCGAATGCAGGCTATGTCTTTGTGAACGCGTGCACAAAGATGGTGTCCGTTTTGTCCGGTCAAAGTGACCGGGGTCACGCACATTCCCCGCACGATCCCGGAACCGGGGACCGGATCGGCCCGTTGCAGCCTCGAAGGGGGCAAAGCAGTACACACTCCTCACAACTAAGCCCCCGAGGCCACTCAAAACGCCCGCAATGTTAACCGGGTTTCGCGTCCGCACCCAGCGCCTTGCGCAGTCTCGCCGGGTCCACGCGCCAGAACGTGTGCTGTTCGTCATCGATCAGCACCACCGGAATCTGCTCCCAGTACTCCTTGTACAGCTCCTCGTCCTCGGTGATGTCCTTCTCCACCCACGACGCACCGGTCTCCTCGCAGACCGCGGCCACCACCGCCCGCGCGTCCTCGCACAGATGGCACCCGGGCTTCCCCATCAGCGTGACCACCCGCTCGGCGGGCTTCTTCCTCTTACGTCGCAGCAGAGCACTCATGCCTTCATTCTGCGCCCGCCACGCTCACTTCCCGAGCCCGCGACGTCCCCTTCCCGCGCCCGCCGGCCGCCACCCCGGGCCGCCCGGAATCGACCGATTCACCATTCCGACCCGCAGCGTTCACGCCCACGCATCGCGGCAGGTCGGGCAGGTCCGGACGGACTGGCTATGCTCACCGCATGGCCGCTCTTGGATGGCTCACACCCCGTAGGCGTTCCGCTACCGCACGGAGCGTCCTGGCAGGCGAGGCCGCCGCCGAGGCCGCGCGCAAGACCTCGGCCGCCGACGACGAGTCCGCCCTCCTGACCAAGGCCCCGGAAGGCGCGGGCGCGGCGCCCCCCGGGGAGCCCGTGTTCCCCGTCGCCGGGGACGACCGCGCCGCCGCCTTCTTCGACCTCGACAACACCGTCATGCAGGGCGCCGCGATCTTCCACTTCGGCCGCGGCCTCTACAAGCGCAAGTTCTTCGAGCGCCGCGAGCTCACCCGGTTCGCCTGGCAGCAGGCGTGGTTCCGACTGGCCGGCGTCGAGGACCCCGAACACATGCAGGACGCCCGCGACAGCGCCCTGTCCATCGTCAAGGGCCACCGCGTCTCCGAGCTGATGTCCATCGGCGAGGAGATCTACGACGAGTACATGGCCGACCGCATCTGGCCCGGCACCCGCGCCCTGGCCCAGGCCCACCTCGACGCCGGGCAGAAGGTCTGGCTGGTCACCGCCGCCCCCGTGGAGACCGCCACCATCATCGCCCGCCGCCTCGGCCTGACCGGCGCGCTGGGCACCGTCGCCGAATCGGTCGACGGCGTCTACACCGGCCGCCTGGTCGGCGAACCCCTGCACGGCCCCGCCAAGGCCGAGGCCGTCCGCGCGCTGGCCGCCGCCGAGGGCCTGGACCTGGAGCGCTGCGCCGCCTACAGCGACTCGCACAACGACATCCCGATGCTCTCGCTGGTCGGCCACCCCTACGCGATCAACCCGGACACCAAGCTCCGCAAGTACGCCCGCGCCCGCGACTGGCGGCTGCGCGACTACCGCACCGGCCGCAAGGCCGCCAAGGTCGGCATCCCGGCCGCCGCCGGGGTCGGCGCGCTCGCGGGCGGCACCGCCGCCGCCGTCGCCCTGCACCGCCGCCGCCGCTGACCCGCGCCCGCACCCCTCCGCACCCTCCGCGCCCCGTGCCCGCCCACCGCGAACGGTCACGGGGCGCAGCCACGCCCGGAGCCGGACGCCCTATCGCGAGCCCTTCCGCCCAGCCGGGCGACGCCCCCTCCGGCCTGCCGGATCGTCGGCGCCCGGCCACAACCCGTCGCCCCCGCAGACAGATCACGAAGTAATCCGATCAATAAACGGTCACCATGTGCTACTTGATGCGTCACTTAGCGATAACAGAAAAGACGGAACCGGTGATTTAGACAACTGGGTGTAGTGCTGCCTGCACGAAGCGTTATTCTCCTCAGACGCATCACGGAGACCGCCACTCGCTACCACGGGTGACGTTTTTCGAACTGCTCGTGATGGAAGCTCTGCCTCTGGGAGTCCCGTGTACCCACACGTCGGGGTTGACGCCTCGGGCCTGGCTACGCTGCGTGCATCGGTCATTGACCGCTTGCGCGGCTTCGTCCCCACCGCGTACGCCGTCCCCGCATTTGCCACCCCTGCACCTGCCGGCCCTTGCTACGCCCTGGCCGAACGCAGTGCGGCGGTCGGAAGACGCGGCACCCGCGCCGCCTCGACCACGTCGACCGTCCGCCGTCCCACCGCCGACAGCGACAGCGCGCGCATGATGGATCTCGTCGAGCGCGCACAGGCCGGTGAGGCGGATGCCTTCGGCCGCCTGTACGACCAGTACAGCGACACCGTGTACCGGTACATCTACTACCGCGTGGGCGGCAAGGCGACCGCGGAGGACCTCACCAGCGAGACCTTCCTCCGCGCGCTGCGCCGTATCTCCACGTTCACCTGGCAGGGCCGGGACTTCGGCGCCTGGCTGGTCACGATCGCCCGCAACCTGGTCGCCGACCACTTCAAGTCCAGTCGCTTCCGCCTGGAAGTGACCACCGGCGAAATGCTCGACGCCAACGAGGTGGCGCGCAGCCCCGAGGACTCCGTCCTGGAGTCCCTCTCCAACGCCGCACTGCTCCAGGCCGTGCGGCGACTCAACCCCCAGCAGCAGGAGTGCGTGACCCTGCGGTTCCTCCAAGGCCTCTCGGTCGCGGAGACCGCCCGGGTGATGGGCAAGAACGAGGGCGCGATCAAGACCCTCCAGTACCGAGCCGTACGGACGCTCGCCCGACTCCTGCCGGACGACGCCCGCTGATCCGACCTCTGCGTGACCGTCCCGTCACGCACTGGTCCGATCATCTTTCGCGCGTAACCCAAGTGCCGAACGCCTCGTTGTGCCGGTTGCAGGCCCCCTGCCGTCACCCCCTGTCCGTAGCCACTCACTCCATCGAGTGGAAGCGCTCAAGGTGTGCAACCTTCCGGACCGTCAGGGGAGTCGACCGTCATGACGAGAGGAGGTGCCGCCAGTGATCGCAAACGTTTCGGCACACCGGCGGGCGAACGCCTTCGCCCAGGCCCTGGAAGAGCAGACCCCCCAGGGTGCGGCGGCCGTACAGCCCGCGGAGCCGGCCGACCAGGCCGACCGCGGACCGCTGTTGGCCCTGGCGAACGGCCTCGGTGAGCTACCGAAGCCGCAGTTGGACCCCGAGGTCAAAATGGTGCAGCGAGCCCAGCTCGTCGCGGCCATGGAGACCATGTTCGCCGAGGGCGGCGCGTCCACGGGCCCTACGGTGCCCGTACAACGGGGCAAGGGGGCCCACCGGGCCTCACCACTGCGGAAACTGCGACCCCGCTCACGCTGGGCGAAGGGCCTCACCGCCGGCGGGCTCACCGTCGGCGTGGCCGCGGGAGCCTTCGGCGGCGTGGCGGCCGCCAGCTCCGACGCCCTCCCCGGTGATTCGCTCTACGGACTGAAGCGCGGGATGGAGGACATCAGCCTCGGCATGGCCAAGGGCGACGCCGACCGCGGCGAGGTCTATCTCGACCAGGCCTCCACCCGGCTCAGCGAGGCCCGCAGACTCATGGAGCGCGGCCGTTCCGGCGCACTCGACCACGAATCCCTCGGCGCCGTCAGACGCGCGCTCAACGGCATGTCCCACGACGCCTCCGAGGGCCACCGACTGCTCCACTCCGCCTACCAGCGCGACGGAGCGATCGGCCCCATCCAGACCCTGGACACCTTCTCCCGCTCGCACCGCGACGCCTGGAGCAGCCTCCGCGACCGGCTGCCCGTCCAGCTCACCGACGTCCGCGACGAGGTCAGCTCCGTCTTCGACGCCATAGAGGACGAAGTCGCCCCGCTCCAGTCCCTCCTCCCCCGCCCCCCGGGCGAGGAGAAGGGCTCCGGACGAGCCGACACCCCCACCGCCCCGGGCGCCGGCTCGTCCCGAACCGATGCCCCCGCGCCTCCGGCCTCCCCCGAGAAGCCCGGAGGCCGCACCGACGACGGCGCCACCCCCGAGCCCTCCGGCTCGTCGGGCTCCGCCGACGCCACCCCGGAGGACGGTCTGCTGGGCGGCGGCACGGACGGCCTGCTGGACGACCTCCCGACGGACGGCCTCGCCCCGCCCTCCCCGGAGGACCGGCCCAACGCACCCGCCGCCCCGGACGTCACCCTGCCCCCGCTCCTCCCGGGGCTCCTCCCCGGCCTCGGCATCGACGGCGAGAACCTCAAGCCGTAGACGAGCGGCCACGTCAAAGGAAGGGGGCCGGTACGCGATCCGCGTACCGGCCCCCTTCCTTCGTCGCAGCCGGGCAGGTCAGAAGAACACCGACCGCCGCTGCACCAGCAGCTTGTACAGCGTGTGCTGGATCTGCTCACGCACCTGGTCCGTCAGGTTGAACATCAGCATCGGGTCCTCCGCCGCCTCCGGCGGATACCCGTCCGTCGGGATCGGCTCACCGAACTGGATCGTCCACTTCGTCGGCAGCGGCAGCGCGCCCAGCGGCCCCAGCCACGGGAACGTCGGTGTGATCGGGAAGTACGGGAAGCCCAGCAGCCGGGCCAGCGTCTTCGCGTTCCCGATCATCGGGTAGATCTCCTCCGCGCCCACGATCGAACACGGCACGATCGGCGCACCCGCCCGCAACGCCGTCGACACGAACCCGCCCCGGCCGAAGCGCTGAAGCTTGTAGCGCTCGCCGAACGGCTTGCCGATGCCCTTGAACCCCTCGGGCATCACCCCGACGATCTCGCCCATCTCCAGCAGCCGCTGCGCGTCCTCCGCACACGCCAGCGTGTGCCCCGCCTTGCGCGCCAGCTCGTTGACGACCGGCAGATGGAAGACCAGATCGGCCGCGAGCAGCCGCAGATGACGGTCCGCCGGATGGTTGTCGTGCACCGCGACCTGAAGCATCAGACCGTCCAGCGGCAGCGTCCCGGAGTGGTTGGCCACGATGAGCGCCCCGCCGTCCGACGGGATGTTCTCGATGCCCTTCACCTCGACCCGGAAGTACGTGTCGGCCAGCGGACGCAGCACCGACATCAGGACCTGGTCGGTGAGCTCCTCGTCGTAACCGAACTCGTCGACGTCGTAGTCACCGGTGACCCGTCGCCGCAGGAACGCGAGCCCGCCCGCGATCCGCCGCTCCCAGCCGCCGGAGGAACCGCCCGCGTCCACCGCGCCCCGACGGGCCTCCCGGCCCCCCTCCCCCGCCTCGGGGGACAGCCCGGAGGGCTCGGGGACCTGCGCCCCCGGCAGCGCGCTCACCGGAGCCGCGGAGCCGTCGCCCCGACCGCCGCCGGGGCCGCCCGCCCCGGTCCGGCGCCGCGCCGGACGCGACGCGCCACCGGACCGCGAACGGTCGTCGTCGAACGGAATGACCTTGGCGTCCGCCATCGTCGGTGCGCTCCTCTACCTGGCGCCGTGATTCGTCTGTACCGCACCGGACCCGCGCTCCCGCGGCCCGGCGCCTCCCGGCAGCGGCAACGCCGCCAGCCGGTCCACCGCCCTGCCCACCGTCTCCGGCGGCAGCAGCCCCGGCCCCCGGCTCCGCGCGAACTCCGCGAACGTCTCCGCCGTGGTGAACTTCGGCCGGAAACCGAGGGTCTCGCGCATCTGCACCGTCGAGACCACCCTGCCATGGGTCAGCAGCCGGATCTGTTCCGGCGAGAAGTCGGTCATGCCGATCGTACGGAGCGCCGAGCCGACCCAGGTGACGGCGGGCAGCAGCACCGGCACGGTCGGCTTCCCCAGCCGCCGCGAGCACTGCGACAGCAGCAGCACCCCGTCGCCGGCGATGTTGAACGTGCCGCTGTTCAGCGTCCCGCGCCGCGGCTCGCCCGCCGCGATCCCCAGGACGTCGATCACATCGTCCTCGTGCACGAACTGGAGCCGGGGGTCGTAGCCGAAGACGGTCGGCAGGACGGGCAGCGACAGATAGTCCGCGAGCGGCGAGTCCGGGCGGGGCCCCAGGATGTTGGCGAACCGCAGCACGCACACCGCCACGTCCGGCCGCCGGCGGGCGAAGCCGCGTACGTACCCCTCGACCTCCACCGCGTCCTTCGCGAAGCCGCCGCTGGGCAGCGACTTGGGCGGAGTGGTCTCGGTGAACACGGCGGGATCGCGGGGCGCCGACCCGTACACGCTCGTACTGGACTTCACCACGAGCCGGCGCACCGTCGGGGACTTCTGGCAGGCGCCGAGCAGCTGCATGGTGCCGATGACGTTCGTCTCCTTGATCGCCGTCCGGCCGCCGGCGCCGAGCGCCTTGCCGGAGACGTCCAGGTGCACGACCGTGTCGACGGCGTGCTCGGCCAGGATCCGCGCCAGGGCGGACTGCCGGATGTCCGCGCGCACGAACCGCGCGTCGCCCAGCTCGTGCGCGGGCGCGACCGCGTCGACGGCGATCACCCGGTCCACGCCGGGCTCGCGCTGGACGCGCCGGACGAAGCGGCCCCCCAGCTGCCGGGCCGCTCCTGTGACGAGCACGACCTTTCCCAAGACCCGGCTCCCCTGCTTCCCGCGGTAACTTCCCTGGCCGTCACCGTAGCGGGTGGACGCCGCCCTGTGACGACCCCGTGCCCCGAAACGCACCGCGGCCCCTCCACCGGAACGGTGGAGGGGCCGCGGATCTCACGAACCGCGTTCGCTTACTTCTTGTTGCGACGCTGAACGCGCGTGCGCTTGAGCAGCTTGCGGTGCTTCTTCTTGGCCATCCGCTTGCGCCGCTTCTTGATAACAGAGCCCACGACTACCCTCGCTCACTTCATTTTCACTGGTGCGGGGCGTCTGGGCCCACACGACCTACGTCGGCCTAGCCTACCCGCCACTGTCCGAGGGACGTAATCCGCAGGCAACCGCGGGCTGAGCTCAGGCTGATTCCACCCCCACGAAGGAGTCACGGAGATACGCGTGAACCGCTTGCTCCGGTACCCGGAAGGACCTTCCCACCCGGATCGCCGGCAGATGACCGCTGTGCACCAAGCGGTACACGGTCATCTTCGACACTCGCATGACCGAGGCGACTTCCGCCACGGTCAGAAACTTGACCTCGTTGAGAGGCCTCTCGCTGCCAGCAGCCATGACCCACCTGTACCTTCCGCACCGGACGCGCACCGGCTTCCCCTCCGGTGACTCTTCGTCGCTGTGCGCTCACTCCACAGATTAGGGGCGCGTGGTGCGAGTGGGGAAGAGGAGGGGCGGCCGGCGGCCTACGGTGACAGACGGGCCCGATTGAGCACATAGCGCGTCAACGGCCGGTAAAACGGCGCCCGTACGCCGTCGTCGAGCGGAACGACGACGGACACCCGCCCCTCGGCCTCGCCCACGAACAGCGCCGGATCATCCGTGTCCGCCGGCCCGATCGCCTCGATCCCCAGCTGACCTGCGCCGCAGACCCAGCCGTGATCCCCGATCACCAACTCCGGCAGCACCCCGAGCCGCTCCGCCGCGTCCTGGAGCGCGAGCCGCACCGGAAGCGGCGAATGCGTGTGCGCGCCGGTCTCGCCCCCCGTGGGCCGCCCTCCCGGTTCGCGCACCAGGGCGACCCCCCGTACGTAGTCGAGACGGTACGTACGTACGCCAAACCGGGTCGTTATGTCGACACATCTCCCCTGCGCGGGGGTGAGAACAGGACAGCCCGCCGCCGACAGAGCGTCTGCCAGCCCGGCGTAGAAACCGAGCAACCGGTCCGGATGGCCGGTCCCCAGCAGCACCGGAGCCCGACGCTCCGCCACCAGCGCCAACCGCTCGGCGAACGCGTCCAGCGCGGCCACCGTCCGCTCCGGATCGATCGCGTCCGGCCCGGAGACGTGCAGGGGATCGGCCGACACCCCGCACCGGTCCGCCATCAGCCGCAACAGCTCGCCCTCGCCCCAGGCCCGCTCGGGCGCGAGCCCCAGCATCACCCGCGGATCCCGCGCGGCGAACAGCCGGTAGCTCCGCAGACTGGTCTCGCGCGACGTGGCCACGGGCCCGGCCAGCCGGGCCGCCAGCAGATGGGCGCGCAGCGCCCCGGTGCTCAACACCCCAGGGATGCTGCCGTACCGCGGAGCCCGGCGGGCGGGAATCCCGTTACGCCCCACCGTTGGCGTAACGCACGGCACAATGCCCCCGCACCGCCCGGACCTCAGGTAAGCAGCCCCCGCGGCGGGAACGCCGCCTTCCGGGACGCCAGCACCGCCTGGTCCAGCCGGTCCGCCGGGTCGTACCCGTCCTCCCAGGCCTTCCAGGACGGCGTACGCCCGTCGGTCATCCGGCCCGGCCCCAGCTGCCGCGTACGGGCGTAGACGAGATCCCGCCAGGACGGCGGCACCACCGACTCCGGATCGACGGGAGCGTGCGCCGCGATCCCGACGAGATGCGTCCACGACCGGGGCACCACGTCCACCACCGCGTAACCGCCGCCGCCCAGCGACACCCAGCGCCCGCCGTCCACGTACCGGTGGGCCAGCTCGTGGCAGGACTCCATGACCGACCGCTGCGCGTCCAGGGAGACCGCGAGATGGGCGAGCGGGTCCTCGAAGTGCGTGTCCGCCCCGTGCTGGGTGACGAGCACCTGGGGCCGGAAGTCGGCGAGCAGCTCGGGCACCACCGCGTGGAACGCCCGCAGCCACCCCGCGTCCCCGGTCCCGGCCGGCAGCGCCACGTTCACCGCGGAGCCCTCCCCCGCCCCGGACCCGGTCTCCTCCGGCCACCCGGTCTGCGGGAAGAGGGTCCTCGGGTGCTCGTGCAGCGAGATCGTCAGCACGCGCGGGTCCTCCCAGAACGCGGCCTGCACCCCGTCCCCGTGGTGGACGTCCACATCGACGTACGCGATCCGCTCCGCGCCCAGCTCCAGCAGCCGGGCGATGGCGAGCGCGGGGTCGTTGTAGACGCAGAACCCGGCGGCCGAACCGGGCATGGCGTGATGCAGCCCCCCGGTGAAGTTCACCGCGTGCTCGCACTCACCCCGCCACACGGCCTCGGCCGCACCCACCGAGAGTCCCGCGATCAGCGCGGACGCCTCGTGCATCCCGGCGAACGCCGGATCGTCCACGGTGCCGAGCCCGTAGTCCTGGTCGGCCTCCCGCGGATCCGCGGAGGCGGCCCGGACCGCCGCCACATAGTCCTCTCGGTGCACGAGCCGCAGGGTGGAGTCCCCCACGGGCTTCGCGGACCGCAGATCCACCGCCCCGTCGAGCCCGAACGCCCGCACCAGCCCCATCGTCAGGGCCAGCCGGACCGGGTCCATGGGGTGCGTCTCCCCGAAGTCGTATCCCGTAACTGCGTCATCCCACATCAGCTGTGTGCGGCCGCTCATGCCCGCCACCGTATCGGGCGGGCTCCGGCCCGAACGCGCGGGCATACACGAGCGTCGCCAGCACCAGGACCATCGGCACGAGCATGGCGCCGCGGTAACTCCACGCATCCCCCAGAGCGCCCACGAGCGGCGAACCGACCAGAAACCCCACATAGTTGAAGATGTTCAACCGGGCCACGGCCGCGTCGCTGTTCCCCGGGAACATCCGCCCGGCCGCCGCGAAGGTCTGCGGCACGATCACGCAGAGCCCGAACCCGAGCATCGTGAACCCGAGCATCCCCGCCCAGGCCCCGGGCGCCACCGCCACGACGGCGAAACCGCCGGCCGCCAGCAGACTCCCGCCCCGCACCACGGCGACCGCCCCGAACCGCCGCACCCCGAGGTCCCCCACGGCCCGCCCCAGCAGGGTCGTCACCATGTAGACGTTGTACGGGACGGTCGCGAGCTGCTCCGAACTGCCGAGCACGTCCTGGAGGTACTTGGCACTCCAGTTGGAGACCGTCGAGTCCCCGATGTACGCGAAGCTCATGACGAGGCACAGCGGCAGCAGCAGCCGGAACGACACGGCCCCGCCGGCGCCCGCCGGGCCGGACTCCTTCGCCCCCGGCCCCTCGCCCTCCGTGTACCACCGGCTCCCGACCAGCGCCGCGGGCAACAGCACCGCCACGACGGGCAGGTAGGACACGAGCAACGACAGGTCCCACCGCGCCCCGGCCCACGCCAGAGACGCCCCCGCGATCCCGCCGAGGCTGTAGGCGGCGTGGAAGCCGAGCATGATGCTGCGCCCGTACGCCCGCTGGAGGCTGACGCCCAGCATGTTCATCGAGGCGTCCAGCGCCCCGACGGCCAGCCCGAAGACGCCGAGCGCGACGGCGACGTGCCACACCTCCCGCCCCGCGCCCACCCCGAGGAGGGCGAGCAGGACCAGGGGCTGGGACCACCGCAGGACGACACCGGGCCGCACCCGCGCGACCACCTTCTCGGTGGCCACGCTGCCGGCCCCCGCCAGGATCGGGACAGCGGCGAGGAAGACGGGCAGCAGCCCGTCGGATATCCCGTACTGGTCCTGAATGGCGGGGATACGCGTCACCAGAAGGGCGAAGGCCACCCCTTGAACGCCGAAGCTCAACCCCAGGGAGGCCCTGCCGTGCCGCAAGCCCGCATCAGTCATGGCCGCGAGCGTAGAGCCAGGCTCTACCCAGGGGTAGATGGATCAGGCGAGCAGTTCGGGAAGCTGGGCCATGTCGGAGAAGTGCCCGGTCACTCCGGTGAGCCGGTCGGCGGGCATCATCGACGTGAACCCGTACACGTCCATCCCCGCGGCACGGGCCGCCTCGACCCCGAGCGGGCTGTCCTCGATGACGACGCACTTCTCCGGAGCGACGCCCATCCGCTCGGCGGCGTAGAGGAACAGGTCCGGCGCCGGCTTGCCCCGTCCGACATCCTCCGAGCTGAAGATCCACTCCTCCTCGAACCACTGGTCGATCCCCGTCTTGCGGTGTCCGACCCGGATCCGCTCGTGGCTCCCGGAGGAGGCGACGCAGTAGTCCACCCCGTCCGCGACGAGCTTGCCGAGCAGCTCCTCGGCTCCCTGCACCCCCACCAGCTCCCGCTGGAAGGCGGCGAACGTGCGGGCGTTGAGCGTGGAGTCGAAGTCCTCGGGCAGCTTCTGCCCGGTCCGCTCCTCGACGAGATCGTGGACCCGGTGCACGGCGGACCCCATGTAGTCACGGAGCGACTCGTCGTACGAGGTGGGGTGACCCAGCTCGGTGAGGTAGCCGGAGAGGACGGTGTTGGCGAGCGGCTCACTGTCGACGAGCACACCATCGTTGTCGAAGATGACCAGTTCGTAGCGCATGGTTCGACCCTAGACGTTCGGAACGCAGAAAAGCCCCGTGCCACAAGGCACGGGGCTTTCCCGGAAAAATTGTTCGGCGGCGTCCTACTCTCCCACAGGGTCCCCCCTGCAGTACCATCGGCGCTGAAAGGCTTAGCTTCCGGGTTCGGAATGTAACCGGGCGTTTCCCTAACGCAATGACCACCGAAACACTATGAAATTAACCAACACCGGAAAAACACGGCCGTTCGTTATTTCAGAACTAACACAGTGGACGCGAGCAACTGAGGACAAGCCCTCGGCCTATTAGTACCAGTCAGCTCCACCCCTTACAGGGCTTCCACATCTGGCCTATCAACCCAGTCGTCTACTGGGAGCCTTAACCCTTCAAGAGGGTGGGAATACTCATCTCGAAGCAGGCTTCCCGCTTAGATGCTTTCAGCGGTTATCCTTTCCGAACGTAGCCAACCAGCCATGCCCTTGGCAGGACAACTGGCACACCAGAGGTTCGTCCGTCCCGGTCCTCTCGTACTAGGGACAGCCCTTCTCAATATTCCTACGCGCACAGCGGATAGGGACCGAACTGTCTCACGACGTTCTAAACCCAGCTCGCGTACCGCTTTAATGGGCGAACAGCCCAACCCTTGGGACCGACTCCAGCCCCAGGATGCGACGAGCCGACATCGAGGTGCCAAACCATCCCGTCGATATGGACTCTTGGGGAAGATCAGCCTGTTATCCCCGGGGTACCTTTTATCCGTTGAGCGACAGCGCTTCCACAAGCCACTGCCGGATCACTAGTCCCGACTTTCGTCCCTGCTCGACCCGTCGGTCTCACAGTCAAGCTCCCTTGTGCACTTACACTCAACACCTGATTGCCAACCAGGCTGAGGGAACCTTTGGGCGCCTCCGTTACTCTTTAGGAGGCAACCGCCCCAGTTAAACTACCCATCAGACACTGTCCCTGATCCGGATCACGGACCCAGGTTAGACATCCAGCACGACCAGAGTGGTATTTCAACGACGACTCCACAACCACTGGCGTGGCCGCTTCAAAGTCTCCCACCTATCCTACACAAGCCGAACCGAACACCAATATCAAACTATAGTAAAGGTCCCGGGGTCTTTCCGTCCTGCTGCGCGAAACGAGCATCTTTACTCGTAGTGCAATTTCACCGGGCCTATGGTTGAGACAGTCGAGAAGTCGTTACGCCATTCGTGCAGGTCGGAACTTACCCGACAAGGAATTTCGCTACCTTAGGATGGTTATAGTTACCACCGCCGTTTACTGGCGCTTAAGTTCTCAGCTTCGCCACCCCGAAAGGCAGCTAACCGGTCCCCTTAACGTTCCAGCACCGGGCAGGCGTCAGTCCGTATACATCGCCTTACGGCTTCGCACGGACCTGTGTTTTTAGTAAACAGTCGCTTCTCGCTGGTCTCTGCGGCCACCCCCAGCTCAAGCAGCAAGTGCTATCACCAGTGATGGCCCCCCTTCTCCCGAAGTTACGGGGGCATTTTGCCGAGTTCCTTAACCATAGTTCACCCGAACGCCTCGGTATTCTCTACCTGACCACCTGAGTCGGTTTAGGGTACGGGCCGCCATGAAACTCGCTAGAGGCTTTTCTCGACAGCATAGGATCATCCACTTCACCACAATCGGCTCGGCATCAGGTCTCACCCTTAACGTGTGACGGATTTGCCTACCACACGGGCTACACCCTTACCCCGGGACAACCACCGCCCGGGCTGGACTACCTTCCTGCGTCACCCCATCGCTTACCTACTACAAGTCTGGTTCATCGGCTCCACCACTACCCTCAACTCCGAAGAGATCGGGCCGGCTTCACGGACTTAGCATCGCCTGATTCAGTACTGGGCGTTTCAAAGCGGGTACCGGAATATCAACCGGTTGTCCATCGACTACGCCTGTCGGCCTCGCCTTAGGTCCCGACTTACCCTGGGCAGATCAGCTTGACCCAGGAACCCTTAGTCAATCGGCGCACACGTTTCTCACGTGTGTATCGCTACTCATGCCTGCATTCTCACTCGTGAACCGTCCACAACTCGCTTCCGCGGCTGCTTCACCCGGCACACGACGCTCCCCTACCCATCCGTACTCCCGTTGGGGATATATGTACGAATGACACGACTTCGGCGGTACGCTTGAGCCCCGCTACATTGTCGGCGCGGAATCACTTGACCAGTGAGCTATTACGCACTCTTTCAAGGGTGGCTGCTTCTAAGCCAACCTCCTGGTTGTCTCTGCGACTCCACATCCTTTCCCACTTAGCGTACGCTTAGGGGCCTTAGTCGATGCTCTGGGCTGTTTCCCTCTCGACCATGGAGCTTATCCCCCACAGTCTCACTGCCGCGCTCTCACTTACCGGCATTCGGAGTTTGGCTAAGGTCAGTAACCCGGTAGGGCCCATCGCCTATCCAGTGCTCTACCTCCGGCAAGAAACACACGACGCTGCACCTAAATGCATTTCGGGGAGAACCAGCTATCACGGAGTTTGATTGGCCTTTCACCCCTAACCACAGGTCATCCCCCAGGTTTTCAACCCTGGTGGGTTCGGTCCTCCACGAAGTCTTACCTCCGCTTCAACCTGCCCATGGCTAGATCACTCCGCTTCGGGTCTAGAGCGTGCAACTCAATCGCCCTGTTCGGACTCGCTTTCGCTACGGCTTCCCCACACGGGTTAACCTCGCTACACACCGCTAACTCGCAGGCTCATTCTTCAAAAGGCACGCAGTCACGACTGCATGTGCAAGCACATACAGCGACGCTCCCACGGCTTGTAGGCACACGGTTTCAGGTACTATTTCACTCCGCTCCCGCGGTACTTTTCACCATTCCCTCACGGTACTATCCGCTATCGGTCACCAGGGAATATTTAGGCTTAGCGGGTGGTCCCGCCAGATTCACACGGGATTTCTCGGGCCCCGTGCTACTTGGGTGTCTCTCAAACGAGCCGTTGATGTTTCAGCTACGGGGGTCTTACCCTCTACGCCGGACCTTTCGCATGTCCTTCGCCTACATCAACGGTTTCTGACTCGTCCCACAGCCGGCAGACTGTGAAAGAGAGATCCCACAACCCCGCATGCGCAACCCCTGCCGGGTATCACACGCATACGGTTTGGCCTCATCCAGTTTCGCTCGCCACTACTCCCGGAATCACGGTTGTTTTCTCTTCCTGAGGGTACTGAGATGTTTCACTTCCCCTCGTTCCCTCCACACTGCCTATGTGTTCAGCAGCGGGTGACAGCCCATGACGACTGCCGGGTTTCCCCATTCGGAAACCCCCGGATCAAAGCTTGGTTGACAGCTCCCCGGGGACTATCGTGGCCTCCCACGTCCTTCATCGGTTCCTGGTGCCAAGGCATCCACCGTGCGCCCTTAAAAACTTGGCCACAGATGCTCGCGTCCACTGTGCAGTTCTCAAACAACGACCAGCCACCCATCACCCCACCCCTAAGGGCGAGTTCACTGGGGCCGGCAACCGAAGGACAGACTCAAACGAGCCCGTACCCTCAGATACCCAACAACGTGCCCGACACGACCAACCCGTTCCCGTTTTCCACGCCGAAGCAGTACTCACGAAACCGTGCTCATCGTGCCGAATAGTCAACGTTCCACCCATGAGCAACCAGCACCGAACATTCGCCGGTGTACTGGCCTCTGACCAAGCGAACCTGGTAAGAAGTGCTCCTTAGAAAGGAGGTGATCCAGCCGCACCTTCCGGTACGGCTACCTTGTTACGACTTCGTCCCAATCGCCAGTCCCACCTTCGACAGCTCCCTCCCACAAGGGGTTGGGCCACCGGCTTCGGGTGTTACCGACTTTCGTGACGTGACGGGCGGTGTGTACAAGGCCCGGGAACGTATTCACCGCAGCAATGCTGATCTGCGATTACTAGCAACTCCGACTTCATGGGGTCGAGTTGCAGACCCCAATCCGAACTGAGACCGGCTTTTTGAGATTCGCTCCGCCTCGCGGCATCGCAGCTCATTGTACCGGCCATTGTAGCACGTGTGCAGCCCAAGACATAAGGGGCATGATGACTTGACGTCGTCCCCACCTTCCTCCGAGTTGACCCCGGCAGTCTCCTGTGAGTCCCCATCACCCCGAAGGGCATGCTGGCAACACAGAACAAGGGTTGCGCTCGTTGCGGGACTTAACCCAACATCTCACGACACGAGCTGACGACAGCCATGCACCACCTGTATACCGACCACAAGGGGGGCACCATCTCTGATGCTTTCCGGTATATGTCAAGCCTTGGTAAGGTTCTTCGCGTTGCGTCGAATTAAGCCACATGCTCCGCTGCTTGTGCGGGCCCCCGTCAATTCCTTTGAGTTTTAGCCTTGCGGCCGTACTCCCCAGGCGGGGAACTTAATGCGTTAGCTGCGGCACCGACGACGTGGAATGTCGCCAACACCTAGTTCCCAACGTTTACGGCGTGGACTACCAGGGTATCTAATCCTGTTCGCTCCCCACGCTTTCGCTCCTCAGCGTCAGTAATGGCCCAGAGATCCGCCTTCGCCACCGGTGTTCCTCCTGATATCTGCGCATTTCACCGCTACACCAGGAATTCCGATCTCCCCTACCACACTCTAGCTAGCCCGTATCGAATGCAGACCCGGGGTTAAGCCCCGGGCTTTCACATCCGACGTGACAAGCCGCCTACGAGCTCTTTACGCCCAATAATTCCGGACAACGCTTGCGCCCTACGTATTACCGCGGCTGCTGGCACGTAGTTAGCCGGCGCTTCTTCTGCAGGTACCGTCACTTTCGCTTCTTCCCTGCTGAAAGAGGTTTACAACCCGAAGGCCGTCATCCCTCACGCGGCGTCGCTGCATCAGGCTTTCGCCCATTGTGCAATATTCCCCACTGCTGCCTCCCGTAGGAGTCTGGGCCGTGTCTCAGTCCCAGTGTGGCCGGTCGCCCTCTCAGGCCGGCTACCCGTCGTCGCCTTGGTAGGCCATTACCCCACCAACAAGCTGATAGGCCGCGGGCTCATCCTTCACCGCCGGAGCTTTTAACCCCGTCCCATGCGGGACAGAGTGTTATCCGGTATTAGACCCCGTTTCCAGGGCTTGTCCCAGAGTGAAGGGCAGATTGCCCACGTGTTACTCACCCGTTCGCCACTAATCCACCCCGAAAGGCTTCATCGTTCGACTTGCATGTGTTAAGCACGCCGCCAGCGTTCGTCCTGAGCCAGGATCAAACTCTCCGTGAATGTTTACCCGTAATCGGGTGCACACATCACGAGAGCGGAACAACCGGTCGGAATAAGACCCGTTGTTCACAGCGTCCTCGCTGTGTAATTGCCTGCCTAAGCCACCGAAGTGGACCCGCAGGACTTTCAAAGGAACCACCAACCTGCCGAAGCAGGCCGGGGTATCAACATATCTGGCGTTGACTTTTGGCACGCTGTTGAGTTCTCAAGGAACGGACGCTTCCTTCGGTCCCGTATCACCGGGGCCCTCCGGGCGCTTCCCTTCGTTTACTTCTTTTGTCTCGCTGTCTTGCGTTTCCGACTCTATCAGACTCTTTCGTGTCCGATTCCCGGTCGAAGCGGGTCTCGCATCCCGCCTTCCAGGTCCTTCGCTTTCGCGTTTTCCCTTTCCGGCGAGTCCGACTCTATCAGATCCTTTCGGGCCTGATTCCCAGTCAGCGGGGGCTGCCTTCACGGCCGTTGGGCCGTTCCGACGAGTGAGACTTTAGCGGAATCCTGCGCCCCGACGCTAATCGGGGTGCGTTCTCTCGAACGCGGATTCCTCATTTCGCGCAGGCACACGAAAAAGCATGCGACACGAGGTCGCGTGTTCTGTCGTGGTCACTGCGGAATGGCTGTCCGGGGACCGACCGGGGTCGGCGCTCACGTCGGACAACTCGGAGCACACTACGGATGTGTCCGGAGTGTGTCAACCCCCGGCCGGTGGTGCCGGTGGCCGGGGGCGGACGGTGGGGCTGAGCTGGGCGTCAGCCGTTGCCGGAGGCCAGTTCGCGGCTGCGGTCGCGGGCCGCCTCCAGGGCGGCGATGAGGGCCGCGCGCACTCCGTGGTTCTCCAGCTCGCGGATGGCGCTGATGGTGGTGCCGGCCGGGCTGGTCACGGCTTCGCGGAGCTTGACCGGGTGTTCGCCGCTGTCCCGGAGCATGACGGCGGCGCCGATCGCGGCCTGGACGATGAGGTCGTGGGCCTGGGCGCGGGGCAGGCCGAGCAGGATGCCCGCGTCGGTCATGGCCTCGACCAGGAAGTAGAAGTAGGCGGGGCCGGAGCCCGAGAGGGCGGTCGCCGCGTCCTGCTGGGACTCCGGGACGCGCAGGGTCTTGCCGACGCCGCCGAAGATCTCCTCGGCGGTGGCGAGGTGCGCGCCGGTGGCGTGGCTGCCGGCCGAGATGACGGACATGCCCTCGTCCACGAGGACCGGGGTGTTGGGCATGACCCGGACGACCGGGGTGTCCGGGGTGAGCCGGTCCTCGATGAACGCGGTGGTGATGCCGGCCGCGGCGCTGATGACCAGGCGGTCGGCGGTGACGTGCGGGGCCAGCTCGTCCAGGAGCTTGCCCATGTCCTGCGGCTTGACCGCGAGGATGAGGACGTCGGCGTTCTTCGCCGCCTCCGCGTTGGTGACGGACTCGACCCCGTACCGCGTGTGGAGTTCCCGGGCCCGGTCGCCGCGACGGGTGGTCACCAGGAGGTCGGCCGGTCGCCAGCCCGCCCGGATCATCCCGCTGAGCAGGGCCTCGCCGATCTTGCCGGTGCCGAGGACTGCGACTGTCTGGGTCATGCGTTCACCCTCCGGGCGGTGCTGGGCTGTGCTCTGCTGTCGAGCGTCTGGTTCGGCTGTCCCGCCGTCTTCCCCGTCATCCTCGCACCGGGGTTCTCACGGCGTACGGCGGCGGAGGGTGATCGCGCCGAGGCAGAGGACCAGGAGGGCGCTTCCCGTGACGACGGCGATGTCGCGGACGAAGTCGCCGGTGATGTCGGGGTGGTGGAGGACCTGGTTCATGCCGTCGACCGCGTAGGACATGGGCAGGACGTTGGAGATCGCCTCCAGGACCGGGTGCATCGCCTCGCGCGGGGTGAACAGGCCGCACAGCAGGAGCTGCGGGAAGATCACCGCCGGCATGAACTGGACCGCCTGGAACTCGGACGCGGCGAACGCCGAGACGAACAGGCCGAGCGCGGTGCCGAGCAGGGCGTCGAGCAGGGCGACCAGGAGCAGCAGCCACGGCGAGCCGACGACGTCCAGGCCGAGCAGCCAGAGGGAGACGGCCGTGGCGAGCGCCGACTGGAGGACCGCGACCGCGCCGAACGCGAGGGCGTAGCCCGCGATCAGGTCGGCCTTGCCGAGCGGGAGGGCGAGGAGGCGCTCCAGGGTGCCCGAGGTGCGTTCGCGCAGGGTGGCGATCGAGGTGACCAGGAACATCGTGATCAGCGGGAAGATGCCGAGGAGGGAGGCTCCGGTCGCGTCGAAGGTCCCGGCCGCGCCGTCGAAGACGTAACGGAGCAGCGTGATCAGCAGGACCGGGACGATCACGAGGAGCGCGATCGTGCGGGGGTCGTGGGTCAGCTGGCGCAGGACGCGGGCGGCGGTGGCGGTCGTGCGGGACGGGGTGAGCGTGCGGGCGGGTGCGCCCTCGGGCGCGGGCGGGGCGGTGGCCTTCATCGGGAGTCCTCCCGGGTGGCGGGCGCGGCTTCGTCGACCAGGCGGAGGAACGCGTCCTCGACGGTCTCCGTGCCGGTGCGGCGGCGCAGTGCGTCGGGGGTGTCCTCGGCGAGGATCAGGCCGTCCCGCATCAGGAGGAGGCGGTGGCAGCGCTCGGCCTCGTCCATGACGTGCGAGGAGACGAGGAGTGCGGTGCCGCGGTCGGCGGCCAGGCGGTGGAAGAGGTCCCAGAGGTCCCGGCGGAGTACGGGGTCGAGCCCGACGGTCGGTTCGTCCAGGACCAGCAGCTCCGGGGTGCCGAGGAGGGCGACGGCCAGGGAGACGCGGCTGCGCTGGCCGCCGGAGAGCGCCCCGGCGAGGTCGCCGGAGTGGCTGGTGAGGTCGACGTCACCGATGGCGCGGGTGACGGCGTCGCGGCGGGCGGCCCGGTGGGCGCGGCCGGGGTGCAGGACGGCGGCGAAGTAGTCGAGGTTCTGCCGGACGGTGAGGTCGGTGTAGACGGAGGGCGCCTGGGTGACGTAACCGATGCGGCTGCGCAGCGCCGGGTCGCCCGCGGGGCGGCCGAGGACGTCGAGGGTGCCGGTGGCCCGGGCCTGGGTGCCGACCACGGTGCGCATGAGCGTGGTCTTGCCGCAGCCCGAGGGGCCGAGGAGGCCGGTGATGCTGCCGGGGCGGACGGTGAAGTCGAGGGCGCGCAGAACGGTGCGGTCGCCGCGCACGACGGTGAGGCCGCGGGCTGCGATCGCCGGGGGTGGCGGGTGTGTCGGGGTCTCGGCCGGGGGTGCCCCGGGTTCGCTATTCATCATATGGTGAATTCTTCGCCCGGCCGTGCCGCCCGTCAAGGAGTGCGGGCGCACCGGTCCCCCGCGCGGTGGAGGCGTCCTCGTGGCGCGGGGTTCAGCCGCGTGCCGGGCGCTCAGCTCAGCGAAGGCCGCCGATCGCGGCGGCGTCCGGGACGGCCCCGGCTCCGGTCCCGGCTCCGAGGAGGAGGTCCGCGAGGGCGTCGCCGATGCCGGTGGAGTGCTGGAGCCCCCGGGTGCCGCTGCCGCCCGCGACCACCAGGCGGGGGTCGCCGGCCGGGCTGTCGAGGACGAAGGGCGCGCCCGGGGTGCGGGTCGTCCGGGACGCCGCGGTCCTGGCGGGCAGCGGGTGCAGGCCCGGCACCTTCGCGGGCAGCAGCTTCGCGAGACCGGACCAGTCCTCGTACAGCACGGCCGGGTCCACGTCGTCGGGGTCCGTCGGCTTGGCCACCCCCCGGTCCTCCAGGCTCAGTCTGATGTCCTGGTCGCCCTCGGCCCCGCTGCCGTGCAGGACCCGGCCGTCGTCGAACTCGCGCACGAAGACGGGGAACTCCTCCGGAGCGAAGCCCGCGTCCGCTTCGAGCGGGCGGAACCAGGTGACCGGCGCGCGGTACGTCTCCAGCGGGACCTCGGGGACCAGCCTCGACAGCCAGGGGCCGGCCGTCACCGCGACCCGGCGTACCCGGACGTCCCGCTGGGCCGAGCGCAGCACGACGCCGCCCGGGACGAGGTCGATCGCGGTGATCCGGGTGTACTCGAAGACCCGGGCTCCGGCGGTCCGGGCGGCACCGACGGCGGCGTGGAGGGCGGCCTCCGGGCGGAGCAGCCCGGCGGACGGCTCCCACACGCCGATGTGGTGGTCGGGGACCCCGGTGTGGCGCGGGTACTGGAAGCGGAGCGCGCGGGCGGAGAAGGTGCGGACGTCGATGTCGTGGTCGCGTGCCGTCCGCAGGGCGCCCCCGGCCGTCGGACCGTCCTGCGGGCCGACCACGAGTCCGCCGGAGGGGACGAACAGCCGCGTGCGCGCGGCGTCCTCCAGCTCCGCCCACAGCTCCCGTGACCGGCGGGCCAGCGCGACGAGTCCCGGGTGCTCGGAGCGGCTGAGCCGGAACATGGTGGAGCCCGGCTGCCGCGAGTCGGCGTCCCGGCCCACGGCGGACTGGTCGAAGCCCAGGACGTCGACGCCCCGGGCGGCCAGGCGCCACAGGGCCGAGGCCCCCCACGAACCGAGTCCGACGACGGCCGCCTCCGCATCCCACCGGGTCATGTCATGCGCTCCTGTCCTTGCTGTCGGTGCATGGGAAGCAGGCCATCACGGTTTCGGCGTGCGGGGCCTGAGTAACCGGTACTCAGCTTCCGGAACCCGCTTCCCCGCCGCCCGGAGCCCCCGGAGACATCGCGCGGGCGCGGGCGAGGAGCGGCACGGCGCGCGGAGAAGGCCGGGGTTTGAGTACCTGGGTACTCACGATGCGGACCACGGGGACGTGATGGCCTCGGTGACGCGGCACCGTGCAGGCCGCGCGGACCGGTGGAGGCTGTGATGCAGTTCCGTGTACTGGGTGCCCCTGAGATCTACGACGATGTCAGGCGGCGGAGCATTCCGTTGAACAGCCCCAAGCAGCGTGTGCTGCTCGGCGTACTCCTGGTGCGCCTGGACTCCGTGGTTCCCACGGACACCCTGATCAACGAGCTGTGGGGGCGCAACGCCCCCGACAAGGCGATCAACGCGCTGCAGGCGCACGTCTCACGGCTGCGCCAGCAGCTGATCGAGGCGGAGCCGCCGCGGGCGAACACCCCCCGTCTCATCGCGCGCGGTTCCGGCTATCTGCTCCAGGCCGGGCCGGAGGAGCTCGACAGCGTGCAGTTCCGGTTACGGACGGCGCGGGCGCGACGGCAGCTGGCGACGGACCCGGAGGCCGCCGCCGCCCTGCTGCGCAGGGCGCTCGGGCTGTGGCGCGGACCGGCGCTGGACGGCGCTTCGCACGGTCCGCTGTGCGCGGGGGTCGCGGCCCGGCTGGAGGAGGAACGCCTGTCGGCCGTGGAGGACCTGTGCGAGGCATCCCTCCGGCTCGGCCGGCACCGCCAGGTGATCGGCCGGCTGGAGGAGCTGGTCTCCGTACACCCTCAGCGGGAGCGGTTCCGCGAGCAGTTGGCGCTCGCGCTCCAGCGGAGCGGCGCGTCGACGGTGCGGAGGCTGCGCGCTCCCGAGGACGACCGGGGCGGGCACGGTTCCGCCGTACGGCAGATACACGAGGCCGGTCATGGCCGGGGCGGCCTCTGGGCGCTGGAGCACGACGGTGAGGAGGGCGTCGGGGACCAGGCGCACCCGCACGAGGAGGGCGACGACCTGGAGGTGGTGCGGCTGCGCCGCCGGGTGGACCAGCTGTCCAGCGAGCAGCGTTCGATGCGGGCCGAGCTGGACCGGCTGACGGCCCTGGTGGAGCGGGGCGGTACGGCGCAGCGGCGGGACTCCGCCTGAGGGGCGCGGGCGTCCGCGCCCGCCGCGGCGTCCGGTCCGCGGGCGCCCCGTCAGGCTGTCAATGACGTGTCAGGTATGCCCTCGCGACCGGCTGATCGGACGGTCGGCGCTCCTAAAATGCGGATCGCCGAAGAATCCCCTGAATAGCGAGGAGAGGAAATTCCCGTGGCCGTACTGCATGAAATTCACCGGGGCGCCGGAAGTCCTGATCAGCTGTGGAAGGCACTGCTGGACATCGAGGCGTTCCCTTCGTACATGGGCGGCGTCAACGAGGTCGAGATAACCGGCGAGAAGGACGGCCTCCGCGAAAGCAGCTGGGTGGTCGAGCTCAAGGGGTCGGAGATGGAGTGGGAGCAGGAGGACGTCATCGACGCCGAGCGGCGCCGGGTCGCGTTTCGGCAGGTGGAGGGCGATCTCGCGCTCTACGAGGGGTACTGGCAGGTCGTGGAGGACGCGGAGGGGACCGGCCTGGAGCTGAAGGTGGAATTCGATATCGGCCTGCCGATGGTCGCCGAGATGATTCACCCCGCTGTGGCCAAGGCGCTTGAGGGCTACCAGCGGGACATCGTCGGCCAGAGCGTCTAGGGGGAAAACCATGAGTGAACTTCGTGCGGACGATGCCAAGGCGACCTTCCGACGGGTGAAGAAGCACTTCTCCCCCGCTCTTTCGGTGGCCGGGAAGTTCAGTGGGCAGGGCGCTGTGGAGTCTTCCTCCGAAGGCTGCCGGGTGACCTTGTCGGACGGCCGTTCCGTGCTGGACTTCGGCTCGTACGCCGTGGCTCTGCTCGGGCACCGCAACCCGGCCGTGGTCGACGCGGTCCGGGCGCAGTTGGACGTCCTGCCCACCTCCACCCGGACGGTCCAGAACCCGGCGGCCCCGCTGGCCGCGGAGAAGCTGACCGAGTACCTGGGCGGAACGCTGAACCGGGTCTACTTCGGGTGCGGCGGCGCCGACGCCGTGGAGGTCGCGTTGAAGCTCGCGCGGCTGGCGACCGGCCGGACCACGGTCGTGGCCGTCGAGGGCGCGTTCCACGGGAAGACCCTCGGGGCGCTGTCGCTGACCCACAACGACAGGTTCCGCGCCGGACTGGAGCCGTTGCTGCGGGACGTCGTGCACATCGCCCCCGACGACCCGGAGGCGGTGGCGCGGGTCATCGCCGAGCGGGACGTCGCCGCCGTCTTCTTCGAACCGGTGCAGGCCGAGAACGGCGTGCGGATCCTGGACGAAGCCGTCCTGTCCCGCTGGTGCCAGGACGCGCGGGAGCACGGCGCGTTCGTCGTCTCGGACGAGATCCAGGTGGGGCTGCGGCGGTGCGGCGCGCGGTCGTTGGCGCTGGAGGCCGGTCTGCCGGTGGACGCCGTGCTGCTCGGCAAGCCGCTCGGCGGCGGAGTGGTGCCGGTGTCGGCGGCTGTCGGCAACGACCGGCTGTTCGCGCCGCTGCTGGCCGACCCGATGCTGCACACCGCGACGTTCAGCGGCCACCCCCTGGGTACGGGCGTGATCCCCACGGCGCTGGCCGCCATCGAGGAGCACGTCGAGGACGGTGAGCGGATCGCCGCGGCGCTGTCCGCCGGTCTGGCCGAGATCGAGGACCGCCACGGCGACGTGGTGGCCGGGACGCGGGGCCGGGGTCTGCTGTGGGGCATCGACTTCACCACGGCCGAGGTCTCCGGCAACGTGCTGGCGGCCCTGGCCGGCAGCGGTCTCGTCATCTCCCCCTGCATCAGCCGTCCGACGACGCTGCGGCTGCTGCCCCCGATCATCGCGTCGGACGAAGACGTGAAGGAGGCCCTGTCGCTGCTCGGCGGGGCGATAGCCCAGGCCGCCGGCGGCTGAGTCCGCCGCTTTGATGCGTCACGGATCCGGGGACCGTGTCCCGGGAAAGGAACGAAGAAGACTGATGACTCCGCCCACGTATGCGGGAATCGCCGAGGAGTTCGCGGAGGATGTCGTGCTCGCCGACGACATCACCGGTTTCGACGCGAAGGACCCGAGCACGGTCTCCGAGGTGCTGCTCACCGGCGCGACCGGGTTCCTCGGGAGCTTCCTGCTGAAGGACCTGTTGGCGCACGGCCTGACCGTGCACTGCCTGGTACGGGCCGCCGACGCCGAGGCGGGTCTCGCGCGGCTGCGCAAGACGCTCGGCTCCTACGAGGTGCTGGACCAGGTGGACCTCTCCCGCGTCCGGGTCGTGACCGGGGACGTCACGCGTCCCCGGCTCGGCATGGAGGAGGACGTGTACGCGGAGCTGGCCGCGCGCATCGGCGCGGTCTACCACTCCGCGGCCAAGGTCAACTTCCTCACCCTCTACAAGTGGCTGCGCAAGCCGACGGTGGACGCCACCCACGAGGTCCTGCGGCTGGCGTGCGCGTCCGGCGCCACGCTGCACCACGTCTCGACGACCGGCATCTTCGAGCCCAAGGAGCACGAGACCCCGCGGAAGGAGTCGGACCCGACCGGGCCGCCCGAGTCGCTGTCCCTCGGATACACCAAGAGCAAGTGGGTGGCCGAGCAGTTGGTGCTGGAGGCCCACCGGCGCGGGGTGCCGGTGACCGTCCACCGGCCGGGGCAGGTGTGGGGCGACTCGACCACCGGGGCCTGCCAGCCGAACGACTTCGTGTGGCGGTTCATCAAGGGGTCGATCCAGGCGGGCGTGTATCCGCGGCGGTTCGGGCTGGACATGAACATGGTGCCGGTCGACTACGTGAGCGCCGCGCTGGTCGCCGCCTCCCGTGACGCCCGGTCGACCGGGCAGGTGTTCCACCAGGTGAGCGCGGGCTCGCTGGATTCGGACCGGATCCTCGAACTCGTCCGCGGCACCGGGTACGAGATCCGGGAAGTCAGCATCCTGAAGTGGATGAAGGCGGTGTCGGCCGATGTGCAGAACTCGATGTTCCCCCTCATGCGGCTGATCGTGGACCTGGAGAGGTTCGAGGCGGCGGAGTTCTCCGACGAGGCCACGCGGGCGTTCCTGAGCGACTCGGGGGTCGTCCGCCCGGAGATCGACGAGGCGCTGTTCGCCACCTACGTCTCCTACTTCGTCCGCCAGGGCACGCTGCCCGAACCGGTGGCGGCCACCGCGGGGGTGAGCTGACGGGCGGCCCCGGGCCGGGACGGGCCGGAGGGCGGTGGCCGACGAGGACTCCCGTCGGCCACCGCCCTCCGCCCGCCGGTCCTCGGGGCCGCGCGGCCCCGAGGACCGGTCAGCCGGCCGACAGCCTGACCCCGAGGACCGGTGTCTCCTGTCCCTGGGAGCGGTGCAGCGCCTGCCGCTCCGTGATGCCCAGCTTGTGGTAGATGCGGTGCAGGTGGTTCTCGACCGTGCGAACCGACACCACGAGCCGGAGCGCTATGTCGCGGTTGGACATCCCGGTGGCGGCGAGCGCGGCCACCTCGCGTTCGCGCGGGGTGAGCGGGGCCATGTCGCCGCGGTTCTCGTTCACGATCCAGGGCGGCAGCGCGAAGGTGCCGCCGCGGATCAGGTCCTCGCAGGTGGCCCAGGCCTCCCGGCCCTTGCGGCGCTGTCCGGCGGCCCGGTGGGCGCGGGCGGCCTGGGCCGCCGCCTCGGCGGCGAGCGGCAGTGCGCCCATCTCGCCGAACTGCCGGGAGACCTTGGTGAGCGCGTTCCCGTCGGCCTCCGCCAGCGCCTGGATGTGATCGGACATCACCCGGGCGGTGGTGCCGCCGCACCTGGCGGCGAACTGCCGGGCCCGGGACCGGAAGCGGTAGGAGGCGTTCTCCTTGATCCGGGCGATCAGGTGCAGGGCCGCCAGGGCGGTGGGCGTACGTCCTCCGGCCTCCGCGCGGTCGGCGAGATCGAGGGCGGCGGAGGCGGCTCCGGAGTAGTCGCCGGTGTGGGCGAGGACCAGGGCCCGGTCGTAGGCGATCTCGTCGTCGGCGATCGGGTGGGAGACGGCTTCGCGCTGCACGGTACGGGCCTCGACCAGGGTGCGGAGCGCCTCCGCGTGCTGCCCCGACTCGGCCAGCGCGCCGCCCAGCTGGGCGAGCGTCCACGCGCGGGTGACCGGCCATTCGTGGCAGGTGTCCAGGGCGACCGCCTGCCGCAGCTGGGCCACCGCCCGCTGGGGTTCGCCGCGGAGCCGCAGCAGCCGGGCGCCGGCCAGGACGGTCCGGAGCAGCGCGGGCCAGCGGTCGGCGTCGTCGTAGCGGCGCGTGGTGACCAGCGCGTCCTCGGCCTCCCTGAGGTTGCCCGTGTGCCACAGGCACCGGGCGGACAGGGCCACCAGGAGGGCAGCCGCTTCACCGTCCCAGTCGAAGGAGGGCTCCCGGTAGCGGCCGAGTAACTCCAGCGCGCCCGCCGCGTCGCCGAGCTCGGAGCGGGCGAGCACCATCACCGGGACCAGGGCCTGGGTGACGGCCTGCGGGGCGTCCCCCGTCCGCAGAACGGCTTCACCGATGTCGACGGCGTCGCGCAGCCGGTCGGACATCATGGCGATCAGGGCGCGGCTGCCGTGCAGCACTCCCGCCTGTCCCTGTCCGACGGCGGCGACGGCGCGGTCCAGCACCGCACCGGCGTCCTTGACCCGCCGCAGCCGCCAGGCCAGGTTGACCACGCGGGCGTGCACGGCGGCGACGTACTCCGTCTGGGGGATGTCCACCGCGGCGCTCAGGGCCGTGTCGAAGACCGCTTCGGCCTCCTCGTGCCGGCCCTTGCCGATGAGGACCTCGCCGAGGAGCAGGGCGGCCCGGAGGGATTCCCTGGGAGCGTCCGAGCGCTGGACCGCGTGCGCCACCATGCGGCACACGGCCTCCGGGCCCTCGCCGAAGTCGGACACGGAGGCGCCGTGCAGCAGCGGCTTTCCCGGGTCGGTGGCGCGCAGGGCCAGCAGGCAGAGCCGCTCGGCGAGTTCGTGCATCCGCCGCCGGACCGCGGTGCGCGCGGCGACGAGCAGTTGCTCGCGCTCCGGCAGCAGCCCGGCCTCGATGCGCAGCGAGACGACGCGCAGGGCGTCCTCGGGGAGCCGTGCCCCCCGGCGTTCCATCGCGTCCGCCACCTGCCGGCGCAGCCGCTGCGCGGTGAGGTCGGACATCCGGGAGACGACCACCATCCGGCTGAGCGGGACGGCCAGCCGCAGTTCTACGCGCGTACCGTTGTAGCGGACGGCCACGATGCCCCGGAGGTCCAGGGACTCGGCCGCGTGCGCGAGTCCGGACGCGGCGGCGATGTCCATCTCCAGCGGCTCGGCGACGGCCAGGGTGTTGACCAGTTCCTGCTCGTCGAGGCTGAGGTCGCGCAGTCCGAGGCGGATGAGTTCGGAGAGCCGGCGGCTGGGAGGGTGGGTGAGCCCCTCCCACCACCAGACGCCGTCGACGCGGCGGAGCGACTTCTGCTCGACGGCGTGGTCGACCAGTTCCCGCAGTACCAGCGCGTTGCCGTGCGTGGCGGACCACAGGCGCTCCAGGGTGGCCGCGTCCGTGTGGCCGCCGAGCCGGGCGTGCAGGACGTCCCGGAGCTGCGCGCGGTCGAACGGGGCCACGTCGACGTGGTCGATGAGCCGGTCCACCCAGAGTTTGTCGATTCCGGCGGGCGTGTGGGCGTCCTTGCGGCTGGCGGCGAGCACGCTGATGGAGCCCGCCGCGACGAGCCGGTGGAGCCGGTGGCCCGAGGCGTCGTCGACGAGGTGGGCGTCGTCGACGCCGACGAGCGGGCGTTCGGTGGCCGAGCCGCTCAGGTCCGCGGGTTCGATCGAGTCCAGACATTCGCCGAGCGACCCGTATCCCTTCGCGCGGGCGCCGCTGCTCCAGCTCGCGCCGCCGACGGAAAGGACGGTGCGGCCCGCGTCGGAGGCGCGTTCCAGGGCGGTGGCGAGAAGAAGGCTTTTACCCACTCCTGTTCCGCCCACCAGAAGCGCTCCGCCGCCGCGCCCGAGAGCGCGCTCCACATCCTTGAGCTCGGCCTGTCTACCCGTTATCGGCCAATGAAAGAGAACCTCTGTTGACATCTGAATCTCATGCCCCCGCAGGAAGAATGTCAGCACTCTCAGATAAACGCCCAGCCCCTTGGCTTGCCCCTACGTGTCAGCTGTATGAACGCTTCGTTACACGTGACTCGGACATGGCCGAAAAGACCTGTCCGTATCTTTCAAGACAGCTCACTTTTCGTCAATGCCTGACCATGGGAACTATCGGTTTCGGTCAAGTATAGACCGGCAGCTGGAAAGTGAAGCTGACAGCGACCTGACGGGACCACGAAAGCTCAAGTTGCCTGATAAACAGCTTGCCGGCCCTCGGAAGTAACGCGGACAGGCAATACCGACCGGCAATCCTTACTTCGCCCCGATGGGTTGCTACCGGAAATTAACTTTCTCTTATCACCCTTTGTCATATGTCAGAGCGGCAGTCGGTCCGGATCGTGGAGCACTCGCCCCCGGCGCGGGGGTTGCCGGGGACGAGTGGTTCAGGGGGGCGGGACGGTACGTCGGGGTGGCCGGGCGGGGCCGGTCAGGCCGGCCGGGCGGCCAGCCGCCAGCGCCGGGCACGGCTGCGCTGCGCCCAGAAGAACGCGTACCGGCCTTCGCGTGCCATGAGGTCGTCGTGGGCGCCCTGTTCCACGATCCGCCCGTCGTCCAGCAGCAGGATCTGGTCGGCCGCCGCCACGGTCTGCAGCCGGTGCGCGATGACCAGGAGCGTCCGCCCCTCCGTCAGGTGACCCAGCGCCTCCTGCACCGCCCGCTCGTTCTCCGGGTCGAGCGACGCGGTCGCCTCGTCCAGCAGCACGACCGGCGCGTTCTTCAGGATCGCCCGCGCGATGGAGACCCGCTGGCGCTCACCGCCGGAGAGCAGCGCGCCGCCCTCGCCGACCTTGGTGTCCCAGCCCATCGGCAGCCGGAGCGCGATCTCCTCGACCCGGGCGAGCCGGCCCGCCTCGCGGACCTCCTCGTCGCCGGCTCCGGGGCGGCCCAGCCGGATGTTCTCCAGGATCGTGCCCTCGAAGAGGTAGACGTCCTGGAAGACCACGGAGATCTTCGACATCAGCACCTCCGGGTCGATCTCCCGGACGTCCACCCCGCCCATCCGCACGACGCCGCCGTCCACGTCCCAGAACCGGGGGATCAGCTTGCTGACCGTGGTCTTGCCGGAGCCGGACGGCCCGACCAGGGCCGTCATCGTGCCCTCCGCGAGCTTCAGCGACACCCCCGACAGCACCTGGGAGCCGTCGTAGCCGAAGTCCACGTTCTCGAACTCGATGTCGTGGCCCCGCGGCGTGAGCGGGTGGGCGGTCTGCGGCAGCCGGGGCTCGGCCAGCAGCTCGGCGATCCGGTCGAGGGCCGCCCGCGCGGTGCGCAGGGTGGATCCCAGGACCGCGGCCTCGGCGATCGGCTCGGTGAAGCGCGCCGCGAGCACCAGGATCGCCAGCAGCGCGGCGACGTCCAGACCGCCCTCCAGCGCCAGGTAGACGCCGGTCACCAGGACCACCGTGAACGCGGCCTGGACCACCAGGGCGAAGCTGACCAGCCCGGGGACCCCGGTCATCAGCACCCGCCGGGACGCCTCGGCCTGCGTCTCCAGCGCGGCGTCCAGCCCCTTGCCGCCGGAGCCCTCCGCGTTGCGCCCGAACACCCGCAGCACCGGCTGGAGCTGGGCGAACTCGACGACCTTCCCACCGGTCACCGCCTGGGCGGCGCTGCGCGCCTCGTCCGCGGAGCGGGTGAGCCCCGCGCTCCAGCGGTAGACCAGGACGATCAGCGGCACCGTGAGCGTCGCCGCGAGGGCGAGCCGCCAGTCGAAGAAGTACATGATGACGACGACGGTGGCGGGGGTGACGAAGCTGGTGACCAGCGGCCTCAGCAGATGGGCCGGTACGCCCATCACGTCCATGACGCTCTTGGTGGCGAGCTGTCCGAGCCGGCCCACCCGCTCGGGCCCGAACCAGCCGAGCGGCAGCGAGGCCACCTGGTCGCCGATGCGGTTGTGCAGCATCCGGGACAGGGTGGCGCCGGCGTCGAAGCCGGTGCGCAGGGAGTCGTAGTAGGCGGCGCAGTAGAGCGCGGACACCCCGAGCAGCGTCCACAGCCACGGCCAGACGGAGTCGGGGTCCGGGCCGAGCAGGGCTTCGAGGATGGGGACGAGCAGGGCGAAGGCGACGCCCTGGAGGACCGCGCAGACGACCAGCGCGGTGATCATCCTGCGGATGGGCCGGTTGTGCTCCGGTCCCACCAGCTTGAGCAGTTGGCTGATCATCGGCCGGTTCCTCCCGTTCGAGCGGCGGCCGGGTCGGGCTCGTTCCCGCGCGGCTGCCAGCTGGTGCTGCGTTCGTGCGCGTGCCACATCCGGGCGTACCGGCCGTCGCGGGCCACGAGTTCGTCGTGGGTGCCCGACTCGATGAGCTCCCCGTTCTCCAGGACCACGATCCGGTCCGCCTCGACGACGGTGGAGAGCCGGTGGGCGATCATCAGGACGATCTTTCCCCGGGTCAGCTCGGACAGGGCTTCCTGCACCTCCGCCTCGGACTGCGGGTCCGCGTAGGCGGCCGCCTCGTCCAGGACGATGATCGGGGTGTCCGCGAGCACCGCGCGGGCGATGGAGACCCGCTGGGCCTGCCCGCCGGAGAAGCGGGCGTCCTCGCCGACCACGGAGTCGTACCCGCGGGGCAGCGCCTCGATCACGTCGTGGACGCAGGCGGCACGGGCCGCGGCGATCACGTCCTGGCGGCTCGCGTCGGGCCGGGCCATGCGGATGTTGTCGGCCACCGAGGTCTGGGTGAGCCGGACGTCCTGGAAGACGAAGGCGACCCTGCGGTACAGGTCGTCCAGGGCGATGTCCCGGATGTCGACGCCGCCGATGGTGATGCTGCCGCCGGTCACGTCGCCGAACCTCGGCAGCAGGGTGGCCAGGGTGCTCTTGCCGGAGCCGGAGGGGCCGACCAGCGCGGTGACCGTGCCGGGGGCGAGGTCGAGGTCGATCCCCGAGAGGGCTTCCTTCTCCCCGTCGTAGCTGAACCGCACGCCCTGATAGCTGACATGGTCGCCCGCGGGGCTGATCGGCTCCTGGGCCACGGGCAGTTCCTCGGCGTGCAGGACGTCGCCGACCCGCGCCGCGGCCGCCTTGGCGAACCGCAGTTCGTAGCTGGCGTAGAAGAGCGCGAGCACCGGCGCGGTGAGGCCGACGCCCAGCAGGGCGAACGGCAGCATGTCCACGCCGGCGAGCCCGCCGCCCGTGACGAGGAAGGCGCCTCCGGTGACGACCGCCAGCAGAACGGCGATGGGCGAGAGGACCATCTCCGCGACCGCCTTGGAGTGGACGGTGGAGCGGACCCAGGAGAGGAAGAAGGCGGCGAAGTCGTCGGCCGCGTCCCGGAACTTCTGGTGCGCCCGGTGGGTCTGGCCGAACGTCTTGACCACCGCGACACCCTGGACGAACTCGACGGCGCTGCCGTTGATCTCACCCATGGCCCGGTCGTAGTCCGGCAGGTGCTTGGCCATCTGGGCCATGGTGATGCTGTACAGGCCGAGCCCGACGACGAGCGGGGCGATCGTCACGAGCGTCATCTGCCAGTCGACCCAGAAGAGGTAGACCAGCGAGACCGCCGGGACGACGGTCGCCGACGTCATCTCCAGGACGGAGTGGGCGATCATGTGGTGCATCGCGTCCACGTCGTCCTGCACGGCCTTCTTCACGGTGCCGGAGTTGCGCTCGGAGAACCAGCCCAGCGGCACCCGGGCCAGCCGGGCCACCAGGCTCCGGCGGATGTGCGACTGCAGCTGGTTGTCGGCGAAGTGCGACAGGGCCCCCGCCGCCAGCATGAAGGCGAGCCTGACGAGCAGGGCGCCGACGGCGACGGCCGTGATGGTCCACGCCCGGTCCGAGCGGTCGGCGTGGTCGCTCAGCAGCACCCGACCGAGTTCGGCGATGGCGATGAAGGGGACGACCCCCGCGATCGCCGAGACCGCCTGAGCGGCCACGGCCAGCCGTAGCTTTCCTTTGATCGGGCGAAGGATCTCGCCCAGTACGGCCTCTTCCGTGGCCATCCGGTCCTCCATGACCTCAGTTAGACACTGTCTAATGGATGTGACGAATGTACCCGACATCCGAGTCGGTCGGTCGGGTACGGGCGGATTCCGGCCCGGCCGGGTGAAGTGCCGCCGCTGAGCAGGGCACTTCACCCGGCGGGCAGGCCGGCTCAGCGGCCCACGGGGACGCGCTCCTCGGCGGGCCTCTTCTCCGCGAGGGCCGCGTCGCCCTCCTTGATGCCGAAGCGCGCGTACACCTTCTGGAGCGGGCCCGGGGCCCACCAACTGGCGCGTCCCATCAGCTTCATGACGGCCGGCACCAGCAGGATGCGGACCACCGCCACGTCCAGCAGGATGGCGATCACCATGCCGACGCCGAACAGCGTCATGGTGAGCACACCGCTGGTCGCCATCGCCGCGAGCGGCACGCACATCAGCAGGGCGGCGCTGACGATCAGCTTGCCGATGCTCTGGAGGCCCGTCGCCACGGCGGCGGTCGGGTCGCCGAGCTGGTCGTACTGCTCCCGGATCCGGGACACGAGGAAGACCTCGTAGTCCATGGAGAGGCCGAAGATCAGCGCGAACAGCATGATCGGCATGTTGGGCTCGATGTTGCCGGTCGGGTCGAACCCGATCACGTCGGCCAGGTGCCCGTCCTGGAAGATCCAGACCAGGATGCCGAAGGTGGCCGACAGCGACAGCAGGTTCATCGCGATGGCCTTGAGCGGCAGCAGCACCGAGCCGAAGGCCAGGAAGAGCAGGATGTACGTCGCGATGGCGATGTACAGGAGCATCCACGGCAGCACGTCGGCGAGCGCGTCCAGCGTGTCGTCGAAGACCGCGGTCTCACCGCCGAAGTACACCGTGGAGCCCGCCGGCCGCTCCACCTCGCGCAGGTCGTTCACCAGGTCGCGCGCCTCGGAGGAGACCGCCACCCCGTCGAAGCTGACGGAGACCCGGCCCGAGGTGCCTTCCACCCCGCTGATCTGGGCGTCCTTCGCTCCGGGCACCTTCGCGAGCCGCTCGGCGTACGCCTGGAGCGCCGCGCCCTGCTCCGGGGACTTCGCGTCGCCGGAGAGCTTCAGCAGGGCGTCGATGGACTTGACGCCGTCGCCCTCGAAGTCCCGCTCCATGATGTTGTGGACCTGGCGGCCCTCCGCGCTGTCGGGCAGCTGCCGCGCGTCGTTGGCGCCGAAGTCGATCCGCAGGAACGGCACCGCGAGCGCCAGCATCACCGCGAGGGCGACCACGGCGACGGCGACGGGGCGGCGCATCAGGCCGTGCGCCAGCCGGAACCAGGGGCCCTCGTCCTTGGCCTCGGGAGCCGTGGCGCCCTTCTTGCGGCGCAGGGAGAGCGCGTTGACCTTCGGGCCCATCACCGCGAGCGCGGCGGGGAGCGCGATGATCGAGAAGAAGACGGAGAGGACGACCGCGGCGACGCCGCCGTACGCCATGGACTTGAGGAAGGCGAAGGGGAAGAAGGTCATGCCGAACAGGGCGACCGCCACGGTGATGCCGGAGACCATGACGGTCCGGCCGGCGGTGGCGACCGTACGCGAGAGGGCCTCCTCGCCGGTGTGCCCGGCGGCCAGCTCCTCGCGGTAGCGGCTGACGATCAGCAGGCCGTAGTCGATGGCCACGGCCAGGCCCAGGATCGTGACCAGGCTCATGGCGAACACCGACACGTCGGTGAACTGGGCGATGACCCTCAGCACCGCCATGGAGCCGATGATCGAGAGCCCTCCCACGAACAGCGGGAGGCTGGCCGCCGCGAGTCCGCCGAAGACCACGACCAGCAGCAGGAACAGGATGGGGAAGGAGAAGCCCTCGGCCACGGCGAGGTCCTCGCCGATCTGCTCACCGGCCTGGAAGCCGGTGGGGACGGGGCCGCCGCGGAAGGTCTCGTACCCCTCGACCTCCAGCTGGTCCTTGACCTTCTTGTACGACGCCTCCTTGGAGTTGTCGTCGCTGCCCTTCAGGTTCATCGCCACGTAGGTGGCGTGCCGGTCCCGGCTGACCTGGGCGGGCATCTTGGTCATCCAGTAGTGCGCCGCGCCGGTCACCGAGGACTCGGGCAGCGAGGAGATCTTGCCGACGACCGCCTTCTGGAAGGCGGGGTCGTCGACCGTCCTGTCCTTGCTCCGGTAGACCACGACCGCGTCGGGCGCCCGCTGCGGGAACGCCTTCTCTGCCAGGAGCGCCGCCTTGCGGCTCTCGGAGTTCGGGTCCTCGAAGCCGCCGGGCTTCATGTCACCGAAGACGCCGAGGCCGTACACCCCCGAGAAGACAGCGAACACCAGTGTGAGGATCAGCAGCGGTTTGCGCCCCCGATGGATGAAGCGCCCCAACGTCTCGAACATCCGAACTCCCTAGATCGCCTTGCCAGTTCGTCGTGTCACAATCCCCAAGCTACGACGACAGTAACAGTGTTATCAATACTCGGCATGGCGGATCAGGCCGGCCAGCGGACCTGGCGAGCGGGGGCAAACATGCTCTGAGCTGGGAGTTCGCCCGAGTTAGACACTGTGCAAGAATTTTTGTCCGATGTCAGCCCCGTGTCAGCTCCTCGGTGACAGCGGCCGTCGCAAGCCATTCAAAACACCGTTGCGCTACATTGGGGTCATGGCCAGGCTCAAGACACATGACGACGCTCTCCGCCTCAAGCTCATCAACCGCGCCGCCGCCACGGTCTTCGACCGCGGCACCGGCGCGCTGAGCCTGCGCAAGCTGGCCGCCGACGTGAAGACATCCACGACGGCGGTCTACTCGCTGTTCGGGAACAAGGCCGGACTGCTCGACAGCCTGTACGAGGAGGCGGTCCGGCTGTTCATCGCCCGCCTGGACACCGTCGACTCCTCCGACGACCCCTCGGCCGACGTGGTGCGGCTCGGTGTCGCCTACCGGGAGTACGCCCTCGCCAACCCGCATCTGTACGGGATCGTCTTCGCCGACCGCGGCGACTACGAACCGACGCCCGAGCGCCGCAGCGAGGCCGGCTCGACCATCCAGCCGCTGGTGGACGCGGTGGTGCGCGGACAGGCCGCCGGACAGTTCAAGGAGGGAACGGCCGAGGTCATCGCCCTGTCCTGCTGGGGCGCGGCCCACGGCCTGGTCTCCCTGGAACTGTCCGGCAACGCCCCGCCGGGACTCGACATCGGGGCCGCCTACGAGGAGACCCTGTACGCCGTGGTCAGCGGCTGGCGGGCCCGCGGCGAGGAGTCCGCGGCGCGGACCCCGTAGGGCCCGCGCCGCGGACTCGATGCCCTTCGACGGGCCTCAGTGCCCGAGGGCGACGCCCTCCGCCAGGAGCACCTCGCGCCCGGCACTCTCTCCCCGCCACTCACCGGACACCGCGCCCCTGCGCACCAGGTCGGTCTGCTGCGCCCCCGGGCTCAGCACCAGCCGCTCGACGGTGAACGTGCCCGCGCCGTCCCGAACGCGGGAGCGGTCCACCTCCCGCACGATCGTCTCGATCGCGGCGGGCGACAGGGTGTGCGCGGGCGGGAAGGACGTCGTCCACAGGTCGGCCGGCGCCACCGGGCGGAGGGCGAACGCTCCCGCGTCGCCGGGCGCCGGACGCTCCTCCCGGAACACCACCCCCGCCCAGTCCAGCCACCCGGCGTCCGGCCCGGCCGGGCCCGCCGGCTCCGGAGCGGTGACGGGCGGCGGAGCGGGGAGCGAGGCGGGCTCGGGCCCGTACACCAGGGTGGCGGCCGCCACCGGCTCACCGGCCGCATCGCGCACGGTGACGTCCACCTGCCACACGCCGTCCCGCCGCACGCCCACGGCCTCCCGGTGCAGGACCATGCGTCCGCCGGAGATCCGGAGCCCGGCCAGGCGCACCGTGAACCGGTGCACCTCCCGCAGGTGCAGCAGCGGCCAGCCCTCCGGCACCACCCAGTCGCCCGCGGCCACCAGGTGCTCCAGGACGACGCCCACGGGGACGGCCGGCAGGCCGTCGATCCGCAGATCGGTCAGGCAGGGATGCGCGCCGGCCTCCAGCGTCCACCGCGTGCGCAGGGAGCGGAACAGGGCGTACTCCTCGACCTCGCCGAGGTGGTGGTCGAGCGCGTGGAGCCGCGGCAGGTCCGGGTGGCCGGTCAGCATGCCGAACCCCCGCAGCTGTCCCGGCGCCAGGACGGCCCCGATCCGGCCCAGGAAGACCGCCTCGGCGGTGTGTCCGGACGCGATCTCCTCCGCCCAGCGCCGGGCGCCCTCGGCCGGGTCGAGCGTGGAGACGTACCGGACGGCCGCGGAGTAGTTGGCGATGACGCCGAGGCGTTCCCAGGTCGGCCAGCAGAGGGTCTGCACCGGCAGGCCGAGGTCGTCGCGGGCCCAGAACCCGAGCCGGGCCAGCGCCTCGTTGCCCGCCGCGTAGTCGATCTGGCCGACCATCCCGCCCATCCGGCCGGCCAGCGATCCGACGTTGCTCAGCAGCCGCAGCGCGGCCCGCCGCTCCGGCCGGGCGAGGATCGCGCGGACCAGCCGGGCGAAGCCCGTCACCTTGACGTCGACCGTACGGATCACGGCTGCGGCGGACTTGCGGTCGAAGCGGGCGGGCTCGTCGATGCCCGCGTTGTGCACGACGTACTGCGGGCCGTCGCCGAGCGCGGCGAAGACGCTCTCCACCTGCTCGGCGTCCGTGCAGTCGCAGCGCAGATACGTGATGCGCAGGCCGTCCTCGGCCGCCCGCCGCAGATTGCCGAGGACCGTACGGGCCTCGTCGGCCCGGGTGATCTCCCGGCGCAGCTCCGCCAGATCGCCCGGGGTGCGCGCCCGCGCCATCCGGCGGCGGCGCCACAGCGCGAACGCCGCGTCGTCCAGGAAGGTGGTCTCCCCCTCCTCCGGCAGCTCGCCGCGGCCGGTGACGACCACCCGGCAGCCGAAGGTCTCGGCGAACGAGCGGGCGGCGGCGAACCCGACCCCGCGCGCGCCGCCGGTGATCAGCACCGTGTCCTCCGGCCCGGGCGGCCGGGGCCCCGGCGGGCAGTCGGGCGCCGGCCGCCCGGCGAGCACATGGCGTACACCGTCGCGGTAGCCGACCTCGAAGTGGGCGGGCGCCGCGAACTCCCGCTCGACCGCCTCCGCGATCGCCGTCGCGTCGGCCCGGTCCAGGTCGACCACCACCACGCCTGCCGCGGGGAGTTCCCGCGGCAGGCACTTGGCGAGTCCGGCCCAGATGCCGCCCAGCGGCTGCGGCACGTGGCCCGGTCCGTGGCCGGAGAGACCGCCGAGGTGCGTCACGGCCAGATACACATGGCGGCCGAAGCGCGCCTCCTCGCTCCAGCGCCCGTAGGCGGCCCGGATCGCCTCGGTGGTGCGCGCGAGCGCCGGCCGCCAGTCGGTGTCGCCCAGTTCGTAGGTCCGGCCCGTCACATTGAGGTCGACGATGCCGTCCCAGCCCTCGGCGACCAGCGGAGTGCCGGGGTCCGAGCGCACGACCAGCGCGCCCCGCTCCCCCAGCTCCCCGGCGACGGCGGCGACCAGCCCGGCCGACTCGCCGACCAGCAGGACGCGCCGCCCCGCCAGCGGGCGGTCGGTGGGCGTGCCGGGGTGCGGGACGGGGACGGGTTCCCAGACGAACCGGCCCACCGGGCGGACGAACGCGTCCGGGTCGAAGGAGGAGAGGTGCGGTCGGAGCGCCGGCGGACCGGCCGCCTCCGCGGCCGCGGCGGACGTCGTCATCGGGTGCGCTCCCGGACCTGCACGCGCATGCCGCCCTTGGGGAACAGCGTGATGAACGCGCCGCCGCGGACCGCTTCCCGCTCCACCGCTACCTCGTAGCGGCCGAAGACCGCCGCGACCGTCTGCTGGAGGAGTGCGAGTCCCATGCGCTTGCCGATGCACTGGCGCCGGCCGCCGCCGAACGGCAGGTAGGCCGAACGGTCCCGATCGGCCTGGGCGCCCGGCCGGAAGCGTTCGGGGTCGAACCGCTCGGGGTCCTTCCACTGCTCGGGGTTGTAGTGCGCCCCGTACACGGAGACGAGCAGCGGGGTGCCCGCGGGGATGCTGTGGCCGGCCAGGACGTCGTCCTCGATCGCCTCGCGGGTGAACTGCCACACCGGCGGGTGCATCCGGAGGCTCTCGTCGACCGCCATCGCGGTGTAGGTGAGGTCGTCCAGCTCGGCGGCGGCCGGCGGGCGGTCGCCCAGCACCCGGTCGGTCTCCTCCCGCATCCGCTCGCGCACCTCGGGGTGGCGGGCGACCTCGTAGAGCGTCCAGGTCAGCGTCAGCGCCGTCGTCTCGACTCCCGCCAGGAAGAGGGTGACCAGGTCGGCCCAGAGGGCGTCCTCCGGGAGGTCCGACTCGCGGATGAGCGTGGCGACCTCGCCGCCGACGCCGAGGTCCACGTCCCGGGCCGCCTCGGCGACGACCCGTTCCAGGGTCCGCCGGGCCCGCGCGACGCGGCGGCGGTAGGGGGTCGGGAGGAACGACGGGATGGCCTTGTCCAGCGAGCCGACGTTCTTGAAGATCGCTTCGAGGGCGACCGTGACCGCCTCCGCGAACTCGCCGCCGTCCTGCGAGAGGTCCTTGCCCACCAGGGCGATCCCCATCACCCGCGAGGTCAGCCTCATCGCTTCCTGGAAGAGGTCGAACGGCTCTCCGGTGCGGGCGTGTTCGGCGAACCGGTCGAGCAGCGCGGCGACCGCCGAGTCGCTGTGCACGCCCCGGGCGGCGATGGCGTTCGGGGTGAACGCCGAGTTGACGGTCTTGCGGTGGACGCGCCAGTCCCCGTCGTCCAGGGTCAGCAGCCCGCGGCCCATGAACAGTTCGAACGCCTCGTAGTAGGCGCCGCGCGCGTAGTTGTCGGCGTTGCCCTGGAGCACCCGGCGGATGCCCTCGGGCGCGGATATCTGGACGGTCGGGTTGTGCGGCAGGATCGGCAGTCTCACGACGGTGCCGTGGTCGCGCTGGGCGCGGAGCGAGTAGCCGGGCGGGTCCGCGGCGTACGCGATCGTGGAGACGATCGGGGAGGAGCGCGGGAACTTCGTCGGTCCCCCGACCGGTTTCGCCCGGGCGCCGGTCACCGGGCAGACGCCGGCTTCCGGGCCCGCGGGGGAGGTGGTGGCGGCGTCGGACGTGTCGGTCATGGTGTGGTCTCCTCGGCAGGGCTGGGGCGTCCGCGGTACTCGCCGGTGGTCTGGTTCACATGGCCGAGCACGGCTCCGGTCATGTCCTTGATCTGCAGGACGACGTCCCCGGCCGCGGTGACCGCGACCGACCGGTTCTCCTCGGCGCTCTCCAGATCCAGGCGCGCGGGCAGGGAGTAGAGCTCGACCCGGGTGCCGGCGGCGGCCAGTGAGGCGTCGGTGTGGCCGTCGTACAGGTCGATGCGGCGGATGGTCCGCGGTACGGCGAGCGGGATCCAGTCGCCGTCGCTCCGGTTCAGGACCGAGGTCCTGGCCAGGCCGTCGAGCAGTACGGACGGCACGACGAGGCCGGAGAACCAGCGCTCGATGCCCGGCCGGTCCGGGACGTAGCGGGCGCGCCGTCCGTGCGGGTGGGCCCGGGTGTCCCCGGTGGAGACGAAGACGCCGCTCAGCAGGACGGCGGGATTGGGCAGGTGGTACGGGTCGGCCACCGGTTCGGTGCCCTGGTCGTCCCAGTGCTCCCAGCGCGGCGCGGCGACCGGTTCGTCCCGCAGCCGTACGCGGGCGGAGAAGTGCCGGCGGTCCTTGACGAGCAGTTGCCCGCCGGGGGCCAGCACGTCGCCCGTCACCTCGACGTCGACGACGGACTCGTGCCGTCCGCTCTCCACCAGGCGCGCGGTGATCTTCTTGGTCTCGCCGCGGCCGGGCCGGTAGACGCGCAGGAACGCGTCGAGCCGGATGTCCTCCAGCACGGCCGGGACCCGGCCGGGCACCAGGTGCATGGCGGCCTGCGCGGCGAGTTCGGGGACGAAGGTGCCGGGCAGGGTCGGGTATCCGTTGACGACGTGCTCGCGCAGATAGGCGTCCCGTTCCAGGGTGAAGGTGCGCACCACGGTGAGCCGGTCGGCGCCGCGGTCGACGATGTCGTCGACGAAGAAGCCGGGGAGCGCCGGGCGCGCGGGGCCTGGGGCGGGCGCCGCCACGGCCGGGGCGGGAGCGGCCTCGGGGGCCGGGGCCTGGGCGAGGTGGTCCGGGGCCGGGGCGAGCGGGTCCGGGGCCGGGGCGCGGCAGAAGTCCAGGTAGCCGGGTGCGGCCCGTTCCATGGTGGCCCGTTCCGCGTCGCCGAACAGCACGGTGAGCGGGGTCGGTTCGGCCTGGTCGATCTCGTGGAGGAAGTGGTCGACGCCCTCCTGCGTGGGCATGGCGGTGAACTGCGCGCTCTTGGCCAGGAACCTCCGCATGATCGGGGTCGCCCCGAGGCCGACGTCGCGCCACAGCGTCCAGCCGATGGTGAACTCGCCCGAGCCCCGGGCCGCGCCGGCGGCGGCAGCGGTGTTGAGGTAGTCGTTCGCCGCTCCGTAGTCGGTCTCGCCGTTCTGTCCGGTGAAGCCGACGAAGGAACCGAAGTTGCACCAGCGGCGGGGCTGCCGGTCGCCGAACGCGGCCCTGAGGTTGGTGTGGGTGCGTACCTTCAGGTCCCGCACGGCGCGGAAGTCGGCGAGGCTCTTCTTGGCCACCGAGGCGGCCCGGTTGGTGCCCGCGACGTTGAGCAGCAGGTCGACGCCGTCCCGCTCCGCCGACTCGATCCGCGCGACGACCTCCCGTACGGCGTGCGGATCGCGGAGATCACAGGCGTGGTAGGTCACCCGGTCCGCACCGCATATCTCCTTCAGCGTGCGCACGGTGGCGCGCACCTCGGCGGCGGCGGCCAGCCGGTCGTAGGCCGCGTTGGCCTCCCGTACGGAGAGCCGGTCCGGCCCGGTGCTGTGCGCCCGGATGAACTCCTGGCGTCCGGGGGCCTCCTCGGGTGTTCCGGCGCCGAGCGGGGTGGAGCCGATGATGTGGAAGCGGGGCCGGTCCCGGCGGGCCAGCGCCGTGAGGAGCGTCGCCCCGATGCCCCGGCCGCCGCCGGCCGCGACGACGGTGCGGAGCGGTCGCGGGGCGGCCGCGGTGGCCCCCCGGTCCCGCACGGCCCGGAGCAGGAGGCGGACCCCGCCCGCGAACGCGACGACGGGCAGGAGCTGCGGGGCCAGGGACTCCGCCGCCGCGTCGGCCTCGGCGTCCTCCAGCGCGGTGGCCTCGTGGACGACGGCGACCACCGAGGAGCCGGGCCACTCCAGCGCCAGGCTCTTGGCGAACCCGGAGAACAGCCCGGCGCACGGGTGCTGCACCCGGTCGGCGTCGATGCCGCCGAGGACGATCAGCACGAACGACGCGGGCAGTTCGGGGAGCCCGGCGCAGGCCTTCGCGGTACGGAAGAGGGCGTCGTGCAGCCGCAGCAGCCGCTCGGAGGGACCCCGGAGCCTGTCCTCCCGGGTCAGGTCGACCACGATCCGCACATGGCGCGGGGCGGCGCGCCGGACCGCCTCCTCCAGCGCGTCCTCCTGCGACAGCGGCAGCAGCTCCGTGTCCACCGGCAGGTCGTACGCCCCGAGCGCCGCCAGGCCGTGCGTCAGCAGGGCGGTGGACGGCGGGAAGAGCGGTGGCGGCGGGCCGGGATCCCGGCGCGGCGCCGGGGCGAGCCCCAGGACGTGCCGGTCCAGGAGCCGGGGCTCGGCGGGCTCCGCCACGGGGGCGGGGGGTGGAGGCTCGGCGGGCTCCGGCACGGCGGCGGAGGGCCGGGGCCCGGCGGGCTCCTCCACGGCGGCGGGGCGCCGGGGCCCGGCGGGCTCCGGCACGGCGGCGGGGCGCCGGGGCCCGGCGGGCTCCGGCACGGCGGCGGGGCGGCGCAGCCGGAGGCGGCGGGCGGGCCCGCCCGGTTCCGGGGCCCGCTCGATCACCGCGGTGGCGGGGCCCGGCTCCGTCCGGCCGGGCCCGGAACCCGCGAGGAAGGCGATCAGTTCCCGGGCGCCCTCGGCGCCCAGCAGGGTGGTGGCTCCCTGACGCGAGGGGCTCACGCCGCCACGCTCCTTTCCACTACGGCCAGCACGGGGAGGCCGGCCTCCTCGGCGAGCGACCTCCGGACCATGACGAACAGGAAGGCCCCTTCGACGGGCCGGCGGCCCTCCTCGTCGTTCCACCCGGGCAGGGCCGTGCCGTTGACGCCCGCGACCAGCGCGACGTCGATCTCCCGGAAGTCCAGGTAGGAACCCGCCACGTCGAACGCCTCCAGCAGGGACGCCTCTCCGGCCTCGACCGTGATGTTGAGACCGCGCAGGTCGAAGTAGTTGGAGAGCCGCGCCGCGATGACGTTGGGCATCGCGCCGGGGAAGGAGTCCTCGGTGGGCGCGGCGATGAGACCGGTGGCCCGTTCCTCCAACCGGGTCACGAACTTCTCCGTGGCGGGCCCGCCCGCTCCCGCCACCACGTGGCGGATCTCGTCGAGGTAGGCCCGGGACTTGTAGAGCAGGGCGTTGCGGGTGGCCCCGGTGTGGCCGACCACGACCCCGGTGGTCCGGTGGTGGGTCAGGCACAGCTCCCGTACCGGCTCGTCCAGGGCCTGCATGCAGCGGATCATGGCGAGTTGGGTGCGGTCGGTGGTACGGGCGGTGGGCGGCGGCATCCGCAGTTCCTGGAACGGCGGTACGGGGTAGGCCGGGCCGAACGACGGCGCGAAGTCCTCGTCGGTCTCCCCCGCCGCCCAGGCCGCGACCTCCTCGGACGAAGGGCTGCCGGGCAGCTGGGAGGACCAGCCGACCAGGACGAGGTCCTCGTCGAGCGGAGCGGGCAGGGCCGCCGGATGTCCGGTCCGGACCGCGCGGTGGTCCTCGGAGATGATCACGTGGGCGTTGGTGCCGCCGAACCCGAAGCCGGAGACCGCCGCGCGGCGCGGCCGGTCGCCGTCGACGGGCCAGGGCACCGGCTGACGCGGCACGGTGAGACCGGTCGCGCGCTCGGCCAGGGTGTCGGGCAGCCGGGTGAACCGGTACTGCGCCGGGATCGTGTCGTGGCGCAGCGCCAGCAGGGTGTGGATGACCGAGACCACTCCGGCCGCCCAACCGCAGTGCCCGACCAGGGACTTGTTGGAGGTGACCTGCTGGACGCGGTCGCCCGAGTAGCGCTGGGCGAGGCTGGTGAACTCGGCCTCGTCGCCCGCGGGTGTGCCGGTGGCGTGGGCGACGATCCAGTCGATGTCGTCCGGGCCGAGGCCGCTGCGCTCGAACGCCCGCTCCACGGCGAGTTCCTGACCCGCGGGGGCCGGAGCGTAGATGGCCTTGCCCCGGCCGTCGGCCGAGAGGCCGATCGCCGAGATGACGCCCAGGACCCGGTCGCCGTCCGCGCGGGCCCGCGAGAGCCGCTTGAGCACGACGAGTCCGGCGCCGTCGGAGAACAGGGCTCCGTCCGCGCCCTCGTCCAGGGCGCGGACGGCCCCGCCCGTGGACAGGCCGTTCAGCTTGGCGAACAGGATCGAGCCGCTGGGGGCGAGGGCGAAGGAGCCCCCGCACACCGCGACGTCGCTGCGGCCGGACAGCAGGTCGCGCACCCCGAGGTCCATCGCGTACAGCGAGGAGGAGCAGGCGGTGTCCACCATGTGCAGCCGGGTGCCGTCCGGCAGGATGCCGTCCATCGCGACCTGGCCGACGCGGTGCGGATGGCGGGCCTCGCCGGGCTCGCCGCCCCGGCCGAACCTCCGGCGCAGGGCATCCCCGACCGGGCCGCGCACCGCGTCGTCGCCGTCCTCGGCGAGGGTCTCCAGGGCGTGGCCGAGCACGTAGGACTCTTCGAGGTGCTGGCTGCCGTCGGGGGTGTAGCCGACGCAGAAGGAGAAGCGGTCGCCGTCCGCGCGGCCCACGCCTTCGAGCGCCTGGTGGAGGCTGTGCCGCAGCCAGAGCGCGGTGTGGTCGAGTCCGGCGTCGGCGAGCCCTTCCGCCCGCAGCTTCTCGTGGGGGCGGAAGCCGGTGATGAAGCCGGAGCGCCGTTGGTAGGTCTTGTCGGGCGCCCGGCGGTCCTCGGCGTGGAAGCGCGAGATGTCCCACCGGTCGCCGGGAGCGTCCACGAAGAGTTCCGCGCCGTCGGTGAGGAGCCGCCAGAACTCCTCCGGCGAGGAGGCTCCCGGGATGGCCAGCCCCATGCCGACCACGGCGATGGGGTCGTCGTCGTCCGGAGTCTCCGGCGTCTCCCGAGTCTCCGGAGCCGGTGGAGCCTCCGGCGTCTCCGGCGTCTCCCGCGTCGGTGCTGCCGCCGACGGGAGCGGTGCCGGCTCCCGCTCGGCCTGCTGCACCGACCGCGCCACGGGCTCCGGTGCCGGCCGCGTGGCGGGCTCGCGCTCCGCCACCGGCTCCGTCCCGGTCACCGTCTCCGGCTCCTCCACCGGCTCCGGCAGCAGCACCGGCTCCGGCACCGGCTCCGGCGTCGGCGACATCGCGGACCGCAGCAGCGTCAGACCGCCGTCCGCCAGGACCGTCTGTCCCGTCACCCAGCCCGAGCGTTCCGAGCTGAGGAACAGGACGACCTCCGCCAGGTCCTCCGGGCGGCCCAGCCGGGCCAGCGGGGTCGCCGCCACGGTGTTCGCCCGTACGTCGTCGAAGTCCGGGAACAGCCGGCCCACCGGGTTGTCGATGAGACCGCACGAGGCCGCGTTGACCCGGATCCGGTCCTGGGCCAGCTCAGCGGCCAGATAGCGCGTCAGCGACTCCAGCGCCGCCTTCGAGACGCCGGTCGGGAGGTAGTTGGCCGGCGTCGTCGCGGCCCCGAGGGAGGAGACGTTGACGATGGCGCCGCCCCGCCCGCCGGACGCCGCCAGCAGCGGCCGGGCGTACTGGGCGCACCACAGCGGGCCCTTGACGTTGGTGGCGTACGTCCGGTCGAGCAGGTCCTCCGTGATCTCCTCGAAGGGCACGAAGGAGCCGGCGGCGGCGTTGTTCACCAGGATGTCGAGCCGCCCGTGTTCCTCGGCGATCTCCGCGAACATGCGCTCGACCTGGGCCCGCCGGGCCACCGACCCGCGGATCAGCCGTACGTCCAGCCCCCGGTCGACGAGCGCCCGCACCTGCTGCTTGGCGGCGTCGTAGGAGTGGAAGCAGTTCAGCAGGACGGTCGCGCCGCGCTCCGCGAGCCGTTCGACGACGACCCGGCCGACGCTGCCCGCGCCGCCGGTGACCAGGGCGACGCGTCCGGCGAACTCCGCGTCGGCGCGGAGGACGGGATGCGTCATCGGCCGGCCGCGCTTCCGGCGTCCGCGCCGTCGGTGACACCGGCTGCCACGAAGTCGACGACCTTGCCGAAGGTGTCGTAGTCGGCGACGCGCAGCCCGGTGGGCGGCAGCCCGAGGCCGAAGCGGTCCCCCAGCCTGCTGAGCAGCTCGGTCTGCTTGACCGAGTCGACCCCGAGGTCCGCCTCCAGCTGCACGTCGTCCGTGAACACCTCCTCCGGGTACTCCATCGCCTCCGCGTACAGGGCCCGCACCCGGCCGCTGAGTTCGTCGCGGTCGGGTGCGGGCGTCACGGCCACGGGAGCCACGGGAGCCGCAGGCACGACGGGAACCACCGGAGCCGCGGGAGCCACGGGAGACGCGACCGTCGACGCCGGTGCGGTGCCGCGGGCCAGCGGGGACCGCAGGGCGGCGGCCGCCGCGGCGAGCCCCGCCTCCTCGTCCCGGCCGGCCAGCGGCGCGACCACGTACGCGCCCGGCCGGGCCTGCTCCACCAGGGCGCCGAGCACCCGGCCGGCCCCGGTCTCGACGAACACCCGCGCCCCCGCGGCGTGCAGGGCCGAGACCGCAGGTCCGAACTCGACCGGGGTGACCAGGTGGAGGGCGAGCAGCCGGGCCAGGTCGTCGCCGTTCCGGTAGAACCTCCCCAGGATCGGCGAGTAGACGGGCACGTCGAGCGGCCGGGAGGGGAAGGCGGCGAGCCGCTCGGCCAGCACACCGCGTGCCTTCTCCAGCAGCGGGTGGTGGAAGGGGTGCGGGGAGCGCAGCCGGGTGCGGGTGATGCCGAGCTGGCCGGCGAGGGCCTCGGCCGTGGCGATCGGCCCGGCGCGGCCGGAGAGGACGGACTGGGACCCGTTGTCGACGGCGAGCACGAGGCCGGGGTCGCCGATCAGGCCGACGATCCGTCCGGCGCGCTCGGCGTCGCAGCCCAGGGCGAGCATCACGCCGCCGCTGTCGTCGTGCTCGCGCAGGACGGAGATCCGCTCGCAGAGGATCTCCGCCGCGTCGGTCAGGTCCCAGGCCCCCGCGCAGGTCAGCGCCGCGAGCTCGCCGAGGGAGTGGCCGAGGTGCACCGCGGGGGCGGCCCCTCGTTCGGCGAGCAGCCGGTGGGTGGCGACCGCCGTCGTGAAGACGGCCAGTTGGAGGACGTCCGGGGCGGACTCCAGGAGGGCGGCGGGGCTGGGCGGCGAGGGCTGGAAGACGGTCGGGGAGACCGCGCGGCCGATCATCTCCTTGGCGACCGCGTCCACCTCCTCGAAGGTGGTCCGCACCGTCCGGTCCCCGCTCTCCCAGTACCCCTTCAACGCGCCGGCGCGGTAGGCGCCCTGTCCGGGAAAGAGCGCGACGGTCGTATCCAGTTCTCGGCTCATGGGCCATCCCCTCATCGTGGGTCGGTCGGCTTCCCGGATCCGGTCAGCCAGGTCTGCCGCACTGCGGCTCGGTCGTCGCCCTCGACGGCGAGGGCGACCAGGTGGTGGGGGCCCGGGCGGAGAAGCTCGAAGGCCCAGGCGCCGGGGCGTACGGAGTCGCGTACGGTGATCCGCCCGGGTGCCGTCGGGCCTCGCGCGGCGAAGGAGAATTCGGCGAGGCTCCGGTGCAGTCCCGTCCCCTGGGCCTTGAGGTAGGCCTCCTTGAGCACCCAGAGCTCGGCGACCCGCGCGACCAGTGCGGCCGGCTCCAGTGCGGAGAGCTCCAGGAGTTCCTCGGAGGCGAAGAACCTGCTGATGTGGTGGGCCGAATCGGCGGAGACGGAGGTCTGCTCCACGTCGACCCCGCACATCCGGCCCTCGGTGACGGCGCAGACCACGAGGCCCTCGGTGTCGGCGAGGCTGAACCGCAGGCCGCCCGTGCCGGGTTCGGGCTCGGGCCGGCCGTGCGGGCCGGTCGTGAAGCGCCACTCCCCGAGCGGGCGGCCGGTGCGGGCGCTCAGCGCGTGACGGCACAGCATCCGCCGGGCCAGGAACCGCTTCCGGTCGGCCGGCCTCAACAGCCGTGCCATCCGCGTACGTTCGTCCTCGCTCAGCAGGTCCACGCCGCCGCACTCCGCGGCGAACGCGTCGACGGCGTGCTCCGGGAGCAGCCAGAGGTCGGCGGTGTCGGTGACGGGGGCACCGCCGATGACCGCGGCGGCCCTCATGACGCGGTGTCCCGGCCGGTCGGCCGCCCGCCGGCGTCCGCCGGGGAGGGAGGGCGGGCGACGAGGGCGGCGAGCCGCCGCGCGAGGTCGAGCGACTGCCGCCGGTTGAGCCGGGGGTCGCACACGGACCGGTAGCCGCCGGGCAGTTCGTCGTAGCCGACCCCGCCGCCGGTGCCGCCGACGCACTCGGCCACGTCGTCGCCGGTCAGCTCCAGGTGGATGCCGCCGGGGTGCACTCCCAGGCCGCGGGTCACCTCGAAGAAGCCGGCCGTCTCGTCGAGGATGTCGTCGAACCGGCGGGTCTTGCGCCCGCAGGGGGCTCCGACCGTGTTCCCGTGCATGGGGTCGGACACCCAGCCGACCGTCATGCCCTCGGCGACCGTCTTGCTGATCAGGTCGGGCAGCACGTCGCGGATGCGGCCGGCGCCCATCCGCACGATCAGGGTGAGCCGCCCGGGGTCGCGGTCGGGGTCCAGCCGGTCGACCAGCCGGATCAGCTCGTCGGTGCCGGCGGTCGGTCCGACCTTGACCGCGATCGGGTTGCCGATGCCGGCGAAGTACGCGACGTGCGCACCGTCCAGCTGCCGGGTGCGCTCCCCGATCCACAGCAGGTGGCCGGAGGACGCGTACCGTCCGCCGCCGGCCGGATCGTCCCGGGTCAGGGCCCGTTCGTAGTCCAGGACGAGCCCCTCGTGCGAGGTGTACAGCTCCCGCGGCAGTCCTTCCGGTGCCGTGCCGTCCTCGTTCGCGGTGAGTGCTCTGACCAGGTTGAGCGTGGCGGCGGATGCGTCGCGTACGCGGACGAGGCGGCCCGGATCGGGGGTGCGGTCCGCGGCGGTGAAGGCGTGGCCGTTGACCGCGTCGCCCCGGTAGACGGGCAGTTCGACGCCGTCGCGGATCTCGGTCTCCGCCGAGCGGGGCTTCGCGTACTGGCCCGCCAGCCGTCCGACCGTGACGGTCGGCAGCTCCAGGGCCCGGCCCAGCACGTCGGCCACGCCGCCCAGGGTGGCGACGGTCCGCCGGATCGAACCGGCGTCCAGCGCGTCGAGGGACTCCGCGCAGTCTCCGCCCTGGACGAGGAACGCCTCGCCCCGGGCGACCGCCGCCAGCCGGCTCCTGAGGCGGGCGCACTCGTCCGGGAGTACCAGCGGGAGGCTCCGTCCGAGGGCCGCCAGGCTGGAGCGCAGCGCGGGTCCCTCGGGCCAGTGCGGCTGCTGCCGGGCGGGCGGGTGCGGCGGGCCGGCCGCGGGCGGCACGGGAGGGGCGCCGAGCAGGGAACCGGTCACGCCGTGAGCTCCACTCCGTGAGGCACCGGCGCGAGCGCGCCGGTGACCAGGCCGTCCAGGATGGCCGCGCCGTGCCGTGTCATGACCGACTCGGGATGGAACTGCACCGAGGCGAAGCCGGGGCCGCGCAGGGCGTGCACCTCGCCGGTCTCCGGGTCCCGGGCGACCTCCACGTCGTGGGCGACCAGCGGGCTGTACAGCCGGTCGGCCGAGGAGTGCGCGACGAAGCTGTTGTAGTAGGCGACCTGCTGGGCGGTGCCGAAGAGGTCGACCGTCCGGCGTACGCCCTGGTTGGGGAAGTCCAGTGCGCGCAGCGGGAGGCCGAGCAGCCGGCACAGGATCTGGTGGCTCAGGCAGACCGAGACGAACGGCACCCGCAGGTTGATCAGGCTGGCGGTGACGGCGCGCAGGTAGGCGATCTTGCGGTGGCTCTCCTCCCGGGGGTCGCCGGGGCCGGGTCCGAGGATCACGAGGTCGTAGCCGGTGAAGCGGTGCGGCTCGTCGAACCGGCGCACGGTGACGTCGAAGCCCAGCGACCGCAGCTGCTGGGCCCCCATCGCGGTGAAGGTGTCCTCGGCGTCGAGGACCAGCAGGCGTTCCCGCCCGGTGCGGCGCTGCGCGGCGGGGGTGGTCCAGAAGTCCGACAGCGGCCGGTTGCGCTCCAGGAGGGCGGCTCTGATCTGCGGGTGGTCGTGATGGGCGGCCGGGCGCCGGGGGCCGGGCGCGCGGTCGAGGGCGGCGAGGAGTCCGGCCGCCTTGGCCCGGGTCTCGGCGCTCTCACCGGCGGGCTCGGAGTCCCGTACCAGCGTCGAGCCGACCGCGATCCGCATCCGGCCCCGGGCGTCGACGTCCGCCGTGCGGATCAGGATGGCGGAGTCCATGCGCCGCTCGCCGTGCGCGTCCCGGCCGATCAGCGCGGCGATGCCCGCGTAGTAACCGCGGCCCTGCGGTTCGAACTTGGCGATCACCTGGCAGGCGCTCTCCACCGGGCTGCCGGTGACGGTCGGGGCGAGGAGCGTCTCGTGCAGGATCTCGCGCACGTCGCGGGTGCTGCGGCCGACGATGCGGTACTCGGTGTGGGCGAGGTGGGCCATCTCCTTGAGCCCCGGGCCGACCACCCGGGCGTCGTCGCAGACCCGGCTCATCATCTTGAGTTCCTCGTCGAGCACCATGTACAGCTCGTTGGTCTCCTTGCCGTCGGCGAGGAACTCCAGCAGGCCGGCGGTGTCCGGTCCGTCGGCGGGGTAGCGGTAGGTCCCGCTGATCGGGTTCATCACCGCCACGCCGCCGTCGAGGCTGACATGCCGCTCGGGGCTCGCGCCGATGAAGGTCCGCTCGCCGGTGTGGACGATGAAGATCCAGTACGCTCCCGGCTCCCCGCGGAGCAGCCGCCCCCAGAAGGCCAGCGCGGTCCGCACCGACCAGTGCGGGATCTCGGTGACGAAGGTGCGCTTGATGACGAAGTTGGCGCCCGATCCGTGGCCGATCTCCTCGGCGAGCACCCGCCGGACCAGGTCGCCGTACGCCTCGTCCGCCAGGTCGAAGTCGCCGGTGGCTCCGTCCAGTTCGACCGGCCAGGCCAGCACCTGGCCGAGTGCGTCGGCCACCGGCAGTCGCGACTGGTTCCGGACCGTCATGACCAGCAGCGGCTCGCCGTCGTCGTGGTGGTCGTAGCCCCGTTCGCCGATCACCCGGTAGGGCAGCAGGACGAGGGTCTCGTGGCGGTCGACGCCGCCGTTCACCTCCGGCAGGCCGGCCGTGGTGGCCACTTCGGAGAAGTCGCCGAGCAGCAGGTCGACGGTGTCGGGGTGGTCGCTCTCGGGCCGGTGCAGGAGGGCGAACGGGCGCCCTCCTTCGGCGAGTTCGTCGAGTGTGGTCACGACGCTCTCCCGGCCGGCGTCGCGGACGCGCTCGTCAGGGCGTCGCAGACCGTCGCCGTGGTGACGGACACGCCGCAGCGGGCCGAGGCGTACTCCAGCGCCGTCCGGTGGTAGTCGGGGGTGAAGTCGGCCATCGCGTCGGCGACCAGGAAGGGCTGGATGCCGTGGGCGAAGGCGTCGCAGGCGGTGAGCAGGATGCCCACGTGGGCGTAGACACCGCAGATGATCAGCTGGTCACGCCCCTGGGCGGTCAGGAGGTCCAGCAGGCCGGTCCGGTGGAAGGCGCTGGCCCGCCACTTGGTGAGGACGGTGTCGTCCTCGCCGGGCGCGATGGCGTCCGGGATGCCGCGGTCCTCGGGGGAGGCGGACATGCCGGGGCCCCAGAAGTCCTGGAGCAGCCCGCGCTCCTTCGGGGTCATGTCGCCGGGCTGGGCGGAGTAGACGACGGGGACGCCGGCCCGGGTGCAGCTCTCGCGCAGCGCGGCGACGCCTTCGAGGAGTCCGGTGCGCGGTTCGGCGTTCTCGGGGAAGGGGGCGAGGAAGTAGTGCTGCATGTCGTGCACCAGCAGCACGGCCCGGCGGGGGTCGACGGTCCAGGCCACGGTGTTGGCCGGCAGATCGGCGGCCCGCGGTAGGGGGTAGGGGTCGATCGGCGCAATCGCCACGGAACGTGTCCTCTTCTCACGGGAGCGGTCAGACGCCGAGCGTGGCTCCGCCGTCTACGGTCAGGTCGTGCATGGTGATGTGCGCGGCCCGCTCGGAGAGCAGGAACAGCACGGCGTCGGCGATGTGGCCGGGCTCGGCTATCCGGCCCAGCGGGATGCCGAGCCGGTAGGCGTCGGGCACCCCGTCCACGGAGGCCCGTTCGGCGGCGTCGCCTTGGAGGGCGGTGAGCATCGGCGTACGGGTGGAGCCGGGTGCGACGACGTTGCAGCGGATGCCGTGGGGGGCGAGTTCCAGGCCCAGGCATTTGGTGAACATGGCCGAGGCCGCCTTGGAGGCCGCGTAGGCGGCCATGGACATACGGGGCGTGGCAGCCGCGTTGGAGGCGATCGTCACGATCGCGCCGCGCCGGCGCGGCACCATGACCCCGGCCACCGCCCGGCTGGTGTGGAAGACGCCGCCCGCGTTGACGGCGAAGGTGGTGTCCCAGTCCGCGTCGCTGAGTTCGGCCGCCGGCCCGCTGCGGAGCACTCCGGCGGCGTTGACCAGGTTCTCGATCGGGCCGAGCCCGGCCTCCACCTTGGCGACCGCCGTGTCGACGTCCTTGCTGACGGTCACGTCCGCGGGGACCGCGAGCACCCGGGCCCCGGCCGCGGCGAGTTCGGCGGCCAGCTCCCACAGGGCCGGGACGTCACGGTCGACGAGCCCGACCGGCAGCCCGGCGGCCGTCAGGGCGCGGACGACCTCGGTGCCGATGCCGCCGGCGGCCCCGGTGACCAGGGCGACGCCGGAGAGCGGGGCGCTCATCGGGTCCACCCCCCGACGACCCGTCCGACGACCTCGCCGGGGATGCCGAGCGCCCGGGTGGAGAACGAGGCGAGCGCGTCCAGATAGCGCTCCTGGAGGACGCCCTCGTCGACCCCGACGCTCCGCCCCCCGGACAGCAGGGTGCGGCCGCCCACGATCACGGTGTCCACGTCGGCCGAGCCGGCCAGCCAGAGGAATCCCTCCAGCGGCCGGGGGTTGAGCAGGTAGCGCCAGTCGTCCGCCCGCACCAGGACCAGGTCGGCCTGCTTCCCGGCTTCCAGGCTGCCCACGGCGTCGTCCCACCGCAGCCCCTTGGCCGCGATCCTGGTGCCCATCGCCAGCGCGTCGGTGGGCAGCACCTCGGTCTGGTCGGCACTCATCTCGTTGTACATCTGCCAGGCGGCGCGCATCGTCTCCGCGATCCCGGCGCTCGGCATGGAGGAGCCGTCCGTGGACAGCGACACGTCCAGGCCCTGCCTGCGCAGCGCGGGCACGACGCCCGTCTCGGTGAGCGAGGACTCGCCGGAGGGGCCGTACTTCCCGGGCGAATGGCTGATGTGGGCGCGGCCCGCGATCATCAGCTTCTGCTCGTCCTCGTCGAGGAAGGCGCAGTGGCCCGCCATCAACCGCTCGTCGACCAGGCCGTGTTCGGCGAGCCGGCGGACACCGGTCTGCCCGTAGTACGTACGCATCAGCTCGACCTCGTTGCGGAGCGCGCCCACATGGGTGGCGAAGCCCAGGTCGTGCCGGGCCACGAGGTCCGCCATACCGCGGGCCAGTTCGTCGGTCATGTTGGTGACGTAGGCGACGCTGGGACGGAACCGGATGCGGCCGGAGGTGTCCCGGGCCGTCAGCTCCAGCAGGTCCTCGGCCTGGGCGAGGACCCCGTCCGTGTCCCGGGTGCGGACGAAGCGGCTCCCGTCGGGCGGACAGATCGCGTCGCTCGCCCAGGTGCTCGCGGAGAAGCGGATGCCCAGGGCCTGCGCGGCGGCGACCATGGAGTGCGGGCGGTTGAGCGAGCCCATGTCGCCGAGGGTGGTGACGCCGCCGCGCAGCTGGGTCCACATCGAGTACGCGGCGATGGCCTGCGCCTCGTCGGGGGTCATCGCGTCGATGAGGCCGTCGAACCGGTCGAAGGTGGCGGAGATCTGGTGCATGTCGCCGCCGCCGCCCATGAACGCGACCTGGTCCTCGCGGTCGGACGCCGGGCGCAGGGCGCCGCGCATGGGGAGGCGCATGGCGAACATCTCGTGCCAGTGCGCGTTGACGAAGCCGGGCAGCACCATCATGCCGCGGGCGTCGCGGCGGGCCAGGCCCGCCCGCTGCTCCGGGGTGAGCGCGGCGACGGCCCGCTCGACGTCGGCGGCGGGGCCGACGGCCGCGATCACGCCGTCCACCACCAGGACGGCTCCGCCGGGGTGCACGCTCTCCCGGTCGTCCGCGGTGTAGACGGTGCCGCCCGTGATCAGCTCGGCGCTCACCGGCCCGCCCCCGAACCGGCCGCCGGGGCGTCCGTCACGGCGGCGAAGTGGGCGATCCAGCCGTTCAGCGTCGGCGCCGCGACGAGGGCGTCGAACTGGGCCGGGACCCCGCTCTTGCGCCAGTGGCTGATGAGCCGCATGATCTCCAGCGAACTCAGGCCGAGGACCACGAGGTTGGCGTCGGGCTCGATCGCCGCCGGGTCGATGCCCAGCAGCGGCGCGAGGGTCTCGCGCAGGTCCTGCTCCGTCGGGTTCGGGGACTTGTCCACGTCAGCCTTCCTGCTCGGACGCGGCGGATGCCGCCAGCGCCTTCTTGTCGACCTTGCCGAGAGGGGTGAGGGGCAGCTCGGGCACGTAGCGCACGGCGTCGGGCAGTTTGTAGTCCGCGACTCCGCGCGCGTGCACGGCCTGTTTGAGGTCGGACAGCGACCGCCGGGGGCCGTCGGCGACGAGGTACGCGCTGATCCGCTCGCCGAGGAACGGGTCGGCGACCCCGATCACCGCGGCCGAGGCGATGCCGTCGAGCGCCAGGAGGTGGTCCTCCACCTCGCCGGCGGAGACCTTGTCGCCGCCCCGGATGATCATTTCCTTGATCCGGCCTTCGATGACCAGCTCGCCGCGCTCCGTGAGCCGGGCCAGGTCGCCGGTCCGGTAGAAGCCGTCGTCGGTGAAGGCACGCCGGTTGTACTCGGGCACGCCGTAGTAGCCGCGCAGGGTGTACGGGCCCCGGGTGATCAGCTCGCCCACCTCTCCAACGGGGAGCGCGGCGCCGTTCACGTCGACGATCCGCAGCTCGTCGGCGTCCGAGATCGGCCTGCCCTGGGTGGTCAGCACCGACTCGGCCGGGTCGTCGGGCCGGCTGAAGGTCAGCAGTCCTTCGGCCATCCCGAACACCTGCTGGAGCGAGCAGCCCAGGGTGGGGGCGATGCGTGCCGTGAAGTCGCGCAGCATGCGGGCTCCGCCGACCTGGAGCAGCCGCAGGCTGCCGAGGTCGTCCTCGCTCCACTCGGCGGCCTCCAGCCACAGCTGCACGATGGAGGGCACCATCGCGGTGACGGTGACCCCGTGGCGCTCGATCAGGGGGAAGCAGTCCAGCGGGTTGGGGGTGTCGGCCAGCACGGCGGTGCCCCCGGTCATCAGCGTGCCGATCACGCCGGGGCACCCGTAGGCGAAGTTGAACGCGACGGGGAGCACCGCGAGGTAGGTGTCGGCGGCCGTCAGCTCGCACACGTCGGCGGCCCGTCCGGCCTGGTAGACGTAGTCGTCGTGCGTGCGCGGGATCAGCTTGGGCAGGGCCGTCGTGCCGCCGGAGAGCAGGAAGAACGCGACGTCGGACGGGTCGGGTTCGGGCAGGGGCCGGGGGTCGGCGACGGCGGCCTCCAGCTCGGCCACGGTGACGAAGCCCTCCTCCTTCGCCCCGAGGACGAAGAGCGAGCGGAGCGTGTCGCAGCCGTGGAGGACCGTGCGGGCCGTCTCCCGGTGGTCGAAGCCGCGGTGCTCCTCGGGCAGGACGTAGCCGGTGGCGCCGCTGAGCTCCACGAGGTGGCTGATCTCGGTCTCGCGGTGCGCGGGGAGGGCGAAGACGAGCTTGGCGCCGATCCGCATCAGCGCGAAGGAGATCGCCACGAACTCCGGCACGTTGGGCAGTTGGACCACGATGCGGTCGTCCGCCCGGACGCCGTGCGCCAGGAAGCCGGCGGCCAGCCGGTCGGCCCAGGCGTCGAGTTCGGTGTAGCTGATGTGCCGGTCGCCGTGGATCAGCGCGGTGTCGGAGCCGTACCGGCGGGCGGTGTCGCGCAGCACCGTGCCGAGCGTCTCACCGCGCCAGAGGCCCTGTTCGCGGTAGTGCCGCGCCACGTCGGGCGGCCAGGGGGTGCATCCGGCGAGCATGGGGGCCCTCCTCACTCGGCTTCGGGCGCGGACTCGGTGATGCGTACGACGGCGGCGCCGGCCTCCATGCCGGTACTGGCGCCGATCAGCAGGACGTTGTCGCCGGGGCCGACCTCGCCGCCGCGCCAGAGGTGTTCGAGGCCGAGGAACAGGTCGGCGGCCCCGGTGTGCCCGATGGTGCGGACGTGCTCCCAGTCGTTCTTCTCCTCGGGGACGTCCAGCGGCAGCAGGAACATCGCCTCCAGTGCCGGCCGCGCGAAGCCGACGTGGCAGACGCGGCTGACCTGGTCGAGGGTGAGGCCGGCCTCTTTCAGGGTGCGCTCGGCGATCTCGGCGACCCGGTCGCCGAAGTTCTTGATCGGCGGGGCCTGGCCGGCGGCCCACTGCTCACGGACCTTCTCGGCCCGCTCGGAGAAGTTCAGGCCCCTCCCCCGGGTGACGCCCGGCGGGAAGAGGTCCTCGCCCGCCCGGTGCAGGATCTCCATCGAGGGGTCGGACAGCGAGCCGACGGCGAGGAGCCGCGCGAAACCGGAGCGGCGGGAGAGCACCACGGCCGATCCGGCGTCGGCGAGCACGAAGAGCCCGGAGGCCTGCCAGCGCCGCACGCCCGGCGTGGAGTAGTTGTCGCCGGTCGTGATGAGCGCGGCCTCGTGCGTGGGGTTGGCGATGAGCCGGTTCGCCGCGGCCTCCACCGAGGCGAGCATGCCGAGGCAGCCCTGCTTGATCTCCACCGCGGGGATCGGGCGGTCGAGGGTGTTCCTGAGGACGTAGTGCCCGGCCGACCAGCCGTCGGGGCCCTGGTGGTAGGTGTAGCTGTGCAGCAGGATGCCGAAGTCGTCCGGCGTGTGGCCGGATCCGGCCAGGGCGGCACGGGCCGCGTCGACGGCCATGTCGGGGGCGGGCGTCGACTCGCTGACGGCGGCGGAGAGCATGCCCGAGGACTCCCTCGCCGCCTCCTCGTACAGCCCCTCGGCTACCGCGCGTTCGGCCGGGTACAGGGGCGGCAGGTGGCTGCCGATCCCGGCGAGATACAGGTTCTCGGTCCTCATCGCGCCGACTCCTTCGTGGTGGGTGGCCTTGGCCGCAAGCACAACAGCTGGGGCGCCGGACCCTCATGAGTAGGCGGTACTCAACACCGCTCCCGGACGGCGCCCACGGGACGCCCTGTGCGTTAGACGACGTCTAAAGGCGTATGGGTGCTGGGCAGCACCGATGCCGCGCGCCCGGCGCACACCCGCGGGCGACTTGAGTAGCGACTACTCGGGCGCGCCCCGTACCCCGGTGCTGTGCTGTGCGCGTAACCGCCGCGCGCCGCAGCTCGCGGCCCTGGGCACAGACGAGGGAGATCCGATGTCGTTGCCGCGTCCGGAACCGGGCGACTGGTCCAACCCCGCCGAACTCGCGCGCCTCCAGGCGGCCGAGCTGCCCAGGGTGATCGCCCAGGCGATGCGTTCGCCCTTCTACGCCTCCCGCTACGCGGGCCGTGCGGCACCGTCCGGGGCGGCGGACTTCGCCGGGATCGAGCTGACCACCAAGCAGGACCTGCGTGACCAGTACCCGTTCGGGATGCTCGCCGTCGACCGCGAGAAGCTCGCCACGTACCACGAGTCCAGCGGCACGTCCGGCGAGCCGACGGCCTCGTACTACACCGACGAGGACTGGACCGACCTGGCCGAGCGCTACGCCCGCAAGTGGGTCGGCATCACCCCCGCGGACACCTTCCTCGTCCGCACCCCCTACGGCCTGGTCATCACCGCTCACCTCGCCCAGGCGGCCGGTCGGCTGCGCGGGGCCACCATCGTGCCGGGCGACGCCCGTTCGCTGGCCACGCCGCTGCCCCGGATGGTGCGGGTGATGCGCGCCCTGGACGTCACCCTCACCTGGTGCAACCCCACCGAGATCATGATGCTCGCGGCCACCGCGAAGGCCGCCGGGCTCCGCCCGGAGAAGGACTTCCCCGCCCTGCGGGCGATGTTCACCGCCGCCGAACCCCTCACCGAGGTGCGGCGGCAGCGGATCAGCGAGATCTGGGGCGGCATCCCGATCGTCGAGGAGTACGGCTCCACCGAAACGGGCACCATCGCCGGCCAGTGCCCGCGCGGGTCCCTGCACCTGTGGGCGGACCGCGCGGTCTTCGAGGTGTGGGACCCGCACACCGGGACGCTCTCCGCCACCGGCCGCGGCCAGCTGGTGGTGACCCCGCTGTACCGCGAGGCCATGCCCCTGCTGCGCTACAACCTCGCCGACGACGTCGAGGTCGCCGACGGCGGCTGCGCCTGCGACTGGGTCCTGCCCACGGTCCGGGTGCTGGGCCGGGCCGGCGCGGGGTATCCCGTCGGTTCCGGCACGGTCACCCAGCAGCGCCTGGAGGAGCTGGTGTTCGGCCTGCCCATCGCGTACGAGGTGATGTTCTGGCGGGCCAGGGCCGAACCGGACCTGCTGCGCGTCGAGTTCGAGGCGCCGGACGCCGTACGCGAACGGGCCGTCAAGGAGCTGGCCCGGCTGATCGACCGCGAGCTCGGCGTACCGCACGACATCGCCGGACTCCCGCTCGGCACGCTGGTCCCCACCTCGGCGCTCACCGCCCAGCGCGACATCCTCAAGGCCCGCTACCTCTTCGGCGAGGGCGAGGACTGGGACAAGGCGGTCATGTACGCATGACCCCCGAGCCCCGCCCGGCCCCGGCCCCGGTCCGCGCCCGCCCCACCGGCCCGGCCGGACTCCCCTCGCCCCCCGTCGTCCCCCCTCGTCCCCCGTCGTCCCTCGTCCCCCGTCGTCCTCCGTCGTCCGCAGCGGACGACGCCCCGACCCGTGAGCGGTGACCCATGGTGAGTGATCTGTCCTCTCTGCCGCCGTCCCCCGACGAGCCGATCGCCGTCGTCGGTATCGGCTGCCGCTTCCCCGGCGGCATCAACTCCCCGCAGGACTTCTGGACGTTGTTGATGAACGAGGTCGACGCGTCCGGGCCGGTGCCCGAGGACCGCTGGGCCCCGCAGCGCGCCCGGTCGCGGGAGAACGCGGCCGTGCTGTCGCGCGTGATCTCCAACGGCGCCTTCCTGGAGGACATCAGCGGCTTCGACGCCGCCTTCTTCGGCATGTCCGCCACCGAGGCCCGCCAGCTCGACCCGCAGCAGCGGATGGCGCTGGAGGTGGCCTGGGAGTCCCTGGAGCACGCCGGCATCCCCCCGACGAGCCTCGCCGGCACCGACGCCGGCGTCTTCATCGGCGTGGGCACCGACGACTACGGCCGCAGGCTCCTGGAGGACCTGCCCGGGGTGGAGGCCTGGACCGGGATCGGCTCCTCGCTCTGCGGGGTGCCCAACCGGATCTCCTACACCCTCGACCTGCGCGGCCCCAGCCTCGCCGTGGACACCGCCTGCTCCTCGTCCCTCGTCGCCCTGCACCAGGCGTGCGCCGCCCTGCGCGCCGGAGAGGTGCCCCTGGCACTCGCGGGCGGGGTCATGCTGATGGCCGGCCCCGGCCTGACCACGGTCCTCGACATCGCCGGGGCCATCTCCCCGGACGGCCGCTCCAAGGCTTTCGACGAGGCCGCCGACGGCTACGGCCGCGGCGAGGGCTGCGGTGTCCTCGTCCTCAAGCGCCTGAGCGACGCCCGTCGCGACGGCGACCGCGTCATCACGCTCGTCCGCGGCACCGCGGTCCAGCAGGACGGCCGCACCGACGGCATCATGGCGCCCCGGGCGACCGCGCAGGCCCACGTGCTGCGCAAGGCGTACGCGGCGGCGGGCGTCGCGCCCGGCGAGGTCGACTACGTCGAGGCGCACGGCACCGGCACCAAGGTCGGCGACCCGATCGAGGCCGCCGCGCTGGCCGAGGTCGTCGGCGACCGGGCCGCGGGCCGCGGCCCGTGCCTGATCGGGTCCGTGAAGACCAACATCGGCCACTGCGAGTCCGCCGCCGGGGTCGCCGGGCTGATCAAGACCGCGCTCGCCATGCAGCACGGCCTCATTCCGGCGACCCTCTCCGTCGACGGGCCCCGCCAGGACATCCCGTGGGCCACCTCAGGCCTGCGCCTGGTGGCCGAGGCGACGCCCTGGCCCACGACCGGACGGCCCCGGCTCGCCGGTGTCGCCAGTTACGGCTACGGCGGGACGATCGCCCACGCCGTCCTGGAACAGGCCCCGGCCGCGACGCCCGGATCCGGCCCGGACGCCGGGCGGGACACCGAGGCGGCCGGCGGGCGGCCGGACGCCGCACCGCCGCTCACCCTCCACCCCGTCTCCTCCGCCAACGGCGCCGGCCTCGCCGCCCAGGCCGCCCGGCTGGCCGGGGCCGTCGGCGCGCACCCGCTCGGGGACGTCGGCCACACCCTCGCCCACAACCGCGCCCACCTCGCCGAGCGGGCGGCGGTCGTCACCGGCGACCGGGACGAACTCACCGCCGCCCTCACGGCGCTGGCCGCCGGCGAGGCCCACCCCGCCCTGGTCACCGGCGACGCCTCCGGCCCGGGGCGCGCCCCGGTCTGGGTGTTCTCGGGACACGGCGCGCAGTGGTCCGGCATGGGCCGCGAACTCCTGCGGGACGAGCCGGTGTTCGCCGCCGCCATCGACCGGCTCGGCCCCGTCTTCACCGAGGAGCTCGGGCTCACTCCGCGCGAGGTGCTCACCGACGGCGACCTCGGCTCGGTCGACACCGTCCAGTCGATGCTCTTCGCGATGCAGATCGGCCTGACCGCCCTCTGGCGGCACTACGGCGTCGCCCCCGCCGCGATCATCGGCCACTCCGTGGGGGAGATCGCCGCCGCCGTGGCGGCCGGGGTGCTGTCCGAGACGGAGGGGGCCCGGCTCGTCTGCCGCCGCTCCGCGCTGCTGCGCAAGGTCGCCGGGATGGGCGCCATGGTCATGGTGGACCGGCCGTTCGACGAGGTGGCCGCCGACCTCGGCGACACCGACGCCCTGTGCGCCGCCATCGCCGCCGCGCCGTCCTCGACCGTGGTCGCCGGTGACATCCCCGCCGTCGACGCGGCCGCCGAGCGGTGGACCGCGCTGGGCCGGACCGTCCGCCGGGTGGACTCCGACGTCGCCTTCCACAGCGCGCACATGACGGAGATCAGTGGTGAACTGGCCCTGGCCGTCGCGGATCTGGAGCCGCGCGCCGCCCGGGTGCCGCTCTATCTCACCGCCGTCGAGGACCCGCGCTCCGCGCGCCGGCAGGACGCCTCCTACTGGGCGGCGAACCTGCGCAACCCGGTGCGGTTCGCGGACGCGGTACGGGCCGCCGTCGAGGACGGGCACCGGACCTTCCTGGAGATATCCGCGCACCCCGTCGTCAGCCACTCGATCACCGAGACCACGGCCGGCGCCCCGGGCGCCCTGGTCGTCCCGACACTCCGGCGCGACAAGCCCGAGCGCGCCACACTGCTCACCGCGCTGGCCCGGCTGCACTGCGCCGGCGTGCCGGTCGACTGGTCGGTGCTCCACCCCGCGGGCCGGCGCGCCGAACTCCCCGCCACCGCCTGGCAGCACGAGCGGCACTGGGTCGACGCCCGGGAGACGGCCGAGCCGCCCGTCGACACCCTGCTCGGCGCTCCGACGGCGGTGCACGCCTCCCGGGTGCGGGTCTGGCCGACGACGCTCGACCTGCGGACCCGCCCCTACCCGCGCCGCCACCCCGTCCAGGGCACCGAGATCATCCCGGCCGCCGTGCTGGTGAACACCTTCCTCACCGCCGGCCGCACGGACGTGCTCAGCGATCTGCGGCTGCGTCAGCCGGTGGTGGTGCCGCAGGAGGAGACCCGGGAGGTCCAGACGGTCCTGGACGGCGCCGGGCTGCGGCTCGTCTCCCGCAAGCGGGGCGCGCCGGACAACGCCTGGTCCACGCACACCCTGGCGGAGGTCGGCGGCGAACGGTCCGTCGAGCCGCTGGGCGACGTGAGCGCGCCGGAGCGGGTGGACCCGGGCCATGTGATCGAGCGGCTGGCCGAGCTCGGTGTCGCCGACATGGGCTACCCGTGGCGGATCGAGGAACTGCGCCGCGGCGAGGGCGTTCTGACCGCCGTGGCCACCGCGGAGCTCGACCGCAGCTGGGCGGCCGTGCTGGACGCCGCCCTCTCGATGGCCTCGGTCGTCTTCACCGGCCCGGGTGTGCTGCGCATGCCCGCCCACATCGACTCGGTGAACCGGTCCGGCCCGCCGCCCCGCAGAGCGGCCATCACCGTGAAGGTCGACGCCGAACGCCCCACCACCGTCCACGTGGACATCCGCGGGGTCGCGGAGGGCGGGGACGGCGCCGAGTCGGCCCTCACGCTGCGCGGACTGCGCTACGGCGAGCTGGACGGCAGCCTCTCCGGCGAGGAGCGGAGCACCAGCGGCCGCTTCGACCTGGAGTGGCAGCCCTTCCCGGTGAACGCCGGATCGCGTACCGCGCTGCCCGGCCGGACGGTCCTCGTGCTGGGCCCGGAACAGCTCGCCCGCTCCCTGGTGCCCGCCTGCGCGGGGCAGGGCGCCACCGTGAGCGTGGACGCGACCGCGCTCGCGGACGCCGACCATGTGCTCTACGCGCCGGCGGACCGGGATCCGGAGGCCACGGCGGTCGCGTTCGCACGGCTCGTCGCCGAGGTCGCGGCGCTGCCCGACCGCAAGCCCCGGCTGTGGTGCCTGACGTCCGGGGTGCGCGAGGCGGCCTCGGTGGACCGGCTGGGCGGCTCGCCGCTGTGGGGCATGGGCCGGGTCGCGGCGAGCGAGCACCCCGAGTTCTGGGGCGGCGTCGTGGACGTCCCGGCGGGCCCGCTCGGCGAGGAGTCCGCCACCCTGCTGCTGGACCTGCTTCCCCTGCGCCCCCAGGAGCCGGTGCTCTCGCTGGCCGACGGCACCGTCCAGGTGCCCCGCCTGGTCCCCTCGGCCCCGGCGGCGGACGAGGAGCCGTTCGGCTGCCGGGCCGACGGAACGTACCTGATCACGGGCGGACTCGGGGTGCTGGGCCTCGAACTGGCCGAGCACCTCGCCCAGCGAGGGGCCCGCCGGATCGTGCTGCTGGGCCGCACCCCGCTGCCACCGCGCCCGCAGTGGTCCGACGAGGACCGCCGGGTCACCGCGGTGCGGCGGCTGGAGTCGGCGGGCGTCACGGTGGTCACGCTCGCCGTGGACATCACCGACCGGGAGGCGACCCGGCGGGCGCTGGAGCGGCTCGACCTGCCGCCGGTCCGGGGCGTGGTGCACGCGGCGGGCACCGTCCACAGCGCGATGCTGCACCGTCTGGAGGCCGACGCGCTGCGGGAGGTCATGCGCCCCAAGGTCGAGGGGGCCCGGGTGCTGCACGAGCTCTTCCCGCCCGGTGCCACGGACTTCTTCGTCCTCTTCTCCTCGGCTGGCCCGCTGCTGGGCCTGCCGGGCCAGGGAGCGTACGCCGCGGCCAACGCCTATCTGGACGCTCTCGCCGCCCACCGGCGATCCGGCGGCGCCCGGGAGTCCGTGTCGATCGCGTGGACCAGCTGGCGCGGGATGGGCATGGCCACCGCGGCGGAGGCGACCGACGTCGAACTCGCCGCCCGGGGCGCGGCCGACATGGCCCCGGACCGGGCGCTGCGCGCCTTCGACCAGATCGCGGCCGGTGCCCCGGGACCGCTGGTCACGGTGCTCGGGCTGCTCCGCGACCACCGGGGGCCCCGCCCGGCGCTGCTGGCGGAGCTGACGCAGGACGACGCGGTCCGGCCGGCCGAAGTGCCGGACTGGGTGGGCCTGTCGGGCGACGAGCTGGCGGCGTATCTGCTCGACGACGTACGCGGCCGGGTGGCCTCGGTCCTCGGTCTGCGGCCGGACGGGATCGGGGTGCACCGGCCGCTGACGGAGGCGGGCGTGGACTCCCTGCTGGCGGCGGCGGTACGGGTGGCGCTGGAGCGTGACCTCGGGGTCGCCCTGCCGGCCACGCTGCTGTGGAACTACCCGACGGTGAGCGAGATCGCCGGCTTCCTCGCGGGCGTGCTGGCGACCCGGGCGCCGGACGAGTCGGCCGCCGGGGCGCGGCAGGGCTGAACCGCCGCACCTCCACGAAGGGCCGTGCCCCGGACACCTCGTCCGGGGCACGGCCCTTCGTGGAGCGACAGGGCACTCAGCCCCGGCGGCCGGCCACTCAGTCCTTGAGGAGCGCCTCCGCGCCGTCCAGCGAACGCTCCACCGTCAGGCGGAAGAACGCCAGGTCCTGCTCGGCCACGTCCTGGCTCCTGGACAGTGCCTGCGCGCCCGCCGCCGCGAGGCCCGGCCGCTCCTTGTCCTGCGCGAAGGCCGCCATCGTGCGGCCCATGTCCGCCCGCGCGCTCGGGAAGAAGTTCCCCCGGTCGTCCTCCACCGCCACCAGCATGAACGCGCTGTTGAGGAGGTACCGGTAGATCTCGGTGGCCTGGCTCCCGAAGCCCGCCCCCTGGAGGACCTTGATGCCGGCGTCGATCGTCGCCAGCGCGGACGGCACGTTCGGGCCCACCACCACCAGGCGGCGGGCGACGCCCGGGTACTGCTTCAGGACCTCACGGCCCTCGAACATCAGCTGACGGAACCAGTCCCGCCAGGACACGTCCGCGCCGGGTACGGGAATCCGGCCGACGATCCGGTCCGTCACCGCCATCACCACGGCGTCGCGGTCCCCCACATGGTGGGCCACGACGCCGGGCCAGACATCGAGCCGGGTCGCGATCTGCCGGATCGACCAGCCGTCGAGGCCGTGTTCCGCCGTCAGGTCGACCGCCGCGTCGACGATCTTGTCCGCGGTGATCGGCGGCAGTCCTGCCGAGGCGCGTGAACGGCGGCGCGGAGCGGATGCGGGCACACGCGGAGATGAATCGGGCATGGCTGAAACCTAGCGCCTCTCGTCTGGATCATGTCGGGCTCGCGGTCCCCGGCACGCGCACCCGCGGCGTTGTCGTCGGTCGCCGATGATCCGCAGCGACTCCCCCTCCGCCTTGCAGCCGCAGCCGCACGCACCGGCCCCCGCTCCCCGACCCGGCCCGATCCGGCCCGATCCGGACGGGAGACGCCTGCGGTCGGGCGAGCTTCCAGGGAGTCCGGCACAAGAGGCCCTTGCCCGGCGACCCGCAGGGCGTAGAGTCAGCCTAACCTATTAGCCACTGTCTAACACCGACTTGTACGGTCAGGGACGACGGCGTCGCCCTGCCCTGCGCGGACCGCGAAGCACACCGCGCGCCCGCGGACCCGACGAGCAGAAGAGCCCGTGGGGCCCGCCCCTCCCTCGTTCCTCCTTCTCCTGAGAGGCACCGCGCCATGCGTAAATGGATGCCGCTGCTGGCGGTCTGTCTGGGCACGTTCATGCTGTTGATCGACGTGACGATCGTCAGCGTCGCCCTCCCCCGGATGACGGACTCGCTCGACGCCTCCTTCACCGCCCTGCAATGGGTGGTCGACATCTATGTCCTGGTCCTCGCGGCCCTGTTGATGGCCCTCGGCTCCCTCTCCGACCACGTCGGCTCCCGCCGCGTCTACCTGATCGGCCTGGCCGTCTTCGCCGCCGCCTCGCTCGCCTGCGGCCTGGCCGACAGCAGCGCCCAGCTGATCGTCGCCCGAGGGGTGCAGGGCCTGGGCGCCGCGGCGATGTTCGCCACCAACACCGCGTTGCTCGCCGCCAATTACCAGGGCAGGGACCGCGGCATCGCGTTCGGCATGTGGGGCGCGGTCAACGGCGCGGCGGCCGCCGCCGGGCCGATCCTCGGCGGACTGCTCACCGAACACGTCAACTGGCGCTGGATCTTCTTCGTCAACCTGCCCGTCGCGGCCCTCGCCCTGTACATCGGCCACCGGCACCTCAAGGGCTCCCCGTCCGGAACCGGACGGCGGATCGACGTACCGGGCACGGTCGGCTTCACGGCCGCCGCGACGCTGCTGATCTTCGCCCTGATCCACGCGGGCGAGGACGGCTGGGGCTCGACCACCACCCTCGCCCTCTTCGCCGGGAGCGCGGTCGCACTGGCCGTCTTCTTCCTGGTCGAGAAGGGCAGGCAGGACCCGATGCTGGACCTGGGGCTGCTGCGGTCGCCCTCGTTCGGCGGGCTCCTGGCCGGTGCGGTGGTCTTCAGCGCCGCCGCCTTCGCCAACCTCGTGTTCGTCTCCGTCTGGGCCCAGTCCGTGCTCGACCTCAGCCCGGTCGAGGCGGGTCTCATCCTGATGCCGCTGAGCGGCATGTCCTTCGTGGCCGCCGGACTGGCGGGCCGGTTCCTCTCGTCGGCCGCCCCGCAGTGGCCGATCGGCGGCGGGCTGCTCCTGATCGGCCTCGGCACCCTGCTGGAGATGAGGCTGACCGCGACGTCCGGCTGGACGGCGCTGCTCCCCGGCATGCTGCTGACCGGTATCGGGGTCGGAATCGCGTCACCCATCCTCGCCTCGGCCGCCCTGGCGGCGGCCCCGGCGAACCGGGCGGGCATGGCGGGCGGCGCGGCGAACACCTTCCGGCAGCTCGGCTTCGCCATCGGCATCCCCGTGGTGGGCGCCATCCTGACCGGCGCGATCGGGCGGAAGCTGTCCGACAGCGGCGTGTTCTCCGACTCCGGCTCGGCCGCGGAGCTGGTCACGGGCGGCCAGTCGGCGCGCCTGGTCGCCGAACTGCCGTCCGGAGCACGGGAGGCGGGCGAGCGGGCGATCGAGCAGGCCTACTCCGCCGGGCTCGACCGGGCCTTCCTGGTGAGCGGGGTCGCGGCGGTGCTGGCAGGTGTCCTCGTGCTGATCCTCGTGCGCAGGTCACCCGTCCCGTCGGACGTCGCGGAGACCGGTCGGGGGATCGGCCCGCAGCGCTCGGCGGAAAGCCCGGAACCGGTCGCCTGAGGCGCGTTCGCCGGCTCCGGAACAGGAAAGTAGTCGCGGATTGGACATCTATTCCGCGCTAATCCCTCCCTGGAATGATCGCTTCCATTAACCATGCGCAATACAGTGACGGGGAGCGGAAACCTAGCAGCGAGTTCACTTTCGACTTCGCCAATCGGCTCACGGTGGGGACATAGTTGAGAACTATACGAGGTTCCGAACTGCGCACCGCACGGACAAAGGCCGGTCTGACTCAGGACCAGGTGGCACGCAGGGCATCGGTGAGCGTGCGGACCATACGCCATATCGAGCACGGCCACGTCACGCCCCGGCACGAGACGCTGGCACGGATCGCCGAAGTCGTCGGCTGGCGGGCCACCGAGGAACCGGACGCCTCCGACGCCCCGGCTTCCCGGCCCTACGCCCAGGAGATCCGGCTGCTCGGTCCCCTCTCGGCCCTGTTCGGCGACCGGTCCATACCGCTGCCGCGCAAACAGCGCGTCCTGCTCGGACTTCTCGCCGTACAGCCGGACCGTACGGTCAGCCACGAGGAGATGGCGGACGCGCTGTGGAACGGCGAGACGCCGCCCGCCTATCCGCAACTGGTCCACACCCACATGGCCCGGTTGCGCCGGTTCGTCGATCCGCCCCCCGGACACGGCTCCACCGACCGGAGAATCCGCACCGTCCGCGGTGGATACGTCTTCAACAGCGCGGGCGTGCGGGTGGATCTCTGCCAGTTCGAGGACCGGGCGGCCCTGGCCCGCAGGACCACGACGCACGACCCGCGGGTCGCGCTCGACCTCTACGGGCAGGCCCTCGGCTGCTGGCACGGCCGTCTGGTGCACGACCTCCCCGAGCTCTGGCACCATCCCGCGGTGGTGCGCGTCGCCCAGCGCCACATCGACGTGGCCATCGAACTGGCCGACCTGGCCCTGCGGCTGAAGCGGCCCGCCTTCGCCGTGGAGCACCTCAGGATCGCCTCGTACGAGGAACCGCTCCACGAGCCGCTCCAGGCCTACATCATGCTGGCGCTCGCCGCCTCCGGGCGCCGGGCCGCCGCGCTCCAGCTCTTCGCCGAGCTGCAGACACGGCTCAAGGACGAGCTGGGCGTCGAGCCGAGCGACGACATCAGACAGGCGCACCAGGCCGTCCTGCGGCAGAGCGGGGCCGTCGAGCGGGCCTCTCCCCTGGAGGGCGCCGCCCGTCCCGCCGGAATCCGGCTGCTCGCCACCGCGGACCTTCCGGTCCGGCGGACCGCGAGCGCCTTCGACGGCTCCCCCGCCATGGGCGCGCCGGCCCAGCTCCCCCCGGTGCTCGCGCCCTTCACCGGCAGGACACGGCAAGTGGCCGCTCTGGACCGCCTGCTGGAGCAGTCGCGGCGCAAGGGCGGCTCGCTGGGCATCGCGGTCGTGCACGGTCCCCCGGACATCGGCAAGAGCGCGCTGGCCGTGCACTGGGCGCACCGCAGGCTCGCCTCGTTCCCCGACGGGCAGCTCTACGCCAGCCTCCAGGGCAGCATCGACCCGGCGCAGCGGACGGCGACCCCGGCCACGGTGCTGACCGGTTTCATCCGCTCCCTCGGCGTGCGCAGCGGCTGGATGCCCGACACCACGGAAGAGGCGACCGCCCTCTTCCGGAGCCTGCTGGCCGGCCGCCGCTTCCTGGTGGTGCTGGACGACATCGCGGACGCGTCCCAGGTGCGCTGCCTCCTGCCGGGCACACCGGGCAACGCGGTGCTCGTCACCAGCCGCTCCCCCCTGACCGACCTGACCACACGGGAGGGCGCGCTCGCCCTGTCCCTGGGCGCGCTGACCGCGGAAGAGGCGCACGAGCTCGTCGTGACGCACCTGGGCGCCGAGCGTACGGCCGCCGAACCGGGCGCCGCCGAAGAACTGGCGGCCGCCTGCGGCCATCTGCCGCTCGACCTGCGCAGGTCCCTCACCCGCCTCGCCGCGACACCGGACGGGTCGATCTCCGCGTTCGTCGCCGAACACCGGAAGGGAATGCGGGAGCCGGGCAACCTCTACCCGTTCCAGTCCCGGGAGCCCTCGTCGGGCGGCCGTCAGGACAATGCCGAGGACCTCCGGAAACGGAGCCTGACATGACCGCTGACAGCCTTACGGCAGGCTGACAGCACTTTTCGCCGCCCCTCCCGGCCGGCCATCACCGCAGCTCAGCGTGTCCATTGCGGCTCGGACCGCGGGGAGTTCCTCCGTAAGAGGCATTGCCCGGCCTTTATGCAAGCGGAGTTCGGTTGCTCCGGAACGGGTGCCCGCCTAGGGTCACGGATCGCAGGACGATTCCGGCCGGCACCGTTCCGGGCTCCACCTGCCGCCCTTGAAGCCTCCACTCGTGAGGCGTCCCGCGGGGAATTCACCGAGGCCCCCGGTGTGGGCAATAAACCGCTTGGAGAGGATGGGAAATGGCGAAGAACATATCGGCCGAGGAAGCCCAGAAGTGGCTGATCGAGGAGATCGCCCAGCGGGTCGGCGTGGCACCGTCCGACGTCCCGGCCGACCAGTACTTCGACGAGCTCGACCTCGACAGCACCCAGGCGCTGATCATCGCCGGTGAGATGGAGTCCTGGCTCGGGTTCGAGCTCGGCACCACCGCCCTCTGGTACCACCCCACCATCGAGGCCCTCGCCGCCCACATCGCCGAGGAGAGCCAGAAGCACACCGCCGCCGCCTGAGGCCGCTCGCGCGGCTCCCGGCGGGAGCGCCCCCGGCCGCCCGACGCGCCGGCCGCCGCCCGCCCGATCCCGGGCAGGGCCCACGAGGCGCGAGGCCCGGACCGCACGACCGGTCCGGCTGCCCCGCCGACCGCGGCCACCGCACCCGCACCGAACCGGCCCGCCCTGCCGACGGCCGCTGCCCGCCACGCGAGAGCAGCCGGTCCGTCCGTCTTCCGAGGGCCGCGCCCCGCCCCGCCTTCCGGACCCCCCTCGCCCTCGCGCCGGCGGCCGGGGCGCCGCGCCCCGAAGTCCCTGTTCGCCCAGATCCAGAGAGACTTGCCGTGAACTCTTCGCAGGAATCCGACCTCGACCGTCGGCTCGCCCGGGACCCCATCGCCATCGTCGGCCTCTCCGCGCTCTACCCCAAGTCCAGCAACGTGCGGGACTTCTGGGCGAACGTCGTATCGGCCGCCGACTGCATCGACGACGTGCCCGCGGGCCACTGGGACGTGGACGAGCACTACGACCCCGACCCCACGGTGCCGGACAAGACGTACTCCAAGCGCGGTGGCTTCATCCCCGACGTCCCCTTCAACCCGCTGGAGTTCGGCCTCCCGCCGAACACGCTGGAGGTGACCGACGTCCTCCAGCTGCTCAGCCTGGTGGTCGCCCGCGACCTGCTCAAGGACGCCGGCGCCGAGCAGCCCTGGTACGACGCGTCCCGCACCGGCGTCGTCCTCGGCATCACCGGCGCCAACCAGCTCACCCAGCCGCTGACCGCCCGCCTCCAGAGCCCCGTGCTCAAGGAGGTCGTCCGCAGCTGCGGCCTGTCCGACCGGGACGCCGAGGAGATCGTCGCCAAGTTCCGTCTGGCGTACGCCCCTTGGGAGGAGAACTCGTTCCCGGGCATGCTGGGGAACGTGGTGGCGGGCCGGGTCGCCAACCGGCTCGACCTCGGCGGCATCAACATGACGATCGACGCCGCCTGCGCCAGCTCCCTCGGCGCGGTCCGCACCGCCGTCAGCGAGCTGCTCGAAGGCCGCTCCGACACCATGCTGGTGGGCGGCTGCGACGCCGAGAACACCATCTTCATGTACCTCTGCTTCAGCAAGACGCCCGCCCTGTCGAAGTCCGGGCAGATCCGCCCGTTCGACAAGGACGCCGACGGCACCCTGATCGGCGAGGGCATCGGGATGCTCGCGCTGCGCCGGCTCTCCGACGCCGAGCGCGACGGCAACCGGATCTACGCGGTGCTGCGCGGCATGGGCACCTCCAGCGACGGCCGCTTCAAGTCCATCTACGCCCCCCGCAAGGAGGGCCAGATCGTCGCGCTGCGCCGCGCGTACGAGGACGCCGACTGCTCCCCCTCCAGCATCGAGCTGTTCGAGGCGCACGGCACCGGCACCGCCGTCGGGGACGCCACCGAGCTGAGCGCGCTGTCCGCGGTCGTCTCCGAGGGCAACGACCACCGGCAGTACGCGGCCGTGGGCAGCGTCAAGTCCCAGATCGGGCACACCAAGGCGGCCGCCGGGGCGGCGGGCCTGATCAAGCTGGCGCTCTCGCTGCACCACAAGGTCCTGCCCCCCACCATCAACGTCTCCGAGCCCAACCCCGCCATCGACTTCACCTCCGGGCCGTTCTACGTCAACACCGAGGCCCGCCCGTGGATCCGCGACCCGGAACGCCCCAAGCGCCGGGCCGCGATCTCCTCGTTCGGCTTCGGCGGCACCAACTTCCACATGGTCCTGGAGGAGCACGGCGACGGCGACGACCTGAAGGTCTCCTTCCCCGTGGCCGCGGTCCACCTGTGGCACGCGCCGGACACGGCCGCGCTCACCGGACTGCTCGCCGCGGGCGCGCCCGCGACCGGCGGACCGGCTCCCGAGGGCCACGCCCGGATCGCGCTCGTCGCCCGTACGCCGGAGGAGCTGGCCGCCCTGCGGGAGCTGGCCCTCGGCGAACTGCGGACCCGGGGCGACGCGGACGCCTGGTCGCACCCCAAGGGCCTGCACTACCGGCGCCGCGCCGCACGGACCGGCAAGGTCGGCGCACTCTTCGCGGGTCAGGGCAGCCAGTACACGAACCTCGGCAGCACCGCCGTCCTGGCGGTGCCCCCGCTGCGGGCCGCCTTCGACCGGGCCAACGTCCTGGTCCCCGGCGAGGCACCGCTGTCCCGGGTCGCCTTCCCGCCGCCGCTGTTCGGGGCCGACGTCCGTGCCGCGCAGGAGACCGCGCTCCGGGCGACCGCGTACGCGCAGCCGGCCATCGGGGCCCTGTCCGCCGGCCAGTTCCGCTACCTGGGCGAACTGGGCCTCGCCCCCGAGGGCTTCCTCGGCCACAGCTTCGGCGAACTGACCGCGCTGTGGGCCTCGGGCGCACTCGACGACGACGCCTTCTTCACGCTCGCCCGGGCCCGGGGCAGGGCCATGGCGCCGCCGTCGGACCCCGGGTTCGACGCCGGGGCGATGGCCGCGGTCTCCGCCCCGGAGGAGCGGGTCGCGGAACTGCTCGCCGACCGCACCGACGTGATCGTCTGCAACCGCAACGCCCTCGACCAGATCGTCGTCGGCGGCCCCACGGACGAGGTCGACCGCCTGGTCGCCGCCGCGAAGGAGGCGGGCCTGCGGGCGAGCCGGCTGCCGGTCTCCGCGGCCTTCCACACTCCGTTCGTCGGCCATGCGCTCAAGGCGTTCCGCGCCGACGTCGAACACGTCGAGATCGGCCGTCCGAACGGCACCGTCTTCGCCAACACCCAGGGCGCGAGCTACGGCGGGGACGTCGCGGCCAACCGCGAGGTCCTGGCCGGACAGCTCGTCCGCCCGGTCGACTTCGCCGCCCGCGTGGAGGAGATGTACGCCGCCGGGTTCCGCGTCTTCGTGGAGTTCGGGCCCAAGAGCATCCTCACCCAGCTGGTACGCCGCATCCTCGGCGACCGGGAGCACTGGGCGGTCGCTCTGGACGCCGGTCCGGGCCGCGACGCGGACGTCGCGCTCAAGCAGGCCGTCGCGCAACTCGCGGTGCTGGGCGTGCCGTTGGAGACGAGTGACCGCTACGTCGCCGCACCGCCGGTGGCCGAGCCCGTCAAGGGCATGTCCATCCTGCTGAACGGCATCAACTACGTCTCGCCCGAGCGCCGGGCCGCGTACCGCGAGGCGATCGACAACGGCTACCGGATCGCCTCGCCGGTCGTGCCGTCGGTGGCTCCCGCCCCGGCGAACCCCCCGGCGCCGGCACCGGCCCGGCCCTCGGCTCCGGCTCCCCGCCCCGCCGTCCTGCCCGCCCCGGCCGCCGCCGTCCCGGCCCCCGTCGCCCCGGCCGCCACGGCCACGGCCCTGCGCCCCGCGGCGGTCGCGGCTCCGGCCCTGCCCGCTCCCGTGCCCGTACCCACCGCCTTGGAGACACCTCACGTGGACAGTGATCGCCTGGCCGGTCTGGTGGCCGACCACCTCGCCCTGCACGACGACTACCTCAACGGCCAGTTGCAGAGCGCGGAGCGGTTGGCCGGGCTGCTGGAGCGGGCCGCCGTCCAGGGCCAGGTCGATCAGGTGCTGGCCGGTGTGAACGCCGTCAAGGAGCACGGCCTGGACATCGGCCGCAGCCACCTGCGGGCCAACGAGATCCTGCGCGACCTGGCAGGCCTGGAGTTCGGGGCCACCCCCGCCGCCGGAACCCGTCCGGCCGTGCCGCAGGCCCTGCGGGCCCCGTCGCCCCTGCCCGCCCCGCGGGCCTCGGCCCCCGCGCAGATCGCCCCGGCTCCGGCCGCCGCGCCGCAGCCCCTGCCGCCGGCCCCGACCGCTCCGGCGGCCCCCGCACCGGAGCCCCTCGCGCCCCCGGTGGCCGCCGCCCCGGCCGCGGCCCCCGCGGCGCCCGCACCCGCGGGCCTGGACGCCGCGACCGTACAGACCGCACTCCTCGACGTCGTCGCACTCAAGACCGGCTACCCCGCCGACATGCTCGAACTCGACATGGACATCGAAGCCGACCTCGGCATCGACTCCATCAAACGCGTCGAAATCATGGGCATCCTCCAAGAACGCTTCGCCGGAGCCATCACCGCGGGCCCCGAACAACTCGCAGAACTCCGCACCCTCCGACAGATCGTCGAATTCACCAGCACCACCGCCACCACCGCCCCGACCACGGCCCCCGCAGCCCCCGCACCCGCGGGCCTGGACGCCGCGACCGTACAGACCGCACTCCTCGACGTCGTCGCACTCAAGACCGGCTACCCCGCCGACATGCTCGAACTCGACATGGACATCGAAGCCGACCTCGGCATCGACTCCATCAAACGCGTCGAAATCATGGGCATCCTCCAAGAACGCTTCGCCGGAGCCATCACCGCGGGCCCCGAACAACTCGCAGAACTCCGCACCCTCCGACAGATCGTCGAATTCACCAGCACCACCGCCACCACCGCCCCGACCACGGCCCCCGCAGCCCCCGCACCCGCGGGCCTGGACGCCGCGACCGTACAGACCGCACTCCTCGACGTCGTCGCACTCAAGACCGGCTACCCCGCCGACATGCTCGAACTCGACATGGACATCGAAGCCGACCTCGGCATCGACTCCATCAAACGCGTCGAAATCATGGGCATCCTCCAAGAACGCTTCGCCGGAGCCATCACCGCGGGCCCCGAACAACTCGCAGAACTCCGCACCCTCCGACAGATCGTCGAATTCACCAGCACCACCGCCACCACCGCCCCGACCACGGCCCCCGCAGCCCCCGCACCCGCGGGCCTGGACGCCGCGACCGTACAGACCGCACTCCTCGACGTCGTCGCACTCAAGACCGGCTACCCCGCCGACATGCTCGAACTCGACATGGACATCGAAGCCGACCTCGGCATCGACTCCATCAAACGCGTCGAAATCATGGGCATCCTCCAAGAACGCTTCGCCGGAGCCATCACCGCGGGCCCCGAACAACTCGCAGAACTCCGCACCCTCCGACAGATCGTCGAATTCACCAGCGGGGCCGCGCCGACCGCCACGGCCGACACCTCCGCCGCGGACGCCCCCGCGCCCGCCCCGGCCGGCCAGGACTCCGACGCCGACGCACCGACCGGCGGCGGGATCGGCCGGGCCCAGGCCGCGCTCGTCGCGCTGCCCACCCCCGACCAGCTGGTCGGCTGCTTCGCCGAGGGTTCGGGCGCGCTCGTCGTCGACGACGGCTCCGACCTCGCGCCGGCGCTCGCCCAGCGCCTGATCGCGTCCGGACGCCATGTGCACGTCCTGCGGCTGCCCGGAGTGGCCCAGCGCGTCACCGGGGTCAAGGACCACGCGCTGTCCGGCTGGGGCGTGACCGAGCTGGCCGAGCGGATGGAGCTCATCCTCGCCGACCGGGTCAGCGTCGTCCTCGATCTGACCGCCGCCCGTGCGGGCGAGTGGTCCGACGGGGTCCGGCGGCTCACGCACACCCTGCTGGTCGCCAAGCACGCCGTCGCGCCGCTGACGGCCGCCGCCGCCTCCGGCCGCGCCGCCTTCGTCACGGTCACCCGGCTCGACGGCGCCTTCGGGCTCGGCGGGGTGTCCGAGGAGCTGGTCCCCGCCGGCGGCCCCGGCGGACTCGTCAAGACCCTGGCCGTCGAGGCCCCCGAGCTGTTCTGCCGGGCGGTCGACCTGGCCCCGGCCCTCAGCCCGGAGGCCGGAGCCGACCTCCTCCTCCCGGAGCTGAGCGACGCGGTCGCGGAGACGGTCCAGGTGGGACTCGACGGCAGCCGTCGTATCGGACTGACGCTCGGCGAGGAGCCGCTGACCACCTCCGACCCGGCGACCGCACCCGTCCTCGGCGGCGACGACCTCCTCGTCGTGACCGGCGGCGGACGCGGCATCACCGCCGCGTGCGTGGTCGAGCTGGCCCGGCGCTACCGGCCGGGCCTGCTGCTCCTGGGCCGCACCCCGCTGGAGGACGAGCCGGACTGGGCGCGGGGCGTGGACACCCCGGCGCTCAAGGCCGCCGCGGCCGCCCGGCTGAAGACCACGGGGGAGAAGCCCACCCCCAAGCGCGTCGAGCAGCTCTACCGGGACGTCGTCGGCGCCCGGGAGATCCGCGCCACCCTCGCCGAGGTGAGCGCCGCGGGCAGCCGGGTGGAGTACCTGGCCGTCGACATCACCGACCCGGCGGCCACCGCCGCCGCCCTCGCCCCGCACCGGGACCGCGTCACCGGTCTGGTGCACGGCGCGGGTGTCCTCGCCGACCAGCTGATCGCCAACAAGAAGGCGTCCGAGGTCGAGCGGGTCTTCGCCCCGAAGCTCGCCGGGCTGCGCGCGGTCACCGCCGCGCTGGACTCCGCCGCGCTGCGCCACCTCGTGCTGTTCTCCTCGGTCGCCGGGTTCTTCGGCAACCGGGGCCAGTCGGACTACGCCATGGCCAACGAGGTGCTCAACGCCTGGGCCTCCTCCTGGAAGCAGCGCCACCCCTCGGCCCACGTCACGTCCATCAACTGGGGCGCCTGGGACAGCGGCATGGTCTCCCCGGAGGTCAAGGCGGTCTTCCGGGAGCGGGGCATCACCCTGATCCCGCTGGACACCGGCGCCCGGCTGTTCGCCGAGCAGTTCGCCGCCGACCGGTCCGGTGACGTGGTCACGGTCCTCGGCCCGACGTCCCCCCTCTCCACCCCCGAGCGGACCGTCGCCGCCGTCACCCGCGTGGAGCGGCCGCTGGCCGCTCTGGAGGGCGAGCCGATCGTCGCCGACCACGTCATCGGGGACGCGCCGGTGCTCCCGGCCGTCGTCGCCCTCGGCTGGATGATCGGTGCGGCGGAGCGGGTGCACGGCGCCGAGATCCGCCAGGTGCGGGACTTCTCCGTACACAAGGGCATCGTCTTCGACGGCTCCCAGCCCGAGGCGCTCGGCCTCGAACTGGCCGCCGACGACGACGTGGTGCGCGGGGCCGTCCGGTCCGTGGACGCGCAGGGCGCCGTCCGTCCGCACTACGGAGCGGTGCTCGACTTCCGGGCCACGCTCGCCCCGGTCTTCCCCGGCACCCTGCCGGCGCTCGGCGGCGGCCGGCCGGCCGACGCGCTCTACGGCGACGGCACCCTCTTCCACGGGCCCTCGCTGCGCGGAGTGCGCCGGGTGCTCACCGAGGACGAGGGCGCCCAGCGGCTGGTCCTGGAGTGCGAGCTGTCCGAACACCGCACGGCGGGAGGGGCGTTCGCGGGCAGCCGGTTCGCGCCCGGCACGGCGGACCTGCTGCTCCAGGCGGGCCTGGTCTGGGTCCGGCTCTTCCGCGGCACCGCCGGTCTGCCCCTGTCGGTGGGCCGCGCCGATCTGCACCGCGCGCTGCCCGACGGCGAGCCCTTCCTGGTCGTGGTCGAGCCCGGCTCCGCCCCGCAGGGCTCCGGCGCCTCGCTCACCATCACCGCGTGCACCCCGGGCGGAGAGGTGATCACCCGGTTCGAGGACGTGTCCGTGGTCTCCGCACCGCAGTTGGCGGCCAAGTTCATCAGCGGCTGACTCCCCTTCGTACCCGACGCAAGCGATCGGGTCGGCCCGGACGGCGCCTCCCGCGCCGTCCGGGCCGGCCCCGCCCCTCAGAAGGGACCGTAAAGCTCTCATGAGCAAGTACGCCATCGTTGGCCTCTCCTGCCTGTTCCCGGGCGCGGAGTCCCCTGCCGAGTTCTGGCAGAACCTCCGTGCCGGGACGGACAACCGCGGGGAAGGGGGCGAGCAGATCTTCGGTCCCGGCATCGACGCCAGGGACGCGGATCCGCAGCACGCCGTCTACTGCACACGCGGCGGCTTCGTCACCGGATTCGACTTCGACCCGGAGGGCTACCTCCTGGACCCCGGCCACCTCTCCGGGCTCGACCGGATCTTCCACTGGTCCCTGCACGTGGCCCGGGAGGCGCTGCGCGACAGCGGGCAGCTGGACCGCCCCGGCGTCCTGGACCGCACCGGCCTGATCCTGGGCAACTACTCCTTCCCCACCCCGGCGTCCGCGGCCGTCAGCGTCCCCCTGGTCCAGGAGTCGGTCCTCGAAGGGCTGCGGCGGGCCGGGCACCCGGCGCTCGGCGCGCTGGCCGACGAGAGCCGGCGGATCGACCCCTCGCGGCTGCACCCCGAGAACCTGCGGGTCAGCGGCTCGCCGGCCTCGGTCGCCGCGAGCGCGCTCGGGCTCGGCGGCCCCCGCTACGCCCTGGACGCCGCCTGCTCCTCCGCGCTGTACGCGCTCAAGCTGGCGTGCGACCACCTCGCCGCCGGCCAGGCCGACCTGGTGCTGGCGGGCGGCGTCTGCGCGCCCGACCCGACCCTGATCCACCTGTCGTTCTCCGACCTCCAGGCCTACCCCCGCGACGGCTTCAGCCAGCCCTTCGACAGCCGGTCCGGAGGCATCCTCACCGGTCAGGGCGCCGGGATGGTCGCGGTGAAGCGGCTGGCCGACGCGGTACGCGACGGGGACCGCATCCACGCCGTCGTGGACGGCATCGGGCTGACGAACGACGGCAGCGGCCGCCATCTGCTCGTCCCGCAGGGCGGCGGGCAGCTCCAGTCGTACCAGCGGGCCTACGCCGACGCCGGTGTCGACCCGGCCACCGTGGACTACCTGGAGTGCCACGCGACCGGGACCCCCATCGGGGACGCCACCGAGGTGGACTCCGTCGCCGAGTTCTTCGGCGGGGCCGACCGGGTGCCGCTGATCGGCTCGGTGAAGGGCAACATCGGCCACCTGCTCACCGTGGCGGGGCTCAGCAGCCTCCTCAAGGTCGTGCTGTCCATGGGCGACGGGTACATCCCGCCGACCATCGGCGTGACCCGTCCCGTCACCTCGAAGGACGGGCGGGTCGGCGAGGAGTCGCTCGTCCGCACCGGCCGCGCCTGGCCAGAGGGCGAGGGCCCCCGCCGGGCGGCGGTGTCCGCGTTCGGCTTCGGCGGGACCAACGCCCACGTGGTGCTCTCGGCGGCCACCGCCGCCGACGGAACGCCCGAGGAGACGGCCCCGGCCGAGGTGCCCGCGCTCGACATCGTCGGCCTCGGCGCCCACTTCGGCCCGCTCGACTCCCTCGACGCCTTCGAGGAGGCCGTCCACCAGGGCGCCGGAGCCCTCGTCCCGCTGCCCGAGCGCCGCTGGCGCGGCCTGGACCAGACCCGCGGGGGCTCCCTGGAGGCCGCCACCGGCGTCGCGCCCGGCACGGTGCCGAACGGCGCGTTCGTCGACGGCCTCGGCATCGACCCCGTCGACCTCAAGATCCCGCCGGCCGACCTGCGTACGTACAACCTCCAGCACGCCCTGGTCACGAAGGTCGCCGACGAGGCCCTGCGGGACGCGGGGTTCAGCCGGGCCACGGCCGAGGGCCGGAGCGCGCCCGACCCCCGGCGCATCGCGGTGGTGATCGGGATGGAGATCGAGCCGATGACCCATCTGCGGCTCACCCGCCGCGGCCTGGGCGCCTTCGTCCGCGAGGAGTTCGCGCGGGCCGGGGTCGCGGTGGACGAGGAGCGGCTCGCCGCCGTGAGCGCGGCCGGCCGGGACGCGGTCGTGGACCCCATCGTCGCCAACGAGGTGCTGAGCTTCATCGGCAACATCATGGCCAGCCGCATCTCCTCCCTCTGGAACCTCACCGGCCCCTCCTTCACCGTCTCCTCCGACGGCTCGGGCACCGCCGAGGCCCTGGAGGTCGCCCGGCTGCTGCTGCTCGACCCCAGCATCGAGGCGGTCCTCGTCGGAGCGGTCGACCTGGCCGGCTCGGCGGAGAACCTGCTGCTCCGCCCGGACGTGGTGGGCGAGGCCGGACTGACCTTCGGCGAAGGCGCCCGTGGCCGGCGGATCGGCGAGGGCGCGGGCGCGGTCGTCGTCACCCGGCCGGACGAGCGGGAGCGCCCCGCCTACGCCCGGCTCGACGCCGTCGCCATCCGCCATGCCGCCCCGGTGGACGGCGTGGTGCCGGAGGCCGACGCGGCGACGCTCGTCGCGGCCGCCGAGGAGGCACTCGCCACCGCGGGCGTCACCGCGGCCGACATCGGCTACCTGGAGGCGCACGCGGGCGGCACCGAAGCCCAGGACCGGGCCGAGATCGCCGCCCTGGCCCGCGTCTACCCGGCCGGCGGCGACGGGGTGGCCCTCGGCAGCGCCAAGGCCCTCGTCGGCGACGCCGGGTGCGCGGCGACCATGGCCGGGCTCATCCGGTCCGTCCTGTGCCTGCACCACGGGTATCTCCCCGGCACCGGCGGCTGGACCCGTCCCGCCGACGGACTCGCCGAGGACTTCGGCGCCTCCGCGCTGTTCGTCCCGACCCGGTCGCAGCCGTGGCTGCGCCGGAACAAGGGGGCGCGCAGGTACGCCGCCGTCGACTTCCTCGGCGCGTCCGGTGCGCACGGGCACCTCGTGCTCTCCGCCGACGCCACCCGGGGCCGGGTCGCCCGGGCCGACTGGCGGCGGGCCGACGGGCCGGTCGTGCTGCCGCTGTCGGCGCACTCGTTCGAGGCGCTGCTCGACGTGGTCGAGCGGCACAGGGCGCTGGTGGCCGGGGCCGACCCGTACGACCTCGCCCGGCAGGCGGCCCGTGAGCTGACGGACGTCGGTCCGCGGGTGGTGCTCGTCGGCCAGGACCGCGACGAGCTGCTGGCCCAGCTCGACCTGGCCGCACGCGATCTCCCCGGTGTGCACGGAGACGGCGGCGAGTGGGCCACGCCGGCGGGCAGCTACTTCACCGCACGGCCCATCGGCCCGGACGGCAAGGTCGCGCTGGTCTACCCGGGCGCGTTCAACTCCTACCCGGGTCTGGGCCAGGACTTCTTCCGGGTCTTCCCCGGCCTGCTGGACCGGTTCGAGGAGGACGCGACCCAGCCCGAACGCCAGCTGCGCGCCACCTCGCTCTATCCGCGCAGCCAGGTCGCGCTGGGCCGCCGCGAACTGATGGGGCTGGAGGCCGGTCTCGGCGACGACGTGCCCTTCATGCTCGCCACCGGCACCAACTTCGCCATCCTGTACACGGATCTGGTGCGCGAGGTGCTCGGCGTCCGGCCGCACGGCGCGTTCGGCTACAGCCTCGGCGAGTCGAGCATGCTCTTCGCGACCGGCGGCTGGCAGACCGGCGGTCGCCGCGACGACCTGATCAGCGACACCCCGATCTTCAAGGACCGGCTGTGCGGGCCCCGCCGCACCGTGCGCGAGCTGTGGAAGCTGCCGGACTCCGTCCCCGACGCCTCCCTGTGGGCCAGCCATGTGCTGCTCACCGACGCCGACTCGGTGCGCGCGGCGCTGCCCCGCTACGACCGGGTCCACCTCACCCACATCAACACCCCGGCCGAACTGGTCGTCGCGGGTGACCCGGAGCAGTGCCGCGCGCTCGTGAAGGAGCTGGGCTGCCCGGCGGCGCGCTCGCCCGTCAACGTCGTCATGCACTGCCCGGTCGTGGACGCCGAACTGGACGGCCTCGCGGGGTTGAACGACTACCCCACGGGCTCGTTCGGCGACCTGGAGCTGTTCAGCGCGTACGACTACGAGGCGCTGCCGGTCCTGGAGCGGGGCGAGACGGCCCGCCGCATCGCCTGGACCCTGCGTTCGACGATCGACTTCGCCCGACTGGTGCGGGACGCCCACGACCGGGGCTTCCGCTACTTCATCGAGGTCGGACCCGGCGCGACCTGCTCGCGCTGGATCCACGACACGCTGGGGGACGCCCCGCACGCCGCGGTTCCCGTGGACCGGCGCGGCGTCTCCACCGCCAGGTCGGTCGCCCGGCTGGTGGCCCGGCTGGTCGGCAACGGCCTGGACCTGGACCTGTCGGCGCTCCTGGAATCGCCGTCGACCGCGGCGCGGACCTCCCGCGCCCATCGCTTCCGTGTGGGCGGCGGTGATCCGGTCCCGGCACGCGTGGCCCGGAGCATCGCCGCGACGGCGTCCGCGGGTGCGGCCGCGGACGCCGTCCCGACCGTCCCCGCCGCCGCGCTCGCCGCCTCGGGAGCGTCCGCCGCGCCCGCCGCCTCCGGCCCGGCCGCCCCCGGCGCCGCCGCCGCGGGGGGAGGGCCCGGCGGTCGAGCCACCGCGGGCCCCGGCACGCCCCGCCCCGCCGCCCCGTCCGCCCCCGTACCGTCCGTACCGCCGGAGGACTCCGCCATGCCTGCCGATCCGACACTCGCCGACGCGGAGGTCATCACCTTCGACGGCGACCCGATCTCCTTCCTCCCCTGGGCGCCCGCACCGCACGGGGACACCGCCCCGCCGGTCCCCGCCCGGTCCGACGCCCCGCCTCCCGCGCCCGCCCCGGCACGCCCCGCGGCGGCCGGCCCGGCCACCGGGTCCGACGGCTCGCCCACGCCCGCCGCCGACCTGGTGCGGGACATCCGCCGTCAGATGGTCACCACCCACTCCGTCGTGATGGAGACCCAGCGCATCCTCCAGGGCGCGACGCTCTCCCGGATCGAGGCGCTGCTGGGCGGCGACGCCGCGGCCTCCGCCGCCCCGCCCGCGGCCCCGGCCCCTCCGGCGCCCCTCCCGGCGCCGGCCCCCGCGGCCGCGCTGCCCCCGGCCGCCCCCGCCCCCGCTCCCGCCGGCCCTCCGGAGCCCCCGGCCGGGCAGCGCGAGGTCAAGGAGGGCGTGATCTGGGACGAGGCCGATCTGCTGGAGTTCGCGGTCGGCTCCGTGGCCAAGGTCTTCGGGCCCGAGTTCGGCGTCATCGACGGGTACGGCAAGCGGGTGCGGCTGCCCGCGCCGCCCTACCACTTCGTCTCCCGCGTCACCGCGCTCGACGGCACCACCGGTGTGTTCGAGCCCGCCACGATCACCACCGAGTACGACGTCCCCGAGGACGCCTGGTACGCCGTGGACGGCGGCGTGCCGCCGGCCGTCACCGTCGAGGCGGGCCAGTGCGACCTGCTGCTCGTCAGCTATCTGGGCATCGACTTCCGCAACAAGGGCGAGCGGGTCTACCGCCTCCTGGACAGCACCCTGATCTTCCGCGGGAACCTGCCCCGGACCGGTCAGACCCTGCGGTACGACATCTCCATCGACCGCTTCGTGCACCAGGGCGACACCACGCTCTTCTTCTTCAGCTACCGGTGCTACGCCGACGGCGAGCTGATCCTCGAACTGCACGACGCCTGCGCCGGGTTCTTCAGCAAGGAGGAGCTCGCCACCCCGCTCGGCGTCGTGATGACCGACAAGGAGAAGGCGGCCCGCGCGGCCCTGCCCAAGGGGTACTTCAAGCCGCTCGCGTACACCGAGAAGAACCACCTCACCCTCGACGACCTGGAGGTCCTGTCCCAGGGCCGGCCCGGTGACGTCTTCGGCCCGGACCACGCCCAGGATCCGGGCGTCAACCCGGCGATCCGGCTGCCCGACGCCAGACTGCGGATGATCGACGAGGTGGTCATCGACCGCAAGGGCGGCCCGCGCGGCCTCGGCACCCTCAGCGCCGTCAAGCGCCTGGAGCCGGACGCCTGGTACTTCACCTGCCACTTCCCGGACGACCACGTGCTCGCCGGCTCGCTGGTGGCCGAGGGCGCGGTGCAGCTGCTCCAGATCTACCTGATGCACCAGGGCATGCACCTCACGCTGCCGGACGCGCGGTTCCAGTGCGTCACCGACGTACCGATCGAGGTCCAGGTCCGCGGCCAGATCACCCAGGCGCACCGGGAGATCCGGTACGAGGTCGAGGTCATGGAGCTCTCGCTCCTGCCCCGGGCCACGGTCATCGCCGACGTGCTCATCTACCTGGGCGACCTGCCGGTCATCCGGATGAAGGGACTCGGTCTCCAGGTCCGGGAGAAGGAGGGCACGCCCTTCCGTCCCGAGGCCGGCGGCATCCCGCGGTTCCTCGGCCGCCGCAACCGCGACGGCGAGGCCGCGATGATCAACGAGATGCACCTGGCCCACGCGGCCAAGGGGCTGCTGGACGTCGCGATGGGCCCGGAGTTCGAGATCTACCGCGACAGCCGCGCCCCGTACATCCCGAACGGCGACTTCCAGTTCGTCGACCGGGTGATGTCGCTCAAGGGCACCCGGGGCGATCTGCGCAGTCCCGGCTCGGAGATGGTCACCGAGTACGACTCGCCGGCGGACGCCTGGTACTACGAGGAGAACGCCCACCCGCACATGCCGAACGCGGTCTACATGGAGAGTTCGCTCCAGGCCGCGATCTTCCTCGGCTACTACCTCGGCGCGACGCTGGAGTCGCCGAAGGAGCAGTACGCGATCCGCAACCTCGACGGCCGGGCGACCCTGGTCAAGGACGTCGACCTGCGCGGCAAGACCATCCGCCACCACTCCAAGCTCCTCATGACGAGCGCGGTCTCCGGCGCGGTGCTCCAGAACTTCAGCTACGAACTCTCCGCGGACGGCGAGGTGTTCTACACCGGGGAGTCGCTCTTCGGCTACTTCAGCGACGCGGCCCTGGCCAACCAGGTGGGCCTGGACGCCGGGAAGTACGTCGCTCCCTGGATCGAGACGGAGAAGCCGTCCGCCGACCGCGTCCGCCGCATCGAGCTCGGCCCGGACGCGCCCGCCCACACCGACCCGGCCGGCGGCCATCTGCGCCTGGCGGGCGGCCGGTTCGCCCTGGTGGACCGGGTCGACCTGGTCGCCGACGGCGGCCGGCACGGCCGGGGCTATCTGCACGGCCACCGCGCCATCCGGCCGGACGAGTGGTACTTCGACTGCCACTTCCACCGCGACCCGGTGATGCCCGGATCGCTCGGCGTCGAGGCGATCCTCCAGGCGATGAGGCTCTTCGTCCTGGAGGAGAAGCTCGCCGAGGGCATCGAGCGGCCCCGCTTCGCGATGGCCACCGAGGTCGAGACGGCCTGGAAGTACCGCGGCCAGATCCTGCGCGACGACCGCGAACTCCGGTTCGACGTGCACATCAAGGAGATCCGCCGCGAGGAGGGCCGGCTGCTCCTCATCGCCGACGCCGACCTGTCGAAGCCGGGCCTGCGCATCTACGAACTGACCGACGTGGCCATCGAGGTCCGTTCCGCCGACGCCTGACGGCCCGACCAGCGCTCAGCCCTAGGAGCTTCGTACCCATGCCCCTTCACGACACGCCTCTCCGGTGGTCCGGAGAGCGGTACCCCAGCACGGACGCGGCGGGGATCTACCACGCCCTCGCCGACCTCGACCAGCCCTGTTTCATCGTCGTCACCCCGCAGGGGATCGGAGCCGTCTCCGGCGGCTCGGCGGTCTCCGGCTCCGACACCACCGGATGGCCGCTGCTCGCCGCCGCCCAGCCGCTGCCGCCGCACCGGCTGGGGTCGGCCGCCTTCCTCGCGGCCCACGGGGTGCGCAGCCCGTACATGGCCGGCGCCATGGCGGGCGGCATCGCCTCGGCCGACCTGGTCGTCGCCCTCGCCCGGGAGGGGTTCCTCGCCTCCTACGGCGCGGCCGGGCTGCTGCCCGGGACGATCGAGAAGGCGCTCGGCAGGTTCGCCGTCGAGATCCCCGGTCTGCCGTACGCGGTCAACCTCATCCACAGCCCCAGTGAGGACCGGCTGGAGCGGGAGGCCGTGGAGCTCTTCCTGCGCCACGGCGTGCGCTGCGTCGAGGCGTCCGCCTATCTCAACCTCACCCCGCACGTGGTCCGCTACCGGCTGGCCGGACTCCGCCGGGGGCCGGACGGCTCCGTCGTGGCCGACAACCGGCTGATCGCCAAGATCTCCCGGACCGAGACCGCGGAACGGTTCATGCGGCCCGCGCCCGCGACCCTGGTGACCTCGCTGCTGGAGCAGGGGCTGATCACCCAGGAGCAGGCCGCGCTCGCCCACCACGTACCGCTGGCCGACGACATCACCGTCGAGGCCGACTCCGGCGGGCACACCGACCGCCGGCCGCTGCCCGCGCTGCTGCCGACGATCCTGCGGCTGCGCGACACGGTGCAGCGGGAGCACCGCTACACCGTGCCGATCCGGGTGGGCGCGGGCGGCGGGCTCGGCACCCCCGTCGCGGTCTCCGCCGCCTTCGCCATGGGGGCGGCGTACGTGGTGACCGGTTCGGTGAACCAGTCGTGCCTGGAGTCGGGCGCGTCCACGGCCTCCAAGGCGATGCTCGCGGAGGCGGGGATCGCCGACTGCGACATGGCCCCCGCGGCCGACATGTTCGAGATGGGGGTGGAGCTCCAGGTCCTGAAGAAGGGCACGCTCTTCCCGATGCGGGCCAAGAAGCTCTACCAGCTCTACCAGGCCCACGACAGCATCGAGGCGATCCCGGCCGCCGAACGCGCCAAGCTGGAGCAGCAGGTGTTCCGGCGTCCGCTGGAGGACGTCTGGCAGGAGTGCGTGGGCTACTTCGAGCGGCGCGACCCGGAGCAGCTCGCCCGCGCGGCGGGCAACCCCAAGCGGCGGATGGCGCTCGTCTTCCGGTGGTACCTGGGGATGTCCTCGCGCTGGGCGGTCACCGGCGACGCCGACCGGACGATGGACTACCAGGTCTGGTGCGGCCCGGCGATGGGCAGCTTCAACGACTGGGTGACCGGCAGCTATCTGAAGACGCCGGGCAACCGGCGCGTCGCCGACGTGGCCCACCACCTGATGCTGGGCGCGGCCTTCCACACCCGGCTCGCCCAGCTGCGCAGCGCCGGCGTGCGGATTCCGGCGGGCGTCGGCGACTACCGTCCCGTGCCGCTGGAGGCTCCGGCCGACGGCACCCCGGCGGGTCTGCGATGAGCGCGGCGCTGACTCCGGAGCGGCTGGAGGAACTGCTCGGCGACCCCGGCGACGACACCGGGCCGTACGGGTTCGCCGCGGCGGTCGCCCGCGACGAGCGGGACGCGTTCCCCACCGAGCTGTGCGAGGCGCTCGTCGGCGCCGGGTTCCACCTGGCCTACCTGCCCCCGGAGTGGGGCGGCACGTTCCGGTCGTTCGACCGCAGCCTCACCCTGGTGCGGTGCGCGGCCCGCCGGGACGTCAACATCATGCCGGGCACGATGTTCAGCATCATCGCCGCGACCTGCCTCCAGCTGCACGGCTCGCCCGCCCAGCGGGAGCGGGCGGCACAGATCCTGCGCGGCGGCGGCGCGGTGGCCTTCGCGCTCACCGAGGCGGAGCACGGCAGCGACCTGCTGGCGGGCGAGGTGCGGCTGTCCGACGGGGTGCTGGACGGCGAGAAGTGGATGGTCGGCCTCGGGATGCGCTGCGAGGCGGTCTACGTGGTCGCCCGCACCGGAGGCCGGGGACCGGCCGCCTTCTCGGCGGTGCTGCTGGACCTGGCGTCGGTGGAGCCCGGGCAGTTGGAGCGGGTTCCGGCCGTGCGCACCGGCGGGATGCGCGGCATCGATCTGGCCCGGATGCGCTTCACCGGGCTGCGGGTGCCCGAGGACGCGCTCGTCGGGAAGGCCGGCGAGGGTCTTGAGGCGGCGGTGAAGGCGCAGCAGGCGGTGCGGCTGATGAGCATGGCCGGCAGCCTCGGCATCGCCGACAGCGCGGTGCGCCTCGCCCTGGACTTCGCCTCCGCCCGCAGGGTCGGCCGCACCCTGGTCGCCGATTCCCCCCACCCCCGGCGCGAGCTGGCGGTCGCCTCGGCGGCCCTGCTGGCGGCGGACGCGGTGGCGACGGGCGCGGCCCGCGGGGTCCATGTGCTGCCCGAGGTGTTCAGCGTCTGGGCCCCGGTCGCCAAGCACGTGGTGGCGGAGTCCTGCGACGAGCTGATCCGCCGCTGCGGCACGGTCCTCGCGACCCGCTCGGTGCTGCGGGAGGGGGAGCGCGGTGCCGGGCTCTTCCAGAAGCTCCAGCGGGACTCGGGGGTGGTCCGGGTCATCGACTCCAGCACCCTGGCCAACCTGCGTTCGTACGCGGGCCAGCTGCCGACCCTGACGGCGGCCGGCTCCCCGTCGGACGACCGGGCGCTGGCCACGGTCTTCGGGCTCGGCACGGACCTTCCGGCGTACGAGCCGTCCCGGCTCGACATGTTCGCCCGGGGCTCCGACCCGGTCCTCGCCCGGCTCCGGGCCGTGCTCGCGGAGGTGACCGGGAGCGTCGCCGAGGAGGACGAGGTGACGGGTGGGCTGCTGCGCGGCCTGGCCACCGCCGCCGAAGGGCTCGGGGAGCTGACGCGCGCCGCCCAGCGGCCGGGCGCCGACCCCAACGCCCTGGTGGACGCGGCCGAACGGTACGCGTGGCTGCACGCCGCCGCCGTCTGCGTCCACCTGTGGCACGCCAACCAGGACCGCTCGCTGTACGGCACGAAGCCCGGTTCCACGGGCTGGCTGGGCGCCGTGCTCGGCTATCTGCTCGCCCGCGCCGACGGCGTGGACCCCCGGCGTCACGGCGCCGCCCTGCTCCCCGCCCTGGACGCCGTCGCGGCGCTGCGGGAGTCCGGACAGCTCTTCTCCGCCCTGCCCGTCACGCTGGCGCCGACCCGACAGGAGCCCCATGTCCAAGGCTGATCTCACCGCACTGGCGGCGGAGTTGGAGGAGTATCTCGGCGACCCGTCCGACGACGGCAGCCGGATGTCCTTCCGCCGGATCCTGGACCACGACGAGCACGAGGAGTATCCCTTCGGCTTCGTCGGCCAGTTGCGCCGCTGGGGCGCGCACGAGCACTCCCTGCCCGCGGAACAGGGCGGCCGGGCGGGCAATGTGGAGACCGGCTTCAACCTGATGCGCCTGGTCGCCCGCCGGGACTGCACGACCGCCACCTGCCTGGTGATCACCAACCTCAGCTTCATGCCGCTGTGGATCGCGGGCACCGAGGAGCAGAAGAGTTCCGCCATCGCCGCGATGAAGCGGGGCGGCGGCCTGTCCTGGGGGCTGTCCGAGCGCGACCACGGCAGCGATCTGATCGCCAACGAGATGGCCGCCGTCAAGGTCGAGGGCGGCTACGAGCTGACCGGCGAGAAGTGGCTGATCGGCAACGCCACGGTCGCCGACACGATGCTCGTGTACGCCCGGACCGGCAGCCGCAACGGGCCCGGCGCGTACTCCATCTTCATCGTCGACAAGTGGCGGCTGGCGGCCGGGACCGTCGAGGAACTGCCGAGCGAGAAGCTGCACGGGCTGCGGGCCCTCGACCTCGGCGGGCTGCGCCTGGACCGCGCCTTCGTCCCGGACAGCGCGCTGCTCGGGGCCGAGGGCCAGGGGCTGGAGATCGCGCTCAAGGCCACGCAGGTGGCGCGCAGCGTGATCGGCAGCCTGCCGCTCTCGGCGGTCGACACCGGACTGCGGCTGACCCTGGACTTCACCGAGGGGCGGGTGATCTTCGGCACCACGGTCAGCGACGTGCCCTACAGCCGCCGGCAGCTGACCGAGGTGTTCGCCGACCTGATGATCGCCGACGCCATGAGCCTGGGGGCGGTGCGCTGCCTCCAGGCGGCGCCGGAGCAGATCAGCGTGTGGTCGTCGGCGGTGAAGTACCTCGTGCCGACCCTGCTGGAGAAGAGCATGTCCCAGCTGAACACGGTCCTCGGGGCACGGTTCTTCCTCCGCGACCACCCGCACTACGGCCCGTACCAGAAGATGCTGCGCGACCTGCTGGTCGCCAACATCGCCGACGGCAACACCGTGGTGAACCTCCGCAACCTCGGCCAGCAGCTCGACGGGCTGCTGAACAACGTCCGCGACGCCTCGGCCGAGGCCCGCGCGGCGGCCTCCGAACGCGCCGCCGTGCTCTTCGGCATGGACCGGGAGCTTCCCCGTTACGAGCCGTGGAAGCAGGAGCTGTTCAGCCGGGGCGCGGACGACGCGCTGCTGGCCGGGCCCGACGGCGTGCGCCGGCTGCGGGAGATCGCCGCGGCGGCCGGGGACGCCGAACGGGAGCGGCTGGAGCGGGCGGCCGACGCGGCCGAGGAACTGCTGGGCCGGACGGCGGCGCTGTCCGACCGGGCCGCCGCGCTCAAGACGCGGCTCGGGCGGGCCTACGGGCACTCGGCGGAGCTGTTCGAACTGTCCAAGGAGTACTGCCTGTTGCACGCGGCCGCGGCCTGCGTCCTCACCTTCGTCCACGCGCACGGGGTGTCCGAGGCCCCGCTGCCGAGCGGCGCGCTGCTGCTGCTGATGCTGGAGCGGCTGCGCCGCCACGTCCACCCGGTCGAGCAGATCACCGATCAGTCCGACATCGACGAGGTGATGGCGGTGCTGCGCGGGCTGCACCAGGAGGACAGGCTCTTCTCGCACTGGCAGTTCGCCCTCGCCAAGCGGTCCGGCGTCCCCGCCGCCGCCCGCCGCTGAGTATCCGAGAGGGCACGGCCCATGCCGTCCGACCCGACCTTCCTGTGGCTGCTGCCCGAGCACGCGGTGGACCGCTTCGCCGCCGCGCTCGGCGGTACCCGGCTGCTCACCGCGCGGGAGCGGGCGGCTCTCGGCCGACGGCTGACCCCGGGAGCCGCGCGACGCTATCTGGGGGCGCGGCTGCTGTGCCGTTACGCCCTCAGCGCGCGGGTGCCCCGGCCCCTGGAGCACTGGCGCTTCACGACCGGCGCGTACGGGCGGCCGGAGCTCCTCGCGGACGGTGAGGGGCTGCGGTTCAACCTCTCGCACACCGAGGGGCTGATCGCCTGCGTCGTCACCCGGGGGCGGGGGTGCGGGGTCGACGCGGGCCCCGATCCCGCGCCCGCCGGGCTGGTGTCGTGGCTGGAGCCCCGGCTCGCCCCCGCCGAGCGGGCCGAGCTGGCCGCTTCGTCCCCCGGCACGCGGAACACCGTCGCCGGGGAGCTGTGGGTGCTCAAGGAGGCGTACCTGAAGGCCCTGGGCACCGGGCTGACCCGGGACCTGGGCGGTTTCGCGTTCGGCCCGCGCGGAGGCGGCCCGATCCGCGTGCACGACCACGAGCACGGCCTTGACCACGACCATGACCACGACCTCGGCCTCGGCCTCGGCCCCGACCACGGCTACGACCGGGGCCGGCCGCGCGACACCGCGTCCCGCTGGTGGTTCGACCTGCTCCGCCCCGCACCCGGCCACCTCGTGGCCGTGGCCGCCGAGGACGGCCGCCCGCGGGACCTCCGCCGTATCGACCTGGCCCCCCTCCGACCCCTGGACCTCCCGCACGCGGGCCCCTCGCCCCTGGACCTCTCGCACGCGGACCTCTCGTCCGTCTGAGACCGACCACGAAGGACACTTCCATGTCACAGCCCACCCGCCCCCGCGTGGCCATCGTCGGAGCCGGTGTCGCCGGACTCTCGGCCGCGTACCACCTGCGCGACCGCGCCCGGATCACGATCTTCGAGCGGGAGGACCGCCTGGGCGGTCACGCCAACACGGTCGAGGTCGAGGAGAACGGCCGCACCCTCGGCATCGACACCGCCTTCGTCGTGTTCAACCGCCCCGCCTACACCAACCTCTGCGAGTTCTTCGAGGAGCTGGGCGTCGACACGGTCGAGCACCGCGGCGCCTTCAACTTCTTCGACCTGGACAGCGGCCTGGAGTACGGGACCAAGGAGCTGGACATGAGCGAGGAGGAGGTGTCCGCCCGCTACTCCGAGGAGTTCCTGACGATCTGGCGGGAGGCGCGGCGCTTCCACACCGAGGGGCGCAAGGACTTCGTCCGCAAGAAGGCCGACATCCCCCTCGGCGAGTACCTGGACCGGGGCGGCTACAGCCAGGCGTTCCGCCACTCGTACGTGATCCTGCTGTGCTCGGCGGTCTGGTCGATCCCCGCCGAGCTGATCTGGCAGATGCCCGCCAGCACCGCCATCGCGTTCTTCATGGGGCACGACGAGGGCGGGCTCGGCGGACGCGAGGTGGACTGGCGGACGGTCGGGGGCGGTTCCATCTCCTACGTGCGCAAGGCGCTGGCCGCGATCGGCCCGGAGATCCGGTCCGGGGAGCCGGTGACCGCGATCCACCAGGACGGTGACGGAGCCACCGTGACCACCGCGAACGGGTCCGATCGGTTCGACTACGTGGTCGTCGGCGCGCACGCCGACGAGGCCCTCGCGCTGCTGGACAACCCCACCGAGCGGCAGACCGCGGTGCTCTCCACGGTGGCGTACAACGGCTCGTCGGTCATCCTGCACACCGACCCGTCCGTGGTGCCGGCCGACCGGGAGCGCTGGGAGGCGTGGAACTACGGCAAGGTCGAGGTCGACGGAGAGCCGAGGACCTATGTGGCCTACTACATGAACAAGCTGCACGGGTTCACCGCCGAGAAGGACTACTTCGTCACCCTCGACTACCCGGGCGAGGTGGACCCGGCGACCGTCATCGCCGAATTCCCCTACACCCACCCCATCATCGACGTGGCGGTCCGCGACCTCCAGAAGGACATCTACGACGTCAATGACGGAACCCGCGTGAAGCTGTGCGGTTCCTATTTCCACGCCAAGCGCCACGGCGTGGACCAGATAGGTTCGCACGAGGCCGGATACTCCTCCGGAATGGACGTCGCGGCCCGGATCATCGGCGAACTCTGACCGTCCGGCGCAATCCGGCCGGTCGCACGGAAAAGCGTCCCGGAGAATCCTCCAAGGATTCTCCGGGACGCTTTTCCGTGCTCCTGCCCTCACACTCCGCCGGTGTGCAGCTCCCGGCCGCTGAGGAGGTCGGTCAGGAACCCGAGGGCCGAGCGTTCCGCGGGCCCGTCCGGCCGCTCGACGTGCCGGACCACGAACCGGTGGGGCCGGGCCCCGTCACGGCCGGCCGGCGACCGGGGCGGCGGGAACGCGACCGGTGCCCGCGCCCCCGCGCCCGCGGCGGACAGCTCGGGGGACTGCGTGCCGATCTGTTCGAGGCGGGCCCGCAGCAGCGGGGTGTGCCCGTGGGCCGCGGTGAGCCGCTGCCGGGCCTCGGTGTAGACGCCGATGGCCTCCCCGCCCCGGCCCGAGCGGCACAGGGCCAGCATCAGCTGGTCGTGGAAGCGCTCGCACAGCGGGTGGGCGACGGTGGCTTCCCGCAGCTCGGACAGGACGTCCGGGTGCCGCCCGGAGCGCAGGGCCGCGTCGAAGAGGAGCTCCAGCGCCTGCCGTCGCACGTCCTGGAGCCGTTCGGCCAGGGTCGCGCCGAGGGGCCCGTGCGGGCCTCCGCCGTCCAGGACGGGCCCGCGCCACAGCGCGAGGGCCTCGCGCAGGATCGCGTACGCCTCCTCGGGAGCCGTCCGGCACCGGCCCCGGGCCCGGGTGACGGCGAGGCAGAACCGCCCGCTGTCGGTCTCGGTCGCGGAGACCCGCAGCATGAGTCCGTCGGTCCCGGTGACCAGGCGCGCCCGGCCGCCCCTCGCCCCCTCCGCGCCCGCCAGGGTCTTCCGCAGCCCCGAGGCATGGGTGCTGAGGGCGCTGCGCGCCTGTCTCGGCGGGCGTCCGGCCCACACCTCGCGCATCAGCTCCTCCCTCGGGACGAAGGAATTCGGCCGTGCGATCAGCGCTCCGAGCAGCCTTTTCTGTTTGGGGCTGGTCAGCGGTGTCCGAAGGCGGCGCTCCTCATCGAAAAGATCGGGCGGGCCCAGAATCCTGAACTGCATACCCATGCCTCCCCACATGCGGTGAATGATGTCCGCCGTGTGCATTCACACGCGAGAAGACCATTTCCGCGCACAGGGAGACGTGAGGGATGACCACTCACTTCGTCCCGGGCCCGCGCGACCCGTTCCCCGGAAAGCGGAGGGGATCGCGGAGGGGAGGTGAGTACCGGCCACTCAGGCGCCGGGCTCCGCCGCCGTGCTGCCATGGAGGGCCGGACGCCGCACGGCTGCCCGGAGCCCACCGCCGGGGCGTCAGCTGCGGTGGCGGACCGTCGACTCGGCCTCCTGCGCGAGCCGGCGCAGGGCCAACAGCGCGGGCTCCAGCAGAACGGTCAGCAGCACGGCGCGCTCCGCCTTCTCCAGCGGGTCGTCCGGCCCCTGGAGCTGGTCCAGGTCGAGCGTCGCCGTCTGCTCGGCCAGGGCCGCGTAGGGCAGCAGCGCGCGCCAGCCGTAGTCCATACCGAGGGAGTTGAGCGTATGCAGGGTCTGGGTGATGGTCTCCCGGGCGGGGTTGTGCTCGGAGACGGTCCATCCCATCTCCGCGATCAGCGCGTCGACCTCGCGGACGCCACCGTCCGTCGCGTCGCCCGCCGCGCCATCGGCCGCCCCGTCCGCCGCGCCCTCCTCGGCGGGCGGCCGGATGCCGAAGACCAGGCCCAGCAGCTCGTGCGTGTCGGCCTCGCCCTCGTTGACGACGTCGAGGACGTCCTTGGCCGCGCTCACGGTCAGCCCCCGCACGCCTGTGAGAGCCCGGATCAGCCGCAGCCGGCGCACATGGACCTCGCCGTACTCCGCCTGGGTCGCGGCTGTGGCGCGCCCCGGCGGCAGGAGCCCTTCCCGCAGGTAGTACTTGATCGTCGCGGTGGCCACACCGCTGCGGCGGCTCAGCTCAGAAATTCTCACGCGGACTCAGCTCCCACTGGCGATTAGGCAGTGCCACTGTCTAATATAGATACTGCCACTCACCAACTGTGATGCGAGGATACCGTGCCGACTCTTCCCTGGACGACGCCGAACCCGGCCCGGCCCGACACCACCGCCTTCGTGATGGCTTCACGCCTGGAGGTGAAGTCCGGCAAGCACACCCCGCGGTTCTTCCTGAAGTCGCTCTCCGCCTGGGGCCAGGTGCGCAAGGCGCCGGGAGCCCTCGGAGCCTCCCTGGAGGCCCAGCTGCTGAAGGGCGTCTTCTACACGCTCTCCGCCTGGGAGGACAAGGACGCGCTCTACACCTACGCGCGGACGGAGCCCCACAAGAGCGTCATGACCGGACTGCGCTCCGTGATGGGCGCGTCGACGTTCACCTTCTGGGAGGTGCCGGTGTCCCAGCTGCCGATCACCTGGGAGGACGCCAAGCGGCGCATCGAGGCGCAGGAGCGCGAGGACGCGGCACAGGGCGGCCAGGGCCGCTGACCCAAGAACCCCGGTCCAGGGCCTCCCCCGTCCCTGGACCGGACCTCAGCCCCGCTTCTGCCGCTTGCGGCCGGAGGCCCTGCGGGCCGCCGGGTTGCCGGTGCGGGTCGAGCGGCGCTTCTCGAACTGGGCACGGGCCGTCTCGTACTCGGTGCGGCGCAGCTTCTCGCCCGGGGCCTCGGTGAGCGAGCGGACGAAGTAGGCGAGGAGCGAGCCGATGAAGCCGATCGACTTCAGTCCGCGCAGGGATTCCTCGCGGGCCGGGTCCTTCGGGCGGGCGCCGAAGCCCTCCCAGGTCTTCCGGAACGCGATGGCGCTGCAGATGGAGAACATGCCGATCACCAGCATCCCGACGAGACCGCCGACCTCCGCGATCTCCAGCCCCTCGTAGGCGAAGCGCAGGAGGAAGCAGGCGGCCACGGCCGCGGCCAGCGATCCGACGGCGACGCCGACGCGCCGGAGGCCGTAACCGCCGTCGTGGTCGACCCAGGTCGTGCCGAAGAAGCGGATGGGCTCGGGCCGCGGGCCCGGGGCCGTGGCGGGCGGGGTGCCGGGGGCTGCGCTGTTCTCGCTCACGAGGTCGATTATCCCCGCTGCCCCCGGGTGCCCGGGCGATGCCGTCAGTCGCAGCGCGGTGCGATGTAGCCGTCACGCCCCGTGTAGACGTAGACGTCCGCGACGAACTGGCCGTTGGCGATGTTGTCCCAGAGGTTCGACGTGCCGTAGGGGCCGGTGACCGTCTCCCCCGGCTTCTGGCAGTAGATCGGGATCTTCTGTCCGAGCGGCATGGTCCGGACGATGCGGTAGCTGGTGCCGGGTCCGGTGCGGACGTTGACCCGGTAGCCCGGGGCGATCGGGTAGCGGGTGCCGGAGGCGGTGGTCTCCACCTTCAGCCCGGTCTCCGCCGCGGCCGTCGCCCCTGCCGCCCCGTCCGCCTCGTCGCGTGTGGGCTCTGCGGTCTGCTCTTCAACACCCATGTGGGTCTCCCCCGTTGAGAATCGCGTACGCGAGGCGCGTACGACGCGCAGGCTAGCAAGCTCCGTGCCTCGCGCACGCACCATCGACTAGGCTCCGTGCGTCGCATGCGCACGAACACACGGGGGTGGGCGATGCCGCCGCTGCGAGAGCCCGGAGCACATCCGGAAGCGGAGTTCCCGCGTTACGCCGGCGCCTACCGCCTCGAAGCCCGTCTCGGCTCGGGCGGCATGGGTGTCGTGCATCTGGCGCGCTCGGCCTCGGGGATGCAGCTCGCGGTGAAGGTGGTGCACGCGCCGTACGCGGCGGATCCCGAGTTCCGGGCGCGGTTCCGGCAGGAGGTGGCGGCCGCGCGGCGGGTGAGCGGGGCCTTCACCGCGCCCGTCGTCGACGCCGATCCGGAGGCCGGCCGGCCCTGGATGGCCACCCTCTACGTTCCCGGGCCCACGCTCGCCGAGCAGGTGAGGCGGAGCGGCCCGATGGCCCCCGCCGAGCTGCGCAGGCTGACCGCGGGGCTCGCCGAGGCGCTGCGGGACATCCACCGGGCGGGCGTGATCCACCGCGATCTGAAGCCGAGCAACGTGCTGCTGACCGACGGTGGCCCCAAGGTCATCGACTTCGGGATCTCCCGGCCGTACGACAGCGATCTGCGCACCGAGACGGGCAAGCTGATCGGCTCGCCGCCCTACATGGCGCCCGAGCAGTTCCAGCGGCCGCGCGAGGTCGGGCCGCCTGCCGACGTGTTCGCGCTGGGGGCCGTGATCGTCCACGCGGCGACGGGCCGGGGGCCGTTCGACTCGGACAGCCCGTACATCGTGGCGTACCAGGTGGTGCACGACCAGCCGGACCTCGGCGGGGTGCCGGAGGAGCTCGCGCCCCTGGTCGCCCGGTGCCTGGCGAAGGACCCGGCCGAGCGGCCCACCCCGGGCGAGGTGATGGAGGCGCTGCTGCCCCCGTCGTACGAGGCCGACGCGTTCATACCGGCGCAGCGGCGCCGGGCGGTGGTCGCGGCGGCGGTGCCGTCGCCGAAGGAGCGGGACGGTTCGGAGGCGGACACGCATGTGGGCGCCGCGCCCGTGGCCCGGCGCCGACGGCTGCCGCGCGTCCGGCTGGTCGTGGCGGCGGCGCTGCTCCTGCTGGTGACGGGGGCGGGCGCCGGGGCGTACGCCGTGTGGGGCGGCGGGGTTACGGACCCGAGCCGCCCGGAGCCGGAACGCGCGGGCGCCGGGGGCGGTGGGGGCGACGACGCCGTCACCCCGTGGCGTACGGCGTTGCGGGCCCCCGGCAGCTCCACGCCCGTCTGTTCCACCGCCGGGTCGGGAGGGGCGCTGTACTGCTCGGCGGCCGGGGCCGGTACGGCCAGGATCGATCCGGCGGACGGGAGCGTGCTGTGGTCGGCCCGGACCTCCTCCTCGCGGACCACCGCCCACGCCCCGATCGTCTCGGGCGGGGTCGTGCTGTCCGCGGGCCCGGACGGGGAGCTGCGCGCGTTCGACCCGGTGAAGGGCACCGCCGTCCGGGACACCGCGCTGTCCGCGAGCCCCGGCGGCGCGTTCCCGGCGGGCGACACCCTGCTGACCGTGGCGGACGACGGCACGGTGACGGCGCTGGACGGGGCGAGCGGGACGACCCGCTGGGCGGGGTCGCCGGCGGGCCACACCCGGCCCGACTTCGCCCTGTACGACGGGGCTTCCGGGCTCGCCTACGCCTTCGAGCAGACGTCCTCCGGCGCGTCGACGCTGGTCACGGCGGTGGACGCCGCGAGCGGCCGGACCTCCTGGCAGCGGAGGCTGGACGGGGCCCTCACCCCGGTCGGCACGGCGGGGGCCGGGGAGCTGGTGCTGACGGCGATGAACGGGAACTCGGACGTCACCGAGCTGGTCCGGTACGCGCCCGGGACCGGCCGGTCGGCCCGGGTCCCGCTGCCCTTCGCCCTGGACGGGCCGCAGGTGGCCATGGCCGGGGACGTCGCGTACCTGCTGGCGCGGGGCGGGTCGCTGCTCGCGTTCGACACCGCGGCGGGCGGTGCCGAGGCCGAGCTGTGGCGGCTGGAGACCGGGGTCGGGCGGGCCTCCGCCCCGGTGCTCGGGGAGGGCGGGCACCTGTACTTCTCCGCCGCGGACGGGCGGCTGCTGGCCGTCGACACGGACCGGGGTGCGCTGGTGGGGCAGACCCGGACCCGGATGAGCGGCGGGAAGCTCGCCTACGCCTCCGACCTGCCCGCCCCGGTCACGGCGGGGCGGACGGTCGTGGGGACGGCGCCGGACGGGTCGGTCTTCGCGGTGGACGGGGCGGACCCGGGCGCCTGGTGAGGGCCCGGGGCTCCGCCCCCGGATACCGGCGTCAGCCCAGCTTCGAGACGTCCCGGACCGCGCCGCGGTCCGCGCTCGTCGCCATCGCCGCGTAGGCGCGCAGTGCGGCCGAGACCTTGCGGTCGCGGTTCTTCGGCGCGTACACGCCGTTGAGCGCCTCGCGGCGGGTGGCCAGCTCGGCGTCGTCGACGAGCAGTTCGATGGAGCGGTTCGGGATGTCGATCCGGATCCGGTCACCGTCCTCGACGAGCGCGATGGTGCCGCCGGAGGCCGCCTCGGGCGAGGCGTGGCCGATGGAGAGGCCCGACGTGCCGCCGGAGAAGCGGCCGTCGGTGACCAGCGCGCAGACCTTGCCCAGGCCCCGGCCCTTGAGGAAGGAGGTGGGGTAGAGCATCTCCTGCATGCCGGGGCCGCCGCGCGGGCCCTCGTAACGGATGACGACGACGTCGCCCGGCTCGATCTCCTTGCGGAGGATCTTGTCGACGGCCTCGTCCTGCGACTCGCAGACGACGGCCGGGCCCTCGAAGGTCCAGATCGACTCGTCGACGCCGGCGGTCTTCACGACGCACCCGTCCACGGCAAGGTTGCCCTTGAGGACGGCGAGGCCGCCGTCCTTGGAGTAGGCGTGCTCGACGTCGCGGATGCAGCCGCCCGCCGCGTCCAGGTCGAGGGTGTCCCACCGCTCGGACTGCGAGAAGGCGGTCGCGGAGCGGACGCAGCCGGGGGCGGCGTGCCACAGCTCGACGGCCTCGGGGGACGGGGAGCCGCCGCGGACGTCCCAGTTCTTCAGCCACTCGGCCAGGGTGTCGGAGTGCACCGCGTGCACGTCCTCGTTGAGCAGACCGCCGCGGTGCAGCTCGCCGATGAGGGCGGGGATGCCGCCGGCCCGGTGGACGTCCTCCATGTAGTACGTGCCGCCGGGGGCGACGTTCGGGGCGACCTTGGAGAGGCAGGGGACCCGGCGCGAGACCTCGTTGATGTCGTCGAGGCCGTACGCCAGCTCCGCTTCCTCGGCGGCGGCCAGCAGGTGCAGGATCGTGTTGGTCGAGCCGCCCATGGCGATGTCCAGCGCCATCGCGTTGTCGAACGCGGCGCGGGTGCCGATGGCGCGCGGCAGGACGGTCTCGTCGTCCTGCTCGTAGTAGCGCTTGGTGATCTCGACGACCGTGCGGCCGGCGTCCTCGTACAGCGCCCGGCGGGCGGTGTGCGTGGCGAGGACGGAGCCGTTGCCCGGGAGGGAGAGGCCGAGGACCTCGGTCAGGCAGTTCATCGAGTTGGCGGTGAACATGCCGGAACAGCTGCCGCAGGTGGGGCAGGCGTTCTCCTCGATGCGGAGCATGTCCTCGTCGGAGACGGACTCGTCGACCGCGTCGCTGATCGCGTTGACCAGGTCGAGTTTTCGGACCGTGCCGTCGACGAGGGTGGCCTTGCCGGCCTCCATCGGGCCGCCGGAGACGAAGACGGTCGGGATGTTGAGGCGCATGGCGGCCATCAGCATGCCCGGGGTGATCTTGTCGCAGTTGGAGATGCAGATCAGCGCGTCCGCGCAGTGCGCCTCGACCATGTACTCCACGGAGTCGGCGATCAGGTCGCGGGAGGGCAGGCTGTAGAGCATGCCGCCGTGGCCCATCGCGATGCCGTCGTCCACGGCGATGGTGTTGAACTCGCGCGGGACCGCGCCCGCCGCCAGGATCGCCTCGGAGACGATCCGGCCGACCGGGGCGAGGTGGGTGTGGCCGGGGACGAACTCGGTGAACGAGTTGGCGACCGCGATGATCGGCTTGCCGATGTCCGCGCTCGCTACGCCCGACGCGCGCATAAGGGCGCGCGCGCCCGCCATGTTGCGTCCGTGGGTGACCGTGCGGGACCTCAGCTGCGGCATTGTCGCTCGCTCCTTCGGCAGGGGGACTGCCTACGACAGTTGAAGAGAAGACTGCCTTCGAGCGTACGCCCCGGATCCAAGATCTGGACAGCCCGTCCGGAATGCGGGACGCGACGACCGGTGGGTGGTCGGCCCCCGCCGGGGTTCAGCGCTCGCCCAAGTATCGCTGGAGCGTGGGGGCGACCATCGCCACGATGTCCTCCGGGTCGGCGGAGGCGAGCGGCTCGGCGCGGATCATGTACCGGAGCGTCGCGATGCCGATCATGTGCGAGGCGGCCAGCTCGGCGCGGAACGTCGCGTCCGGAACGTCCAGTTCCGCCGCGATCCGCTCCAGCAGCCGCCGCAGGACGAACTCGCGCAGCACCTTCGCCGCCGCCTCGTGGGTCAGCGCGGAGCGCAGGATCGCCAGCAGGGGGGAGCGGGTGGCCGGGTCCTCCCACACCGAGAGGAAGAAGCGCGCCAGCCGCTCCCCCAGCCCCTCCGGCGGGCCGCCGAGCACGGTGTGGACGACCAGGGCCGGTTCGAAGGTGACCTCGACGGCGGCGGCGAAGACCTCGTCCTTGGTGCCGAAGTAGTGGTGCACGAGGGCCGCGTCGACCCCGGCGGCCCTGGCGATGCCCCGGATCGACGTCCTGTCGTAGCCGCGTTCGGCGAACTCCGTACGGGCCGCCTCCAGGATGCGCGTACGGGCGTCGGGGCCCTCGGCCGCGGCCTTGCGGGAGGGGCGGCCCCGGCGGCGCGGGGCGGAAGCGTCCTCGGTCACGGGCGGGCGGCCGGGCTCCCCGGTCACGGGCGGCGGATCTTCGCGGACGGGTCGTCGGCGACGGTCGCGGTCGCCAGGTGGAGGCGGGTGAAGGCCAGCGCCTCCGCGAGGTCGGCCTCGCGTTCGGCGGAGGACATCGCGCGGCGGGTGTTGACCTCGATGACGACGTGGCCGTCGAAGCCCGTACGGGCCAGGCGTTCCAGCAGCTCCGCGCACGGCTGGTCGCCCCGGCCGGGCACCAGGTGCTCGTCCTTGGCCGAGCCCTTGCCGTCGGCGAGGTGGACGTGCGCGAGCCGGTCGCCCATCCGGTCCACCATGGCGAGCGCCTCGGTGCGGGCGGTCGCGGTGTGCGAGAGGTCGACCGTGAAGTGCCGGTAGTCGTCGTTGGTGACGTCCCAGTCGGGCGCGTACGCGAGCATCTCGCGGTCCCGGTAGCGCCAGGGGTACATGTTCTCGACGGCGAACCGGACGTCCGTCTCCTGGGCCATCCGCCAGATCCCGGTCACGAAGTCCTTGGCGTAGTTGCGCTGCCACCGGAACGGCGGGTGCACCACGACGGTGGAGGCGCCGAGCCTCTCGGCGGCGGCCCTGGCCCGCTGGAGCTTGACCCAGGGGTCGGTGGACCAGACGCGCTGGGTGATGAGGAGGCAGGGGGCGTGCACCGCGAGGATCGGGACCCGGTGGTAGTCGGAGAGCCGGCGCAGGGCCTCGATGTCCTGGCTGACGGGGTCGGTCCAGACCATGACCTCTACGCCGTCGTATCCCAGGCGCGCGGCGATCTCGAAGGCCGTCGCGGTGGACTCGGGGTAGACCGAGGCCGTTGACAGGGCGACCTTCGCATCGGGGATGCGCACCACGGGTTCTGCCACCTGGACAGCGTACGGGCACGGGTGCGCCGCGCCGAGGGCTCCTGGCGGAAAGTGATCAGGGCCATGAGGCCGTCACCGTACGTCACCGGAGCGGTGCGGCTCGTTCCGCCGTACGCCGCCCGAGCGGCACGGCCCGGAGTGCGCCGCCGTACGCCGCGTCACCCCGGCAGCGCGGCCCGTTCCGCGGGGAGGTGGTCCAGGCGGCGCAGGATGACGCCCTCGCGCAGGGCCCAGGGACAGACCTCCAGCTCCTCGACGCCGAACAGGTCCATCGTCCCCTCGGCCACCAGGGCCCCGGCGAGCAGCTGGGCGGCCCGGCCCTCGGAGACTCCGGGGAGCCGGCCGCGCTCCTCGACCGTCATCCCGGCCAGCTTGGGCACCCAGTCCTCCAGCGCCTTGCGGCTCAGCGAGCGCTGGACGTACAGGCCCTCGGTGGAGCGGGCGGCGCCGGCGATCCGGGCGAGCTGCTTGAAGGTCTTGGAGGTGGCGACCACGTGGTCGGGGCGGCCGGCCCGGCTGAACTCGCCCACCGTCCGCGCGATGCTGGCCCGGACGTGCCGGCGCAACGCCCTGACCTGCTCGGGGCCGGCCGGGTCGTCGGGCAGCCAGGCGCTGGTGAGGCGGCCCGCGCCGAGCGGCAGGGAGACGGCGGTGTCCGGCTCCTCGTCGATGCCGAAGGCGATCTCCAGGGAGCCGCCGCCGATGTCGAGGACGAGCAGCTTCCCCGCCGACCAGCCGAACCAGCGGCGGGCGGCCAGGAAGGTCAGCCGGGCCTCCTCCTCGCCGCTGAGGACCGCGAGGTCGACCCCGGTCTCGACCCGTACGCGCTCCAGGACCAGGTCCGCGTTGGTCGCCTCGCGCACGGCGGAGGTGGCGAAGGCGAGCACGTCCTCGCACCCCTTGTCCTCGGCGGCCTGCACGGCACCGGCGATCGTCGCCACCAGCCGGTCCACGCCGAGGGGGCCGATGGCGCCGCCCTCGTCGAGGAGTTCGGCGAGCCTGAGCTCCGCCTTGTGCGAGTGCGCGGGCAGCGGGCGGGCGCCGGGGTGGGCGTCGACCACCAGCAGGTGAACCGTGTTCGATCCCACGTCGAGGACTCCGAGTCTCATGGGGGAACGCTACTGCGCCAGGGGACTTACGCTGTCCGCGTGCCAAAGACGAAAAAGGCTAAGCAGGACAAAGCCACGAAGAAGCAGAAGTCGAACACGCGGGCAGCGCGGCCGGAGGCGGGCGGACCGGACCCGTCCGACGAGAAGGGCATCGACTTCGCCCGGGCCTGGGTGGAGTTCCCCGACCCGGCCGACGACGAACAGGTCTTCCGCTGCGATCTGACGTGGCTGACCTCCCGGTGGACGTGCATCTTCGGCAGCGGCTGCCAGGGCATCCAGGCGGGCCGGGCGGACGACGGCTGCTGCACGCTGGGCGCGCACTTCTCCGACGAGGACGACGAGAAGCGGGTCGCGGGGCATGTGGCCCGGCTCACTCCCGAGCTGTGGCAGTTCCACAACGTCGGCACCGGGACGGGCTGGGTCGGCGTCGACGAGGACGGCGAACGCCAGACGCGCCGCTGGGAGGGCTCCTGCATCTTCCAGAACCGGCCCGGCTTCCCCGCCGGGGCGGGCTGCTCGCTGCACATCCTGGCGCTGCGGGAGGGCAAGGAGCCGCTGGAGACCAAGCCGGACGTGTGCTGGCAGCTGCCGGTGCGGCGGACGTACGACTGGATCGACCGGCCCGACGACACCCGGGTGCTCCAGGTGACGATCGGTGAGTACGACCGCCGGGGCTGGGGTCCGGGCGGTCACGACCTGCACTGGTGGTGCACCTCGGCCACCTCGGCGCACGGGGCCGGTGATCCGGTGTACGTGTCCTACCGCCCGGAGCTGATCGAGCTGATGGGCAAGGAGGGCTACGACCGGCTGGTCGAGCTGTGCGAGGAGCGGCTGTCCTCGCTGCTGCCGATGGCCCCGCACCCGGCGGACCCGCCCCCCGCGCCGAAGAAGGGCTGAGGCACACCGGACCGGACCGGCCGACGGGCCCTCGGCCCGCCGGGTCCGGGGCCGCTCGGCCCATCGGGTCCTGGGCTGCTCAGCCCGTCGGGTCCGGGGCTGCTCAGCCCGTCGGGTCCGGGGCGGAGGGGCCGGGGCCGGTCGGGGCCGGGTCCGTGGGGCCCGGGTCGGTCGGGTCCGGTGTCGGTTCGGGCGGACCGGTGGGGTCCGGCGGATCGGTGGGATCGGTCGGGCCCGGGCCGGGGTCGGTCGGGCCGGGGTCGGTCGGACCCGGATCGGTCGGACCTGGGTCGGTCGGACCTGGGTCGGTCGGACCCGGATCGGTGGGCCCGGGGTCCGTGGGGCCCGGGTCCGTGGGCCGGGGGGAGCCCGTTCCCGGACGCGTGGGGCGCGGACCGCCCGTCGTCGGGGCCGTGCCCCCGTAGCCGTCGATGAGCACGGCGGAGCCCGAGGGCGTCAGCGAGATCCGGGCCCGCCACGCTCCGCCCGGCTGCGCGTGCCGGATCACCGCGACCGCGACCGTCGTGCTCTGCCCGGCCGCGAGCGTGCCCGACGTACGGCTGAGCCGCAGCCACGCGGCGTCCGTGGCCGCCGACCAGCTGACCGGTCCCCGGCCGGAGGCGGTCAGCGTGAGCGTCGTGACGGCCCCGGAGGTCCGGGCCGACACCGCGAGCCGGGCGTCGCCGTGCGGCGCGCCGCCGGTGCTGACGACCTCGGCGGTGACGTCCGGGACGCGGACGCCGAAGCGGTTGCCGGGACGACCGTCGCCGCCGTCGCCGCCGTCGTCGTCGTTGGGGGAGCCGCCCATACCTCCGGCGCCGTCGACCTCTGTGGCGGCGACCGAGGCCCCGTCGTGGCCCTCACCGGTCTGGGGCGCTCCCCGGTAGGCGGCCCACAGGGCGATCACGGGGGCGGCGACCACCGTCGCGACGACCGTGGTCGTCACGAGCCGGGCACGCAGCCGCTCCCGGCGGGCGGCCTGGTCCTTGGGGTCGAGCGGATACCCGGCCCGGTCGAAGCGCGGGCCGGCGGCGCGGGAGCGCTGGGCCTGGGCCATCGCGACGTACACGGAGGGGCGGGGGGCCTCGACGACGGGCAGGGCGGCGACCGGGGCCAGGGCCGCTCCGGGCCAGGGCCCCGCGGCATCGGCCCGCTCGGCGGCACGACGGCAGCGGGGGCAGTCGTCGACGTGCCGGACGAGCTCCCGGCGCAGGGTGGCGGAGAGCAGCACCTGGTGGTCCCCGGTGATCCGGGCGACGGTGGGGCAGTGGCCGGTCCGGACGACGGCGAGGGCCGCGCGGGTGCGCTCCACCTCGCAGGCCGCGCCGGCCAGCAGCTCCCGGGCGGTGGCGGGCTCCAGACCGAGCACGGCGGCGACGGCGCGCGGGGCGAGCCCGTGACGCACGGCCAGTTCGAGCGCCTCGCGCTGCTCCGGGGTGGTGCCCGCGGCCTCGGGCCAGGCGAGCGTGGCGAGCTCCCGGCGGCGGGCCTCGGCGGCCGGCGACTCGGAAGGGGCGGGCACGGCGGCGTCCTCGGGGGTGGCGGGCGAGGTGTGCTCCGGCGTGCGCTGGGCGGTGTGCGCCCCGGGGGGACGGCGATGGGCCTGGCGGCCGCGCCCGCGCTCGGTGAGGGTGCGCAGGCAGGTCCAGCGGGCCAGCGCGTACAGCCAGGATTGACGTTCCTCCTCGGCCGTGGGGCCCCGGGCGTCCTGCCGGTCCGCGACCGACAGCACGGCGCCGAGCGCTTCGGCGGCCGCGTCGTGGTCGCAGAGCACGGAGAGGCAGTAGGTGAAGAGTCCGTCGAGATACGGCTCGTACCGTACGGGCGGCCGCTGTGCCGGGGGGTGAGGTGCTCGGCGGTGCGCCCGGTGTGCGCCGGTGGTGTGCGTCGGGGTCTCCAGCCTGCTGCTCATCACCCGGCGACCGTAGGCAAAGGAGCGTATGCCCCAAGTGCCCCTTGAGCACATTTAATCCTTACGGGTGAACGTATCCCTCGAAAGAGTTGTGAAAGAGGACAGGAATCACGGATTCCACCCGTAGTGCTCCGGTGCGCTTCCGTGCGCCCTGCGTGCGGCGGGGCCCCGCACGCCGCCGCCCGGGAGGGGTTGTCGTACCTCACCTATACGGTGGCGCCATGGCTGCCCGTACGAAATCCGCGAAGGACCGGCCGTCCTACCGCTGTACCGAATGCGGCTGGACCACCGCCAAGTGGCTCGGCCGTTGCCCCGAGTGCCAGGCGTGGGGGACGGTCGAGGAGTTCGGCGGCGCCCCCGCCGTGCGCACCACCGCGGCCGGCCGGGTCTCCACGGCGGCCGTGCCGATCGGCCAGGTCGACAGCCGGACGGCCACCGCCCGCTCGACCGGCGTCGGCGAGCTGGACCGCGTGCTCGGCGGCGGGCTGGTGCCGGGCGCGGTCGTGCTGCTGGCGGGCGAGCCGGGCGTCGGCAAGTCGACGCTGCTGCTGGACGTGGCGGCCAAGGCGGCGAGCGACGACCACCGCACGCTCTATGTCACCGCCGAGGAGTCCGCGAGCCAGGTCCGGCTGCGGGCCGACCGGATCCGGGCGATCAACGACCACCTCTACCTCGCGGCGGAGACCGACCTCTCGGCGGTGCTCGGCCACCTGGACGCGGTGAAGCCCTCGCTGCTCGTCCTGGACTCGGTGCAGACCGTCGCCTCGCCCGAGATCGACGGCGCGCCCGGCGGGATGGCCCAGGTCCGGGAGGTCGCCGGGGCGCTGATCCGGGCCTCCAAGGAGCGCGGGATGGCCACGCTGCTCGTCGGTCACGTCACCAAGGACGGCGCGATCGCCGGGCCCCGGCTGCTGGAGCACCTGGTGGACGTGGTGCTGTCCTTCGAGGGCGACCGGCACGCCCGGCTGCGGCTGGTGCGCGGCGTCAAGAACCGTTACGGGGCGACCGACGAGGTCGGCTGCTTCGAGCTGCACGACGAGGGCATCACCGGGCTCGCCGACCCCTCGGGCCTCTTCCTGACCCGCCGCGACGTGGCGGTGCCGGGCACCTGCCTGACGGTGACCCTGGAGGGCAAGCGGCCCCTGGTCGCCGAGGTGCAGGCGCTCACCGTCGACTCCCAGATCCCCTCGCCCCGGCGCACGACCTCGGGTCTGGAGACCTCCCGGGTCTCGATGATGCTCGCCGTGCTGGAGCAGCGCGGCCGGATCAGCGCACTCGGCAAGCGGGACATCTACAGCGCGACGGTGGGCGGCGTGAAGCTCACCGAACCCGCCGCCGACCTGGCGATCGCGCTCGCCCTGGCCAGCGCGGCCAGCGACACCCCGCTCCCGAAGAACCTGGTCGCGATCGGCGAGGTGGGGCTCGCGGGCGAGGTCAGGAGGGTCACCGGGGTGCAGCGGCGGCTGGCCGAGGCACACCGTCTGGGCTTCACGCACGCGCTCGTTCCGACGGATCCGGGGAAGGTCCCGGCCGGTATGAAGGTCACGGAAGTCGCCGACATGGGCGACGCTCTGCGGGTCCTCCCGCGCCGGTCTCGTCAAGAGGCGCCGCAGCCTCGTCAGGAAGACAACGCGCGCCGGTAGACTTTGCCCTGGTCTCGCCCGCCCGTGGACACGGCATGGGGGACGCGAGGGCACCGCAACCTGTGACCGGAGGAGTGCAGTGGCAGCCAACGACCGGGCGACGACGCCCGGAAAGTCCGGCCAAGGCACCGGTAACGAGGCGCTGATGCGCGCCTCGTTGAGCGCGGTCGCGCCCGGAATGGCCCTGCGGGACGGCCTGGAGCGCATTCTCCGCGGCAATACCGGTGGCCTGATCGTGCTGGGCATGGACAAGACCGTCGAGTCGATGTGCACCGGCGGATTCGTGCTGGACGTGGAGTTCACGGCGACGCGCCTGCGCGAGCTGTGCAAGCTCGACGGGGCGCTGATCCTCGACAAGGACATGACCAAGATCCTGCGGGCCGGCGTGCAGCTGGTCCCGGACGCCTCGATCCACACGGAGGAGACGGGCACCCGTCACCGCACGGCGGACCGGGTCTCCAAGGCGTGCGGCTTCCCCGTCGTCTCGGTCTCCCAGTCGATGCGCCTCATCGCGCTGTACGTGGACGGGGAGCGGCGGGTCCTGGAGGAGTCCTCCGCGATCCTGTCCCGGGCCAACCAGGCGCTCGCCACGCTGGAGCGGTACAAACTGCGCCTCGACGAGGTGGCGGGCACGCTGTCCGCGCTGGAGATCGAGGACCTGGTCACCGTCCGGGACGTGACGGCGGTGGCGCAGCGGCTGGAGATGGTGCGGCGGATCGCCACGGAGATCGCGGAGTACGTGGTCGAGCTCGGCACCGACGGACGTCTGCTCTCCCTCCAGCTGGACGAGCTGATCGCCGGGGTGGAGCCGGAGCGGGAGCTGGTCGTCCGGGACTACGTCCCCGAACCGACGGCGAAACGGTCGCGCACGGTGGCGGAGGCGCTGACCGAGCTGGACGCGCTGAGCCACACGGAGCTGCTGGAGCTGGCGGTGGTGGCGCGGGCGCTGGGCTACAGCGGCTCGCCCGAGACGCTGGACTCGGCGGTGTCCCCGCGGGGCTTCCGGCTGCTGGCGAAGGTGCCGCGGCTGCCCGGGGCGATCATCGAGCGGCTGGTGGAGCACTTCGGCGGTCTGCAGAAGCTGCTGGCGGCGAGCGTGGACGACCTCCAGACGGTGGACGGCGTCGGCGAGGCGCGGGCGCGCAGCGTGCGGGAGGGTCTGTCGCGGCTGGCGGAGTCGTCGATCCTGGAACGGTACGTCTGACACCGGCCCGAGCCACGGAACCCTGGGCCACCATCAGCCCGTCCGGCACGCTTCGGGACGGAACCCCGGCCACCACCATCAGCCCGTCCGCCGCTTGAGGACGGAACCCTGCTGCCCGGTGGGCGGTGCCCTACGGACTGGCCCGGACCTCTTGGCGCATCGCTCGTCCACGTGGACGGTCCCGTCCTCGAACGCCGGACGGGCTGGGTTCGCCGGTCCGCAGAGGCCGGTCAGTCCTTCGCGAGGACGAACGAGGCCCGCTGGACGGGGGCGCCCGGGGCCTTCGCCTCCAGGAGGTACGTTCCCGGGCCCGCCTTGCCCGCCGGAGGCGTCGCACAGCCGGGCACGGACAGCGTGCGGTTCCAGTCGACCGTGTGGATCACCGTCGCGCCCGCCGGAACCTTCAGGAACAGCGGACCGGCCGCGGCGGGGCAGTCCTTCGAGGACCAGACCGGATCGTCGTCCTCGCCACCGGCCTCGGTGACCGTGAGCACCGCGCTCTTCGGCCCGAGGTCGGCCTTGCACGCCGCCGACGAGGTGTTCTTCGCGATCAGTTCGAACTTCGGCTTGTCGTCGGGGCCGTAACTGACCTTCGTCCGCAGGCTCAACCGCACCGCGGAGGGCTTGCACTCGGGAAGCGGGGAGCCGGCCGGGACCTGTTGGCCCGCCGTGCCGCCGCCGCCCGCACCCGAATCGGCCGTTCCCGCACCGCCCGTTGACGCCCCGTCGGACGAGGCGCCCTCGCCCGCACCACCGGAGGACCCACCCGCGCCGCCGTCGGAGCCGCCGGAGCCTCCGGAGCCGCCGTTCTCGCCCGACTCGTCCCGGCCGCCCGGCTGTTGGCTGATCGCGGGGCCGGAGCCCGAGGGCCCGGGAGTGATCGACTCGACCGGGTCGGAGCCGCCGGACTTGCCGTCGCTCCGGCTCCCCCCACCGCCTCCGGACGTCACGCCCCAGGCGATCAACACGGCGAGCAGCGCAACGAGAAGTCCCGCTACCGCCCTTCGTCGCCAGTAGATGCTGGAGGGAAGCGGACCGACCGGATTGCGCATAGATCCCACGGTCCGAACTCTACGAGAGATCCGGGCCGACTCAGGCCCCACCCGCCGCTCCGGCGGCAAGTTTTGCCGATCATCATCACGGGGATCCGGTCACAGGGGACAGAACGGGTGGCGTTGTCACCCCGTGGACCGCCGCATGGGCCGACACTCCCGCGCCCGTGACCGCCACTCCCTCTTCCGTGCCAGGATCGTCCGTGCGATGACTGCCATGACTTCGACACAGACGCCCCCCGCCTCCTCCCTCCACACCCCCGTCATCGGGTGGTTCGAGCAGCATGCCCGCGATCTGCCCTGGCGCCGCCCCGAAGCGGGCGCCTGGGGTGTGATGGTCAGCGAGTTCATGCTCCAGCAGACCCCGGTGAGCCGGGTCCTCCCGGTGTACGAACAGTGGCTCGCCCGCTGGCCCCGCCCCGCCGACCTGGCCGCCGAGGCGCCCGGGGAGGCGGTCCGCGCCTGGGGCCGGCTCGGCTACCCGCGCCGTGCGCTGCGCCTGCACGGGGCCGCGCAGGCGATAACGGAACGGCACGGCGGCGATGTGCCGAGCGAGCACGCCCAGCTGCTGGCGCTGCCCGGGATCGGCGAGTACACGGCGGCGGCCGTGGCCTCGTTCGCGTACGGACAGCGGCACGCGGTGCTCGACACGAACGTCCGCCGGGTGTTCGCCCGCGCCGCGTCCGGGGTCCAGTACCCGCCGAACGCGACCACGGCCGCCGAGCGCAAGCTCGCGCGGGCGCTGCTGCCCGAGGAGGACGAGCGGGCGGCGCGCTGGGCGGCGGCCACGATGGAGCTGGGCGCCCTCGTGTGCACCGCGCGCAACGAGGACTGCGACCGGTGCCCGATCGCCTCCCGGTGTGCCTGGCGGCTGGCGGGGAAGCCCGCGCACCAGGGGCCGCCGCGCAAGGGCCAGACGTACGCCGGGACCGACCGCCAGGTGCGCGGGCGGCTGCTGGCGGTGTTGCGGGACTCCGTGGGCCCCGTGGCGCAGGCCGCGCTGGACGCGGTGTGGGAGGAGCCGGTGCAGCGGGCCCGCGCACTGGACGGGCTGGTGGCCGACGGGCTGGTCGAGCCGCTGGCGGACGGCCGGTACCGACTGCCGCTGACCTGATCCCGGGCCGGGTCCGCGGCCCCCTCTTCGCCCGCCCCGGGAAACGGCTTCTCCCGCACTGTTACACAACCGATGGGCAGCCGTGCACCGGCCTACGGCTGCTCCGCACATCGCCGTGACAACGCCTCCGTAGCGTCTGCGACAGCAGGACGGCCGGACCGCGGAACACCCGCGGTGCCGCCTGCGGCACGGGGATGTTCGGGGACGGAGGCGGTTGTCATGGCGCAGGGCGAGGTGCTCGCGTTCGAGGACTACGTACGCACACGGCAGGAGGCGCTGCTGCGCAGCGCGCGCCGCCTGGTTCCCGATCCCGTGGATGCCCAGGACCTGCTGCAGACCGCCCTGGTGCGCACCTACGGCCGCTGGGACGGCATCGCCGACAAGTCCCTGGCCGACGCCTATCTGCGCCGCGTCATGATCAACACCCGTACGGAGTGGTGGCGGGCGCGCAAGCTCGAAGAGGTCCCGACCGAGCAGCTGCCCGACGCGAGCGTCGATGACGGCAGCGACCAGCGCGCCGACCGCGCCCTGCTGATGGACATCCTCGGCATCCTGGCTCCCAAGCAGCGCAGCGTCGTCGTGCTGCGACACTGGGAGCAGATGAGCACGGAGGAGACGGCCGCGGCACTCGGCATGTCGGCCGGTACGGTCAAGAGCACGCTGCACCGGGCCCTGGCACGACTGCGCCAGGAGCTGGAGAGCCGCGAGCTGGTCAGCCGCGAGGCGGTCGCCCGGGAGACCGGGGGCCACCGGAGCGCGGCGCCGGTCACCTCCGCCCGTGTCCCCGCCCGGCGGTCGCCCGTGACGACGGTGCCGGGGGCGAGGGCACACACACCGGCGCAGCGGAACGGGCGTCACGACGAGCGGGGGATGGAGCGGTGCGCGGCCTGAGCGGCAGCAGCGGCGGCGGGGGCGGCTTCGGGGGCGGTTCCTCGGGCGGGCCTTCCGGGAGAGGCCCTTCCGGAAGGGGCCCTGCCTCGAGTGATTCCTCCTCGAACGGGTCCGGGGGCCCGGACGACGGCGACGGTCCGGGGAGATCGGGCCGGAGCCGGGGACTCCGGAGCGGTATGGCGGCGAGTGGCACGGCCTTGGCCGGACTCGTCGCCTTCGGGCTGTTCGGCGTCGGCTGCTCCACGGGCGGCACCGGCACCCGGGACGAGGGCCCCGCCGGCAGCCAGCCGGTCGCCAAGGTCACCCCCCAGTCCGGCCCCTCCGGCACGACCCCGCCCGTCAGGCGGGTCGACGCCGTGCGGCTCCTGAAGGGCGACCCCAAGGTGGGCGAGCAGGTCAGGGACGGGCTCAGGCCCTGCGCGGGCAGGGCCTATCCGATCGACACCTCCTACGGGTCGATGACGGGCGGCCGGGCCGCCGACGTGGTGGTCAACGTGATGAGCTGCGCCGATTCGGTGGGCGTCGGAACGTATGTGTACCGGGCGGACGGCGACGGCTCGTACAAGAACGTCTTCACGGCCGAGGTGCCCGCCGTCTACGGAACGATCGACCGGGGCGACCTGGTGGTGACGACCCAGGTCTACGGATCGAAGGACCCGCTGGCGTACCCGTCCGGCTCGGAGGTGGTCACCTACCGTTGGGCGAGCGACCGCTTCACCGAGCACGACCGGGTGCACAACGACTTCAGCCGTGCCGTCGAGGGCACGGACGGCGAGCTGCCGGTGCAGTCGGAGCCGGTGGAACCGGTGGAGCCGGTTCCGTCCGAGGCGCCGGTGGAGCAGGGCAGGAATTGAGACCGGGCGGGCACGAGGCCGTGCCGGTGGAACCGAGCGGGAACGGAAAGCGAGAAGCAGCCCCATGGCCGAGACCCACGTCCTCTTCGTCGAGGACGACGACGTCATCCGCGAGGCCACCCAGCTCGCCCTGGAACGGGTCGGCTTCACGGTCACCGCGATGCCCGACGGGCTCTCCGGTCTGGAGGCGTTCCGCGCCGACCGGCCGGACATCGCCCTGCTCGACGTGATGGTGCCGGGCCTGGACGGGGTGAGCCTGTGCCGCCGCATCCGGGACGAGTCGACCGTGCCGGTGATCATGCTCTCCGCGCGGGCCGACTCGATCGACGTGGTGCTGGGCCTGGAGGCCGGAGCCGACGACTACGTCACCAAGCCCTTCGACGGCGCGGTCCTGGTCGCCCGCATCCGGGCGGTGCTGCGCCGCTTCGGCCACGCGGCCGGGCCGGACGGTCCGGGTCAGGGCGGTGCGGAGGGGGAGGCCGGGGCGTTCGGCGGGGTGCTGGTCTTCGGCGATCTGGAGGTCGACACGGACGGCATGGAGGTGCGGCGGGCCGGTGAGCAGGTGGCGCTGACGCCCACCGAGATGCGGCTGCTGCTGGAGTTCTCGTCCGCACCGGGCACCGTCCTGTCCCGCGACAAGCTCCTGGAGCGGGTCTGGGACTACGGCTGGGGCGGTGACACCCGGGTCGTGGACGTCCACGTCCAGCGGCTGCGCACCAAGATCGGCCAGGACCGGATCGACACGGTCCGCGGCTTCGGCTACAAGCTGCGCGGATGAAGCGACTGGCCCTGCGGACCGGAGTCCGCTGGAAGATCAGCATCGCCATCGCGGCGGTCGGCGCGCTCGTCGCGGTGGCGCTGAGCCTCGTGGTGCACAACGCGGCCCGCGTCTCGATGATCGAGAACGCCCGCGAGGTGCAGCTGGAGCGGCTGCTGGGCGCGCAGCGCTTCTACGAGGCGACGAGCATGCAGAAGGGCGGTCCGAAGTTCGGGGCGAAGCTCAACGACCCGACGATCCCGCCGAGCCTGCGCGACGAGGTCCGCAAGAACCGCCGGGCCACCCATGTGACGCAGGGCCCCGACGGGGTCCCCGAGGTCTGGGCGGCGGTTCCGCTGGCGGGCGGGGACGTGCTCTCGCTGCACTCCCGGTTCGCGGACCGCTCCGCCACGATCATGGACGACCTGGACCGGGCCCTGCTCATCGGCTCGGTCTCGGTGGTCTTCGGCGGCTGCGCGCTCGGGGTCCTCATCGGCGGCCAGCTCTCGCGCCGGCTGCGCAAGGCGGCGGCCGCGGCGGGCCGGGTCGCCCAGGGGCAGACGGACGTACGGGTCAGGGAGGCCGTCGGCGGGGTCGTCCGCGACGAGACCGACGAGCTGGCGCGGGCGGTCGACGCGCTGACCGACGCGCTGAACGAGCGGATCGAGGCGGAGCGCCGGGTCACCGCGGACATCGCCCATGAGCTGCGTACCCCGGTGACCGGGCTGCTCACGGCGGCCGAGCTGCTGCCGCCGGGCCGCCCCACCGAGCTGGTGCGGGACCGGGCGCAGGCGATGCGCACGCTGGTCGAGGACGTGCTGGAGGTGGCCCGGCTGGACAGCGCCTCGGAGCGGGCGGAGCTCCAGATGCTGCCGCTCGGCGAGTTCGTCAGCCGCCGGATCGGGCTGCTGAACCCGGAGGTGACCGTGCGGGTGGTGCACGAGTCGTGGGTCTCCACCGATCCGCGCCGGCTGGAGCGCATCCTCGGCAATCTGCTCGGGAACGCCGCGAAGCACGGCTCGACCCCGGTGGAGGTCACGGTCGAGGGCCGGGTGGTGCGGGTCCGCGACCACGGTCCGGGATTCCCGGAGGAGCTGCTGCGGGACGGGCCGAGCCGCTTCCGTACCGGAAGCATGGACCGGGCCGGGCACGGTCACGGTCTCGGCCTGACGATCGCGGCGGGCCAGGCGAGGGTGCTGGGGGCCCGGCTGACCTTCCGCAACGCGGCGCCCTCGGGCGCGGCGGAGGGCACGGGCGGGGCGATCGCGGTGCTGTGGCTGCCGGAGCACGCGCCGACGGTGACCGGGAGCTTCCCGGTGCTGCGGATGGCGGACCAGCGGCAGGCGTCGGACTGAGCCGCACCGCCCGGTGGACGGTGTGGTGGAACGACGACGGCGACCCCGAGGAGTGAGCCGTGAGGCTGTCCTCGACGTCGCCGTCGGACGGGTGACCCGGGCGCACGCCCCGGGTACCGGGGTGTAACGGGTCCACTGACTCTGTTCGGTTGTGCTGCGCGCCCGGCCGGGCGCTTCGGGGGCCGGTCCGGGGTCGCGCGGTTACGCCGGCCGGATCAGATGGAGACGTGCACCGAGCGGAGGAACGCCGCCGGGTTCAGCGCCGAGCCGTAGTTCGGGGACGTGCGGATCTCGAAGTGCAGGTGCGGGCCGCTGGAGTTTCCGGTGTTGCCGGACAGCGCGATCTTCTGGCCGGTCTTCACGGTCTGGCCGATCTTCACGTTGACCTTCGACAGGTGCGCGTACTGCGAGTACTTGCCGTTGGAGTGCTTGATCACGACGGCGTTGCCGTACGCGGGGCCGTCGCCGGCGCCGTTCGGGCCTGCCTTCACGACGGTGCCCTTGTGGGCGGCCACGACGTCGGTGCCGACCGGCACGGCGAAGTCCTGGCCGGAGTGCTTGGCGGCCCAGCGGGCGCCACCGGTGCCGTAGCTGGCGCTCAGCGTGTACTTCTTGACCGGGGACTTCCAGGAGGCGGCGTTCTTCTTCGCGGCCTTCTTCTTGTCCTCGGCCTTCTTCTTCGCGTCGGAGGCCTTCTTCGCGGAGGCCTTCTTCGCGGCCTCGGCGGCCTTGCCCTGCGCGGTCGCCTGCTGGGCGACCGAGTCGGCGGCCGTGGCGGCGGCGAGGGGAGCGGCAGCGGCTTCACCGCCGCTGGACGCGAACGCCGATCCGGCACCCAGCACCACGGACGCTCCCAGGCCGGCGGCCAGGACGGCGCCACGGACGCGGAAGGCGGACGGGCGGATGGTGTGCTGGTTCGTTGCGCGCTTCATACGAGGAAGTCCTCCGAAGGTGAGTGGACCCGGCGTGCTGTCCGGGCTTGCTCCACCTTGGTAACCCGCACCCCCGCCGGTGCTCAAACACCCCATCTACGAAGAAAAGCCGTAGAGGGGGCCGGGGGAATTCGCCGCACTTGTCCCTCCGTGAGGAGTCGGCACGGGCCACGAAATCCTGCGCGCGGAAGACGTTTAACGCCTGTTCCGTGAGCCTTTTTCCGGACATGCCACCGCGAAAGGGCCGTATCGCCCAGAACCTCGGAAGGGCCCACCGCCGCCGGGCCGAAGGTCCCTCGGCCGATCACATGCCCTTCTCCTAGCCCGGGTAGTAGGCCTGTTTCGGGCTGTGCGCCTTGTCACCGCCGGTGGGACCTAGGTCCTTCCGATTCGGGACCTTCGGCCCGCTACTTCACTACGCTGACGGGAAAGCGGCACCACACCCCGGGGGACTCCATGACGGCCGAGAACACCCATGTACCGAACGCCCAGGCACCGGACGCCCACGTACCGGACGCCCAGGCACCGAAAGCCCACGCGCTGGACGGCATCGAGCTCGCCGACGCCGTGGCGTCCATCCGCAACCAGCTCATCGACGCGGCGACCCGGGCCACGGACCACCCGGTCTCCTTCGCGGTCGGCGACATCCAGATGGAGTTCACCCTCGAACTGCGCCGCGAGGCCAAGGCGGGCGGCAAGGTGAAGGCCTGGGTGGTCGAGGCGGGTGCGGACGCCGCCCGCACCACGGGCCGCACGCACAAGGTCGCCTTCACCCTGACCCCGCGCAACGCCGCCACGGGCGAGGCCTGGGAGATCGGAACGGAGGACGACGGGTCCACCGCGGGATTCGGCAGCAGCACAGCGCGGGACGACGGGCCCACGGCAGGGTTCGGGGACGGGGCGGCGAGGCCGTGAGCACGGTGCCGCCGGCCGACCGCACGGTGGTCGTCTCCGCGATCCAGCAGGGCAGCGGCGTCCTCCTCACCGACCGGCTGGTCCTGACCTGCGCCCATGTGGTCAAGTCCGGGTCCGTCCTGATCGCCCACCCCGCCGTCTCCGACCGCGTACGGGCCACCGTCGCCTGGATCGACTACCGCCTGGACGTGGCCCTGCTGGAGGCCGTCGAACCGGTGCGGCCGGTCCCTCCCGTACGGCTCGGCGTGGTCGACACCCGCCAGGCGATACCCGAGTGCGAGATCACCGGCTTCCCGCGCGTCCAGCGCTACGGCCGCGACCAGCACCTGGAGGCGGACCAGTACACGGCGACGGTGCTGCCCATGGCGGGGCTCGTCCGCGACCTGCTGGTCTGCGACCTCGACGGCCCGCCCGCGGCACGCCCGGACGACGAGCCGGCCGCGCTGTCCGGGCTCTCCGGCGGCCCGGTCTTCATGGGGGACGTGCTCCTGGGCGTCGCCCGGCAGGTCCCGCGGCAGCGCGACGGCCGCCGGGTCGAGTGCGTCCCGCTCGCCCCGGTCCTGGCCGCGAAGCCCTTCCGCCTCGTCTACCGGCGGACCGGGGTCGACCTGCGCGAGGAACGCGTCCACGGCAGCTTCCCGAGAGACCTGCGGTACGAGGCGGAGTACGCCCGGGCGCTCGGCGTCGCCTACCGCCGCACGAAGATCTTCGGCCTGGACGAGCTGAGCCGGCACGACGCCGAATGGGACCTCGACACCGCCTACCTCAGCCTGGAGGCCCAGGCACAGGACCGGGCCGCCTCCGGACCCGTCGCCACCCACGCCCCGCCCCTCCCCCAGCGCGTCCACACCCTCCTCGCCGACCGGCCCCGGGTCCTGCTGCGCGGCGAGGCGGGCGCGGGCAAGACGACGCTGCTGTGGTGGCTGGCCGCCCACGCCTCGGCCCGCACCCTCGACGACGACCTGGCCCCGCTCAACGGCCTGGTCCCCTTCGTGGTGCCCCTGCGCACCCTGCGGGGCCGCGGGGCGACGTTCCCGGGCCCGGCCGAGCTGTCGGGTGCGGCGGGGCTGGTGGTCGACACGGCGCCGGAGGGCTGGGCGGGCCGGGTCCTGGAGTCGGGTCGGGCGCTGCTCCTGGTGGACGGCCTGGACGAGGTGCCGCCGGAGGACCGCGAGCAGGCGCACACCTGGCTCACGCAGCTGCTGGCCCGCTACCCGGACACCCGGTGCGTCGCGACCGTCCGGCCGCTCGCCGTCGAGCCGGACTGGCTGCGCTCGGAAGGCTTCGCGGAGCTACGGCTCCTGCCCATGCGGAACGAGGACATCCAGGCGTTCGTCGCCTCCTGGCACCGGGCGGCCCTGCTGTCCGAGCTGGACGGCCACGACCGGCTGGACGAACTGGAGCACGACCTGTCCCGCCAGTTCGACCAGAACGCCACCCTCCGTGACCTGGCCCGTACGCCGCTGCTCTGCGCGGTGATCTGCGCCCTCCACCGCCGCCGCGACGGATTCCTCCCGGAGACCCGCTGGAAGCTGTACAGCTCGGCCCTGGACATGCTGCTGGGCCACCGCGACCGCCGCCGCCGGATCGGGGGACCCGAGGGCATCGAGCTGGAGGTGGAGGAACACACCCAGCTGCTCCAGCGCATCGCGGTGTGGCTGGTCCGGGAGGGCCAGTCGGAGTTCACCCGGGGTCAGGCGCTGCGCCAGCTCGGCCGGGCGCTGGCGGGGATGGAGCGGGTGAGCTCGCAGGGCCCGCCGGAGAGGATCCTGACCCATCTGCTCAACCGGAGCGGGCTGCTCCAGGAGCGCAGGGACGACACCTACCAGTTCATCCACCGGACCTTCCAGGACTACCTGGCCGCGAAGGAGCTGATCGAGGACGAGCACCTCAACGAGCTGCTGCGGCACGCGGACGAGGAGTACTGGCAGGACGTGATCCTGCTGGCGGCGGGGCACTGCGGCAGGCGCGAACTCGCGGTGCTGGTGGACGGGTTGCTGGACGCGGGGCTGAAGCACCCGGAGGGCTCCGCCGAGCGGAGCACCCTGCACGTCCTCGCGGCGCTGTGCGAGCAGCACGCGACCTGGCTGGACGGCGCGGTACGGGACCGGGTCCGCCACAGCACGGCGTCCCTGTTCCCGCCCGCCGACGCGGACCAGGCAGCCGTCCTGTCCCGGCTCGGGGCGGCGGCGCTGGACCACCTGCCGGAACCGGAGAGCGTGCCGGCGGGCAGCCCGGCCGCCCATCACGTGTCCCGCCTGCTCCTCAACGTCGGCGGCGCCGAGGCCATCCGGCACGTCCGCGCGTGGCTCGCCGCGCATCCCGCGCTGTTCAGCGACTTCACCACCCTGTGGAGCGTCTTTCCACCGGAGCCCTACGCCCGTGAGGTCCTCGCCCACCACGACCTCTCGCAGCGCTACGTCCTCGTCGACCGGGGCCGGCTCGGCGCCCTGCGCCACCTGCCGTCCCTGGGACGACTCATCCTGTTCGGCGACCTGACCGACGGCGAGCTGCGCACCGCCCTGGCCGAGACCCGTCTGAGCCATCTGCGCCTCCACGCGAACACCCTGTTCGCGGACGTCTCCCTGCTGGGCTCCCAGGCGGACACGCTCCGTCACCTCGGCCTCGTCCAATGTCCCGCGATCGAGGACCTGACGCCGCTCGGCGCGCTGCCCTCGCTCACCGACCTCTCGGTGGACCTGGGACAGCGCTCGGCCGGTCTCCTCGCCCCCGTGGCGGGCATGTCCGACCTCATCTACCTGAACGTCCGCGGACTGGACCCGGCCGCGTGGGACGAACTGCCGGTCCTCCCGGGCCTGGCGCAGCTCTGCGTCAGCGGTGACCAGCCCCTGTCCGTGCGGGGGCTCGGGGCCTGGGAGTCGCTCACCGGGCTGCGTGTCTCGGAGGTCGCCTCGCTCGGCGACGTGCTGGCCGAACTCCGTGCGAACCCCCGCATCACCCTGTTCGAGCTGGAGTCGTTCCCCTTCACGGCGACGGACGCCCTCGAACCGGTCCCCTCGGTCGAGGATCTTGAGGTCGACGCGTTCCAGGACGCCGGTCAGGCGGACCTGCTGCGCCGGCTCTTTCCCGGGCTCACCGCGCTGACGCTGAACGTTCCGACGGACACAGCGGAGCTGGACCTCACACCGCTGCTCTCCTGGACCGGTCTCCAGGTGACCGTCTACGGAGGCGTCGGCACGGCCCTGGTGGGCGGCGACGCACTGGGAGAGCGGCTTCACGTCCACATCTGACGCGAAGGGGCTGCCCCGGACCGGTGGAGAACCGGTGCCGGGGCAGCCCCTTCACACACGCTCGGGCTCACGCCCTACGCACGCGTCACGCGTCCTTCGTGAGGTTCGGGCCGGCGCCGCCTGCCGCCTGCTCGATCGGCGGGACGTCGGGCAGAGCCGACTTCTCCTCGCCGCGGAAGGTGAACGTCTTGTCGTCACCCTCGCCCTCGGTGCCCACGACCACGATGTGACCGGGACGCAGCTCACCGAAGAGGATCTTCTCGGAGAGGATGTCCTCGATCTGCCGCTGGATCGTCCGGCGCAGCGGCCGGGCGCCCATCACGGGGTCGTAGCCCTTCTTCGCCAGGAGCGACTTGGCCTCGGAGCTGAGCTCGATGCCCATGTCCCGGTCCCGGAGCCGCTCGTCGACCTTGGCGAGCATGAGGTCGACGATCTGGATGATGTCTTCCTCGGTCAGCTGGTGGAAGACGACCGTGTCGTCGACACGGTTGAGGAATTCCGGCCGGAAGTGCTGCTTGAGCTCTTCGTTGACCTTGGTCTTCATCCGCTCGTAGTTCGTCTTGACGTCGCCCTGGGCGGCGAAGCCCAGGTTGAAGCCCTTCGAGATGTCCCGGGTCCCGAGGTTGGTCGTCATGATGATGACCGTGTTCTTGAAGTCCACGACCCGACCCTGGGAGTCGGTCAGGCGACCGTCCTCCAGAATCTGGAGCAGGGAATTGAAGATATCGGGGTGGGCCTTCTCGACCTCGTCGAAGAGGACGACGGAGAACGGCTTGCGGCGCACCTTCTCGGTGAGCTGGCCGCCCTCCTCGTAGCCCACGTAGCCGGGGGGCGAACCGAAGAGGCGGGAAACCGTGTGCTTCTCGCTGAACTCCGACATGTCGAGGGAGATCAGCGCGTCCTCGTCGCCGAAGAGGAATTCGGCGAGCGTCTTGGAGAGCTCCGTCTTACCGACACCGGACGGGCCGGCGAAGATGAACGAGCCACCGGGGCGCTTCGGGTCCTTCAGGCCGGCTCGCGTACGGCGGATCGCCTGCGAAAGGGCCTTGATGGCGTCCTTCTGCCCGATGACGCGCTTGTGGAGCTCGTCCTCCATGCGCAGCAGACGGGAGGACTCCTCCTCCGTCAGCTTGAAGACCGGGATTCCGGTGGCCGTGGCCAGGACTTCGGCGATGAGCTCGCCGTCGACCTCGGCGACGACGTCCATGTCGCCGGCCTTCCACTCCTTCTCGCGCTTGGCCTTCGCCGCCAGCAGCTGCTTCTCCTTGTCGCGGAGGGAAGCCGCCTTCTCGAAGTCCTGGGAGTCGATGGCCGACTCCTTGTCGCGGCGGACGCCCGCGATCTTCTCGTCGAACTCGCGGAGGTCCGGCGGCGCGGTCATCCGACGGATGCGCATGCGGGACCCGGCCTCGTCGATCAGGTCGATCGCCTTGTCCGGCAGGAAGCGGTCCGAGATGTACCGGTCGGCCAGGGTCGCGGCCTGGACCAGCGCCTCGTCCGTGATGGAGACCCGGTGGTGGGCCTCGTAACGGTCGCGCAGGCCCTTGAGGATCTCGATGGTGTGCGGCAGCGACGGCTCCGCGACCTGGATGGGCTGGAAGCGGCGCTCGAGAGCGGCGTCCTTCTCCAGGTGCTTGCGGTACTCGTCGAGCGTGGTGGCGCCGATGGTCTGGAGCTCACCGCGCGCCAGCATGGGCTTCAGGATCGAAGCCGCGTCGATGGCGCCTTCCGCGGCACCCGCACCGACCAGCGTGTGGAGCTCGTCGATGAACAGGATGATGTCGCCGCGGGTGCGGATCTCCTTGAGGACCTTCTTCAGGCGCTCCTCGAAGTCACCCCGGTACCGGGAGCCGGCGACCAGGGCGCCGAGGTCCAGGGTGTAGAGGTGCTTGTCCTTGAGGGTCTCGGGCACCTCGCCCTTGACGATCGCCTGGGCCAGGCCCTCGACGACCGCCGTCTTGCCGACGCCGGGCTCGCCGATGAGGACCGGGTTGTTCTTGGTCCGGCGGGACAGCACCTGCATGACCCGCTCGATCTCCTTCTCGCGCCCGATGACCGGGTCGAGCTTGGACTCACGAGCGGCCTGGGTGAGATTCCGGCCGAACTGGTCGAGCACCAGGGACGTGGAGGGCGTGCCCTCGGCGGGACCGCCTGCGGTGGCCGCCTCCTTGCCGCCCGAGTACCCGGAAAGCAGCTGGATGACCTGCTGCCGGACCCGGTTCAGGTCGGCGCCCAGCTTCACGAGGACCTGGGCGGCGACGCCCTCGCCCTCGCGGATCAGGCCGAGCAGGATGTGCTCGGTGCCGATGTAGTTGTGGCCCAGCTGAAGAGCCTCGCGGAGCGACAGCTCCAGGACCTTCTTGGCTCGCGGGGTGAAGGGGATGTGCCCGGAAGGAGCCTGCTGCCCCTGCCCGATGATCTCCTCCACCTGCTGGCGGACCGCCTCGAGCGAAATCCCGAGGCTCTCCAGGGCCTTAGCGGCGACACCCTCACCCTCGTGGATCAGGCCCAGGAGGATGTGCTCGGTGCCGATGTAGTTGTGGTTGAGCATCCGGGCTTCTTCCTGAGCCAGGACGACAACCCGCCGCGCGCGGTCGGTGAACCTCTCGAACATCGTTAATCGCTCCTCAGAGCGGTCGGTCAGTGAGGGGTCGGTCCCCTCCCAGTCCTTCCGCATGCTAGTCCCGCAGGACGGGACAGCTCATTCCAACTGCCGACATCCGTCCGGATCACCCCGCGCCGGGCGGGGATTCTTACTGCCGAACAGCTGACAACTGCTCCAACCCGATGGTGCGAGACGATGTTCCCGCAGGCCAGGCAGATACCCCTTTCGCCAGTACGCCGATGGCGAACGTGAGACGTCTCGGCCAGCGTGTCGCCCCTTCCCACTAGGAAAGTCTTACCCGCAATCACCGACAGTCCATGCGGCGCGCCCCCGTTCCCTCCGCTACGGGCGAACATCCCTGCGCTGCTGAACGCTCTCGCGCGCCCCCATCGCCAGGACTGAACGTGATACTCCAGGAACCCTGCGTAACCCCGGAGGCGGTTCGACGGTTCATCGGACATGCCTCCCACCGTCCCCCAGCCCCGATCGTCACCCGATGCCGCTCCGGGATCGGCCGATGCCGCACTCGCCCGGCGGTACGCGGGGGAGCTGGGCTGGGCCACCGCGGGAAGGGATCCGCTGCGGCTGCTCACCGGGGCGCTCTTCGATGTGCTGGAGCTGCCCGCCGAGGCCGGTCACGCCGTGCTGCGGCGCGGTGTGCGCACCGGCCCCGTACTGCTGTCCGGCACGCGGATGGGTCTGCTGGTCGCCGCGGGCGGCGCCGATGAGCTGCCGGGGCTGCTCGACTGGCTGGAGTGGGGCCCGGTCGCGCTGGACCTGACCGCCGTGGGTGCGGGGGGCCGTGTCACGGCCCCGCCTCTCCCGGGTGCCCCGGGGGACTCGCCGGGGGCCGCCGTGTGGCTGCGGCCCCCAGAGCCGAGGCGTGCGCCCGAGCCGCGACTGCCGGCCCTCACGGGCTTCGGGAGCAGCGGTGGGGATGCCCCCGATCTCGTACGCCTGGTGGACGCCGCGGCAACCGAATGCCATCGGGTCCGGCTGTCACGCGCCCGTTCGGGGGCGCCGACAAGGGGTGGAGCGGATCAGCCGTTGGCCTTCTCGTAAGCCTCGCGGATCTCGGCGGGAACGCGGCCGCGGTCATTCACATTGTGGCCGTTCTCCCGCGCCCACCGGCGGATTTCCGCGGTGTCCTTGTTACCGCCCGCCACGGCACGGCCCTTGCCGCGGCCCGTGGCCGCACGGCCGCCGGTGCGACGTCCACCCTTGGTGTAGGGCTCGAGAAGGCCGCGAAGCTTGTCCGCGTTGGCCGTGGTGAGGTCGATCTCGTACGTCTTGCCGTCAAGGGCGAACGTGACGGTCTCATCGGCCTCGACGCCGTCGAGGTCATCGACAAGAAGGACCTGAACCTTCTGTGCCACGGGATTTCCTTTCATCGAAAATGGAGTACGCGGAAAGGAAACCGCTTTTCCCCCGAAAACACAAACCCCCTGGAGAGGTTCAGCAGCCCGAGAGGACGGGAAACGTGCGCGATTCGGACATAGGGTTGCAGGTCCTTCTGCAGATCACAGGTGCAGAAGCATCCGGCTGTTGCCCAAGGTGTTCGGCTTCACTCGTTCGAGACCGAGGAACTCCGCGACACCCTCGTCGTAGGAACGCAGCAGCTCACTGTAGACATCGGTGTCGACGGGCGTCTCTCCGATCTCGACGAAGCCGTGCTTCGCGAAGAAGTCCACTTCGAAGGTGAGACAGAAAACCCTGCGGACACCGAGCCATCGCGCGGTCTGCAAGAGCTTGTCCAGTACGTGATGCCCGACTCCCGCGCCCTTGATGCGGGGGTCGACGGCAAGGGTCCGCACTTCCGCCAGGTCTTCCCACATGACATGAAGTGCGCCGCAGCCGATGACCGCCGCGTCCTCGTCGCGTTCCGCGACCCAGAACTCCTGGATGTCCTCGTAAAGGGTGACGGTCGCTTTGTCGAGCAGGATGCCTCCCGACACGTACCCGTCGAGGAGTCGTCGTACGGACGCGACATCACTCGTCCTGGCCCGCCGGACGGTGATGGCGGGCTTATTTACCGACGGGTCGGTATGGAGTTCGGTATCCGGATCGCATTGCGACTGGTCTGAGGACATGTCCCGACGCTATCGCCCGCCCTCCGGCGGCACGTCATCGGCCGGGGCGTCATCTCCGGTGGCGGCGGCGGTCGGTTCCGCGGGGTCGCCGGAGGTTTCGGCGAGGTTGGGGGAAACCATGCGAACGGCGTCCTGGAGCGCTTCGCGCTGTTCGGCGGACATCATGCCGAAGAACGCGACAAGTGCCGCGGCGGGGTTGTCACTGCGCGACCAGGCTTCGTTCATCAGTGCGGCCGAGTAGGCGGCCCTCGTGGAGACGGCCGTATATCGATAGGCCCGGCCGTCGACTTCCCTGCGCACCCAGCCCTTCTGATGGAGATTGTCCATTACCGTCATCACGGTCGTGTAGGCGATGGACCGTTCCTGCTGAAGGTCCTCAAGGACTTCCCGCACCGTTACCGGTCGGTTCCATTGCCAGACACGCGTCATCACGGCGTCTTCGAGGTCTCCCAATTGGCGGGGCACGAGATCATTTTAGTGCTAGATGTCCTGAATGTTCTGGTATTTACACAGCAAAAGAGCGCACGGCTCGGATGAGTCGTGCGCTCCGGGGACGCGCGCTTCGGGAAGATACGGGGCGGGCGGACCGCTGCCGTGATCAGGCATTCTCCGGATGAGCGGTCTGCTTTACGGATTCCGCGCGGGCGAGCGCCGCGTCCACCACGGCGTCCTCCTTGGTCTTGTTCGGACCACCCTGGCTCTTGACGATGATCACGATCAGGGCGATGAAGAAGACGGCCATCACCACGGGGGGCACGAGCGCGGATACGTAGTCCATGCCGTCCAGAGTAGCGAGCCCGGAACGGCCCGACGCGGCGACCTCCCGGTGGGAGGCCGCCGCGTCGGACGCCGCGCGGGAGGTCAGCCGGCCGCCCGCTCCTCGGACGGCGGCGGCGCGGGCCGGCGACGCGGCGGGAAGACCTCGGAGGGCTTGGGCATCGGGCGGTCGCCGGGCTTCTGCGGGCGGTCCGGGGCCGCCGGGGTCCTGGGCCGGTCCGGCTCCTGCCCGGCGGCGCGGCCGCCGGGCAGGGCGAGCAGCCTGCTGCGGGGCCCGGGGGCCGCGAGCCCGGCGGAGCGGCCGGCGAGCCGGGCCCGTACGGAACGTTCGGCGAGCACCTGGCAGCGCTCCAGGAGGGCCGCCGCGAGCCGCCCGCCGCGCAGGGCCCGCAGCGCGGCCAGATCGTCCGGGCGGGGGTCGTAGCCGGCCGCCAGGGCGTCCTGGAGCAGCTCCAGGTAGCCGGCGGCGGAGCCGGGGAGGGCGTTGCGGTAGCGGGCGAGGTCGGCGAGGAGGAACGCTCGCAGCCGACCCGCCTCACCGGCCGCCTCGTCCACGGAGCCGGCGAGCCGCAGGCAGTCCTGGACGTCCTCGTCGGACAGGGGCATGGGGTGGAGGGCGATGGCAAGGGCACGTCGGAGCACCCGCAGCTCGTCCGCGCTGAACGCCATGCCGCCTCGTGAACCGTAGGGCGTGGGCATAACGCGACAATACGTGCTAAATGGACAAAATCCGTTTAACTGGTCGTCGGTGGCGCGGCGTGCCCGTCCCTCCGCCCCGGCCCCGCCCCCGGCCGTTCCCGCAGGTACCGGCGGGTTCCGGCAGGCTCCGGCGGAAGGGGCCCTACGACCGGGAGACGTTCCGCTCGTACACCAGGCGCAGCCCGATGAGCGTCAGCCACGGCTCGTGCTCGTCGATGACCGAGGACTCCCCCAACACCATCGGAGCAAGGCCGCCCGTCGCGATGACGGTGACGTCGTCCGGGTCGGCGGCCAGCTCCTTCTTCATCCGGGCCACCACCCCGTCGACCTGGCCCGCGAAGCCGTAGACGATGCCGGACTGCATGGCCTCGACGGTGTTCTTGCCGATCACGCTGCGCGGCCGGGCCAGCTCGATCTTGCGGAGCTGGGCGCCCTTGACGCCGAGGGCCTCGACCGAGATCTCGATGCCGGGGGCGATCACCCCGCCGGTGTACTCGCCGCGCGGGGAGACCGCGTCGAAGGTGGTGGCGGTGCCGAAGTCGACGACGATCGCCGGGCCCCCGTACAGCTCGACGGCGGCGACCGCGTTGATGATGCGGTCCGCGCCGACCTCCTTGGGGTTGTCCATCAGGATCGGCACGCCCGTCTTGACGCCGGGCTCCACCAGGACGGCGGGGACGTCGCCGTAGTAGCGGCGGGTGACCTCGCGCAGTTCGTGCAGGACCGAGGGGACGGTGGCGCAGATCGCGATGCCCTCGATGCCGTCGCCCAGCTCCATGCCGAGCAGCGGGTGCATGCCCATCAGGCCCTGGAGCAGGACGGCCAGTTCGTCGGCGGTGCGGCGGGCGTCCGTGGAGATCCGCCAGTGCTCGACGATCTCCTCGCCGTCGAAGAGGCCGAGGACCGTGTGCGTGTTGCCGACGTCGATGGTGAGCAGCATCAGACGTCGGCCCCGTCGGTGGCGGAGGCGTCGGCGTCGGCGTCGCGGAAGTCCAGGCCGATGTCGAGGATCGGCGAGGAGTGGGTGAGCGCCCCGACCGCGAGGTAGTCGACGCCCGCGTCGGCGTAGGCGCGGGCCGAGTCGAGGGTCAGGCGGCCGGAGGACTCCAGCACCGCCCGCCCGGCGACCAGGGCGACGGCCTCGGCGGTCTCGGCCGGGGTGAAGTTGTCCAGCAGGATCAGGTCGACGCCCGCGTCCAGCACCTCGCGGACCTGGTCCATCGTGTCGACCTCGACCTCGATGGGCAGCTCGGGGAACTCGGCGCGGACCCGCTTGAAGGCCTCGGCGACGCCGCCCGCGGCGATCACGTGGTTGTCCTTGACCAGGGCCGCGTCGGAGAGCGACATCCGGTGGTTGACGCCGCCGCCGCAGCGCACCGCGTACTTCTCCAGCGCGCGCAGGCCCGCCGTCGTCTTGCGGGTGTCGCGGACCTCGGCCTTGCTGCCCTCCAGCACGTCCGCCCACGCGCGGGTGGCGGTCGCGATGCCCGAGAGGCGGCAGAGCAGGTTGAGCGCGCTGCGCTCGCCGGTCAGCAGGTCGCGGGTGCGCGTGGTGACGGTCAGCAGCTTCTGGCCGGGGACGATCCGGTCGCCGTCCTCGACGTGCCGCTCGACCTCGAACTCCTCGGTGCAGACGATCGACAGGACCGCCTCGGCGACCCGGAGCCCGGCGACCGTGCCCGCCTCGCGGGCGGTGAAGTCACCGGTGATCACGGCGTCCTCGGGGACGGTCGCCACGGTCGTGACGTCCACCCCGCCGTCGAGGTCCTCCTCGATCGCCACATGGGCGACGTCCTCGACCTGGACGGGGTCGAGCCCCGCCCGGGCCAGCAGCAGGGCGAGCGCGGGGTCCAGGCCGCACTCCAGGGCTTCGGGGTCGAACCCGTCGTCGCCGCCGCAGCCGCAGGCATCGCCGCAGCCGCCTTCGGCCGGTGCGGAGGATGCGGGCGCGCCGACGCTGATCAGCGGTACGTCCACGGGTGTGGGGCGCGGATTCTCTTCGGGCGTGCTCACGGTGACGGCTCCTCGGGGGCGTGGCGGGTGGTGCGGGTAGGGCGGGTGATGCTCTTGTGCTGCCGGTGCCGCGCTGTGGTGTCCGGCGCCGCGGGTGTCTCCAGCAGTCTGCGGTGTCCGGCGGTGCGGCTGCTCCCAGCAGTCTGCTCAATCCGACGGGCGTACGGGCGGGAACGCCGCGGTCTCCGTGCGGTGGACGACCGGGGTGCGGTCCGCGGCGATGCGGACGACCAGGTGGCGGCGGCCGTGGGCGTCGTCGCGGTCGGGACGGTCCTCGCGCCAGTGGCAGCCGCGGGTCTCCTCGCGCTCCCGGGCGGCGGCGACCAGGACCCGGGAGACCAGGAGCAGGTTGGTGACCTCCCAGGCGTCGACCCCGGGGACGACCGCCTTGGCGCCGCCCGGCCCCTCCGCCTCGGCGGCGGCGTCGCGGTGCAGGGCCTCCAGCTCCTCGGCGGCGGCGGCCAGGCTGTCGGCGGAGCGCAGGACTCCGGCGCCCCGGGTCATGGCGCGCTGGATCGCCGTACGGGCCTCGGGGGCCAGCAGCGGGGCGGGGCCGCCCGCGTCCGGGCTCCCGGCCGGTTCGGTGCGGGGCGGGCGGGCCCCGGCGATGTCGGCGGCGATGCGCTCGGCGAAGACCAGGCCCTCCAGGAGGGAGTTGGACGCGAGGCGGTTGGCGCCGTGCACACCGGTGCAGGCGACCTCGCCGCAGGCGTACAGGCCGGGGACGGTGGTGCGGCCCCGCAGGTCGGTGCGGACGCCGCCGGAGGCGTAGTGCGCGGCCGGGGCGACCGGGACCGGCTCGGTCACCGGGTCGATGCCGTGGGACCGGCAGGCGGCCAGGATGGTGGGGAAGCGCTGCTCCCACATCCGCGCCCCGAAGTGCCGGGCGTCGAGATACATGTGCTCGGCGCCGTGTTCGATCATCCGGCGGGTGATGGCCTTGGCGACGATGTCGCGGGGGGCCAGCTCGGCCAGCTCGTGCTGTCCGAGCATGAAGCGGACGCCGTCGCCGTCGACGAGGTGCGCGCCCTCGCCGCGGACGGCTTCGGAGACCAGCGGCTGCTGGCCCTCGGAGTCCGCGCCGAGGAACAGGACGGTCGGGTGGAACTGGACGAACTCCAGGTCGGAGACCTCCGCCCCGGCCCGCAGCGCGAGCGCCACCCCGTCGCCGGTGGAGACGGGAGGGTTGGTGGTGGCGGAGAAGACCTGGCCCATGCCGCCGGTGGCCAGGACGACCGAGGGGGCCCGGACCGCGCCGACGCCGTCGTGCTGGCCCTCGCCCATGACGTGCAGCGAGACGCCCGCCGTACGGCCTTCGGCGTCCGTGAGCAGATCCAGGACCAGGGCGTTCTCGATGGTGTGCAGGGCGGCCTCGCGGACCGCGCCGACCAGGGCGCGGGAGATCTCCGCGCCGGTCGCGTCGCCGCCCGCGTGGGCGATGCGGCGGCGGTGGTGGCCGCCCTCGCGGGTGAGCGCGATGTCGCCGCTGTCGGTGGTGTCGAAGTGCGCGCCGGTGGTGATCAGCCGGCGTACGGCGTCGGGGCCCTCGGTGACCAGGGTGCGCACGGCCTCCTCGTCGCAGAGGCCCGCGCCCGCGACGAGGGTGTCGTCGAGGTGCTGCTCGGGGGTGTCGCCCTCGCCGAGCGCAGCGGCGATGCCGCCCTGGGCCCAGCGGGTCGAGCCGTCGTCGAGGCGGGCCTTGGTGACGACGACGGTGTCCAGGCCGGCGGCGGCGCAGCGCAGCGCCGTGGTGAGCCCGGCGACGCCGGAGCCGACCACGACGACGTCCGCGTCGATGGCCCAGCCGGGGGCGGGGGCGGTCAGCCGTATTCCGGTCACGTCAGGGCTCCGAAGGTGAGGGGGATGTTGTCGATGAGGCGGGTGTCCCCGACCCGGGCCGCGACGGCGAGGATCGCCTCCCCGCTCTCGCGGTCGTCCGGGATCTCGGTGAAGTCCGCCGGGTCCACCAGCGCCAGGTAGTCGAGGGCGAGCGGCGCCCTGTCCCGGGCGGCGGCCTCCTCCAGGATCGTCCGCGCGGTGGCCCGGACGGCGGCGGGCGCCCCGTGGGGCCGGGCCAGCGCCACGGCCTGCGCGTCGGCGGCGGCGCGGGCCTCACCGAGCCGGTTGAGGCCGGCGGCCCGGTCGCCGCCGGGCGCGGTGGCCCGGGCCCGCTCGTGCAGTGCCTGCTGGGCGGCGAGCCGGTCACGGGCCGCGAACAGGGCGCGGGACAGGGCCAGCGCGGTGTGCCGCTCCGTGGCGGTGAGGAAGCGGTTGCGGCTGGAGAGCGCGAGGCCGTCCGGGTCCCGGACGGTGGGCACGCCGGTGATCCGGACGCCGAAGTTCAGGTCGCGGACCATGCGGCGGATCAGGGCGAGCTGCTGGGCGTCCTTCTGGCCGTAGAACGCCTCGTCGGGGCGGGTGAGGTGGAGGAGCTTGGCGACGACGGTGAGCATCCCGTCGAAGTGCCCCGGGCGGGCCGCGCCTTCGAGGCGCTCGCCCATGGGGCCCGCGGCGATGCGGACCTGGGGCTCTCCGCCGGGGTAGACCTCCTCCACGCCGGGGGCGAAGACCGCGTCGGCCCCCGCCGCCGCGACGGTCTCCAGGTCGGCGTCCAGGGTGCGCGGATAGCGGTCCAGGTCGGCGGCCTCGCCGAACTGGAGCGGGTTCACGAAGACGGTGACCACGACCTGGCCGTCCGCCCCGGCCGCCGCGCGGGCGGCCCGGATCAGGGCGGCGTGGCCCTCGTGGAGCGCGCCCATCGTCATGACGACGGCCCGCTCGGCCCCGGCGGGGCGGGACAGCGCGTCCAGCTCGGCGGCGGTGCGCAGGAGGGCGGGCCGGACCGTGCGCGTCATCGGGTCTCCCCCGCTCCGGGGCCGCCGGGGCGGCGGCGCTCCTGGTCGGCCAGGACGCCGAGGAGGTCCTCGGCCAGCTCGGCCTTGAGCAGGCCGTGGGCGAGCGCCCGGTCGGCCGTGGCGCGGGCCATCGCGAGGTATCCGGCCACCGCCTGCGGGGCGTGCTCGCGCAGCTCGCCGATGTGGGCGGCGACCGTGCCCGCGTCACCCCGGGCGACCGGGCCGGTCAGCGCGGCGTCGCCGGAGCGCAGGGCGTTGTCCAGGGCCGCGCCGAGGAGCGGGCCGAGCATCCGGTCCGGGGCGGCGACCCCCGCCCTGGCCAGCAGCTCCATCGACTGGGCGACCAGCGTGACCAGGTGGTTCGCGCCGAGCGCGAGGGCCGTGTGGTAGAGCGGGCGGGACTCCTCGGCGATCCACTCCGGCTCGCCGCCCATCTCGATGACCAGGGCCTCGGCGGCGAGCCGCAGCTCCTCGGGGGCGGTGACGCCGAACGAGCAGCCCGCGAGCCGCTGGACGTCGACGGCCGTGCCGGTGAACGTCATCGCGGGGTGCAGCGCGAGCGGCAGGGCCCCGGCCCGCAGCGCGGGGTCCAGCACCCTCGCCCCGTACCGCCCGGAGGTGTGGACGAGCAGTTGGCCCGGCCGTACGGCGCCGGTCTCGGCGAGGCCCTCGACCAGCGTGGGCAGCACGTCGTCGGGGACGGTCAGCAGCACCAGCTCGGAGCGGGCCAGCACCTCGGCGGGCTCCACCAGGGGCACGTCGGGCAGCAGCTCCGCGGCGCGGCGCCGGGAGGCGTCGGAGACACCGGACACGGCGACCGGGCGGTGCCCGGCGAGCTGGAGGGAGGCGGCGAGGGCGGGTCCGACCCGGCCCGCGCCGACGACGCCGACCGTGAGTCGGGCGGGGCGGTCCCTCGCGTCGAGGGGTTCCTTCGAAACTGGTGCGTTCACGCGGCGATGGCCTTCCGTTCCAGTCCGCGGGGGGTACCGGACGATTCCTCTGCATGCTACGCCAGCGTTTCGGCGAAGCCCTCCGGTCACCCACAGCCTGTGGATAACTTTCCGGACCCCACACGAAGGCCCCTGCGGAAGCCGCCTTCGGACCCAGCCCCGGACCCGGCTCCGAGCAGGTCTCCGGGCGGGCGGAAATCGGCGGGCGCGCGGTCGACGGCCCGGGTGATGATCGTCCCATGGTGACCATGGATGAGCAGGAGCGGCGTCGGCGCAGGCTGACCGCGTGGCGGGCGTCGCGGCGGACGCTGGCCCGGGTGGGCGCGGACGGCACCCTGGGCGAGCGGCTGGCGGCGCTGGCCGCCGGGGCCGCTTCCGTACACGATCCGGAGGACTGGACCGATGTGTACGGGGGCGGGGTCGTCGCCGATCTGGAGCGGCGGGTGGCCGGGCTGCTGGGGATGGAGGCGGCGGCGTTCTTCCCGACCGGGACGATGGCCCAGCAGGTCGCGCTGCGGTGCTGGGCGGGGCGTACGGGCGACGCGACCGTGGCGCTGCACCCCCTGTCCCACCCGGAGCTGCACGAGGGCGGGGCGCTGGGCGCGGTGAGCGGGCTGCGCACGGTGCATCCGACGTCGGAGCCGAGGCTGCCGAGCGCCGAGGAGGTCCGGGAGTACCCCGAGCCGTTCGGGACGCTGATGCTGGAACTGCCGCTGCGGGACGCCGGGTTCGTGCTGCCGTCCTGGGAGGAGCTGACGGCGGTGGTGGCGGCGGCCCGGGAGCGGGACGCGGTGGTGCACTTGGACGGGGCGCGGCTGTGGGAGTGCGGCCCGCACTTCGGGCGGGAGCTGCCGGAGATCGCCGCCCTCGCGGACAGTGTGTACGTGTCGTTCTACAAGTCCCTGGACGGGCTGTCGGGCGCGGTGCTGGCGGGCCCCTCGACGCTGGTGGAGGAGGCCCGGGTCTGGTGCCACCGGTACGGGGGCCGGCTCTTCCAGCAGTACCCGGCGGCGCTCTCCGCCCTGCTGGGCCTGGAGCGGGAGCTGCCGAGGCTGCCGGACTACGTGGCGCACGCGAAGGTGGTGGCCGGGGCGCTGGCGGAGGGGTTCGCGGCGTCGGAGGCGCCGTGGTTCCGGGTGCGTCCGGAGCCGCCGCACACGCATCAGTTCCAGGTCTGGCTGCCGTACGGGGCCGAGGTGCTGGACGAGGCGTCGGTGCGGCAGGCCGAGGAGACGGGCGTGACGCTGTTCCGGCGCTGGTTCGCGGGTGCGGGGGCGCCGCCCGGGGTCTCCGTCACCGAGGTCACGGTGGCCGGGGAGGGGCTGGAGTGGTCGGCCCGGGACGTGCGGGATGCGGTGCGGGGGTTCGTGGGCTACGTGCGGGATCTCGCGTAGGGGCGCCTCCCGGGGCGGGGCCCTGCCGGGTGCGAGGTCTCCCGCCTCGGGGTGCCGTCCTCAAACGCCGGACGGGCTGGGCGTGCCGGGCCCGCCGGGTCGGCCGGGCTGCCGGTTCCGCCGAAGGCGCCGGTACAGGTCGCGCAGGACGGAGCGGTCGTGCCGGCCCGGCGGCGGAGGTGCGGGCCGCGACAGCCGGGCCGCGCGGTAGGAATCGAGCATGTGCTGCTGAACGGCGTCCATACGCACCAAGCCTGGGCAGGTCACAGCGGCGCCGCGCGCTGATTGACGGCCCCCGTCAATCGGAACGACGCCCCGTGCGCGTACCCCCACTATGGAGGGGTGAGCGTGCACATAGACATCGCGGGCCTGCCCGCCGACCGCGTCGTTTTCGCGACCTCTCCCCTGGCCGAGCTGGGCCTCGCCCTGCACGCGCTCTCCGAGCCCGGACACCATCCTGGGCTGCACGGCTGGGCCACCGCGACCGCGACGGCCCTGGAGCCCGACCTCGCGGACCGGCTGCTGGAGGCGGAGTTCCTCTGGCGGAACACCTTCTCCGACGTGTTCATGGCGTTCGCCGGGATCCGGGGCGGCGACGGCAGGACCGGGGCGACGCTCGCCGAGGACCTGGACCTGCTGGACAGACTGGACGACGAGCGGTTCGTCGCCGCGGCCCTGGAGTTCACCTGCGCCAGCCACTACGGGGCCGGGTCGCCGTCACCGCTGAACGACGCGGGGATGCGGGGCCGCGCCCTGGACCTGGCGGCGGCGCGCGGCCCGCAGCAGATCGACTTCACCCGGCGGCTGCTGGCCGACCCCGCCTCCGTACGCGGCTGGGTCCGGCGGCTCTTCGAGGACTGCGACCAGGCGTTCTTCGCCGACACCTGGCGCCGGGTCTCCGTCCAGCTGGTCGCGGACGCCCGGCACAAGACGGAGCTGCTGCGGCGCAAGGGGCTGGCCGACGCGGTCGGGGCGGTGTCGGCCGCCGTGACGCTGGAGGAGGGCGCGGGCCGGATCAACGTCGACAAGCTGTCCGAGGGCCGGACCACCGCCGTCGACCCGGGCGTCGGCCGGGGCCTCACGCTCATCCCGACCAGCTTCGGCTGGCCGCATCTGATGGTGCTGCACGCCCCGGGCTGGCGGCCGGTGATCCACTACCCGGTCCACCTGCCCGACCTGCCGGCGCCCGCCTCCGTGGAACTGCTCCGGCTGCGCCTGGAGGCGCTGGCCCACCCGATGCGGATGCGGCTCTGCCGCAACCTGGCCCGCTCCCCGTACACCACGGGCGAGCTGGCCGACTCCCACGGCATCACCTCGCCCGAGGTCTCCCGCCACCTCTCCATGCTCAAGAAGGCGGGCCTGGTCACGACGCGCCGCCGCGGCCGCTACGTCCTGCACCAGCTGGACCTGACGGTCGTCGCCCGGCTCGGCAGCGACTTCCTGGAGGGCGTCCTGCGCTGAGCCCGTCAGGCTCTCGGCGGCTCGGCCTCTCAGCCCGCGCCGCCGCCGGCCCGGACCAGGCCGGTCTCGTAGGCGAGGACGACGACCTGGACCCGGTCGCGGAGGTTCAGCTTGGTGAGGATGCGGCCGACGTGCGTCTTGACCGTGGCCTCGGAGAGCACGAGCCGGGCCGCGATCTCCCCGTTCGACAGGCCCTGGGCGACCAGGAGCATGACCTCGCGCTCCCGCTCGGTGAGCTTGCCGACGTGCTTGTTCTTCGGCTCCTTCTCACCGCTGGGCAGCATCGGCGAGAAGCGGTCGAGCAGCCGACGGGTGGTCGACGGGGCGACGACCGCGTCTCCGCTGTGCACCGAACGGATCGCGGCGAGCAGCTCGGCCGGCGGCACGTCCTTGAGCATGAAGCCGCTGGCCCCCGCCTTCAGCCCGGAGAAGGCGTACTCGTCGAGGTCGAAGGTGGTCAGGATGAGCACCTTCGGCGGGTCCTGCTGCGCGCAGATGCGGCGGGTCGCCTCGACGCCGTCCAGCCGGGGCATGCGGACGTCCATCAGCACCACGTCGACGGCGGTGGACCGCAGGATCTCGATCGCCTCCGCACCGTCCCCGGCCTCCGCCACGACCTCCATGTCGGGCTGGGCGGCGAGCACCATCCGGAAACCGGTCCGCAGCAGCACCTGGTCGTCGACGAGCATCACGCGGATGGCCGTGGTCATGGGAATCGTGTCCTGTCCTGGAGGTCTGGGGGGCTGGAGGTCTGGGGATCTGAGGATCTGGGGATCTGGGAGGCTGAGGGTCGGTCTCGGTGGTCGTGGAGGGGCCCGGCGGCCGGGTCAGCCCGGGGGCTTGAGCGGCAGCAGGGCGCTGATCCGGAACCCGCCGCCGGGCCGGGGCCCCGCGTCCAGGGTGCCGCCGACCATCCCGACCCGCTCCCTCATCCCGATCATCCCGTGCCCGGCGCCGTCCGCGCCGCCGTCCTCGTACAGCTCATGCGCCGCGCCCCGCCCGTCGTCCTCGATCAGCAGCCCGAGGCCGTCGTCGAAGTAGACCAGCCGGACGCTGGCCCCGGCGTCGGGTCCGCCGTGCTTGCGGGTGTTGGTCAGGGCCTCCTGCACGACGCGGTACGCGGTCAGCTCCACGCCGCTGGGCAGCGGGCGGGGCGTGCCCTCCACCTTGAAGTCGACGGCCAGGCCGGTCTGCCGCACCTGCGCGACCAGGTCCTCGATCTGCTCCACATCGGGCTGGGGGACGTACTCCCCGCTCTCCGGGGCGTCACCGGTGCGCAGCACCCCGAGCAGCCTCCGCATCTCCGCGAGCGCCTGGCGGCCGGTGCTGGAAATGGTCTCCAGGGCCTGCTTGGCCTGGTCGGGGGCGGCGTCCATGACATAGGCGGCGCCGTCGGCCTGGACGACCATCACGGACACGTTGTGCGCGACGACGTCGTGCAGCTCACGGGCGATCCGGGCCCGCTCGGCGGCGACCGCGACCTTGGACTGCGCCTCGCGTTCCCGCTCCAGGCGGGCGGCACGCTCCTCCAGCTGGTCGAAGTAGGCCCGCCGGGTCCGCAGCGAGTCCCCGAGCACCCAGGCCAGCACGAACGGCACGGTCATGATGATCGTCACGAAGACCACCTGGGCCCAGGAACCCCCGGGCTCGGCCTCCCACCGCAGCTGGGACAGGGCCGCCGCGCTCAGGCTGCACACCAGGGCGAGCCGGGACGCCCAGCGCTCGCCGACCGTGGCCACGGTGTACGTGATCACCAGCATGGCGAAGTTCCCGATGCCCGGCCGGACGTTGAACACCAACTGCGCGACGCCCACCAGGATGGCGAGCAGCAGCATCTTCTCCGGGGCCTTGCGGCGCAGCGCCACCACCGTGGAGAGCCCCAGCACCACCGGTACGGCGACGATCTCCTCACGCCCCGCGTCGTACGTGCCCGACACCATCGACATGCCGGAGAGCCCGAGGAGGAAGACGGCCCAGAAGACGTCGACGCCCGTCGGGTGCCTGCGGATGAAATCGTAGAGGCGCTGCACGTGACCCAGCGTAGGGACAGCTGATCGGTGCCCGGGTCAACCGGAGGGCCGATCCGGGTCCTGGGACCGTACTCCCCAAGGTGGAGACTTGCCTACGTGACGGACGAGTGGCGTGGGTGGCGGGAGGCGGCTCGGGCCGCTCTGTACGGATACGAGGGCTTCTACCGCAGCCCGTTGCGGAGTCCGGAGGGGCCGGCGGGCCACTTCCGTACGTCGGTCCACGCCTCGCCCCTGTTCGCGGCGGCGGTGGCCCGGCTGCTGACCGGAGTCGCCCGGGAGCTGGACACCGGAGCGGTCGCGCTGGTCGATGTCGGGGCGGGGCGCGGCGAGCTGCTGACCGGGGTCCTGGCGGCGCTGGCCGCGCTGCCCGGAGGGCCGGAGGTGACCGCGTACGCCGTCGAGGTCGCAGCCCGGCCGCCGGGCCTGGACCCCCGGATCGAGTGGTGCGCGGAGCCGCCCGCGGGGGTCACCGGGCTGCTGTTCGCCAACGAGTGGCTGGACAACGTTCCGGCCGAGGTGGCGGAGGCGGACGCGGAGGGCGTCCCCCGGTACGTCCAGGTGCGGACCTCGGACGGCGCGGAGCGCCTCGGGGATGCGGTGGGCGGGGCGGACGCCGCGTGGCTGGAGCGCTGGTGGCCGCTGACCGCGCCGGGCGAGCGGGCGGAGATCGGCCGGACCCGGGACGCGGCCTGGGCGGGAGCGGTCGGCTCCCTCTCCGCCGGTCTCGCGGTGGCGGTGGACTACGCGCATGTACGGAGCGCCCGGCCGCCCTTCGGGACGCTGACCGGCTTCCGGGGCGGGCGCGAGGTGCGTCCGGTGCCGGACGGTTCCTGCGACCTGACCGCACATGTGGCGCTGGACGCCTGCGCGGCGGCGGTGGCGTCGGCGGTTCCGGACACGAGCGCGGAGCTGACCGACCAGCGGACGGCGCTGCACCGGCTGGGCGTCGTCGGCGGCCGGCCGCCGCTGGGCCTGGCCGCGACCGATCCGGCGGGCTACGTCACCGCGCTGGCGGCGGCGGGCGGGGCGGCGGAGCTGACGGCCCGCGGCGGCCTCGGCGACTTCGGCTGGCTGCTGCACCGGGTGGGGCCGGTGCCGCCGGATCGCGGGTGACCCCCGTGGCGGTCCGGCGTCAGGGAATACTGTCCCGCATGACGGAGACGACGATCGGCATCGGCGGAGCGGCGGAGAGCACCGACATGGTGCTGAACATCGGTCCCCAGCACCCCTCCACGCACGGCGTCCTCCGGCTGCGGATCGTGCTGGACGGCGAGCGCGTGCAGCACGCTGAGCCGGTCATCGGCTATATGCACCGGGGCGCGGAGAAGCTCTTCGAGGCACGCGACTACCGGCAGATCATCATGCTCGCCAACCGCCACGACTGGCTCTCCGCGTTCTCGAACGAGCTGGGTGTGGTGATGGCCGTCGAGCGGATGCTCGGCATGGAGGTGCCCGAGCGCGCCGTGTGGACGCGGACGCTGCTCGCCGAGCTGAACCGGGTCCTCAACCACCTGATGTTCCTCGGCTCCTACCCCCTCGAACTCGGCGGCATCACCCCGGTCTTCCACGCCTTCCGGGAGCGCGAGGAGCTCCAGGCGGTGATGGAGGAGGTCTCCGGCGGGCGGATGCACTACATGTTCAACCGGGTCGGCGGACTCAAGGAGGACGTCCCGGCGGGCTGGGCCGGCCGGGTCCGCGACGCCGTCGCCTCCGTCCGCTCCCGCATGGACGTCTACGAGGACCTCGTCCTCGGCAACGAGATCTTCCGGGGCCGCACGCGCGACGTGGGCGTGCTGTCCGCCGCCGCGGTGCACGCGTACGGGGTGTCGGGGCCGATCGCCCGCGCCTCCGGCGTCGACTTCGACCTGCGGCGCGACGAGCCGTATCTCGCGTACGGGGAGCTCCGGGACACCCTGAAGGTCGTCACCCGGACCGAGGGCGACTGCCTGGCCCGCTTCGAGTGCCTGCTGGAGCAGACCCTGGTCTCACTCGACCTGGCGGACGCCTGCCTGGACCGGATGGCCCACCTGGCGCCGGGGCCGATCAACCAGCGGCTGCCCAAGGTGCTCAAGGCGCCCGAGGGCCACACCTACGCCTGGACGGAGAACCCGCTCGGCGTCAACGGCTACTACCTGGTCTCCAAGGGCGAGAAGACGCCCTACCGGCTGAAGCTGCGCTCCGCCTCGTTCAACAACATCCAGGCGCTCACCGAACTGCTGCCGGGCACCCTGGTCGCCGACATGGTGGCGATCCTGGGCTCGCTGTTCTTCGTCGTCGGCGACATCGACAAGTAGCCGACACGTCATCGCCGAGGCGCGGAGCCCGACCCGGGGGGCCGTCTCTCAGGAGACCGCGCCGCGCAGCTCCGCCACCTCGATCTGCTCGGTCTCGTCGTGCGCGGTGAGGTCGATGACCTTGCCGACGGCCCGGTTGTCCACGGCTCCCGTGCGGTGGGCGGCGAGCGCCTCCTCGCCGACGACGTCCGCGAGGTCCTCGTTCTGCACGGACTCGATCGCGGCGTTCGCCTTCTCGGTGCTCTGGGCGTGCTGGGCGCCGAAGAAGTCGAAGTTGCCCTGGGGGACCAGGTTGCGGCGGGCGGCGTACGGGACGACGGCCGAGGCGGCCGGGATCGCGCGCGGCACGGGCAGCGGCGCGATGGAGGCCGGGGCCTTCTCGCTCGGGAGCACCGAGGACCCGGGGGCCGTCGCGGGGGCCGGGCTGTTCGCGTGCGGAGCGTGCGGTGCGCCCGGGGCCGGGTTGTTCGCGTGCGGGGCCTGCGGTGCGCTCGGGGCCGGGGCGGGCAGCGTGGTCGAGGGGCGGCGGTGCTGGTCCCGGTGCTCGCCCGCCCCGGTGGCCGCCGCGTGCTTCCCCCGCGGGCCCTCCGTCTCCGCCCCGGTGTCCCGGTGCCGGTCGTCGACGGCCGCCTGCCGCCGCCGGACCGCCTCCACCGTCCGGCGGGTCTCCTGGAGCACCGCGTTCCGCGTGAGGTTCATCAGGGCCTCGTCCGCGCGCCGGTACGACTCGGGGGTCGGCGTGGACCGCGCGGGCATCAGCTCCCTGGGGGCCGCGGCCTCGATGGCGAGCTGCCTGCGGCCCTCCAGCGCGCTGGCCCGCTCGGTCTCGGCGTTGGCGTAGCGGCGCAGCAGTCCGGCGTGCTCCCCGCGCAGCCCCGCGAGCTCGACGCGCTTGCGGCGGAGCTTGGTCTCCAGACGGGTGCGCAGCTCGCGCGACTCCTCCAGATCCTGCTCCAGCTCGGCTATCCGCTCCTCGGCCCGCCATTCGTCACCGGCGCGGGCCCGGGTCAGCTCGGCGACCCGCAGCCCCGCCGCCCGGTCCCAGCTGCGCATCAGATACGCGCCGGTGACGGCGGCGGCCGCCACGGCGGCCACCAGGCCGCGCAGGACCAGGGGTTCGGCCAGGAGCCAGGCGCCGGCGGCACCGACGACCGACACTCCCGCCACCACGGAGGGGGGCAGGATTCTGTGGAGGGGCGGCGAATGACGGTGGCGTCCACGTGGCATGGCCTGAAATTTACCGTGTGTACGGGCCACTTGGGGGGCCGCCCGGCAATCTGTTCCCCGCCGGTTACCTCGCGGCCCCCCGAAGGCCCTCCACCCGGCCCTTTCCCGCCCCTTATTCCGTGATCGAGCGCTACTGCCGTGGCCGGGCGGCTCCTGCCCCGGGGCCGGTCCCTACTTCTTGATCAGGTCCTTCGACTCCAGGTATTCCTTGGCCACATCGGCCGGCTTGGCCCGCTCGGCGTCGACCTTCCGGTTCAGCTCGGCGAGATCTTCCGTGGTGAGCGCGGAAGTGAGCTTGCCGAGGGCGTCGGCGATCTCCGGCGCACCCGCGTCGGCGGCATTCAGAACGGGAAGGACGTTGTCCGCGTTCTGGAGCTTCTTGTCGTCCTCCAGGAACACCAGCCCGTCCAGCACCGCGTCCGTGGTGGTCGTCAGGACCAGCTCGACCTTGCCGTCGCGGACGGCCTGCTTGGACTGCGGGGTGCCGACGCCCTTGGGGTCGATACCGGTGACGTCGATGCCGTACGTCTTCTTCAGACCGGGTGCGCAGAACGGCCGCACCTCGCACTCGTCACCCGCCGCGATCTTGACCTTGATCTTCGACTTCCCCAGATCGGAAAGCGTCGTGAGGTTGTTCTTCTCGGCGAATTCCTCCGAGACCGCGAAGGCGTTCTGGTCGACGGCCTTCCCCGCCGGGAGGACCTTGAGACCGAGCGGCCCGGCGAGCTTCTCCAGGGCGGCCACCGTGGCGGCGGCGTCCGGGGAGGCCACCGGCTCGGCCTGGGCCTTCTTGGCACCGTTGACCTTGGCGTTGAGGAATTCGGCGATGGTGGCGGCGTACTCCGGTACGACGTCGATCTCGCCCTTCTCCAGCGAGGGCTCGTACAGCTCACGGTTCTTCACCGTGGTGACCGAGGTGCTGTATCCGGCGTCGCCCAGGATCTGCGCGTACAGCTCGGCGAGCACCTTGGACTCGGTGAACGAGGCCGAGCCGACGACCAGGGAGCCCTTCTTGCCGTCGCCGGCCGAGGAGCCCGAGCCGCCCTTCTCCTTCTCCAGGCTGTCGCCGCCGCAGGCCGCGAGCGACCCGGCCAGCGCCACCATGCCGACGACCGCTCCAGCTATGCGCGAGGTCCTGCTCATATGCGTTGTTCTCCGTCCGAACAGAAGAAAAGTGACCATGGGTAAGAAGATGCGCCCGAAGGGGGTGCGGGCTCACGCGGGCCGCCGGCGGCGCAGTGGCGACAGCAGCCGGTCCAGGCCCACGAGCACCCCTTCCACCAGCAGGGCGAGTCCGGCGACCAGGACGGCGCCCGCGAAGACCTGGGCGGTGTCATAGGTGTTGAACCCGGCGGTGATGATCCGGCCGAGACCGCCGAGGCCCACCATCGCGGCGATCGACGCGGTGGCCACGACCTGGACGGCGGCGGAGCGCAGCCCGGTCATGATCATCGGGTAGGCGAGGGGCAGCTCGACCCGGACGAAGAGCTGCCCGCCCGACATCCCCATGCCGCGCGCGGCCTCCACCACGGCCCGGTCCACCTCCCGCATCCCGACGTAGGCGTTGGTCAGCAGCGGCGGCACCGCGAACAGCACCAGCGCGATGACGGTGGGCCAGTACCCCGAGTTGCGCAGGGGCGAGACCATGAACAGGGCGAGCACCGCGAAGACCGGGACGGCCCGCCCCACGTTGGAGACGTTCACCGCGAGCGCACCGCCCCTGCCGATGTGCCCCAGATACAGGGCGAGCGGCAGGGCTATCGCGCAGGCCACCGCGAGCGCGACCCCGCTCACGTACAGATGCTCGCCGAGCCGGTGCGCGGCCCCGCCGTCGCCCGACCAGTTGGCCCCGGTCGTCAGCCAGGTCCAGGCATCGCCGATGACTCCCACGGGTCAGCCCGCCTCCACCTTCGCCGGGGCGGGCAGGCCCGCCGGTCCGCCCGGTCCGTCCGGGTCGGTGCGCCTGTCCGTTCCGGCCGTCCCGGGCGTCCGGGGCGTGCCGGATATCCGGGTCCAGGGCGTCAGCAGCCGCTGGAGGCCGAGCAGCAGCAGGTCGGCCGTCACCGCGAGCAGCACGCACAGGACCGAGGCGGCGAGCACCTGGGCCTTGAAGAAGCTGGGCAGCGCGTCCTCGATGAGATTGCCGAGGCCCCCCTTGCCGACGAGCGAGCCGACCGTGGTCAGCGCGACCGTCGACACGGTGGCTATCCGCAGCCCCGCCATCACCGCGGGCAGCGCCAGCGGGAGCTCCACCTCCCACAGCAGCCGCCCCGGGCCGTAGCCCATGCCCCGGGCCGCGTCCCGGGCCTCCTCGGGCACCGCTTCGAGCCCGGCCAGGATGTTGCGTACGAGAATGGTCAGCGAATAGAGCACCAGGCCGGTGACGACGAGCGCGGCCGACAGCCCGAACACGGGCAGCAGCAGCGAGAACATCGCCAGCGAGGGCACGGTGTAGAGCACGGTCGTCAGCCCGAGCACCGGCCCGGCGAACCGCCGGCCCCGGCGGGCGAGCAGCGCCAGCGGAAAGGCGACCGCGAGCCCGATCAGCACCGACACCACCGTGATCCCGATGTGCTGCACGGTCGCGTCGGTCAGCTCCTGGCTGCGGGAGCGCAGATACTCCCCGCAGATCCAGTCGTTCGTCACCAGGCAGTTCTGCTCGGCCATCCGCCCCCACCTCCTGCTTTCGCTCGTCGTCCCGGATTCCGCCGTCCTGGATCCCGTGGTTCCGGATCCCGTCGCCCCGGATCGCCACCGGATCGAACGGACGACTGGCGAGCCTATCCTCGACCACTGACAATCGCGGAGGCTGTCGCATTCCGGCAACATGCCCTTCACGGAACGCCCTCCACAATGGGGAACCATGATCCGTTTCGAGCACGTCACCAAGCGGTACGCCGACGGCACCACCGCCGTCGACGACCTTTCCTTCGAGGTCGCCGAGGGTGAACTGGTCACGCTCGTCGGACCTTCCGGCTGCGGCAAGACGACCACCATGAAGATGGTGAACCGGCTGATCGAACCGACCGAGGGCGGGATATTCCTCGACGGGGACGACATATCCACCATCGATCCCGTCCAACTGCGCCGCCGAATCGGCTACGTGATCCAACAGGTGGGGCTCTTCCCGCACAAAACGGTGCTGGAGAACACCGCGACCGTTCCCCATCTGCTGGGCTGGAAGCGCGGAAAGGGACGCGAACGCGCCGCCGAACTCCTCGACCTCGTCGGACTCGACCCTTCCGTTTATGGCGACCGCTATCCGGAACAGCTTTCCGGAGGCCAGCGCCAACGCGTGGGCGTGGCCCGCGCATTGGCCGCCGATCCGCCCGTCCTCCTGATGGACGAGCCTTTCGGGGCGGTCGATCCGGTCGTCCGCGAACGCCTCCAGAACGAATTCCTGAAACTCCAGGCCCAGGTGCGCAAGACCGTGCTGTTCGTCACCCACGACATCGAGGAGGCCGTCCGCCTGGGCGACCGGATCGCCGTCTACGGCCAGGGCCGCATCGAGCAGTTCGACTCCCCCGCCACCGTGCTCGGCGCCCCCGCGACCCCGTACGTGGCCGACTTCGTCGGCGCGGACCGCGGGCTCAAGCGGCTCTCGGTGACCCCCATCGAGGAGAGCGACCTCGACCAGCCGCCGGTCGTCCACCTCGACGACCCGCTGACCGCGGCCACCGAACGGCTCAGGTCCCAGGGCGCACGCTGGGCCGTCGTCCTGGACGGCCGGAACAACCTCCACGGCTGGATCCCCGCCGACGCCACGGCCGGCCCGGCGGCCGGCGGCGCACCGGCCACCACCGAGGGCACGGTCCGCGAACACGCCCGCCGGATGGAGGCCTGGCTCCCGCTCGGGGCGCCGCTCAAACATGCCTTCGCCACCATGCTCCAGCACGACGCGGGCTGGATCGCCGTCATCGACAAGGAGAGCGAGGGCCGCTTCCTCGGCGTACTGACCCCCGCCCGCCTGCACGAGGCCCTGCGCCGCTCCATCGACGCGGACGCCCAGGACGTACCGCGCGCCGAGGTCGCCGTGGAGACGGTCGCGACGGTCTCCCGGGCCGGCTGACCGCGGGCCGGCCGGCCGGGGGCGGCGCCCGCCCGGCTCAGTTCTCGCTGAGCCGGGCGCTCAGCCACTCCAGGGCCGGCGGGATCTCCCGCCGCCAGGTCGTGAAGTTGTGCCCGCCGCTGTCGAGCACGATGGAGGACACCTTCGCGGGCGCCTTCACCTTCCCGATGAACTCCATCGTGCTCCCGAGGTTGTCCTCGCCCTCCCGGGACGTCGTCACGAGGAACGAACCGCCGGACGGCGGCCGGTTCTCCAGGGTCCACATCAGGTCGGCCCGGTCGCGCAACTCCTGCTTCCCGTGGAACAGGTCGCCCGTCGTCGGGTCCTCGGCCGCCCGGTAGTACGCGGAGAGCCCGGCGCTCGCCGCGTACCGCTCCGGGTGGTGCAGCCCGATCTTCAGCGCGCAGTAGCCGCCGGTGGAGTTGCCGATGACGCCCCAGTTACGGGCCTTCTCCCCGACCCGGTAGGCCCCCGCGACCGCCTCCGGGAGGTCCTTCGCGAAGAACGTCTCGGTCCGCGGTCCCCCGGGCACGTCCACGCACTCGGTGTCCCGGGGCGGCGCGACCGTCGGCCGCAGCATCACCAGGATCATCGGCCGGGCCTTCCCCGCCTTCACCAGGTCCTGCGCCGTCTGCGGGTAGCGCAGCCCCTTCAGCAGGTTCTCCGCCGTGCCCGGGTAGCCCGTGAGGACCACGGCCGCCGGGAACGTCCGCCCGGCGTACGCCGCCCGGAAGTACTCCGGCGGCAGATAGACGTACGCCGGGGACTCGATGCCCGAGGTCCGCCCGGAGACGACCACCCGGTCGATCCGCCCGCCGGCCGAGGGCACCCGGCCGCCCGGCACGTCCGGGTGCTGGGTGCCGATCCGCGTCATGTGCCGCGACGCGGACCCGTTCCCCGCGTGGTCGGTGACCACACCGAGCTCCTGCTGCCGGCCGAAGAGGTCGGCCCACGACCCGTAGAAGAGGAAGGCGTTGTTGGCGGCCAGCCCCACAGCCGCGAACAGCGTCAACTGCGTCGCCAGCAACAGCCCGACCCGGCCCGACACCGCCGCGGCCCCGGGCCGGGCCAGCCGCGGCCAGAGCCCGACCGTGGCGGCGAACAGCGCGACGGCGACCGCCGCCACGACCGCCAGAACTGCTGAGCTGGTGAGACCCATGAGCGTGCTTTCTCCGTGCTTCCTTACGCGGGCCGGATACGGGAAATTTCCGGAATGTGGGTGAACCCGCGCTCCACAACCCACGTCCTAGAGGGCGCACATCGTCCGTGGGGCTCCAGCCGGCGGACTCAAGGAATCTCTCGCGAAGCCACGGGAAGCGATGTCTGTCACGCTAGATGGGGATAATTCGGTGTCGGTTCCGCAGCGCGTGCGCCGCTTGATCCGCGGGCCGCGCCCCGAATCCGTACCGGCGCTCGTCGGCAGCGCCTGCACCGTCGTCGGGCTGATCGACGTCGCCGCCGGGGTCTTCCCCCGCTTCCGGCACAGCCGGATGCACACCCTCGCCGAGGTGCTCCCCGGAGCGCTCGGCCCGTTCGCCGCCGCGCTCTCGCTCAGCGCGGGCATGCTGCTGCTCCTGCTCGCCCACGGGCTGAAGCGGCACAAGCGGCGGGCCTGGCGCGCGGCGGTGATCCTGCTGCCCGCGGGGGCCGTGGCCCAGTTCGCGTACCGCCACTCGATCGTCGGGGTGCTCGTCTCCCTGGCGCTCTGCTGGCTGCTGGTGCGCCACCGGGACCAGTTCCGGGCACTGCCCGACCCGCGCAGCCGCTGGCGCGCGCTCGCCAACTTCGTCCTGCTCGGGGCCGGTTCGCTGGGGCTCGGGCTGATCATCGTGAGCGTCCACCCCGGCCGGGTCGTCGGCGACCCGTCCATCGCCGACCGCCTCCAGCACGTGCTGTACGGCCTGTTCGGCGTCGAGGGGCCCGTCGGCTACGCCGGGCGCACCGGCTGGACCGTGGCCTACTCGCTGGGCGCGCTCGGCCTGCTCACCGCCGTCACCACCATCTACCTCGCCTTCCGCCCCGAACACCCGGCCGCCCGCCTCACCGAGGACGACGAGCTCCGGCTGCGGGCCCTCCTGGAGCGGCACGGCGGCCGGGACTCGCTCGGTCACTTCGCGCTCCGCCGCGACAAGGGCGTCGTCTTCTCCCCCAGCGGCAAGGCCGCCGTCTGCTACCGGGTCGTCTCCGGGGTGATGCTGGCCGGCGGCGACCCCATCGGCGACGTGGAGGCCTGGCCGGGCGCCATCGAACGCTTCATGGACGAGGCGCAGGCGCACTCCTGGACCCCCGCCGTGATGGGCTGCAGCGAGACCGGCGGCCAGGTCTGGACCCGCGAGACCGGCCTCACCGCCCTGGAACTGGGCGACGAGGCGGTGGTGGACGCGGCGGATTTCTCCCTCGCCGGACGGGCCATGCGGAACGTGCGCCAGATGGTCAAGCGCATCGAACGGAACGGCTACGAGACCCGGGTCCGGCGGGCACGTGACATCGGCGACACCGAGCTGGACCGGATCCGCCGCGCCGCCGCCGACTGGCGCGGCACCGACACCGAGCGCGGCTTCTCCATGGCGCTGGGCCGCATCGGCGACCCGGCCGACGGCGACTGCGTGATCGCCACCGCCCACCTGCCCGGCTCGGAGGACTCCCCGCACGGTGACCTCAAGGCGGTCCTCCACTTCGTCCCCTGGGGACGCGACGGCATGTCCCTGGAGCTGATGCGCCGCGACCGCTCGGCCGACCCCGGCATGAACGAGCTCCTGATCGTCGCCTCCCTCCAGGCCGCCGGGAAGCTCGGCGTCTCCCGGGTCTCGCTGAACTTCGCGATGTTCCGCTCCGCGCTGGCCCGCGGCGAGCGGCTGGGCGCGGGACCGGTGCTGCGCTGCTGGCGCGGACTGCTGATCTTCCTCTCCCGCTGGTTCCAGATCGAGTCGCTGTACAAGTTCAACGCCAAGTTCAAGCCCCGCTGGGAGCCCCGCTTCGTGGTCTTCCGCACCAGCCGTGACCTGCCCCGCATCGGAATCGCGGCGATGCGGGCCGAGGGCTTCGTGAACCTCTCGCTGCCCCGCCCGTTCCGCCCCCGCCGCCCGCGCCCGTGCGGCCACACGCTCCACAGCCCCCAGGAGCACGAGGTACGCGCGGCGTGACGGCGGCCTACGGGACGTGACGGCGTCGGACGCGGTGTACGACAGGTCCTAGTCTGGTCGTATGAGTACGACACGCACGCGGGGCACGGTCCGAGGACTGCCGGAGTGGGACCGCTGCGCGGTCATGGGCGTCGTCAACGTGACGCCCGACTCCTTCTCCGACGGCGGCCGCTGGTTCGACACCACGGCCGCGGTCAAGCACGGCCTGCACCTGGTGTCCGAGGGCGCGGACCTGGTGGACGTGGGCGGTGAGTCGACCCGCCCCGGCGCCAGCCGCGTGGACGAGGCCGAGGAGCTGCGCCGGGTCGTCCCGGTCGTGCGGGGGCTGGCCTCCGAGGGCGTCACCGTCTCCGTGGACACCATGCGCGCCCGCGTCGCCGAGCAGGCCGTCGCCGCCGGGGCCGCCCTGGTCAACGACGTCAGCGGCGGCCTCGCCGACCCGGACATGATCCCGGCCGTCGCCGCCGCCGAGGTCCCGTTCGTCGTGATGCACTGGCGCGGCTTCAGCGAGTCGATGAACAGCCGCGCGGTGTACGGGGACGTGGTCGCCGAGGTCCTCGACGAGCTGCGGCAGCGGATGGACGCGGTGGTCGCCGGCGGCGTCGACCCCGAACGCGTCGTGATCGACCCCGGCCTCGGCTTCGCGAAGGACGCCGCCCACGACCTGTCGCTCATCGCGCACCTGGCCGGCCTGCACACCCTGGGCCGCCCCCTGCTGGTGGCCGCCTCCCGCAAACGCTTCCTCGGGCACGTCCTGGCCGGGCCCGGCTCGGCCCCGCCGCCCGCCCGCGAACGCGACGCGGCGACCGCGGCGGTCTCCGCGCTGTCCGCCTCGGCCGGAGCCTGGGCGGTCCGGGTCCACGAGGTACGGGCCACCGCCGACGCCGTCCGCGTCGCCCGCGCGGTCGAGGGAGCCGCGTGAACGAGGACCACGCACAGGCCGCCGCCGACATCGCGGAGGTCGAGGCGGCCAACACCGCCTTCTACGAGGCGCTGGAACGCGGCGACTACGACGATCTCTCCGGCCGGTGGCTGCCGGGCGAGGACCTCACCGTCTCCTGCGTCCACCCCGGCTGGCCGGTGCTCACGGGCCGCGGCGACGTACTGCGCAGCTACGCCCTGATCATGGCGAACACCGAGTACATCCAGTTCTTCCTCACCGACGTCACCATCGCGATGACCGGCGACACCGCGCTGGTCACCTGCACCGAGAACATCCTCAGCGGCGGCCCCGCCGAGGACGGCGACGCACTGGGCCCGCTCGTGGGCCAGCTGGTCGTCGCCACGAACGTGTTCCGGCGCACCCCCGACGGCTGGAGGCTCTGGTCCCACCACGGATCTCCCGTCCTGGCGGACTCCGACGAGGACGACGACGAGGAAACGCCCTCCTGAGGAGGAAACACCCTCACGAGTGGGTACGGGACCAGTGGGGATTGGAACCGATGACCACCGGGTATAGGCGGCTACCAGCCGCGGGAAGGCGCTGTCCATGGCCCCCACGGGCGAGCACCGTCGGTGCTCGCAGGTAGATTCGAAAGAAGGCACCTCGCCGCCCGCACGCGGCCGGGTGCCTCTCGACCAACGACAGCAGGAGTGATTCGCGTGGATCGTGTCGCGCTGCGCGGCCTCAAGGCCCGTGGGCACCACGGTGTCTTCCCCCGGGAGCGGGAAGAGGGCCAGACCTTCATCGTCGACCTGGTGCTCGGCCTCGACACCCGCCCCGCGGCAGCCACCGACGACCTGGCCCGCACCGTGCACTACGGCGTGGTGGCCGAGGAGGTCGTCGACGTGGTGACCGGCGAACCGGTCGATCTGATCGAGACGCTCGCCGAGCGCATCGCCCAGCAGTGCCTCAAGCACGAAGGCGTCCAGGAGGTCGAGGTCGTGGTGCACAAGCCGGACGCACCGATCACCGTCCCCTTCGACGACGTGACCATCACCATCACCCGGAGCCGAGCATGACTGCATTTTCCACCGAAGGGCAGAGCGACCCGACCGTACAGCCGGTTCCGACCGCCGTCGTACGGCAGGTGGACGCCGCCGACGTCACGCTCTCCAACCCCAAGATGGCCGTGATCTCCCTCGGCTCCAACCTGGGCAACCGGCTGGAGACCCTCCAGGGGGCCGTCGACGCCCTGGAGGACACCCCGGGCCTCCGGGTCAAGGCCGTCTCCCCGGTCTACGAGACGGAGCCCTGGGGCGTCGAGGCGGACTCCCAGCCCGCGTACTTCAACGCCGTCATCCTCGTGAAGACCACGCTGCCTCCCGCCTCCCTGCTGGAGCGCGGCCAGGCCGTCGAGGAGGCCTTCGACCGGGTCCGCGAGGAGCGCTGGGGCCCGCGCACCATCGACGTCGACATCGTGGCGTACGCCGACGTCCTCTCCGACGACCCGGTGCTCACGCTCCCCCACCCGCGCGCCCACGAGCGGGCCTTCGTCCTCGCCCCCTGGCACGACATCGACCCCGAGGCCCAGCTGCCCGGCGCGGGCCCGGTGGCCCAGCTCCTCGCCGAGGTCGGCCGCGACAGCGTCCTGCCCCGCGCCGACCTGGAACTGCGCCTGCCGGAGTAATCGTTAGGCTCGACGGACGGTGGTCCGGCGCACGGCCGGACCGGGCACAGGCGGCGCGAAGGGCGGCTCACTCGGTGAAGCAACTACGGCTCGGGGTACTGGCGGGCCTCTTCGCCGCCGCCGGTGTCCTCTCCTGGGGCGGGGCCCGCCTCTGGGACTCCCTCGGCACCCTGCCGAGCGTCCCGCTGGCCGCGTCGATCGTGCTCGCCGTGATCGCGGCGATCCTCCTCGCGACCGCCCTCTCCACCCGCACCCGCCTCCGCGCCCAGCGCGAACGCCGCCCCGGCGCCAAGGGCGTCGAGCCCCTGTTCGCGGCCCGGGCGGTCGTCTTCGGCCAGGCGAGCGCCCTGGTGGCCGCCCTGGTCGCCGGGATGTACGGCGGCACCGGCGTCTTCCTCCTGAGCTACCTCGACATCCCGCCCCGCCGCGACCAGGCCATCTACGCGGGCGCGGCGATGGTGGCGGGCATCGCGGTCATCGCCGCCGCCCTCTTCCTGGAACGCGTCTGCCGCCTCCCGGAGAAGGGCAACGACCACGACGGCACGGGGGCGGCGGCCGCGTAGGGCACGACAAGCGCCCGGCCCATGCGTCGCCGCCCGGGTCACGCCGCCGCGCGGACCAGATGCCCGTTGACCAGGAACGCGGGATGCGGGCGAAGCCGGTATCCGTAGACGGTGAACGGTTTGCCGGGCGCGGGGCGGGGCCGCACGGACTCGACGGTCACCCAGCCGGATTCCACGGGCCGGGCGTCGTGATGCTCGGGTCGGAATGTGCCGCGGGCCGCCCAGCGGTCCACCAGCGTCAGGTGCGACGCGAGACCCTTCCTGCTGGGGGCGAACCGCGCGCCGATGACCTCGGCCAGGTCGACGAGGAAAGGCACATTGGCGCTGACCAGGGTCCGGCCGGCCCAGTGCTTGGCGCGGCAGCCGTCACCGTCCGCGTATCCGTCGAGGAACCCGTCGAAGATCTCACGGTCCCGCAGCACGACCCGGGGAAACTCCTGCCTCATGTGGTGCGCGTCGCCGCCGGCGTAGTGGCGCAGGGCGTCGGCGAGGTAGGAGGACACCACCCGGACACGGAAGCCCGGAATCTCCCGGCCCAGGTAGCCGGAGGGCCGAGTCACGGGCTGGAGCCGGGCTGCCAGGCCCGTCGCCTCGGTGAGGCTGCGCGCGTACCGGCCGGCGAACGCCTCGTCGTTCACGACAAGCGACACGTAGTTCCTGCCCACCGTGCCGTCCGCACAGGTGGCCCCCACGAAGTAGCCGAAGGCGTATCCCATGCGGAACGTGAACCGTTCGCGGCAGAGCTTGCGCGCGTGGGTCCACGCGACGGTTCTGCCCGCGGCATCCTCGGCACGGATCCAGCCGCTCGGTGTGGCCAGCAGGAGGCCCCCGGCGAGCGTGAAAGCCGCATGGCTCGTGACGACCTCCGCGGCTGCTCTCGCCTTGACGGCCGTCACGTCCGTGACCGTCGTCTGTTCCGCACGGGACCCGTCCAGCGTCCACAGCCTGGTGCCGACGGCGACCTCCCGGGCCCGGAGACGTCCTCCGACCGCGTTCACGGTCTGCTTGCTCGGTAGCCCACTCATACGGCGCTCCTCGGCCTGTTCACCATGACAGGCCGAGGAGCGTATCGGGCACCACTGACAAAGCCGGCAAAGGGCTGTCCCACAATTCCCGGTGGATCGGCGCGCGGCGTCAGATGCGGTGCATCGCAAGGCGGAGGGACGTCCGCATACTGGATGTATGGGGACGTTCCGACAACGCGGCGAGGTGCCGTAGCTGTCGTCGCGCGCCCGCCGGGAAGTGCGGGACAGCCCTTAGCGCGCCAATATGAGGCTCATCGCCTCGGCGCGGGTCGAGGCATCGCGGAGCTGGCCGCGTACGGCCGACGTCGTGGTCTTCGCCCCGGGCTTGCGGATGCCGCGCACCGACATGCACATGTGCTCGGCCTCGATCACCACGATCGCTCCCCGCGCTTCCAGGATCCTCATGAGCGAGTCCGCCACCTGCGTGGTGAGGCGTTCCTGCACCTGGGGCCTGCGCGCGAAGACGTCCACCAGGCGGGCCAGCTTCGACAGGCCGGTGATCTTGCCGGAGTCGGCCGGTATGTAGCCGACGTGCGCGACGCCGTGGAAGGGCAGGAGGTGGTGTTCGCAGAGCGACATGATCTCGATGTCCTTTACCAGGACCATCTCGTCGTGCCCTAGATCGAACGTCGTGGTGAGCACGTCCTCGGGTTCCTGCCGCAGACCCGCGAGGATCTCCTTGTACGCCCGCGCCACCCGCCCCGGCGTCTCCCGCAGGCCCTCGCGGTCCGGGTCCTCCCCGACGGCGATCAGCAGTTCGCGTACGGCCGCCTCGGCCCGCTTCTCGTCGAATTCGCCGATCGAACCCTGGCCGTCCAGCGTCACCGGGTCGGTCATCTGTGCCTCGTTCCTCTGTGCTGTCCCGTGCGCGGGTTCGCGATCGGACGTCGCAGGCATACGGAAAAGCCGCGCCCCCACAGGCTAAAACCTGGGGGGCGCGGCATCCATTCCGGAACCGGTTCGGCCCCCGTGACGGGGGTCTCACCGGAGTCGGTCCGGGACTAGCTCTCGGGACGCTCCTCGGGGCTCGCCTCGGGGGACGGGGCGATGTCCTTCGTCAGGTCCGCCGGGGCGATCTCCGGCGGGGTGGCGGAACCGTTGGCGACCGATGCGCCGTTGGTGAGGGCCAGCTCCTTGGGAGAGAGCACGGGGGGCCGCGTCGACGGGGTGCGTCGGGCGGATCCGGTCCATGCCGGTCGGGCGGGGCGCCGGACGAGCGGGGCGAAGATCTCCGCGATCTCGTCCTTGCCCAGCGTCTCCTTCTCCAGCAGTTCGAGCACCAGGGCGTCGAGGATGTCGCGGTTCTCGACGAGGATCTCCCACGCGTCGTTGTGGGCGGTCTCGATGAGCTTCTTGACCTCCTCGTCGACCAGTGCGGCGACCTCTTCCGAGTAGTCGCGCTGGTGACCCATCTCGCGGCCCAGGAAGGGCTCCGAGTTGTCACTGCCGAACTTGATCGCGCCGAGGCGCTCCGTCATGCCGTACTGCGTGACCATCGCGCGGGCCGTCGCCGTGGCCTTCTCGATGTCGTTCGAAGCGCCGGTGGTCGGGTCGTGGAAGACCAGTTCCTCGGCCGCACGCCCGCCCATCATGTACGCCAGCTGGTCGAGCATCTCGTTGCGGGTCGTGGAGTACTTGTCCTCCTCCGGGAGCACCATCGTGTAACCGAGAGCGCGGCCGCGGGAGAGGATCGTGATCTTGTGGACCGGGTCCGACTGGGGGGAGGCCGCCGCGACCAGGGCGTGTCCGCCCTCGTGGTACGCGGTGATCTTCTTCTCCTTCTCGGACATGATCCGGGTCCGCTTCTGCGGGCCCGCCACGACGCGGTCGATGGCCTCGTCGAGGCTCTCGTTGTCGATGAGCTTCTTGTTGCTGCGCGCCGTCAGGAGCGCGGCCTCGTTGAGCACGTTCGACAGGTCGGCGCCGGTGAAGCCGGGCGTGCGTCGGGCGACGGCGCCGAGGTCGACGCCCTCCGCCACGGGCTTGCCCTTCTGGTGCACCTTGAGGATCTCCAGGCGGCCCTGCATGTCCGGGCGGTCGACCGCGATCTGCCGGTCGAAGCGTCCCGGGCGCAGCAGCGCCGGGTCGAGGATGTCCGGGCGGTTCGTGGCGGCGATCAGGATGACGCCGCCCTTCACGTCGAACCCGTCCATCTCGACGAGCAGCTGGTTGAGCGTCTGCTCACGCTCGTCGTGACCGCCGCCCATGCCGGCACCGCGGTGGCGGCCGACGGCGTCGATCTCGTCGACGAAGACGATCGCCGGGGCGTTCGCCTTGGCCTGCTCGAAGAGGTCGCGCACCCGGGAGGCGCCGACGCCGACGAACATCTCGACGAAGTCGGAGCCGGAGATCGAGTAGAACGGCACGCCCGCTTCGCCGGCGACGGCGCGTGCGAGCAGCGTCTTGCCCGTACCGGGCGGCCCGTAGAGCAGGACGCCCTTGGGGATCTTGGCGCCGACGGCCTGGAACTTCGCCGGCTCCTGGAGGAACTCCTTGATCTCGTGGAGCTCCTCGACCGCCTCGTCGGATCCCGCCACATCGGCGAAGGTCGTCTTGGGGGTGTCCTTGGTGATCAGCTTGGCCTTGGACTTGCCGAACTGCATGACCTTGGATCCGCCGCCCTGCATCTGGTTCATCAGAAACAGGAAGACGACCACGATGAGGACGAAGGGCAGCAGCGAGAGGAGGATCGAGACGAACGGGGACTGCTTCGACGGCGAGACGGTGTAACCCTTCTCGATGTCGCCGTTCTCGAACTTCTGCTGCAACGTGTCGGCGAGCTCGACGCCCTGGTTGCCGATGTAGCTCGCCTGGAACTTGCTGCCGGACTCGCCTTCGAGCTTCTGGCCCTTCTTCAGCTCGATCTTGAGGATTTGTTCGTCACCGGTGGTCAGCTTGGCCTGCTCCACCTGGTCCTTGCTGATCGCCTGGATCACCTTGCCGGTGTCCACGGTCTTGTGGCCACCCGACGAGCCGACGACCTGCATCAACACGACCACGGCGAGGACGGCCAGCACGATCCACATGACGGGCCCACGGAAGTATCGCTTCACGTCCATCCATACGGAGCGAAGACGCCCCGTCCCTCCTGCCCGTAGGTAAATGCTGCTGTTTGAAAAGACTGTTCTTCGGACGGTACCCCAGCATCGTCACCCGCGACTGCCGGGTACGGCGGAGAAACCTGCTTTCGAAGCTTCAACGGCCCGGGTGCGGTGAGGGTTCCCCGGCGGTCCGGCCGGGGTCAGCCGCCGTAGACGTGCGGGGCGAGCGTGCCGACGAAGGGCAGGTTGCGGTACTTCTCGGCGTAGTCCAGCCCATAGCCGACGACGAACTCGTTGGGGATGTCGAAACCGATCCACTTCACATCGATCGCGACCTTTGCGGCATCCGGCTTGCGCAGCAGGGTGCAGACCTCCAGCGAGGCCGGCTCGCGGGAGCCCAGGTTGGACAGCAGCCAGGACAGCGTCAGGCCGGAGTCGATGATGTCCTCGACGATCAGGACGTGCTTGCCCTTGATGTCGGTGTCGAGGTCCTTGAGGATCCGGACGACGCCGGAGGACTGGGTGCCGGCCCCGTACGAGGAGACGGCCATCCAGTCCATCGTGACGGGGGTGGACAGCGCGCGCGCCAGGTCCGCCATGACCATCACCGCGCCCTTGAGGACGCCGACGATCAGCAGGTCCCTGCCCGCGTACTCCGCGTCGATCTTCGCGGCCAGCTCGACGAGCTTCGCGTCGATCTCTTCCTTGGTGAGGAGCACCGACTGAAGGTCGGTACCCATGTCCTTCTCGTTCACCCACGTCTCTTTCTCTGCCTGCCGGCCCGGGAAAGCGCCCCGGGCCGGGCCGGCTGTTCGCCTGCACTTCAGCCGCTTGCGCGTCAGCTCTGCCGAATGACCAGTCTGCCACCCTGTCGCATCGCCTCGACGCGGCCGGGCAGGTTGATGGCCCGCTGGCCGCGCCAGCCGGTGATGAGACGGTCGACTTCTTCGAGGTGCCGGGCGAAGAGGGAGCCCGCGGGCGCCCCGGCCTCGATCAGTGCGCGGCGCAGCACCCGGCGGCGTACCGCGGGCGGCAGGACGTAGAGCTTGGCGCACTCCAGGCGGCCGGTGTCGTCGCGTACGGACAGCTCGGCCTCGGCGGCCCAGGTGTCCAGGGCGTCGGCGTCGTCGCGGGAGAGCTGGGCGGTGCGGGCGAGGGCCTCGACGACGCCTTTGCCGAGCGCCTTCTCCAGGGCGGGCAGGCCTTCGTGGCGGAGCCGGGAGCGGGTGTAGGCGGGGTCGATGTTGTGCGGGTCGTCCCAGACGGGCAGGGACTGGACCAGGCAGGCCTTGCGGACGGCCTGCCGGTCGAGCTGGAGGAAGGGGCGGCGGTAGCGGCCGGCCGGCCCGGAGGCGGCGGCCATGCCGGAGAGCGAGCGGATGCCGGAGCCGCGGGCGAGGCCGAGGAGGACCGTCTCGGCCTGGTCGTCGCGGGTGTGGCCGAGCAGGACGGCGGCGGCACCGTGGCGTTCGGCGGCGGCGTCCAGCGCGGCGTAGCGGGCGTCGCGGGCGGCGGCCTCGGGGCCGCCCTCGCGTCCGACGTGCACGGCGACGGCCTCGACGGGGTCGAGGTCCATGGCGGTGAGCCGGGTGACGACCTCGGCGGCGCGGAGACCGGATCCCGGCTGGAGGTTGTGGTCGACGGTGATGCCGCCGGCCCGGACGGAGAGTTTGCGGGCCTCGAACGCGAGCGCGGAGGCGAGCGCCATGGAGTCGGCGCCGCCGGAGCAGGCGACGAGGACGAGCGGGGTGTCGGGCCGTTCGGGGAGTGCGGGTCGCTCGGGGAGAGCGGCCCTGCCCGCGGCGCCGGCCTCGGCGTAGCGGGGGCGGGCGGCGTGCGCGGGGCGCCTCGCCGCCTCGGCGGGCCGGTCGTGGTCGGCGTGCCGGTGGAATTCGGTGAGTACGTCGTGGAGTACGCGGCGGACCGCCAGGCGTATCGCCGCGACCGCAGGATGGGGACCCATGTCCGGTGCCCTTCGTGGAGTTCGGGAGGAGCGTCGAGCGCCGGAACGGGTGAGTCCCGTCACTCAGAGTGCGTCGATGGTGACAGAGGCAAGCTGTTCATCGAGCATTGCACGCCTTCCCGTGCCCCTACGGTCCCTCGGATGGGTGATTGGAGGGCCAATATCGGTCCCCCGGGAGTATCCGGACGGTCCGGCGGTCAGGATTCGGCCTTGCGGTGCACCCGCGCGACCCAGTCGGCGGGCTTGGCGATCTCGGCCTTGGTCGGGAGGGTGTTCGGTGAGGTCCAGACGCGGTTGAAGCCGTCCATGCCGACCTCTTCGACGACCGATCGTACGAACTTCTCGCCGTCCTTGTACTGCCGGAGCTTGGCGTCCAGGCCGAGGAGCTTGCGCAGGGCCTGGTCGAGACGGCCGGCGCCCTGGGCCCGGCGCTGCTGGAACTTCTCGCGGATCTCGGCGACGGAGCCGACGACCTCGGGGCCCACTCCGTCCATCACGAAGTCCGCGTGTCCTTCGAGGAGGGACATGACGGCGGTGAGGCGGCCGAGCACTTCGCGCTGGGCGGGGGTCTGGACGATGTCGACGAGGCTCCGGCTGTCGCTCTCGCCCTGTTCGCCCTCGGGCCGTCCGGCGCCGGAGAGGGACTGGGCGGCCTCGCGGAGGCGTTCCAGGAAGGTCATCGGGTCGACGTCGGTCTCGTCGAGGAACGTCTGGATCTCGCCCTGGAGGTGGTCGCGGAGCCAGGGCACGCCGGTGAACTGGGTGCGGTGGGTCTCCTCGTGGAGGGCGACCCAGAGCCGGAAGTCGTGCGGGTCGACGTCCAGCTCGCGTTCGACGTGGACGATGTTGGGGGCGACGAGGAGCAGCCGGCCGCCGCCGTCGGCGGCGGAGGGCAGGTCCCGGGTGGCCGGGGCGAACGTCTCGTACTGGCCGAGCACCCGGGAGGCGAGGAACGAGAGCAGCATGCCCAGTTCGACGCCGGTGACCTTGCCGCCGACCGCGCCGAGGACGGCGCCGCCGGGTCCGCCGGAGCGGCGGCTCTCCATCTTGGCGAGCAGGGGGCGCAGCAGTTCGCGGAAGCCGGCGACGTTGGCCTTGATCCAGCCGGCCCGGTCGACGACGAGGACGGGGGTGTCCTCGGGCTCGGTCCCTTCGGGGATCATCCGGGTGAAGAGCCGGACGTGTTCCTCCGAGGCCCTGGCGTGCCGACGCAGCTCCGCGACGACGGCGCGGGCCTCCTCGCGGCTGATGTCGGGGCCGGGCCGGACCAGTCGGGTCGCGGTCGCGACCGCGAGATTCCAGTCGACCATCTGGGCACCACCGATGCTCGTCATGCGTCAACCGTACGTGAGCCCGTCGCTCGGTGGTGGGGTCTTGAGGGTCTGTCGGGGGTCTGTCGGGGGTCTGTCGGGGGGGCTACTCGGCCGTGGGGCGGGCGAGTGCGGTGGCCAGGGCGTCGAGGGCGGGTTCGGCCTCGGTCGCGGAGAGGCTGCCGGAGGCGAGGAAGGCGAAGGCGAGCAGGCGGCCGCGGGGGTCGACGACGGTTCCGGCGAGGGAGTTGACGCCGTTGAGGGTGCCGGTCTTGGCGCGGATCAGGCCGGTGCCTTCGGAGCCGTCCTGGTAGCGGTCGCCGAGGGTGCCGCTGAATCCGGCGATCGGGAGGCCGGTGAGGACCGGGCGGAGTCCGGGGCGGTCGGGGTCGGCGGCGCGGGCGAGGAGGGCGGTGAGGAGGGCGGGGGTGACCCGGTCCTCCCGGTCCAGGCCGCTGCCGTCGGCGAGGTGGGCCCCGGTCACCGGGATCCTCAGCTTCTTCAGTTCGTTGGTGACGGCGCGGCGGGCTCCGGCGAAGTCGGCGCTCTCGCCCTTGGCGATGGCGGTCTGCCGGGCGAGGGCCTCGGCGATGTCGTTGTCGCTGTTGGTGAGGGTGCGCTCGACGAGGGCGGCGAGCGGGGCCGAGCGGTGGGTGGCGACGGTGCGGGACTCGTCCGCCGGCCGGGCCTCGCGGGGCGTGCCGGTGACCTCGACGCCGGCCTTCTTGAGCTGTGCGGCGAAGGCGCGGGCGGCGTCGCCGGCGGGGTCGTCGGTGCGTTTGGCGGGGCCGCGGTCGGTGTCGTTCAGACGGCCCTCGTCGACCATCAGGGCGGTGACGGGGGCGATGTTCTCGTTGGGGCTGATCGGGTGGAGCACGGGGCCGGTGTAGCGGGAGGTGTCGTACGCGAGGCGTACGGGACCGTCCTCGCCGTCCTCGCCGTCCTCGCGCAGGGCCTTCGCGGCGTCGGCGGCCATCGAGCGCAGGGCCGCCCTGCTCAGCGTGGGGTCGCCGCCGCCGACGAGGGTGAGGGTGCGGGCGTCGGGGGACAGCGCGACGGTGGTGGCGATGCGGTGGTCGGGGCCCAGGACGGAGAGCGCGGCGGTGGTGGTGGCGATCTTGATGGTGGAGGCGGGCGTCATCGGGGTGGTGGCGCCGGTTCCGTACAGCTGCTCGCCGGTGGCGGTGTCGATGACGGACGCGGCGACCGTGTCGCCGAGTCCGGGCGCGCCGATGAGCGGGGCGAGGGTGTCGCGGAGCGCCGCGGCGTCCCTCGGGGCGTCGCGGGCGGTGGTGCCGAGGGCCGGGAGGACGGCCGGGGCGCTGGGGGCCGGGCGGGGGCCGTCGGGCGTCGGGCGGCCGTGATGTGCGCCACCTGTTCGGTCCGCGGCGACTGCCAGTGCCCGCTCGGCCTTACGCTGACCGTTGTCCCAGGGGCCGGCGGCGAGGACGGCGCCGGCAGCGACGACCAGGCCGAGCGTGGCGGAGCCTGCGATGACCTGCCAGGTGTACGACCCGTTGTGTCTGTTCTTCAGGACCTTCAGCCTGCCCCACGGGTCCGACGGGCGCATCGACGGTCTTTCCACCGGCTCGGCCACCGTTGACCAGCCCCTTTCGCGAGCACTCTTCTGCGTGGGGGACACTTAATCACCAGTCGTATGTGTTGATCATGGAGGAGCCACCCGTGGAGTTCGACGTCACCATCGAGATCCCGAAGGGTTCGCGGAACAAGTACGAGGTGGACCACGAGACCGGTCGGATCCGCCTGGACCGTCGACTCTTCACCTCGACCAGCTACCCGGCCGACTACGGCTTCGTCGAGAACACCCTCGGCGAGGACGGCGACCCGCTGGACGCGCTGGTCATCCTGGACGAGCCGACCTTCCCCGGTTGCCTCATCAAGTGCCGTGCCATCGGGATGTTCCGGATGACCGACGAGGCGGGCGGCGACGACAAGCTGCTCTGCGTCCCGGCGTCCGACCCGCGGGTGGAGCACCTGCGCGACATCCACCACGTGTCGGAGTTCGACCGCCTGGAGATCCAGCACTTCTTCGAGGTCTACAAGGACCTGGAGCCGGGCAAGTCCGTCGAGGGCGCCGACTGGGTCGGCCGTACCGAGGCGGAGGCCGAGATCGAGGCCTCGTACAAGCGTCTTGAGGCGCAGGGCGGCGCGCACTGACGTCCTTCTTCCGGTTCCGTTTGTGAGCCGGACGGCCGTAGGGGAACGGGCGGTACACCTTCGCGGGTGTGCCGCCCGTTTCGCTGTCCGCACTTCCGCGCGTGCGGGGCCCATGCGCGTGGCCATACTGGGCAGACGTGCGACGGGACAGACACCCAGGGTGGTGCGGTCGAGGAGGAACGAGGTCGAGTGGTGGCGGAATCGGGCGGTCCTGAGGACCAGAAGCCCCAGTCCGACGAGGCGCGGAGCGCGTTCGCTCCACCCGCGGGGACGAGTCAGCCGGCATCGCCGCCCGAGGAGGACCATCCGACGTCGGAGTTCGCGTTGCCGACCGGTGTGCACCAGGAGCAGGCCGGTCCGGCCGGTTCTGGCGGCGGCCCCGGGGGCGGTTCGAACTCCGACACGCTGAGTTCCGCTTTCACCCCGCCGAGCACGTACAACGCCCAGCAGGCGCCGCCCGCGTTCACCCCGGCGCAGGGCATTCCGATGGTCAGGCTGACCAAGGAGGCGCCCTGGCAGGACCGGATGCGCACGATGCTGCGGATGCCGGTGACCGAGCGTCCGGCCACGGAGGCGATCCAGCGGACCGACGACGAGACGGGTCCCGCCGTGCCGCGCGTGCTCGACCTGACGCTGCGTATCGGGGAGCTGCTGCTGGCGGGCGGCGAGGGCGCCGAGGACGTCGAGGCGGCGATGTTCGCGGTGACGCGGTCCTACGGTCTCGACCGCAGCGAGCCGACGGTCACGTTCACGCTGCTGTCCATCTCGCACCAGCCGTCGCTGGTCGACGACCCGGTGACGGCGAGCCGTACGGTACGCCGCCGGGGCACCGACTACACCCGTCTGGCGGCCGTGTTCCGGCTGGTCGACGACATCACCAGCGCGGACACCGAGATCTCGCTGGAGGAGGCCTACCGGCGGCTCGCGGAGATCCGTCGTAATCGCCACCCGTATCCGGGCTGGGTGCTGACGGCGGCCGCCGGGCTGCTGGCCGGTTCGGCCTCCGTGCTGGTCGGCGGCGGGTTCCTGGTGTTCGTCGTGGCGGCGGCGGGCGCGATGCTCGGCGACCGCCTCGCGTGGCTGTGCGCCGGGCGCGGGCTGCCGGAGTTCTACCAGTTCACGGTGGCCGCGATGCCGCCCGCCGCGATGGGGGTGGCGCTGACGCTGACCCATTCGACGGACATCCGGCCGTCCGCGGTGATCACCGGTGGGCTGTTCGCGCTGCTGCCGGGGCGGGCGCTGGTGGCGGGGGTGCAGGACGGGCTGACCGGCTACTACATCACCGCCTCGGCCCGCCTGCTGGAGGTCATGTACTTCTTCATCGGGATCGTCGCGGGTGTGCTGATCGTCCTGTATCTGGGGCTGCAACTGGGGGCCCAGCTCAATCCGGAGGCGCGGTTCACGCCGTACAACGAGCCGGCGATCCAGATCCTGGCGTCGATGGGGCTGAGCCTGGCGTTCGCGGTGCTGCTCCAGCAGGAGCGCTCGACCGTGCTGGCGGTCACCCTGAACGGCGGCGTGGCCTGGATCATCTTCGGGGCTTTGGCCCGCACCGGAGGGATCTCGCCGGTCGCGGCGACGGCGGTGGCGGCCGGTCTGGTGGGGCTGTTCGGCCAGTTGTTCTCGCGCTACCGGTTCACTTCCTCGCTGCCCTACATCACGGCGGCGATCGGGCCGCTGCTGCCCGGTTCGGCGACGTACTTCGGTCTGCTGGGCGTGGCGCAGAACGAGCTGGACACGGGGCTGGCCTCGCTGTCGACGGCGGTCGCGACGGCGCTGGCCATCGCCATCGGGGTGAACCTGGGGAGTGAGATCTCGCGGCTGTTCATGGGGGTGCCGGGCTCGGTCGGCGGGGCGAGCCGCCGGGCGGCGAAGCGGACCAGGGGGTTCTGAGCGCCCGCGGCCGCCGGGGCCGTACGGACTCCGCGCGGCCGGGCTACCCGCACCCCGTACGGCGAAGGCGCCCCTCCCCCGGTCAGCGGGGAGGGGCGCCTTCGGTGCGTACGTACGCGGCGCGGGGTCAGCGCTTGGCGTGCCGGCCGCGCTGGCCGGTGGAGGGGCCGTTGCCGCGCGCCGGGGGGCGGCCGGAGCCGCCGCCCTCCAGTGCCTCGGCCGCGGCGGCCTTCTTGCCCTGGCTGCGGGCCCGGAGCACCTCGACCACGATCGGCACCACGGAGATGAGCACGATCAGGATGAGGATCATCTCGATGTGCTCGTGCACGAAGTCGATCTTGCCGAGCATCGCGCCGAGCACGGTGACGCCGACGCCCCAGAGGATCGCGCCGACGATGTTGTACGTGATGAAGGAGCGGTAGTTCATCCGGCTGACGCCCGCGATGATCGGCGTGAAGGTGCGCACGATGGGCACGAAGCGCGCCAGGACCAGGGACTTCGGGCCGTGCTTCTCGAAGAACTCGTGGGCCTTCTCCACGTTCTCCTGCTTGAAGAGGCGGGAGTCGGGGCGCTTGAAGAGGGCCGGGCCGACCTTGCGGCCGAAGAGATAGCCCACCTGGTCGCCGACGATCGCGGCGACGGCGACCAGCGTGCAGACCAGCCAGAGCGGGTACTTCAGCTGGCCCGTGGTCACCAGCAGCCCCGTGGTGAACAGCAGCGAGTCGCCGGGCAGGAAGAACCCGATCAGGAGGCCGGACTCGGCGAAGACGATGAGGAGGAGGCCGGGAAGTCCGAACGTGTTGAGCAGATAGTCCGGGTCCAGCCAGCTCGGTCCGAGCGCAAGCGTATTCAAGGGTCCGGGCTCCAGGATGGTGTGCGATGGCGGCTCTGTGGCTGCCCCAAGCTATCAACGCCCGGCCGGTGCCCTTGGTTCCAGTGGCGCACAGCGGGAATGCGCATCCCGTGGAGCGATCCGAAGGTGATCACAGGAGGTGCCACAAACATGGGCATTGAGGATTTCGGCGGCGGTCAGGCCGCCCAGGCGGACGTGCTGGTCGTCACCACGAACGACGTACCCGGCCATCAGGTGACGCAGGTCATCGGCGAGGTCTTCGGCGAGGTCTTCGGACTGACCGTACTTCCCCAAGCTCTCGGCTGCGCTCGACCAGAGGAGGCCCCATCCGTCATCTCGGCAGCCAGATCGGCGCCGGGCTGAAGTCGATGATCGGCGGTGAGCTGAAGGGGCTGACGAAGACGCTGGTCGAGACCCGCAACCAGGCGATGGAACGGCTCGTGGAACAGGCCAGGGCCCGTGGCGCGAACGCGGTCCTGATGATGCGCTTCGACGTCACGGAGGCGGCGGACGTGGGCACGGAGGTCTGCGCGTACGGGACGGCGGCGGTGATCAGCAAGGTGTGACGCGGGGCCGGCGGGGCCACCATTGGGGCGTTTTGTCTGCTTCATCACCCTAGGGTGAGCCGGTGGCCCCCGAATCCCCCGTACCTCCGCCGGCTCCCCCGAGCCCCCCGCGTCCTCCGGCCGCCCCGGCCCGGCGGCTGCTGCCGCTCGTGCTGCCCGCGATCGCCGTCGGCGTCGCCTGCGCGCTGATCCTGCTCGGGGTGAGCCTGCTGGCGGAGCGGCTCCAGGACGTGCTCTGGGAGACGCTGCCCGACGCGCTCGGGGTGGGGCGGTTCTCCTCTCTGTGGATGATCGTGATGCTCACCGCGACCGGTCTCGCGGTGGGGCTCGTCCTGAAGGCCGTACCCGGTCACGGCGGGCCCGATCCGGCCACCACCGGGCTGGTGGACGCGCCGATGAGGCCCGGCATCGTGCCCGGGCTGCTCCTGGTGACCACCCTGGCGCTGGCGGGCGGGGTGAGTCTGGGGCCGGAGAACCCGATCACGGCGGCCAACATCGCGCTGGCCTTCTGGCTCGGCCGGCGGTTCGCGCCCGGTGCGCCGGGCGAGCTGTGGGTGGCGCTCGCCGCGGCCGGGACCATCGGGGCCCTCTTCGGGACTCCGGTCGCCGCCGCGCTGATCCTCTCCGAGACGCTGGCCTCGCAGCCGGGCCCCGGGGCGTTCTGGGACCGGCTGTTCGCCCCGCTCGCGGCCGGCACGGCGGGCGCGCTGACCATGTCGCTGATCGCGCACCCCAGCTTCGACCTGTCCCTCCCGGCGTACGCCGGTCCGCACTGGGGCGATCTGCTCTCCGCCCTGCTGATCGCCTCGGCGGGCGCGCTCCTCGGCCTGCTCGCGGTGTACGCGTTCCCGGTGGCCCACCGGGCCTTCACGGCGCTGCGGCGTCCGGTGCTCGCCCTGACGCTGGGCGGGCTGGCGCTGGGGCTGCTCGGCGCGCTGGGCGGCCACCTCACCCTCTTCAAGGGGCTCGACGAGGTGAAGACGCTCGCCGGGGACCCGGACGGCTGGTCGGCCGGGGAGTTCGCGGGGATGGCGGTGGTGAAGACGGCCGCCCTGGTGATCGCGGCGGCGTGCGGCTTCCGGGGCGGTCGGATCTTCCCGGCGGTCTTCGCGGGGGTGTCGCTCGGGCTCTGCGCCCACGCGCTGGTCGACGCGGTCCCGCCGTCGCTCGCGGTGTCCTGCGCGGTGCTGGGCGTGCTGCTGGCCGTCACCCGGCAGGGCTGGGTGAGCCTGTTCACCGCGGCGGTGCTGGTGAGCGACACGTCCGTGCTGCCGCTGCTGTGCGCCGCCACCCTGCCCGCCTGGCTGCTGGTCACGGGGCGGGCCCAGATGCAGTTGGACGGGGACGGGAGGTCGCTGCGCTGAGAGGGGCGGCGCCCGCGGTCACGGAGAAGGCCCCGTCCGCCGCGCCGGACACACGGAATCTCCGTATCGTCTGATTCGTGCGCTTTTGCGCCGCCCTGTATCGGTCCCGCTCCGACGGAGGTCCCCCGCATGCCCACGCCCGTCAACGTCGCCGTCATCTACTACTCCTCCACCGGCACCGTCGCCACGATCGCGAGGGCGATGGCCGAGGACGCCGAGCGGGCCGGGGCGCGGGTGCGGCTGCGCCGGGCGGCGGAGCTCGCCCCGCAGGCGGCCATCGACTCCAACCCGGCGTGGGCCGAGAACGTCCACGCGACCGCGGACGTCCCCGAGGTCTCGCAGGACGACATGGCGTGGGCGGACGCGGTGATCTTCGGCTCGCCGACCCGGTACGGGAACGTCACCGCCCAGCTGAAGCAGTTCATCGACACGCTCGGCGGGATGTGGCAGGCGGGGCAGCTCGCCGACAAGGTCTACAGCGGCTTCACCTCCAGCGCCACCGCCCACGGCGGCCAGGAGTCCACGCTGCTCGCGCTCTACAACACGATCCACCACTTCGGCGGCATCCTCGTCACCCCCGGGTACACCGACCCCACGAAGTTCGTGGACGGCAACCCGTACGGCACCTCCCACGTCGCCGGGCAGGGCGACATCCCGGTCGGCGAGCAGACCCTGACGGCGGCCCGGGTGCAGGCCGAGCGGGTCGTGAAGTTCACCCGGGCGATCAAGGCGGGCCTGGCCGCCGAGAGCTGACCCCGCACCCGGAACCGACCCCGCACCCCGACCGCTTCGGCCGAGAGAAGGGCCCCACCATGCCGCTCCACCGCGGTGCCCACCCGGAACAGGACGAACCCTCCGAGGAGCGGCGCAGGCTCGCCCTGAACCCGTTCTTCGGCGAGGCGGACCCGACGGCCGCGATGAACACCGCGCCGCCCCGGCACCGGCTGCCCGACGGGCCGCTGCCGCCGCTGACGGCGTACCGGCTGGTCCACGACGAGCTGATGCTCGACGGGAACGCGCGGCTCAACCTGGCCACCTTCGTCACCACGTGGATGGAGCCGCAGGCAGGCGTCCTGATGGGTGAGTGCCGGGACAAGAACATGATCGACAAGGATGAGTACCCGCGCACCGCCGAGCTGGAGCGGCGCTGTGTGGCGATGCTCGCCGACCTGTGGAACGCGCCCGATCCGACGGCGACCGTGGGGTGTTCGACCACCGGGTCGAGCGAGGCGTGCATGCTCGCGGGGCTCGCCCTGAAGCGGCGCTGGGCGAAGCGGAACGCGGACCGCTATCCCGCGACGGCCCGGCCCAATCTGGTGATGGGCGTCAATGTGCAGATCTGCTGGGAGAAGTTCTGCGACTTCTGGGAGGTGGAGGCCCGGCTCGTGCCCATGGAGGGCGAGCGGTTCCACCTCGACCCGGCGGCCGCCGCCGAGCTGTGCGACGAGAACACCATCGGGGTCGTCGGCATCCTCGGCTCCACCTTCGACGGGTCCTACGAGCCGATCGCCGAGCTGTGCGCGGCCCTGGACGCGCTCCAGGAGCGGACCGGCCTCGACGTCCCGGTCCATGTGGACGGGGCGTCGGGCGCGATGGTGGCGCCCTTCCTCGACCCGGACCTGGTGTGGGACTTCCGGCTGCCGCGGGTGGCGTCGATCAACACCTCGGGGCACAAGTACGGCCTCGTCTACCCGGGGGTCGGCTGGGCGCTGTGGCGGACGGCGGACGCGCTGCCCGAGGAGCTGGTCTTCCGGGTCAACTACCTGGGCGGCGACATGCCGACGTTCGCGCTGAACTTCTCCCGGCCCGGGGCGCAGGTGGTCGCGCAGTACTACACCTTCCTGCGCCTCGGGCACGAGGGCTACCGCGCGGTCCAGCAGGCATCCCGGGACGTGGCCTGCGGCCTGGCCCGCGCGATCGAGGAGCTGGGCGACTTCCGGCTGCTCACCCGGGGCGACGAGCTGCCGGTGTTCGCCTTCACGACCAACGCGGACGTGCACGCGTACGACGTCTTCGACGTGTCCCGCCGGCTGCGGGAGCGCGGCTGGCTGGTGCCCGCCTACACCTTCCCCGCCAACCGGCAGGACCTCGCGGTGCTGCGCGTGGTGTGCCGCAACGGGTTCTCCTCGGACCTGGCCGAGCTGCTGATCGAGGACCTGAAGCTGCTGCTTCCCGAACTCCGGGCTCAGAAGCACCCGTTGAGCCACGATCGGGCGGCCCCGACGGCCTTCCACCACTGAGCACGGCCCGCGGGGCCACCCGGAGCGGCTCGCCGCGCCATCACGAGCACGGCTACCGGTTGAGGCGCGCGAACTTGGCCACCGCCAGCGGGAAGAACACCGCGATGATGGCCACCGGCCAGAGCACCGCGAGGAGTTCGGCGTGCTCGGCCGCCCAGGAGCCGGTCGCGCCGCCCGGATTGCCGAACAGCTCCCGTACGGCGGTGGCCGTGGCGGACATCGGGTTCCACTCGACCACCGCGCCCAGCCAGCCCGGCATCGACGCGGGGGTGGCGAAGGCGTTGGAGAGGAAGCCGACCGGCCAGACCAGGATCTGGACCGCCGCGACCATCTCCGGCCGCCCCGCCACCATGGCCAGCAGGATGCCGACCCAGAGCATCGCGAACCGCAGCAGGAGCAGCAGCCCGAACGCCCCCAGCGCGGCGGCGGCCCCGTGGTGCCAGCGCCAGCCGACCGCGTACCCGACCCCGGTCATCACCGCGAGCGCGGCCGTCGACTGGAGCATGTCCGCGACGCTGCGGCCGACCAGGACGGCGCCGGGGGCCATCGGCATCGAGCGGAAGCGGTCGATGACGCCCTTGCCGAGGTCCTGGGTGACCGCGAGCATCGTGCTCTCCAGGCCGAAGGCCATGGTCAGCGCGAGCATCCCGGGGACCAGGAACTCCGTGGGGTCGCCGTCCACGCCCCGGCCGCCGCCGACCAGATAGGTGAACATCAGCAGCAGCATCACCGGGAAGACCAGGTTGACCAGGACCGCGACGGGCTGCCGGGCCCAGTGCGCCAGTTCGCGGCGGGTCATCGTCCAGGAGTCCGCCAGGGCCCAGCCGAGCCGGGAGGACGCCCCGCCCGGTCCGGTCGCCGTCGTCGTCGCCGCGCTCATGCCGCCACCTCCGTCTTTCCCGCCTTCGGCGTCTTCCCCGACTTCGCCGTACCCCGTGCGCCGGCGGGCTGACCGGTCAGCGACAGGAACACCTCGTCCAGGGTGGGGCGGCGCACCGCGATGTCCTCCGCCTCGATGCCCGCCTCCTCCAGCACCCGCACCGTCCGCGTCAGGGCCGCCATCCGGTCCGGGGCGGGCGCGCCGATCCGCCGCCGGTCGGCGTCCAGCACCAGGTCCGCGCCGCCGAGCAGGGCGCCCGCCTCCACCAGCCGGGACGCGTCGCGCAGGACGATGTCGATCCGGTCGCCGCCGACGAGGGCCTTCAGCTCGTCGGGGGTGCCCTCAGCAACGGCCCGGCCGTGGTCGATGAGGGAGATCCGGTCGGCCAGCTGGTCCGCCTCCTCCAGATACTGCGTGGTCAGCAGCACCGTGGTGCCGCCGCCGACCAGGGACCGCACCGCGTCCCACACCTCGGTCCGGCCGCGCGGGTCGAGGCCGGTCGTCGGCTCGTCCAGGAACAGCACGTCCGGGTCGGTGATCAGCGACGCGGCCAGGTCGAGGCGTCTGCGCATGCCGCCGCTGTACTGCTTGACGGCCTTGCGCCCGGTGTCCGCGAGGCCGAACCGCTCCAGCAGCTCGTCCGCCCGGCTGCCCGCCCGGCGTGCGCCCAGGTGGTACAGCCGCCCGAACATCTCCAGGTTCTGCCGCCCGCCGAGCTGCTCGTCCACCGCCGCGTGCTGGCCGAGGAGCCCGATCCTGCGCCGCACCTCGCCCGCCCGCTCGCGGACGTCGAGGCCGGCCACGGTCACCCGGCCCGCGTCGTGGCGCAGCAGCGTCGACATGATCCGTACGGCGGTGGTCTTGCCCGCCCCGTTGGGGCCGAGCACTCCGTGCACGGTGCCGCTGCCGACGACCAGGTCCAGTCCGTCCAGGGCGCGCTTCTCCCCGTACCGCTTGTGCACGCCGTCCATGACGATCGCTTCGGTCACGTTTCCCGCACCCTCCTGTAGTCAAACTTGACTAGAAGGTCGAAGGTAAACCCGGATCGACCATTCGTCAAACTTGATTAGTCGCGGTCCCCCGGGTCGGGGACACCGGTGGCGTAGGGGTTCTCCTCGCCGTCGGCGAGCACGCCGACGAACGGGTCGCCCTCGCCCGCGAAGGTGTACGCGCCGCCCTCGATACGGGCGATCAGGCCCCGGGTCCACTCCGCGCCGGAGTCGGCCGAGTGCACCCACAGGTTCATGATCTCGCCGATGTGGCCGAGGGATTCGGGGCCGTCCTCCGGCGTGTAGTACTCGGTGACCGACTTCCGCCACCCCTCGATGGCCTCGATCCGCTCCTTGAGCAGCTCGACCGCCTCCGCGCGGGGCAGATCGACGATGAACCCGATCGCGGCCGAGAGGACGTCCATGTTCTGGTCGTAGGCGCGGATGGCCTCGCGCAGCAGGGTGCGGTACTCCGCCAGCCCCTCGTCCGTGACCTCGTACTCGGTGCGCGGCGGGCCGCCCACCGTGGAGGGGGCCGTCTCGTGCGCGAGCAGCAGCCCCTGCTTCGCCATCTGCTTCAGGGCGTGGTAGATCGACCCGGGCTTGGCGTTGGACCACTCGTGCGCGCCCCAGTACTCCAGGTCGTTGCGGACCTGGTAGCCGTGCGCGCGGCCGTGCATGCGCACGGCGCCGAGGACCAGCAGTCGGATCGCGGACATGACACCCAACACCCATCTTCCTATTCAACTTTGACTAGGGTAGCCCGCCGCCTTGCGTTCGACCGGTCGGTGTGCCCTCACGCGTACGGCCGGGGCCAGAACCGCGGCGACGAGGCAGCCGGCCGCCAGCGCGGCCCACACCGCGTCGTACGTGCCGAGGGCGTCCCGCGCGGTGGCCCCGAGATACGCCGAGGCGCCCGCCCCCAGCTGGTGGGCCGCGTTCGTCCAGCCGAAGACCACGGGGCCGTCGTCCCCGTACACGCGGCGGGCCAGCTCGATGACGGGCGGCACGGTCGCGACGTCGACGAGTCCGTAGACCACCGTGAACAGCAGCATCGGGGCCGTGACCGTGGAGGTGAACACCAGGGGCAGGGCGAGCAGGGTGAGCGCGCGGACGGCGAAGCAGACGGTCAGCAGACGGCGCGGATCGATCCGGTCGGTCAGCCACCCGGCCAGCAGCGCGCCGAGGGCGGAGAAGATCCCGACGAGCGACAGAAGCGAGGCCGCCGCCGTGGCCCGCATGCCGTGATCGTGCGCGGCGGGCGCCCAGTTGGACCACATGATGCCGTTGGTGGAGGCCCCGCAGAGGGCGAACATCCCGGCCAGCAACCAGAACGGACCGGTGCGCGCCGCACGCAGCAGCACCCTCAGCGCCCGGACGTCCGCCCCGGGGACCGGGGGCGGCCTCGGGACGAACTCCTCGGCCCCGTACGGCTTCACGCCCGCGTCCGCCGGGTGGTCGCGCAGCAGCAGGAACACCAGGGCGGCGACCGCCAGGGCCACCAGCGCCAGCGTCACCACCGGCGGACGCCAGCCGAAGCGGCCCACGGACCAGGCCAGCAGGGGCAGGAAGAGCAACTGGCCCAGGTGGCTGGAGGAGCTGAGCGCACCGGTCACCAGGCCGCGCCGCCGGTCGAACCAGCGGGCGGTGATCCCGGCGGCGAACGTCATGGTCAGGCAGCCGCTGCCGAGGCCGATCAGCACCCCCCAGTACGCGACCAGCTGCCACGGCCGCGTCATGACGCCGGTGAGCAGCGCCCCCGCCGAGACCAGGAGCAGCGCGCCCATCACGACGCGGCGGGCCCCGACCCGGTCCATCAGCGCCGCCGCGAACGGGGCGGTGAGGCCGAACAGCACCATGTTCACCGAGGCGGCGAGCGCGACCTGCCCGCGCTCCCAGGCGTACTCCTCGTGCAGGGGCGTCACCAGCAGGCCCGGCACGGTGGTGAACGCCCCGGCCGTGACGATGGCCGCGCCCGCGACGGCGGCCATCAGCCAGGCGCGGTGGAGGAGGAAGGGCCGGCGGGAGGGCGGTGTGTGCGGGGGCATCGAGGTCGAGGAGGCCATGGCATCAGCGTCGCGACCGGGGCCCGGCCCCACGAGTGTCCGGATGGACCAGGTGCGCAAGGATATGGCCATGACGGTCTTCACCCGCCCCGGGCGGCACCGCGTCGCCGTGCTCGCCCGCGAGGTCCTGCTCCCCATCGAGCTGGGCATCGTGCACCAGCTCTTCGGCCAGGCCCGGCACGGGGCCTCGGCGGACGGCGAGCCGCTGTACGAGGTCGCCACCTGCTCCCTGTCGCCCGGGGACGTGCGCACGGACGGCGACTTCACCGTGGCCGTCCCGCACGGCCCGGAGGCGCTGGCCGAGGCCGACACGGTGGTCGTCCTGTCCTCGTACGAGGACTACGTCCAGGAGACGCCGGCGCTCCCGGCCCCGCTGGCGGAGGCCCTCGCGCTGATCCGGCCCGGCGTCCGGGTGGCCTCGATCTGCACCGGGGCGTTCGTGCTGGCCTCGGCGGGGCTGCTCGACGGGCACCGGGCGACGACCCACTGGCGGTACACGGAGCTGTTCGCGCGGCTCTTCCCGCGGGTCGAGCTGGACCCGGACGTGCTCTACACCGACGGCGAGACCGTGCTGACCTCGGCGGGCTGCGCCTCGGGGATCGACCTCTGCCTGCACATGATCCGCCGCGACCACGGGAGCGCCGTCGCGAACGACGTGGCCCGGCGCACGGTCGTGCCGCCCCACCGCGAGGGCGGGCAGGTCCAGTACATCCGCCGGCCGGTGCCCGAACGGTCGGCCCCGGGGACATCGGCCGCCCGCGCGTGGGCGCTGCGGCGGCTCCAGGACCCGATCACGCTGGGACAGTTGGCGGCCAGGGAGTCGATGAGCGTGCGGCACTTCACCCGGCGGTTCCGGGACGAGGTGGGCCTGACGCCGATGAACTGGCTGATCCACCAACGCATCGAACTGGCACGGGAGTTGCTGGAGGAGTCGGACGTACCCGTCGAGCAGGTGGCCGCGCGCGCCGGGCTCGGCACGGCGGCCAATCTGCGCCGGCACTTCCACGCGGCGCTCGGCGTCTCGCCCAGCGCCTACCGCACCACGTTCCGGGGGCCGGCGGACCGAGGAGAGCCGAGGAAGGCGGAAGCCCCCGTCAGAACGGGAAGGCCGAGCGGCCGTGCTGGATCGACATCCACCGCTGGGTGGTGAACGCCTCGACGACGGCCTCGCCGTTCAGCCGCCCCACCCCGGACGTCTTCTCGCCGCCGAACGCGACCAGCGGGTCGTCCTGCACGGTGGAGTCGTTGACGTGGAACATCCCGCTGACGATGCGCTGCGCGAACTTCACACCGCGCTCCGCGTCCCGGGTGTGCACCGCGCCGCTGAGTCCGTACGGGCTCTCGTTGACCATCCGCACGGCCTCCTCCTCGCCGTCGAACGTCATCAGCAGGGCCACCGGGCCGAGGATCTCCTGGTGAAGCAGCGGGGAGTCCTCCGCGAGGTCGGTCAGGACGGTCGGACCGACGACGTTGCCGACGGTCCGGCCGCGCACGAGTGCCGTCGCGCCGTCCGCGACCGCCCGGTCCACCAGAGCGTCCAGCGCGTCGGCCTGGAAGGCGTTGATGACCGGTCCGATCCGGGTCTCCGGGTCCCTCGGGTCCCCGGTCTTCAGCGCGGCCACCTCGGCGGTGAACCGCTCGGTGAACTCCGCCGCCACCGACCGGTCCACCAGGATGCGGTTGGCCGCCATGCTGACCTGCCCCTGGTGCAGGAAGCGGCTGAAGACGGCCGCCCGGACCGCGTAGTCGACGTCGGCGTCCTCCAGCACCACCAGGGCGCTGTTCCCGCTCAGTTCGAGGATGGTCCGCTTGAAGGCGCCCGCCGCGGTGGCGGCGACGTGCCGGCCGACGCGGTCGGAGCCGGTGAACGAGATCACCTTGGGCACGGGGTGCTCGATGAACGCGTCGCCGATCTCGGCGCTGTCGGTGATCACCACGTTGAGCAGCCCGGCCGGCAGTCCGGCGTCCTCGAAGATCCTCGCGATCAGACCGCCGCCCACGACGGGCGCGTTCTGGTGGGGCTTCACGACGACCGCGTTGCCGAGCGCCAGCGCGGGCGCGACGGACTTCATCGTCACCAGGAAGGGGAAGTTGAAGGCGCTGATGACGCCCACGACGCCGACGGGCAGCCGGTAGAGCCGGTTCTCCCGGCCGTCCCCCACGGCGGGCAGCAGCCGCCCGGTGGGCCGCAGCGCCTGGCGGATCGCCTCGCGCAGGAACTCGGTGGCACCGCGGACCTCGTACTGGGCCCGCAGCCGGGTGCCGCCCAGTTCGTCGATGATCGCCTCGACGATCTGTTCCGTGCGCTCATGGGTGGCGCGCAGCGCGCGTTCGAGGACGGCGCGGCGCTCGTACGGATTGACGGCGGCCCATTCCCGCTGGGCCCGCTCGGCGGCCCGGTAGGCCCGGTCGACCTCCAGCGCGGTGGCCACGGTGACGGCGGCGAGTTTCTCACCGTTGTAGGGATTGAAATCGATGATGTCCCACGAGCCGCTGCCGATCAGCCACTCGCCGTCGATGTACTGGTGGGCCAGTTCATGGAAGTAGGACATGCAATCCCTTACTGCAGGCGTTCGCAGACTCCTGATGCGACGTCATCGTACTGAGAAATTACGCCAGTTGGAGTAGACCGCGCAGAAGATCCCGACTGTCTTCCGGCGTGGGGCTGTCCTGGGCGAGACCCGCCATGGCCTTTTCGTACTGCGCGACTTCCTCGGGCTTGTCCAGATAGAGCGCACTCGTCAGCTGCTCCAAATAGACAATGTCCGACAGGTCGGATTCCGGGAAACGCAGCATCGTGAACGATCCGCTCTCACCGGCATGACCGCCGTGACTGAAGGGCATGACCTGAAGCGTGATGTTCGGCTGCTCCGACATATCGATCAGATGCCGCAATTGGGCACGCATGACGTCGCGTTCGCCGTACGGGCGACGCAGCGCCGCCTCGTCGAGAACGGCGTGGAACGCCGGGGCGCGCTCCGAGACGAGGGCCTTCTGCCGTTCCAGGCGCAGGGCCACCCGGCGGTCGATCTCGGCGGGCGAGGCACCGCGCATCCCGCGCGAGACGACGGCGTGGGCGTATGCCTCGGTCTGCAACAGCCCGTGCACGAACTGCACTTCATAGATACGGATGAGGGAGGCGGCACCTTCCAGGCCGATGTACGTCTGGAACCAGCCGGGCAGCACATCGCCGTAACTGTGCCACCAGCCCGCCACGTTGGCCTCACGGGCCAGGCCGAGGAGGGAGTCCCGCTCCGCCTCGTCCGCGACTCCGTAGAGCGTGAGCAGATCCTCGACGTCCCTGGCCTTGAAGCTCACCCGTCCCAACTCCATGCGGCTGATCTTCGATTCGGAGGCCCGGATCGAGTAGCCGGCCGCCTCACGGGTGATTCCGCGCGACTCCCGCAATCTCCTGAGCTGAGAGCCCAGGAGGATGCGCCGCACCACCGATCCACTCGACTCGCCTGCCGACACTGGTCCGACCCTCCCCATCGCCTACCTGGCATCCGGAGCCCCCCAACCCCGAGTGCCGGATTCTGCCACCAAAACGCTTCAGCCCGTACTCATTCGATTACGGAAACGGGAAGACGTCCGGAAACCTCCGAAACTGACCTCGGGAAGAAATACCCCAGAACCACCACGCTATCGGGCAGGTCCGGCGCGTGCACGTGCATCTGCCCTTGCATCTGCCCTGCGCATTCGGAACCATGGTCCTCGCGCACCTGCGTGCTCGTGTTGTGCCGCTGTACCCCCCGCAGTACCGCTACAGGCAGTGCCGCTACAGCCGCGAATCCCGGGAGTGCCTCGTATGGGGACGAATGGATCGACGATGCTCGAGCCGTTACGGCAGGGGCTTCCCCCCACCGACCCCTCAGGGGTTGCCGGATCGGCGTCCTGCGCTCTGCCCGCACGCTACGAAGCGGTCGGCGGAGCAAGGAAATTCACCCGGTCGACGCTGGAGCGGTGGGAACTGGGCGACCGTTTCGACGATGTCGCCCTGGTGGTGTCCGAACTCGTCACCAACGCCCTGCGCCACGCGCTGCCCGAGGATCCGCCCCGGGAATTGACGGACCCGCCGGTGCGACTGCACCTGATGCGCTGGACCTCGCGACTGGTGTGCGCCGTGCGCGACCCCAGCCGGGAGAGCCCGGTGGCGGGCGAGGCGGCGGATTCCGCCGAATCAGGCCGCGGGCTGTTCCTGGTGGAATGCGTCAGTGACAGCTGGGGCTGGCACCCCTCTCCCGTACCGCTCGGAGAACTGCCTTCCGGGCCGCTGTACGGCAAGGTCGTCTGGGCCCTTTTCCGGCTCCAGGAGAACCCGAAGACGGGTTCGTGAGTACCCCGGTCCGGCCCGTCACGGGCCGGACCCCGCGTCAGGCGCCGGCGGCGAGGTGGTCGAACTCGCCGTCCTTGACGCCGAGCAGCAGCGCCTCTATCTCCGCAGGCGTATAGACGAGGGCGGGCCCGTCGGGGTGGCGGGAGTTCCGCATCGCCACATTCCCTCCGGGCAGCCGCGCGAACTCCACACAGGATCCCTGGGAGTTGCTGTGCCTGCTCTTCTGCCAGACGACTCCGCGAAGCTCTGTGGCCGCCATGCCGTTGTACACGTCGTGCACAGGACGCTCCCCGAGTTGCAAGGTGCAGGTGTCAACTAGCTCGGATCATAGCTCTGTTCATATGCCAATGCATGAGCAGATGCACGTGCACGCGGGGTGTTCCTTTGATTACAGGCTTTTGCGCCCCGGTCGCACCCTCCGGGAAGAGAGACGAACGGCACGCCTATTTCGCTCCCGTTCAAGGGAGTTGATCGATACGGACCTTGGTAACGTGGCGCGGTCCTTCGACCGGAAAACAGCAAGGGGGAACTCCACGTGATCAGGTCTCTACGCACCGGTGCCGTCGCGGTCGCCGCTCTCGCCGCCTCACTGGCGCTGACCGCATGCGGTGGCGACGACGCGGGCAAGGACTCCGGCGCGGACTCCGCGGCGAGCGCGACGCCCGGGAGCGGCGGCGGCAACGGTTCCGGGGAGCCCGCAGGCGGCGCCGTGGACGCCGCCGCGCTGGAGGGCACCTGGGTGGGACTGACGGACGGGAAGAACGTCACCGTGTCCGTCAGCGCCCGCAAGGTCGCGCTGGTGGCCGACCAGTCCGTGTGCCAGGGCGATGTGAAGGACATGGGCGGCGAACCGATGCTGGCGCTGAAGTGCACCGGCGGCTCCACCGACCGCACGATGGGCGCGATCGACTCCGTGGACGGCTCGAAGCTGGTCCTGTCGTGGGACGGCGGCGCCAAGGACACCCTCACCAAGGCCGAACCCGGCAAGCTGCCGAGCGGCATGCCCTCGCTGCCGGACCTCGGGGACCTGCCCGAGGTGCCCGCGCCGTGACGCCCTCGAGGGCCTGACGCCCGGGCCGCTCAGCCCTCGGCCAGCGTGCTGCTGACCCGGGTGGAGCCGCCCCGCTCGTCCAGGGCGCGGGTGAACTCCTCCAGCGCGTCCAGGAGCAGCGCCGCGCCCCGGCGCACGACCGGGTCGCCGATCGGCGTCGTGCCGTCGTCCGTCGGGGTGGGCATGTCCCAGTGGGCCACCGCGTCCACGACCGGCTGCCAGTCGGGCAGCCGCCGCTCCCGTACGGCCCTGGCGCCCTTCTCGGTGGCCCGGCGCAAGGCCTCGGCCAGTTGGGCGGCGCCGGGCACCGGGTCGGCCGACCGGGCCGGCAGATGGGCCTCCAGGACCATCGCCGACCGGCCCAGCTGGGCCAGCGCGTGCTGGGCGTCGGTCGCGGCGGCCCGGGAGATGCCCCGGTGGCGTACGGGTTCGTGCTGGGCGGTCGCCAGCGCCTCCTGCCACGCCACACGGGCCTCCCGGGTGGCGATCAGGGCCTCCCGGACGTCCTCGGCGTCCCGGTCGGCGGGGTCCGCGTACCGGTCGACGACCGTGGCCGCGTACCGCCCGTCCGCCACCAGCCACTCGGCCAGCCGGTTGCGCAGCCGCGGGGTCTCCCAGGCCGGGTAGACGGCGTAGGAGATCATCGCGAGGAGTCCGCCGACGAGCGTCAGCACGATGCGCTCGGTGACGGTCTGGGACCAGTCGTCGCCGGCCATGCCGAGCAGGAAGACGACGTACGCGGCGACGCAGACCTGGCCGACCGCGTAGCCGGTGCGCATCAGCAGGTACATCAGCCAGGCGCAGACCACCGCGAGGAGCGCCGAGAGCCGGGCGTCGGGGGTGGTGGTCTGCACGACGGCGGTGGCCAGCCCGACGCCGACCAGGGTGCCGCCGAAGCGTCCCGCCGCGCGGGCGTACGTCTGCGAGAACTCGGGCCGCATCACCATGACGGCGGTCATCGGGGCCCAGTAGCCGTGGCCGAGCGGCACGGCCTCGCCGACGAAGTACCCGGAGACGGCGACCACCGAGACCCGGACGGCGTGACGCAGGATCGGCGAGCCGTGGTGCAGCTCGCGGCGCATCGAGGCCAGCACCACCGGGACCAGCTTCAGCAGCGTGGGCCGGTGCCGGGTGTCCGGGGCCAGGTCGGTGGGGATGCCGCTGTCGGTCCCGGTGCCCTCCGCGATCTCCAGGACGTCGTCGAGCAGGGCCGCGAGCCGGTCGGCGGCGCGGCGGGCGGGGCCGACGAGGATCACGTCGTTGTCGGGGGTCTTCAGGACGCCCAGGTCGGTGGCGGAGAGATGGACGGGTTCGCCGTGCCGGACGGCCCGCGCGGCGGCGTCCAGGACCGATCCGGCCGCGCCCAGCAGCTCGTTCACCCAGAGCCGCTCGAGGCCGTCGCCCGGCACCCCCATCGCCGGGTCCGCGAGCGAGGCGAGCACCGGGCGCAGCCGCTCGGCGACCCCCCGGGCCCCGTGCAGTTCGGCGGGGCGGCGGCGGGCCTGGCGCGGGGTGACGGCGGCGGCGCTGCGGGCGGTCATCAGGGGCAGCGGGTCGAAGGGGGCGACCGGGTCGTGACGCAGCCGCCGGGCGTAGTCGGCCTCGGCGGCCAGGGCGTCGGCGAGCGCGTCGCGCTGGGCGCCCCATCTGCGGACCGGGAAGAGGACGATGAGCGCCGCCTGGACGAAGCCGCCGACGGCGATCATCCCCGCGTGGGCGGCGGCGTCCACGACCGAGGTGGGCAGGGTGATCGTCACCAGCATGATCGCGACGTTCGACGCGGCGATGATGCCGCCCGTGGGGCCCGCCGCCCAGGCGAGTCCGGCCAGGAAGGTCCAGGCGCCGAGGAGGCAGAGGAAGAGCACGACGTGCGCGCCGCTGACGTATCCGACGAACGTCGAGACGGCGAGGCTCACCCCGGAGACGAGGGCGAGGACGGGGCGGGGCCGCCAGCTGCGCTGGAAGGTGGCGATGGCGGCCTGGAAAGCGCCGAACGCGGAGCTGGCCGCGATCTCCGGCCCGAACAGCACGAGGCTGACCCCGACGACGACGGCGAGGCCGGCCGCACCGCGGAAGGCGATGAGGGGTTCCAGTCTCTGCCGCTCGATCTCCAGCCCCGAGCGGGCGGTCTCCTTCAGCGCCCGGAGCCAGCTCATGGGCCGAGCCTAACCGCAAAGTGCGACAAGCCTGACTTACGCCATGATTTCGCCGTCGGGTCCCCGGCGCGAGCCGCCCCCGCTGCCCGTGCGGGCCCGGTCGGCGGCCTCGGTGCCGTGCGTCCAGCCGTCCAGGTCGGTGACGCCGCGGACCCGGGTGGTCGTGGTCCTCGGGAACATCCGCCCGGCGGCGTCGGAGACCGCGACGTCCCGGGCGGCCAGCACCGGCAGCAGCTCGCCGGCCGGGGCCGCGTCGGCGCCGTCCGCCGCCGTGGCCCGTTCGGCGCCGTCGGCGAGCCGGCGGCCGAGCCGCTGGGCGTACCCCATCCAGAACGCCTGCCGGAAGGTCTTGGTCCGCTTGCGTCCCCCGGCGCGCTGTCCGGCCTCCGCACGGGTCATCGCGGCCGCCCCCTGGACGAGCAGGGAGGTGAACATCAGCTCGACGGCCTCCAGGTCCGGCTCGAAGCCGACGACCGTGGTGAAGCCGAGATCGTCGTTCCACACGGCCCGGCAGCGGTTCGCGGAGGCGACGGCGTCGAGCAGGATCGCCTTGGCGCTCTCGTACGGGGGCTCCACCCCGATCCGGCAGGCGCCCGGCGTCTCGCGGCTGTGGGTCCGGGCGGCGAGGAGGGCCTCGTCGACGCTGTGCCGGGCCATCAGCTCCTGCGCCTTGGTGGTCAGCGCCTCCGCCTCCTCCGGGAAGCCGGTCGCCTCCGCCTTCGCCAGCAGCGCCCGGATCCGGGTGAGCATCCGGGGCTCGTCGGCGGCGGGCGGCCGGTGCAGGTGGTCGGCGGCGGCGCCGGGCGGGGGGCCGGCGGGCTCGATGGCGGGCAGCCGCAGCAGCAGCCGGTACAGCTCCAGCAGGTCACCGGCGTAGCGGAACCGGTCGGGGAGGTTGCGCGGCACGGGTGCGGGCAGCTCGGCGAGCTGCCGGCGCCAGCGGGGCGGCAGCTCCGCGTACCGGGCGGTCTCGGCGGCGATCAGGGTCGCGGCCAGCGCCGCCCGGCGCTCGTCCAGCTCGTGGCGGACGAACCGGACCAGGTCGGCCGGGTGCCAGCCCCGGTCCCATGCCCGGCGCACGAACTCCTCGCCGCGCCGGTGCGCCTCCGCGTCCGCCTCCGGGGCGGCGGCGAGCAGGGAGGCCCCGGTGTCCAGGGCGGCGTCGCCCTCCGCGTAGAGGGCCGCCGCGCACGCCCGGTCGATCACCGATTCCATCCGGCCAAGGGTAGGCGCACCGCTCGCACGGCCCGCACCCGTACGCACGGGCCCGCACCGCCGCGCGCACGGCCCGCACCGCCCGCACCGCCCGCACGGCCCGCGACCACCGCGCAAGACCCGCCCGCACGGCCGTCTACGGCAGCAGCACCAGCTTGCCGCGGACGTGGCCGCCCTCGCTCAGGGCGTGGGCGCTCGCGGCGTCGGCGAGCGGGAAGACCTGGGCGATCTCCACGCGCAGCTCGCCGGCCTCCGCCCGCCGGGCGTTCTCCCCGAGGCGGGCGGCCGAGGGTCCGCCGCCGCCGGAGGAGAAGGCGACGCCCAGTTCGGCGGCGTCCCCGTCCGCGATGGTGACGATCCGGTCCGTGGTGCCGCCGCGCAGTTCGATGGAGGCGGGCAGCGCGCCGCGCCCCGACGCGTCGAACACCGCGTCCACGCCCTCCGGGGCCAGCTCGCGCACCCGCTCGACCAGCCCGTCCCCGTACGCCACCGGGACCGCGCCCAGCACCCGCAGATAGTCGTGGTTGGCCGGGGACGCGGTGCCGATGACGGTCGCGCCGCGGGCCGCCGCGAGCTGTACGGCGACGGAGCCGACGCCGCCGCCCGCCCCGTGCAGGAGCAGCGTCTCGCCCTCGGCCAGCGCCAGTTCGTCCAGCACCCGGGAGGCGGTGTCGGTCGCGACGGGCAGCGCGGCGGCCTCCTCCCAGGACAGCCCGTCCGGCTTGCGCGCGAGGGAGGCGGCCTCGGCCAGCGCCTCGGTGGCGTAGGAGCCGGTGGCGCTCCAGCCGAGGACCTCGTCACCGGGGGCGAGATCCGTGACGCCCTCCCCCGCCTCCAGGACCACCCCGGCGAACTCGGCTCCGGGCGTGGCGGGCAGCGGGGTGGGGAACGCGTCCTCCATCCAGCCGTTCCGGATCTTGTGGTCGAGCGGGTTCACGCCGGCCGCGCGCACGGCGACCCGGACCTGGCCGGGGCCGGGACGCGGCGGATCGCGACGCTCCAGGTGCAGGACGCCGGGGCCGCCGAACTCCTCGTACACGATCGCTTCCATGGGGCGATCCTCACGGCTGCGGCGGCGGGCGGCCAGTCGGGGACCGCCTCCGGGGCACTGTCAGTGGCGGGTGCCAGACTCGCACCCATGACCGAACGGTGGGCGGTGGCGGCTGCGGACGGGGGCGGGGCGCTGCTCGCGCCGCTGGCCCGCGACGGCACGCCCGCCGGGCCGGTCCTCGCCGAGCCCGACCTCGTCGAGGCGGTCCGCTCCCGGCCCGACGTGGTCCGCTGGGTGTGGCGGTCGACCGCCGAGATCCACCCCCGGCTGCTGGCCGCCGGGGTCCGGGTGGAGCGGTGCTACGACATCGAGTGCGCCGAGCTGCTGCTGCTCGGGCACGCCGGGCGGCTCGGCGAGCCCCGTTCCGCCGCCGCCGCGCTGGCCCGGCTGGACAACGCGCCGGTGCCGCCGGACCCGCCCGCCCGGTCCGCCGAACCGGGCGCGCAGTCCTCCCTCTTCGAGCCGCCGTCCGGTCCCGGGGTGCCGTTCGAGGGGCTCCTGCGGGTCTACGCGGACCAGATGCGCCGGCACGACGCGGCGGAGCACCCGGACCGGATGCGGCTGCTGACCGCGTCGGAGTCGGCGGGGATGCTCGTGGCCGCCGAGATGCACCGGGCCGGGCTGCCCTGGCGCGCCGACGTCCACCGGGAGCTGCTGAACGGACTGCTGGGCGAGCGGTACGCGGGCGGCGGCGAGCCCCGCAGGCTCGCCGAGCTGGCGGACGAGGTGTCGGCGGCGTTCGGCCGGCGGGTCCGCCCCGACCTGCCCGCCGATGTGGTGAAGGCGTTCGCGCAGGCGGGGATACCGGTGAAGTCGACCCGGCGGTGGGAGCTGGAGGAGGTGGACCATCCGGCGGTCGAGCCGCTCATCGCGTACAAGAAGCTGTACCGGATCTGGACGGCGCACGGCTGGTCCTGGCTCCAGGACTGGGTGCGCGAGGGCCGCTTCCGCCCGGAGTACCAGCCGGGCGGCACGGTCAGCGGCCGCTGGACGACCAACGGCGGCGGGGCCCTCCAGATCCCCAAGGTGATCCGGCAGGCCGTCGTCGCCGACGAGGGGTGGCGCCTGGTCGTCGCGGACGCCGACCAGATGGAGCCCCGGGTGCTGGCGGCGATCTCCCGCGACCGGGGCCTGATGGAGGTGGCCGGTCATGACGGCGACCTCTACAAGGCGCTGTCCGACCGGGCGTTCCGGGGTGACCGCGAGCACGCGAAGCTGGCGCTCCTCGGCGCGGTCTACGGCCAGACGTCCGGGGACGGCCTGAAGAACCTGGCCGCTCTGCGCCGCCGCTTCCCGCTCGCCGTCGCCTATGTCGACGACGCGGCGCGGGCGGGCGAGGAGGGACGGGTGGTGCGGACCTGGCTGGGCCGGACCAGCCCGCCGGTCGCGCTGGCGGGCCAGGACGAGGAGGCGGGCCTTCCCCAGGAGGGTCCCGAGGGCTCCGGGGCCCCGTCCGACGGCGGTCCGGCGCGGGCCCGGGGGCGCTTCACCCGTAACTTCGTGGTGCAGGGCAGCGCGGCCGACTGGGCGCTGCTGCTGCTGGCCGCGCTGCGCCGGACGCTCCATGAGCAGGGGCTGCGGGCCCAGTTGGTGTTCTTCCAGCACGACGAGGTGATCGTGCACTGCCCGGCCGGGGAGGCCGGGACCGTCGCCGAGGCGATCCGCGCGGCGGGCGAGCTGGCCGGGCGGACCGCCTTCGGACGGACGCCGGTGCGGTTCCCCTTCACGATCGCGGTGGTGGAGCGGTACGCGGACGCCAAGTGACGCCCCGGGACAGCCCTCAGCGCTGCTGGAGCTTCGGCCATTCCGGGCTGGTGGCCAGGGCGGTCAGCCGGTCCATCGTGACCGCGGGCGCGGGCCGGGTGGCGGGGCTCGACTGATCGCCGGAGTTGAAGGCGGAGACGACGACGCGCATGCCGTCCGGCCGCATCGTGTCGGCCGTCTGCGCGTACGCCGCCGGGTTGTCGATCCGGCGGGCGCGGCCCCACAGCACGTACATCCGGCTCAGCGTCTCCTGCACCAGGTCCTCGGCGAGGTGTACATCGCCGCTGGTCAGCAGGCACGCCGAGCGGAACAGACGGCCGGCCCGGCCGGCCGCGAACACCGTGAACCCCTCGGTCCGCGACGCCCTCATGCTCTCCCCCGTCCGCCCGTCCGTTCCGCCCTCCCCCTGTACGACGCGGCGGGAGCGGGCACATGTTTCGGACGATCCGCGAGAACTTTGGGGGCCAGCGGGCCAGGGGGCGGACAGCGCGGGGGAACGCGGGAAGCGCCCCGTTCACGCGCCGGACGGCGTGAACGGGGCGCGGGCGGTGGTGCGCTCGCTGTGTCCTCGTCTACCCGCGTTCCCACAACGCGGGGACGTTCGGCGGCTCCCAGCCCGACACGGCCTGGTGCCCCTGCAGACAGCGGTAGGCGACCCCGCCGTACGTCACGCGGTCACCCGCGCGGTAGGAGGTGCCGGCGGCCCAGGTGGTGGACCCCGGCTCGGTGGGCGGATCGGTCGGCTTGGGCGTCTGGGCGACGTCCAGCACGAAGTCGAAGGTGCCCTGGCGCCCGTTCCCGACGTTGCGGACGTTCATCAGCAACTCGGGGTCGAACAGCGCGTCGGTGTTGTTGCGCGGCTCGTTCGGGAAGTACAGCTGGGTGGTGAGGATGCGCCCGCCGGGCGCCTGCGCCTTCACGTGGATGTGCCGCGTACGGCCCGGGTAGAGGCCCGGCACGATGGTGGTGAGGCTGAACGACCCGTCCGTGCCGGTGAACTGGTGCCCCCGGAAGGCGAACTGGGCCATGTCGTACGACCCGTTGGTGTCGGCCTGCCAGAAGTCGAGCAGGGCCCCGGAGATGGGCCGGCAGGCCCGGCCGAAGACGTAGCCGCTCACGGTGAGCGGTACGCCGGGGGTGCTCGGGGTCACCAGGCTGGTGCGGCGCGGGGAGTTGGGCTTGAAGTACGGCCCCTCCATCTGCGGCGGCGTCGTGTCGTCGCCGTCGTCGCACTCCGGGGTCGGGGCCAGCGGCCCGTTCCCGGTGGAGGCGGCGTCCCGGGCGAGCGCGACGCCCCCTCCGGCGAGCAGAGGCGCGGCGCTCGCGACGAGTGCGGCCTTCAGGAGACCCTTGCGGCTGATCCGCCGCCGGTCTCCCGACGCCTCGTCGGACGCGTTGGGGTCGTGGGGGGTTGTGTTGTCCATTTGTGGGGTCATGACTGTTTCCTCGGAGTCCTCGGGGGTCCTCGACGCGGGGAGGCGGGAGGCGGGAGGTTCAGGAGGTTCGGTGGTGCGGGACCGGTCCCGGGGCGGTCGGCCCCGGGACCGGAGCGGTCAGACCCGCTGCCAGAGCGCGGGCACGTCGGCGGGGTTCCAGCCGGGCTGGGCTGTGTGCGCCTGGAGGCAGCGGTAGGTGGCTCCGCCGTACGTCACCGTGGCGCCGGCGGCGTACGCGGTGCCGGCCGCCCAGGTGCCGCCGGGCGGGTCGGTCGGCGGGGTGGTGGGCGGGTCCGTCGGCGTACCGCCGCCGCTGGTGACCAGGGTCAGCCCGTACGTCTGGAGCAGCGGGTTGATGGGCTGGAAGTACGTCGTACCGCCGGAGGAGCAGTTGCCCGAGCCGCCGGAGGTGACGCCCTGCGCCTGGCTGCCGGAGATGTAGGAGCCGCCGGAGTCGCCCGGTTCGGCGCAGACGCTGGTGCGGGTCACCCCGGAGATGGTGCCCTCCGGGTAGGTGACGCTGGTGTTCAGCTGCTGGATGGTGCCGCAGTGCCAGCCCGTGGTGGAGCCGGAACGGCAGACCGAGGCGCCGACGACGGAGGCGGTGGAGCCGGCGACGGTGACGTCGCCCCGTCCGTAGCCGTTCACCAGCGGACGCGGGGTCCAGTTGGTGTTGGTGGCGACCCAGGCGATGTCCCGGCCCGGGAAGGTCGAGCCCTGGAAGGTGCCCTGGGCCTGCTGGTTGACCCCGTTGGTGGTGGTGCCGACGCGGCCGCAGTGGCCCGCGGTGGCGAAGCCGCCCTGGGTGCCGCGCGTCACCGAGAAGCCGACGGAACAGCGGCCGGAGCCGTTCATGTAGTACGCGTCGCCACCGCGGATGTCGGCGAGGGCGCGGGGCCGCTCGGCGGACCTGGCGACGGTGACGAGGCCGCCGTCGACCCCGGCCGACTTCAGGAACGCCTGTCCGGCGGCGGTGCTCGCGGCGTTCACGACGACCTTGTTGGCCGCGACGTCGACGTAGTAGACGGGCACGTTCTTGGGCGCCTTGTTCAGCGCGGCCCTGTCGAGCGTCCTCTTGACGCCTTCGAGCCGGTCCAGGCTGTTGCCGACGACCTCGGCGCGCGCTCCGGCCTCGGTGATCCGGGCGGCCTCGGAGGCGTCCGTGGTGGCGACGGTCAGGGTCGCCTTCGCCCCGCTGACCCGCGCTCCGGCGAAGCTGGCGCCGAGGGACTTCTCCAACCCCGCGGCGACGGCGGCGGCCCGGTACTCGTTGGCTATCCGGCTGCGGGCGTCGTCCGCGTCCAGGCCGAGGTCGCGCTCGAGAGCGGCCAGCATCCCGGGCGACAGGCTGTCTGCGGAGACCGGCGGGGCGGTGGTGGCCGCTGGGTCGGCGGACGCCACGCCGGTCAGCCCGGCGAGGGCGAGCGCACCCACGGCCACCGTGGCGGTGCCGGCGGCGAGGGCGCGTCTGCGGAGCGTGGTTCTCTCCACGTCACTCTCCTTGGTTCTGGGGGTGTCCAGGTCCGGAGGTGGGGTTGGTCCGGACCAGGGAATTGCCGAAACCGTAGCGGCGGCGACACCCGGCGCAGGAGATCCCGTTCACCCCCCTCCCTCCGCGTTATGGGGCCGCGCGGCGGGTACTTCGGCCCACCCCGCGGGCCGGGTGCGAAGCCGTTTCGCGGGCCCGGCCGGGCGAAGCCGGAACGCGACTCCCTTTCGGCGGGGCGCCCGGGTAGGTTCGGCCCCATGCACACAGGGCAACTTCTGGGCTCGGGACGCACCGCCGACGTGTACGCACTCGACGGCTCCTGGGTCCTTCGCCGTTACCGGGACCGCACCGACACCACGCAGGAGCTGGCCGTCATGAGTTACGTCGGCGCCTTCGGCTTCCCGGTGCCGCGCATCGGCCCGCCCGCCGAAGGGGCCCGCGCCACGGACCTGGTGCTCCAGCGGCTGACCGGCCCGACCCTGGCCGAGTCCCTGCTCGCGGGGCGGCTGGGGGCGGCCGAGGCGGGCGCGCTGCTGGCCCGGCTGCTGCGCGAGCTCCACGCGATACCGCCCCGGGTCTCGACGAACCCGGAGGACTGCGTGCTCCATCTGGACCTGCATCCGGAGAACGTGATGCTGACGGAGGAGGGCGCGGTGGTGATCGACTGGTCCAGCGCGGCGGAGGGCCCGCCCGGTCTCGACCGGGCGATGTCGGCGCTGACGCTGGCCCGGATCGCGCTCGACCCGGAGTTCCCGGCCGGGGCGGACGTCCGGCCCCTGCTGGCGGCGCTCCTGGCGGAACTCTCCGACGACGGCGGTGCGTCGGCCGCCGACCTGGCCCTCGCCCGCGACCGCCAGCGGGCGAACCCGTATCTGACCGGTGCCGAACGGGGCCGCCTGGACCGGGCGGTGGACCTGGTGCTGGGCTGCGCCCCGTGAGGTCCGGGCGCTTCCGGTCTCCTCACGCCTCTCCGGCGGCCGAGGAGCGGGGGCCCCGGCGGCGCCCCCGGGAGGCGGCGCTCAGCGCCGTCCGCGCTTCGCGTCGCGCACGCGCCGCAGCCGGTTCACCGTGACCGGGTCCTCGCGCAGCGCCCGCTCGTCGTCGATCAGCGCGTTCAGCAGCTGGTAGTAGCGGACCGGCGAGATCCCGAGCTCCTCGCGGATCGCCCGCTCCTTCGCCCCGGGCCCCGCATGGGAGCGCCGCTCCAGGGCCAGCAGCGCCCGGTCCCGTACGGACAGGTCTTCGGCGGGGGGGGCGGGCTCGGTCCGGGGGGTGTGGCGCTCGTGGTCGGGGGCGGTCATATCAACCAACCTAATGCCCACCCCCGACACCGGGACCGCGACCGCTACTCGGCGGCCTCCGCCCGTGTCGCCTCGGCGGCCACCTCGCCGAGGATGCCCTCGGGGTTGCTGCCCGGCGCGACCGCGCTGCCGATCTTCTTCTTGATCGCGTCGCTGACCGTGGCCCAGGACGTCTTGCCGTAGGGGATGAGCGTCGAGTTCGGCAGGGCCGCCAGGAACGGACGCAGCTTCCTGTGCTTGGTGTCGGTCTCCATCGCGGCGGAGGCGCTGCCGGTCACCGGGAGCAGGTCGTACTGGTCGGCGAACTCCAGCACGTTCTCGTCGGAGTAGGCGTAGTCGAAGAACTTGCCTATCTCCTCGCGGTGGCCGTTCTTCTTGAAGCCCATCATCCAGTCGGCGACGCCCATGGAGCCCTTGGTCGGGCCGTCGGAGCCGGGCAGCGGCACCATGCCGACCTTGACGCCCTCGGCCTCGGCCTCGTCCATCAGTGTGGGGTGGCCGTTGAGCATGCCGACCTTGCCGGCGGCGAATGCCTTGAACGCCTTCGCCCGGTCCAGCTTGCCCGGCGCGACCGGGCCGGTGAGGCCCGCGCCGACGAGGTTGTCCCGCACCCAGCGGAACGTGGTGACGTTCTCCGCCGAGTCGATGTCGTACGCGCCGACGTCGTCCGTGTAGCCGCCGCCACCGCTGAGGAGCCACATCAGGGTCTCGGCCTGGGCCTCCTCCTGGCCGAGCGGCAGGGCGAAGGGGTAGTCGACGCCCTTCGCCTTGAGCGCGGCGGCGTCGCTGCGGATGTCGTCCCAGGTCTCGGGGGCGTCCAGGCCCGCCTGGTCGAAGAGCTTCTCGTTGTAGAAGAGCAGCCGGGTGCTGGCGACGAAGGGCAGGCCGTACTGCGTGCCGTTGATCTTGCCCGCGTCGGCGAGCGACGGGAGGAAGTTCGCGGTGGTGCGGATCGCGAGCGTCTCGTCGGCGGTGTAGAGCTTGCCCGCCTTGGCGTAGTCCGCGTACGCGCCGATCTGGGCGATGTCCGGGGCGTTGCCCGCCTTGACCATCTCCCCGACCTCGCGGTCGACGTCCTTCCAGTGGAGGACGGTGACATCGACCGTGATACCGGGGTGCTCCTTCTCGAAGCCCGCGGCGACCCCGCTCCAGTACTTGTCGGAGCTGTTCTCCGGACCGGTGCCGTAGTCGGCGGCGACCAGCTTGAGCGTGACGTCGTCCGCTGCGGCCTCACCGCCGCAGCCCGACAAGGTCGCTGTCATTCCCAGTGCGGCCGCCACCGCGGTCAGACCCAAAAAGCGCCGCTGCACAGCCTCGCCCATCCTCGTCGATCGCCTGCTCACGGACGGTGCACGGCGTCGGCCTCCGGCCGCTGACCGGCCGCGGCAGTGTCGCCCTGTCCTGGACACCATCCGGATGAACTGCGATTTTCCCTCACCGCCGACGCGGAGGTCTACACCACCGGAGTATCGCTTCGGCAACGTATACGGCCCCCGGAGGCCACAACTGGCGTACGCGTACTGGCAGTCGGGGACCTCTCCCCGTATCTTGGTCCAGACCTTTAGTCCGGTTTCCCCCAGGTCCGCGCTCCCCATTAGTGACATTCCGGCAGAAATAGACCGGCCTTCACTCGTTCATCATTTTGTATGGGTGCGCAACAAACCACGCTAGTGGACTAGACCTTTTGGGGGTCGGCGGGCGAAACTGTCTCCCGTGAGACATGTCATCGCCCTCGATGTGGGCGGCACCGGAATGAAGGCCGCACTGGTCGGGACCGACGGCACCCTCCTCCACGAGGCGCGGCGGGCCACCGGCCGGGAACGCGGCGCCGACGCGGTCGTCGAGACCATCCTCGCGTTCGCGGCGGATCTGCGGGCCCACGGCGAGGAGCACCTCGGCGAGAGCGCTGTCGCCGCCGGGGTCGCCGTGCCCGGCATCGTCGACGCCGAGAAGGGCATCGCGGTGTACGCCGCGAACCTGGGCTGGCGCGACGTACCGCTGCGCGCCCTCCTGGAGACCCGTCTGGGCGTCCCCGTGGCCCTCGGCCACGACGTCCGCACCGGCGGGCTCGCCGAGGGCCGGATCGGGGCCGGGCGGGGCGCGGACCGCTTCCTGTTCGTCCCGCTGGGCACCGGCATCGCCGGGGCCATCGGCATCGCCGGCGCCATCGAGGCGGGCGCCCACGGGGACGCGGGCGAGATCGGCCACATCGTGGTCCGCCCGGACGGCCCCGACTGCAGCTGCGGCCAGCGCGGCTGTCTGGAGACGCTGGCCTCGGCCGCCGCGGTGACCCGGGCCTGGGCCGCCGCCTCCGGGGACCCCGGGGCGGACGCCGCGGACTGCGCGAAGGCCGTCGAGTCCGGCGACCCGGCGGCGGTCCGGGTCTGGCAGGACGCGATCGACGCGCTCGCCGCCGGCCTCGTCACCGCGCTGACCCTCCTCGACCCGGGCACGCTCATCATCGGTGGCGGTCTCGCCGAAGCCGGGGAAACCTTGTTCACACCACTGCGTGCGGCCGTCGAGGAACGCGTCACGTTCCAGAAGCTGCCCCACATCGTCCCGGCGGCCCTCGGGGACACCGCCGGATGCCTGGGCGCGGGGCTGCTCGCCTGGGATCTACTCTCCACGGAGGTTTCCGCCTGATGGCCGGACGCGCAGCAGACAGCACCGTTCTCGCCGGCGCCCGGGTGGTGCTCCCCACCGGCACCGTCGAGGACGGCCGGGTGACCGTCGAGGGCACCCGGATCTCCGGTTCCGCACCGGAGGGCGCCCGGACCGTCGACCTCAGCGGCCACTGGGTGGTCCCCGGCTTCGTGGACATGCACAACCACGGCGGCGGCGGGGCCTCCTTCACCTCCGGCACCGTCGACGAGGTCCTCACCGGCATCCGTACGCACCGCGAGCACGGCACCACCACCATGGTCGCCTCCACGGTCACCGGTGAGATGGACTTCCTCGCCCGGCGCGCGGGCGTGCTGTCCGAGCTGGTCGAGCAGGGCGACCTGGCCGGGATCCACTTCGAGGGCCCCTTCATCTCGCCGTGCCGCAAGGGCGCCCACAGCGAGGAGCTGCTCCGCGACCCGGACCCGGCCGACGTCCGCAAGCTGCTGGACGCCGCGCGCGGCACCGCCCGGATGTTCACCCTCGCCACCGAGCTGCCCGGCGGCATCGACTCCGTACGGCTGCTCGCCGAACACGGGGTCATCGCCGCGATCGGCCACACGGACGCGACGTACGAGCAGACCGTCGAGGCCATCGACGCGGGCGCGACCGTCGCCACGCACCTGTTCAACGCGATGCCGCCGCTCGCCCACCGCGACCCCGGCCCGATCGCCGCCCTCCTGGAGGACGACCGGATCACCGTCGAGCTGATCAACGACGGCACGCACCTGCACCCGGCGGTCCTGGAGCTGGCCTACCGCCACAAGGGCGCGGCCCGCGTCGCGCTGATCACCGACGCGATGGACGCGGCCGGCTTCGGCGACGGGAAGTACGAGCTGGGACCGCTCGCGGTCGAGGTCACCGACGGGGTGGCCCGGCTGGTGGAGGGCGGCTCGATCGCCGGCTCCACGCTCACCCTGGACACCGCGTTCCGGCGGGCCGTCACCCTCGACGACATCCCCGTCGAGGACGTCGTCCGGTCCATCTCCGCCAACCCCGCCCGGCTGCTCGGCGTCCACGACCGGGTCGGCTCGCTGGAGCCTGGCAAGGACGCCGACCTGGTCGTCCTCGACGAGGACTTCGTCCTCAAGGGCGTCATGCGCCGGGGCGAGTGGATCATCGAGCCGAAGACCGCCTAGACAGGCGGCCGACAGGCCGGTGAGCACGTAACGAAGCGATGGCGGTCGGCCCGCGGGACTGGGCCGACCGCCATCGCTTTGACATGATCATCCGATGAGCGCCCCGTGGACGGGCGCGCGCACCGCCTGAGCACCGCCTGAGCCACGCTCCGAGGGAGGGACCGCCGGAGATGATCCTGACCGTCACTCTGAACACCGCGCTCGACGTGACGTACACCGTCGACGCGCTCGTCCCGCACCGCAGCCACCGGGTCGGCGAGGTCACCGAACGCCCCGGCGGCAAGGGCCTCAACGTCGCCCGGGTCCTCGGCGCGCTGGGCCACGAAAGCGTGGTGACCGGCTTCGTCGGCGGGGCCACCGGAGGCGTCCTGCGCGACCTCCTCGCCCCGCTCCCGCCGCGCGACGCCCTCGTGCCCGTCGCCGGGAACACCCGTCGCACGCTCGCGATCACCGACCGCTCGACCGGCGACACCACCCAGCTCAACGAACCCGGACCGCAGGTGAGCCCCGCCGAATGGGCCGCCTTCCTGCGGACGTACGAGGAGCTGCTCGCCGGGGCGGACGCCGTCGCGCTCTGCGGCAGCCTGCCGCCCGGCATCCACGTCGGGGCGTACGCGGAACTGGTCCGGATCGCCCGCGCCGCCGCCGTGCCCGTCCTCCTGGACACCAGCGGCGAACCGCTGCGCCGGGGCATCGCCGCCCGCCCCGACCTGGTCAAGCCGAACGCCGAGGAGCTGGCCCGGCTGACCGGCTCCCGCGAACCGCTGCGCGCCGCCCACGACGCCCGCCGCCGCGGGGCCCACGCCGTGATCGCGTCCCTGGGCCCCGAGGGCGTGCTCGCGCTCACCCCGGACGGCGTCTGGCGGGCCGCCCCGCCCGCCCCCGTGCGCGGCAACCCGACCGGCGCGGGCGACTCGGCGGTCGCCGGACTGCTGTCCGCCCTGGCCGAGGGGCTCGACTGGCCGGAGCGCCTCGCCCGCGCGGTGGCCCTGTCGACGGCGACGGTGCTGGCCCCGACGGCCGGTGAGTTCGACGCGGCGGCCTACGCGGAGCTGCTGCCGCGCGTCGTCGTGGCACCGCACACGCCGACGCCCTGACCACCTCGGGGGCGGTCAGGGCGTCGGGCGCGGACACGGTCTAGCTCTTGATGTGGCCGGACTTCAGCTCCAGCTGGTCGAGATTGGCGTCGCACTGGTCGCCCGTCTCGCACGACAGCTTGAGGGTGTTGGAGCCCTTGTCGAGCTGGACGTACGCGTACGTGTTCGTCCAGCCCTTCTCCAGGTCGCCCTCGGCGGCCTGCGCGAAGTTCTTCATGTTGATGGAGCGCGGCTCCTGCGCGTTCACCGTCAGCGTCGTCTTCGCGTCCTTGCCGGGCACGCCGTAGGTCACGTACAGGGTGTACGCGCCGGCCTCGGGAACCTCGACCGTCCAGGTGGCCGACCGGCCGACCTCGTTCAGGTTGATGTAGTTGCCGTTCGCGCCCTTGGCGCCCTCGACCGTGGAGTCCAGGGCCGCCGTGCCGCCCAGCGTCAGCGTCGCCGCGTCCTGCTTCGGCAGCTCGACCGGCTTCGGGGTCTCCTTGGGCTTCTTCTCCGGCTTCTTCGACTCCTCGACCTCGCCGGCGGGGCCCTGCGAGCTGGACGCCTCGTCCTGCTTGTCGTCCTTGTCGGCGTCGTCGCCCGTGATCAGGGCGGCGCCGATGCCGATGAGGACGACCGCGACCACGGCGACCGCCGCGATCAGGAGCGCCTTGGTGTTCGGGCCGCCCCGGCCCGGACCGCCGCCGTGGCCGCCCTGTGCCGGAGGCTGTCCGTCGGACCCGCCGCCCGGGTAGGTCTCGGGGGCCGCGTACTGCGGGTTCGGCCGGTTGTACTGCTGCGCGGGCTGGCCGTACTGCTGCTGGGGCGGGTAGCCGTACCCGCCCTGCTGCTGCGGCACCTGCTGCTGCCCGTACTGGCGCTCGCCGACGGCCCGCACCTGGTTGTAGGACGTTCTGGGCACGCCCGGCTGCGCGGCCGGCCCCGGGTAGCCGTAGCCGCCCTGGCCGGGCGGCTGGGCGCCTGCCGCCTGTCCGTCCGCGTACAGATAGCCGAACGGATCGTCGTCCTCGGGCTTGCTCGCGCCGTTGTTTCCGGCCGTCATCCCTGGGTCACTCCTCACCATGTCGCCAGCCGTCGCCGACCGGCCGAGCCTACCTCGAACGAAGCAGGCCCCGAATTGCGCTCGGTGACCCGGACGTCCGCCGGGGAACGGGTACGGGGTAGGGGGAGGAACGGGCCGTGAACGTCATCCGGCCCGGCGGTGAACCTTCGACCGGGACCGCTTCTCCACGTACATCCGCTGGTCGGCGGAGCGCAGGACCTCTTCGACGGTCATTCCGCACTCGGCCCAGCCGATGCCGAAACTCGCCCCGACGCGGACCGCGCGACCATCTACCCTTATGGGCGGAATGATGGCATTTCTCAGGCGAACGGCCAGGTCAGCGGCGTCCGCAGCCCCGAGGCCGTCGGCGAGAACGACGAATTCGTCACCCCCGAGCCGGGCGACGGTGTCACCGTCCCGCACACAGGTGCTCAGCCGCCGGGAGACCTCGATGAGCACGGCGTCGCCGGTGTGGTGCCCGAAGCGGTCGTTGATGGACTTGAAGCCGTCGAGGTCGCAGAAGAGGACCGCGAGCCCCTTCGTCCCGTCGTCGTGCTCCGGGTCCGGGGCGACCGCGTGCACATGGTGGTCGAAGGGCCCGCCGCCGGGGATCGCCTCGCCCTCGTAGCCGTCGGCCTGGTAGCCGTGGGTCAGGGACGACTCGACGTCCCCGTACGCCGCGTCCAGCGCCTCGATCGCGGTCGCGGCCGGGGAGTTCGGCCGCTCGCAGATCCGGGCGCTGAGCCGTGACTTCAGCTCGGCGCTGTTGGGCAGCCCGGTCAGCGCGTCGTGCGAGGCGCGGTGGGCGAGGTTCAGCTCGTGCCGTTTGCGCTCCTCTATGTCCTCGACATGGGTGAGCAGGAAGCGCGGCCCGTCGGCGGTGTCGGCCACGACCGAGTTGCGCAGGGACACCCACAGGTACGTGCCGTCCCGGCGGCTGAGGCGCAGCTCGGCCCGGCCGCCCTCGGCGGAGGTCCGCAGCAGGGTGCCGATGTCCTCGGGGTGCACCAGATCGGCGAAGGAGTAGCGGCGGAGCACCGAGGCGGGGCGGCCGAGCAGCCGGCACAGGGCGTCGTTGGTGCGCAGCAGCCGGCCGTGCTGGTCGCCGCCCATCTCGGCGATGGCCATGCCGCTGGGCGCGTACTCGAAGGCCTGGCGGAAGGACTCCTCGCTGGCCCGCAGCGCCTGCTGCTCCCGCTCCAGGCGGACGAGGGCGCGCTGCATGTTGGCCCGCAGCCGGGCGTTGCTGATCGCGATGGCGGCCTGGGAGGCGTACATCTGGAGCGCCTCGCGCCCCCACGCTCCGGGGCGGCGCCCGTTGCGCGGCCGGTCGACGGATATGACGCCGAGGAGGTCCCGGCCGCTGCCGGAGGCGTACATCGGGGCGTAGAGCCGGTCCAGCGGATGCCACTCGTCCTCGAACCGGGGTTCGGGTCCCTCGGTGTGCCACTGGGGTACGTCGTCGTCGAGGAGGACCCAGCCCTCGGTGTGCGGGATGAAGCGGAGGTCGTCCCAGGCCTCGCCCATGGAGAGCCGGCGCTCCCAGGAGGCGCGGGAGCCGACGCGGCCGGTGATCAGGGCCTCGGCCGCGGCGTTGCCCGCGAAGGCAGCGATGACGAGGTCGCCGTCCGGGCGGACCAGGTTCACGCAGCCCAGCTCGTAGCCGAGGCCCGCGACGATCCCGTCGGCCACGGTCTGCAGCGTGTCCGCCAGACTCCGTGCCGTATTGAGATCAGCGACGGCCTGATGCAGCTGCCGCATGGTCGCAAGGCGGACGTACGGTTCCGACTCGGCCTCCATCGCTCGCACTCCCCGAGACCTCGACAGCAACTCCAGGTTTCATATCGACGTACTTGTTGCAGTGTCACGGCCACTGAATCACAGTGAGCTGTGCACCCGGTACACAGGGTCAGCAGAAAATGGACTCTGTGACCCAAGTCACAACAGATACCCAGACGCTGCCGGTGACTCAGGGCGACGACCCTCGTTCGGTGCGTGCACGGAAGGTCTGATTCCCCTTGTGCGCCCGCTCGTCGCACCGCTCGCACGCCCGCGCACACGGTCCTTCGGGGAGTCCTAGGACCGGCCTGGTCCCCTGGCCCGATGCGACCGCGCGGCCCCTGCGGTTAGCGTCTGTGTGTGCTCCAGACGAAGCCCCCCACCCCGCGCCCCGAGACCGTCCCCCATGCTGAGGGAGTGAGCAACGACGAGTTCCGTGCCGCCCTCGCGCGGCTGGCCGCCGGGGTGGTGCTGGTCACCGCCCAGGAGCCGCCCCTCGACGAGGACGGCCGGGGGGAGGACGTGGGCATGACGGCGACCGCCTTCATGTCCGTGTCCCTGGATCCGCCCCTGGTGACGGTGAGCCTGCGCAACGGCTCCCGGATGGACGACCTGCTGGACGAGCAGCCGCTGTGGGCGGTCTCCGTCCTGGCCGCGAGCCAGCGGCACATCGCGGGGCGGTTCGCCATGAAGGGCCGGATCAGCGACCGGCTGCTGTTCGAGGACATCCCGTACGCACGGGGCGAGGTGACGCAGGCTCCGCTGATCGGCGGGGCGCTCGCGACGCTGGAGTGCCGCACCGAGCAGCGCGTGGTGGCCGGGGACCACACCCTGGTGATCGGGCGGGTGCTCACGGCGGAGCTGCCGAGCGCGGAGGGCGACCCGCTGGCCTACTTCAAGGGCCGCTACCGCCGGCTGGACTGACGGCGCAGCGCCTCCCGAGCCACCGGACGCGGCCGGAGCCTCACCGGTCGTGACCTGAGCGTCACCGGTAGCGGCCGAGCCTCACCCGTCGCCGTCCGAACGTCACCAGTCGCGGCCCGAGCGTCCGCGCTTGGTGTCGCCGCGCTGCTTCTTCTCCCGCAGCCTGCGCTCGTTGATCCCGCGCGGGATCTTCCGCTTGATCCGGGGCTTGGGCGGCGGCGCCGTGGCCTCGGCCAGGAGTGCGGCGAGCCGCACCGCGGCCGTCTCGCGGTTGCGCCACTGGGAGCGGTGCTCGGAGGCCCGTACGGAGATCACCCCGCCCACCAGCCTGCTCGCGAGCCGCTCCAGCGCCCGCGCCTTCCACACCTCGGGGAGCGCGTCGGTCGCCGCCAGGTCGAAGCGCAGCTCGACCTGGGAGTCGCTGGTGTTGACGTGCTGGCCGCCGGGCCCGGAGGACCGCGAGAAACGCCACATGAGCTCGGCCTCCGGGAGGGAGACCGAGCCGCGGATGACATGGGGCCCGGACATGACACCCATGGTCCCTTCCCCGCACCCTGTTCGTCACCTTCTTTTGCCCACGGGATCGCGTACGGGTTTCCGCGCGGGATCGCCCACGGGTTTCCGCACGGGATCGCGTACGGGTCCGCGGCGGGTCCCTCTGACCGGCTCCACTTCGGGACGAAGTTCGGCAAAGAAAGTAAAGCGACCAGGAACCTCGTGGTCTGCTGCTTGCGTTATGACGGGTGACGGTAGCTTTCGTGATGGCACGAAGCCCGCACACGACGAGGAAAGGGACTTCCCATGGCAGTAAGCCTGTCCAAGGGCGGCAACGTCTCGCTCACCAAGGAGGCACCGGGCCTTACCGCCGTCACGGTCGGCCTCGGCTGGGACGTCCGTACCACCACCGGCACCGACTTCGACCTCGACGCCTCGGCGATCGCGGTCAACCCGACGGGGAAGGTCGTCTCGGACGGCCACTTCGTCTTCTTCAACAACAAGTCGACGCCGGACCAGACCATCGTGCACACCGGTGACAACGTCACGGGTGAGGGCGAGGGCGACGACGAGCAGATCAACGTCAACCTGGCGGGCCTGCCGGCCGACGTGGACAAGATCGTCTTCCCGGTCTCCATCTACGACGCCGAGAACCGCAGCCAGAACTTCGGCCAGGTCCGGAACGCGTTCATCCGCATCCTCAACCAGGCCGGCGGCGCCGAGATCGCCCGCTACGACCTGAGCGAGGACGCCGCCACCGAGACCGCCATGGTCTTCGGCGAGCTGTACCGCAACGGCGCCGAGTGGAAGTTCCGCGCGGTCGGCCAGGGGTACGCCTCCGGCCTGCGCGGCATCGCCCAGGACTTCGGCGTCAACCTCTGACCCGAGCGCACCACCGCTCCACCCGCCTCACGGGAGCCCCCGGCCGCCTTCGCGGCCGGGGGCTCCCGCGCGTGTGAGGGTCCGTCACCACGCCACCCGCTCCGTACGGCGGAAAGTCCACCACTTCACCGAATACCGGACGGGACGACTCCCCATTCGTACAAGAACTGGTCAAAAAGTTGTGAGGCAATTGTCGGCACACCGTCAACTTCGCTCATGAGGTGGCACGCTCTCCGCTCGTAGTCCCCCCACAGGACGACCAACGGAGAAGACCTACATGAACCTCCACACCACCCCCCACACCTCCCGCGCCCACCGTGGCACCCGTCGGCTCGCGGCACTCGCGGCGGTCGCCGCGATGGTCGTCGCCGGTGTCCAGGCCGGATCCGCCGTCGCCACGCCCGGCGACGGCGACGCCCGTACCGCCGCGGCGACGCCCTCCACGGCCGCCGCACTCGGCGTGAACCCCTCGGCGCAGCGCGCCACGGCCATCAAGTCGGCCCAGGCGGACACCTCCTCGGCGGCGAAGGCCCTGAAGCTCGGCGACCGGGAGAAGCTGATCGCCCGCGACGTCGTCAAGGACGCCGAGGGCACCGTCCACACCCGCTACGAGCGCACCTACGACGGCCTGCCCGTCCTCGGCGGCGACCTCGTCACCCACACCACCGCCGCCGGCAGGCTCACGGGCGTGGACAGGGCGACCGACGCGAAGATAGCCGTGGCGTCGACGACGCCGAAGCTGAAGGCGGCGGCGAGCGCCCGCAAGGTGATCTGGGCGGGCCACGGCGGAGCGCCCGTCCTCGCCTGGGAGACCGTCAAGAAGGGCGTCCAGAAGGACGGCACGCCCAGCCGCGTCCACACCCTCACCGACGCGACCACCGGAAAGAAGCTGCACAGCTACGAGGCGATCGAGACCGGCACCGGCACCAGCCAGTACAGCGGCGAGGTGGAGCTCACCACCACGAAGACCGACGCGGGCTTCGAACTGACCGACGGCGAGCGCGGCGGCCACCGGACGTACGACCTCGGCCAGGGCTCCTCCGGCACCGGCGAACTCGTCACGGACGACGACGACGTCTGGGGCGACGGCACCGGCGCGGACCGGCAGACCGCCGCCGTCGACGCCCACTACGGCGCCGCGAAGACCTGGGACTTCTACAAGACCGCGCTCGGCCGCGACGGCATCGCGGGCGACGGCAAGGCCGCCTACTCCCGGGTCCACTACGGCGAGAACTACGTCAACGCCTTCTGGGACGACAGCTGCTTCTGCATGACGTACGGCGACGGCGAGGGCAACAAGAGCGCCCTCACCTCCATCGACGTCGCGGCCCACGAGATGACCCACGGCCTCACCTCCGCCACCGCGAACCTGGACTACGCGGGCGAGTCCGGCGGCCTCAACGAGGCGACCAGCGACATCCTCGGCGTCTCGGTGGAGTTCTTCGCCGACAACGCCTCGGACGCCGGGGACTACCTCATCGGCGAGAAGATCGACATCAACGGCGACGGCACCCCGCTGCGCTACATGGACAAGCCCAGCAAGGACGGCAACTCCGCCGACTTCTGGGACGAGAACCTCGGCGGCATCGACGTCCACTACTCCTCCGGCGTCGCCAACCACTTCTTCTACCTGCTCGCCGAGGGCAGCGGAAAGAAGACGGTCAACGGCGTCGACTACGACTCCGCGACCTCCGACGGCTCGACGCTGACGGGCATCGGCCGGGAGAAGGCCTACCAGATCTGGTACAAGGCCCTCACCGTCTACATGACCTCCACCACCGACTACGCGGGCGCGCGCGTCGCGACCGAGAAGGCGGCGACCGACCTGTTCGGCGCGGACAGCGAGGAGCTGAAGGCGGTCTCGGCCACCTGGACCGGGGTCAACGTCAAGTAACGCGTCACCTGGGTGAGTACGGGAGCCGGTCAGCCCTCCACGGGCGGCCGGCTCCTGCCGTACAGCCAGGCGTCCCACAGCTCGGAGAGGTCCCGCCCCGTCTCCTCCTCCACGTACGCGGTGAAGTCGTCGGTCGAGGCGTTGGCGTGCCGGTGGGTCTTCGTCCACCCCTGGACCAGGGCGAAGAACGCCCGGTCGTCCAGGGCGAGCCGGACGCGGTGCACGGCCATCGCCCCCCGCCCGTAGACCGGCGGCTCGGACAGCTCGGCGGCGGACGGCGGATCGGCGGGCGGGAACGCCCAGTTCTCGTCGGACTCGTACGCCTCCTGAAAGCTCTCCTCGACCGGTACGTCCTCGTGGTCGGCGGCCCAGAGCCACTCCGCGTAGGTCGCGAAGCCCTCGTTGAGCCACATGTCCCGCCAGGTCGCGGGGGTGACGGAGTTCCCGAACCACTGGTGGGCCAGTTCGTGGACGAGGAGCGCGGTGTCCGGCGGGCCGGGGTAGACGGGCCGGTTCTGGGTCTCCAGGGCGTAGGCCGAGTCGCCCGTCCGCTCGACGATCGCCCCGGCGGACGAGAAGGGATACGGGCCGAACTTCCCCGCCGACCACGTCAGCACCGCCGGAATCCGCGCCAGCACGTCCGCGCTCGCCGCCGCCGACTCCGGGTCCACGGCGGTGAACACCCGGATGCCGTCGGGGGTCACCGACTCCTCGGTGGTGAACCGCCCGACGGCGACGGTCGCCAGATAGCTCGCCATCGGTTCGGCGGTCCGCCAGCGGTAGGCGGTGCGCCCGTTCGCCGTACGCCGGGACACCAGCTCCCCGTTGGAGATCCCGGCGAGCCCCTCGGGCACGGTGATCGCGAGGTCGTACGCGGCCTTGTCGCTCGGGTGGTGGTTGCCGGGGAACCAGGCCATGGACCCGGCCGGTTCGCCGAGGGCGACCGCGCCGTCGGCCGTCCGCAGCCAGCCCTCCTTCGACCCGTCAGGGTCGGTGATCGTCTCCGGGGAGCCGGAGTAGCGCACGACGGCGGTGAACGTACGCCCCGCGCTCAGCCGCTCCTCGACGTCGGCCGCCGGACGCAGCGTCAGCTCCTTGCCCGCCCGGTTCACGGCGGCCGGGCGGCCCTCGACCGTGGCGCCGTCCACGTCGAGCCCGGCGAGGTCGAGGTGGAAGGCGCTCAGGTCCTGGGTGGCGCGGGCGGTGATCGTGGCCGTGCCGCGCAGCCGGTCCCCGGCCGGGTCGACGTCGAGCTCCAGGCCGTAGTGGGTGACGTCGTAACCGCCGTTGCCGAGCCCCGGGAAGTAGGGGTCGCGCAGTCCGGCCGCGCCCGGGGTTCCCCGCACCCCGCCCGTACAGCCCCCGCCGAGAAGAGCCAGGGCGAGGGCGAGCAGCAGAGAGGTGCGGGCGGTGCGCCGCCGGGGCGGGTGAGCGTGGTTCACCCGACCGATCCTAGGACTCGGGAGGACCGGTTCCCGGGCGGCCGCCGGGCGGTTGGCGGTTCCCGGAAGGTCCGCGGGCGATTCCTGGGGGCTTCCCGGGCGGTCCCCTGGCGGTCCCCGGGTGCTTCCCCGGTGCTTCGGGGTGGAAGGAGCCGCCCGTCTCGGGGGAAGGACGGGCGGCTCCAGCTCAGAGGATGGCGATTCCGAGTGGCCGGTTGCCTGCCTCCAGGCGGACCGGCTCGTTCTTCTCGTCGTCCAGGTCGACGACCGTGATGCCGTTCGCGTACCCGTCGCGCGTGAAGCCGCCGGTGACGTACGCCGTGCGGCCGTCCTCCGACACCGCCACGTCCTCGTGCGGCCCGTCCAGCGGGACGACCCGCTCCTCGCCCTCGGGGGACCGGACGGTGAGAGAGGGGTCCTCGTCGTCCGATCCGATCGGGCCGGTGCCCACCACGAGGAGGGTGCCGTCGGGGGCGAGGGCCGCGCCGTGCTGGTGGGTGTTCGCGGTCATCGGCTCGATCGTCACCTCTCCCGTGCGCGGGTCCAGGACCGCGAGCCGCTCCCCCTCGAACGGCAGCAGCAGCTTGCCGTCCCCGGGGCGCACGACGGCGTAGTGCGGCTTCAGCCAGGAGCCGAGCCCGCCCTCCGTGCCGTACGGGGCGACCTCCATGCGCCGGGTCTCCAGCGAGTCGGCGTCCACCGCCGTCACGTCGAAGGAGTCGTGGTCGGTGGCGTACACCTCGCGGCCGTCCGGGGACACGTCCACGTCGAACGGGCGCATGCCGACGGGCGCGGTGCCGGTGACCTCGCGGGTCGCGGTGTCGATGACCTCGACCGCGCCGTCGCCGCCGGGCACGTTGACCCCGACGTAGACGTGCTTCCCGTCCGGGGCCAGGGCGATGCCCATGCCGCCGCCCCGGTACTCGCCGGTGGTGACCGGGCCGGACTCCGTCTCGTAGGGGACGAGCGCGAGCCGGGTCCGCTCCCGGGTGTCGACGACCGCGACGCCCTCGGCGGTGGCGACCCAGGCCCGCCCGTCCTCGCCGACGACGAGGCCGTAGGGCGCGGTGCCGACCTCGACGGAGGCGATGGGGGCCCCGTTCCTGCCCGAACCGTCCTTCCCGGGGTCCACGAAGGTCACGGTGTCGCTGCCGAAGTCGGCGACGAGGAGGGTGCCGTCGGGGGTGCGGCCGGCCGGGGTGCGGGAGGGGTCGGGGGTCGCCGCGGCGGACGGGCCCGCGGGGTCCGGGGCGGTGCCCGGAGTCGCTTCCGTCGTGCCGGCCGAGCAACCGGCGAGCAGGGCGGCGGCGACGATCCCGAGGGCGAGACGACGGGCGCGAGGGCCGCGTTCCGCGGTCACGCGGCGTCCCGCAGCAGGGCGGCCAGCTCGGCGAAGCCGCGCCGCTCGGCGTGGGCCAGGGGCGTCACCCCGTCGCCGTCGGGCAGGTCCCGCGTGGCCCCGGCGGCGAGCAGCAGCTCCACGACCTGCTGGTGCGCGAGCCCGCCCTCGCCGAGGATCACCGCCTCCAGCAGGGCGGTCCAGCCGAGCCGGTTGACGTGGTCGACGTCGATGTCGGTGACCCGCAGCACCTCCCGTACGTAACCGACGTGGCCCCGCTCGCTCGCCGGGATGAGGGAGACGCCGCCGAACCGGTTGCGCAGGGTCAGGTCCGGGCCGGCCGGCAGCAGCACACGCAGCATCGCGACGCTGCCGGTGACACCGGTGGCCAGCCACGGGCTCTCCTCGCGCCGGTCCTGGGCGTCCGGGTCCGCCCCGGCGGCCACGAGCAGCCGGGCCGCCTCGACGTGGTCGCCGTGGACGGCGAGGAGGAGCGGGGTGCGCGACTCCTCGTCGCGGACGTCGACCCGGGCGCCGCCCTCGATCGCGGTGCGCACACCTTCGGTGTCGCCGGTGCGTGCGGCGGTGAGCAGGTCGTGATCGAGGGCGTTCATGGGTACTCCGTTCCCGTCCGGGCGTGTGCGGATGTCCGGGCTGTGGCCCGTGCGGATGGCGCTACCGGGCGAGGGCCGCGACGCCCGCCTTGGCGAACTTCTCGTCGAGGTCGCCGCTGGGCGCGCCGGCCACACCGATGCCCGCCACCGGGGCGCCCTTGACCTGCACCGGAGCACCGCCACCCAGGAACAGGGTGCCAGGGATGTCCTTCAGGTTCGGGGCCTGCTCCAGGCGCTTGACCAGCTCGGAGGTGGGGGCGTTCCAGGAGACGGCGGTGTACGCCTTCTTCACCGCGGACTCGGGGGACTGCGGGCCCGCGCCGTCGCCGCGCAGGGTGACGATGGTGTTGCCGTTGCGGTCGACGACCGCGACGGAGATCCGCTGGTTCTCCTTCTTCGCCGCGTCCAGCGTGGCCTGCGCGGCCTTGGTGGCGGCGGCCACCGTGAGGTGGGTGGTCTGCTGGAGGTTCCGGTTGCCCGTGTCGGCCTCGACCGCGGCGGCGGGGGCGGCGGCCGGGGAGGAGGCGTTCGCGGACATCGCGCCGAACGTGCCGGCTCCGAGGGCGGCGACGACGACGGCGCCGGTGGCGACACGGGTGCGCGGCGACAGCTTCTTCATGGTGGCTCCTTGGTGATCCGGGGGCGGCCCGCTCGTTCGGTGTGCCGGGCGGCCCGCTCGTTCGGTGTGCCGGGCGGCCCGCTCGTTCGGTGTGCCGGGCGGCCCGCTCGTTCGGTGTGCCGGGCGGCCCGGAAGTGGTCCGGGCGTTTCGCTCCGGTATCGATCCTCCCGGCGGATCCGGCCCCGTACGGTCGACGTACCGGCTGGAAGCGGCGCGCGGGTCGGCCGACGCCCCCATCGGCCGATCGGTTGATGCGGGGGTGGCCGGATCGGGTCACGATGGAAGATCCGCGCAGGTCAGCAGGTCAACAGGGCAGCAGGGTCTCAGTGGGATCGGGCGGGACGGACGAGACGGAACACGAGGTACGAGGTGGACGACCGGAGCGATCCGCGAGCCCCGGAGGAGGCCGGTCCCGGGTCGGGGCGGGACGCCGATCCTGCCGCGGGTCCCGGCGCCGACCCCGACGCCCGCTGGCTCGCGCTCCTCATGCACGCCGCGTTCTTCCTGCTGCTCGGCGCCTCGCTGACCCGGTTCCTGATGCGGCACCCCGGCGAGGCCCGCACCCCGTGGATCATCGCCCTGTCGATCACCCTGGCGGTGCTGTACCTCCTGGGACCCGTCCTCGGTTCGCGCCCCACCCCGCGCCGGCTCGCCTGGCTCGGCGTGCTCGTCCTGGTCTGGATGGTGCTGGTCGTCCTCGCGCCGAGCTTCGCGTGGTGCGCGGTGCCGTTGTTCTACACCGGGCTGCGCATCCTGCCGCCGCGCGCGGCCCTCGCGCTGGTCGCCCTGCTCACCGCGTTCGTCGTGGCCGCGCAACTGCGCCTGGCCGAAGGGTTCGACCCGAATCTGGTCCTCGCCCCGCCCGCGGTCGCCGCCGTGGCGACCGCCGTCTTCGTCCATATGCGGCGCCAGGCGGTACGCCAGCGGGAGTTGGCCGGACGCCAGCGCGAGCTGATCGACGACCTGCTGCGCACCCGGCGCGAACTGGCCGCCACCGAGCGGCGCGAGGGGACCCTCGCCGAGCGCCAGCGGCTCTCCATGGAGATCCACGACACCCTGGCCCAGGGCCTGTCCAGCCAGCAGATGCTGCTCCAGGCGGCCGACCGCACCTGGAGCGCCGACCCCGACGCGGCCCGCCGCCATGTCCGTACGGCCACCGGCATCGCGGAACGCAACCTCGCCGAGGCCCGCCGCTTCGTCCACGACCTGGCCCCCGCCGACCTGGCGCAGGGCGGCGGCCTGGAAGCGGCCCTGCGTACGCTGGCGGCCCGGGAGAGCGCCCAGGCGGAGGGCGCGCTCACCGTCCACTGCCATGTGGAGGGCACCCCCGGCGCCCCGCTGCCGGACCGCGTGCAGTCCGCCCTGCTGCGCATCGCCCAGGGGGCCCTGGCCAATGTGCGGGAGCACTCCGGGGCCACCGCCGCCGGGCTGACCCTGACCCACCTCGACGACCGGGTGGTCCTCGACATCGGCGACAACGGCCGCGGCTTCACCGTGGAGCCCGCGGGCGTCCGCAGCCCCGAGACCGTGCGCGGCCACGGGCTCCCCGCCATCCGGGCCCGCGTGCACCAGCTCGGCGGGACGCTCACCGTCGAGTCGGCCCCGGGCGAGGGCACCGTGCTCTCGGCCGCCATCCCGCTCGCGCCCGCCCCCCTCACCGTCCCGGAGGACCCCGCATGACCGGCCGAGGCCCGCAGACGCCCCCCGTACGCATCCTGCTCTGCGACGACCACGTGGTCGTCCGGGCCGGCCTGCTCGCCCTCCTCGGCAGCGAACCGGACATCGAGGTCGTCGGCGAGGCGGGCAGCGGCGAGGAGGCCGTGGTGCTCGCCGCCCGGCTCACCCCGGACGTCGTCCTCATGGACCTCCAGCTCGGCGAGGGCATCGACGGCGTCGAGGCGACCCGCCGCATCGCGGCCGACGGCACGGTCCACGTCCTGGTGCTGACCACGTACGACACCGACGCCGACATCACCCGGGCCATCGAGGCGGGGGCGACCGGCTATCTGCTGAAGGCGGAGCGCCCGGAGGAGCTGTTCGCCGCGATCCGGTCCGCCGCCCAGGGCCGCACCACGCTCTCGGCCCCCGTCGCCAGCCGGGTCATGGCCCGGATGCGCAGCCCCCGCCCCAGCCTCACCGACCGCGAACGCGACATCCTGGCCCAGCTCTCCCAGGGCCTCGGCAACCGCGACATCGCCCGCGCCCTGTTCATCAGCGAGGCCACGGTCAAGACCCACCTGGGCCGGATCTACGACAAGCTCGGCGTCGACACCCGTGCGGGCGCGGTGTCGGTGGCGAAGGAGCAGCGCCTGCTGCCGTGAGCCGGGGCGCGGCGCGGAGCCCGCGTGACGCGCCGGCCGGTGTCGCGGCGCAGCTGGACCGGGTGACTCCGGAACTTTCGTCCAAGACAGGCGCGTTGGAGTCGGCGCCCGTAGGGGCATGCGCAGAAATCATGTGGGCCCCGCGCCTCGGGAGCACGATTCCGAGCACGGCTGGAAGGTCGCCCATCTGCTCGGCGGCACGGCGCTCGACGGTGTCCGGATGGCCGGCTTCCGTGACCGCGCGTCGGTCGGGCTGGACATGCAGGTGCTCCCCCAGCCCGTCGTGGTCGTCGTCATCGGGCTCGGGGAAGCCCCCCTCACGGTGGAGAGCGCCACGGCGCGCCGGCCGCTGAGGAGCGTTGTCGCCCGGCCCGGGTCCGGGGCGAGCACGTCGAGTGCGTCGAGGTGTGCCTGCCGCCCCTGGCCGCCCATGCGGTGCTGGGCGTCTCAGCCCCGGACGGGCATGACACCATCGATCCGTGCTCGACATCGGCTACTCCCTCTCCCGCCGCTTCCCCGACCCCCCGCAGACCGACTACCGCCGCGCGGACGTCCGCGCGCTGCGGCACGATCTGTTCTCCGGCGACGTCTACCTCGCGGACACCAAGGCGGACCGCGAGGTGTCCACGGCCTGGGGATGGGTGCCGGTGCTCGACTTCGCGTGGGCGCTGTGCGACATCGTCGAGCAGATCGACCAGGACCCGCGCGGCAACCGCTCGCACCGGCAGCAGTACGCTGAGCTGGACTTCACCGAGTCCCCGGACCGGATGATGTTCGAGCGGCGCTTCGGCTGGGTCGACGTCGAGGCGGACTGGATGCCCGGCGACGAGCCCCCGCTCACCTTCAGCCACTCCCTCCTGCGCCGCGAGGCCCGCGACTTCCTGCACGACCTGATCGCCGACCTGGCCGACATGCACGAGGGCCTCGCCGACAACCCCGTGATCTGGGACCTCCAGGCCCGCTTCCCCCGCATGTGAGGCCCGCGACGCCGCCCGGGGTGCTCACGCCTCCACCCGCACCCCGATCTGCGCCGCGAACGCCGGAGCCAGCTCCATCAGCTGCGACGGGCTGATCACCGCGCCCGCCAGCCGGTCCACGCCCCGCGCGATGTCCAGCTCGGCCACCGCGCGCAGGTCCACCGACTCCATCCGGACCCCGCTGAAGTCCGCCCGCTTCAGCACGCAGTCCCGGAACTCGACGCGGACCAGGTGCGCGTCCCCGAAGTCCGGCTCGGAGAGCACGCAGCCCTCGAAGACGACGTCCTTGAGCCGGGTCCTGCGCAGATTCAGGTAGTCGATCTTGCCGCCGCGCACCACCACCCGCTCCAGCACCGCACCGTGCAGCTGCACCCCGCCCAGGCGCGCGTCCACCACCTCCACGTCCCGCAGCGACGCCTCCGCGAGATCGGTGCCCACACCCCGTACGCCCGTCAGCACCGTGTCGATGAAGCGGGCCCGCGTCAGCTCCGCGCGGTCCAGGGCGCAGCCGTCCAGCGCGCAGTCCATGAACCGGGCGCCCCGGCCCGACGCGTCCGCCAGGTCCACTCCGTCGAACCGCATCCCGTCGTAGTCCCCGTCCGGCTCCAGGCCCTCGCCCTCGTAGGGGACGAGCGGAGGCAGCCGCACCTCCGGACGCCGCGCCGCCGCGACGGTGTCCTTCCTGCCCTTGACCGCCCTGCTCCCCCTGGCTCCCCTGGTCGCCCCGGTCGTCCTGGTCGTCCTGCCCTCGCTCGCTGCCATGCCCCCATCGTGACGCACCCCACTGACAACGCCCCGGCGACCGTGTCACGAGCCGCCGCCCCCGATCCGTCGCATCATCAAAGACGCGAAGGAGATCCAGCCATGGAACACATCCACGTCATCGGCGGCGGCCTCGCCGGCCTCACCGCCGCCATCACCGCGGCCGAGTCCGGTGCGCGGGTCACCCTGTACGAGGGCCACCGGACGCTCGGCGGCCGGGCCAGGACCGCGGACGGGCCGTACCGCGCCAACGAGGGCCCGCACGCCCTGTACCGGCGCGGGCCGCACTGGACCTGGCTGGCCCGGCGCGGTCTTCTCGGCGCCGTCGTCTCCGTACCGCCCCGCGAGGGCCTCCGGTTCCGTTTCCGCCGCGCGGGAGCCGCCCGCCGGACCCCGCCCGTGGCGCTGCTGCGACTCGCCCGCCGGGCCCCCGGCACGGCCCCGGTGGACGACGCCTTCCTGGAGTGGGCCACCGGGCAGGTCGGCGAGGAGGGCGCCCGCGCCGCCGCGAACTTCGCCGCCACCGCGCTGTTCCACCACGACCCCGGGTCGCTCTCCGCCCGGTTCGTCCAGGAGCGCCTGCACCGCCTGGCCTCGTTCCCGCCCGAGGCCCACTACCCGGTCGGCGGCTGGGCGCCGCTCGTCGAGCGGATGGCCGGCCACGCCCGGGGCCTCGGCGTCGGCATCGAGACCGCCGCCCGCGTCGACACCCGGACCCTCGGCGAGCTGTCCCGGACCGGACCGGTCGTCGTCGCCGCCTCCCTCGACTCCGCCCGCCTCCTCCTCGACGACCCGTCCCTCACCTGGGAGAGCGGCCGCACCGTCCTGCTGGACCTGGCGCTGCGCACCCGGCGCGGCGACGCGTTCGTCGTGTCGGACCTGGACGCGCCGGGCTGGCTGGAGCGGTTCACCGCCCAGGACCCCGGCCTCGCCCCGGCCGGCGAACAACTGCTCCAGGGCCAGTTCCCGATCGGCCCCGACGCCCGCCGGGCGGAAGGGACCGCGCGGGCCGAGGAACTCCTCAACCTCGGCTTCCCCGGCTGGCGGGAGCGCACCACCTGGCGCGTCGAGGCCCTCGCCGACGGCCGCACCGGAGCCGTCGACCGCCCGGGAACCACCTGGCGGGACCGGCCCTCCGTCGTCCGGGGCAACGGCATCTTCCTGGCGGGCGACCAGGTCGCCGCCCCCGGACTCCTCAGCGAGGTCTCCTTCACCAGCGGCCTCGAAGCCGCCCTGCTCGCCGTGAAGGCGGCCGGGACGGCCACCGGGGAGGCCACCGGCAAGCGCTCCGGGACGGGAGCCCGGGACCGGGGTTGACCTCAACAGGACTTGAGGTACGAGGGTGGGGGGCACAGTCCACAGCGGGCACGGCACACAGCCGGCGCGGCCCGCGACCGGCACAGCCCGCAGCGGGGCACAGCCCGCACCGCGACCCCAGGGAGCCCGTCATGCACGCCGTACGCCTTCACGCCTTCGGCCCCGCCGAGAACCTCGTGTACGAGGAGGCCGAGGACCCCGTCCCCGGCCCCGGACAGGTCCGTATCGCCGTGGCCGCGGCCGGGGTGCACGTCCTGGACACCGTTCTGCGGGAAGGGGAGCGCGGCCCCTACCCGGAGCCCGCCCGCCTCCCCACCGTCCCCGGCCGCGAGATCGCCGGAACCGTCGAGTCGGTGGGAGAGGGCACCGACGCGGCCTGGCTCGGCAAGCGCGTCGTCGCCCACATCGGCATGGCGCCGGGCGGGTACGCCGAACTCACCGTCACCGAGGCCGACCGGCTCCACGAGATCCCCGAGGGGCTCGACGCCGCCGGGGCCGTCGCCATGATCGGCACCGGCCGCACCGCCCTCGGCATCCTCGGGTTCACCCCGCTCGGCCCGGATTCGGTGGTCGTCGTCACCGCGGCGGCGGGCGGGATCGGCACCCTCGTCGTCCAGCACGCGAAGAACGCCGGGGCCACCGTCATCGCGCTGGCCGGGGGCCCGGCGAAGGCGGCCCGGGCGGAGGCCGAAGGCGCCGGCCTCGCCCTCGACTACACCCGGCCCGACTGGCCGCGCAGGGCCCGCGAGCACCTCGAAGCGGCGGGGCTGCGGGCCACCGTCGTCTACGACGCCGTCGGCGGGACCACCGCCCGCGCCGCCGTGGACCTGCTCGGCCCCGGCGGGCAGCACGTGGTCTACGGCTGGTCGGGCGCGGGGCTCCTCGACGGGGGGCCGCTCACCTTCACCGACGAGGAACTGGCCGGACGCGCCATCACGTCCGGGTCCGTCCTCGGGCCGGCGATGATCGAGAGGGGCGGCGGTCTGCGCGCGCTGGAGACCCGAGCCCTCGCCGAGGCGGCGGCCGGCCGGCTGCGGCCCGCCGTACAGCGCTTCCCGCTCGCCGAGGCCGCCGCAGCGCACCGCGCGCTGGAGACCCGGGGCACGATCGGCAAGGTGGTCCTGGAGCCGTAGTCAGGCCCCGCGACCGTCCGCCCCCAGCCGGGCCAGGGCCCCGTCCGTCAGCCGGTACACCGTCCACTCGTCCTGCGGGCGCGCGCCGAGCGACTCGTAGAACGCGATGGACGGGGCGTTCCAGTCGAGGACGGACCACTCCAGCCGCTGGTAGCCGCGCTCACCGCAGATCCGCGCCAGCTCCGTCAGCAGCGCCCTGCCGTGGCCGCCGCCGCGCCGGTCGGGGCGGACGTACAGGTCCTCCAGGTAGATGCCGTGCACGCCGCGCCAGGTCGAGAAGTTCAGGAACCACAGGGCGAAGCCGATCACCTCGCCGCCGTCTCCGTCGTCGTCGGCCGTCGCCACGTGCGCGTAGGCGGCGGGACGGTCGCCGAACAGCGCCTCGGTCAGCTGCTCCTCGGTGACGACGACCTCGTCGAGGGCCTTCTCGTACGCGGCGAGATCCCGCACCAGGGCGTGCAGGACGGGGACGTCTTCAGGTGTGGCGGTACGAATCATGGGCGCAGCGTAAGCAACCCGCTGCCCGGACCACACCATGGTTTTCCGACCGCCGGCCCCCTACATCGCCCCGGACCCGGACGCTGCCTCAGCCGCGGCCCCTGTACGTGGCCCCGCACCGAGCAGAGGTCGGGCCCCTCACCGGACGGCCTCCCGGGACGGCCCCCTCACCGCCCCAGCAGCCGCCGGGCGATCTCCGCGTGGTCGGGGGAGACCCGGCCCTCCCCGTCCTCGGCCGCCCACAGACCGTTCTGGAGCACCCTCCCCAGCGTCCACGCCCGCGCCCTCTCCCGGTCCCGCTCCAGGCCCAGCGCCTCCGTCAACGCGTCGAACCGCCACACCACCTCGTCGGCGTCGAAGAGGTTGTCCAGCGCCGGGAACAGCTCGAAGCCCGGGTCCCCCGCGAGCGGCTTCGGATCGAGCGCCACCCACTCCCCGGCCCGCCCCGCGTCCGCGCGCCCGGCCAGGACGTTGTCGTAGTGCAGGTCCCAGTGCAGCAGCCGGTCCCCCGGCTCCCCCGCGACCTCCCGCACCGCCGCCGCGCAGTCCGCGATCAGCCGCCGGTCCTCGGCGTCGGCCAGCAGGCCCACCCGCTCCGGCACCGCCGCGAGCATCCGCTCCACCACCCCGCCCAACGTGCGCAGCCCCTCCGGCGCGGGCACCGCCACCAGCCGGGCCAGCACCGCGCCGAGCACCGTCACCGCCTGCCGCACGTCGGCCTCGCCGGACAACGGCCGCCGCTCGTCGAGCCGTTCCAGCAGCATCGCACCGGTCTCCGGGTCGTGGTCGAGCAGCTCCACCGCCCCGGCCCCCGCGTCGGTCCACGCCCGCAGCGCGACCGGTTCGCCCGCCGTCTCCTCGTCCGCCGACTGGAGCTTCAGCGCGGCTGGCCGCCCGTCCGCCTCCCGCACCACCGGCAGGACCAGCGCGCACATCCCGTACATCGAGGGACCGTCCCGCCGCAGCCCCCACCGCTCCAGGAACCGCTCGGCGAGGCCGGGCAGGGCGGCGACGAAGGCCCGGCCGGCCGCTCCGTTGTACCGGGACTGCGTGGCGATCAGCTCTTCAGGAATGTCGATCACCTCACCGATCCTAGGGATCCGCGCCGACCGGGCCATGACGGAACGGCCCCGCGCGCAGTAACGTCCCGCCACACGTACGCTCGGCATCTCACCGGACAGGGACACCAGGGGCATCATGAGCACCGTCAGTACCGTCGTCGGCGGCATATCGTTCTGGTACGCGCAGGAGGGCACCCCCGCCCCGCGCGAACCCCTCCCCGGCGACACGAGCGTCGACGTCTGCATCGTCGGCGGCGGCTACACCGGGCTCTGGACGGCGTACTACCTGAAGAAGGCCGTCCCCTTCCTCAACATCACCGTCCTGGAAGCCAGGTTCTGCGGCTACGGGGCCTCCGGCCGTAACGGCGGCTGGCTGTACAACGGCATCGCCGGCCGCGACCGGTACGCGAAGCTGCACGGCCACGACGCCGCCGTACGGCTCCAGAAGGCGATGAACGACACCGTCGGCGAGGTCGTGCGGACCGCCGCCGAGGAGAAGATCGACGCCGACATCCACCAGGGCGGCGTCCTGGAGGTGGCCCACACCCCCTCCCAGCTCGCCCGGCTCAGGGACTTCCACAGCGTCGAGATCGCCTTCGGGGAGAGCGACCGGGTCCTGCGCGGCGCCCGCGAGACCGCCGAGCGCGTCCATGTGACCGGGGCGGTCGGCTCGACCTGGACCCCGCACGGCGCCCGGCTGCACCCGGCCAAGCTGGTGAAGGGCCTCGCGGACGTGGTGGAGGCGCTCGGCGTGACCATCCACGAGTCGACGCCGGTCACCGAGATCAAGCCCAAGCACGCCGTGACGCCGTACGGCACGGTCCGCGCCCCGTATGTCCTGCGCTGCACCGAGGGCTTCACCGCGAGCCTCAAGGGGCAGAAGCGCACCTGGCTCCCGATGAACTCCTCGATGATCGTCACCGAGCCGCTGCCCGCCAGGATCTGGGACACGATCGGGTGGGAGGGCCGCGAGACCCTCGGCGACATGGCCCACGCCTACTTCTACGCCCAGCGCACCGCCGACGACCGCATCGCGCTCGGCGGCCGCGGCTACCCGTACCGCTTCGGCTCGGCCACCGACAACGACGGCCGCACCCGGCCCGCCACCGTGGCCGCCCTGCGCGACCTGATGGTCCGGCTCTTCCCCACCACGGCGGGCGTCCACGTCGACCACGCCTGGTCCGGCGTCCTCGGGGTCCCGCGCGACTGGTGCGCCACGGTCACCCTGGACCGTTCCACGGGCCTGGGCTGGGCGGGCGGTTACGTCGGTTCCGGCGTCGCCACCGCCAACCTCGCCGCCCGCACCCTGCGCGACCTGATCCAGCAGGACTCCGGGCAGGCGGGCCCGACGGATCTGACCACCCTGCCGTGGGTGAACCACAAGGTCCGCCGCTGGGAGCCGGAGCCCTTCCGCTGGCTCGGCGTCCACGGCATGTACGCGGCCTACCGCGCCGCCGACCGCCGCGAGAGCACCTCGCCCCGCCCCGGCACGGACCCGGTCGCCAAGGTGGCGGACCGCATCGCGGGACGCCACTGAGCCACGGCGCCGCGTCCCCGGCCGTGTCCCCGGCCGCGCTTCAGTCGCGCGGCCAGGGCCGTCCGTCGAGGCGCTCGATGGAGAGGTTCAGGCGGCCGAGGGAGTCGGCGAGCTGCTGGGCCTCCTCGGGGGTCCAGTCCGTGAGGACCTTCGCCAGACCGGCCATGTTCCTCGCCCGGTCGCTGTCCAGGCGGCGGCCGCCCTCCTCCGTGATGGCGAACTTGCGGGCGATCCCGCCGTCGGGGTCCGGGATCCGCTCGACGACCCCGGCCCGCAGCATCGCGGCGGTCTGCCGGTTGAGCGTCGACGCGTCCAGCCGGAAGGCGTCGCCGAGCTGGCCGATGGACATGGGCCCCTCCACCTGGATCCGGCTGAGCAGGATGTAGGCGGACCGGTCGAGCTGCCAGTCCACGCGCGGCGTGACCATGTGCATGTACCGGCCGAGCAGCATCGTCTCGCGTTCGATCCGGTCGATGGGCTTGTCCACGCGCTGCTTCCTTCGTTGACCAGGACTATCACGATAGATGTGCATGGTGCACATGTTATGCATGATGCACAATTCATGTACCTTGCATAGTCGGACGTCGAAAGCGCGTACGCCAGATCGAACGATCCGAACGACCGCGCGACCCACACAACCCGCACGACCCGCACGATCCGCACGACTCAAACGACCGACAGGCCCGCAAGGGCAAGAGGGAGCGCAGCACCCGTGGAGAGTTCACCCCCCGCAGCCCGCCCGGGAGGCGTGGTCGGCATCCTGGCCTTCGCCGGCATCGTGGCGGCGCTCACCCAGACCCTGGTGGTGCCGCTGATCGCGGAGCTGCCGAAGATGTTCGACACCTCCGCGTCGAACGCCTCCTGGGTGATCACCGCCACCCTGCTGGCCGCCGCCGTGGCCACGCCCGTCGCCGGCCGGCTCGGCGACATGTACGGCAAGCGGCGCATGCTGCTCGTCTCGCTCGTCCCGCTGGTCCTCGGCTCGGTGGTCTGCGCGCTGTCCTCGTCGGTGGTCCCGATGATCGCCGGGCGCGGGCTCCAGGGCCTGGGCATGGGCGTGGTCCCGCTCGGCATCAGCCTGCTGCGCGACGTGGTGCCGGCCGAGAAGCTCGGCCCGTCCATCGCGATCATGAGCGCCTCGATGGGCGTGGGCGGCGCGCTGGGCCTGCCGTTCGCCGCCGCCATCGCGGAGAACACCAGCTGGCGGGTGCTGTTCTGGGTGGTCGCCGTGCTGGCCCTCGCGGTCGGCGCGCTGATCCTGGCCCTGGTCCCGGGCGACCGCCCGGCCACCCGGTCCACGAGCTTCGACCTGCTCGGGGCCGTCGGCCTCGGCGCCGCCCTGATCTGCCTGCTGCTCGCCGTCTCCAAGGGCGCCGACTGGGGCTGGGGCAGCGCCACCACGCTCACCCTCTTCGCCGCCGTGCTGGTGCTGCTGCCCGCCTGGGGCTGGTGGGAACTGCGCCTCAGCGAACCGCTGGTCGACCTCCGCGTCACCGCCCGCCCCCAGGTCCTGATGACGAACACCGCCTCGGTCCTGGTCGGCTTCGCGATGTACGCGCAGTCCCTCGTCGTGCCCCAGCTGCTCCAGCTGCCCGAGGCCACCGGGTACGGCCTGGGCCAGTCGATGCTGGCGATGGGCCTGTGGATGGCCCCGGCGGGCCTGATGATGATGGCGATGTCCCCGGTCGGCGCGAAGCTGTCCGCCGCCAAGGGCCCGAAGGTCACCCTGGCCGTCGGCAGCCTCCTCATCGCCGCCGGCTACGGCCTCTCCGTACCGCTGATCGGCGCGGACTCCCCGTGGAGCCTCCTGATCGTCACCCTCGTCTGCAACTCGGGCGTCGGCTTCGCGTACGGGGCGATGCCCGCGCTCATCATGAGCGCCGTGCCCCGGTCCGAGACCGCGTCGGCGAACAGCTTCAACGCCCTGATGCGCTCCATCGGCACGTCCTTCGCGGCAGCGGTGATCGGCGTGGTCCTGGCCCGGATGACCACGGACTTCGGCGGCTTCCCGCTGGCCTCCCAGAACGGCTTCCGCGTCGCGATGCTCATCGGCTGCGGAGTGGGCCTCGCGGCGGCGGTCGTCGCCGCCCTCATCCCCGTACGCCCGGCGAACGCGACCCTGCGGCCGGCCGCTTCGAACGCCCCCGCCGGGCTGCCGGAGGCCTCGGAGTCCACGGCCTGACCTCGCCCGTACGAAGTCCGGCCCGGGGCCCGGCGGCTTGAACCGCCGGGCCCCGGGCCGGACTTCGTACGGCGCCGATACCGGCGGTCAGCGCGTCAGCCGCAGCACCCGCCCCGCTCTCGCCGTCGCGACCAGCTCCTCGACGGTGGCGAGCTTCACCCGGGGCCGCCCGTCGCGCCGCCCCCGGTCCCGTTCGGCGCGGTCGATCGCGGCCAGGCCCCGGGCGTCCACGACCCGGCGGTTGCGCCGCCGGGCCAGGCGCCGGAACGCCCGGGCGTCGCCCGTCGGGGCGGGCAGCGTCCCGGCGACCGCGTCGGCCAGGAGCGTGCCGACCGTCTCGGCCGCACAGGTGCGGTTGGCGCCGATCCCGCCGGAGGGCCCGCGCTTGATCCAGCCGACCACATAGCCGCCGGGCAGCCCGGCGACCCGGCCGCCCTCGTGCGGGACGGTGCCCGAGGCCTCGTCGAACGGCAGCCCGGGGACCGGCAGCCCCCGGTATCCGATGGCCCGCAGCAGCATTCCGGCGGCCAGGTCCGCCGCACCCCCGCCGCCGTCGGTGACCCGTACGGTGCGCGCGGCCCCTTCGCCCAGGACCTCCACAGGCTCGGAGTGGAAGCGGAGCACGATGCGCCGGTCCGCCCCTCTGCCGGGCCCGGGGGACGCCGCGTCCGTCCGCACCCGGGCGAGCCCCCGCAGCAGCCCGGCGCGGTCGCCCGCCCCGGCCGCCCCGATCGCCGCCGCCGTACGCGGATCGTGGTCGTCCACGACCAGCTCCACACCCGGCAGGTGCTTCAGCGCGAGGAGTTCGGAGCGGGTGTACGCGGCGTCCTCGGGCCCCCGCCGCCCCAGCACCACCACCTCGCGGACCCGGCTGGCCCGCAGCGCCTCCAGCGCGTGGGCGGCGATGTCGGTGCCCGCTAGCGCCTCGGGGTCGGCGACCAGGATCCGGGCGACGTCGAGGGCCACGTTGCCGTTGCCCACCACGACGACCCGCTCGGCGGACAGGTCGACGTCCTGCGCGACGGCCTCGGGGTGGGCGTTGTACCAGGCGACGAACGAGGTCGCCGACAGGCACCCGGGGCCCTCCTCGCCGGGGATGCCGAGCCGCCGGTCCGTGGAGGCGCCGACCGCGTAGATCACCGCGTCGTGGTGGGCGGCCAGCTCCTCCGCCGTGACGTCCCGGCCCACCTCGATGCCCAGGTGCATCCGGACCCGGGGGTGGGAGTGGAAGCGGGAGAAGGTGTCGCCGACCTTCTTCGTCGCGGGGTGGTCGGGGGCCACGCCGTACCGGACGAGCCCGCCGGCCACCGGCAGCCGGTCGATCAGGGTCACCTCGGCGGCGGTGTGCAGCAGCAGGTCCTGCGCCGCGTACATCCCGGCGGGCCCGGTGCCGACGACGGCCACCCGCAGCGGCCCGAAGTCGGACGGCAGACTGCGCCCGAAGACCGGCTCGCCCCAGGCGTGGAAGTTGGGCCCGTCGACCACCCCGGCGGACGGCTCGGCACCCGCGTAGTAAGCCGCGTTGATGTCCGCGTACTCCCGCTGCCCGGCGGACAGCGAGTCCACCGGAAAGATCGCGTCCACCGGGCAGGCGTCCGCGCAGGCCCCGCAGTCGATGCACGCCCGGGGATCGATGTGGAGCATCTCCGTACTGCCGAAGGCGCGTTCCTCGGGCGTCGGGTGGATGCAGTTGACCGGACAGACCGCCACGCAGGTGGCGTCGTTGCAGCAGGTCTGGGTGATGGCGTAGGTCATGGCCCCGGCTCAGATCAGGTTGGCGCGCTTGTAGAACGCGAGGGCGGGCCTGGTGAGCAGGCGGGCGGAGGCCAGGAAGTCCATCAGCCCCGAACAGCTGGACCGCATCATGGACTTGTGGTGCTCGTTGCCCCTGGCGGCGGCCAGCGCCCGCTGCTTGTCCAGTCCGGCCTTCCGGTAGACCTCCGGGTTCACCATGCTGGTCACGATGAAGTACGAGGCGACGGCGACGACGAACGCGTTGAGCTGGCGCCGCGCCCACCCGGCGCCCTCCAGGCGCTTGAGGGTCTCGTCCCGGGCGAACTTCATGTGCCGGGACTCCTCCACCACATGGATGTTGTTGATGGTGCGGACGAACGGCACGACCCGCTCGTCGCGCATCCAGTCCCGCTGCATCACGTCGAGCACTTCCTCGGCGACCAGGATCGCCGCGTACGCCGCCTCGCCGAACGCCAGCGTCTTGAACGCCCGGCCCAGCTCCATCACCGCGCGGCGGGGCCGGTAGTGGGGCGCGCCGAGCTTCTGCGCACCTCGCGCGAACATGATCGAGTGACGGCACTCCTCGGCTATCTCGGTGAGCGCCCACTGGAACTCCGCGCCCGCCGGGTTCTTCATGTAGATGTCGCGCAGCACCATCTGCTGGAGGATCATCTCGAACCAGATCCCGGTGCTGGCGACCGAGGCGGCCTCCTGCCGGGTCAGCTCCTTGCGCTGCCCCTCGGTCAACTCGCCCCAGTACGCGGTCCCGTAGAGGCTGCACCACTCCGGGCTCGCGCCGTGGAACTCCTTGTCCAGCGGCGTCTCCCAGTCCACCTCGGTGGCCGGGTCGTACGCCAGCTGCGCGGCCGAGTCGAGCAGCCGGCGCGCGACGTCGTCGCCCTCGGGACTCTCCTGGACCTTCGACGGAACGGTGCTGCCGGCCATGCTGCGGCTCCTTGGGTCGCGTGCGGTGATCCTCGATCGTGGTGAGGTGCGTACGTCGGCCGACCGCCGCGTACGGAGCCGGCTCGCGCTGTACGGACTCGGCTCGCGATGTACGGGGTCGGGTCGTGCTGTGTGCTGTGCGCTGTACGGGATCACCGGGGCCGGGGGCGACGGCCCGCGCCGGACCGGACACCGGCCGACCCGGGATCCTTGTTAGACGCAAGGTATAACAAGGATCCCGGGTCGCCTACCCCTCGGTAGAAATCGGTACGGACGCTCACCGCATCTCCTTGCCCCGGGGGCGGTTCGGCGCTATTCCTCCTCCCAGGCGACCGGCAGGGAGACCACTCCGTAGATGCTGGAGCGTTCGCGCAGCGGCACTTCCTCCGGCGGGACCGCGAGGCGCAGGGCGGGGAAGCGGGCGAAGAGCGCCGGGAGCGCGACGGTCATCTCGACCCGGGCGAGCTGCTGGCCGAGGCACTGGTGGGGGCCGTGGCCGAAGGAGAGATGCCCGGTGGCCCGGCGGCGGATGTCGAGCCGGTCGGGCTCGGGGAATCTGCCCGGGTCCCGGTTGGCGGCCTGCACGGAGACGGTCACCGTCTCCCCCGCCCTGATCAGCTCGCCCGCCACCTCGACGTCCTCCAGCGCGGACCGCAGCAGCGGGTCGGCCACGCTGAGACAGCGCAGCAGCTCCTCCGCGGCCGGCCCGGCGAGATCCGGGTCGGCGCGCAGGGCCTCCAGCTGGCCGGGGTGGCTGAGCAGGGCGAAGACACCGAGGCCGAGCATGTTCGCGGTGGTGTCGAGCCCGGCGGCGAGGAGGAGCCCGCCGATCCCGGCCAGTTCCTCGTCACTGAGGCCGGAGGCCGCGGGCCCGGGGACGGCCGGGTCGCCGGACCCGGGGCCCGGCACGGGTGCGGCGAGGTCGCTGAGCAGGTCGTCGGTGGGCTCGGCCCGCTTGGCGAGGACGAGTTCACCGACGTACCGGAGCAGTCCCGCGTAGGCCTCGTCCCTGGCCCCGGCGTCGGCGGCCTGGTCGAAGATGACCTCGACCAGCCCCAGAAAACGCCCCCGGTCGGCGTAGGGCACGCCGAGCAGCTCGCAGATCACCAGCGTGGGCACGGGCCGCGCGAAGGCCTCCACCAGGTCGGCGGTGGGCCCGGCCTGTTCCATGGCGTCCAGGCAGTCGGCGGTGAACTCTTCGATGCGGCTGGCCAGTTGGCGCATCCGGCGTACGGTGAACCGGCCGGCGAGCAGTCGGCGGTAGCGGGTGTGCTCCGGGGCGTCCAAGCCGGTGATGTCCCCGATGGGCGCCGGCGGCAGCTCTCCCGGTGCGCCTTCCATCGCCATCGGCAGGTGCAGGAGTTCGTAGCGGGAGCTGAAGCGCGGATCGGCCAGCACCGCGCGGGCCGCCGCGTGCCCGGTGACCAGCCGGCCCACGTGCCCGTCGGCGTAGCGCAGGGGGCGGACCGGGCGGTCGCTCAGCGCGGTGAGCGCGGCGGGCGGGTCGAAGGGGCAGCCGGTGTGCCGGTCGGTGGGCAGGACGGGCGGGACGGGCGCCTCGTCGGGGATCGCGGAGTCGGCGGTCGCGGAGCCGGCGGTCGGTTCGTACGCCATCGGGTTCTCCTCTGTTCGCGGGATCACGGCGCCGGGGACGAGGTCACCGGGGACGAAGCCATCAGGGAGGGAGTCATCGGGGAAGGAGCTGTGGAGGGAGTCATCGGGGAGGGGCTCACCGGGGGTCCTGGCCGAACTTCGAGGCCGACCACAGGTAGCCGAGCACCACGAGGCCGAGGCTCCAGCCGAGTGCAAGCCAGCCGTTGTGGCCGATCCCGGTGCCCAGCAGCAGGCCGCGCAGGGTCTCGATGACGGGGGTGAAGGGCTGGTACTCGGCGATCGGCTGGAACCATCCCGGCATCGTCTCCACCGGGATGAAGGCACTGGACAGCATCGGGAGCAGCACCATCGGCAGGGCGTTGTTGCTGGCCGCCTCGACGTTCGGGCTGATGAGGCCCATGCCCACGGCGACCCAGGTGAGGGCGGCGGAGAAGATCACGAGCAGTCCGAACGCGGCCAGCCACTCCACGGGCGTGGCGTCCGTGGAGCGGAAGCCGATGGCCACGGCGACCGCGCCCACCAGGATCACGCTCAGCACGCTCTGCAGCACACTGCCGACGACGTGCCCGATGAGCACGGAGCCGCGGTGGATCGCCATGGTGCGGAAGCGGGCGATGATGCCCTCGGACATGTCCGTGGAGACGGACACCGCCGTCCCGACCACGGTGGAGCCGACGGTCAGCAGCAGGATGCCCGGGACGATGTAGGCGATGTACGCGGAGCGGCCGCCCCCTCCGCCACCGATGCCCGCGCTCATCACGTCGCCGAAGATGTAGACGAAAAGCAGCAGGAGCATGACAGGAGTGAGGAGCAGGTTCAGGGTGAGGGACGGGTAGCGCCGGGCGTGCAGGAGGTTGCGGCGCAGCATCGTGGACGAGTCGCGTACGGCGAGGGAGAGGGAGCTCATCGGACAGCCTCCTTCGGCTGGTTGCTCCGGGCGGGCACGCCGGAGCCGGTAAGGGCGAAGAACACGTCGTCGAGGTCGGGGGTGTGCACGGTCAGCTCGTCCGCCTCGATCCCGGCCGAGTCCAGCCAGTCGAGGATGGAGCGCAGCTCGCGCTGGCTGCCGTCGCTGGGGATGGACAGCGACAGGGACTCGTCGTCGGGGGCGGCCCCGGTCAGGGCGGAGGCGGCGGACCGGTAGGCGTCCGGGTCGGTGAAGCGGAGCTTGACGTGGCCACCGGGGACGAGCCGTTTGAGCTGCTCGGCGGTGCCCTCGGCGGCGATCTTCCCGTCGTTGAGGACGGCGATGCGGTCGGCGAGTTCGTCGGCCTCCTCCAGGTACTGCGTGGTGAGGAAGACGGTGACGCCGCCGGAGACCAGCTCGCGGATGATGCCCCACATGGTGTGGCGGGAGCGCGGGTCGAGGCCGGTGGTCGGTTCGTCGAGGAAGATGATCCGGGGCGAGCCGACCAGGGTCATGGCGATGTCGAGGCGGCGCTTCATGCCGCCGGAGTAGCCCGCTGCGGGCTTCTTCGCCGCCTCCACCAGGTCGAACCGCTCCAGGAGTTCGGCGGCGACGCGCCGCCCCTCGCGCCGGGACAGGTGGTGCAGGTCCGCCATCAGCAGCATGTTCTCCTCGCCGGTGATCAGCCCGTCGACGGCGGAGAACTGGCCGGTGACACCGATCGAGGCGCGCACGGCCTGCGCGTCGACGGCCGGATCGTGGCCGCCGACGCCCAGTACGCCGGCGTCGGCGGTGATGAGGGTGGAGAGGATCTTCACGGCGGTGGTCTTGCCCGCGCCGTTGGGGCCGAGCAGGGCGAAGACGGTGCCCTGGGGCACGGACAGGTCGATGCCGTCGAGCACGACCTTGTCGCCGTAGGACTTGCGCAGGCCGGTGGCGGTGATCGCCTGCGTCGCGGCCTGGGCGGCGAGCGGCGCGGCGGACCGGGTGACAGTCATGCGGGTTCCCTTTCGCGAGCGGTGAGTCGGGAGGGGGCGGGACGAGAAGCGGGAAGAGAAGCCGGAAGCGGGCATGGCGAAGTCGGGCACGGCGGAGCCGGTCGCCGTGGAGTGGGTCAGGAGGAAGCCGGGCGCGGCGGAGTCAGGCGCGACGAAGTCAGACGGAGGGAGTCAGGCGCGGCGGAGTCAGGCGTACCGGAGTCAGGCGTACCGGAGTCAGGCGCGGCGGACGATGATGTCGCCGGCCCCGCTCCGGGCGTGCACCTCGACGGTCTCGTCGGAGTCCTCGGGCCCGGCGGTGGCGCCGAGCGAGTTGCGTACGGTGCCGAACTTGGGGTTCAGGTCGAGCCAGGCGGCGGTGCCCTCGTGGATGCCCACTTCGAGGTCGCCGACGGAGGTGCGCAGAGTGACGCGGCCGCGGGTCACGTCTCCGACGCGGACGCGGCCGTTGGAGGAGGTCGCGTCGACCCCGGCGTGGGCGACCCCGATCTCGATCCGCCCGTTGGCGGACTTGGCGACGACGCTGCCGTGCGCGACGCCCACGGAGACGTCGCCGTTGGCCGCGTTGACCTTCAGCTCACCGCCGACCTCGTCGATACCGGTCGCGCCGTTGCCGTTCTTGACGACCGCGGCCCCGGCGACGGCGCCGACCTCGACCCGGCCCGAGCCGATGACCTCGGCGTCCCCGGTGGAGCGGACCAGCCGGAGGTCGCCGTGGTCGGTCCTGATCTCGGCACGGGCCGCCTCGTGCACCTGGATGTCACCGAGGGAGGTCGTGAGCTTCACCTCACCGAGAGGCCCTTCGCAGAAGAAGCCGCCCAGCGCGGAGCTGCCGCGCACATCGGACCCCGCGGGCAGTTCGATGCTCACCACGACGGCGCCCGGCTTGCCGAACAGGGACCGCTTCTTGGGGGTCTTGACCGTGAGCCGACCGCCCGAGCAGGAGACCTGGGTCTGCTGCACGGCGCGTACGTCGTCCTCGTCGGATCCGTTGCCCGGCAGCACCTCGACGACGGTGTCGGTGCGCTTGCCGGCGGTGATGCGGGCCGTGCCGGCGTCCAGCTCGATGACGGCGGAGATCGGCTCGGGAGTATCGAAAGAAGGCATGACGGTTCCGTCCTCTTGGCTCGGTGGGTGATGAGTGATGGGTGATCGGAGACGTCGGCCGGATCGACGATCCGCCGGTGAAGTGGTGCGGCCCGCGAACCGATCGGGGCGGGGCGGGGCGCCGGACCTAGCGGACCCAGCCGGTGAAGCCGCGACCGCCCGAGTCCTTGACCCGGCCCGGCGCGCCCGCCCGCCCTCCGCCGTCGAGGGAAACGGACACGGCCCGCACGAGCCAGGCGTTGACCGACAGCCCCTCCGCCGCCGCCGCGCTCTCGGCGCGGCCCTTGAGGTGGGCGGGGAGCCGGAGGTTGATCCGCACCATGGTGCCGTCATCGGCCTCCGCGGCCGAGGGCGCGGCCACGACGGGGGCCACGACCGCCTCCGGCTCCATCCGCACCGGCTCGGGCGCGGGGGGCGGCGTCACCACGAACTCGGGGTCGAGCCCGCGCAGCCGTACGTCGACCGAACCGGGAGCCAGCTCACGGGTGACGTCGCCCATGGCCGCGGAGAGCACGTTGAGCAGGGTCAGCCGGACGGCGGACTCCAGAGGAGCGCTGAGCCGCTCGGCCAGGGCGCGGGCTTCGTCGCCGCTGGCATCCGCGGCGACGGCGAGTTCCCGCCGGATGGTGTCGACGTAGGGGGTGAGGTCCATGACGCCATCATGGCACACACATGGCACCACGTCGAGCCACATTGGCGCACTCGTCAGAAAAACGCCGCTGACCTGCGACATCACAAACAGCGCAGCCGAGATGGCACCGAAGAAGCACCCGAAGTAACCAGGGATGGCACCAAAGCAACACCACCTGGCACCACACGACACACCATGCGGCACCAAGCAGCACCACCGCGGCCCACACCACCGCGGCCGGCTGCACGGGCGATCTCCCCCGCGGTGGCGCCGAAAGCCGCCGCCCGCAGCGCGCTCGCCGGGGCCCGCCCGGGCAGATCGGCCAGCGAACGCTCGGGGCCCTCGCCCCGCAAGGGGCGGGCCGAGGGCTCGTGCAGCAGCGAGTACCAGAGCACGGGCGGCAACCCCGGATCGGCGGGGCGACACCCGGAGACGAAAGAAGTCCGGGCCAGACGAGATCCGGCCCGGACTTCCCACTGAGCCCCCTGTCGGATTCGAACCGACGACCTACGCATTACAAGTGCGTTGCTCTGGCCAGCTGAGCTAAGGAGGCATGCCGGAGCAGTCTAACCAACCCCGCGCCCCGCACGTCCGCGATTTCCCTGTGCTCCGGACTACTGACAGATCGAGAAACGCCAGGTAGCGTCACGGCAGGTCCGCGTCTGTGGACCAGACCACTCCCTACTCGGATCGTCCGGCACGTTCCTGCCGGTTGAGGAGAAGATTCAGCATGGCCAGTGTCACGTTTGACAAGGCGTCCCGCGTCTACCCCGGCTCCACGAAGCCGGCCGTGGACCAGCTCGAGATCGACATCGCGGACGGCGAGTTCCTCGTCCTCGTCGGTCCCTCCGGCTGTGGCAAGTCGACCTCCCTGCGCATGCTCGCGGGTCTTGAGGACGTCAACGGCGGCGCGATCCGCATCGGTGACCGCGACGTCACGCACCTGCCGCCGAAGGACCGGGACATCGCCATGGTGTTCCAGAACTACGCGCTCTACCCGCACATGTCCGTCGCGGACAACATGGGCTTCGCGCTGAAGATCGCCGGTATCAACAAGACCGAGATCCGGGCGAAGGTCGAAGAGGCCGCCAAGATGCTGGACCTCACCGACTACCTGGACCGCAAGCCGAAGGCGCTCTCCGGTGGTCAGCGTCAGCGTGTGGCGATGGGCCGCGCCATCGTGCGTGAGCCGCAGGTCTTCCTCATGGACGAGCCGCTGTCGAACCTCGACGCCAAGCTCCGTGTCTCCACCCGTACGCAGATCGCCTCGCTGCAGCGCCGCCTCGGCATCACCACCGTGTACGTCACCCACGACCAGGTCGAGGCCCTCACCATGGGCGACCGGGTCGCGGTGCTGAAGGACGGGCTGCTCCAGCAGGTCGACTCGCCGCGCAACATGTACGACCGCCCCGCCAACCTCTTCGTCGCCGGCTTCATCGGCTCCCCCGCGATGAACCTCGTCGAGGTCCCGATCACCGACGGCGGCGTGAAGTTCGGCAACAGCGTCGTGCCCGTCTCCCGCGAGGCGCTCACCGCCGCCGCGGACCGCGGTGACACCACCGTCACGGTCGGCATCCGCCCCGAGCACTTCGACATCGTCGAGCACGGCGGCGCCGCCGCGAAGTCGCTGACCAAGGACTCCTCGGACGCGCCGGCCGGTCTCGCCGTCTCCGTCAACGTCGTCGAGGAGCTCGGCGCCGACGGCTTCGTCTACGGTGGCGCGCAGGTCGCCGGCGAGCACAAGGACCTGGTCGTCCGCGTCGGCGGCCGTGCCGTCCCGGAGAAGGGCACCGAGCTGCACGTCGTCCCGCGCCCGGACGAGCTGCACGTCTTCGCGACCTCCACCGGCGAGCGTCTCACCAACTGACGCCCCACCCGCCGTACGCCCGGCCCCGCACTCCCCGCACGGGGGTGCGGGGCCGTTTGCGTGGTCCCGGCGGGTTCGGGTTTCGGTGCCGGGCGGCAGCAAATGCCCCGGCACACAGGGCACTTCGCGGGCATTTGACCCTGGTTCGTCACGCTCGTATTCGAAAGGGCGCGTCGAACCATCCCCCGCAAGGGTGACGAATTGTCGCCAGACCATCACTGGCCGCTACGCTCGCTGCGTGACCCACACCGCGCGCCGCATCGGCCGATCCCTCGCTCTCGTCCTGCCCGTCGTCATGGTTCTGTCCGGGACCCTCGCGGTCACCAGCGTTCAGTGGGCGGAGTCGGACGCCGACTCCCAGCTGCTGGCCGCCTCCTCGGAGACCGTGTCCAAGCCCGCGAAGCCGCACGCCCCGCAGGACGTCCTGCGCGAGAAGCTGCTCGTGGAGCTGCAGGAGAAGGACCCGGGCACCGCGCTCACGGGCCTCCAGCGCGCCGTCGAGCAGCGTCCCTCGCTCGCCCGCCACTGCATGTCGATCGCGAAGGCCCTCGGCAAGGCGGCCGTCGAGCAGTACGGCCCGACCCGTGCGCACCGCTTCTCCCGGCCCGTCTGCGACACCTCGTTCGCCTCCGGCGTCGCGCAGTTCAGCTGAGGCCTCCCGGCCGAGGAGGCGGTCGCGCGGAGCGTCGCCCTCCGATGGGCGGCACCGCATATCGTGCCTGCCATGCATACGTATCCGACGCAGGCCGTGATCCTCGCCGGTGGCCAGGGGTCGCGGCTGCGGCCGTACACCGACGACCGCCCCAAGCCGATGGTCGAGATCCCCGGGACCGGGACTCCGATCATCGGCCATCAGCTGTCCTGGCTGGCCGCCGAGGGAGTCACCGACGCCGTGGTCTCCTGCGGGCACCTCGCCGAGGTGCTCCAGGAGTGGCTGAACGCCGCCGTGCTGCCGCTCCGGGTCACCACCGTCGTGGAGACCGAGCCGCTGGGACGCGGCGGCGGCCTGAAGTACGCGGCCGAGCGGCTGCCCGATCCGGAGCAGCCCTGGTACGCCACCAACGGCGACATCTGGACCCGCTTCTCCCTGCGCGAGATGGCCGCCTTCCACGCGGAGCGCGACGCCACCGCCACCCTCGCCCTCGCCCGGCCCCGGATCCCCTGGGGGGCCGTGGAGACGGACGCGTTCGGGCACATCACCGACTTCATCGAGTCGCCGCCCTCGCCGTATCTGATCAACGCCGGGGTGTACGTGTTCTCGCCCGCGTTCACGAAGCTGCTGCCGGACCGCGGCGACCATGAGCGGACCACGTTCCCGAGGCTCGCCCGTGAGCGCCGGCTGGCCGGTTACCCGCTGCCGAACGGGGCGTACTGGCGGGCCATCGACACCGCGAAGGACCTGACCGAGGCGGCCCGCGAGCTCGGCTCCCACGAGGGCTGACGGCTCCGCCTCCACCCCGACACGAAGGGGCGGCCCCCACCCGGTTCTTCCGTCCGGGTGGGGGCCGCCCCTCACTGCTGTCGTACCGGTCGTGCCGGTCGTGCGGGTCAGCCGAGGAGGCCGCCGATCGGGTTCCGGCCGCCGCCGCCCGAGGTCGATCCCTCGCCGCCCGAGGAGGTGGCGCCCCCCGTCGGCGCCGGTTCGCCGCCGCCCGAGGAGCCGTCGCCGCCCGTGGAGCCGGACGAGTCGGGTCCGGCGCTGGTGGCGGCCGGAGGCTCCTGCGGGACGGACTGCTGCGGGGGCGCCTGGTTGGCGCCCTGGGTCTGGCTGGGCTGCGTGCTGCCCGAGCCGGTGCTCTGGCCGCCGCCCGTGTCGCGGGTCGCGCCGGGGCTGGCCTGGCCGCCCTCGGGTGTGGCGGCCGCGCCGGAGCTGCTGGGCTCCGGCTGACGCCGCTGGTCCGGCGTACGGGAGGCCTGGCGCTCGCCGGTGGACTCCTGGGGCAGCGGCATACCGGGGAGGCGGTTGGTGGGGTTGTCGTTGCGGCCGGGGACGGTGACGACCTCGCTGGAGCGGACCGCGCCGCCGAGGATGGAGCCGATGAGCAGGGTGAGGCCGATGACGACCGTCGCGACGACGGTGCCCCGGCGCAGGACCCGGCGGCGCAGGTCCCAGATCTCCGAGCGCGGGCCGAGCTTGCGCCAGGCCTCCCCGGCCAGTCGGCCGTCCACGGAGTAGACCGGCGCGCCCGCGATGATCAGCGGGCTCCAGGCGGCCAGCAGGATGATGTCGGGCGCGTCGTACACCGCGACGGTGCGCCAGCTCACCGTCACCAGCAGCGCGGTGGAGAGCAGCGCGCCGAACGCGGCGGCGACCCGCTGCCAGAGGCCGAGGACGGTGAGGACGCCGACCACGACCTGGAGGAAGGCGACGGTCAGTCCGGCGCCGACCGGGTGGGAGAGCGCGAAGTCGCGCAGCGGCTCGGCCATCGCCCACGGGTGCAGGGAGGTCAGCCACTTCACCATCGAGCCGCGCTCGCCGCCGTCGAAGTAGACGGGGTCGCACAGCTTGCCCATGCCGGCGTAGATGGAGATGAAGCCGAGGAGCACCCGCATGGGGAGCAGGACGACGCCCAGGTTCATCCGGTGGCCGGGGTAGTAGGCGTGGCGGACGGGGTCGCCCGCGCCCCGCCGGGCGCGGGACTCCTCGGATTCGTCGGCCTCGTCGTAGTCGTCGGGGTCGTCGGGCCCGTCGACCTGGTCGTACGCGCCGACCGCCTGCCGCATGGGCGGCAGCAGCGGGCCGGTGCGTCCCGGCTGGTGGGGAGGAGCGGTCAGGAGCGGGGTGGGCTGCGTCTCCTCCAGGAGCGGGACGACCTGTGTCGCGCCCACTCCGGGCCCGCCACCGGACGCCCCGCCGAGGCCGGCGTCGAGGTGTCCGGCGGTGGAGTTGCGCACGGCCTGGAGGAGGCCCGTCGCGCCGGGGTCGCCGGGAGCGGACTTCCCGCTCCAGACGACCGGTGCCCGCCTGCGGCCGCCGCCGGCGCCGCTCATGGCGGGGATGCGGGCCGTCTCCGCGGGGGCACCGCGCAGCCGTGTGCGCTGGCCCGGGGCGAGCCGCACCCGGAAGCTGGCGTGGTTGACGATGACCTGCGCGGGGTCGCTGTCCACCTTGGTCATGCTCAGGGAGGCGGGTTGCTCGTCGAACCGAGGCGTTCTGGTGTCCACACTCATCTAACCGAGTGACGTGTGGTTAGGACACTGCCTTGACCGCACCGGATGTGTCCGAGACCCGTCAAGATCAGGCCAAACTCGGGCAACCTGGAACTGTGTTCGGAGTTCGCGCGTCAACTCGCCCGGCGGACGGGCCGGTCGCCGCGCGCGTCGGCCCGCGGACGCAGCTGCGCCCGCGGGCCCGGCGGACGGCTATCCGCGGCGGCGCGCCACCTCGTAGAGCACGATGCCCGCCGCGACACCGGCGTTGAGCGACTCCGCGCCGCCCGGCATCGAGATCCGCACCCGGTAGTCGCAGGTCTCGCCGACGAGACGGCCCAGGCCCTTGCCCTCGCTGCCGATGACGATGACGACCGGGCCCGCCAGCTGCTCCAGGTCCTCCACCGTGTGCTCGCCGTCGGCGGCCAGGCCGACGACCGTGAGGCCCGCCTTCTGGTAGCCCTCCAGCGCGCGGGTGAGGTTGGTGACCCGGGAGACGGGCGTGCGGGCCGCCGTACCGGCCGAGGACTTCCACGCACCGGCGGTCATGCCGGCCGCGCGGCGCTCGGGGACGACCACGCCGTGGCCGCCGAACGCGGAGACGGAGCGGACGATGGCGCCGAGGTTGCGCGGGTCGGTCACCCCGTCGAGGGCGACGATCAGCGGGTCCTCGTTGTTGTCGTACGCGGCGGCGGTGAGGTCCTCCGGGTGCGCGTACTCGTACGGCGGGACCTGGAGGACGAGGCCCTGGTGGTTCAGGCCGTTCGTCATCCGGTCCAGCTCGGGGCGCGGGGCCTCCATCAGGTTGATGTTGCCGCGCTCGCCCGCCAGCTTGAGGGCGTCGCGGACGCGCTCGTCGTTGTCGATGTACTGCTGGACGTACAGGGTGACGGCGGGCACGCCGTCGCGCAGGGCCTCGTAGACCGGGTTGCGGCCGACGACCATCTCCGAGGTGCCCTTCACACCGCCGCGCCGGGGCGCGGGGCGGCGGGCGGCGGCCTGCTTGGCCTGGGCGCCGGCGATCCGGTTCTTCTTGTGCCCCTTGCGGGCGGAGGCCGGCGGCGTCGGTCCCTTGCCTTCGAGACCACGGCGTCGCTGGCCACCGCTGCCGACCTGCATGCCCTTCTTGTTGGACGTGCGGCGGTTCCTGCGCTGGCTGTTCCCGGCCATGATCTACCTGTTTCGTTGCTTTCAGACGTACGTACGTATAAGGAAAGTGTGCCGCCCGGATCGCCGGGCGGCACAATCTCACTGCTCGGAGCGGGTGCTCAGCGCGGCCCCAGCGTCCACCGGGGGCCGGTGGGGCTGTCCTCGATGACGAGGCCGGACTGGTTGAGCTGGTCGCGGATGGCGTCGGCGGCGGCCCAGTCCTTGCGGGCGCGGGCCGACTGCCGCTGGTCGAGGACGAGGCGCACGAGGGTGTCGACGACGCCGTGCAGATCCTCGCCCCGGTCGCTCTCGCCCGCCCAGTGCGGGTCGAGCGGGTCCAGGCCGAGGACGCCGAGCATGGCCCGGACCTCGGCGAGACGGGCGGCCGCGGCTTCCTTGTCGTCGGCGGCCAGTGCGCTGTTGCCCTGGCGGACGGTGGTGTGGATGATCGCCAGCGCCTGCGGCACGCCCAGGTCCTCGTCCATCGCCTCGGCGAAGGCGGGCGGCACCTCGGCGGCGGGCGGGACGGTCTCCCCGGTCTTCTCGGTGACGCGCTGGACGAAGCCCTCGATCCGCGCGAACGCGGACTCGGCCTCGCGCAGGGCCTCCTCGCTGTACTCGATCATCGACCGGTAGTGCGGGGTGCCGAGGTAGTAGCGCAGGACGATCGGGCGCCAGTGCTTGACCATCTCGCTGACGAGGACGGAGTTGCCCAGCGACTTCGACATCTTCTCGCCGGACAGGGTGACCCAGCCGTTGTGCACCCAGTACTTCGCGAACGCGTCGCCGTAGGCCTTGGCCTGGGCGATCTCGTTCTCGTGGTGCGGGAAGATCAGGTCGATGCCGCCGCCGTGGATGTCGAAGGCGGAGCCCAGGTACTTGTGGGCCATCGCGGAGCACTCCAGGTGCCAGCCGGGACGGCCGCGGCCCCAGGGCGTCTCCCAGCTGGGCTCGCCCGGCTTGGTGGCCTTCCACATGGCGAAGTCACGCTGGTCGCGCTTGCCGGTCTCGCCGTCGCCGGCGGGCTGGCGCAGATCGTCCAGCTCCTGGTTGGAGAGCTCCAGATAGCTGGGCAGCGAGCGCACGTCGAAGTAGACGTTGCCGTCGGCCTCGTAGGCGTGACCGCTCTCGATCAGGCCGCGCATCATCTCGATCATCTCGGGAACGTGGCCGGTGGCGCGGGGCTCGTAGGTGGGCGGCAGGCAGCCCAGCGCGTCGTAGCCGTCGTTGAACGCGCGCTCGTTCTCGTAGCCGATCGACCACCACGGGCGGCCCTGCTCGGCGGACTTCGCGATGATCTTGTCGTCGATGTCGGTGACGTTCCGGATGAACGTGACGTCATAGCCGCGGTACGTGAACCAGCGGCGCATGATGTCGAAGTTCAGGCCCGAGCGGATGTGGCCGATGTGCGGTGCTGCCTGGACAGTGGCGCCACAGAGGTAGATCGAGACGCAGCCCGCTGTGAGCGGGACGAAGTCACGGATCTGCCGGGCGTTGGTGTCGTGCAGGCGAATAGTCACGCCTCAAGGGTAGTAGGCCCGCACCAGTGCCCCGGGACCCTTGGGGATCGCGGGGACAACTTTCTGGTACCGGGATACCCCGAAACGGCCCGGGAAGGGCCCGGAGAGCGTTCTCACGCCCTCCGGGGGCCCAGGCCCAGGGCCTAGAGGCGGCCGACGACCTTGCGCGGGGAGACGCGGACGACGACGCGGGGGTCGTCGCCCGCGGAGTCCGGGTTGAACTCCGCGTACGGCTTGCCGGTGTACTTCACCGACAGCTCGTCGATCAGCTCCTGGCCGCCGTCCGTCGTCAGGGTCGCCTCGCCGCGGATCTCGGCGTAGGTGTACGGGTTGTCGAAGGGCTGGACGACGACGGTGACGCGCGGGTCGCGGCGGAGGTTCTTCTCCTTGCGGCGGCCGACGGTGGTGGAGATCAGGAGGTCGTCGCCGTCGCGCTTGACCCAGACCGGGGAGACCTGGGGGCTGCCGTCGGGCTGGATGGTGGCGATGTTGACGAACACGGGGCTGTCGAGCAGGTCCTTGAGCTCGGCGGAGAGTGCGGCGGTCATCGTTACGGCCTCCTGTGCGCTGCGGGTCGGTCCTTCGTCCAGTGCTGCTCCTACCCGGCAACCGCGCGCGTTGCCCGATCCTTCCCGCCCCGGCCCGCCGGAAGGGTGAACGCCAGCACCGCCCCGGCCAGCGGGACCGCCGCGAGCACCGCCCACCGCACGGGCGCGGGCGCGTCGAGCAGTGCGCCGGTCGCCGCGCTCCCCGCGAGGACGGCGATCCCGGACACGGAGGACAGCGCCCCGGTGGCCAGCCCGAGCTGCCGGTCCTCGACCAGGTCGGGCACCAGGCCCCGGGCGGCGGGGACCAGCAGCATCTGGCCCAGGGTCAGCAGGACGACGAGCGTCGCGCAGGGCAGCAGACCGCCGGGGCCGGCCGGGGTGAGCGGTACGGCGGCGAACCCGGCGGCGACGGTGCCGAGGCCGGTGACCAGCGCGGTGCGCGGGGCGATCCGGTGGGCGGACCAGCGGGTCAGCGGCAGCTGGGCGGCCACGACCAGCAGCGAGGACAGCGCGAAGAGCCAGCCGAGGGCGGCCTCCGATCCGGTGGCCCGCTCCACCTCGACGGGCAGGGAGAGATAGAGCTGGTTGTAGGCGACGAGGTAGCTGCTGTACGCGAGGCAGAGCAGCAGGAACGCCCGGTTGGTGAACACCGCCCGCCACGGCGACCGGCCAGGTGGGGCCGTACGGGTGGCGGCGTCGGGTGCCGGTGCCTCGTCCCGTTCCCGTACGGGGGCGGCTGTCCGGTTCCGTACGGGGACGGCGCGCGGCATCAGGCGGGCGTGCCCGGCCAGTACGCCGACGAAGACGGCGGCCCCGGCGAGGCAGGCGGCCCGGAAGCCGCCGCCGAGCAGCAGGAGCAGGGAGCCGAGCAGCGGCCCGATGAACGCTCCGGCCTGCCCGGCGGCGGAGAACAGGGCGAGGACGTGGGCGCGCGGGGCGCCGGTGTCCCGTTCGTGCCGGACGGCCTCGCGGGCGGCCTCGGACTCGACGGCCGGGGAGAACAGGGCCGCGGCGAAGCCGATGAGGAGGACGGCGGCGATGACGGTGGCCGTGGACCCGGCGACGGCGAGCCAGCCGAACCCGGCGATCCGCAGGGCGCAGCCCGCCAGCACGACGGGGCGCGGGCCGTAGCGGTCGGTGAGGGCGCCGCCGACGACGAACAGGCCCTGCTGGCTGAAGGTGCGCAGCCCGAGGACGAGGCCGACGAGCCAGCCCGCCATGCCGAGGCCGCTGCCGAGGTGGGTGGCCAGGTAGGGCAGGACGGCGTAGAAGCCGATGTTGAAGGCGAACTGGGTGGCGGTGAGGAGGCGGAGGTAGGGGGTGGGCGCGCTCGCCAGCCGGGGCCTGCGGCTTTCCCCGGTGGGGGCTTGCGCGGGTGCGGGCCGGTTCACTTCAGGCCCGCCGGGGTGCGCCCGCGCACCGCGGCCGAGGTGAGGACGGCCAGTGCGCCGAGGACGGCGAGCGCGGCGGCGGGGGCGAGGACGGCCCACGGGGCCCGTTCGGCGTACGGCATGTTCTCCGACAGCATCCGGCCCCACTCCGGCGCCGGGGCCTGCGTGCCGAGGCCGAGGAAGCCGAGGGAGGCGAGGGCGAGCGCGATGGCCGGTACGCGGAGAAGGGCGTGGCGCACCACCGGCGGCAGGACCCCGGGCAGGACGTGGCGGCGCAGGAGGTGGGCCCGGTCCGCGCCGAGGGCGACGGCGGCGGCGAGGTGCGGGGCCGCCTTCTCCTGGGCGTACAGGGCGGCGGTGTGGGCGGCGAGCGGGGCCCAGGCGACGGCGGCCACCGCGGCCGCGGCGCCCCAGGGGCCGGGTCCGGCGATGCCCGCGACGACGAGGCCGGCGAGGACGGCGGGGAGCGCGTTCGCCGTCTCGGTGAGCGCTCCGGCGCGTACGGCCCCGAGGAGCAGGCCGAGCAGGAGGGTGGCGGCCCCCACCGCGACGGCGGCCAGCGCGGTGCGGGCGGCGCCGTGGCCGAGGCGGGCGAGGACGTCGCGGCCGAGGTTGTCGGTGCCGAAGGGGTGCGCGGCGGAGGGGCCCGCGAGGCGGGCGGCCGTGTCGACGTGGAGCGGGTCGCGCAGGAGGCCCGCGACGGTGACGGCGATCAGGAGGCCGCCGAGGACGAGCGCGGCGACGGCGAGCGCGCGGCGGCCGGGCAGCCGGGGCGCGACGAGGGCGGGGAGCGCGCGGTCGGTGAGCGCGGGGCCGAGCAGCACGCGGACGGCGAGGCGGGAGGCCAGCCCCGCGGCGACGCCCAGGAGCAGCAGTACGAGGACGGTCGCCTGGAGGACGGGCAGGTCCTGGGCGAGGGCGGCGGCCAGGGCCGTGCCGCCGAGGCCGGGGATCGCGTACAGCGTCTCGACGGCGACCGCCCCGCCGGTCAGTCCGACGGCGACCAGGCCGAGCTGGGGCAGCAGGCCCGGGAGCGCCCGGCGCAGGGCGTGGCGGGCGACGGTCCGGGGCGGCATCCCGCTCGCGGCGGCGGCCCGCGCCCAGGGTTCGGCGAACGCGCCGGGCAGGGCGTCGTCCAGCAGCCGGCCGAGCAGCGCGCCCGCCGGGACGCCCATGGCGAGCGCGGGCAGCACCAGCTGGTCGGGGGCGCCCCAGCCGAGCGCCGGGAACCACCCGAGGTGCACGGCGAACACCGTGGCCAGGACGGCGGCGAGCAGGAACTCCGGCAGCGCGGCGAGCACCGCAGCGCCCGCTCCGGCGCGCACCCGGACGATCCGGCGCGCGGCGCCGCGCCGCAGGGTGGCGGCGCTCAGGGCGAGGGCGAGGAGCACGGCGACCGCGAGCGAGGCGCCCATCAGGGTGAGGGAGTTGCCCAGCGCGGCGGCCACATCGGGTCCGACGGGCTGCCCGGAGACCCAGGACTCTCCCGGGTCGCCCCGGAACAGCCCGCCGAGCCAGCCGCCGAGGACCTGCCACGGGCCGCCGTCGAGCCCGGTCTCGGCGCGGATCGCGGCGAGGGTCTCGGGCGTCGGGGCCCGGTCGGCGTACCGGGCGTGCAAGATCGTGCGGGCCGGATCGGTCCGGGTCAGCCAGGGCAGCAGCCCGATCACCGCGACGACGGCGAACAGCGCGCCGAGCCGTCCGGCGAGGTACTTCACGCGGTCACCCGACGCGGGTGTCGGCGGTGATGAGGGTGCGCTCCATCGGGTCGAGGGCGACGCCCCGGACGCGGGTGTCGTCGTAGCCCTGCACGAAGCGCTCGTGGACGAGCGGGACGAGGGCGTCGGAGCCGAGGATCGCGGCCTCGGCGGTCATCTCGGCCCGGTGGCGGGCGTCGGTGTCGGCGAGGGCGGCGGCCTTGTCGACGGCGGCGTCGACGGGCTTCGCGCAGAGCTGGGTGATGTTGAAGCTGCCGTCGCAGGTGAAGTCGGAGGCGAGGTAGGAGACCGGGTCGGCGGTGTCCAGGAGGGTGTTGCGGGCCTGGATGAACGCGTCGTACTTCCCGGCGAGCGCGTCGGCCTCCAGCTGCGCGTAGTCGCGGACGACCTGCTTGACGGTGAAGCCGCGCTTCTCCAGCTGCTGCTGGACGACGGTGGCGACCTCGGGCAGCTCGGGCCGGTTGGTGTAGGTGGCCAGCACGATCTCGGAGGTCTTCCCCACCTCGGCCGGGGCGGCGGCCTCCGCGCGGCCGGTGGGGGCGGTGCGCAGGTCGGCGGCCCACGGGACGCCGGGGCCCAGCAGGCCCTGGGCGGTGTCGGCGCGCCCTTCGTAGACGCCGTCGACCAGTGCCCGGGAGTCGATGGCCTCGCGGGCGGCGGCGCGCATCGCCGGGTCGGCGAAGACGCCGCGTTCGGTGTTGAGGGAGAGGCCGTTGGTGCGGGCGGAGGGGAATTCGTGGACCAGGCCGTCGCCGAGCAGCGCGGCCTGCGAGATCGGTACGTACTCGGCGACGTCCACGTCCTTCGTCCGCAGCGCGTTGGCGCGGGCGGTGCCGTCGGCGACGAACTTCACGTCGACGCCGGGTGCCTTCGCCTTGCCGCCCCAGTAGGTGTCGTTGCGCTCCAGGGTGGCGCTGACCGCGCCGTTCACCTCGGCGAGGGTGAAGGGGCCGGTGGCGTGCCCGGCGGGGTCGACCTGGGAGCCGTCCTTGTACGCGGCGGCGGACAGGATGCTCAGGGAGGGGTTGGCCAGCCGCTGGGGCAGCAGCGGATCGGCGTCCTTCGTGGTGATCCGTACGGTGTCCGCGCCCGCGGCCGTGGCGGTGAGCGTGGTGTCGGACAGCACCCGGGGCTTGGGGGACGCCTTCTGCGCGGCGGCCAGCGAGCGGACCACGGCCGCGGCGTCGAGCTTCGTGCCGTCCTGGAAGACGGCGTCCTCGCGGACCGTGAACTCCCAGGCCCCCGCGCCGTCGCGCTTCCAGGAGGCGGCGAGCGCGGGCTCGGCCTCTCCGTTCCGGTCGAGCCGGGTGAGCCCTTCGACGACGGCGAGCCGGCTCAGGGTGACGGCGTCGTCGCCGTACGGGGACATGGCCTGGGCGGGCGGGAAGGCCATGGCCACCTTCAGCCGCTGGTCCCCGCCGGAGCCGCCGGAATCCGTGGACGAGGTGCAGGCGGTGGCGACGGGCACGAGGAGCGTGGCGGCGGCCAGGGGCAGCGCGACGCGACGGCGGAGAGGGCGGGGGCGGGAGGTGGGCATGGCGACGACCTTATATGAAAACGATTGTCATCTAACGGGCGGGGTGGTCCGGGTGGAGCCGCCGGCGGGGACGGGGACGGCCCCGGGCATCGGCAGCTCGAAGTGGACGATCCCCTGCCCGCCCCCGGGCAGCGTCCGCTCGTCGCACACCTCGCGGGCCAGCGAACGCCAGAAGGGCTCGGCGCCCGGCACGGCGGGGTCGGTGTGCAGGTACAGCGCCTCGTAGCCCCCGGCAAGGGCGGCGAACTCCGCCAGCTCGCGCACCAGGCGCCGGGCCAGTCCGTGCCTGCGGTGCTCGGGGCGCACGTAGATCCGGCAGAGCTGCGCGGTGGTCCCGGAGGGGAAGCGCTCGGCGACCCACGGGGGGTTGGGCGGCGCCTGCGGCCCCCGGTCGCGCACGGCTCCGGTGGCGACGATCCCGCCGCGGTGCTCGACGACGAGCAGGGTGCAGCGCTCCGGGCGCAGGTAGGCGGAGGCGGGGTCGATGATGTCGGCGTGCCAGCGGGGTACGTAGCCGGACTTCAGGTCGCGGTAGACGGTGTCGAGCATCACGGCCCGCGCTCCGCCGAGGTCGTCGGCGGTGGCGGTGCGCAGGACGTATCCGGCGTCCGTCCGATGACCCTCGCGGGCGGTCCGGTCGCCGGTCCGGCAGCCCGTCCGGTCAGCCTCCGCCCCCGCAGCCCCCGCAGCCCCCGCAGTCACCGTGGTCTCGCTGGTCACTGTGGTCGCGCTGGTCACCGGTACCACTTCCGCCTCCTCCTGCACATCGCTTGCCTCTTCAGCGTACGTGCAAGTGATGTGCAGGAGGGGCGGGCCCGGGCGCCGCCCGGCGTCAGGGGGTCCGGTAGACGAGGGCGGTCGCGATGCCGGCGATGCCCTCGCCGCGGCCGGTGAAGCCGAGGCCGTCGGAGGTGGCGGCGGAGAGCGAGACCGGGGCGCCCACGGCGTCGGACAGCACCTTCTGCGCCTCCTCGCGCCGCTTGCCGATCTTCGGGCGGGCGCCGACGACCTGGACGGCGACGTTCCCGATCTCGAAGCCCCCGGCGCGGACGATCCGGGCGGCTTCGGTGAGCAGCGTGACGCCCGCGGCCCCGGACCACTCGGGGCGGCCGGTACCGAAGTGCTGCCCGAGGTCGCCGAGGCCGGCGGCGGAGAAGAGCGCGTTGCAGGCGGCGTGCGCGACGACGTCGGCGTCCGAGTGTCCGGCCAGACCGGGGCCCTCGCCCTCCCACTTCAGGCCAGCGCACCACAGCTCGCGGCCCTCCTCGAAGGCGTGGATGTCGGTGCCGATGCCGACGAGCGGGACGACGGGCGCGGGGGCGCCCGCTCCGGGGTTCTCAGAAACCATCGTTGGCCCTCCTGCGGGCGAGTACCGCCTCGGCCAGCACCAGATCGAGCGGCCGGGTCACCTTGAACGCCTCCTCGTGGCCGGGGACGACGACCACCGGCGCACCGAGCCGCTCCACCATGCCCGCGTCGTCCGTGGCGCCCTCGCCGTCGACCGCCACCTCGGCGTGCGCCCGCACCAGCGTGTCCCGGTCGAAGCCCTGCGGCGTCTGCACCGCGCGCAGCCTGGCGCGTGCGGGAGTGGCGAGCACCGGCTCCGGCTCCCCGGGCGTCCGGGCGGGCTCGACCTCCTTGACGGTGTCCGCGAGGGGCAGCGCGGGAACGACGGCGGGCGCTCCGTCCCGTACGGCCGCGGCGACCGCGTCGACCGTGTCGACCGGCACCAGGGGGCGGGCGGCGTCGTGGACGAGGACGACGGCGACGTCCTCGGGCAGCGCGTCGAGCCCCAGGCGCACGGACTCCTGGCGCGTCTCACCGCCCGGCACCACCAGGTAGTCGGTGCGCTCGGGCAGCGGGTGCTCGTCGAGGAGGTGCTTCACCTCGGGCGCGCCGTCCGGCGGGGCGACGACCACGACGAGGGAGACGGCCCGGGACGCGGCCATGGCGCGAATGGCGTGGATCAGCATGGGCGTCCCGCCGAGCGCCCGAAGGGCCTTGGGCGCGCCGGGGCCGAGCCGCACGCCCCGCCCGGCCGCGGGAATCACCGCGGCGGTACGGGGAGGGCGCGGCCGGTCGGTCGGGGGTGGCGTCGATGACATCGGTTGCACTCCGAAGGTCCGAGAAGGTCCGAAGGTTCGGCAGGTTTGTTTCCACGACCGACATGGGTAGGGGCCCAGCGAGCCGGGCGTGACGCCCTGGGCTCGCACCGGGCCCCTTCCGTGACACCCGGTCGAGCACAGGTCGCATCGAAGGCTCACGGAGCACGGGGGCCGCCCTTCACCGGCGGTCGTCGCATACGCGGGATCACACCGCGGGCACGGCGTCTACCGGCAGTCGGGCGCCGGATGCGGACAGGGGTCCGAACATGCCGCAGCGCCCGACGACACAGCGTGAAGACGACTGGTCAGCGGGCACCGCGGCACATTCATACAACCGGCGTGATCCGGCGCGCGGCCGGATTAATCCAGTTTTCAGGACGCGAGGACCTCGTCGAGCAGAGCCTCGGCCTTGTCCTCGTTCGTGTTCTCCGCGAGAGCGAGCTCGCTCACCAGGATCTGGCGGGCCTTGGCGAGCATGCGCTTCTCCCCGGCGGAGAGGCCGCGCTCGCGCTCACGACGCCACAGGTCACGCACGACTTCGGCGACCTTGATGACATCGCCGGAGGCGAGCTTTTCGAGATTTGCCTTGTAACGCCGGGACCAGTTCGTCGGCTCTTCGGCATACGGTGCGCGCAGCACCTCGAAGACCCGGTCCAGCCCGTCCTGCCCGACCACGTCGCGCACGCCCACGAACTCCGCATTGTCCGCCGGCACACGAACCGTCAAGTCGCCCTGGGCGACCTTGAGGACCAAGTAGGTCTTGTCCACGCCTTTGATCTGGCGAGTTTCGATAGCCTCGATCAGCGCGGCCCCGTGATGGGGATAGACCACGGTGTCGCCAACCTTGAACGTCATGTGACAGGTACCCCTTCCGTGGCTATCCAGAGTAACACGAGAACTGCATCTCCTGAATGACGTTTTCGCAGGTCAGGGCATATCTCGGGGCTTGACAACAGCGACACGAACGTGCTGCGGAAGGCTTCCGGAAGACGGTATTCGCAGGTCGGAGCCACTGTGCACCCAGAGCGAAACACCCACGTCACATGGCCCGGAAGCCCTACAGAAGAGGGCGAAAGTCCCGTTTTGTCGGGTTCGAGATGACCATCTTTCCGTACGCCGTTCGATGATCGCTCGCCCGTACGGGCACGGCCGTCCGACCGCAATGAAATTGATCAAGCCACATGACGTCCGGCGCCTTTCCGCCGCGAAGCCGGGAATGGCGAAGAAGCACACGACGAAGCCATGACTCGGGCAGAAGAATTGATCACGCTGATTATGTGAACAGCGGATGGCGTATCCGCCGGTAGAACGCCCCGCGGCGCCTTCGCGAGGGCTTGACTCCGAGGAGCCCGGACGGTCCCGCGCCTCCCTCCGGGTACGTCCGGCACCTCCGCCGGAAAACGTCCCGCACGCCCCCGGGGAACGTCCCGCGCCGCCCCGCGGGATGAGAGCGAGACGCGTAGGGGCGGGTCGGGTGCAGGGCGGGCGCGGCGGCTCGGTAGCCTAAGGCCGCTGACACACCCTTAGGGCGGCTTTACACCACCGCTCGACGACTGACGTCCGAAGTCCGCAGTCCGACTCGTTCAAGGAGTTGCCGCCGCCGTGAGCCGCAGCCTTCGACACGGCGCCCTCGCCGCCACCGCCACCGTGTTCTCGATCGTCACCCTGTCCGCCTGCGCGGCGGGCAACAACGCCGAGACGCTCAAGATCAGGCCGGACAACCCGGCCACCACGGTGGGCGACATCAAGATCCAGAACGTGAACGTGCTCACGCAGCCCGAGGGCGGCTCGGACGGCCCCGCCGTCGTCGCCGCGACGCTGTTCAACGCAGGCACCGAGCGCGAGGTGCTGGAGTCGGTCACGCTGCCCGGCAGCGACGTCGAGGTGAAGCTCCAGGCGGCCAAGGGCAACGGTCCCATCGTGGTCCCGGCCGGCGGCCAGGTCACGATCGGCGGCAAGGGCAACGCCGCCGCCGTGATCGAGAACAGCGGCGAGGCGGCGCGCAACGGCGACGTCCAGCAGGTCGTCTTCAAGCTCAGCCGGACCGGCGACGTCGGCCTCGGCGCCAGCGTCTTCCCGGCCGAGGGCTTCTTCAAGGACTTCGGCCCCAGCCCGAAGGCGGAGGCGCCCGCGCCGAAGCCGAGCCCGACGCCGTCGGGCAGCGCCTCCGGCGACGCGTCCGGCGACGCGGAGACCCCCGGCACCCCGGAGAACGGCGCGAGCACCGAGGGCGCCCAGGGCGAGACCGGCGCCCAGGGCGAGACGGGCACGGGCGACGCCGCCTCGGTGCCCGCGGCCGACTGACGCGCAACCCCGCCCCGTAACGCCGCCAACGCGGAGACCGCGGGCACCGCGGGCACGGGCGCACAGCAACGCCGAAGGGGCGCTTCCCGGCCGGGAAGCGCCCCTTCGGCGTACCGCGGGCGGTGTCCCCCTCGGCGTCCTTCGGTCTACGGCTCGAACTTGTAGCCCAGGCCCCGCACGGTGACGAGGTAGCGCGGGGCTCCCGGGTCGGGCTCGATCTTGGCGCGCAGGCGCTTCACGTGGACGTCGAGGGTCTTGGTGTCGCCGACGTAGTCCGCTCCCCAGACCCGGTCGATGAGCTGCATCCGGGTCAGCACCCGGCCCGCGTTGCGCAGGAGCATCTCCAGCAGGTCGAACTCCTTGAGCGGGAGGTCGACCTTGCCGCCGGAGACGGTGACCACGTGCCGGTCCACGTCCATCCGGACCGGGCCCGCCTCCAGGGCGGCCGGGGTGACCTCCTCCGGCTCTCCGCGGCGGCGCAGGACGGCCCGGATGCGGGCGACGAGCTCGCGGGAGGAGAACGGCTTGGTGACGTAGTCGTCGGCTCCTATTTCCAGCCCGACGACCTTGTCGATCTCGCTGTCCTTGGCGGTGACCATGATCACCGGAACGTTGGAGCGGCTGCGGAGCTGGCGGCACACCTCGGTGCCGGGCAGGCCGGGCAGCATCAGGTCGAGCAGGACCAGGTCGGCGCCGTTGCGCTCGAACTCGTCCAGCCCGTCGGGACCGGTCGCCGCGATGGCGACCTCGAAACCTTCCTTGCGCAGCATGTAGGACAGGGCGTCGCTGAAGGATTCCTCATCCTCGACGACAAGCACTCGGGTCACGGAAGAGCCTCCGGGGCAGGGAAGGGGTCAAAGGTGTCGGTCTCGTACGGCCCCTTGTCGTCGCCGTTGACGATAAGCGGTCCGCCGGTGGTGCGCTCCCTCACGGCGCCCGATTCGGGGAGCCGGAGGGTGAAGGTGGAGCCCTGTCCCTCGGAGCTCCAGACCGTGACCTCCCCGCCGTGCGAGGCGGCCACGTGTTTGACGATGGCGAGGCCGAGACCGGTGCCACCGGTGGCCCGTGAGCGGGCCGGGTCGACGCGGTAGAACCGCTCGAAGACCCGCTCGCGGTCCTTCTCGGAGATGCCGATCCCCTGGTCGGTGACGGCTATCTCGATGAGGTCCCCGCCCGGTGAGGCCATGCGGCGTGCGGCGATGCCGACGCGGGTGTGGGCGGGGCTGTAGTTGACGGCGTTCTCGACGAGATTGCCGAGCGCGCCGACGAGCTGGCCGCGGTTGCCCCAGACCGTGAGGCCCTCGGCGCCCGCGGAGGCCATGGTGATCTGCTTGGAGCCGGCCTGCTGGCGGCAGCGGTCGATCGCCTCGGCGACCAGCGTCTCCACCTTGACCGGCTCGGCGTCCTCCAGCGGGTCGTCGTTCTGCACCCGGGAGAGGTCGATGAGCTCCTGGACGAGGTTGGTCAGCCGGGTCGCCTCGATCTGCATCCGCCCGGCGAACCGCTCCACCGCCTCCGGGTCGTCGGAGGCGTCCATGACCGCTTCGGAGAGCAGGGAGAGCGCTCCGGTCGGCGTCTTCAGCTCGTGGCTGACGTTGGCGACGAAGTCGCGGCGTACCGCTTCTATCCGGCGGGCCTCGGTGAGGTCCTCGACCAGCAGCAGCACCAGCCGCGAGCCCAGCGGGGCGACCCGGGCGGAGACCGCGAGGGTGTCCCCCCGGCCCGTGCCGCGCCGGGGCAGGTCCAGCTCGCCCTGTCGTATCTCTCCGTCCCGCCGGGTGTCCCTGGCCATGTTGAGCATGGGTTCGACGGCCAGCCGTCCGCCTCGGACCAGGCCCAGGGCGTACGCCGCCGAGCTGGCCTTCACCACGCCGTCGCTCTCGTCGAGGACGACGGCGGAGGAGCTGAGAACGGAGAGGACGGTGTCCACCCCGGGAGGCAGGGCCGCGTTGCCGTCCGGCCGCAGCGACGTACGCGTGGGCCGTTTCAGGTCGCGTTCGCTCCAGCGGAACGCCAGCATGGCGATCACACCGGTCAACAGCCCGGCGATCGCTGCAGCTGCGGCGACCGCCGCGTTCACGTCCATGCTTCAAGGTTATGCGGGTGCGACGACTCCCTCCCAGCCGTCCGAGTGCCATCTCGAACACTCGTCGCCCAGAGTTCACCGAGGGGTAGGAGCCGGTTCACTTAGGGGGCCGGATACGGACGCGTTCCGGCCCCACCGTGTAACCGTGGGGGTCGGTCCGAGACCCCGGCCTCAGTTCGGAACTGGAGAGGGACTTCCCATGCGCGACGCTTACCACGAGGAACTCGATTCGATCGGAGAAGGCCTGGTCGAGATGGCCCGGCTGGTCGGCTCGGCGATCGGGCGGGCGACCACGTCCATGCTCGACGCCGACCTGGCTCTGGCGGAGACCGTGATCGCCGGCGACCAGAAGGTCGACGACCTCCAGCACGACCTGGAGGCCCGCGCCATCGCGCTCCTCGCCCGCCAGCAGCCGGTGGCGACCGACCTGCGGATCGTGGTGACCTCGCTGCGGATGAGCGCCGACCTGGAGCGCTCGGGCGACCTCGCCCAGCACGTGGCGAAGCTGGCCCGGCTGCGCTTCCCGCAGACGGCGGTCCCGAACGACCTGCACGCCACCATTCTGGAGATGGGCCAGCTCGCCCAGCGCCTGATGGCCAAGGCGGCCGAGGTCATCATCACCAAGGACGTCGATCTGGCGCTCCAGCTGGAGCAGGACGACGACGAGATGGACCTGCTGCACCGCACGCTGTTCCAGCACCTGATGGACGACCGCTGGAAGCACGGCATCGAGACGGCCGTCGACGTGACGCTGCTGGGCCGCTACTACGAGCGCTTCGCCGACCACGCGGTGTCGGTCGCCAAGCGCGTGGTCTACCTGGTGACGGGCGAGCACGCGGACGAGATCCAGGCGGCGGCCCCGGTCGAGGGCGCGTAACGGCCGCTCGACCGGTTCGCGCGGCTCCGGCTCCGGCGGCTCCGGCAGGCAGCCGCGTTATGCCCGTGGCGGCCATGGACGTACCGGAGTATCAACGGCGTACGCGGGTCGCACTTATGTTCCCGCACGCGTGCGCCGTTGATGCGCCCGCGGGGATGGGCATGCAATGGGGCGGGGGCGACGCCATGGCCGTGAGCGACGGACCGTGCCGTACGTCCCCGGCGGCGGCGCAGCGGCGTCCGCCGCCCAGCCGTATGCCCTGAGGAGGAACCATGGCCGATTCCCCCACGACCGAACCCCAGCAGGAGACCCCGACCGACGTGGTGCGCCGAGCCGTGCTCGGCGCCTGCGGCTGCGGGTCGGGCTGCGGGTGCGGCTGCCAGTCCGGTGCCCCGTGCCAGTGCGGCGGCTGCTCCGGCTGACCCGCGCCGCGTACGAACGCACGGTGCCCGCCCGGCTCACGTTCCGGGCGGGCACCGTGCGCGTCGCCGGTCTCCCCGGGTCAGCCCGCGCGCTCCACCGCCGCGGCGGGTGCGGCCTCCGGCTCGGCCAGGTCCGGCCGGGCCTCGGCCGGTACGGGCGCGGGCTCGGGCAGGACGTCCGCCACCGTGTGCTCCTCGCGCGGCAGGTTGCGCATCAGCAGCCAGTAGCCGCCTCCGGCGACCGTGCCGATCACGGCGCAGGCGGCCCACAGCCAGGCGGCGCCGTAGTGGTCGATCACGAATCCGGACATCAGCGGCGCGACGAGCGCGGCCACCGACCAGGACATCGTGTACATGCCCTGGTAACGGCCCCGGCCCCTGACGGGCGACAACTGCACGACCAGGCCCGTCTGGGTGGGCGCGTTCACGATCTCGGCCAGGGTCCAGACGCAGACGGTGAGGGCGTACGCCGCGACCGACCCGGCGAAGGCGGTGAGCCCGAAGCCGTACCCGGCGAGCAGCGAGGAGATGATCAGCAGCCGGCGCGGGTCGCGGTCCTGGATGAACCGGGTGACGGGGATCTGGAGCACCACGATCAGCACCCCGTTGACGAAGATGGCGGTACCGAAGTCGGAGCTGGACAGCCCGTCCTTCACCATGGCCACCGGCAGCCCCACGTACCCCTGCTGGAAGATCAGCGACACCAGGAACGACAGCCCCACGACCCCCATGTAGCGCCCGTCGCGCAGGACGGTGGTCAACCGCACGTCGTCCTTGGACCGCTTGCCGCCGACGGTCTTCACGGCCGCTTCCTCGGGCCGCGACTCCGGCACCTTCATGAAGACGAGGACGGCGCACACGAGCGTCATCAGGGCCTCGCCGATGAAGCAGGCGAGGTAGCTGTACTCGGCGATGAACCCGGCCCCGGCGGAGGAGATCGCGAAGCCGAGGTTGATGGCCCAGTAGTTGAGCGAGAAGGCCCGGACCCGGTCCTTCGGAGGCACGATGTCGGCCATCATCGCCTGGACGGCGGGGCGCGAGGCGTTGCTCGCCATCCCGACGAAGAACGCCACGGCCGCGATGGCGAACGGGTGCACCATGAACCCGAGCACCAGCACGGACACCGCGGTCGAGAGCTGGGCGATCAGCATGGTGGGCCGCCGCCCGAGCCGGTCGGTCATCACGCCGGCGCCGAGCGAGGAGACGACCCCGCCCAGCCCGTGCAGGGCGGCGACGAGCCCGGCGTACGAAGCGGAGTAGCCCCGGTCCAGGGTCAGATACAGGGCCATGAAGGTCGCGACGAACGCCCCGAGGCGGTTGACCAGGGTGCTGGTCCACAGCCACCAGAACTCGCGGGGCAGCCCGGAGACGGTCTCGCGGGCGGCTGTGCGCAGACCGGCGACGGACATAAGGATTCCCCCCACGGGACGTGCGGAACAAGGTCTCGGGTAACACCCCCGACAACGTCCGAGACATTACGAAGCCCAGCTCCCCGACCGCCACTGGATTGACGCCCGCCGTCAATCGTCCGCCCGCCGGCCCTCCCGGCCCGTGCCCTGTCCGCGTTACGGGCGGGCGCGCGGAGCCCGCACGGGTTCGATTACGCTCGGACTCATGGCCGACGCACCGTACAAGCTGATCCTCCTCCGCCACGGCGAGAGCGAATGGAACGCGAAGAACCTGTTCACCGGTTGGGTGGACGTCAACCTCACCGAAAAGGGCGAGAAGGAAGCGGTCCGCGGCGGTGAGCTGCTCAAGGACGCCGGTCTGCTCCCCGACGTCCTGCACACCTCCCTCCAGCGCCGCGCGATCCGGACCGCCCAGCTGGCCCTGGAATCCGCCGACCGCCTCTGGATCCCGGTCCGCCGCTCCTGGCGCCTGAACGAGCGCCACTACGGCGCGCTCCAGGGCAAGGACAAGGCGCAGACGCTCGCCGAGTTCGGCGAGGAGCAGTTCATGCTGTGGCGCCGCTCGTACGACACCCCGCCGCCGCCGCTGGCCCGCGACGCGGAGTACAGCCAGTTCGACGACCCGCGCTACGCGACGCTCCCCCCGGAGCTGCGCCCGGACACGGAGTGCCTGAAGGACGTCGTCGTCCGCATGCTCCCGTACTGGTTCGACAACATCGTCCCGGACCTCCTCACGGGCCGCACGGTCCTGGTCGCCGCGCACGGCAACAGCCTCCGCGGTCTGGTGAAGCACCTGGACGGCATCTCGGACGAGGAGATCTCGGGCCTCAACATCCCGACGGGCATCCCGCTCTCCTACGAGCTCGACGCCGACTTCAAGCCGCTGAAGCCGGGCGGCACGTACCTGGACCCGGACGCGGCGAAGGCCGCCATCGAGGCCGTGAAGAACCAGGGCAAGAAGAAGTAGTCCGCTCTTCTCCGGCTCACCGAGCCCCCTCCTCGCGGACGGACGGTTTCGTCCGTGAGGAGGGGGCTCGTTCGTGCCGTCGTTCAGCCGGTACTCAGCCGATGCTCAGCCGGTGCCGCTCACGTCGATGACGTCGTCCTTGTCCGGGGGACGGACGTCCAACGGCTCGTCGAAGGCGCTGAACGACACCGTGTTGTCGAACGTGGCGTCCTTGTAGACGACCTTGAGGATGTACGGCTTGCCCTCGGTGGCCACGTGGAAGCCGAATTCGCCCTTGGTCTCCTTGTCGGGCACCTTCAGCAGAACCGTCGGCACTCCGTTGATCTCCGACGATTCGCCCTTGGTGGCCTTGCCGAGCGAGGCGAACTCGTGCGTGCAGTCGGACAGCCCGGCGTCCGGGTTCGACTCGCTGGAATGGTCCTTGATCCACAGTCTCTGCTCGCCCTTGCCCGCGACCTTCCGGCCCGACTCCTCCATGTGGGTCCGATTGGGGCGGACGTAGTCCGACCCGTCGATCCGGATCTGGTCGAGCCGGGCGCCCGAGGCCGACGCCGTCCTGTACGCGCAGGTGGCCTTGAGGTCGGTGACCAGGTGGCTGGACCGGTCCTCGCCCCCGGTCACCTTGGTGGCCGTCTCGATGGTCACCGACTTCAGATCGCTCATCGCGGCGTTCGCGTCGTCGAGCAGCTGGGTGGCGGAGGGTTCCTCCGAGGCGCCGCCGTCCGTGCAGCCGGTCAGCGCGACGCCCGTGACCAGGCACGCCAGGACCGCTGTCGCAGCGGTCGATATCTTTCGCACAAGAACCCCCAGGTGTGAACCCGATCATCTCAGACGGGGTTCCCCTGCCTCAGGCCGCCGGCTTGCGCCAGACCGAGATGTGCTGGTCCGCGTCGTCGGTGAACGGTGCTCCGTGCCAGTCCGCCACGCGCTGTTCCAGCTCCAGCCCGGCGATGCGGGCCATCAGGTCGAGCTCCGCCGGCCAGGCGTAGCGGTGCCGGGAGTCGGCGCGACGGTAGCGGCCGTCCTCGCCGTCGCGGGTGAAGTGGTGCGAGACGAGGATCTGCTCGACCAGGTCGAAGGTGTCGAAGCCGAGATGGCGGTCGGACACGTCGAACGGCACCGCGACCTGGCCCGGTGGCAGGAACCGCAGGGGCGGGACGCCCAGTTCGATGACGAACCTGCCGCCGGGCGCGAGGTGGCGGGCCGCGTTGCGGAAGCACTCGACCTGCTCGTCCTGGGTGAGGAGGTTCGAGATGGTGTTGTAGACGAGGTAGACCAGGGTGAACTCGCCGGGGACGACCGTGGTGGCCATGTCCCCGATGGTCACCGGGAGGGTCTCCTCGTCGACCTTGCGTCGGAGCACCGCCGCCATCGGCTCGGACAGTTCGATGCCCGCCACCGGCACGCCGCGTTCCCGGAGCGGCACGCCCACGCGTCCGGTCCCGATGGCGAACTCCAGCGCCCAGCCGGATCCGGCGAGCCGGGCGAGGAAGGCGAGGGTCGGTTCGAGGGCGGTGGCGGAGGAGTTCTCGGCCTCCTCGGCGTCGTAGCGGTCGGCGGTCTCTCGGCTCCACAGTTCGCTGCTCGTCACGGGCGACCACTCTGCCGGAGGCCCAAGGCCCTGTCGACGCGATTTCGTACGGCCGCCGTCGCGGTCGGTCCCTGCTGCGCGCGGCGTGCTCACGGCCGTCGCCTCCAGGCGTGGACGCCGATCACCGGCCGCCATGACGAACACACCGGCGATGCCGCCCGGGCAGGCCCCCGGCTCCAGGGTGACGGGTTGTCAGTGCTCCCTGTCACCATGGTCATCATGGCGACCTACCTGCTCTCCGACATCGAACAGGCGATCCGCGACAGTTGGAGCGCCGAGACCTGCACCCCGGAGTACCGGGACCGCTGGACTCCGGACAATCCGGCGCGGGACCAGTGCGGCGTGACCGCCATGGTGCTCAACGACCTGCTCGGCGGAGAGCTGATCCGGGGCGAGGTCCATGTCGACGGTGTGCGCACCGACTTCCACTGGTGGAACCGCCTGGGCCCCGGTGTCGATGTCGACCTGACCCGGGAGCAGTTCGGGCCGGAGGAGGCCGTCGTGGGCGGCGACGTCATCGTCAGGCCGCCGGTCGGCGAGTGGCGGCGGCTTCAGGAGGAGTACGCGATCCTGCGCGACCGGGTCGCGGAGAGGATCGGGCGGCGGCACTGAGGCCGGCGGCGGCCCGTGCCCGATCCGTGACCTCGCCCGACCGGCCGAAGTGCCCCTCGTACGCACTACGGTGAGCCCATGCCGTCCGTGTGCTTCCAGGGCAAGGAGATCGGGGAGAGCGATCATGGGTGAGTCTCTGAGGACCTTCGTCGGCGGTGCCGAGGTCGAGGTGCCCAACAGCATCCCGGACATCCGGGCCGCGCTGCCCGAGGAGAGACGCGAGGAGTTCGATCTCGCGATCAACGAGGCCGGGGTGCACGAGATCCAGTCCGTCATGCGGCACTGGATGCTGGAGGCCGTCCCCGATCCCGAGGCCGAGAAGATCCTGGACCGGCTGGCGCAGGACGAGGCCGAGAGGCGGAGCGTCGCTTGAGCTTCCGCATCTCCTACGCACCGCCGGCCGACGACACCCTGGCCAAGATGCGCGGCGGCGAGTCCTTCCGGGACGAGATGGCCCGCACCCTCGGTGAGGAGCCGTACGGCCACGCGTCCTCCGCCGTCAAGAGCGAACAGGACCGGCGCGAGGCGACCGTCTCCGGGGCCATCGTCCTGTACTACGTCTCCCGATCCGTCCTGACCGTCACCGTCGTCCGCCTCGTTCCCCTGCCCTGACCGTCCAAGCCTCGCTCCCCCCTGCCCTGACCGCCCGAGAGGCGGGAGGGAAGGGCAGGGAGCGCGGCACGGCGTCCGTACGCGTCAGGCGAGCTTCTTGTCCTGCGCCGCCACGACCTCCGCCGGCAGCTCGAGCTTCACGTCGCCGCCCGCCGCAGCCAGGTTGAAGGAGAAGAACGTCGCCACGGTGCCCTCCTTGCGCAGCGCCACCAGCTTGAACGGAGCCGTGTCGCCGTCGTCCTCGGAGGTGACCGTCCAGGCCGCGGCCTCGTCGCCGCCGGTGACCTTGTCCTCGGCGATCGAGGCGACCTTCGTCGGCGTGCCCGCGACCGTGGCGGTGAAGCCGCCCGCGCAGTCCGCCGCGGCCTTCTTGAGCGCGGCGAACGCGTCCGGGCCCGCGGTCCCCTCGTACGAGTGCAGCGCGACGAAGGTGGACGTCAGGTCGAAGGCGTCCATGAACGCCTTCTCGGCCTCGCCGTCCGCCATGTCCTCCAGCGACTTCTTCTTGCCGTCGGTCTTCGGCTCGTCGATCACCTTGCGCTTCGTGGTGGCCACCGAACCCTTCTGCGCCACGCCGAACATGGCGTGGGCGACGGGCAGGCAGCCTTCCTTGTCGACCGTGACACCGTCCGCCGGGACCTCGTCGGCCGGGCCGGCCTTCGTGATCTTGCGGCCCTGGACGTCGCCCTGCACGAGGGTGGCCTTCTCCAGCTCGGCGGCGGTGAGCGCCTTGGCCGGGGTCTTCGGCGCCGAGGCGCTGCCGCCCGCGGCGTCCTTCCCGTCCTTCTTGTCGACGTCCGACGTTCCGCCGCAGGCGGTGGCCAGCAGGGTGAGTGCGGCAGCGGAGGCGGCGAGGGCGGTGCGGCGTACGGCAGTGGGGCGCATGGTTCTACTTCCTGCAATCTCCGGTTCGGAAGCAACCGCCCTGGCCCCGTACGGCACTTCGGCTCCGTCCGGGACGGGCCGTCGCAGTGATCCACACCTTACGATCGAACCTGTGAGCGATGACCGGTCCGGTGACACCCTCCGGTGATCGTGATTCTGCTGTGATCATCCTGTGAACTCACTGTGTGGCTCCGCTGTACAACCCCGCGGCCGCCCACGCGACATGGAGGGGCTTCACCCCGTATGTCCGGCCGCATCCCCGCCCCGCCCCTCGCCCGGATCCTCGACGCCCTCGGGGTCGGCGAACACGACATCGCCTCGCACGCCACCCTCACCGGCGGCACGTACAACACCGTCACCCGCGTCACGCTCACCGACGGCCGCGACTGGGTGGTCAAGACGCCCCCGCCGCACGCCGACGCCCTGCGGTACGAACGCGACCTCCTCGTCAACGAGGTCGCGTTCTACACCGCCGCCGCACAGGCCGGTGGCCCCGCCGTCCCCCGCGTCGTCCGCAGCGAGCCGGACCCGGCCTCGCCGACCGGCGCGTACCTGGTCATGACCGCCCGCCCCGGCCGCCCCTGGCACGAGGCCGGCGGAGCCGCGGGCGTCGACGACGAGCCCGGGTTGCGCGCCGAACTCGGCGGCCTCGTCGGCCGGTTGCACACGGTGACCGGAACCGCCGGATTCGGCTATCCCGCCGAGCCGTTCGGGCCGCTCGCCCCCACCTGGCGGGGCGCGTTCACGGCGATGACGAAGGCCGTGCTCGCCGACGCCGAGACCTACGGGGCACGGCTGCCGTATCCCGTCGACCACATCCGTACGGTGCTGGCGGACGCGGCCCGCGTACTGGACGACGTCACCCGGCCCGCCCTCGTCCACTTCGACCTGTGGCCGGGAAACCTGCTGGTCACGGGAGACCCCGGCGCCCGCAGCATCGGAGGGATCATCGACGGGGAGCGGATGTTCTGGGGCGACCCGGTGGCCGACTTCGTCTCCCTCGCGCTCTTCTCCGACATCGAGCGGGACCGGGACTTCCTCGACGGGTACGCCCGGTCCACCGGCGGGGCGGTGGAGTTCACGGACTCGCTGCGGACCCGCTACGCGCTGTACCGGAGCTACCTCTACCTCATCATGCTGGTCGAGACGGCGCCCCGCGCGGTCGGGCCCGAAGCCGCCGAGCAGACCTGGGAGTTGGTCGCGCCCCATCTCGTCGACGCCCTGGAAGCGGCTCGTGGTGGCGGCGTCTGACCGGCGCGTCCGTGGTGGCGTGGGCCGACCCCAGGCAGGTGGGTGGGTGGGTGGGCGGTCGCCGATGAGGAGCGTCAGCTGTCGGACGGACGCCGGGTCAGATGGCTGAACGCGTCCAGGTTCCGGGTGGACTCGCCGCGCGACACCCGCCACGCGTACTCCTTGCGGATCGAGCTCGCGAATCCGAGCTCCAGGAGGGTGTTGAACGCCCCGTCGGCCGCTTCGAGCACCACGCCGAGCAGCCGGTCCAGCTCCCCGGGAGTGACCACCGACAGCGGCAGCTTGCCGACCAGATAGACGTCGCCGAGCGAGTCGATCGCGTAACTCACGCCGAAGAGGCGGAGGTTGCGCTCCAGGAGCCAGCGGTGCACCTCGGCGTCGTTCTCGTCGGGGTGCCGGACGACGAACGCGTTGAGGGAGAGGGAGTGCTTGCCGACGATCAGCGAGCAGGTCGTCGACAGCTTGCGGGTGCCGGGCAGCGTCACGACGTAGTTGCCGCGCCCGGGGCTCTCCCATACGAGCCCGGCGTCGTTCAGCGTCGCCTCGATGACCTGGGCCGCTGCTGTCTCGTCCGGTACGTCAGCCATGCAGCGAGCGTACGACAGGGGCCCGCCGCACACAGCACGGGACCGGCGGCGTCCGCCCCCGCGCGCGGGGCGTCAGCCGTGGTGCGCCCGGGCCCGGCGGCGGTGGTCGCAGAGCGCGGCCGTGTACACGTCGGCGGTCGCGGAGGCGGCCGTGTCCCAGCCGAAGGACTGGGCGTGCGCCGCGGCGGCCGCCCCCATCCGCTCGACCAGCTCCGGCGCGTCCGCGAACCGCGCGAGCGCACGGGCGTACGCCTCCGGGTCGTGCCCCTCCACCAGGAAGCCGCCGACCCCGTCGCGCACCGCCACCGGCAGCCCGCCCACGGCCGCGGCGACCACCGGGGTGCCTGCCGCCTGCGCCTCTATGGCGACCAGCCCGAAGGACTCGCTGTACGACGGCATGACCAGCACGGACGCGGCGCGGAACCAGTCGGCGAGCCGGTCCTGGCCCACCGGCGGATGGAACCGTACGACGTCGGCGATGCCGAGGCGGGCGGCCAGCTTCTGGAGCCCCTCGGGCTTGGCGAGTCCGCTGCCGCTCGGGCCGCCGACCACCGGCACGACGATGCGGGAGCGCAGGGACGGGTCCCGGTCCAGGAGCACCGCCACGGCGCGCAGCAGCACGTCGGGGGCCTTCAGCGGCTGGATGCGGCCCGCGAAGAGCGGGATCAGCGCGTCCTGCGGCAGGCCGAGCCGGGCCCGCGCGGCGGCGCGGCCGTCGCCGGGCCGGAAGCGGTCCAGGTTGACGCCGGGGTGCACGACGGCGACCGCGGCGGGATCGGCGTCGTAGAAGCGGACGAGCTCGTCGGCCTCCTCGGCGGTGTTGGCGATCAGCCGGTCGGAGGCGTTCACGATCTGGGTCTCGCCGATGACCCGGGCGGCCGGCTCGGGGGTGTCGCCCTCGGCGAGCGCGGCGTTCTTGACCTTGGCCATGGTGTGCATGGCGTGCACGAGCGGGACGCCCCAGCGCTGGGCGGCGAGCCAGCCGACCTGGCCGGAGAGCCAGTAGTGGGAGTGCACGAGGTCGTAGTAGCCGGGGCGCTGGCCGGCCCAGGCCTGCATCACGCCGTGCGTGAAGGCGCAGAGCTGGGCGGGCAGCTCCTCCTTGGCGAGTCCCTCGTACGGCCCGGCGTCGACGTGCCGGACCAGCACGCCGGGCGCCAGCTCGACCGCGGGGTCCAGCGAACCGGTGGTGGACCGGGTGAAGATCTCGACCTCGATGTTGATCGCGGCGAGGCGCTTGGCCAGTTCGACGATGTAGACGTTCATCCCGCCCGCGTCGCCCGTGCCGGGCTGGTGGAGCGGGGACGTGTGCACGGAGAGCATCGCGATGCGGCGTGGCTTGCGGGAGGCTCCGGAGAAGCCTCCGGGGAACCTGAGACGCGCGGCCGTGCGGGTGGAGCCGAGCCGGGAGACGTACTGGCTCACCTCGTCGGTCCTCCTCGATCGGGGCATGCTGGCCGGAGGGCACGGAGCTCCTCCGAAGTGCGAGAACAGTGGAATCCCGTCTTTCATTTCCGCTTTGCCAAATCATTACGCTGCCGGGCGGCGCGTCGCACGGCAACGGCGGGACGCCCTGGCCTCCGTCCCGTCCCTTCCCGCCCCGCCCCGTCGCATACGCTCGACCCATGCGCCAGCGCCCCATCGGCACCGCCACCCGCGGGACCACGAACCCGAACCGGCTGCGCCGCATGGACCGCTGGATCGCCGACGCGCACGGCCCCGCCCTGCGCCGCGCCGGGACCCCGGCGGCCGTCGACCTCGGGTACGGCGCGGCCCCCTGGACCGCGGTCGAACTGCTGGACCGGCTGCGCACCGCCGAGCCGCGCACCGTGGTGGCGGGCATCGAGATCGACCCGGAGCGGGTCGCCGCCGCGCAGCCGTACGCCCGTGAGGGCCTCACCTTCGTGCACGGCGGCTTCGAGGTCCCGCTGGACGTCCGGCCCCTGCTCATCCGGGCGGCGAACGTGCTGCGCCAGTACGACGAGGACCAGGTCGCCGAGGTCTGGGGGCGGCTGTGCTCCCGCCTCGCCCCGGACGGGCTCCTGGTGGAGGGGACGTGCGACGAGATCGGGCGCCGGCACGTCTGGGTGGCGCTGGGGCCCGAGGGCCCGCGCACGGTCACCTTCGCGACACGGCTCGGCTCGCTGGACCGCCCCTCGGACCTCGCGGAACGCCTGCCGAAGGCACTGATCCACCGCAACGTGCCGGGCGAGCCGGTCCACGCGTTCCTGCGGGACTTCGACCGGGCCTGGGCGACGGCCTCCCCGTACGCCTCGCTCGGTGCGCGGCAGCGCTGGATCGCGGCGGTGCGGGCGCTGTCGGCCGACTGGCCGGTGACGGACGGGGTACGGCGGTGGCGGCAGGGCGAGATCACCGTGCCGTGGGACGCGCTGCGGCCCAACGGTCACTGACCCTTGCCCGGAAGGGCAGAAATCCTTCGCTCCGGGAACGCCGCAGGGGCATCGTTCGTCCCCGTAGGGGGAGATGGCGCAGGTCGTAGCGGGTCGCGCCGGGGGAATCATGACGAAGTGGCCCTGCGGGGGCGGTATGTGACGCGTCAGGTGCCGTCGGCCTCTGTTGCTTTACGGGACGACATGGCACGATCGCGACGTTACCCAGAAGTTACTGACGGTAAGTCAGATGTACGTTGTCGCCTTCGCCCGGAGACGGACCCGGAGCAACAACCTGGAGGGGGAGTTCGTGAACCGACGCCACTGCGCCACTGCCGCCATCACGCTGGTCTGTGCACTGGCCCTGCTGACGTCCACGGGCCAGGCCGTGGCCGCGCCGACACCGGAGCCCTCAACCTCCCCGTCCGCCTCCACCGCCGGCTCGCCGCCCCGCTACTCCAACGCGGACCTCGAAAAGGTCCGCGAGCAGATCGACACGCTGTACCGGAAGGCGGCCGCGGCGACGGACGCGTACAACCTCGCCGAGGAGCAGACGAAGAAGCAGTCCGGCGAGATCGTGAAGCTGGCCAAGGCGATCGTCGACGGCCAGGCCCGTATCGCCGCACTGAAGGACCGGGCCGGGGCCCAGGCCCGCGAGCAGTACCGCAACGGCGGCCTGCCGCCCGGCGCGCAGCTGGCCCTGAGCAACGACCCGAAGCTCTTCCTGGACGGGATCAACGAGGTCCGCCAGAGCCAGCAGGCCTCGAAGTCGCTCCTGACCGATCTGAACCAGACGCAGGAGGACCTGGAGACGTACACCCAGGACGCCAGCGCGAACTGGGAGAAGCTGGAGACGACCCGGGTCAAGCAGGCCAAGGCCAAGAAGAAGATCAACGCCCAGATCAAGGCCGCAGAGAAGATCGAATCGCAGCTGGAGGAGAAGGAGCGCGACCGGCTCCGCCAGCTGGAGCGGGCCGCCGCGGACAAGGCGCAGACCGCCTGGCTCTCCTCCGGCGCCGTCAAGGACGTCAGCGGCGAGGCGAGCGAGGGCGGGGCGGCGGCGGTGGCCTTCGCGACGGCGCAGATAGGCAAGCCGTACGTCTGGGGGGCCGAGGGTCCCGGCTCGTACGACTGCTCGGGGCTGACCTCGCAGGCGTGGCTGGCGGCGAAGCGCCCGATCCCGCGCACCTCGCAGGAGCAGTGGCGGCTGCTGCCGCGTATCGACATCCGGGACATGCGCCCCGGTGACCTGATCATCTACCACGCCGACGCCAGCCACGTCGGGATGTACGTCGGCGACGGCGCGATCGTCCACTCCCCGCGCCCCGGCCGCAACGTCACGCTGGCGGGCGCGGGCTCGATGAAGATCCTCGGCGTGGTCCGCCCGGACAAGTAGGAACGGCCGGACAAGAGGGACCGGCCGGATAAGCAGGACCGGCCGGACAAGAAGGAACGGCCGGACAAGCAGGACCGGCTGGGCGGGAAGGATCGGCCGGACAGGAGGCACGGCCCTCGCGAGGACGTGCTCCTGCCCGAGGCAGGCCCCTCGGGGGGGGCCGTGCGTCCGGCCGGGGGCGAGGCCCTCGGGAAGTCCCGCCGCCTGCCCGGGGCAAGACTCTCGCGAGGCCGTGACCGGGGCCACGTGACCGGGGCCACGCCGCCGCTGACGGGCGCGTGATGTTTGTCATGCGCGCTTCTGCGCCGTTATCGCGGCCCATCGCGCCGGATCCGTGTCGGGACGCGGCTTATGGCGGCGCGTACGACGGGGGCCGGTCCCCGTGCGCCATTCCGTTCCCCCACCGCGGAGCGCTATCGTCCCCGACTGGCGGATCGTCGATCGTCGACCCGCCGCGCCCTCGGGGGGAGGGAAGGAAACTCGAACCGATGCCCGTACCCGTACCGCAGCAGCGATCCGTTCCCGCTGCGGAGACCTCGCACGGCGACCTCACCCTGCTGGTGATCGAGGACGACCCGGCGGGCACCACCATCACCGTCCCCGAACTCTCGGCGGCGGCCGGGACCCGGGTCCGTATCCGTACCGCCCGCAACCTCACCGAGGCCGCGCGGCTGCTCACCGACGACGTCGACTGCATCCTGCTGGACCTGGCGCTGTCCGTCACGGGCGGCGGGTCCGGCCCCGGCACGCCCGCCACGGACGCCGGGACGGCCGGCAGCGGGCCCTCCGGCGGCGGATCGCTGCCCGAGCCCGTGTCCGGGCGGGCCGACGAGCTGACGGCCCTCACCCACGTACTCCGCATCGCGCCGCTGCACGCGGTCCTCGCGCTGACCGCTCAGGACGACACGGAGCTGGCGGCCGAGGCGGTCCGGGTCGGGGCGCAGGACTACCTCTTCCGGGGCGAGCTGGACGCACGTGTCCTGAGCCGCGCCATCCGGTACGCCGTGGAGCGCAAGCGCGCCGACATCGCCCAGCACCAGCTGACCGAGTCCCGGCTGCGCGCCCAGGAGAACGCCCGCCTGGAGCGCGGCCTGCTCCCCACCCCGCTGCTGGACGGCTCCGGCCTGAGCTTCGCCGCCCGCTACCGCCCCGGCCGCAGCCGCGCCCTCCTCGGCGGCGACTTCTACGACGTCGTCCGCACCCCGGACGGCACGGTGCACGCGATGATCGGCGACGTCTGCGGACACGGCCCGGACGAGGCGGCGCTCGGCGTCGAGCTGCGGATCGCCTGGCGGGCGCTGACCCTGGCCGGGCTGTGCGGGGACGAGCTGCTCTCCACGCTCCAGCAGGTGCTGGAGCACGAGCGGCAGAGCGAGGAGATCTTCGCGACGCTCTGCACCGTGGACATCGCGCCGGACGGGCGACGGGCCGGGCTCTGCCTGGCCGGACACCCCGCACCGCTGCTCGCCCGCCAGGGCCTGCCCGCCCGGCTGCTCCCGTACGAGGACGGCGGCCCGGCCCTGGGACTGCTGCCGCGGGCCAGGTGGCCGCGTCGCCAGGTCGAGCTGGGCGGCGCCTGGAGCCTGATGATGTACACGGACGGGCTCATCGAGGGGCGCGTGGGGACCGGAGGCAGCGAGCGGCTCGGCCAGGACGGCATGGTCGCGATGGTCAACAGCCGGCTGGAACAGGGGCTGGCGGGCGAGGAGCTGCTGGAGGCGGCGGTCGCCGAGGTGCGGGAGCTGAACGGCGGCGAGCTGACCGACGACGTGGCGGTCCTGCTGCTGGGCCGCGATCCGGAGCGGACACGACGATGGGGCGGCAGCGCACCGCGCTCCCACCCCGTGTCCGTCGACCGGCCGCCGTCCCCGCCCGTGAAGGCGGCGGGGGCTCAGCGCCCGCCGTTGTAGGGACCGTACGGACCGTCGCTGCTGGAACCGCCGCTGCGGCCACCGCCGCCCGAGACCGCCTTGAGCGCGGGACGCACGTCGACCATGAACACGATCGACGCGACCACGCCCGCGAGCTGCAGGAAGAGCATGGGGATCAGCAGGTTCACGGCGACGGCGACACCGAGGATCACCAGCCAGAAGGATTTCTTCTTCTTGTCGGCGGCCCGGTAGGCGTCCTCACGGGCGGTCGCCGCGAAGACGAACGCGACCACGGCCAGCACCAGCATCGCCAGATAGAGCAGCTGGAGGACCGAGCCGAACGCTGAGAGCAACATGGTGTGTACCGCCTAGTGAGTGGATGAGCGCCCTGCGGCCGGAAGGGCCAAGGTACCGGGACAACGAGCCGGCCACCCGTAAAGGTGCCCGCCCCGCGCCCCGGTCACGCGTACCGCTTTCCGCGTCCCGGTAGGACCCGTGGGGGTCACTCGCCGGCGGGCGGCGGGGTCTTCCTGGCCGCGGGCTTGCGCGGCGCGGGCGTCTTCTTGGCGGGCGCGGCCTTGGCCTCGGCGGACTTCACCGGGGCGGCGGGCTTGGCCTTGGTCGCGGCGGGCGCCGACTTCGCCGGGGCGGCGGGAGCGGGCTTCGTCGCGGCGGGAGCGGGCTTCGTCGCGGCGGGAGCGGGCTTCGTCGCGGCGGGCGCGCTCTTCGTCGCGGCCTTGGGCTTGGGCTCGGCCTCGACGACGGCGGCGATCTCGACGATCTCCTCGGCCGTCTCCCCGCGCCAGGTCCGTACGGTCTGCTCGCCGTGCTCGGCGACCTTCTCGTACGTCTCCCGGGCCTTGATGGCGTATTCGGCGGCCACTCCCACGCTGCGGAGCGCCAGGTCCTGCGCGTTCTCGCCCAGCTTCTTCAGGTCGGCGGCGTCGAACGAGCCGAACACCTCGGTGACCTTCGCCTGCACGGTGGCCTGGGCCTCCTTGGCCTGCGTGGTCACCTTCTCCTGCACGGCCTTGGGGTCGGTGTTGCGCACGGCGTCGATCCGCTCGGGCGCCTCGGCCCGCAGCTGCTCGATCAGCGCCGGAACCTTGCGCGCCTGCTGCACGGCCAGGTCGGCCGTGCCGGCGGCGAAGTAGAGGGGGGTGGGGTCGGTGAGGGTCTTGCGCAGGTCATCGGTGATGGCCATGACTGTGGTCCTCCCGGATCATCAGAACCAGCTGTTCAGCTGTGAGGGTCTTGGTCTTCGGTGGCGTCCGCACCGGCGTCGTCGCCGTTGCGGGGCCCGGCATCGCGGCCCGCGTCCGCATCCGCTTTCGCGTCCGCACCGGGTATCGCGTCCGCACCGGCTTCCGCATCCGCATCCGCGTCCGCATCGGGCCCGGGGACGAATCCGTTCTCGCGGCGGAAGGAGTCGTAGATCTGCAGCAGCACGTTCTTCTGCCGCTCGTTGATCGACGGATCGGCCAGAATGACCGCCCGCGTCTCCAGCTCCTCCCGCTCCCGCTCGTCGAGGATCCCCGCACGGACGTACAGGGTCTCGGCCGAGATCCGCAGCGCCTTGGCGACCTGCTGGAGCACGTCCGCGCTGGGCTTGCGCAGACCGCGCTCGATCTGGCTGAGATACGGGTTCGACACCCCGGTCGCGTCGGCGAGCTGCCGCAGCGAGAGCTGCGCTGCACGGCGCTGCTCCCGCAGGTACTCACCGAGATTGCCGACGTTGAGTGATGCCATGACCCGATACTGCAACACCCCCGCTAACTTTTGCAAGCACATGCTTGCAAAAGTGTCGCGTGCCACTGCGCTCGGCGCGGTGACGTTCGGCACCGGTGTCCGTCCTCAGTAGATGTGGCGAGTCCCAGTGGTTCTGGCGAACGACCTGGCGGAGTACAGCACCGAGCTGACGAGCGACGTCACCGCGGCCCATGGCGGTGACGGTGGCGAGTCGGTGTGCGGAGGGTACGGCCGGGTGCTGGCGTGGCTGCCCCTGGCCACCGCCAACCGCAACCCCTCCATGGCCGAGTTCGCGTACGACCCGGACGGCGGGGGCGTCTACGAGGACTTCTCCACCCGGCCCGTACTCACGCTCTGAACCACCCCGGACCGGCCCGAGGCTCACCGCGCGGGCCGTCCCACCGGCCGGTCGTTCGGCGCCGAGCCCGCCGACCAGACGGTTGAGAAAGCGGGTGAACGGGGCTTCGGGGGTCTGAGGGGCGCACGGGGCTCGGTCCGCGTTCTCCTCACCGTCTTCCTCCTGGACCTTGTTCCGAAGATCGTCCTGTCGGAGGCTGAAGCATGCAGAATCAACCGACGTTCGTCCTTGTCCACGGGGCCTTCGCGAATTCGTTCTCGTTCGCGCCACTCCAGGCCGAACTCGCCCTGCTCGGGCACCGCTCGGTCGCGGTCGACCTTCCGGGGCACGGGTTCGAGGCGACATCACCGGCGTCCTACCAGGCTCCCCAGGATCTCGTCGCCCTCGCCACGGAGCCGGGCGGCATCAAGGGAGTCACCCTCGCGGACAACGCCGCCCGCGTGATCGACGTCCTCGAACGGGCCAAGCGGAACGGGCCCACCGTCCTCGTCGCCCACAGCAGGGGCGGCATCACGACCACCGCCGTCGCCAACGCCCGGCCCGACCTGATCGACCGGATCGTCTACGTCTCCGCCTGGTGCCCCGTCGACCTGGACGTGGGCGGCTACTACACCCAGCCGGAGATGGCCGACGTCGACGCGGAGGCCCTCGCCTCCGTGGTCGTCGGGAATCCGGCCGAACTCGGGCTGCTGCGCTTCAACTTCCGCACGGCCGACCCGTCTGCGCTCACCCTGCTCAAGCAGTCCTTCGCCGCCGACCTCACCGACGACGAGTTCCGGATCTTCCTCAGCACCTTCCAGTGCGACGAGAACCTCGACGCCGGTACGGACGCCGACCGGGCACAGGCCACGACCTGGGGCCGGATACCCCGGACCTACGTCCGGCTGGCCGCCGACGCCAGCGTTCCGCCGGCCGTGCAGGACCGCATGATCCGCGAGGCCGACGCGCTCACACCCGACAACACCTTCGACGTCCGGACGCTCGACGGAAGCCATCTGCACTGGCTCGTCCATCCGAAGCCCGCCGCCGAGCTGCTCGCCGGGCTCGCGGCGCTCTGACCGTCCGGCGGGCGGTCCGCCGTTCCCGGCGGGTCCCCGCCACCTCGGCCCCTCGCCCCTCCTCCCCGGAGGGGAACTCCGCTCATACATAAGCGTGTTGGGCCCCCCACTGGGCCCGTGGACCCCTGACCGGGCGGCCTCCCGCCTCTATCGTCTATGCGGGTAGATCCTCGTATCCGCTGAACCCGCTCATCCGGACGTCCCAGGTGCTCCACCCGTCCCACACGTGCTCGACCGATCCCCTGTTTTCGACCGATCCCCTGTGCTCGACCGCTTCGAGGGAGACATGATGTGCCGATCCTGTGCGACCCGCGCCGCGTCGGCGGAAACACCGGCGGACCGGGGGAGTCCGGACCACGGTCCGTCCCGTCGGGGCCTGTTGGCGGGCCTGGGCCTGGGCGTCCTCGGCCTGAACCTGACGGCCGGGGTCTCCACGGCGGCAGCGTCGACAGCGACCGCGAGCGCTACGGCGACCGCGACCGCGAAGAACGGGGCGTGGGCCAATCCTGCCCTGGGCCGGTTCCCGGCCGGGGGCCACTACGGCGCGCCCCGGGGCGGCGCGTCCCACGCCGGCCAGGACGTCAGCAACTCCACGGGCACCGCCGTGCACGCGGCGGCCGGGGGCACGGTCGTCCGCCGGTCGTGGGGAGGTGGGCTGCCGGGCCGGACCGGTAACGCCCTGGTGATCGCGCACGGCGACAACCGGTACACGTACTACGGGCATCTCAGCGCCTACCGGGTTGGGCTCGACGCCGAGGTCTCGGCCGGGCAGCGCATCGCCGACATGGGGGCCACCGGCAACGTGACCGGGCCCCACCTGCACTTCGAGACCCACTCGGGACGCCTCGGCACCACGGTGAACCCGGTCGCCTTCCTGGCCGCCCGGGGCGTGGACCTGTCCGGCGGCTGGTCGCGGATCGACCCGGGCGCGAGCGGCGCCACCGTCGTGGTGATCCAGCACCTGATGAACCAGCGCGGCCACGGGCTGGCCGCCGACGGGAGTTACGGCTCCGTGTCCGTCGAGGCGGTCGAACGGTTCCAGCGCTCCAAGGGGCTGGCGGCGGACGGCCAGGTCGGACCGGCCACCTGGCCCGTGCTCGTGTACACGCTGCGGCAGGGCGCGGGCGGGTCCCACGTCCGGGCCCTGCAGAGCGCGCTGAACAAACGCGGCGCCCGACTGGCGGTCGACGGCGGATTCGGTTCCGTCACCTCCAGCGCCGTACGCGCCTACCAGAGCGTCAACCGCCTGGTGGCCGACGGCGAGGCGGGCCCGGTGACCTGGCGGGCGCTGACCGGCTGACCGCCGCCGAGTGTGGGACGCACGGTGACGCGTGAGGTCTCGCGGGGCGCCCGGAAGGGCGGCAGTGGTCGGCCATGAACGGTCCGGCGGCCGGTTATGGTCGACCACGTTCCCCCGCACCCGGCGCACCACGCCGCAAGCCACCGTAGGAGAACCGGACAGACATGTGCACGCGAACCGCGGCCGGCGGCCACGGCACCCCGGCGACACCTCCTGCGTCCTCTTCGGTCCCTGCCGATGGCGTCGCGCGCGTCGTCCGCTCCGACCTCTCCGACCGCGCCGACCGCGCCTTCGACGCCGTGCTCTGCGATCTCGACAACGTCGTCCGCTTCTACGACACCGCCCCGCTCGCCGCCCTGGAGCGGGCCGCCGGACTGCCGGAGGGCACCACGACGGACATCGCCTACGCGCCCGAGGTCGATCTCCCGCTGCTCCTGGGCCGGATCACCCCCGACGCCTGGGTGGAGGCCATCGTCGCCGGGCTCTCGGAGCGGCGGGTGGGCGGGGACCGGGCCCGCGCACTGGCCCGCGCACTCGCGGACGCGCCGTTCCGGGCCGATGAGGAAGCGGTGTCGCTGCTGCGCCGGGCCAGGGCCCACGTCCCGGTGGTGCTCGTCACCAACGCGACTCTCCAACTGGACGCGGACCTGGCCCTGTTGGGCCTGTCCGACCTGGCCGACGCGGTCGTGAGCAGCGCGGTGGAGCAGGTGGCCAAGCCCGACCCGGCCATCTACCGCATCGCGGCCGCACGGGCGGGTGTGCCACCGGCCCGGTGCCTGTTCGTGGACGACCGGCAGGAGAACGTCGACGCGGCGACCGCCCTCGGCATGACCGGCGTCCTCTTCCGCGACCCGGACGATCTGCGACGGGCGTTGGGGTCGTGTGCGGAGGGGGCGGCTGAGGAGGCGGCGGCGAGCGCCGGGGCGCGGACAACCGCCGCCCGGCCGCGTTGAGCGAGGGCCCGGGTCCGGAAGTGCTGTCCGGCGGACTGGCCAACGCCGGAGCCGTCCTCCGCCACGGCGACACCGTCGAACGTCCCGCACCCCCGCACACCGCCGTCCTGCACACCCACCTCCGGGCGCTCCGGAAGCAGGGGTTCGACGGTGTGCCCGTACCTCTGGGAGCCTCCGCCTCCGGGCTCCGCGAGCGGCTCTCGTACGTTCAGTCCGGCTCCAGCCCCGCCCGCAACTGGACGAACGCCTGCTCGGCCGCCCGTACCGCGGACGCGTGGACCCGGTCCGCGCTCTCGCCCGCGTCGATCCGCCGCCAGTTCTCCAGGGCCAGGATGCGCAGGACGGCGACGATCTGCCCGGCCGCGAGCCGTTCGGGCAGCCCGCCGCCCAGGGCACGGGCGAGCGCCGCCTCGGAGCGGCCCTGGTAGGCGTACATGCGGGCGACCAGGGAGGGCGTTCCGTACAACAGACGGTGGAACTCCAGCACTTCGGGTACGTCGCAGAGTCCGGTCACCGGGTCGCGCCGGTCGAGGCCGTCGAGGAGGTGGCGGCGCAGGGCGTCCAGCGGGCCCTCGTCGGAGGGCCGTTCGGCGACCACCCGGGCGGACTCGTCCTCGTGGTCGGCGAACCGGTGCAGCACCAGGTCCTCCTTGGCGGGGAAGTACCGGAACAACGTCGGCTTGGAGATGCCCGCCGCGGCCGCCACCTCCGCCACGGACACCTTGTCGAAGCCGCGTTCCAGGAACATCGCGATGGCCGCGTCGGAGGCCGCCTGATACGTCAGCCGCTTCTTGCGCTCCCGCAGACCGACCGGTGCCGGGTGACGCTCCGGCGCCCGGCCCGAGGCCCGCGCTTCGGCCCCGCTCCCGCGCTCGCCCCCGGCTTTCTCTCCGTTCATGACCATGAAGCGTACGCCCCTGACCTCAACCGGACTTGACACCGCCCGGGGAGGGATCCGGGAGGGACCTGGAGGAGGGGCCGGAGGAGGAGCCGGGGGCGTCGGCCGCCCGGCGGATCAGCGCCTCCACCCCGTCCAGCAGCACGCCCATGCCGAAGGTGAACTCGTAGTCCGCCTCGTCCGGCGCGCTCATCACCCCGGTCTCCAGCTGCCGGGCGATCCCGGGGTGGCGTTCGGGGTCGACGAGCCGCTTGAGGGTGCGTTCGTGGGAGGCCGCCAGCTCCTCGGGGGTGATCCCGCGCGCGACGGCGGCGGCCTTCAGGTCGCTCGTCATCAGCGCCTCGCTGCGCACGAAGTTGGAGATCAGCAGGATCACCGAGGTCTTGTCGCCCTCGCCGAGACCGCTGCCCCCCAGCGCCTGGAGCCCCTGCTCCCACCACGCGACCGAGTTCGGGGTCGCGGGCGGGCCGCCGATGGGGATCCGGAGCGCCCAGAGGTGGCCGTGGTAGCGCTCGCGCTGCGCTGCCGCCCATTCGGTGAGCGCGGCCCGCCAGCCCGCACCGGTCTCCAGCGCGGCCAGGGGTTCCGGCGGGCCGACCGCCGCCTCCTGCATCAGGACGTACAGCTCGTCCTTGGCGGAGACGTAGCGGTAGAGGGACATCGTGGACGCGCCCAGCTCCTGGGCGACCCGGCCCATGGACACGGCCGCGAGGCCGTCGGCCGCCGCGACGCGCACCGCCGCGGCCACGATCCGCTCCAGGCTCAGGCCGGGCTTCGGGCCCTTGGCCGGGCGGTCCCGCAGCCCCCAGGCCGCCTCCAGGCTGGCCGGCAGGTCGCCGCCGCCCGAGCCGCTCTTCTCCGTCACCGCATCCCCTTCGCCCGGCATCCCGACCGCGCCGCCGTCACGCCGCGGCCTTGCCGCTGTCACGCCCCGCGCCCCCGTGCGCCTTGACCCCATCCTAGAGATGCGTAATGCTTACGCAGTAACGCGTATGGCATACGCAAAAGGAGATCCGAACATGACCGGCCCGACGAGAAGCACCGGCAACGGCGGCGGCGACGCCGACGGAGCCCACACCATCGAGGCGTACGGCCTCGTCAAGTCCTACGGAAAACCCGCCGTCCGGGTCCTCGACGGCATCGACCTCCGGGTCGGGCGCGGCACCGTCTTCGCCCTGCTCGGCCCGAACGGGGCCGGCAAGACCACCACCGTGCGGATCCTCGCGACGCTGACCGAGGCCGATTCCGGCACCGCCCGCGTCGCGGGGTACGACGTCGTCGCCGAGCGGAGCGCGGTGCGCGGGTCGATCAGCCTCACCGGCCAGTTCGCCGCCGTCGACGAGACCCAGACGGGTGAGGAGAACCTGCGGATGATGGCCCGGCTCACCGGGCTCTCCCGGGGCCACGCCCGGCGGCGGGCCGGGGAGCTGCTGGAGCGCTTCGACCTCACCGCGGCGGCCCGCCGCCCCGTCCGGACCTACTCCGGGGGCATGCGCCGCCGCCTCGACCTGGCCGCCGGGCTCGTCGGCTCACCGGAGCCCGGGGTGTTCTTCCTGGACGAGCCGACCACCGGCCTCGACCCGCGCAGCCGCCAGGAGCTCTGGGAGGTCGTCCGGGAGCTGGCCGCGAGCGGGGCGACCATCCTCCTCACCACCCAGTACCTGGAGGAGGCCGACCGCCTCGCCGGCCGGATCGCCCTGCTGAACCAGGGCCGGATCGCCGCCGAGGGCACCGCCGCCGACCTCAAGTCCCGCGTCGGCGGACACCGGCTCGACCTGGTCCTCACCAGCAGCGAGGCGTATCTCCGGCTGGCCGGGCGGGCGGTCCAGCACTCCCCCGAGACCCTCACCCTCGGCCTCGCCACCGACGGCTCGGCGGCCCAGGTGCGCGCCCTGCTCGACGAGATCGACCCCACGCGCCGCGAGATCGAACGCTTCAGCCTGCACAGCGCGACCCTCGACGACGTCTTCCTGGACCTGACCTCGAACGCGCCCACGACCCCGGAGGCATCCACCCATGTCTGACACCGCCGTTCGGCGCGGAAACCCGGCCCGGCACACCGACGGGGCCGTGCGGCGCCCGGACCCCGGCCGCGGGCCCGGCCGGCTCACCCACACCGCCGTCATGACCGCGCGCGCCCTGCGCATCAGCAGCCGCAACACCGACGCGCTGATCACGTCCCTGGCGCTGCCGATCATGCTGATGCTGATCTTCGTCTACTTCTTCGGCGGCGCCATCGACACCGGGACGGACTACGACTCGTACGTCATGTACGTCGTCCCGGGCGTCCTGCTCCTGTCCGCCGGGTTCGGCGCCGCGACCACCGCCACCGCCGTCAGCGAGGACATGAAGGGCGGCATCATCGACCGGTTCCGCTCCCTGGACGTGGGCGGTACGCCGGTGCTGGCCGGGCATGTGGCGGCCAGCACGGTCCGCAACCTCTGCGCCACGGCCCTGGTCTTCGGCGTCGCGCTGCTGATCGGATTCCGCCCCGCCGCCTCCTGGAGCGGCTGGCTCGTGGTGGGCGGCGTCCTGGTGGCCTACATCGTGGCCCTGTCCTGGATCTCGGCGGCGATCGGGATGCTGGCCCGCACCCCGGAGGCGGCGAGCGGCTTCACGTTCTTCATGTCGTTCCTGCCCTACCCGAGCAGCGCCTTCGTCCCGACCGAGAACATGCCCGACTGGCTGCACGGGTTCGCCGACCACCAGCCGATCACCCCGGCCATCGAGTCCCTGCGCGGACTGCTGCTCGGCCGGGACGTGGGCAGCACCCCCTGGATCGCGCTCGCCTGGGCTGCCGGGATGCTCGCCGTGGCGATCGGCGCCTCGGGGACGCTGTTCCGGATCCGGACACGCTGACCGCCGCCCCGGAACGCGGCCGAGGAAACCGCCGGGGGGCCGAGGGAGCCGGCGGCGGGCGGAGGAGCCCGCGGCGGGCGGGGCTCAGAACACGTCCGGGCACCACGGCCGCCGGCCCGTACGGAACACGGCGTCCGCCGTCGTCGCCGCACCCGCCCGCGACTCCTCGGCCCGGCCCAGGTCCACCAGCCTCCGTACGGACTCGTCGCCCAGGTACAGCGTCGCCAGCTCGGCCACGTCCAGGGCCAGATCGGCGCTCCGGGTGGTCGGGGCGCACCGGGCGCCGGACGTCGAGGCGTCCAGCAGGAAGCGGCCCCCGGCCGGCCCCGCCTCGTCCCGGACCTCCAGGACGAGCGACGCCTCGGTGCCGTAGGTCCGGGCCTCCAGGGCGCGCGGCACGTCCAGCAGCCGCAGCCACAGCCAGTCCGCGTTCGTGACCATCCGGGCCGCGCGCGGGTCGGGCAGCAGCAGCGGGAGCAGGTCGTCGGGGGCGCGGTAGCCCGAGCGGATCGTGGTGATCCAGTCGACCGAGCAGAGGTAGTGCCACAGGGCCCGCTCGGCCGCCGGGTTCAGCGCGATCATGTCCCGTACGGAGGCGGTGTTCAGCGGCTGCTTGCTGTCGCCCCACGTGTCGTCGACGCCGTACGTCATCAAGCCGTCGACCGTGCCGTCGCCGGCGCGGTGCACGACGTAGAAGGGTTCGGTCCACGTCTCGTGGGCCGAACTGGGCGCCGCCCCCGTGCGCTGCCGCCACCAGCGCTCGTCGCGGGTCACCACGCCGGGCTGCCGGGCCGCGAGCGCCGCGTGCACCTCGGGGCCGAGCTTGCGGACGTCCGCGCCGTCCACCATCTCGATCCGGCCGCCGCCCGCGGGCTGCCCCGAGCGGCGCGGGTCGAGACCCGCGCGGTGCACGGAGACCTCCCACACGGAGCTCCAGGCGGCGGGGCCGAAGCCGTACCGTCCGTAGATCGGGTACTCGGCGGCGATCAGCGAGGCGACCGTCTCGCCGCGCTCCTTGGCCGCCGCCAGGTCCGTCGCCATCATCCGGCTGAGCAGTCCGCGCCGACGGTGCGTGGGCGCCACCGTGACCCCGGTGATCGCGTCGGCCGCCACGGTGGCCCCGCCCACGACGGTCAGCTCCTGGGCGAACGAGCGGAACGTCGCCACGCAGCGCCCCGCGTCGAAGGCTCCCTGCGTGCGGGAGAGGTCGACATCGGCGAACCGGTCCGCCACGAGCTCCTCACTCGGTGTGCCCGCGGTGAGAAAACCGTTGCTCACCGCCCTCATCCAGTCGGCGGTCTCGGACGAGGTGACGGTGCGGACATCAAGGCTCATTCCCTCACGCTAAGCACGCGCCCCTCAGAATGTCGCGCGAATTTCCCCGACCTCCGCCGCCCCGCCCAGCAGCGGGGACCGCCCGATCCGGGCGACCACCGGGGCGTCCACGCCCAGCAGCTCCAGGGCGCGGGCCAGCACCGGGCCGAGCGCCCGGGCCGACCCGTCGTCGACCTTGAAGGCGAGGGCCCGCCCGTCGGCCAGCGCCACCGCCTGGACCGCTTCGGCGCCCATCTTGGAGAGCGTCCCCGGCACCTCGCGCATCAGCCAGGTGTCCGGACGCCGGGTGCCCGCGACGTACTCCGGGTGGGCGCGCATCGCGTCCGCGACCCGCCGCCCGGCGCTCCCGGGCTCCGCGAGCACGAACGACCGGAAGGCGCGGGCCAGGCCGGTCAGCCCGATGGCCATCAGCGGGGCCCCGCAGCCGTCCGTGCCGACCGCCGCGACCGGCTCGCCGGCGGCCTCGGCGACGAACTGCCCGATGAGCTGCTGGAGCGGATGGTCCGGGGCGAGGTAGGTCGCGGTGTCCCAGCCGTTGCGGACGCAGACGGCGAGCATGGCCGCGTGCTTGCCGGAGCAGTTCATCGTGATCCGCTCGCGTACGTGCCCGCTCGCGAGGTACGCCTCCGCCTCCACCGGGTCCAGTGGCAGGTCGGGCGGGGTCTGGAGGTCGGCCGGGCTCAGCCCGTGCTCGGCGAGCATCTTCCGCGCGAGGTCGATGTGGAAGGGCTCCCCGGAGTGGCTCGCGGCGGCCAGGGCCAGCCGTTCGCCCGAGAGGTCGAGTCCGGCCCGCAGGATCGCGGCGGCCTGCATCGGCTTGTTGGAGGACCGGGGGAAGACCGGCGCCGCCGGGTCCCCGATCGCCCGCTCCACGCTGCCGTCGGCGGCCAGCAGGACCAGCGATCCCCGGTGGTGCCCCTCCGTGAACCCGGAGCGCACGACCTCGGCCAGGACGGGCGGGGCGGGAGACGGGGCGGGAGGTGCTGCGGGCGGGGCGTCGGTGGACGTCATGGTGGCCTTCCGGGGACGGGCGTGCGGGACCCGCGCCCGGAAGGATCGCTTCAGGCGAGCAGGTCGTCTACTTGTGCTTCCCCGTCACGGTACCTGCGGGCGATCTCCGCGCTGGAATCGTCGGCCGTGCGCTGGAGCTCGTGACGGCGGCGGGAGACCTTCTGTTCGTAGCGGACGAGCCGCCCCATCGCCGTGTGCAGTTCCTCGTCCGTCCGGGCGTCCAGATCGGACAGCTCGACCTCGGCGAGGTTCTCGGCGGCGAGCTGCCGGAACTCGTCGCCGCGCGGCGTCGTCAGCGTGACGTGCCGGACGGAGGTGCGGTGCCGGGACGGGGTGTCGGTCAGGATCTCCGAGAGCCGGCTCACCACCGCCGCGTCCTCCACCGGGGCCTCCGGGTCCCGGCGGCGGGCCAGCTCGGCGCGCAGGATGTCGATCCGTCCCTGCACCAGCCGGCGTACGTAGCTGAGATCGGCCTCGTCGCGCTGGGCGTCCCGGCGCAGCGTCCGCAGCTCCGGCAGCCGCAGCTCTCCGAAGCCCGCGTCGCCGCCGGTCTGCTCGGGCACGGTGGCCACTGTCGCGGGCGTCGCGGGTGGCAGCGCGGGACCCTGCCCCGGCAGACTGCGCTGTACGGGTGACCGCAGGGTGCTGGTGCGGTGACGTGCGCCCGGTACGGCACCGGGAGATTGTCCGGCTCCATAGGTACTCATGCTGTTCCGTCCCCTCGACCGGTGCGTCGGCACACCGACATCGTGCATCGTGCCACTCCGGACGGTGCCGATGCAGGTGCTCTGTACCCGTTCAGCCCAAGATAGGTTGGTCTGTATGCGTGCAGTGGTACAGAGAGTGGACGGCGCGAGCGTCTCCGTCGCGGGTGCGACGGACGACCCCTCGGCTCCCGGGATCGTCGGGGAGATCGTCGGCGAGGGCCTGTGTGTGCTGGTCGGGGTCACCCATGACGACACCCCGGAGAAGGCGGCGCAGCTGGCCCGCAAGCTCTGGTCGGTGCGCGTCCTGGAGGGCGAGAAGTCCTGTTCGGATGTGAACGCGCCGCTCCTGGTGATTTCTCAGTTCACTCTCTACGGGGACGCCCGGAAGGGCCGCCGGCCCACCTGGAACGCCGCCGCGCCCGGCGAGGTGGCCGAACCGCTGGTGGACGAGGTCGTGGCGCGGCTGCGGGCCCTCGGGGCGCACGTGGAGACGGGCCGGTTCGGAGCGGACATGCGGGTCTCGCTCACGAACCACGGCCCGTTCACGGTGATCATCGAGGTGTAGCCGTACGCGGAGTGCCGAGGCGCAGCCGTACGCGGAGTGCCCGAGGGAGGGCCCTCAGGGCTCGACGACCGTCTCCTGGGCGGCCGCCGTGTCCCCGGCGAGCAGCTCCGCGTCGACGGCCACGTTCCGCTTGACCAGGGCCAGGGCGATCGGGCCCAGCTCGTGGTGGCGGGCCGAGGTGGTGATGAAGCCGAGCTGGCGGCCCTCCTGGCCGTCGGCCGCGAGCCGCACCGGCGTCCCGTGTCCGGGCAGGTGCACCTCGCTGCCGTCCAGGTGCAGGAAGACGAGCCGGCGCGGCGGCTTCCCCAGGTTGTGGACGCGGGCCACCGTCTCCTGGCCCCGGTAGCAGCCCTTCTGGAGGTGGACGGCGCCGCCGATCCAGCCCAGCTCGTGCGGGATGGTGCGGTGGTCGGTCTCGAAGCCGACGCGCGGCCGGTGACCCTCCACGCGCAGCGCCTCGTACGCCAGGATCCCGGCGGCGGGGCCGTGGGCGGCGGCGTACGCCTCCAGGTCGGCACGGGGCAGGAACAGGTCCCGGCCCTGCGGGGTCTCCCGTACGGCCGCCCCGTCCGGCGTCTCGGCGATGGAGCCGGCCGGGAGGTGGACGACGGCGATGTCGGCGGTGCGGTCGGCGACCTCGACCCGGTAGAAGAACTTCATCGACTCCAGGTAGGCGATCAGGTCGCCCTGGGTATCCGGCTCGACGTGCATCCACACCGTGGCGCCGTCGTCCACCAGATACATCGCGTGTTCGATGTGCCCGTTGGCGGACAGGATGAGCGCCTCGGTGGCCTGGTGCGGGGCGAGGTCGCTGACGTGCTGGGTGAGCAGCAGGTGCAGCCAGCTCAGCCGGTCGTCGCCGGTGACGGTGACGACGCCCCGGTGGGAGAGGTCGACGAAGCCGTTGCCGTCGGCCAGCGCGCGTTGCTCGCGGAACAGGTCGCCGTAGTGAGCGGCGACACCTTCGTCGCGGCCTTCGGCGGGAACGGCACCGGGCAGGGACAGCAAGGGGCTCTTCATGCGCCCAGCCTACGACTTGGCGGACGCGTCCTTCGCTGGCGTGTTCGCACCCGCGCCGGCGGTCCCGCCCCCGGCCCGGCCGACGGCCCCGTCCGTCGCCGCTTTCGCCGCCGCGCAGTCCGCGCAGCGGCCGAAGATCGCGAAGTGCTTCATGTCCGTCTCGAAGCCGAAATCGGCGCGCAGCTTCTCGGTGAAGTCGGCGACGACGGAGAGATCCGCCTCGATGACGTCCGAGCAGTCCCGGCAGACGAGGTGGATGTGGTGGTGCCGGTCGGCCAGGTGGTACGTCGGGGCGCCGTGCCCCAGATGGGCGTGGCTGACCAGACCGAGCTCCTCCAGGAGCTCCAGGGTCCGGTACACCGTGGAGATGTTCACGCCGGACGCGGTCCTGCGCACCTCGCACAGGATGTCGTCCGGCGTCGCGTGCTCCAGGGCGTCGACCGCCTCCAGGACGAGCTGACGTTGGGGCGTCAGCCGGTAGCCGCGCTGCCGAAGATCGGTCTTCCAGTCGGTGCTCACCACACGCCCAGTGTAGGGCGGGGCGAGCACCGGGAAGCAGCCCCCGGATCCGGCCGGGGTGGCTGCCGGGGTTCCCGCGGGAGGAACCCCTACTTGAAGAAGGCGATGCCGTCGTCCGGCATGTCTTCGAGGTTCCGCGCCATCTCGGCGACCTCCTCGGGGGTGACGACCTTCTTCAGGTGCGCCGACATGTACGGACGCAGCTCGACCTCGGGGGTGGCCTTCTCGCCGACCCACATGAGGTCGCTCTTGACGTACCCGTAGAGCCGCTTGCCGCCGCTGTACGGGCCGGAGGCCGCCGTACGGGCGACCGCGTCGGTGACCAGGTCGATCTGCGGCTTCTGGTCGGCCAACTCGCCGTACCAGATCTCGATGACGCCCTGGTCGCGGGCCATGACGACCTCGACCTTGCGGTCCTTGTCGATGCGCCAGTAGCCGGTCTCGGTCTCCAGCGGCCGGACCTGCTTGCCCTCGTCGTCCAGGACCCAGGTGTGGGAGACGTACTCCAGGAAGTCGCGGCCGTCGTGGCTGAAGGTCACTTCCTGGCCGAAGTTGCACTTCTCGGCGCCGGGGAAGTCGGACACGCCCGCGCCCGCCCAGTTGCCGAGGAGGAAGGCCAGCGGGACGAGGTCCGGGTGGAGGTCGGACGGAATCTCGATCATGAGCGGCTCAGACGATCTGTGAGGGTGCGAGGGGTGGGCGGGGAGCCGTGGGAACGGCGGAGGTCAGCGCTGGCCCTGGTACAGCTTCTTCACGGTGATCGCGGCGAAGGCGGTGACGCCCACGCAGACCAGGACCAGCAGGGCGGTGAAGAATGCCTCAAGCACAGGGGGCTCCTCGTGACGAGCGGGTGGCGGCGGTGACAGGGCCGGTCCCCAGCCTAATGGGTGGGGGCCCGGCCTTCTCGTCCAGGTGAGCCGGGAGGAGCCGCGAGGCGCAGGGGAGGAGCGGGGGCGAGCCGGGAGAGCGGGAGGAGCGGGGACGAGCCGGGAGGCCGCGTCCCGGCCGATTACAGTTCGGGACATGCCGAAGAAGCTTGTGATCAAGGTGACCGCCGGGCCCGAGGCCGCCGAGCGCTGCTCCCAGGCCTTCACCGTGGCGGCCGTGGGCGTCGCCAGCGGTGTGGAGGTCTCGCTCTGGCTGACCGGCGAGTCCTCGTGGTTCGCCCTGCCCGGCCGGGCCGCCGAGTTCGAACTGCCGCACGCCGCCCCGCTGCCCGACCTGCTGGACTCGATCCTGGCGGGCGGCCGGATCACCCTGTGCACCCAGTGCGCGGCCCGGCGCGGCATCGGCGAGAAGGACGTGCTGGAGGGCGTACGGATCGCGGGCGCACAGGTCTTCGTGCAGGAGGCCATGGCGGACGGTGCCCAGGCGCTCGTCTACTGACCGCTCAGCGGCGCTTCCTGCCGTCGAGCTCGTCCCACCACTCGTCGGACGTCGGATCGCCCGAGGGGTCGTCCCACCAGCGGTCCTCCGGGCCCCGCCGGTTGGCGACCACGGCGGCGACGGGCGGGATCACCATGGCGACCACGCACATGCCGATGGCGACCGGCATGGACCACAGGCGCACCACGGCCCAGGCGGACACGAAGAGCGCGATGCATCCGCCCATCATGAGGAAGTACTTCCGCCTGCGTCGGGCGTACATGCTTCCAGCGTAGGACTCCCCGGCCCCTCCGCCCACCCGGCGGAGGCTCCGGACGGCACGGAGGGCCGCACCCCGCGTCAGGTGGCGTCCAACCCCCTGGGGTGCGGCCCTCCGGCCGTTCTGCGTGCCGTACGGAACGGCGTGCCGCCGGATCGTCGCGGATCAGACGGCGATGGCGACCTCGGACAGCCCGCCGGTCTGCGCGACGACCGTGCGGTCGGCGCTGCCGCCCGGAACCAGGGCGCGGAGCGTCCAGGTGCCCTCGGCGGCGTAGAACCGGAACTGTCCGGTCGCCGAGGTCGGGACCTCGGCGGTGAACTCGCCGGTCGAGTCCAGCAGGCGCACGTAGCCGGTGACGGGCTCGCCGTCGCGGGTCACGCTGCCCTGGATGGTGGTCTCACCGGGCTTGATCGTCGAAGCGTCGGGGCCACCGGCCTGTGCTCCACACATGGTTCTGTCCTTCTGGTCGGGTCGTGCGGGTCGGTCGGGTCGTGCGGTCGTCCGGACTACTTGGCGGGGCCGAGCTCGATCGGCACACCGACGAGGGAGCCGTACTCGGTCCAGGAACCGTCGTAGTTCTTGACGTTCTCCTGGCCGAGCAGCTCGTGGAGCACGAACCAGGTGAGCGCGGAGCGCTCACCGATGCGGCAGTAGGCGATGGTGTCCTTCGCCAGGTCGACCTGCTCGTCCTCGTAGAGGGCCTTGAGCTCGTCGTCCGACTTGAACGTGCCGTCGTCGTTGGCGTTCTTCGACCACGGGATGTTGCGGGCGCTCGGCACGTGGCCGGGGCGCTGCGACTGCTCCTGCGGGAGGTGGGCCGGGGCGAGCAGCTTGCCGCTGAACTCGTCGGGCGAGCGCACGTCGACCAGGTTCTGGTTGCCGATGGCCTTGACGACGTCGTCGCGGTAGGCGCGGATCGACTCGTCCTGCGGCTTGGCCGTGTACTGCGTGGCCGGGCGCGTCGGGACGGCGTCGGTCAGGTCGCGGGAGTCGAGCTCCCACTTCTTGCGGCCGCCGTCGAGGAGCTTGACGTTCTCGTGGCCGTACAGCTTGAAGTACCAGTAGGCGTAGGAGGCGAACCAGTTGTTGTTGCCGCCGTAGAGGACGACCAGCGTGTCGTTGCCGATGCCCTTCTCGCTGAGCAGCTTCTCGAAGCCGGCCTGGTCGACGAAGTCCCGGCGGACCGGGTCCTGGAGGTCCTTGGTCCAGTCGATCCGGATCGCGTTCTTGATGTGGTTCTTCTCGTACGCCGAGGTGTCCTCGTCCACCTCGACGATGGCGACCTGCGGGTCGTCGATGTGGGCCTCGACCCAGTCGGCGTCTACCAGGACGTCGCTGCGGCTCATGTTGTTCTCCTCCGGGGCAGTCTGCGGCGGGGTGGTGCGAGATGCGGAGTCGCTGTGCGGGTGTACGCGCGGAGGCACGGAACGCGGCGCGTACGGGGCACGGGGCCGGCCCTGACGACGGTCGAAGGGCCGGGGAGAAACGGGACGGTGCGAACGCCCCGCTCAGAAGGTGCGACAGAGCATGGCGGCGACGCGGCACAGGTCTACTGCCCGCCGCTTCGTGAGATCCGCCTGTCGCTTCATGGGTCCGATCGTAGGGAGGTACGGACGGAGATGTCACCGTCGTGTCGCATGATGAGACACGATCATCCGCGATGTGAGACGGGTGGGGGGTTAACCGGCCTCGGATCCCGCGCGCCACTCCCCCGGACCTTCCCCGCATCTGCGGACCGGACGCGAGCGTCTCACTATCCGGATCGGTCGCATCGAACGCACCGGTCGGCGCGGAAGAAGGCGTAGGGGCGGGGTGGTGGGGATTGAGGCGTAAGGAAGGGTACGGGGGCGTATGGGGGGCGGTCAGCCGGTCAGGGAGACGTCCGAGCCGGCCACCGATATCTCCAGGCCCTTCTCGGTCACCTTGACCTCGCGGAGCTCCAGGCCCCGCGGAAGCCCGTCGATGTCGCCCTCGAAGTCGGTCTTCTTGCGGACCAGCTCCTCGACGCCGGGAATCCCCTCACCCGGCACCTCGTCCGCACGCACCTTGATCGTCCGGCCGTCGACGCGGGTCACGGTGGACAGCACGCTGCGCGAGATCGGCCGGCCGAGGATCTCGACCGTGCCGGTGACCTTCGCCTTGCCCTTGCCGCCGTACTCCACGACGACGCCGTCGCTGGCCGCCGCCGTCAGGTCCTCGTAGCTGACGAGCGCGGTGCCGGTGGCGCGGGCGGCGGTGGCGCTCCGGTAGCCGGAGCCGAGCTTCACGTCGTGCAGTTCGGCCCGGACCTCGCTGACCCGTATCGAACGCCCGGCGGCGCTGGCCTCCATGCCGGTGAGGTCGACGTCGACCCGGTCGAGCCGCGAGCCGGCGAGCTGGGTGAGGAAGGGGAAGCCCTTGATCGAGATCTCCGTCGTGGCGGGCCCGCCCCCGCTGATCGTGACCCGGTCCTCGGCCTCGGACTCGGCGAACCAGACGGCCGCGCGGTCGACGGCGAGGAAGAGACCGCCGAGCACCACCACCAGGACCAGCAGTATTCGCAGCGCGCGCATGTGTCGTTCCCCCACCCTGAGCCGATCGGTCCCCCTGGCGCCCGTGAGCCTACTGCCGCAGGACGGGGACGCCCTGGATGACCGACGACCGGCGGCCCCCCATCGGTTCCCGAGGGGCCGTCGGCGGCGGGCCGGCAGCGGTGGCCGGCGGTGGCCCGGGACGGTCAGAGGACGGCGCGGCCGACCAGGTAGACGGCCGGGGCCGCCGCGGCCAGCGGCAGCGCCACCCCGGCGGTCATGTGCACGAACCGGGACGGGTAGTCGTAGCTCGCCACCCGCAGCCCGATGAGCGCGCACCCGGCCGCCGCGAGGCCGATCAGCACGCCCTTCGAGCCGATGTCGACCGCGTTGCCGGCGACGAGACCCGCGCCGGCACCCGCGAGCAGGGCCACCGCGAGGGAGACCGCGCCGGGCAGCGGAAGGGCCCGGACGAGTGTGGCCGCCGCGACGGCCACCCCGCCGACCACCACCGCGTCCGGGACCGCCGCGAGGTGTCCGCCCGCGAGCACCGCGAGGGACGCCGAGACGACCGTGGCCATCAGGCCGTACATCCGCTCGTCGGCCCCCGCGTGGCTGCGGAGCTGGAGGACCACGGTGAGCAGCACCCAGACGCCCAGGGTGCCCAGCAGCGCGGCGGGGCCGTGCTCCCGGCCCGCCGCGAGCAGGACGACGTCGGCGACCAGGCCCCCGGCGAAGGCGAGCGCGATGCCCTGGCGGGCGGGCCACATGCCGTTGAGCCGGAACCATCCGGCGGCCGTCACCGCCTGGAGGAGCACCACCGGGACGAGCAGGGCGTACGGCCCGATCGCCGCGCCCCCCGCGAGCAGCAGACCGAGCACGGCGGTGAGCGCCGCGGGCTGCATCCCCGGCGCGATGATCGGCGAACGGCCTTCCGCGCGGGCCCGCTGCGCGTCGGTGATCCGGGCGTTGCCCAGCGTCGTCGGCGCGCTGTAGCCCGTGTCGCCGGCCTCCGGCCGCGCGGTCACGGGCTCGGGGGCGGGCACGGGTGCGGCGGGGGCCGAGGGAGCGGCGGGCGTGGCCGGCGCGGCCGGAACCTCGGGCGGCAGCGGGAAGGAGCCCGAGGCCCCCTGAGGCGGCAGATAGGCGGTGTCGGCCGCGGAGGGCCGGTACGGCTGCTGGTGGTGCGGCTGGTGGTGCTGGTGCTGCGGCTGCTGGTGCTGCGGCTGCTGCCCCTGGTACTGCTGCTGCGGTTCCTGGTAATGCCGCTGGTGCTGGTTCTGCTGCTGCGGCTCCTGGTACTGCTGCTGGTACGGAGGGTGCGGCTCCGGTGCCCCGTACGGGCCGGGCTGCTGCGAGCCGTACGGATCCGGCTGCGGCGCCCCGTACGGCGGCTGCCCGTACCCCTGCGCCTGCGCCTGCGCCCGGTGCTGTTCGCCGTCCGGGCGGATCGTCGGCTGGTACTGCGTGTCCCAGGTCGGCGCCTGCCACGTCTGCGTCGCGCCCTGGTCGAAGGCGGCCGGGTCCTGGGGCGCGGCGGACTGCCCGGCCGTCCCGTCGGGCCAGTGCGGTGACGCCGGCTGCTGCTGCCGCTCGGGGTCGTACGGATACGGGTACTGCTGATCGCTGCTGCTCATGGCCTGCGGTTCACCCTCCTGCGAACGGCGGGAGCACCTCGACCGTGCCGCCCTCGGCAAGGCGTACGGTCTCATGCCCACGGGTCCCGACGGGGTTCCCGTCGATGAGGAACGAGCACCGCCGGAGCACCTGGCCCAGTTCGCCCGGGTGCCTCTCGCGCGCGGCGTCGAGCGCCTCGGCGAGGGTCTCCGCCGCGTACGGTTCCTCCGCGGTGCCCGCCGCGGCCTTGGCCGCGGCCCAGTAGCGGATCGTCCCCGCTGCCATGGCGCCACTCCTTCGGGTCGGTTCGTCGGACGCCTCGTGCGTCAGCTCTCCATGATGGGTCACGCGCGCGGCGCGGCCGTCGCCCAGTCGGCGATACGGGCCAGCAGGGCGTCGTCCGCCGCGTTCTCGGCGTGGCCCATCCCCCGCTCCAGCCACAGCTCCGCGCCGCCCGGACCGGCGGCCTCCGCCAGCATCCTCGGGTGGTCCAGCGGGAAGTACGGGTCCCGGTCGCCGTGCACGAGCAGCAGCGGGGCCGGGGCGATGAGCGGGACCGCGGCGACCGGGGAGAGCGGGACGGGGTCCCAGTCCCCGGTCGCGATGCGGGTACGGAACCCGTAGCGCCCGACGAGGCGGCCCGAGGGGCGGGTGACCACCCAGTGCAGCCGGCGCATCGGGGCCGTCCCCCGGTAGTACCAGCGAGCGGGAGCGCTGACGGAGACCACCGCGTCCGTGTGCGCCCCCGAACCGCCCGTGCGCCCCGCGCGCTCCGGTACACGAACGGCGGTATGCACCGCCCCGGATTCCGCCGCGTACAGGGCGCCGTGCCGGAGCACCACCGAGCCGCCCATCGAGAACCCGACCGTCACCACCCGGGAGTGCCCCAGCTCCCGCGCCCAGGCCACCGCCGCGGCCAGGTCCAGCACCTCGCGGTCGCCCACCGTGGAGCGCCCGCCGGACCGTCCGTGACCCCGGAACGAGAACGTGATCACGGCCGCACGCCGGGCGAAGACCCGTGCGGCGCGCCGCACGGCGGGGCGGTCGGCCGAGCCGGTGAAACCGTGCGCGACGACGATCACGGGGGTCGCCGCGGGCCCCTCGCCCGCTTCGCCGCCCGGCGTCCCGGCACCTGTCGTACACGGTTCGTACACCGCCTCGACCGGTACGCCGTCATCCGTCAGCAACGTGGCACATCGTGGGGGGCGCGTGAGCAAGGGAACAGAGGAACTCGGGAATCGACCCTCGGACGCGGAACTCATGTGGGCTATTCTGCTGCGAAGAGGATCCGGGCAATGCAGCCCCCGGGTCCTTTTGTGCTTTACCGGCGTTGTTACGACAACGTTTCGACAAGCTCAGCGGTCCCAGGGCGCGGGACCGCACCGTGAAACCCGCATGACGTACGAAGCAGTGCCGCATACTCCCCCGGGTCCGACCCGGGAGTGCCCCTCTCGCAGGGAACGAGGAGGACCGACGTAATGGGCGAGCGAACCGTGCAACACGATCGACCGAACCAGGCAGGTGGCCGGCGATGAGTTCACTGCTGCTTCTGACGAACGCACTCCAGCCGTCGACGGAGGTGCTCCCCGCCCTCGGGCTTCTGCTCCACAGCGTGCGGGTGGCCCCCGCCGAGGGCCCGGCCCTCGTGGACACCCCGGGCGCCGACGTGATCCTCGTCGACGGGCGGCGCGACCTTCCGCAGGTCCGCTCGCTCTGTCAGCTGCTGCGGTCCACGGGGCTGGGCTGTCCGCTGATCCTCGTCGTCACCGAGGGCGGTCTCGCGGCCGTCACCGCCGACTGGGGCATCGACGACGTGCTGCTGGACACGGCGGGACCGGCCGAGGTCGAGGCCCGGCTGCGGCTGGCCATGGGCCGCCGGCAGATCACCTCCGACGACTCCCCGATGGAGATCCGCAACGGTGATCTCTCCGTCGACGAGGCGACGTACAGCGCGAAGCTCAAGGGGCGGGTCCTGGACCTGACCTTCAAGGAATTCGAACTGCTGAAGTACCTCGCCCAGCACCCGGGCCGGGTCTTCACCCGCGCCCAGCTCCTCCAGGAGGTCTGGGGCTACGACTACTTCGGCGGTACGCGGACGGTCGACGTCCACGTGCGGCGGCTGCGCGCCAAGCTCGGCCCCGAGCACGAGTCGCTGATCGGCACCGTGCGCAACGTCGGCTACCGCTTCGTCACGCCGGAGAAGGTCGAGCGCGCGGCGGAGGAGGCGAAGGACCGGGCCGCCGCCCAGCGGCAGCACCAGTCGAGGGAAACCGGAGCCCACACCCGTTCGGAGCAGTCCCCGGCCGCCGGGGTGACGGAAGAAGCCCCGGTAGAGGCTGCCAAGAGGTAGGTCCATCCGCGTAGACTGCGGCGCGTGGCCAAGGTGACGCGGGACGATGTGGCGAGACTGGCGGGGACGTCGACCGCGGTCGTCAGCTACGTCATCAACAACGGACCCCGGCCGGTCGCCCCGGCCACGCGCGAGCGGGTGCTCGCCGCGATCAAGCAGTTGGGCTACCGGCCCGACCGGGTCGCCCAGGCCATGGCCTCGCGCCGCACGGACCTCATAGGAATGATCGTCCCGGACGCCCGGCAGCCGTTCTTCGCGGAGATGGCGCACGCGGTCGAACAGGCCGCCGCCGAGCGCGGGAAAATGGTGCTCGTCGGCAATTCCGACTACCGCGACGAGCGCGAGGTCCACTATCTGCGGGCCTTCCTCGGTATGCGCGTCTCCGGGCTGATCCTGGTCAGCCAGGGTCCCAGCGAGCGCGCCGCCGCCGAGATCGAGGCCTGGGACGCCCGGGTCGTCCTGCTGCACGAGCGCCCCGAGGCGATCGACGACGTCGCCGTCGTCACCGACGACGTGGGCGGCGCCCAGCTCGCCACCCGGCATCTGCTGGAGCACGGCAACGCGTACGTGGCCTGCCTCGGCGGCACGGAGGAGACCCCGTCGGTCGGCGACCCGGTCGCCGACCACGTCGAGGGCTGGCGGCGGGCGATGCACGAGTCGGGCCGCTCCACGGAGGGCCGGCTCTTCCAGGCCCCGTACAACCGCTACGACGCCTATCAGGTGGCCCTCGGGCTGCTGGCGGGCCCGGACCGGCCCCCGGCGATCTTCTGCGCCACGGACGACCAGGCCTTCGGCGTGCTGCGGGCCGCCCGTGAGCTGCGCATCGACGTGCCGGGCGAGCTGGCGGTGGCGGGCTTCGACGACGTGAAGGAGGCCGGCCTCACCGATCCGCCGCTGACCACGGTCCACTCCGACCGGCCGGCGATGGCGCGGGCGGCGGTGGACCTGGTGCTGGACGACTCGCTGCGGGTCTCGGGGTCGCGGCGCGAGCGGCTGAAGCAGTTCCCCTCCGCGCTGGTGGTCCGTCGCTCGTGCGGCTGCGGGGAGCCTCCCGCGTCCGCCTGACCGCCCACGCCCCGGGCCTTCGGGCCTTCGGGCCTTCGTCGGGCCTTCGGACCTTTGGGCCTTTACAGCGGGCATACGCGGTTCTTCCGGGCTTCTCAGGACGTACTCAGGCCGTTCTCATGTTCGCTGACCAGCCTGGTGGACATGACGGAGAACCTTCGCCCGAGCGGCGCGCACTCGACGGACCAGGACCCGACCGCGTACCCGTACGCCCCCTCCTACGGCACGGCGCAGACCGGTGCGGCGCAGACCGGTGCGGCGCAGACCGGTGCGGCGCAGACCGGTGCGGCGCAGACCGGTGCGGCCGGCGGCTACCCGCCGCCGCCCGCGTACGCCCCCACCACCAGGCGCAGGGCCAAGCGGCCCATCGCGCTGCTGGCGGCGGTGGCGCTCGCCGCGGGTGTGGTCGGCGGCGGCACCGCCACCCTCGTCGGCCGGCTGAACGGCGGTGACCCCGCCGCCACCGGCTCCGGCGGCGCGGTCAACGGCACCACCGTCTCGCAGAGCAGCAAGGGCACCGTCTCGGGCGTCGCGGAGGCGGTCTCGCCCGCGATCGTGGAGATCGGCGCGGCCTCGTCGGCGGGCAATTCCACCGGGTCGGGCGTGGTGATCACCGAGGACGGCGAGATCGTCACCAACAACCACGTCATCTCGGGCGCGCAGCAGATCCAGGTCACGCTCTCCACCGGCAGGACCTATACGGCCGACGTCGTGGGCACCGACCCCGACAAGGACCTCGCGCTCATCAAGCTCCGGGGCGCGAGCGGTCTGAAGACGGCCACGCTCGGCGACTCCTCGCAGGTCAAGGTCGGTGACCAGGTCGTGGCGATCGGCTCGCCCGAGGGCCTGACCGGCACCGTCACCAGCGGCATCGTCTCCGCGCTCGACCGGGACGTCACCGTCGCCAAGGACGACTCCGGCGGCTCGGGCCAGGGCCAGGGCCGCCAGGGTGGCGGCCAGCAGTGGCCGTTCGAGTTCGGGGGGCAGCAGTTCAACGGCGACACGGGCGAGGAGACCACCACGTACAAGGCGCTCCAGACCGACGCGTCGCTCAACCCCGGCAACTCCGGTGGCGCGCTGATCAACATGGACGGCGAGATCATCGGCATCAACTCCGCGATGTACGCGCCGAGTTCCTCGGCAGGGGGCAGCGGTTCGACGGCGGGCAGCGTGGGCCTCGGCTTCGCGATCCCGGTGGACACCCTCAAGGCCGACCTGGACACCCTGCGCGCGGGTGACGGTTCCTGATCCCGCACGAGCACCCGCAGCACCCGCAGCACCCCGCGGCGCCCCGCCCGTGCAAGGCTGAGCATGCCCCCGTCGGCCGGAACGAGAAGAGGACCAGCAGCGATGAGCCCCGCCGAAGACGATCCCCAGCGCATCCTGATCGTCGACGACGAGCCGGCCGTGCGCGAGGCGCTCCAGCGCAGCCTCGCCTTCGAGGGATACGGGACCCAGGTCGCGGTCGACGGGTACGACGCCCTGGCGGTGGCCGAGGCCTACGCCCCCGACCTCATCGTCCTGGACATCCAGATGCCCCGGATGGACGGCCTCACCGCCGCCCGCCGCATCCGGGCCACCGGCTCGACCACGCCCATCCTCATGCTCACCGCCCGCGACACCGTCGGCGACCGGGTCACCGGCCTCGACGCCGGGGCGGACGACTACCTGGTCAAGCCGTTCGAGCTGGACGAGCTGTTCGCCCGCATCCGGGCCCTGCTGCGCCGCAGCTCCTACGCCTCCGCGGCCGGCACGGACGCCCCCGACGACGACGTCCTCTCCTTCGCCGACCTGCGGATGGACCTGGCCACCCGTGAGGTCACCCGGGGCGGCCGGCGGGTCGAGCTGACCCGCACCGAGTTCACGCTGCTGGAGATGTTCCTGTCGCACCCGCGCCAGGTGCTGACCCGGGAGCAGATCCTCAAGGCCGTCTGGGGCTTCGACTTCGAGCCGAGCTCCAACTCCCTGGACGTGTACGTGATGTATCTGCGCCGCAAGACGGAGGCGGGCGGCGAACCGCGCCTCGTCCACACCGTGCGCGGGGTGGGCTACGCGCTGCGCACGGGTGGGAGCGGGGAGGCGTGAGCACGGCACGGCCCCCCGCGGGCGCGGCCGGGCCCACCGCGAACCGGTTCGTGCGCCGCTTCCGCGCGCTGCCGCTGCGCTCCCGGCTCGCGATGCTGGTCGCGACGGCGGTGGCGGTGGCGGTCGCCGCGGTGGCCGCCGCCTGCTGGCTGACCACCCGGGACCGGCTGACCGAGCAGCTCGACACGACGCTGTCCCAGGTGCGGCCGGACGGGGACGCGATCGGGCTGCTGGCCACGTCCTGCACGAGGGGGCTGGCCGGGGACTTCCAGATCGTGGGCCCGTACACGATCCAGCTGGTGCCGGCCGTGGGCGAGAAGCCGTGCACGGTGCCCGGCAAGTCCGCCATCCCGATCGAGCCGGCCGACCGGGCCGTCGCCGCCGGGCTGCGCGACGACGCCACGCACACCGCGACGGCCGAGGACGGCACGCGGATGCGGGTCTACACCTCGCCCGCGGGACAGGGCCGGCCCGGCGTCGCCGTCTCCGTCGCCGTCTCCATGAAGCAGGTCACCGACCCGCTCAACCAGCTCGCCTGGGTGCTGCTCGTCGTCTCCGGCATCGGCGTCCTCGGCGCGGGCGCGGCCGGGCTGTGGATCGCGCGGGCCGGGCTCCGGCCGGTCGACGAGCTGGCCGAGACCGTCGAGCACGTGGCGCGCACCGAGGACCTGAACGTGCGCATCCCGGTGGCGGGCGAGGACGAGATCGCCCGGCTGTCCAGCTCGTTCAACTCGATGACGGCCCAGCTCGCCTCCTCCCGCGACCGCCAGGCCCAGCTGATCGCGGACGCGGGCCACGAGCTGCGCACCCCGCTGACCTCGCTCCGGACGAACGTGGAGCTGCTGGCCCGCAGCGACGAGACGGGCCGGATGATCCCGCCGGAGGACCGCAAGGCGCTGATGGCCTCGGTGAAGGCCCAGATGACGGAGCTGGCCGCGCTGATCGGCGACCTCCAGGAACTGGCCCGCCCCGACGCGGCCGAGCCCGGCCCGCTCCAGGTGGTGGCCCTGCACGAGATCACCCGCACCGCCCTGCGCCGCGCCCGGCTGCGCGGCCCGGAGCTGACGGTCACCGAGGACCTGGCCCCCTGGTACGTACGGGCGGAACCGGCCGCCCTGGAGCGGGCGATCGTCAACGTCCTGGACAACGCGGTGAAGTTCAGCCCGCCGCGCGGCACGATCGACGTGCGGCTGCACCGGGGCGAGCTGACGGTCCGGGACCGGGGCCCCGGCATCCCCGCCGAGGATCTCCCGCACGTCTTCGAACGCTTCTGGCGCTCCCCGACCGCCCGCCAGCTCCCCGGCTCGGGCCTGGGCCTGTCCATCGTGGCCCGTACGGTGCACCAGGCGGGCGGCACGATCGCCCTGCGCCCGGCCCCGGACGGCCCCGGCACCGTGGCGGCGCTCACGCTGCCGGGGGCGCCGACGCCGCCGCCGGGGATGTGATTCCGGGCCGCCCTCCCCTCAGCCCGTCGGGTTGTGCCGGATCAGCGACTCGACCAGCCCGGACCGCTGGTTCGGGTAGTCGAGCGGGACGATGCCGAGCCCCGTCCACCCGGCGGTCTCCGCGCGCTCCAGGAAGGAGTGCACCTGCGGGTTGAGGCGGTCGGCGTTCCAGCGGGGCGGCATCAGGGCGGCGGTCGAGACGTAGTTCATGAAGAACTTGCCCGGCTGCTGGGCCGCCCTGCGGAACTGCGCCTCGATCTTCGGGTACTTGGCGAACGGCTCCGCCATGTAGTCGTCCTGGATGTCGAAGAGCGCCTGGTCCCCGTACCGCACCCCGGGCAGCCCTCCGTTGTCCGCGAGCAGCACCACCTTGCCCCGGGCCGCGCCGAGGTCGGGGAGGGTGGCGTCGAGGCGGAACAGCGACCGCCAGCCGCGCACGTCCAGGTAGTCGTCGAAGACCGCCCGGAACGCGGCGTCGCTCGCGGAGGAGTGCTCCTGCTTGACCCGCATCAGCACGGTCTCGGTCGGGCGGGTGGCCAGGAAGTCCCGGCAGGCGATGAGGACGTCGCCGAACATCATGTTCTGGAACGAGGCCCCGTGGTGGATCGCGAACGAGCCGTCGATGAGCCGGCACCGTACGTCGAGGAAGCGGATGCCGCTCGTCAACTGCTGGGCGATCGTGGTGTTCTGGCACTCCGACCAGGGGCCGCCGAACCGGGCGCCCGAGTCGTGCGTGCCGGGGATCGTGAGCCGCCGGAGCGCGGTGCCGTCGGGCAGGGCGGCCATCCAGTCCTGCGTCCCCCGGACCGCCCGGCCGCCCTCCCGCGTGGCGGCGACGGCGGGCGCCGCGCCGACGATCGCGGTGGCGGAGACGGCGAGGGCGCCGGCCAGGAAGCCTCTGCGGGAGGGCCGGGAGAGCCCGGACGGCAGGGAGGTCCGGGAAGGCCGGGAGAGGGGCTCGGGCGTGGGCGCGGGGCGGGGGCCGGTCATACGGGTTGCCTCCAAGGACCGTGGGGGGAGGGGGTGTCTGGCCCCCTGGCCCTTGGATTCTGACGGGCGCACGTCACCTCTGGAAGAGGGCGGCCACCCCCGCCCCCGATCCGGGTCCGGCCCGCGTGCCGATACGCCCCGGTTCGGCCCGCGTGCCGGTACGTCCCGGTTCGGCCCGCGTGCCGGTACGTCCCGGTTCAGCCCGCGTGCCGGTACGTCCCGGTTCAGCCCGCGTGCCGGTACGTCCCGGTTCAGCCCGCGTGCCGGTACGTCCCGGTTCAGCCCGCGTGCTGGTACGTCCCGGTTCAGCCCGCGTGCTGGTACGAGGGGTAGGTGACGTATCCCGTGTCACCCCCCTGGAAGTACGTCGCCTCGTCCTCCGGAGCGATCGGCAGCCCGGCGCGCATCCGCTCGACCAGGTCCGGATTGGCGATGAAGGCCCGGCCGAAGCTGATGAGATCGGCGCCCAGCCCGAGCCAGCGGTCCGCGTCCGCACGCCCCGCGCGCTCGGCCCCCATCGGCAGAACCGGGTTCATGATCAGCGTGCCGGGCCACGCACGGCGCAGGGCGACCAGCACGTCCTCGTCCGCCGTCGCCTCCAGGTGCACGTAGGCCGGCTCCAGCCGCGCCAACTCCCGGAGCAGCAGGGCGTAGAGCTCGGGTACGTCCCGCTCCTCGACGCCCCAGAAGGTCCCGCCGGGCGAGAGCCGGATGCCGGTCCTGGCCGCGCCCACGGCGTCGACGGTCGCCGCCGTCGCGTCCACGGCGAACCGCACCCGGTTGGCGAGGGACCCGCCGTACCGGTCGGTGCGGAGGTTGGCGTTCGAGGAGAGGAACTGGGAGATCAAGTAGCCGTTGGCGCCGTGCAGTTCCACCCCGTCGAACCCGGCGTCGACGGCCCGGCGGGCAGCCGACGCGTAGGACTCGGCGTGCTCGGGCACCTCGGCCGTCTCCAGCGCGCGCGGCACCGGCACGGGCTGCGGGCCCGTCGGGGTGAACACCTCGCCGACCGCGGCGACGGCGGAGGGCCCGACCGGCCGCAGCCCGGTGGTGTCCGGGTGCGAGACCCGGCCGCCGTGCATGATCTGGGCGAAGATCCGGCCGCCGTTGGCGTGCACCGCGCCGGTCACCTGCCGCCACGAGGCGACCTGTGCGTCGGTGTGCAGTCCCGGCGTACCAGGATTGGACTGCCCGACCAGGCTCGGCTGCACGCCCTCGCTCACGATGAGCCCGGCTGAGGCCCGCTGGGCGTAGTAGGTGGCCATCGACGGTGTCGCCAGCCCTCCGGAGGCCGCCCGGACGCGGGACATCGGCGCCATCACCACCCGGTTGGGCAGCCGCAGATCACCGAGGCGGTAACGGTCGAAAAGGTTCTGGCTCACAGCACGATCCCCTGACTCCATCAGCTCCGCAGCACCCGTGAACCGGGCACGGCGCTACGCTAAAACCTGACATCAATGTGAGGGGCAAGCCCGTGCGGCGACCCTCTCGGCGGGGGGCGGAGGGGCCACACCATGCGCATCGGAGAACTCGCGGCCGTCACGGGGGCCAGCGTCCGGTCCCTGCGCTACTACGAGGAGCAGCGCCTCCTGACGAGCCGCCGCAGCCCGAGCGGCCAGCGGCACTACACGCACGCCGAGGTCGAGCGGGTCCGCTTCATCCAGCGGCTCTACGCCGCCGGCCTGTCCAGCCGCACCATCACGGAGCTGCTGCCCTGCGTCGAGGCCCCCAGCGAGGAGACCTCCGACGCGGCGATGGAGCGGATGGAGCAGGAGCGGGAGCGGCTCTCCGCGCACATCGACGACCTCTGCTCCACCCGGGACGCCCTGGACGCCCTGATGGCCGTCAACCGGGCCCACCGCGGCACCCTGCGCCCGGGGGAGCGAAGTGTCCGCGACAAAGACGGAGCGGGTCTCCTTTCTTAACGGAGAACAGCGGAAGAATATATTCAGCGCGACCTTTTCCGGAATTCCCGAGTCGCCCTGAAAACCTTTGCCGGGGATCCCGAAATGCCCTTAACCTGAGGCCACTTCGGGGTTCCGGACGTGCGAGCGAGCGACGACCGGACCCTTTCTCTCCACCCTCCGGGCATTTCGTTACCCGGAATGCCCGGCCATGAAAAGCGAGGAAGACCTGTGCGACGCATGACCTCCGCCCTCCTTTCCCTGAGCGCCCTGCTGACCGCCTCCGTCCTGGCCGCCCCGGCGGCCGGAGCGGCCCCGCAAGACGCCCGCCCGGCCGGCGTCCCCGCAGGCTGGGAGCGGGTGGCCGGAGACGACCTGACGCACGTCACCGGCGCGTCCGGCAGACCGCAGTCCCTGTCCCCCTCCGGCAGAAGCGCCGCCGCCCCGGCCGACGAGACCGGCCCCGTGGCCATCAAGTCGGTGCGCAACGGAAAGTTCACGGCCACCGAGGTGAATTACCCCGCGCCCAACACCGGTGCGCTGCGCGCCCGTTCCGCCCAGGTCGGCGGCGCGTGGGAGAGCTTCGCGTTCGAGTGGGACGAGGCCAGTGGGACCTACGCCATCAAGTCCCTCGCGAACAACCGCTACGTGGCGGTCGAAAAGAACTTCACCGGCCAGGCCCAGAACACCCTGCGGGCCCGTTCGACGAGCGCGGGCGGCTGGGAGCGGTTCGAGGTCTACCACAACGAGGACCTGAACCTCTACGCGCTCCGCTCCACCCTGAACAACCTCTTCGTCGCGATGGAGAACAGCTACACGGGTTCGCTCCAGTACACGCTGCGCGCCCGCTCCGCCGACGTCACCGGCTCCTGGGAGCAGTTCGACCTGTACAACATCGTCGGCTGATCCCGCCCGCCCGCGCCCCGGCCTCCCTCCGCACCCGGACGGAGGCCGGGGCGCGGCGCGCGCCCGACCCGCCGCACCCGCCACCGAGGTCTGCCGCCCAGCCCGCCGACCCGAGGCCTGCCGCCCAGCCGGCGCCGCCGCGAAGTCTGCCGCTCAGCCGGCCGCCGCGAGCACGGAGAGCCCCGGCCCGTCCAGCTCGTCGAGGGCCACCCGCCGCCCGGACACCGCCAGGAGCAGGGACAGCGCGGGACCCGTCACCGCCGGCCCCTCCCCGATCGACAGGTCGGCGTCGGTCGCCGTCAGCCGTACGGACGCCACCGCCTCCTTCGCCCCGCCGAAGGACGCCGGTGTACGCGCCTGAAGGCGGAGCGCACGCACCACGGCCTCCTGCGGGTAGGAGCGGACCAGGCCCACCGCACGGCGGACGTCCTCGCCATGGACGACCTCCTCGACCAGCCGGGTGTCGAGCGGGGCCGGAGGAGTCGTCGTCCGCGACACCACCCGCCGCAGCCGCTCCAGCGTCTCCTGCGGCGAGGCCCCGCGCTCGCGCTCCACGCCGCGCGCGTTCTGGCGGTCGAAGTCGAACCGCGCCCGCACGAGGCCTGCCACGAAGCCGATCCGCGTCGTACGGGCGGTGTCCACCAGATGCGCCGCCACATCGCGCACGGTCCATCCCTCGCAGAGCGACGGCGCATCCCACTGTCCGGCGTCCAGCCGGGCGAGGTCGTCGGCCAGGGCTGCGCGCTCCGCGTGCACCATCCGCCAGACCTCGCGCTTCGCGTCGCTCTCCACGGCTGCCTCCACTCGAATCCGGTGACCACGTCTGCCGTATGAGACCTCGGGCGCCGCCGAAACTCATCGCGTCCCCGCCCACCGGAAATGGATCAAGAAAGGTGATCTTGTCCAACTGTGTCATGACTTCGTAACAGCGCGCCGACAGCACAACTCCACCGCGTCACGGCCTATCCAACTGGACGTGACCCACGCCACTCCGAGGCACGGGGATCCGGGCGCCGGACCGGGCGTCCCGCCATGACCGTTCGAGAAACCGGGGAACGACATGACCATCATCCGACGTGCATCAGCCATCGGCGCCGCCGTCACCGCCACCGCCTGCGCCGCGATCGCCCTCGCCCCGGCCGCCGCCGCGGCGGAGCCGACGACCCAGCGGGCCGCGGCGGCACCGAAGGCCACGGCGGCGAAGGCCGCGGCAGCGAAGTACAACGGCGCCTGTGGCGGGGGCTACTCCGTGGTGAACTCCGCGCAGATCGGCACCAAGGGCACGGTATTCCTCACCTACAGCTCCGCCACCGGCAAGAACTGCGTGGTGACCGTCCGCACCACCCCCGGGAAGGCCGTGCACATGACGGCCTCGCTCGGGTTCGCCTCTCCCACCACGACGGTCTCGGACACGGGGTACTACACCACGTACGCCGGACCGGTCTATCTCGACGCACGCGGCCTGTGCGTCACGTGGCGGGGCGAGATCTCCGGTGAGGTGGCGGGCAAGAACGGCACCAACTGCGGTTCCCTGGCGGCGAACCGGCACTGAGCCCGCGCTGTACGAAGACGGCCCGGCGCGTGGTGTGCGCACACCACGCGCCGGGCGGTCGGCTTTACTCACGAGTAGTGCCGCCACTTGTTCACGGGTCCGGGTTCCGGCTCACTTTCCGTGGAGGGCCGACCGACCGTAGCGTCACCCCCTCGACCGGCAGTGAGAGGCTGACGTGAGCCAGTACTACACATTGCGTGACCAAACCCTGTGGAACCCGTCCAACGGAGCATCCCGGCTGTTCATGAGCCAGGTCACCGTCTATCAAGCCGAAGTGGGTGTGCCATCCGGCATCGGCCCCATGGAAGCTGACGAGTGTCAGATCGACTCCATCGCATTCGCAGCGTTCGTCGACGCCTTGCTCACCTGGCACGGCGAAACCAGGCACGCCATCATGGCCACCCTGTCCGAAGGGTTCGTCGCCACTGTGCTGGCCTGGGCCGAGAAAGCGAACATCGAGGTGAAATGGGAGGCTGCCGAGCGCGCCGAGCGCTGCTATCTCGAGACGGCTTCGGACCCCCACGCAAAGGAGTGGACAGCCGCACTGCAACAGAAGTCACATGAGCTCATCCGACACATAGCGGCCTGAGGCTCGTCTGCCACCACCTGCGGCAGGCTCGCAAGCGTTGCCCTCACGGTCGATGCCCGCGGCGAGAGTCCGGATGGCCAACTCGATCCTCGGGGGACAACGGTGAACGCGGTCGCTCCTGGGGCCACCAGGACGGCGACCAGCGGAGCCGTCTTCGACGTGCCGGGCCTCACCGAGCAGATATCCGGCACGACAGCGCTCAACCGGCAGATCGTCGACGCGAGCGGCGGCCTGTTCCGCGGCCCACGCTTCTGACCGAAGAGGGCTGAGCGAGGGCGGCGCAGCGTGTCGTTCCTCCCGCCGTTCTCCGACAGCACCGGGGTACGTGCCAGGGCAGCATCGGGGCGCTCCTGGTGAAGGGTCCTGGTCATGCCGCAGATGCCCAAGGTCGAGCTGTACGCGGCGATCCGGCGTGATCACCGTGCCGGCTGAACCCTAGCCAGGTTTGATGGTGGCGAGCTGAGCGAGTAGGAGGACCAGCCGGTAGGCGTCGCCGAAGTCGGCCGCCGTGAAGGTGACCGTCCGGCCGTCCTCACCGCGTGAGACCCCCGGCGCGAGTGTCGCCAGATCGACCATGAACGGCGCGTACAGGTCGACTTCGACGTCGAGCGGTCCGGCGAGGGAAAACGGTGAAACCTGGGCGCGCCGTGTGATGGCTTCGGCGGCAGCACGGCGCAGCCGCTCTCGCGCTTCTTCGGGGTGCAGGGCGATGGCAGCGCCCTGGCCAAGGGCTTGCTTGACCGCAACGGTGACTGCGGACGGGAGCAGATCCCGCAGTTCGGCGCAGGCGCTGTCGTCGCCGCTGAGCAGCACGACAGGTACGTCCAGATGTCCGGCCATGGCGGCGTTGAGGCCGATCTCTCCCATGGAACGTCCGGCCACGCGCACGTCGAGGATGCCGTCGTTCATCGTGTGCGCCAGTACGGCCGGTCCGCCGCCGGAGCGGGCGTGGTAGCCGACGAGCAGGACCGCGTCGGTCTGTTCGTCGAGTCCGCCGAGCATGCCCAGAGGCCGCGGCTTGCCACGGACCAAGTGCGCCCGGCGGTCGAGTTCTTCGGGCAGCAGGTTACGGAACGGGCCGTGTGCGTCGGCGACCAGCACCTCGGCCGTGGGTTCGGCGTCCAGGACACCGGCGATCACAGCGTTCGCCTCGGCTGTCATCAACGCCCGGCCACGCGCGTAGTCGTAGCCATCCGGGTTCGTCTCGGTGGGATGCACGATCCCCGAGATGCCCTCCATGTCGACAGAGATCAATATCTTCATAAGTTTGGGAGCCTACTTGCCCTGCGCACCAGGCCGACATGAATCCCTGCCCCTGCCGGCCGGGCCGCTTCCGTTCGCCCCCCGGGCCCTAAGGGCTGTCCCGCAATTCCCGGTGGATCGGCGCGCGGCGTCAGATGCGGTGCATCGCAAGGCGGAGGGGCGTCCGCATACTGGATGTATGGGGATGTTCCGACAACGCGGCGAGGTGCCGTAGCTGTCGTCGCGCGCCCGCCGGGAATTGCGGGACAGCCCTTAGCGTGACGCCCCGCACGGGCAGCACTTCGGGGACAGGACGGACAGCAGGTGCCGGGCCGCCACAGGAAACGCGAGGTACGGGCGCACGGTCCACTCCGTCCACCGGTCGCCGTGCCCGAGCGAGAACCCGCAGGTACGCCCCCGGTGCAGCGCGGCGATCGTGCGCACGCGGCCTCCGCCGTCGATCCGCTCCAGCGCCTCACGCCGCGCGTCGGGGGCCATGGTCTCCGCGAGAGCCCGCGCTTCCACCCGGAACCGGCGGAGCGCTTCGGCAGCCGTGGGTACGGAGTATCGCACGAAGGCGTCGGGAGCGCTGCCGCGCAACAAGGGGTACGTGGACCGCTCGCACCAGTAGGCGTGGCGTTCCGAGCCCTCGGAGTGCGTCGGGTCGGGATCGGGGTCGCACATGACGGAGCCTCCTGATGTGACGCCAGGAACGCCCCCCGCCCACAGCCGGCGTGACGAGCTGCGGCAAGGGGGCGCCCCGGTTCAACACTCCCCCAACGGGCGCAGGCGGTAGGGGAGTTGGCCACCACTCGGCGCGGTGGCACATCCGGAAGCTAGCGTGTGAAGCGGATGTGTTTCAAGTGTTTGACGCCTAACGGGTGAGGTGCACATCTGTGTGACGGGACAGAAAACGCGGGCGGCCTCCACCTGCGCCGGTGGAGGCCGCCCGCTGCCGGAGCGCAGAAGCTCAGGCCAAATCGTCGAACTCGCCTTCCTTCGCGCCACCCAGGAACGCACGGAGCTTGGCGCGCGTGGTGCGGACGATCACGTCGGGGTTGTCGCTCTCGCGTAGCAGGATCTCACCGCCGTGCTCAGCGAGTTCCAGGCAGTCGGAGCCCTCCGCATTCGAGGACTTCGATGACTTGCGCCACTGAATTTCCAACATTCTCACGCCTTTATACTTGTTTAGCGATTCCACGAATGAAGTCTCGCGAGCTCTCCGGGTCGAGAGATCTCTCCTCGGTTCGGTCCAGCGCGACTCGCCAGTTCTCCAGACTCGTCTCCGAATCCAGGAAACCCGACCCGGTCGAGGTGTCCGTCTGGACGGTGTCGAGCTGCGGAACGACACCGTAGACGTAGTGTGCCGAACTGCTGGCGTACGGGAAACCGCCCGCCGCGAAGGGGATCGCACGGATAACGACGTTCTCCCGATCCGACTGGCGCAGCAGGTGGTCGAGTTGATTGCGGGCGACCGCCGCACCGCCATAGGTCATACGCAGCGCAGCCTCGTGGATCAGGAACGTGCAGGTGGCCAGCTCGTCCCGGTCAAGGACATCACGACGCCTCAGCCGGTGCGACAACTGACGCCTCTGGCGGGCAGGCGTGGGCGGCGGCACGCTCTCCGCGAAGACGGCGCGTGCGTAGTCCTCGGTCTGGAGCAAGCCGGGCATATACATGATCTGGACCGACCTGATGCCGACCGCGTGATACTCCAGCTCCGCCAGGTCAAGGGCATCACTGGTGAGGTGACCTCGATAATCCTCCCACCAGCCGCTTATGCGCTCGGTTGCCATTCCCGCGAGAGCCTCGATATAGGCGCGGTCGGGACACCCGTAGTGGCCGGCCCAGGCACGAACCCGTTCGGCACTGACACCGAACCTCCCGGATTCGATGTTGCTGATGGTGGTGCGATCCGTACCGAGCATCCCCGCCGCACCCGTGAGCGACAGCCCTGTGTGCTCACGAATCCGACGCAGCTCGGTACCCACACGGCGCTGCCGCGCCGTGGGCGCCTTCCTCGATGGCATCGGCCCTCCTCTCGTCGGGTCCCAGTGTGGACCCCCACTCTGTAGGCATCCAATCCGTCGAAGAAGTTACGAGATCGCGTCTAACGCGTTAGACCATGCGCTACGGTTCGTCGCAGCACCGCGCTACACCTCGGTAGTCCCGAAGTGCAGCCGCCCCGCCGCGCGTTGGCACGTGCGGCTCGGCGGCCATCGCCACGGGCCGGGCGCAGCGCACCCGTTCACCGAACCGGACCACAGGGGAGACCGACATGACCGCTGCACCCTCAACTTCCGTACGCGTCAACCCACTCGGCGGCGAGGTCTACCGCCTCACCCTGCCGAACACCGCGAGCGCACCGCGTCTCGCCCGGGACTTCGTCACCTCGCTGCTGAAGGTCAGCCGGCACCTCGGGCTGGTCGACGACGCCCGGATCTGCGTGACCGAGCTGGTCACCAACGCTCACCGCCACACCGGTACACCGTTGATCCGGGTCCACGCGGCCGTCAACCGGAAGCGGGTCACCGTCACCGTCACGGATGAGGGCGGCCCGCTCACCGGCACGCTCGACGCACTGCCGGTGGATCCGGAGGCGGAGGACGGGCGAGGGCTCGCGCTCGTCGAGAGCCTGGCGCTGGCCTGGGGGACGCGAGGCGGGGGTCCACGGCACCCCGGGCGCAAGGTCGTCTGGTTCATGCTCGGGCGGCCGGAGCCGACCTCGTGAGCGTCATCCCGTGGGGCTTCGCCGTGGCAGCCGTCGTTCTCGGCGTGCTCGCGGCCGGGATCGCCCTCGCGCCGGGGCCCACCGTGAGGGAAGCGCCGCGGCGTGGCTCTGCGGTGATGCCGCCGGCCGCGAATTCGTCCCCGGCCACGCGCTGCCCGCCGGGCGGGCCAGCGTGCGCGAACCCTTCGCCGGCTTCGCGCTCGCCTTCGTCACCCGGTTCGGCTCGACGCCGAACTCCCGACCGCTGATCGGAGCAACCGACTCCTGCACGTCATCCCAGCAGCGTGACGGCTTCGCGAACCGTCCCCCGGGACCTGCGTCGGGCAGCGGACTCACGTGACGGCCCTCGTCGTGATCGGTGCACCTTGGCCGGAGCACATGATCGGACGAAGGCCGTCCCGCTGTCCGGCGAACACCCAGGTGAGAGCCGTGGTTCGAGGCGCGTTTCGGCACGGGCCATGAGGAACAGGCCGACCCGGGTGGGAAAGCGCAGACGTCAGGCGACGTCGTTCACCGGGGCACTGCTGCGTCCATGGCGTCGGCCGCTGAGCTCGGCGTCCAGTGTCTGCTGGGCGTCGCGCATGGCCTCGGCGTACACGGGATCCTGCAACCGCTCCCACATCTGACCTTCAGAGAGGTCCTCCACGAGGCTGGTGACCCACCAGATGTTGCCGAAGGGGTCCTTCATGCGTCCTCCTCGCTGTCCGAACGCGTCATCGGCCGGGGAGGTGACAAGCCGGCCGCCGGCTTCGAGGGCCTGCGAGAACGTCTTGTCCACGTCGGCGACGAACGCGTTCAGCAGACTCGGCAGGGCGGGCCAGTCGGCATGCCGGTCGAAGGCCATCAGCACGGTGTCGCCGACCCGGATCTCAGCGTGCCCGATCGAGCCGTCCTCGTTCGCCACCCGCGACAGTTCCTCGCCGCCGAACACCTGGGTGACGAAGTCGAGGAATCCTCCTGTGTCATCGGTGACCACCCAGGGGGCTACGGTCGTGTAGCCCTGCGGGGCGACGTCGGCGTCGGTCTGCTCAGGCATTTCGGTCCCTTCGAAGGCGTCTCTTGCCAGCAACCTAGAGGCCATCTAGGCCAGGGGCGGTCCTCCCATCAACGTCCGCTCAGCCAGGCGGCTCAGGACCGAGCAGGCCGGCGGAGCCATCACCCGACACGACGTGGGCGGAGTCCTCGGCACCGGCGAGGCGCTCATCCCTCCCGCCACCCACCACAGGGCCGGCACCGGGCCCTCGCGCGGCGCCTGAAGCTCCGCCCGCCCGAACCGTCCGCGAGCCGACGAGGTCGGATGCCGCCGCGGAGTACGCGTCGACGCGACCTGGGACCCGCCCCGGGAACCCGGGGCCTGGACCGCTCAGGTGACTCTTGCCTCGACCTCTCCGAACGCCTTCGGTCAAACGACAAGGTGAGGTCGTCGCGCCGAGCGATCAGTCCTCAGGGCTGTCCGGTACGCCTCACGCACGCTCGGCTTGCGGGCCCGTCGCGTACGCCAGTGGCGGTGCGATCGCCTGTACGTCCGCCTGCTCCCCCACCCACAGTCCGATGAACAGCGCCGCGGTCGCCTCCAGCAGCCCGGCGCGTTCCAGCCCGCCCCCGGCCACCGGCTCGCAGCCCACGTCCCGCACCAGTTCGTACACCAGCGTGAGTGCCGCCCCGTCGTCCCCGCAGACCGGAACCGCGAGGGGCCGACCGTCGAAGACCGGCGGTGTCATCCGCCAGACATCCTCGTGGCAGAGGTTGAACGCCTTGACGACCTGCGCACCCGGTGCCGCCGCCGCCAGTCGGTCCGCCGCCGAGGAGCCGCCTTCGGTGAGCAGCCGAAAGCCGGGACCGACCGGATTGGCACAGTCGAGCAGGACCTTCCCGGTCAGCGCCGCCCGGAGTTCGTCGACGACCGCTGCCCCCGCGCCATAGGGCAGCGCGGCCAGGACCACCCCACCGAAGTCCGCCGCCTGCCGCAGGCTCCCGTGGCCCGCGCCGCCCCCGAGGCGCGTCGCGAGCCGCCGCGCCTTCTGCTCGTCCCGGCCTCCGACGAACACCTCGTGCCCGGCCCGCACCCAGTGCGTGGCCAGTGCGTCAGCCATGTTCCCCGTTCCCAGCACACCGATCCTCATCGCTTCGTTCCTCTCTTCCGCCCGTTCCCATCACTTCCGGGCGACACTAGGAAACCGGTCAGGCACCATTCGGTACGTGACGACCGACGCCTACCTCGCCGACTGCCGCGCACGCCTCGCCTTCGACCTTCTCTCCAACACCTGGAACCCCGTGCTGATCTGGGTCCTGCGGAACGGCCCCAGGCGCCCTGGAGAACTCCGCGAGCGCATCGGCGGCATCAGCTCCAAGGTCTTGACCGAGACGCTGCGGCGGCTGGAGTTCAACGGTCTGGTGGAACGACACGCCTATGCCGAAGCTCCGCCCCGTGTCGAGTACGAACTCACCGCTCTGGGACGGACGCTGCTCGGTCCGATCGACGCGTTCGGCGCCTGGGCCTTCGAGCACGGCGATGAGGTCATGGCCGCCCAGGACCGAAACGGCGGGTGAGTTTCGCCTGCGCCCCCGCTCCGGTCCACGTGCGTCGCCTTCATCGCCGAGAGGTCGAGCGCCTCCGGCAGGAGCTGCTCCGACCGGCTCGTGCGCTGCCGCGACCCGGCGCGGACCGGTAGGACCCCGACCGGATCGTTCGTCACCGCGCCCCGGTGAAGCGCGACGTCAACTACCTAAAGAACCGGGAGAAATAACCCCACCCGACCCACCCCCGGCGACCACCTGACGCATCCCAGGGGCCCGTCACCCACACGGGTGAGGTTTTCCAACTCAGCTCGCTTTCGGGCCGGTTGTCCGGCATATGCTCACGCCAGCAACGACACCCCAACGGACATACGTCGGCCCCCGACCGGGACTGCAATCCCAACCGAGGGCCTGACCACCAAGGAAGAAAGCCGCTTCCCCGATGGATACCCAGCAGAATACTGCCCTCAAGCGCGCCCTGGCAGAGGTTCCCGGCCCCCTGCCCACCTCCGGCGTGATCCACATCGTCATCCCCCACACCGACCGCTTCACCGTCGTCGGCAACCACCTCGCCCAGCACCCCGACCTCAGCTGCACCGCCGTCGGCATCGCCGTACGCATCCAGTCACTGCCCCAGGGCGTCGAAGTCAGCATCAAAGCGCTCGCCGCCCACTGCCGGGAAGGCGAGAAACGCATCGCCGCCGCCCTGCGCGAACTGGAAACCCTCGGCTACCTGCAACGCCTCCGGCACCGACTGCCCAACGGCCGGGTCATCACCCGCACGGTCTTCTGCAACCAGCCCACCGCCCTGCTTCACCCCCGCCCGACCGCGAACCCTCTGCCAACCGCCGTAACAGCCACACTCCAGGCAGAGGCAGAGGCAGAGGCAGAGGCACCGGGACCGGCACCGGCACCGGCACCGGCACCGGCCGAAGTGTCCACCTCCGCTCCGGCCCCGGGCCCCGGGCCGCGTATGCCCGCAGCGGACCTGCCCGAGGCGGACCTGCCCGGACCTCCGCCCGTACCGCCGCCGCCCTCCCCCGTAACGCCCCCGCCCCCGCCCCCACTCTTCGTACCGCTGGTCCCGCCCCCGACCGCACCCAAGCCACCGCCCCCGCCTCTCCCCCAGCCGGACGAACCCACCCCGGAACTCGACCGCGCCGCCACCGCACTCCTCAGCGACCTACGCCGCCAGGCACCGGAGTTGACCCTCTCCGAAGCCGACATCCGCCACCTGGCCCCCGGCGTCGCGGCCTGGCTCGAACGGGCCGCCCACCCCGACGCCATCCGCCGCGCCCTCACCACCGACCTGCCCCACCCCCTCAGGCGTCCCGCCCTGCTCCTCAAACACCGGCTCACCGCCCTCCTGCCCCCACCGCTCCCCGGGGCCCAGGACCTCACCGCCCCCACCCGGCCCCGCATCACCATGACGCCCTTCCAGACCTGCGACGCCTGCGACCGCGCCTTCCGCTCCCCCACCCCCGGCCACTGCCGCGACTGCCGCGAACACCGCACGCAGCACACACACCGAAGCGAAGACGCACGAACTGCCGCCGCCTGACGTGGCGAGCGCGGCCGCACGGACAGCACGGCCGCATGGCTTTCGTCACAGCGAAAAGACGGAATCCGAGGGCAACTGCGCGCTTTGGTGACGTCTGTCCGCTCCGGGTGACGCCGCCCCTCCCTCGGGCCCGGAATAATGCCCCGACCCCCCTCACATGATCCCCATACGATCGGCACAGGTCGCCCGCGTGATCGTTCCGCCGTGGCAGCCGCCCCACAACGTTCTCCGCCGTTCGGACCCGACCCAAGGGATCATGTGAAGATTCGCCGCGCTCTCGCCACCGCCGTCGCCGCCGCCGTGACCGCCCCCGTCATGCTGCTCTCCGTCACCCCCGCGTTCGCCGACACGAAGCCGGTGGCGCAGACGGAGAACAAGTCGAGCAAGCCCACCATCAAGGAACTGGAGGCGGCCGCCGCCGAGGCGCAGAAGGCGTACGACCAGGCCGTCCTCGCGAAGGCGGACGCCCTGCTGGTGCTGAAGGAGACGCTCGACGCCCTCGACACCACCCACCCCCTGGCGGTCGCCGCCGCGGCGGCCGAGCAGGCCGCCAAGGACGCCGCCACCGCGAAGACCACCGCCGACCAGGCCGTGACCGCCGCGAAGGCCGCCCTCGAAGCCCTGACCGAGGAAGCCACGGAGAAGGAGAAGGCCGACGCGGAAGCCGCGGTCGCAGCGGCCGAGGCGACCGCGGCGACGGCTGCCACCGCCAAGACCGCCGCCGACACCAAGGCCGCCGAGGCCGATGAGGCACGCGACGACGCCCGCGTCGCGGCGGCCCGCGCCTACGGCGTGTTCGGCAAGGCCGTGGACGACGCGCTCGCCGCGAAGATCGCCGCCGACGCGGCGCTGGCCCAGGCCAAGAAGGAGGCGGAGGAGGAGGAGGAGGGCGAGGACTGCGAGCCCGAGCAGGGCCTCACCGCCGAGGTGACCGGCCTGCCGACCAAGCTCGTCGCCGGGACGACCACCGCCTTCTCCATCCGGGTGACCAACGGCTCCGACCGGCAGATGGACGAGATCGTCGCCTACACCGGAGTCCACGCGACCGACAAGTCCGGTCTCAACGACACGGGCAAGTTCTTCCGCCTCCAGTGGTCCTCCGAGTCGTCCCCGAAGTGGAAGAACGTCGAGCACGACTACATCGACGCCGTCGGCGCGCTGAAGCCCGGTGCCCGGACCGACCTGAAGATGCGTCTCACCCTCGACAAGGCCACCCCGGCCGGCAACGGTGTCGCCTTCATCGCGGCCGACTTCTACAACGAGGACGGCTCCTGCGGCGGGACGCCCGGCGCGGACATGTACGAGTTCGACGTGAAGGCCGCCGGCAGCAAGCCCGGCAAGGCCGAGGACGCCAAGCCCAAGCCCAAGCCCTCCACGACCACGGGGTCCGGCGGCAACGGCTCCGGCCACCAGCCGCAGGGCTCGACGTCGGGCACCCCGGCGAGCAACGGCAGCCTCGCCGCCACGGGTTCGTCCTCCGCCACCACCTCGATCGCCCTCGCGGGCGGCGCGGCCGTGCTGCTCGGCGCGGCGGCGGTGTTCGTCGTCCGTCGCCGGAAGACCGGTTCCGACGCCTGACGGTGACGCACCGTAGGTAAGCGAAGGGGGCGGTGGGCCGATGCGGCCCGCCGCCCCCTTCGCGCTGCGCTCTCAGCCCGTACGGGAGGTCCGGAACCTGCGCCGGTATTCCGTCGGGGTCGCGTTCAGCCGCCGCCGGAAAGCCCGTACCAGGGTGTCCACCGTGCCGAACCCGCAGACGGACGCGATCCGTTCGAGGGTGGCGTCGGAGGACTCCAGTTCGTTGCGCGCCTTCTCCACCCGGACCGACTCGATGTAGGCGTACGGAGTCGTGTTCAGCTCGGTCCTGAAGATCCGGGTGAGGTGGCGGTCGCTGACATGCGCGTACGCCGCGAGGTCGACGACGGTGAGCCGGCTGCCGAGGTTGCGCAGGATGTGGTGGCGCAGGTCCTCGATGCGCCGCGTCGCCGAGATCTGCTCCAGCGGAACGCTGAACTGGCTCTGGCCGCTCGGCCGCTTCAGGTACATCACGAGCTGGCGGGCGACCCGCAGGGCGACGGCCTCACCGAGGTCGTCGGCGACCAGGGCGAGTGACAGGTCGAGACAGGCGCTGATCCCGGCCCCGGTCCAGGTGTCGCCCTCGCGGATGAAGATCGGATCGGCGTCGACCTCGATCTCCGGGTGAGACTCCGCGAGTTGCCGTGCGGTCGACCAGTGGGTGGTGGCGCGCCGGCCGTCGAGCAGCCCGGCGGCGGCCAGCAGATGCGCCCCGACGCAGACGGAGGCGACCCGCCGGCTCCGCCCGGCGAGTTCCTTGACCCGCTCCACCACCACGGGGTCGACGAGCGCGTGCACCCGCCGCTCGCTGTCGACCTCCACCGAGCCGGGCACGATGAGGGTGTCGATGCCCCGCCCGGCGGCCTCCCGGAAGGTGAGGTCCGGGAGGACGCGGACCCCGGCGCCGGTGGTGACGGGGTCCATGGACTCGGCGGCCAGGACGACCTCGTATCCGTCCGCGTCGTCGGCTTCGCGCCGGGCGAGCGAGAACACCTCCGGCGGACCGGTGACGTCGAGCAGGTCGACGCCCTCGAAGAGGACGATGACGACGAGGCGCCCGACCGTGTCCATGCCCTTGCCCTTGCCCTTGCCCTTGCCCTCGCCCATGCCCTTGCCTCCGTGCCCGGCCTCCCTGATCAGCCGTACGTCCCGGGGCGGGCTGCCGTCCCGGAGGCGCATGTCTGTATCTGCATGTTAGACGTCATTGCGGACATCCCTGCCGGACCCTAGCGTCGGAAGCGGCTCGCCACCCGAGCGCATCCCTCCCCGACCTACGACACCCCGAGGCGGTACACCCATGTCCCGAACCACCCTGCGCGAACTCAACGGCTTCGACGCGACCCCGGCCGCGCTCGCCGGCTCCACGCTGATCCTGGTCGACTACCAGAACACCTACACCCGCGGCGTGATGGAACTCGACGGCTGGCAGGACGCGCTGGACGCCGCCGCGCGCCTGCTGGACCGGGCCCGGGAGGCGGGGACCCGGGTCGTCCACGTCATCAACGACGGCGGTGAGGGCACTCCGTACGACATCCGGGCCGAGATCGGGCAGATCCATCCGGCCCTCGCCCCGGTCGACGGCGAGACCGTCGTCGTCAAGAAGGCTCCGGACTCCTTCCACGGCACCGACCTGGGCGCGCACGTCCCGGAGGGCGGGGACGTGATCATCGCGGGGTGGATGACCCATATGTGCGTGGCGTTCACGGCCCAGGGCGCGTTCCTGCGCGGCAACCGCCCGACGGTCGTCGCCGACGCCTGCGCGACCCGGTCCCTGCCGGTCGCCGGGACCGACCTCGACGCCCGCCAGGTGCACCACGCCGCCCTGGCCACCATCGGTGACCTGTACGGGGTGGTCGTCCCGACGGTGGAGTCGCTGCGGTAGCCGGGGAGAGGGCCCGGGGGGAGGAGGCGGGGGGAGAAGGCGGCTCCGGGCCGGGAAATCCCCGCGCGCACGCTCCGTACCGCGTGATACACCTCCCTGCCATGACTGACCTGGTGACGCCATGACCGACCTGGTGACGGAGCGGCTCGTCCTGCACCCGATATCCGTGGCCGAGGCCGAACGGATGGTGGCGGGCGGGCCGGCCGCCGACGCGGCCTGGGAGCCGGGATTCCCGACCGAGGACGATGTGTCCGTGGCCCGGCGCTTTCTGGAGCGCTGCTCGGCCACGGGCGATCCCCGGCCGTTCGGCCCGTACGCGATCCGCCGCCGCTCGGACCACCGGGTGATCGGCGGCGTGGATTTCCACGCCCCTCCGGACGAACACGGCCACGTCACGATCGGCTACGGCGTCGTCCCGTCCGCCCAGGGCAGGGGCTACGCCTCGGAAGCCCTCCGCGCCCTGCTGTCGTTCGCCCGGGCGGGCGGCGTCGTCTCGGTGAAGGGCGACGCCGACCACGACAACGTCGCGTCCCAGCGCGTGATGACGGCGGCGGGAATGCTTCCGGTCGGGGAGGACGAACGCGTGAAGTACTTCGCCGTCACGTGGACCGATACGGCGGAGTGAACCCGGCCCGGCCCGGCCCGGCCCCGAGGCTCAGCCGTTCCGAACCTCCGGCGCTCGGGCGATCCACCGCCCCGCCGCCCCGCCGCCCGCCGCTCCGTTCCGTCGTTCCGTCGTGGCCCGTCAGCCAGTGGTACCGCCGTGGCGCCGCAGCACGTGCACGGCCCGGTCGAAGGCCGAGTCCCTCTTCTTCTCGAACTCCTCCTTCGTGAAGACCGGTTCGGTGAAGTGCGGCGGAATGCCCGTGCCGTCGAAGGTCCTGCCCGAACGGGTCAGGAACTCCTCGTTCGGCAGCCAGGCGGTCATGCCGCCCGGCAGCTTGCGCATCATGACGTCCGAGAAGACCCCCTGGGTGGGCTGCCCGATCCGGACCGTCCTGCCGGGCCGGTCCATGAGGGCCTGGACGAAGGTCTCCCCCGCGCTGAAGGTCGAGCCGCCGGTCAGCACGGCGACCGGCCCGGTGTGACGGGGGCCCTGGGCGGGAGTGACGTGCACGGCCTGGGGACGCGTGTGCGCGGTGGGGTCCGCGGGGTCGTTGCGGGCGCGCTTGGAGTAGGCGACGTAGGGGGAGTCGGTGAGGCGCTCGGAGATGTGGATCCCCAGGGCGTCGGAGCCTCCGCCGTTGATGCGCAGGTCGATGATCAGGCCGTTCGGGCTCCGGGGGCGTTCCCGGCCGAGGGCCGCGTCCAGCGCCCGGTCGAGCTCGGCCAGTTGGGCGGCGTGGGAGGTGTCGGCGCCCGCGTAGCCGCCGAAGCCGGAGATACGCAGATAGCCCTGCCCGCCGGGAAGGTCGGCGTAGGTGATCCGGCCGGCGGCGAAGTCCTGAAGATTCCGGGCCTTCGCCAGGTCGCGCTCCAGGATGAACTTCTTGGTGTCGGCGTCCAGCTTCCCGTTGGGCACGACGGTGCCGGGGCGGGGCTCGGCGAAGATCCGGTCGCCGTCCTGGGCGGCGACATGGGCGTCGTGGAGCGGCTCGACCATCTCGCTGAAGACGGCGAACAACTCGTCCCGGGTCGTCCCGGCGTGCACCGCGGGCCGGTACCGGTCGCGTTGGGCGTGCCAGTCGACTCCCTTGGCGGAGAAGAAGGGGTAGTTCTCCTCGAAGGACTGCCAGAAGACGTCGAAGGCGGCGAGCGGCCCCTCGGGGTCCGTACGCGTGCAGGCGGCTGGCAGCTCCGGGATCCGGCTCAGCTTCCGGTCGCCGACGGAGCCGTCCGCCCGCACGGACGCGCGGTCGCGTCCTCCGCCGACGCGCACGGTGAGGACCGTGCCGTCGGGCAGGGTGTAGGCGCCGGGTCCGGTGCGCTGCGCGGAGTCGCCCTGGATACAGCTGACGGCGGTGGTCTGGTACTCCTGGAAGGTTCCGCCCCGGATGGAGACCACGGTGCCGTAGCCGTCCATGCGCCAGGTTCCGTCGGTGGCCGACCGGTGGGCGGTGGCGGTCGGCTGGTGAGCCGTGGCGGTCGGCTGGTGGGCGGTGGCGGCCGGCGCGGCTCCACCGGCGAGGGCCAGCGCGACAGCGGCGGCCGTGACCATCTGCACGATGTTGCCTTCTCCGTAATCGACTTACTGTGACAGCCCCACGTTCCCCGACAAGGCGCTCTCCCGACCATCCGGCTGTCCGGATGATCGATGCTGGGGCCAGCACCACCCGCTACCGGGGGCACCCCCAGGAAGGCCGACCGGTGTGCCGGACCGCCGGTGGTCGTTCACGGCCGGCCTCATCGCGTACGCGGCCGACGCCCGGCGGCGCGTGACGTCAAGTCATCTCACCAGGCATCCGTCGCGGCGCGTCCCGGTGCGTCCCGGCGCGTCCGGTCACCAGCACCGAGCGCAGATGGGCCCGCAGCGTCCTCCGGACACGTTCGTCGCCGAGTGATCCGTGCGGTGTCACCGCGTCGAGGACGAGACCGCCCAGGATCGCGATGAGCCGCTCCGCCTCCTCGGCGGGCTCGGGCACCGCGAAAAGGGGCGGCGGGCCCACAGGCCCACCGCCCCATCGCCCACCGGGAGTTACTGGATGACCGTGATCCGGTCCGTCGCCGGCGGGGCCAGCGGGGCGGTGGCCGTGGAGTGGGCGGCCAGGTAGGCGTTGAACAGGTCCAGGTCGGAGGCGCCGACCAGCTTGTTCGTGCCCTGGCCGAGGGCCGCGAAGCCGTCGCCGCCGCCCGCGAGGAACTCGTTCATCGCGACGCGGTAGCTCTTGGCCGGGTCGATCGCCGCACCGTTCAGCTTGATGGTGTCGGTGACCACGCGGGCCGCGCCCGTCTTCGTCAGGTCCAGGGTGTACGTCAGGCCCCTGGAGACCTGGAGGATCTTCGGGCTCGCCTCGTTCGCGCCGCTGACCTGCTGCTGGAGCGCGGTGACCAACTGCGCGCCGGTCAGGTCGACGACGTTCATCATGTTGGTGAACGGCTGCACGGTGAACGCCTCGCCGTAGGTGACGACCCCGTCGCCCTCACCGCCGGACGCCTTGTGGACCAGGTCCGCGCGGATGCCGCCCGGGTTCATGAACGCCACCTCCGCGCCGCCCTTGTCGGCGGGGGCGAGACCTTCGAGCTGGGCGTCGGCGATGACGTTGCCGAGCGGCTTCTCGGGGGCCGTGGAGCCGCGGCCGTTGATGTCGGCGCTGATCCAGCCCTGCGGCTTGCCCGCGATGGGCGCCGCGAGGGTGTTCCAGCGGGTGATCAGGTCCGTCATGTCCTTGGCCCTGCGGTCCGGGTGACGGGTGACGATGTGGTTCGCCGACTTCACCGACGTACGGACGATGTCCTTGGTGCGGCGGTCGTACGTGAGCGTGGTGTCCGTGTACAGCTTGCCGAACGACGAGGCCGAGGTGACCATGCGCGGCTTGCCCGCCGGGTCCGGGACGGTGCACACGTACGCCTGGTGGGTGTGGCCCGTGACCAGGGCGTCCACCTTCGGCGTGATGCCCTTCGCGATGTCGACGATCGGGCCGGAGATGCCGTCGCCCGCGCCGGGGCTGTCGCAGTCGTAGTTGTACGAGGTGGAGGCCGGGGCCCCGCCCTCGTGGATCAGCGCGACGATGGACTTGACGCCCTTGCGGTCCAGCTCGCGGGCGTACTTGTTGATCGTCTCGACCTCGTCGTGGAACTTGAGGCCCTTGACGCCGTTGGCCGTGACGATGTCCGGGGTGCCCTCCAGCGTCACGCCGATGAAGCCGATCTTGACGCCGTTCTTCTTCCAGACGGTGTACGGCTTCAGCAGCGGCCTGCCGGTCTTCTCCTTGGTCACGTTGGCCGCGAGGTAGGGGAAGTCCGCTCCCTTGAACTTCTTGCCCTTCTCGTAGCAGCCCTCGACCGGGTGACAGCCGCCGTTCTGGAGGCGGGCCAGCTCGGCCGCGCCCTCGTCGAACTCGTGGTTGCCCACCGCCGAGACGTCCAGGTCGAGGCCGTTCAGCGCCTCGATCGTCGGCTCGTCGTGGAAGAGGCCCGACAGCAGCGGGCTCGCGCCGACCATGTCGCCGCCGGCCGCCGTGACGGAGTACGGGTTGCCCTTGCGCGCGGTGCGCAGCGAGGTCGCCAGATACTCGACGCCTCCGGCCGGGATCGCCTTCACCGTGCCGTCGGGCTGCGTCTCGGAGACGTTGCCGGCGGAACCGGCCGGCGGCTCCAGGTTGCCGTGCAGGTCGTTGAACGACAGCAACTGCACGTCGACGGTACGGGGCTTGTGCCCATGGCCGTGCCCGTGCCCGTCGCCCCGGTCCTGGGCGCCGGCCGGCATCGCGGCGACGAGCGCGCCCATGGTGGCCAGACCGGCCGCGGCGGCGAGCACCCGCCGCGTCGCGCGGTTCTTCTGCGGAGTCGCTGACATCGGTCCCCTTGTGTGTCAGTGCTGTCGGTGGTGTCGGTGATGGCAGTCGTGTCGCTGGCGTCACGTCTGGAATCCTGCGTGCCGCAGCCTAGAGTCAACGCGCGTAGCGCAACAGGTGTTCGGGGTTACGGACTGGTTGCCATCCGGCCAAATGGCTCGTCAGGAACGCTCCCGCAAGCTCCCATATCACCCGTATAACTCACACATCAGGGCAGAACCCTCACGGCGCGCATCACCGCCACCCCGCACCACCGCCACCCCGCCGCGCCCCCGCCCGGCGCGCCCGTCGCCGTACGCTCGGAGGCATGACGACTGACGCACCCCTCCCCGCTCCCGGACGCGAGGTCCACACCCTCGACGCACTCGACTCCGCGCAGGCCGACGCCGTCCTCGCGCTGCTCGCCGAGGCCGCCCGGTCGGACGGCCGGCAGGCGGTCTCCGAGCAGGGCAGGCTCCGGATCCGGGGCGGACACCGCGACGGCGTACGGCACTTCCTCCTCACCGTCGACGGCACGCTCGCCGGGTACGCCCAGCTGGAGGACACCGACCCGGTCGAGGCCCCGGCCGCCGAGCTGGTCGTGCACCCCGACCGGCGCGGCCACGGGCACGGCCGGGCGCTCGGCGCGGCCCTCCTCGCCGCGACCGGCAAGCGGCTGCGGGTCTGGGCGCACGGCGGCAGCTCCGCCGCCCGCCACCTGGCCCAGGTCCTCGGCCTCTCCCTCTTCCGCGAGCTGCGCCAGCTCCGGCGGAGCCTGGTCCCGCTCGACCTCGCGGAGCCGGTACTGCCCGAGGGCGTCACCGTACGGACCTTCGAGCCGGGCCGTGACGACGCCGCCTGGCTCGCGGTGAACCGGGCCGCGTTCGCCCACCACCCCGAGCAGGGGTCCCTGACCCAGCAGGACCTGGACGACCGCAAGGCGGAGCCCTGGTTCGACCCGAAGGGCTTCTTCCTGGCCGAGCGGGACGGGGAGCTCGTCGGCTTCCACTGGACGAAGGTGCACGCGGAGGAGGGGCTCGGCGAGGTGTACGTGGTCGGCGTCCTGCCCGAGGCCCAGGGCGGCGGCCTCGGCAAGGCGCTGACCTCGATCGGGCTGCACCACCTGGCCGCCGAGGCGCTGCCCACCGCGATGCTCTACGTGGACGCGGACAACACGGCGGCCGTGACGGTGTACGAACGCATCGGCTTCACCACGCACGAGGTGGACCTGATGTACCGCACGGAGTCCTGATACCCGCGTCCTGACACTCCACCAGGACGACCAGGGGCGGCGTCACTTGACGCCGCCCCTTCTTTGCACCACCCTTTCACTACTCAATTAGTGAAAGGGTGGTGCAGCGCATGACAGCCGAATCCGCAGCGGTCGAGTTCCGCATCGACCGGCGCAGCGGCGTCGCCACCTACCTCCAGATCGTCCAGCAGACGAAGCAGGCCCTGCGTCTGGGCGTGCTCGAACCGGGCGACCGGCTGCCGACCGCCCGCGAGGTCGTGGAAGCCACGGCGATCAACCCGAACACGGTCCTCAAGGCCTATCGCGAGCTGGAGCGCGAAGGGCTCGTCGAGGCCCGCCGCGGGCTCGGCACCTTCGTCCGCAGGACGCTGGGCACGTTGGGCACGCTGGGCGGCGCGCCCGACGCGACCGACGCCGACGCACCACTGCGCACCGAACTCGCCGACTGGGCCCGCCGGGCGCGGGCGGCCGGCCTGGAGAAGGACGACGTCGGCGCGCTCTTCACCGCCGTACTGGACAGCACCTACAAGGGGGACGAGGAACGATGACCGGCGTCGCGATCGAGGCACACGGCCTCGGAAGGACCTACGGGCGCGGGGGCGGCCGCCACCGCGCCCTGCACGACTGCTCGTTCCGGCTGCCCGCCGGCCGCGTCTGCGCCCTCGTCGGGCCCAACGGCGCGGGCAAGTCGACCCTGCTGAACCTGGTGGCCGGGCTGGACCGCCCCGATGCCGGGTCCCTCACCGTCCTCGGCTCCACCGTCCCCGGCGACATACGCGACCGCATCGCCTTCGTCTCCCAGGACAAGCCCCTCTACCCGCAGCTCACCGTCGCCGACACGCTGTGGGCCGGGGCCGAGCTGAACCCCGGGCGCTGGGACGGCGCCACCGCCGACCGGATCGCCGGACCGCTGCCGCGCAAGGCCCGCGTCCGCACCCTCTCCGGCGGGCAGCGGACCCGGCTCGCGCTGGCCCTCGCCCTCGGCAAGCGGCCCGAACTGATGCTGCTGGACGAGCCGATGGCCGACCTCGACCCGCTCGCCCGGCACGAGCTGATGGGCGTCCTGATGGCGGAGACCGCCGAGCACGGCACCAGCATCGTGATGTCCTCGCACATCCTCACCGAGCTGGAGGGCGCCTGCGACTACCTCCTGTTCGTCGACGGCGGGCGCGTCCGGCTCGGCGGCGAGGCCGAGGACATCGTCTCCGCCCACGCCCTGCTCACCGGCCGGGCCCGCGACCTGGCCCCGCACACCGTCGTCGAATCCCGCACGACGGGCCGTCAACTCACCGCGCTCGTGAGGAAGGAGGGCCCCGTGGACACCACCGCCTGGGCCGTCACCGAGCCCTCCCTGGAGGAGCTGCTGCTCGCCCACCTCCGCTCCCCGGACGCCCCGCCGCTGCTGACGCCGAGCGCGAGCGTCGCCGCGGGCGCGGCCCGTGCGGAGGTGGCGGCCGCATGAGCACGCTGACACCACCGAAGCCCGAAACCGTGCCTTCCGCCGCCGAAGCGCTGCGCGGCCCCGTCCGGGTACTGCTGCGGGCACACCGCAGAGCCCTGTGGGCGGGAGCCGCCCTGCTGGTCATCGGCATCGGCATCGTCGTGGTGCTCCGCGTCTGGATGGCCTCCGCGAAGGAGCTGTGCCCGGACGGCGACATCACTCCGTGCGGCGGCCCCATCTATCAGCCCAGCTACGCCCGTACGTCCACCGAGGCCTTCCTGTCCGAGGGCGGCACGGTGCTGCTCCTGCTGGCAGGGCTCATCGGCGTCTTCGTCGCGGGCCCGCTGATAGCCCGCGAACTGGAGAGCGGCACCTTCCGGCTGGCCTGGTCGCAGTCGGTCTCCCCCGCGCACTGGCTCGCCGCCCGGCTGGCCGTGCCCGCCGCGCTGGCGGTCATCGGCCTGACGGTCCTGGTCGCCGTCTACCGCTGGGGCCTGTGGGCGTTCCGCGGCTACCCGCACTCGTACCTCACCCGACCGTACGACTCCGGCATCTTCCCCGGAACCGGGCCGGCCGTCCTCGGCTACGCCCTCCTGGCCGTGGCCGTCGGCGCACTGTGCGCGGTGCTCGTACGCCGCACCCTGGCGGCCGTGTCCCTCACCGTCGCCGCCCTCGGGGCGGTGGGCCTCGCCCTGGCCACGTGGCGGTACCTCCTGTGGCCGACCGTCCTGCGGACCGGCCCCGAGCCCATGGACATCGGAGCCAACGCCTGGGATCTCGACATGGGCATGATTACGGCGTCGGGTGAGCGGCTGTACTGGGAGGACTGCAACAGCGCCGACATGACGGAGAACGTCGACGCCTGTATGCGCGAGCGGGGCGCCATCGCCCACTTCGCCGAGACCCACCCGCTCTCCCACTACTGGCCCCTCCAGCTCGTCGAGACCGGCATCCTGCTCGCCCTCGCCGCCCTCGCCGTGTTCGCCGCCTTCCGGGTCCTGCGCCGCCTGCACGGCTGACCGCGCCCGCCCGGCACCAGCCCGCCGTCCGGGCCCCACGCGGGGTGGGCCCGGACGGCGGGCTGCCCCTCGGGCGCGTACGGCCGCCCCCGAGGGGCAGCCCGGCGCGCCGGACAAGCACACCCGTCCCGCTCGACAGCCCGGCGCACCGAACACGTACAGTGACGGCGAGGCCCACCCGCAGGCACACCGCTTCCTGTACGTCATGTCGCCGTTACCGGCCATTCAGACGCCCTTGCGACGCTCACGGGATGCAGCCAGCTGTGCCCGCCCCCCGCCGCAACGGGAGAGCCCGGGGAAACGCCACTCAAGGCTCCCCCGGCCGTGACCCGGGGTTTCCCGGTCCTTCCGCGATCTTTCCGGGCTCCGACGCGCCTGAGGAGCGCTCAGCGCGGAACAATAGGTCCATGAGCCAGCAGCCCAGCTCCGAGGTCCCGGTCCAGCCCGCCGCCCAGCCGTCCGTCGGTTCACTCGCCGCGCACCGGCCGCACGCCACCCCGGCGTCCAACGGGGTCGGCTTCTCCACCGCCGCCGATCTGGATCCCGATCTGGACGCCGACGCGGACGCCTACGAGCCCGACCGGGACGGCGACGAGCTGCCCCAGGGCCGCTTCCTGGATCGCGAACGCAGCTGGCTCGCGTTCAACGAACGGGTCCTGGAGCTGGCCGAGGACCCGGCCACGCCCATCCTGGAGCGGGCCAACTTCCTCGCGATCTTCGCGTCGAACCTGGACGAGTTCTTCATGGTCCGGGTGGCCGGCCTCAAGCGCCGCATCGCCACGGGGGTCGCCACCCGTTCCGCCTCCGGCCTCCAGCCCCGCGAGGTGCTGGACCTCATCTGGACCCGGTCGCGCGAGCTCATGGCCCGGCACGCCGCCTGCTACCAGCAGGACATCGCCCCGGACCTGTCCGACGAGGGCATCCAGCTGATCCGCTGGCCGGACCTGACCGAGAAGGAACAGGCCCGCCTGTTCACCTTCTTCCGGCAGCGCGTCTTCCCGGTCCTGACCCCGCTGGCCGTCGACCCCGCGCACCCCTTCCCGTACATCTCCGGGCTCTCCCTCAACCTCGCCGTCGTCGTCCGCAACCCGGTCAGCGGCCACCGCCACTTCGCCCGGGTCAAGGTCCCGCCGCTGCTGACCCGCTTCCTGGAGGCCTCGCCCCAGCGGTACGTCCCCATCGAGGACGTCATCGCGGCGCACCTGGAGGAGCTGTTCCCGGGCATGGAGGTGCTGGCGCACCACATGTTCCGGGTCACCAGGAACGAGGACCTGGAGGTCGAGGAGGACGACGCGGAGAATCTCCTCCAGGCCCTGGAGAAGGAGCTCATGCGCCGCCGGTTCGGCCCGCCGGTCCGCCTGGAGGTCGAGGAGTCCATCGACCCGTACGTCCTGGACCTGCTGGTCCGCGAGCTGAAGGTGTCCGACGCGGAGGTCTACCCGCTGCCCGGCCCGCTCGACCTGACCGGACTGTTCGCCATCGCCTCGCTGGACCGGCCGGAGCTGAAGTTCCCCAAGTTCATCGCGGGCACCCACCGGGACCTGGCCGAGGTGGAGTCCGCCTCCGCGCCCGACATCTTCGCCGCCCTGCGCGAACGCGACGTCCTGCTCCACCACCCGTACGACTCGTTCTCCACCTCCGTCCAGGCGTTCCTGGAGCAGGCGGCGGGCGACCCGGACGTGCTGGCCATCAAGCAGACGCTGTACCGCACCTCCGGCGACTCCCCGATAGTGGACGCCCTCATCGACGCCGCCGAGTCCGGCAAGCAGGTGCTCGTCCTCGTCGAGATCAAGGCCCGCTTCGACGAGCAGGCCAACATCAAGTGGGCCCGCAAGCTGGAGGAGTCCGGCTGCCACGTCGTCTACGGCCTCGTCGGGCTGAAGACCCACTGCAAGCTCTCCCTCGTCGTCCGCCAGGAGGGCGACACGCTGCGCCGCTACTCCCACGTCGGCACCGGCAACTACCACCCGAAGACGGCCCGGCTGTACGAGGACCTCGGCCTGCTCACGGCCGACCCGCAGGTCGGGGCGGACCTCTCCGACCTGTTCAACCGGCTCTCCGGCTACTCCCGCCGCGAGACCTACCGCCGTCTCCTGGTCGCCCCGAAGTCCCTGCGCGACGGGCTGATCGCCCGGATCAACAAGGAGATCGCCCACCACCGCGCGGGCCGCCCCGCCTACGTCCGGATCAAGGTCAACTCGATGGTCGACGAAGCGATCATCGACGCCTGCTACCGGGCCGCCCAGGCGGGCGTCCCCGTCGACGTCTGGGTGCGCGGGATCTGCGCGATCCGCCCCGGCGTCGCCGGGCTCTCCGAGAACATCCGGGTCCGCTCCATACTCGGCCGCTTCCTCGAACACTCCCGGGTCTTCTCCTTCGGCAACGGCGGCGAGCCCGAGGTGTGGTTCGGCAGCGCCGACATGATGCACCGCAACCTCGACCGCCGGATCGAAGCACTGGTCCGGGTCACCGACCCCGCCCACCGCGCCGCACTCAGCCGACTCCTGGAGACCGGTATGGCCGACACCACCGCCTCCTGGCACCTGGGCCCCGACGGGAACTGGACCCGGCACGCCACGGACGCGGACGGCCAGCCGCTGCGGCACGTCCAGGAAATGCTCATCGAAGCCCGGAGGCGCAGGCGTGCGACGCCCTGACCAGCAGACGACGACCCGGCCGACGCCGGAAGCGGCCCTCACAACCGCACCGGACGCGCCGCCCGCCAAGGCCGCGGGACCGAGGACACCGGGCCGGGCCGACGCCACCGGAGCGGCCCGCCCCACCGGGGACCTGACCACGGAGGCGGCCCTCGCGCCCTACCTCCGGGGGCAGGCCGCCGAGTTCCTGCGGAGCCTGCGCCTGCACCACGAGCACAGCGCCCCCGCGGACTCCGGCGGCCACGACGCCGCGGCCGCCACCCGCGCACTGCGCCGCTCCGCCCGCCGGATCAGTGGCTGCCTGCACACCTTCCGGGCCGCGCTCGACCCGCTCTGGGCCGATCAGCTCCGCGCCGAACTGGCCTGGCTCTCCGGCATCCTCGCCCGCGAACACGCCTACGCCGGCCGCCTCACCCGGCTCGTCGAGGCCCTGCACCAGCTCTCCGGCCCCGCCCTCCCCGCCGCCCGGGGCGCCCGCGCCGCCGGGGAAGGCACCTCCGACGCCCAGGGCCGCGCCGCCCTCGGGGTCGGGGCCGCGCGGGCCGGGGCGCTGCTGGAACGCCGCCTCACCCTCGCCCGGACCCGGTCGCACTCCGCGGCCCTCCAGGCGCTCGGCTCCTCCCGCTTCCACGCGGTCGCCGACGCCGTGGCGCTCCTGGCCTCCGACGTCCCGCTCGCCCCCGGCCCCGCCGGCCGGACCGCCGAGGCCCTCCTGGAGCCCGCCGAACGCGCCGAGCAACGCCTCCTCGCCGCCGTGGCCGCCCTGCCGCCCGAGGACACGGAGCCGTACAACGAGGCGCAGGACGCGGCGTGGCACCAGGCCCGCCTGCTGCTGCGGCTGCACCGGTACGCCCACGAGGTCGTCCTCGGCGCCGCCGACCCGGCCCTGACCGGCGCGGGCCACGCCCTCGACCTCCACCGGGACTCCGTGGAGGCGGCCGGGGCGGCGGCAGCGGCGGCCCGCACCCCGCGGATCGCCCCGGCCACGGCGTACGCGCTGGGCGTGCTCCACGCGGACCAGCGCCACGAGGTGGAGGCGGCGCGGGCGGTGTTCCGGGAGGCCTGGCCGTACACCGCGGTCCTGAGCGCCCCATGAGCGGCGACCCGGGGACCACCGGCCCCGCGAAGAACCGCACCGGCCCCGTCCTGGCCGCGGGCTGCGTGCTGTGGCGCCGCGCCCAGGACGGGGACGGGGCCGGGGTGGAGGTCTGCCTGGTCCACCGGCCCCGCTACGACGACTGGTCCTTCCCCAAGGGCAAGCTGAAGCGCGGCGAGGAGCCGCTGGCCGCCGCCGTACGGGAGGTGCTGGAGGAGACCGGCCACCACTGCGCCCCCGGGGACCGGCTGCCGACCTCCCGCTATCTGGTGGACGGCCGGCCCAAGGAGGTCGCCTACTGGGCGGCCGAGGCGACGGGCGGCTCCTTCACCGCCAACGACGAGGTGGACCGCATCCTGTGGCTGGCCCCCGACGCCGCCCGGGTCCGGCTCACCCGGCCCCGCGACGTCCAGCAGCTGACCGCCCTGCTGGACACCCTCGCCGCGCCCTGACGGCTCCCCCACCGGGCCGTGCCCCGAAGGTCCTGACCACCGGCCCGGCAGCCCCCGCACCCGCCTGCCCGACACGGTTCACCTGCCGTTCACTCTCCCCCGTCGGCGGCTTCACCTGTTCTGCCTAATTTCGGACGTACACGGTGCGCGGCGACAAGCCACAGCACCGCTCCTCATCGCACGCCGTCGTAGAACGAACTGACCACGGCGGCTCCTGGAAGGAACACCCGAAAGTGAAGCTTCAGCGCAAGAACCGGCTTCGTGCCACCGCGCTCGGTGCCCTCGCCGTCTCCGGCGCCCTGGTCCTCACGGCGTGCGGTTCGGACGACAACACCGGTGGCGGTACGGCCGGGACGGGCGAGAAGACGACCGCCGCGTCGAACGTCGACTGCGGCAAGGCCAAGGGCCAGCTGCGCGCCTCCGGCTCCAGCGCCCAGAAGAACGCCATGGACCTCTGGGTCAAGAACTACATGGCCGCCTGTTCCGGCGTGGAGATCAACTACAACTCCTCCTCCTCCGGCGAGGGCATCGTCGCCTTCAACCAGGGCACCGTCGGCTTCGCCGGCTCCGACTCGGCGCTGAAGCCCGAGGAGGTCGCCGACTCCAAGAAGATGTGCAAGACCGGCCAGGGCATCAACCTGCCGATGGTCGGCGGCCCGATCGCGATCGGCTTCAAGCTGGACGGCGTCGACAGCCTCACGCTCGACGCCCCGACGCTCGCCAAGATCTTCGACAGCAAGATCAAGAAGTGGAACGACCCGGCGATCGCCAAGCTGAACGACGGCGTCAAGCTGCCGGACAAGGCGATCCAGGCCTTCCACCGCTCCGAGGACTCCGGCACCACGCAGAACCTCGGCAAGTACCTCGGCGCCGCGGCCCCGGACGACTGGAAGTACGAGGCCGAGAAGAAGTGGCCGGCCCCCGGTGGCCAGGCAGCCTCCGGCTCCTCCGGTGTCGCCGCCCAGGTCAAGCAGGTCGACGGCGCGATCGGCTACTTCGAGCTCTCCTACGCCAAGTCCCAGTCCATCCCGACCGTGGACATCAACACCGGTGGCGCCACGCCGGTGAAGGCCACCTCGGAGAACGCCTCCAAGGCCATCGCCGCCGCCAAGGTCAAGGGCACCGGCAAGGACCTGGCGCTGGACCTCGACTACACCACCAAGGCCGAGGGCGCCTACCCGCTGGTCCTGGTGACGTACGAGGTCGTCTGCGACAGCGGCAACAAGCCCGAGACGCTCGACACCGTCAAGTCCTTCCTCTCCTACGCCGCCTCCGACGACGGCCAGAAGATCCTGACCGACGCCGGCTACGCCCCGATCCCGGCCGAGATCAACGCCAAGGTCCGCGAGACCATCGGCTCCCTCTCGTAACACCCGGGGCGGCCGGGCCCACCCGGCCCGGCCGCCCACCGGCGCAACCGTCACCGGCGCCCCGCGCCACCGACGCCACACGCCACCGGCAGGCCGGCCCGGCGCACCCCTCCGGACCGGCCCGCCTCCCGCCCACTCTCCATCCGGTGCACCGCCGCCAGGGGAGCACAACCGCTCCCCCACACAGACCGGAAAGACCATGGCTTCCACCACACCGATAGACACGCCACCGGCGCCGCCGGTCCCGCGGCCCAGCCCCCGGTCCACCGGGCGCATGGGCGACAAGATCTTCCTGGGCCTCTCCCGCGGCTCGGGCATCCTGCTGCTCGTGATCATGGCGTCGATCGCCGTGTTCCTCACCTACCGCTCGGTGCTCGCGATCTCGAAGGACGAGGGCAACTTCCTCACCACCTTCGACTGGAACCCGGCCGGCGACCCGCCGGTCTTCGGCATCGCGGTCCTGCTCTTCGGCACCGTCGTCAGCTCGATCATCGCGATGGTCATCGCGGTTCCGATCGCTGTCGGCATCGCCCTGTTCATCTCGCACTACGCGCCGCGCAAGCTGGCCGCCCCCATCGCGTACGTGGTCGACCTGCTGGCCGCCGTGCCGAGCATCGTCTACGGCATCTGGGGCGCGCTCGTCCTGGTGCCGTACCTGGAGGGCCTGAACCTCTGGCTCGACCAGTTCTTCGGCTGGACGTACATCTTCGAGAAGACCGAGGTCGGCGTCGCCCGCTCGCTCTTCACCGTCGGCATCCTGCTCGCGATCATGATCCTGCCGATCGTGACCAGCGTCAGCCGCGAGGTCTTCCTCCAGGTCCCGAAGATGAACGAGGAGGCCGCGCTCGCGCTCGGCGCCACCCGCTGGGAGGTCATCCGCCTCTCGGTGCTGCCCTTCGGCCGCTCCGGCATCATCTCCGCCTCGATGCTCGGCCTCGGCCGCGCGCTGGGCGAGACGATGGCCGTCGCCACGGTCCTCTCCCCGAGCTTCCTCATCTCGCTGCACGTGCTCAACCCGGGCGGCGGGACGTTCGCCCAGAACATCGCGGCCAAGTTCGGCGAGGCCGACGCGTTCGGGCGGGACGCCCTGATCGCCTCCGGCCTCGTCCTCTTCGTCCTCACCCTGCTGGTCAACGGCGCGGCCCGGCTCATCATCGCCCGCCGCAAGGAGTACTCGGGGGCCAACGCATGAGCCACGCACCCACCGGCGTCATCGAGCGCCCGACGCCCGCATCACCCGGTCCCCCGAGCAGCCTCGGCAGCCGCTCCCTGCCCCGCCTCGCACCGCTCGGCTTCGCCGTCGTCTCGGTCGCGCTCGGCGTCGGCATCTCGCTGGCCGCCGGCTGGGAGAGCCGCATCCAGTGGGGCATGATCTCGGCCCTGCTCTTCCTGGCCATCTCCTACGTCGCCACGACGATCGTCGAGAACCAGCGCCAGGCGAAGGACCGCCTCGCCACCAGCGTGATGTGGGTCTGCTTCCTGATCGCCGTCGTCCCGCTCGCCTCGCTGCTGTGGACGACGATCGTCCGCGGCTCCGAGCGCCTGGACGGCTACTTCCTCACCCACTCGATGGCCGGCGTCCTCGGCTCCGAGGCCAGCGGCGGCGTCTACCACGCGCTGATCGGCACCCTGGAGCAGGTCGGCATCGCCACGGTGATCTCCGCCCCGCTCGGCCTGCTGACCGCCGTGTACCTCGTCGAGTACGGCAAGGGCTCGCTGGCCAAGGCCGTCACGTTCTTCGTCGACGTGATGACGGGCATCCCGTCCATCGTGGCCGGTCTCTTCATCCTGTCGATCATGCTGATGTTCGACCTGGAGCCCTCCGGCCTGATGGGCGCGCTGGCCCTGACGATCCTGATGGTCCCCGTCGTGGTCCGCTCCACCGAGGAGATGCTCAAGCTCGTCCCCAACGAGCTGCGCGAGGCCTCCCTCGCCCTCGGCATCCCGAAGTGGCGCACCATCCTGAAGGTGGTCCTGCCCACCGCGATCGGCGGCATCACCACGGGCGTCATGCTCGCCATCGCCCGTATCGCCGGTGAGACCGCGCCGATCATCCTGCTGGTCTTCGGCAGCCAGCTGATCAACACGAACCCCTTCGAAGGCGCCCAGTCCTCGCTGCCCTTCTACATCTACGAGCAGTACAGGATCGGCGAGGCCGCGTCCTACGACCGCGCCTGGGCCGCCGCCCTGGTGCTGATCGCCTTCGTCATGATCCTGAATCTGGTGGCCCGCGGCATAGCCCGCTGGAAGGCCCCGAAGACCGGTCGCTGACGCGGCCACAGCGACCTCCCGAAAGAAGCAGTGATTTCCATGGCCAAGCGCATCGACATCAGCGGCCTCAACGCCTTCTACGGCAGCCACAAGGCCATCGAGGACATCTCGATGACCGTGGAGCCCCGCTCCGTGACCGCCTTCATCGGCCCGTCCGGCTGCGGCAAGTCCACCTTCCTCCGCACCCTGAACCGGATGCACGAGGTGACCCCCGGCGGCCGCGTCGAGGGCAAGGTGCTGCTGGACGACGAGAACCTCTACGACGCCAGCGTCGACCCGGTCACCGTGCGCCGCACGGTCGGCATGGTCTTCCAGCGCCCCAACCCCTTCCCCACCATGTCGATCTTCGACAACGTGGCGGCGGGGCTGCGGCTGAACGGCAGCTACCGCAAGAGCGAGCTGAACGACGTCGTGGAGCGGTCCCTGCGCGGCGCGAACCTCTGGAACGAGGTCAAGGACCGCCTCAACAAGCCCGGCTCCGGACTCTCCGGCGGCCAGCAGCAGCGCCTGTGCATCGCCCGCGCCATCGCGGTCGAGCCGCAGGTCCTGCTGATGGACGAGCCGTGCTCGGCGCTGGACCCGATCTCGACGCTCGCCATCGAGGACCTGATCGGCGAGCTGAAGGAGCGCTTCACGATCGTCATCGTGACGCACAACATGCAGCAGGCGGCCCGTGTCTCGGACCGCACCGCGTTCTTCAACCTCGCGGCGGTCGGCAAGCCCGGCCGGCTCATCGAGATAGACGAGACGGAGCGGATCTTCTCCAACCCGTCGGTCCAGGCCACGGAGGACTACATCTCCGGCCGCTTCGGCTGAGCCACCCGGGCCACCTCGGCCGGGTCGCCCACCCCACAGACAGCCTTGCGGTGCTGCATGGCGGTGCCACCACAAGGCGAAAGGGTCCGCCCCCGTTCTCGTACGAGAGCGGGGGCGGACCCACACGTGTAACCAACCCGGTCGGACCCCCGGGCGGCGGCGGCTCAGCCGAACAGCAGGAGAACCGCTCCGTAGCTCAGCGCGGCGACCAGCGCCGCGGCCGGCATGGTGATGAACCAGCCCAGGATGATGTTCTTCGCGACGCCCCAGCGCACCGCGTTCACCCGCTTGGTGGCCCCCACGCCCATGATCGCGGAGGTGATGACGTGCGTCGTCGAGATCGGCGCGTGGAACAGGAACGCCGAACCGAACATGATCGAGGCCCCGGTCGTCTCCGCCGCGAAGCCCTGCGGCGGGTCCAGCTCGATGATCTTGCGGCCGAGGGTCCGCATGATGCGCCAGCCGCCCGCGTACGTGCCCAGCGAGAGCATCAGCGCACAGGCGATCTTGACCCAGACGGGGATCTCGTCGTTGGGGCCCTCGATGTCCGCGATGACCAGGGCCATCACGACGATGCCCATGGTCTTCTGCGCGTCCTGGAGGCCGTGGCCGAGCGCCATGCCCGCCGCCGAGACCGTCTGAGCGATCCGGAAGCCGCGCTTGGCCTTGTGCGGGTTGGCGTTCCGGAACATCCACATGATGCCGACCATCACCAGATAGCCGGCGATCAGACCGACGAACGGGGAGATGAACATCGGGATGACGACCTTCTCCAGCACCCCGGACCAGATGACGTCCGTCCCGCCGGCCAGCGCCGCCCCGACCATGCCGCCGAACAGCGCGTGCGAGGACGAGGAGGGCAGGCCGAAGTACCAGGTGACGAGGTTCCAGATGATCGCGCCGACCAGCGCCGCGAACAGGATCCCCATCCCCTTCTGCCCCACGGGCGTCGCGATCAGGCCCTCGCTGACGGTCTTGGCGACCCCCTGGCCCAGGAAGGCGCCGGCGAGGTTCATCACCGCCGCCATCGCCAGAGCCGCACGCGGGGTCAGCGCCCGGGTGGAGACCGAGGTGGCGATGGCGTTCGCCGAGTCGTGGAAGCCGTTCGTATACGTGAAGCCGAGCGCGACACCGATGGTCACGATCAGCGCAAAGGTGTCCACGAGGTTCAGGACTCCTTGACCGCGATGGTCTCCACGGTGTTCGCGACGTGCTCGAACGCGTCAGCCGCCTCCTCCAGCACATCCACGATCTGCTTGAGCTTCAGCACCTCCATGGCGTCGTACTTGCCATTGAAGAGCTGGGCCAGCAGCTTGCGGTGGATCTGGTCGGCCTGGTTCTCCAGACGGTTGACCTCGATCCAGTACTCGGTGAGGTTGTCCATGGTCCGCAGCCCCGGCATGGCCTCGGCGGTCAGCTCCGCCGCCCGGGCCAGCACCTCGATCTGCTGCTCGACGCCCTTGGGGAGCTCCTGGACCTGGTAGAGGACGACCAGGTCGACGGCCTCCTCCATGAAGTCCATGATGTCGTCGAGCGAGGACGCCAGCTTGTAGATGTCCTCACGGTCGAACGGCGTGATGAAGGAGGAGTTCAGCTGGTGGAAGATCGCGTGGGTGGCATCGTCCCCCGCGTGCTCCGCTGCCCGCATACGCTCCGCGATCTCGACTCGGGAGGCAGAATCCGCCCCGAGCAGTTCCATCAGGAGTTTCGAGCCCGTGACAATGTTGTCCGCGGACGCGGAAAACATGTCGTAGAAGCTCGTCTCCCTGGGGGTCAGACGAAAGCGCACGTGGGGTCCTCGGGATGCTTTGGATTCGGTCAGGCTGATGCTAGGCGCATCATCCGGCCACGGCTAACCGGCGTTCTTCAGTGTCGCCCATCGGACACGGCGATCGGCACGGACCCCCGGTCACGTTTCGGCAGGATTCGTTACGATATACCCGGCAGGGGTATAAGGACGGCATGGCGCCAAGGGTCCGGGCAGGGCGGCGAACCGTCCCGGCCACGGCCCCGACGACATAACAGCGGACCCGCGGTTCCGCATTTCCGCGTTCCGGCAGGGACACTTAGAGGACACCAACGGGAGGACGCAGATGACCACGACCGGGACCACAGGGACGGAATCGACGGGCGTGGCGGCCCCGGACGCGGGGGCGGCCGCCCCTGTGGACATCGTCACCGACCACGACCGCGGCATCCACGGCTACCACCACCAGAAGGACGAGCACCTCAAGCGGCTGCGCCGCATCGAGGGCCAGATCCGGGGCCTCCAGCGCATGGTCGACGAGGACGTCTACTGCATCGACATACTCACCCAGGTCTCGGCTTCCACCAAGGCGCTCCAGTCCTTCGCCCTCCAGCTGCTGGAGGAGCACCTGCGCCACTGTGTCGCCGACGCGGCCGTCAAGGGCGGCGAGGAGGTCGACGCGAAGGTCGAGGAGGCCACGAAGGCCATCGCCCGACTGCTCCGTACCTGAGGCGCGACTGCTCCGTACCCGAGGCGCGCCCGCTCCGTACCCGAGGCGCGACCCCGTGCGCGGTGGCGGTCGCGACCCCGTGCGCGGTGGCGGTGGCGGCCCCGTGCGTGGTGGCGGTGCGGAGGAGCGGCCGTCACCCCCGGCGAGCGGCCTGCCGGGGGACCGTCGCCCAGCACTCCGCACCGCGCACGTCGAGCACTTCGTCGATCCGGTCGGGACTGAGGCGTTCCTCGCCCGCCGCCGACGCGGCGATCATCAGCTCGCCACACAGCTCGATCTCGGCGAGGGCCACACAGTCCTGAGCGTTCGGAGCGCTGAGCGTCACCACCTGCGTCACCTCTCTCTGCCGTCTCCCGGCCGTCACCGGCCCCTGGCATACCGGCTTCCCAGCCTAGGGAACGGGATACGCACCGCGCATGGCACGGACGGACCATTTTGCGCCCCCTCACAACCGGTCCCACCCCCGGCCCGTCCCGGCCGGTCGGGACGGGCCGAGCCGGGTGGCCGGGTGGCTGGCCGGGTCGTTCGGCCGGCCGGTCTTGCTCTCACCCCTGCCGGATCTCGCCGGTGTAGATGGCGTCCTCGTCCGGCAGCGTGACCGTGACCGGCATCCCGAACCCGTACAGCAGCAGCGTCGAGACCACCGACACCTCCGGGCCCTCGGCGCCGAAGGTGAACCGGTGCCGGACCTTCCGCAGCCGGCCGTCCTCGTCCAGGTAGGCGTCGAACGGAACGGCGTCCTTGCTGAACCCTTTCGCCGCCGCGCTCAGCGCCCCGCGCGACTGCGGCGACGCGGCCCGGGCCGCCCGGCCCAGATCCGCGACCCCCCGGTAGTGATGCACCGTCACCCCGGCCAGCTCGGAGGTGCCCGCATAGGTCACATCGGCCGCGCCGCGCAGGAGTTCGGCCGCCGCCATCGGGTCGGTGACCCCACCGGTGAGGAGGTTGCCGTCCTTCAACGTGGTCGTGTCGATCCTGACCCACTTGTCGTCGGGCACCCCGGCCCCGCGGTTCTTCATGTACAGCGCCCCGGGGGCCAGCAGCTCGGTGATCGGCCGGTGGCCGTCCGCACCCGCGGCGTCCTCGGGCAGCATCACCTTGAGCCGCCCCAGCTGCCTGCGGAAGTCGTACGCGCCCTGCCCCCGGATCGTCACCCGCGTCCCGCCGACCGCCGTCTCCATCGACGTACGGGTCTCCGCACCGCCCGCCTCGACGAGGACGTCCGCCGCCTGGCCGAGCAGATCGAGCGGACGATCGGCGGCCACGGACCGCCGCCCGGAACCGTCGCTCGCACCGCTCCCCCCGTCCCCGCCGAGGCAACCGGCGCTGACCGCGATCACTCCGGCCACGGCGAGGACGCGAACAGCACGGGCCCCGCCTCCGTCCCTGTACTCCTGCACCACCATCGCCTGCCAACCCCCAACGACTACCGCCCGGCCGAGCCCTCACCCGCCCCGCATAACGACGGCCGCCGCCCCCCGTCACGCGCCCCCGGCGCGTTGCGGCCCGGCGGGGGAGCGTGGGCTCCGTCTCGGGTTCGGCGCCCTGCGGGCGGAAGCCCCGGGCGCGGCCCCCCGTTCGCCGGCTGTGGCCAGTACCGTGGTCGGGTGCATGAGGATCCCCCCGCCCCGGCCCGCACCACCGCCCTCCGAGCCCGCGTCCGGGCAGCCCCGGCTCCCGCCCTCTCCGCAGCCTGCGTCGTGGCCCCGGCGGGTACCGTCGCAGGTCCGCAGCCCGCCTCCGCCCTGGCTTCTCCTCCCCCATCCGGCCCGCCGGAAGGGCACAGCGCCACGACGATCGAACGCGGTTCGTTCTGCCTGGCCCGCTGCACCTGCGGCTGGTCGGGACCGGCACGCAGGTCCCGGGACCTGGCCCGTACCGACGCCGCGAACCACCTCGCCACCCCCTGACGCGCCCGCCGCAGAACCTGGTCGAAGCACGATCCCCCCGGACGCTCGGAGGCGTCCGGGGGGATCGGGAGAACCGTTCGATCAGCTGAAGAGAAGGGCGAGGGGGAGACGAGGGAGGGAGGACGGAGAGCGGAGAACGCAGGCAGGACCGGCGTTGACCGAGACTGACGGGCCTGACGGGCCTGACGGAGACCGTCAGGCGGCCAGGTCCTTCTCCCCCGGGTCGCCCCGCCCGGAACCGGGCCTCGGCTCGGGAATGCCCATCGCCTCGCCGTGCTCGTCCGCGTACGCGACGGCCGCGCTCTTCGACCGGACGAACCAGCCCACACGCGGCGAGCGGGCGACCGCGCCCATCAGCGGGGTCAGCAGGGCCATCGCGAGCGGCGCCAGGAGCAGGGTGACAGCCGTACCGAGGGCGAACCCGCCGATCACGTCGGTCGGGTAGTGGACGCCCATGTAGACCCGGCTGAAACCGGCGAAGAGCGCGAGGCCGATCGCGACGAAGCCGAACTTCCGGTTCGCCACGAAGATGCCGACGGCGATGCCCATCGCCAGCGTGGAGTGGTCGCTGACGAACGAGAAGTCCGTCTTGCCGTGGATCAGGACCTCAAGGCCGTCGTGGTCGAAGAACGGACGTGGCCGTTCGACGAAACCGCGGATCGGGGCGTTGATGAGGATCGCGATGGCGGCGGAGAGCGGCGCCCAGACGATGGCGGCGGCAGCCGTCACCGAGTCCTCGGCCGTCCCGCGCTTGCGCATGCTCCACCAGCACCACAGGCCCAGCAGAACCAGGCCGAACATGATCCCGTACTCGCCGACGAACTCCATGACCCGGTCGAACCAGGTCGGAGCGGCCTTCGCGAGACCGTTGATGTCGTAGAGCAGACTGACGTCCGGGTTCGACCCGTCGAGTTCGAGTCCAGCCATCTGCTGCGGCCCCTTGCCTTGTCTGCTTCTTCTGCTGCGACGCGCGTCCTTGCACGCCGCCGTGGTCGAACCCCCGTGTCCGGTGCTGTCCGCTACCGCACTGCACAGCATCGCTGTACTGCATCACCGCGGCGCATGGTCAGTGCGCATGCCGTTCCCTGTCCAGGGAACGGCCCGGCCGCCGTGTGCGTTCCGCTCTCCACCGAATGATCACCATGACGTTATCGAAGAGTGACTCGTCATCGCAGCTCAGGGCCCAGGCTTCACGGAGAGTTCCGGGCACGGCCGACTGCCCGTCAGCACCCTTGGCCCTTCCGGAAGCCCCGGACGGTACACCCGTACGGGAGCGCCGGGGTACACCGGGGACGCGAGGGACGTGCGGGAGGGACATCCGGGAGACATGCATCACCCTGTGGGCAGATCCGTCGGAAGGGCGGCGGCGCCGTCCTTGGTGACCCGTGTCGCACCGAAGTAGTCCGGCGTATCGATCTTGTCGAACCGGATGACCGATCCGGTGAACGGCGCGTTGATCATATAACCGCCCCCGACGTACAGGCCGACGTGCCGGATCGCACGGGAGTTGGTGAGGTCGTCGGAGAAGAACACCAGATCCCCCGGGAGCAGCTCGTCCCGCGAGGGATGCGGGCCCGCGTTGTACTGGTCGTTGGCGACGCGCGGCAGCTCGATGCCCACGGTCCGGTACGCCGCCTGGGTCAGCCCCGAACAGTCGAACCGGCCCTGCTGCTCCGGCGTCCCGTTGCCGCCCCACAGATACGGCGTACCGAGCCTCTTCTGTGCGAAGTAGATGGCCCCGGCGGCCTGCCGGGAGGGCGCGACACGGCCGACGGGCCGGGCGAAGCTCTTCTCCAGCGAGCGGATGATCTTGACGTAGTTCTGTGTCTCCTTGTACGGCGGGACGCCGCCGTACTTGATCACCGCGTAGGCGCCGGCGTTGTACGCGGCGAGCATGTTGCTCGTCGGGTCGCCCGGCACCTTCTTCACGTACCCGGCGAGCTCGCAGTCGTACGAGGCGGCCGAGGGGATCGCGTCGGCGGGGTCCCACACGTCCCGCTTGCCGTCGCCGTTGCCGTCGATCCCGTGCGTGGCCCACGTACCGGGGATGAACTGGGCGATGCCCTGTGCGGCGGCGTGGCTCTGCGCCTGCGGGTTCCAACCGCTCTCCTGGTACAACTGCGCGGCGAGCAGAGCCGGGTTGATGGCGGGACAGAGGTTGCCCCACTTCTGCACCAGCGGCTGGAACCGCGCCGGGACCGCCCCCTTGGCCAGCGCGACGGCACCGCCGCCCCCCGACCCGGCGAGCCCGGCGGCGGCGGAGTACGTACCGACGACGAGCAGCGCCAGGAAGCACATGACCATGCCGACGCCGATGCCACCGAACACCCAGAATTTCCGCACCCCTCAACCATCCCCCATCGGGGCGTGCTTCAGAGCCCTTTTCGACGGTGTGTACGAGTCATCCGCGGCACACCACCGGCGCACCCGAAGCACACGGGGGCGTCGACGGCTCACCGGCACCAGAGGTGACGCGACCTCAGCCGCCCGTCCCCGACCAGAAGTCGGAGCGGACGTTGGGGCGGGGCAGCGGATAGACGTCCTTGTACGCCGGACCGTTCGGCTCGGAGGTGGGAGCGGCGACCTTCGACTCCTTCACGCACGGGCTGTCGGCCTCCAGGAAGGCCTGCCCCTTCCCCCGGAAGGAGACGCTGACACCGAATCCGCTCTCCGTGACCGCGTAGACCGCCGGGAACTTCTCGTCCTTGTTGACCGCCTTGATCCGGTAGTCGTTCTTCCGCCAGAACGTCTCCGCACGGTCCAGGAAGGTCTGACGGAGTTCGGGGGAGACGACGGTCATGACGGCCCGCCGGCGGGTCACACCGCAGGCGCGGGTGGTGGTCGGCCCGTGCGCCCACCGCACATCGGGGTCGATGCCCTTCAGGACCGCGTCCAGCATCGCGTCGGACTGCTCGGCAGCCTCCTGCATGTCCATCCCGCGCTCCTTTCCGGCGCTCACGCCACCGTCGCGCGCGCTTCCGTCCTCACTCCCGCACCCGGACAGCGCAACCGCCAGGGCGAGGACCACCGCGCCGAGGGGCAGAGCCCGCTTCGCTCGACTCACTTCGGTTCCTCCATCTTGAGCCGGTCGGCGTTGCCCGACACGATCAGGGCGATGCTGTCCGCGGACACGGCGTCGCGTTCCGGGCTGAAGTAGTTCGAGTGCGAGTCCAGACTGATGCCGCTCCCGCTGACGAGCGGCGGACCGTCGGCCACCGGGAAGCGCCGCGCCCCGAACGCCTTGCTCGCCGGATCCTTCCCGAACCACAGGTCGTCGTCACCCGGATCGGCCAGATCGCCGGCCAGATAGGCCCCGCCGGGGCCGCCCAGGGCCAGCCCGATGCCGCCCACCACCACCTGGGTCTTCGAGGGCAGCTTGGTCACCGGGTCGTTGGCGGCGGCGCCCACGAATACGTGCTCGCTGCCGACGCCGAGGTCCACGGCGTGGTCGACGCCGACCCCCGGACTGCCGACCAGGATGATGTCGTCGACCCCGGGTATCCCGCCGGGCCGGGCCGCCGCGGCGCCCACGGTGCGGGATCCGTAGGAGTGCCCGATGGCCGTCATGTGCGGGTCCTTGTTCTGGTTGGTCACGGAGATCCCGCCCATGAAGTCGCGGTAGGCCGCCCCGCCCTTCTCGGCGCGCCCCGTGCCCATGACGGCGAAGTAGCCCGCCGCCCCGTCCTTGTCCGGCAGCTGCGGCGCGTCGTACCCGAGCCAGACGATGGACGCCGTGGAGTCGTCGTACCCCTGCGCCCCGATCGCGGTGTCCCGGGCCCGCCCGAGGTCGTTCTTGGCGAACTCCTCGTCGAGCGAGGTGTTGAGCCCCGGTACGTACGCCGACACGTGCTGGGAGGCGTCGGGGTTGCCGAACGAGACGATGGCCCGCCCGTTGCCCTCGTCCCCGATCCCGATGAGATACATGGGCGGCTTGCCGTTCTCCTTCAGCTGCCGGTCGATCTCCCGCAACCCGGCCAGCTGGTCGCGGGCCTTGTCGGTGTCGACCCCTTCCAGCTTGTCGATCAGCGCGGGGAGGTTCCTGCGGTTGGCGGCGTCGCGCGCGAGGACCGGGATGCCGTCGAGATTGCCGATCCGGTCCGGGACCAGCTCGATGTACCGTTCGCGCTCCTCCGGCGAGAGCCCGTCCCACCAGGCCTTGTTCCCGGCGGGCGTGGCGTTCTGCGGAATCCGCCCGCTCAGGTGCGCGCGCTCGGCGTCCCGCACCTCGGCGTCGACCCGCGCCCCCGAGCCGGGTATCGCCAGCCCGGCGCCGGCCCCGCCGACCGCCTTGTTCCAGTCCCAGACGGCGCCGACGTAGTCGCCCCGGTCCCACTTGTCACCCGCGCCCTGGGTGTCACGCCCCCACTGGTCGACGATGCGCCGACCGCTCTCGCCCGGCCGCAGGACCGCGTCGACGACCCCTTGGACGTCGCCGCCCAGCCCGTCCCCGAGGAACCCGTCGAGGAACCCGCCGCCGTTGGGGCCCGCGGGTCTACCCGCGTCGACCGGCACGATGACGTCGCTCGGGGGGAAGGCGTCGCCGCCTTGACCGCCGCTTTGGCCGTCGCCCTGGTCGCCGCCTTGGCCGTCGCCCTGGTCGCCGCCTTGGGGGGACGAGGCATTGCCCTGGGGACCGCCGCCGCTGCTGCCGGCAGTGCTTCCGTCGGTGCCACCGTCAGTGCTTCCGGTGGTGCTTCCGGTGGTGCTTCCGCCCTTGCTCCCGGTGGTCGCGGCCCCTCCGGTGTCGCCGCTGGTACCGGTGCTGCCGGTACCACCGGTGAGGCTGGACCCGTCACCGCCGCCGCCATCCGCACCGGCGCCCGAAGAATCACCGTGGCCGCTACCGCCGCCGGTATCGCCACCGCTGCCGCTTCCGCCACCGCTGCCATCGGTGCTTCCGCCACCGGCCACGACGTCATGCCCCGGCGCCGGGCACGAGCCACCGGTGAGTTCGCAGATCGCGCTACGGATCTCCGCGGTGAGCTGCCTGCCCGTTCCGGTGGCCATCAGCCCGCCGACGAGCGCGACGACCACGAGGACGAGGCCCAGATACTCCAGCGCGGTCTGCCCGCCGTCGCGACGGAGCTTCATCATCCGGGCGAAGCTGAACAGCCGTTGCTCGGCCCGCTCGTCCAGTCCCCTCCGGAACCATCGACGGCTCCCCGGCCGGCACAGCAGCACGATGACGGCCACCGGTATCACCAGCCGGGCGACACCTCCCGCCCCCGCCCCGCCGCTCAACTCCGCGAGCGCACCGAGGACGATCCACGCCTGAACGGCGAGGAGCCCGTACCAGACCCGGACGCCGCCCTTACGGACGTACAGCGACAGCACAAAGGCGCCGATGCCGGGTAACGACGCGTACAGCAACAGCCCGAGAAGGTACCCGTCGACCGCGTCCACCGAGGACGCCGTCGACAGGGCCCTGACCGCGCCCACCAGGGTGGCTACGAAGAGAACGTGAAGAAGGATCAGCACCGCCTGCAACGGCCGGGGCATCAACCGCCCGGAATCCGCTACGGCAGCGCTTACATCGACGCCAACAGGGACCGCGCTTCTTCGTATGCCGGACAAGAGCAGTCCCCTACCTCGTGAGTGGGCGGAACGGGCGACAGATCAGTCACTCCGCGTATGCGACCACACGGGCTGGGGACACGACATGGGCCCCAGGACCCAATACAGGGCTCAAAGCCCGCACACGCCAACCCAGTTGAGCTGGCTTGCCCCGATCAGGCCCCTCTTGCCGCCCCCTCGGGGGCACCTGCCGACCAGAAGTCGGAGCGGATGTTGGGGCGGGGGATGAGCCGCGCTTCCGGATCGAGGAACGCGGTGGCAGGGCTCGTGGAATCGATGACCTCGGAACGGCGGACGCAGGGGCTGTCCACGGTGAAGTGCACTTGGCCCTTATCGGCAACCGTCAGACTCACTTGGAATCCGTCCTGCGTCTCCACATAGATCGCGGGAGCGTCGACATGGCTGTTGATGGATGTCACTCGATAGCCGCTCTTTCGCCAGAACCGATCCACCACCCCCAGGAAGCTTCCTCTCCGCTGCGCAGAGACAACCGTCATGACCGTCCGCCTCCGAGTAACCGTGCAGTTCCCCGCAGTCGTCGGTCCGTGCACCCAAAGCACACTCGGCTCGACCTCATCAAGAACGCTGTCAAGCATCTCATCAGCACGCTCAGCCGCATCCTGCATATCCATATCTGCACCCCGGTCCTCTGAACATCCTGACAGCAACACCCCCAAGAGAATGACCAGGACAAAAAATCGAGCCCTATCCATCAACGCGGCTCTTCTCTCTGAATCCTGTTCGGATATCCTGCAGCGATCAGTGCCATATTCTCGACGGACGTTCTATCTACCTCGGGGTCAAAGTATTCCGAGTGGGCATCGATCGTGACTTTTCCTTCTCCGACCAGCGGCGGACCATCCCCTACCTCGAACCGCCGGGCTCCGAAAGCTTCGCTGGCCGGGTCCTTGCCGAACCAGACATCATCACCCCCTCGGTCTGCTAAACCACCGAAGACATGGGCTGCAACTGGTCCGCCGACCAACATCCCAGCCGTTCCTACTGCGAACTCGCCCTTCGTTGGAAGTTTGGTCACAACATCGTTGGCAGCCGCCCCGACGAACACGTGGTCACGCCCCACCCCCAGCTCATCAGCACTGTCGACTCCCACCCCCGGGCTCCCCACAAACACAATTTCGTCAACACCAGCAATCCCACCGTGTTGTTGCGTAGCCGCTCCTACGGTCCGCGAACCGTAGGAGTGACCAATAGCCGTCAAGTGCGGATCCTCGTTGTCATTGGCCACATTAATTCCGCCCATGAATTCACGGAAGGCCTGGCCACCCTCATCCGCTCTGCCGTCCGCAGCAACTGAAAGAGTACTGAGACCGTCCGGCGACTGCGGTGCGTCATACCCGAGCCACGTGATGGCAGCGGCAGGCGCGCCATACTGATTCGCGGCGATGGACAGATCACGCGCCCGCTTCAAATCGCCGCCAGCAAACCCCACATCCAACGAGGTATTCAACCCCGGAACATAAGCAGCCACGTTCCGAGCCGTATCAGGATTCCCGTACGAGACGATCGCCCGACCGTTTCCCTGATCCCCGATCCCGAGCAGGTACATCGGCGGCTCACCCGTCCGCGGCACCGCCCGCAGTTGCCGGTCGATCTCCCGCAGCGCCGCGAGCTTGGTCGCCGAATCCTCGTCGTCCCGCCCCTCCAGCTTCCCCATCAACAACTGAAGGTTGTCCCGGTTCGCCGCGTCCCGTACGAGGGCCGGCAGCCCGTCCAGGTTGCCGATCCGGTCCGGGTACACCGCGAGGTACTCCTCGCGCTGTTCGTCCGTCAGACCGGCCCACCACGCCTTGCGCTCCGCCGGGTTCGCATCGTGCGGGATCGCGTTCGCCAGGTAGCTGCCCGCCGCCTGCCGCACCGCCGCCGCATCGGCCGCGGCGTCCTTCCACGTCGCGGCCGGGACGCCCAGGCCCTCCTGCGCCTTCAGCGACCGCAGGATCCTGGTGTACCGCCAGTCCGCGTCGGCCGCCGTCCGCACGGCCTGCGCCACCCGGTCCGCGATGTCCTGGGCCTTGCCGGCGTTCGGGTTGGGCGCCACGAGACCCGAAGAGGTGACCATGCCCGGGTTCGGAACCCCGGACGCCGTCCCGCCCGCCAACGGCTTCCCGTCGACCAGGCCCTCACCCGCCGCCGGATACGTCACCGAACCGTCCGCGTGCACCGTGAACCGCAGCGCCGCCGCATCGTCCAGCGCCCCCTGCAGCACCCGCTGCTGGGCCTTGATCTCATGGGCCAGGCTGTTCAATGTGGTCCGCAGCAGCCCGCACTCGGTATAGATGTACTGGAAGTTCGTCCCCAGCCTGCGCAACCGCCCCACGGCCGCGTCCACCGCCTCCCCCTTCTGCGTGTCGTGCAGGCCGGGCAGGAGCTGGCCCTCGATGCGGTCCCGGGCCGCGTCAGCACGGTTGCTCACCCGCCCCCAGCCGTCCGCCGCCCCCTCCAGTTCGGCGCACTTCACCTCACGTAACGCGGTCCAGGTCAAGGCGGAACCCGTCCCTCCGCTCCGCCCGCTCACCACGCACCGACACCACCAGAGGTCCTCACCCCGTCGAAGCCGTTCTTCACCGCCTCGTTGGCTTGCGCCTGGCCCGCGACGACGGCCCGCAGTTTCCCGGCGAGGCTCCCGCACTCGTCGCGCGCCTCCTCGATACGGCGCTCCCACGAGGCGCGCACGGCACCCAGTTCGACCAGCGCGTCCAGCGCTCCGGCCCCGGCGATCAAGCCCCGGTGTGCCGCCTCCAGCTCGCCCTGCACCGGGCCGAGGTGTGTGACCAGCTGGTCGGCCGCACCGGCGGCCCGCAGCCACGGACCGCCACTGTGCCGAAGATCCCCGCCCTCGGCCGCCCCCGCCGGTCCGGCCGTCGCCCCCGGCCTCCCCCAGCCATCGTCCGGCTGGCCGACCATGGTTACTCCGCCCACACCGCTCACCCCGTTCCTCTCGATCGTGGAGCGGCACTGTGCCAAATCCGCGGTACGCGACATGCCGTAGGCAAACCAGCTGGGCCCCGTCTCCGTACGCCCCCGGCCCCATGGGTCCCGGCCGGGCAGAGCGGGGCACCGCTGCCCGTGATGGCGCGCGGTTCACCCGAACGAAGGGGAAGCCGAACGCAGCCCCCTCGCGTCGCTCAGCCGCACGGCTGCACGGCTGCACGGCTGCACGGCTGCACGGCTGCACGGCGAACGTGCCGGGTCGGCTGCGGTCGCGTCAGCCCGACCCACACCTCTCCGGGTCCCGCCCACTCCCAGCGCCCGGTTTCCCAACCACGCCTGACGGAGCATCGAACAGGAGGCCGACCGGCGCACCGACGGCTCTCGAACGGCGCATACGAACACGCCGTGCCCCGCGAACGCTGCAACCGCGTCAGGAGCCCATGGCCATCGTCGTTGCTCCTGGTCACACCCCGTGATACACAGAGTAACTGGGCACATGCGTGAAGAGTCCGGACGGTCCGCAGGTCAGGGCGGCCGCCCCGGTCAAACGTGCGAGATCCGGGTAAAGAGACCCGGGAAGACGTCGTGCGAGCGCGGTTTCATCAGCGAAGATAGAAGGCGACCCGTGGCCGTACGGCACGGGCAGCGAACTACCCAACAGGGGCGGTGACTTACATGATCCTGGCAGCAGAGAAGGGCGACATCACCACCATCATCGGCGGAATCGCTCCGGACTGGGGGCCGTTCGGGACGCTGGGCAACGAGGCGCGCATCATGATCGAGGTGGTGATGGCGATCGCCATTCTGCTCTGCCTCGGCATCGCGATCTGGGGCGCGGCGAAGCAGCGCATCGGAGCGACAGCACTCCGCGACACGTTCAGCGCGGAGCAGGGCAAGGGCCTGATCGTGGCAGGACTGACAGGGGTCTTCATCATCGGCTCCCTGGGGACCCTGTTCACCATCGTGTACGGAATGGCTGTCTGACCGACCGTCGGCCACCCTCCTCCGGGCCGTCCCAGCCCGCTCCCCACCATCCGCCCGTCGCACCCACCGGCTGAGGTTGCGTTTCCCTGATGTCGAGTCACCACACCGCGCTCAAGCGGCAACCAGCAGAGCTACCGTCGTCCTGCGCGGATCTGCACACGACCGAGGGAGCGAACGCGGCATGAGCCCCGGCGACGAGCACGACTACCGCGGCAAGGACCAGGGGGGCCGCCCGGACGACCCGTACAGCACCCTCGGCGGCACCCGTCAGACCCGCACGCGCCTCCCCGACGGCGACGCGGGACTCCCTCACGCGCGCCGCCCGGTCCGTAACTCCCGCTCCCTCGTGACGATCACCGGTGTCGTGGTCCTCCTCATCGCTGCCATCGCGTTCGCCAACCGCGGCGGTGGCAGCGACGAGGACGCCGCCGCCCCGGGCGCCGAGAAGCCCGGAACCACCGGAAGCGCCCCCACCGCGGCCACCGGCACCAAGCCCGTCCAGGGCAAGAACGGCACGATCGCCTCCGGCTTCGCCCACGACGAGCAGGGGGCGCAGAGCGCTGCGGCGAACTACGCGGTGGCGCTGGGGTCCGCGGAGATGTTCACGAAGGAAAGCCGCCGCAGCATCATTCAGGCTACGCATGATCCGGCGGTGGCTGCGGAGCTTCAGGGCAGTCTCGACAGTGCCTATTCGCCGACGTTCCTCAAAAACGTCGGCCTCAACGACGACGGCAGCACGCCCACCGGGCTGACTTTCGTATCAAGGACCGTCCCAGTCGGCACGAAGGTCGTCAAGATGGAGACCGATGCCGCCACGGTGGAAGTCTGGTCCACCGGCCTCGTCGGGCTGGCCGGGCAAGGCTCCACCAAGCCCGTGACCGAGACCTGGTTCACCATCTCGCAGGAGCTCAAGTGGGTCGGGGGCGACTGGAAGATCACCTCGTCGACCCAGGCGGAGGGACCGACACCGGTCAACGGTGACAACCGTGCCTCCACGGCTGACGAGATGGCCGAAGCGGTTGATGCGTACGGAGGCTTCACCTATGCCCGCTAGCCGCCGGTTCCGCCTCTCCTCAATGGTCGGCGCCGCAGGTCTCGTTCCTGCCATGCTGATCGTCTTGACACCGCGTGCATCCGCGGCTCCCACACCCACCCCGACGCCGGCCCCCGCTGAGAGCGACAACCCCTGCGACCTCATCGTCGGGCTCGCCAAGGACTACTGCGAGGACGGGGAGAACGCCCGCAGCGGGTCACGCGCCCCGACCGACATCGACAATCCCACCGACCCCCTCTCCTCCCTAGCCCGAGGCTGCGCCGACGCCGCCTCCTGGATCGTCGGCAAGCTCAGCGAGGCCGTCGAGTCCACGGCCAACGTCGACTTCACCAACCCCAAGTTCCTCCAGCAGTACGCCGTCATCTTCGCGGCCTCCACCATCCTCACCCTCGTCCTCTGGCTCCTCGCCGTAGCCAAGCGGGCCATCCGCGGCGTCCCCCTCACCACCGCGATCTCCGAGGCCGTGGGCTTCCTCTGGCTCACCGTCCTCGCCTCGGCCTTCACCCCACTGATCCTCTACACGATCGTCTCCGCCACCGACGGCGTCACCGAGGCCATCTCCTCCGCCACCGGCGGCCAGACCGACGTCTTCTTCGGCTCGTTCGCCGAAGCCCTCAAGAAGGGCGAGGACATCGGCGGCGGGCCGATCATGCTGATCGTCGTCTCGCTCGTCTCGATCCTCGCCGCAGGCATCCTGTGGCTGGAGCTCGTCATCCGCGCCGCCCTGCTCTACGTCGGCGCGCTCCTCGGGATCGTCGTCTACGCCGGCCTCGTCGACAAGAACATGTGGGGCCACGTCCGCCGCTGGGCCGGCATCATGATCGCGGTGATCATGGTCAAGCCGGTCATCGTCATCGTCCTCGGCCTCGCCGGAGCACTCTCCACGGGCGACGGCCCCGACGCCTTCTCCGCCGTCGTGTCCGGGCTCTCCATCATCCTGCTGGCCATCTTCGCCTCCGCCATGATCTACCGCTTCGTCCCCGGCTTCGGCGACGAGATCCAGGGCGCCCGCACCAACCGCAAGCAGGCCACCGACGGCGCCCAGGCCGCCGCCATGATCAGCTCCCCGGCCGCCCTCGTCTCCCAGGGCATCAAGACCCACAGCGGCCGCAACGACCAGAACAGCGGCGGAGGCGGAGGCGGAGGCGCCCGCCCCGCCAACCCGGCCAGCGGCGGCGTCGCCGCCCACAGCTCCCGCACCACCGGCGGGGGCGGCGGATCCGCCGCCCCCTCGCCCCGCAGCGGGTCCGCACCCACCTCCGGGACCCCCCACAGCAGCCGCTCCTCCCGAGGCGGAGGCGGCTTCGGCACCACAGGTAACTCGAACACAGGAGGTGGAGGGCGTTGACGACTCAGTCCCACACGATGACGCCCCGCCGGACGTATCTCATCGGCCGCGCCCGGCCGAACGCGATCGTCGGCAAGAACCGCGAGACCGGCGAGATCGCCCTCATCATCGTCGGCGCGTTCCTCGGCATGATGAGCGGACTCCTCGTCCCCGTCCTCTCCCTCCGCATCGTCTGCCTCGTGGGCTTCCCGATGCTGGCCCTCGCCATCGTGTACGTCCCGTACAAGGGCCGAACCTTCTACAAGTGGTTCGAGATCAACCGCAGCTTCAGACGCTCCCTCCGCCGCGGCACCGCCTACCGCTCCACCGCCATGGAAGCGGGCGTCAGCAGCGACGGCCGTGAGGTCGAGATCGGCCCGCCCCCCGGCATCGGCCGGATCAGCTGGCTCGCCGCCCCCTTCGGCCCCGACGAGATCGCCGTGCTCCTCCACGCCGACCGCCGCACCGTCACCGCGGCCATCGAGATCGAGGGCCCCGGCGTCGGCCTCCGCGACAGCGAGGACCAGGAAGCCCTCGTCGACCGCTTCGGCACCCTCCTCAAGCACGTGGCCAACGGCGACGGCTTCGTCACCCGCCTCCAGATGCTCGCCCGCACCCTCCCCGCCGACCCCGACGCCCACGCCAAGGACGTCGCCCAGCGCGGCGACAAGGCGTCCCCGGGCTGGCTCCAGGAGTCCTACGACCAGCTCCAGTCCATGGTCTCCACCTCCAGCGAGCAGCACCGCGCCTACCTCGTCGCCTGCATGCACTACAGCCGCGAGCTGGCCGCCGAGGCCAACGCCATGGCCCGCGCCGCCCGCCCCCACGGCGGCCGCAAGCTCGACCGCGACGCCGGCCTCGCCGTCGTGATGGCCCGCGAGCTCACCGACATCTGCGCCCGCCTCGCCGAAGCCGACATCCGGGTACGCCAGCCGCTCGGCCAGAGCCGCCTGGCCTCCCTGGTGCACTCCATGTACGACCCCGACCACCCCATCGACCACATCCAGGCCATGACCAAGCGCAACGCCTGGCCCGCCGAACTGGACGCGGTCGAGCCCACGTTCCTCCAGGCCAAGACCCGCGAGTCCACCACCCGCGCCCCCTGGTGCCACGCCACGGCCTGGGTGAAGGAATGGCCGATGACCCCCGTCGGCGTCAACTTCCTCGCCCCGCTCCTCGTCCACACCCCCGACGTCATCCGCACCGTCGCCGTCTGCATGGACCTCGAACCCACCGAGGTCGCCATCGAACGCATGCTGACCGAGAAGACCAACGACGACGCCGAGGCCAGCCGCCAGGCCAAGATGAACCGCACCGTCGACCCCCGCGACATCGCCGCACACGGCCGGCTCGACCAGCGGGGTGAAGATCTCGCCAGCGGTGCGGCCGGAGTGAACATCGTGGGGTACATCACGGTGTCGTCCCGCTCACCCGAGGCCCTCGCCCGCGACAAGCGCACGATCCGCGCCTCGGCCGGCAAGTCGTATCTCAAGCTGGAGTGGTGCGACCGCGAGCACCACCGGGCCTTCGTGAACACGCTCCCGTTCGCCACCGGCATCCGCCGCTGACGCGCAGGGCCGGGCGTCGCGGCACCGCTGACGCGCGGTCCCGCGCCACGAAGACAGAGAACGACCTCCCCACCCCGAACCGCACGCACGTACCGAACCGCACGTACCGAACCGCACGTACTGAACGCACCGAACCGCACACCCCGCAACAAGAGAGGGCACCCCCACCATGCGAGACCCCCTGTCCGCATTGTCGGATGCCTTCACCGCCTTCCTCTTCGGCAAGGTGGAGACGACCCGCCTCCCCGTCCGTACGTCGACGGGCCAGGCCCAGGCCGTCTACCTCCCCACCGCCGCCCCCGGCCTCGGCGACTCCGGCGTGATCATCGGCCGCGAGGTCTACAGCGGCAAGGGCTACATCTACGACCCCTTCCAGCTGTACGGGCAACAGCTCCCCGCCCCCCACTGGCTCGTCCTCGGCGAGTCCGGCAACGGCAAGTCGGCGCTGGAGAAGACCTACGTCCTGCGCCAGCTCCGCTTCCGCGACCGCCAGGTCGTCGTCCTCGACGCCCAGGGCGAGGACGGCGTCGGCGAGTGGAACCTGATCGCCCAGGAGCTGGGCATAACCCCCATCCGCCTGGACCCGACCGCAGCGCTCAACGGCGGCATCCGGCTCAACCCCCTCGACCCCTCCATCACCACCACCGGCCAGCTCGCCCTGCTCCGTACGATCATCGAAGTCGCGATGGGCCACGGGCTCGACGAGCGTTCCGGCTTCGCCCTGAAGGTCGCCCACGCCTACGTCACCGCGACCATCACCGACCGCCAGCCGGTCCTGATGGACATCGTGGAGCAGCTGCGCCACCCGGAGCCCGAGTCCGCCGAGGCGATGAACGTCGACATAGACGATGTACGGGCCTGGGGCCTGGACGTCGCCCTCGTCCTGGACCGCCTGGTCGACGGTGACCTGCGCGGCATGTTCGACGGGCCCACGACCGTCGGCATCGACCTCGACGCGCCCCTCATCGTCTTCGACCTCTCGCACATCGACCGCAACTCGATCGCGATGCCGATCCTGATGGCGATCGTCGGCGTCTGGCTGGAGCACACCTGGATCAGGCCCGACCGCAAGAAGCGCATCTTCCTGGTCGAGGAGGCGTGGCACATCATCAACTCCCCCTTCGTCGCGCAGCTCTTCCAGCGCCTCCTGAAGTTCGGACGCCGGCTCGGCCTCTCCTTCGTCGCCGTCGTCCACCACCTCAGCGACGTGGTGGACGGAGCCGCGGCGAAGGAAGCGGCGGCCATCCTCAAGATGGCCTCCACCCGCACGATCTACGCCCAGAAATCGGACGAGGCCCGAGCGACCGGCCGGGTCATCGGCCTGCCACGCTGGGCGGTCGAGATCATCCCGACCCTCACCCCCGGCATCGCCGTCTGGGACGTCAACGGCAACGTCCAGGTCGTCAAACACCTGATCACCGAGGCCGAACGCCCCCTGGTCTTCACCGACCGGGCCATGACCGAGGGGTCGACGGACGACCTGCTTCCCGAGGACATCCGCGCCGCCGAGCTGGAGGCGGAGCAACGGGCGGCCCGGATCGAGAACCAGCAACGGATCAACGAGTCGTCAGAGTCAACGGTGGCATGACATGGCACGCCAGGCAGCACGCGGCCGGGGCCCGGCCCGTCACGAAGGACACGACCGGCCCCAGAGCGGCGGGGGCATCCCGGACGGCCTGCTGATCGGCCTCCTGGGCCTCCTCTTCGCCGCCACCCTGGTCGGCTGGACGGCCACCGGCCTCGCCGGGCTCTTCGCCCACGGGGCCTGGCCCGACGGCGTGACGTTCACCCGGTCCCCGCTCGCCCTGCGCGAACTGGCCACCGCCCCCCAGGACCTCGCCGCGGCCTGGCCGGGGACACCCCCGGCCCAGCTCTCCGGGTACGGCCTGTTCTGGGGCCTGTTCATCGGCGAACTGATGGTGCTGCTGGTCCTCGTGGTGTTCACGCTCGGAGTCGTGGCCCGTGGCCGTGCCGTACGGGAACGGCGCCGCGAGGAACGAGCCTTCGAAGCACAGGAGAAGCAGCCGCCCGCACAGAGCCAACCCCCGCACCAGCCCCAAGCCCCTACACCAGCACCGACGAAGACGCACCCCACCACAGCCGCAAGCACACCCGCGGCCACAGAGACACCAACCCCCTCCGAGACCCACGAGATCCACGAGGCACACGAGGCACACGAGGCACACGAGGCACCCGGGACCGCCAAGAAGCCCCCAGGAGTAACTGCCCCCGCCCACCTCCTTCCCTCCCCCCGCACCCCCCTCCTCGTCTACGCAGCCGCTTCCGCCCGGCGCCCCACCGTCGTCCGGGCCGTCCAGGACGCCGAAGGCCCCGCACTCGTCGTCACCTCGGACCCCAGCGTCTGGGCCGAGACGAAAGACGCCCGCGCCAAGCTCGGCCCGGTCCTCGTCTACGACCCGGGCCACCTCTGCGACACCCCGGCCCGCCTCCACTGGTCGCCCACCGCCGGCTGCGAGCTCCCCGACGTCGCCGCCGCACGCGCAGCCGCCCTGCTCGCCCCGGTACGCCCGCAGGCGCGGATCGACGCGGCGGTGGCCGACACCGCGCAGACGCTCCTCCAGTGCTGGCTGCACGCCGCAGCGGTGGACGGCCGCCCCTTCCGCCAGGTCCTCCGCTGGGCCTCGGGCTCCGGCGCCCACGAACCGGTACGCCTCCTCCGTACGCACCCCAAGGCCGCGTCCGGGCTCGCCGGGCTGCTGGAGTCCGCCCTCACCGCCTATCCCGAACGCCGCGAAGTGGCCCAGGAACTGACGGTACGGGCGTTCGCCGCACTGTCCACGGTGCACATCCGCGAGGCCTGCACGGCGAACCGAGCGGATTCCCTCGCGCTGGATTCTTTTGCGGACGAAGGGGGAACGCTCTATCTGGTGGGCGAACCCATCGAGGATCCTCGCTCCCGCCCCGGCGCGATGCCCCTCCTCACCGCGCTCGCCGCAGACGTGGTCGAGCACGGCCGCCGCATGGCCGCACGGTCATCCGACGGTCGGCTCGACCCACCAATGACGCTCGTCCTCGACGACATCGCGGCCGTTGCGCCCCTTCCCCAGCTCCCGGAGCTGCTGGCGACCGGCCAGAACCGGGGCATGCCCGCCCTGGTGCTGCTCCGCTCCCGGGAACAGGGACGGGCCCGCTGGCAGGACCATTTGCACGCCCCCGCCCCGGGCCCCGGCTAGACGAGAGGCTCGGAGCGCCGGCCGGACGCAGGACACCGGAGCACCGCTACCCCTCGCGCCCGAGGACGTACTCCAGCTCCACCTCGCCCCGCCCGCCCGGGGCCGGAATCCGCTGACCGGAGGGGACGAATCCGAACCGCCGGTAGAAGGCGGCGGCCCGCGGGTTCCTCTCGTGCACATAGAGGCGCACCCGCTCCAGCCGCGGCGAGGACAGCGACCAGGCCCACGCGACGGCCTCCCGGAACAGCGCGTCCGTCACCCCGGTGCCCCGCGCCTCGGGCCGGACGAACACACCGACCAGATGCGCCTGTTCCACTGCGGGCGCCTCCCCGAAGCGCACATCGTCCGCCGGGCTCTCGACGAGCACGGTGACCGAACCCACCCACACCCCCTCGGGCGACTCCGCGACGAACTGCCGGACACGATCGCGCCCGCCCCCGCCCTCGGCAGCGGCCGCGGCACGCTCCTGCCAGAAGGCATCCGGTTGCGCCGCAGCATCCTCGTACGACTCCAGGAACGCCACCGGGGCGGCGGGGTCCTTCAGAGCGTCCAGCCGCAACTGCCTGACCTGCGGCCATTCATCGGCCCGCACCGCACGCATCACATAGTCCATCCCCCGATCCTCACCCCCTCCCGCCCGACGATCAACCGACCACCCCACCGCCACCACAAGAAGCGCGACCGCCCCCGCCCACAAAGCCACCGCACCACCCGAACCCACCCCGACACCGACCCCGAACCCGCCCCCCACACCCGTCGTACCCCGGTACTACGCCCCACGCCCACGTCCAGCCCCCGGTCGGACGACCGCACCGGGCCGGCTCCGTAGCGTCGACCGCATGATCAAGGCACACGGACTCACCAAGCGGTACGGCGACAGAACCGTCGTCCGGGACCTCGACTTCACCGTCCGCCCCGGCACCGTCACCGGCTTCCTCGGCCCCAACGGCGCCGGGAAATCCACGACGATGCGCATGCTCCTCGGCCTCGACGCCCCGACCCACGGCCGTTCCACCGTCAACGGGCGCTCCTACGCCGCCCACCCCGCGCCCCTCACCCAGGTCGGCGCCCTGCTGGAGGCCCGGTCCGTCCACCCGGGCCGGTCCGCCCTCAACCACCTGATGGCCCTCGCCCACACCCATGGCATCCCGCGTCGCCGCGTCGAGGAGGTCATCGACCTCGCCGGGCTGACCGACGCCGCCCACCGGAGGGTCAAGGGCTTCTCCCTCGGCATGGGCCAGCGGCTCGGCATCGCCGCCGCACTCCTCGGCGACCCCGCCACCGTCATCCTGGACGAACCGGTCAACGGGCTGGACCCCGAGGGCGTCCTGTGGATCCGCACCCTCCTCACCTCCCTCGCCGCCGAGGGCCGCACGGTCCTCGTCTCCTCCCACCTGATGAGCGAGATGGCCCTCACCGCCGACCACCTGATCGTCATCGGCCGCGGCAGGCTCCTCGCCGACACCACGGTGGCCGAGCTGATCCGTTCGGCGGGCGGGGCATCCGTCAAGGTCGTCACCCCGCAGCCGGACGAACTGGGCGCACACCTGAAGGACCCGGGCGTGACCATCACCGCCTCCCGCGTCCCCACCACCGAAGCCCCTGCCGCCCACGAACTCCGGATCCGGGGAGTGGACGCGGCGCACATCGGAGGCGTGGCCGCCGCGCACGCGATCACGCTGCACGAACTGACCCCGCAGACCGTGTCGCTGGAGCAGGCGTTCATGGACCTCACCCAGGGATCGGTGGACCACCGGCCGCAGCAGCGGACACCGGCGGCTCCCGCCTCTTCCCCTCTCACCGGAGCAGCGGCATGACCACGACCCAGCCCACCTTCCCTTCACCGAGCCCAAGCCCGACCTCACCGCCATCACCATCACCATCACCACCGTCGCAGTCACCGTCCCCGCCCCCGTCACCCCAGTACCGGATCACCGCGCCCCGGATCCTGCGCTCGGAATGGCACAAACTCCACTCACTGCGCTCCACCTGGATCACCCTCATCTCGGCGGTCGTGATGGTCCTGGGCGTCGGGCTGATCATGGGCGGGACCTACACCTCCGGCGGCGGGGACTCCGACGTCGACACGGTCGTCCTGACCCTGTACGGCAGCCTGCTCGGCCAGTTGTGCCTGATCGTCCTGGGCATCCTGATGACCGCCGGCGAGTACGCGACCGGCATGATCCGCTCCTCGCTCACCGCCGTACCCACCCGGCTTCCCGTCCTGTGGGCCAAGGCCGCGGTGTTCGCCGCCACCGTCTTCACGGTCATGTTCGCGACGGCCCTGGTCACGTTCGCGGTGGCGCAGGCCTTCCTCCACGACACCGACCAGGCCGCCTCACTCACCGACCCGGGCATCCTGCGGGCCCTGGCAGGGAACGCGGCGGCGCTCACCCTGCTGGGCCTGCTCGCTCTCGGCCTCGGCGCACTGCTGCGCTCGGTGCCCGGCGCGATCGGCGCGTTCATCGGCGGGGTCATGATCCTGCCGGAGATCCTCGGGATGCTCCCGTACGACGCCGTAGAGCGCGCCATCATGTACTTTCCCACCCAGGCCGGCGGCGCCCTGGGCTCCGCCACCCCCATCCCGGGCACCGTCTCCCCCGGCCCCGCCCTGTTCGCCCTGTCCCTGTGGGCGGGCACGACCCTGGCCGCGGCGGCGCTGGCGCTCAACCGCCGCGACGTCTGACCCACGAGGAGCGACCAGGTGACGGACCGCCCCCGCGCCGCCGGCCCGCACCCGGCGACCGACGACGCCGAAGCACTGCCTCCGCCCGCCGCCAGCGGCGGCACGGCCCCCCTCACCCGGGTCATCCGCAACGCCCTGGACCGCCTCCGCGCCTTCGACCGACGCCGGCCACGGGTCTGGGACGCGGCGGTGACCGCGTTCTGGGCTGTGGCGGCAGTACTCGACTACACCTCCGGCGGCTGGCGGAACGTCGCACGCGACAACGTGACGGCGTCCGAACCGCTGGTGCTCCTGATGAGCCTCTGCTTCTCGCTGCCGCTGCTGTGGCGCCGGACGCATCCCATGGCCGTCCTGCTGCTGATGGCCCCGGCGTCCCTGGTGAACATCTGGACGGGCGCCGTGGTCCAGGCCGCGCTCCTCCAGCTGATCCCCGTGTTCCAGATCGTCCTGCGGTCCTCCTTCCGTACGGTCGGAGCCGCGGGTGCCCTGTTCCTCGCCCCGGTCGTGGCCGTCGGCGTCCGCATCCCCTCCGCATGGGGGCAGGAGGTGGTCTCGTACGTCTGGGGCCTGGTCTTCGTCGTCCTGCTGGGCATCGCGGTACGCACGCGTCGCGAGTACACCGAGGCCCTGGTCGAGCGCGCCCACCGGCTGGAGCACGAACGCGACCAGCAGGCCCGGCTCGCCGCCGCCGCCGAACGCACCCGCATCGCACGGGAGATGCACGACATCATCGGCCACAACCTCTCCGTCATCACGGGCCTGGCCGACGGCGGCGCGTACGCGGCCCGGAAGAACCCGGAACGCGCGGGCCAGGCGCTGGAAGCCATCGGCAGCACCAGCAGACAGGCCCTGTCAGAACTCCGCCGTCTCCTGGGCGTCCTGCGCGACGACCACCCCGAGGCCGAACGCGCCCCGCAGCCGACGCTCGACGAACTGGCCCCCCTCATCGACCGCGTACGCCGGGCGGGCCTGCCCGTCCACCTGGAGCTCCACGGCGAACCCCGCTCGCAGTCGCTCACCCCGGGCCGCCAACTCACCGTGTACCGCGTGGTCCAGGAAGCCCTGACGAACACCCTCAAGCACGCCACCCGCCCCACCTCCGCGACGGTCACGCTCACCTACTCACGCACCCACCTCGACGCCCGCGTCACCGACACGGGCACCGGAACCGGCACGACCGCGGACGCGGAGAAAGCCGCACCGCCGGCCCAGGGCATCATGGGCATGCGCGAACGCGCCGCGCTGTACGACGGCACCGTCGAGGCCGGCCCGCTGCCGAACCACGGCGGATGGCAGATACGACTCCGCCTTCCCCTGGAGGACACGCACCCGTGACGACCGTACTCATCGCGGACGACCAGCCGATGCAGCGCTTCGGCTTCCGCATGCTGCTGGAGAGCCAGGACGACATGACGGTCGTCGGCGAGGCGGGCAATGGCACCGAGGCCGTCGGCCTGGTCGCCCGTCACCACCCGGACGTCGTGCTGATGGACATCCGCATGCCGGGCCTGGACGGCATCGAGGCGACCCGGCGCATCATCACGTCGGGAGCCAGGACCCGCATTCTGATCGTCACGACGTTCGACCTGGACGAGTACGCCTACGAGGGGCTGCGCGCCGGAGCCAGTGGCTTCCTGGTCAAGGACGCCCTGCCCGAGGAACTCCTCGCCGGCATCCGCGCGGTGGCCGCGGGCGACGCGGTGGTCGCCCCGACCCTGACGCGCCGCCTCCTCGACGCCTACGTCCACCACCTCCCCGCCACACCCGGCGCACCGGCCGCAGCCGACCCGCGCATCACCGCGCTGACGGAACGGGAACGGGAGATCCTCACCGTGATCGGCCAGGGCTGGTCCAACACGGAGATCGCCGCCCGCCTCCACCTCGCCGAGTCCACGGTGAAGACGCACGTGACCCGCATCCTCGCCAAAACAGGCGCGAGGGACCGTGTCCAGGCGGTCATCCTGGCCTACGACACCCGCCTGGTCGCCCCGATGTAGGCGGTTCGACGCAGGCGCGGCGTGGACGGCACGGAGAAGTCGGGCCACAGGCCCCGGAACGCAGAAAAGCCCCGCACCAAAAGGTGCGGGGCTTTCCCGGAAAAATTGTTCGGCGGCGTCCTACTCTCCCACAGGGTCCCCCCTGCAGTACCATCGGCGCTGAAAGGCTTAGCTTCCGGGTTCGGAATGTAACCGGGCGTTTCCCTAACGCAATGACCACCGAAACACTATGAAATTAACCAACACCGGAAAAACACGGCCGTTCGTTATTTCAGAACTAACACAGTGGACGCGAGCAACTGAGGACAAGCCCTCGGCCTATTAGTACCAGTCAGCTCCACCCCTTACAGGGCTTCCACATCTGGCCTATCAACCCAGTCGTCTACTGGGAGCCTTAACCCTTCAAGAGGGTGGGAATACTCATCTCGAAGCAGGCTTCCCGCTTAGATGCTTTCAGCGGTTATCCTTTCCGAACGTAGCCAACCAGCCATGCCCTTGGCAGGACAACTGGCACACCAGAGGTTCGTCCGTCCCGGTCCTCTCGTACTAGGGACAGCCCTTCTCAATATTCCTACGCGCACAGCGGATAGGGACCGAACTGTCTCACGACGTTCTAAACCCAGCTCGCGTACCGCTTTAATGGGCGAACAGCCCAACCCTTGGGACCGACTCCAGCCCCAGGATGCGACGAGCCGACATCGAGGTGCCAAACCATCCCGTCGATATGGACTCTTGGGGAAGATCAGCCTGTTATCCCCGGGGTACCTTTTATCCGTTGAGCGACAGCGCTTCCACAAGCCACTGCCGGATCACTAGTCCCGACTTTCGTCCCTGCTCGACCCGTCGGTCTCACAGTCAAGCTCCCTTGTGCACTTACACTCAACACCTGATTGCCAACCAGGCTGAGGGAACCTTTGGGCGCCTCCGTTACTCTTTAGGAGGCAACCGCCCCAGTTAAACTACCCATCAGACACTGTCCCTGATCCGGATCACGGACCCAGGTTAGACATCCAGCACGACCAGAGTGGTATTTCAACGACGACTCCACAACCACTGGCGTGGCCGCTTCAAAGTCTCCCACCTATCCTACACAAGCCGAACCGAACACCAATATCAAACTATAGTAAAGGTCCCGGGGTCTTTCCGTCCTGCTGCGCGAAACGAGCATCTTTACTCGTAGTGCAATTTCACCGGGCCTATGGTTGAGACAGTCGAGAAGTCGTTACGCCATTCGTGCAGGTCGGAACTTACCCGACAAGGAATTTCGCTACCTTAGGATGGTTATAGTTACCACCGCCGTTTACTGGCGCTTAAGTTCTCAGCTTCGCCACCCCGAAAGGCAGCTAACCGGTCCCCTTAACGTTCCAGCACCGGGCAGGCGTCAGTCCGTATACATCGCCTTACGGCTTCGCACGGACCTGTGTTTTTAGTAAACAGTCGCTTCTCGCTGGTCTCTGCGGCCACCCCCAGCTCAAGCAGCAAGTGCTATCACCAGTGATGGCCCCCCTTCTCCCGAAGTTACGGGGGCATTTTGCCGAGTTCCTTAACCATAGTTCACCCGAACGCCTCGGTATTCTCTACCTGACCACCTGAGTCGGTTTAGGGTACGGGCCGCCATGAAACTCGCTAGAGGCTTTTCTCGACAGCATAGGATCATCCACTTCACCACAATCGGCTCGGCATCAGGTCTCAGACTTCATGCACGACGGATTTGCCTACCGTGCGTCCTACACCCTTACCCCGGGACAACCACCGCCCGGGCTGGACTACCTTCCTGCGTCACCCCATCGCTTACCTACTACAAGTCTGGTTCATCGGCTCCACCACTACCCTCAACTCCGAAGAGATCGGGCCGGCTTCACGGACTTAGCATCGCCTGATTCAGTACTGGGCGTTTCAAAGCGGGTACCGGAATATCAACCGGTTGTCCATCGACTACGCCTGTCGGCCTCGCCTTAGGTCCCGACTTACCCTGGGCAGATCAGCTTGACCCAGGAACCCTTAGTCAATCGGCGCACACGTTTCTCACGTGTGTATCGCTACTCATGCCTGCATTCTCACTCGTGAACCGTCCACAACTCGCTTCCGCGGCTGCTTCACCCGGCACACGACGCTCCCCTACCCATCCGTACTCCCGTTGGGGATATATGTACGAATGACACGACTTCGGCGGTACGCTTGAGCCCCGCTACATTGTCGGCGCGGAATCACTTGACCAGTGAGCTATTACGCACTCTTTCAAGGGTGGCTGCTTCTAAGCCAACCTCCTGGTTGTCTCTGCGACTCCACATCCTTTCCCACTTAGCGTACGCTTAGGGGCCTTAGTCGATGCTCTGGGCTGTTTCCCTCTCGACCATGGAGCTTATCCCCCACAGTCTCACTGCCGCGCTCTCACTTACCGGCATTCGGAGTTTGGCTAAGGTCAGTAACCCGGTAGGGCCCATCGCCTATCCAGTGCTCTACCTCCGGCAAGAAACACACGACGCTGCACCTAAATGCATTTCGGGGAGAACCAGCTATCACGGAGTTTGATTGGCCTTTCACCCCTAACCACAGGTCATCCCCCAGGTTTTCAACCCTGGTGGGTTCGGTCCTCCACGAAGTCTTACCTCCGCTTCAACCTGCCCATGGCTAGATCACTCCGCTTCGGGTCTAGAGCGTGCAACTCAATCGCCCTGTTCGGACTCGCTTTCGCTACGGCTTCCCCACACGGGTTAACCTCGCTACACACCGCTAACTCGCAGGCTCATTCTTCAAAAGGCACGCAGTCACGACTGCATGTGCAAGCACATACAGCGACGCTCCCACGGCTTGTAGGCACACGGTTTCAGGTACTATTTCACTCCGCTCCCGCGGTACTTTTCACCATTCCCTCACGGTACTATCCGCTATCGGTCACCAGGGAATATTTAGGCTTAGCGGGTGGTCCCGCCAGATTCACACGGGATTTCTCGGGCCCCGTGCTACTTGGGTGTCTCTCAAACGAGCCGTTGATGTTTCAGCTACGGGGGTCTTACCCTCTACGCCGGACCTTTCGCATGTCCTTCGCCTACATCAACGGTTTCTGACTCGTCTCACAGCCGGCAGACTGTGAAAGAGAGATCCCACAACCCCGCATGCGCAACCCCTGCCGGGTATCACACGCATACGGTTTGGCCTCATCCAGTTTCGCTCGCCACTACTCCCGGAATCACGGTTGTTTTCTCTTCCTGAGGGTACTGAGATGTTTCACTTCCCCTCGTTCCCTCCACACTGCCTATGTGTTCAGCAGCGGGTGACAGCCCATGACGACTGCCGGGTTTCCCCATTCGGAAACCCCCGGATCAAAGCTTGGTTGACAGCTCCCCGGGGACTATCGTGGCCTCCCACGTCCTTCATCGGTTCCTGGTGCCAAGGCATCCACCGTGCGCCCTTAAAAACTTGGCCACAGATGCTCGCGTCCACTGTGCAGTTCTCAAACAACGACCAGCCACCCATCACCCCACCCCTAAGGGCGAGTTCACTGGGGCCGGCAACCGAAGGACAGACTCAAACGAGCCCGTACCCTCAGATACCCAACAACGTGCCCGACACGACCAACCCGTTCCCGTTTTCCACGCCGAAGCAGTACTCACGAAACCGTGCTCATCGTGCCGAATAGTCAACGTTCCACCCATGAGCAACCAGCACCGAACATTCGCCGGTGTACTGGCCTCTGACCAAGCGAACCTGGTAAGAAGTGCTCCTTAGAAAGGAGGTGATCCAGCCGCACCTTCCGGTACGGCTACCTTGTTACGACTTCGTCCCAATCGCCAGTCCCACCTTCGACAGCTCCCTCCCACAAGGGGTTGGGCCACCGGCTTCGGGTGTTACCGACTTTCGTGACGTGACGGGCGGTGTGTACAAGGCCCGGGAACGTATTCACCGCAGCAATGCTGATCTGCGATTACTAGCAACTCCGACTTCATGGGGTCGAGTTGCAGACCCCAATCCGAACTGAGACCGGCTTTTTGAGATTCGCTCCGCCTCGCGGCATCGCAGCTCATTGTACCGGCCATTGTAGCACGTGTGCAGCCCAAGACATAAGGGGCATGATGACTTGACGTCGTCCCCACCTTCCTCCGAGTTGACCCCGGCAGTCTCCTGTGAGTCCCCATCACCCCGAAGGGCATGCTGGCAACACAGAACAAGGGTTGCGCTCGTTGCGGGACTTAACCCAACATCTCACGACACGAGCTGACGACAGCCATGCACCACCTGTATACCGACCACAAGGGGGGCACCATCTCTGATGCTTTCCGGTATATGTCAAGCCTTGGTAAGGTTCTTCGCGTTGCGTCGAATTAAGCCACATGCTCCGCTGCTTGTGCGGGCCCCCGTCAATTCCTTTGAGTTTTAGCCTTGCGGCCGTACTCCCCAGGCGGGGAACTTAATGCGTTAGCTGCGGCACCGACGACGTGGAATGTCGCCAACACCTAGTTCCCAACGTTTACGGCGTGGACTACCAGGGTATCTAATCCTGTTCGCTCCCCACGCTTTCGCTCCTCAGCGTCAGTAATGGCCCAGAGATCCGCCTTCGCCACCGGTGTTCCTCCTGATATCTGCGCATTTCACCGCTACACCAGGAATTCCGATCTCCCCTACCACACTCTAGCTAGCCCGTATCGAATGCAGACCCGGGGTTAAGCCCCGGGCTTTCACATCCGACGTGACAAGCCGCCTACGAGCTCTTTACGCCCAATAATTCCGGACAACGCTTGCGCCCTACGTATTACCGCGGCTGCTGGCACGTAGTTAGCCGGCGCTTCTTCTGCAGGTACCGTCACTTTCGCTTCTTCCCTGCTGAAAGAGGTTTACAACCCGAAGGCCGTCATCCCTCACGCGGCGTCGCTGCATCAGGCTTTCGCCCATTGTGCAATATTCCCCACTGCTGCCTCCCGTAGGAGTCTGGGCCGTGTCTCAGTCCCAGTGTGGCCGGTCGCCCTCTCAGGCCGGCTACCCGTCGTCGCCTTGGTAGGCCATTACCCCACCAACAAGCTGATAGGCCGCGGGCTCATCCTTCACCGCCGGAGCTTTTAACCCCGTCCCATGCGGGACAGAGTGTTATCCGGTATTAGACCCCGTTTCCAGGGCTTGTCCCAGAGTGAAGGGCAGATTGCCCACGTGTTACTCACCCGTTCGCCACTAATCCACCCCGAAAGGCTTCATCGTTCGACTTGCATGTGTTAAGCACGCCGCCAGCGTTCGTCCTGAGCCAGGATCAAACTCTCCGTGAATGTTTACCCGTAATCGGGTGCACACATCACGAGAGCGGAACAACCGGTCGGAATAAGACCCGTTGTTCACAGCGTCCTCGCTGTGTAATTGCCTGCCGGCCACCGAAGTGGACCCGCAGGACTTTCAAAGGAACCACCAACCTGCCGAAGCAGGCCGGGGTATCAACATATCTGGCGTTGACTTTTGGCACGCTGTTGAGTTCTCAAGGAACGGACGCTTCCTTCGGTCCCGTATCACCGGGGCCCTCCGGGCGCTTCCCTTCGTTTACTTCTTTTGTCTCGCTGTCTTGCGTTTCCGACTCTATCAGACTCTTTCGTGTCCGATTCCCGGTCGAAGCGGGTCTCGCATCCCGCCTTCCAGGTCCCTCGCTTTCGCGTTTTCCCTTTCCGGCGAGTCCGACTCTATCAGATCCTTTCGGGCCTGATTCCCAGTCAGCGGGGCTTGTCCTCCCGGCTGTTGGGCCGTTCCGACGCTCAAACTCTAGCGGATTCCCCCGGCGGCTCATAATCGGGCCTTCGTAATGAATTCCGGCATGCCGAAATCATCCCGAGTGGGAGGTGGTGCTGAAGTTTGGGTGCCGCGTCCGCGGCGGGATCGGCTGCCCCGGAACCGTTCGGCTCCGTGACAACTCGGAGAACTTTACGGATCCACCAGGGGTGTGTCAACCCTCCCCCGGTGGCCTCCGCAGGGCCTCTGTCCTGCGCCTTCAGTCCAGGTCGGTGAGCCGGCCCCCGGCGTCCGGCTGGGCGTGTTCCACGCGGCGCAGGAGGCGGACCAGCAGCTCGCCGAGGACGCCGCGCTCGTCTCCGGAGAGGTCCTGGAGGAGGTCCTCCTCGAAGTCGCTCGCCATGCGCATCGCCTCGAGCCACTTCGTACGGCCCTCGTCCGTCAGCTCGACGATGACACGGACCCGGTTGTTCTCGTCGCGGTCGCGGGTGACCAGGCCCTCTCCGGCCATCCGGTCGATGCGATGGGTCATCGCGGCCGGGGTGAGGCCGAGACGCTTCGCCAGCTCGCCGGGGCCCAGGCGGTAGGGGGCGCCGGCGAGGACCAGGGTCTTGAGGACCTCCCACTCGGCGTTGCTGATGCCGAGCGCGGCGACCTGTCTCCCGTACGCGACGTTCATCCGGCGGTTCAGGCGGCCCAGCGCGGAGACGACCTGCTCGACCTGTGGGTCGAGGTCGCGGAACTCGCGCTGGTAGGCGGCGATCTGTTCGTCGAGGCTCGGCTCGCTGGGGCCGGGCTCCTCGGTGCTCTCAGACATGGCGGGCAGTATGGCACGCCCCCACCCCCTGAAGTCCTTCGATCTGTAGTTTTCACCTTCTAAGTTTAGTGCTAAAGTCTTCGAGTCTGATTTCTTCGTGTCAGGTCTCGGCGCTCCGCGTTCGAGGCCTTCGATTTCTTGAGGTAGGTGAGTGTGACCAGGGAGATGGGCGCAGCGCTGCGGCGGATCCAGCTGGGCAGCGCGCTGAGCGCGTTCGGGCTCGGGTTCACCGTCCCGTATCTGTACGTCTACGTGGCGCAGGTACGGGATCTGGGCGCCGGGACGGCGGGAGTCGTCCTGGCAGCCTTCGCGATGGCAGCGCTGGCCGTCCTGCCGTTCACCGGGCGGGCCATCGACCGGCGGGGCCCGTTGCCCGTGCTGGTGGTGGCCTCCGTTCTGGCCTCCGTGGGCGCGGCGTCCCTGGGGTTCGCGAGCAGCGTTCCGGCCGCCGTGCTGTCCGCCGCGGTCCTGGGCGCGGGCACGGCCGTCATGCAGCCGGCCCTCGCCACGATGCTCGTGTGGTGTTCCAGCACCGCGACCCGTACGCGGGCTTTCGCCACGCAGTTCTTCCTGCAGAACCTGGGACTCGGCCTCGGCGGGCTCGTCGGCGGGCAGCTGGTGGACGTGAGCCGTCCGGCGAGCTTCACGATGCTCTTCCTGATCGAGGCCGTGATGTTCGTGGTGCTCGGCGTCGTCGTGACGACCGTGCGCATGCCCCGTCCGGCTTCGCTCGGCGGGATCCGCCCCGCGGACGGTGCCGCCGCGAAGGGCGGGGGCCTGCGTGCACTGCTCTCGCACCGCGCCATGGTGCAGCTGTGTGTGCTGGGGTTCGTGCTGTTCTTCGCCTGCTACGGGCAGTTCGAGTCCGGCCTGGCCGCGTACGGCACGGAGGCCGCCGGGATCGAGCCCTCCACCCTCGGCTTCGCGCTGGCCGCCAACACCGCGGTCATCGTCGTCGCCCAGTTCGTCGTACTGCGGCTCGTGGAGCGGCGGCGGCGCAGCCGGGTCATCGCCGCTGTCGGCCTGATCTGGGCGTTCGCCTGGATCGTGGCGGGGTACGCCGGGCTCGGCCACGGCAGCCAGACCATGGCGACGGCGGCGTTCATCTCGACGTACGCGCTGTTCGGGCTGGGTGAGGCGATGCTGTCGCCGACCGTCGCCCCGCTGGTCGCCGATCTGGCGCCGGAGTCGATGGTCGGGCAGTACAACTCGGCGTTCGCCCTGTGCAAGCAGCTCGCGCTCGCGGTCGGTCCGGCCGTCGGCGGGCCGATGGGGGCGTCGCTGCACGGCCCGTACATCGTGACCTTCGTGCTGTTCTCGCTGGGCATCACCTGGCTCGCCCTGCGGCTGGGGCGCCGGCTCACCCCCGTACAGGACCAGCCGTCGCTCGCCCATGTCCCGTCGCGCGTGGTGGCGGTGTCACTGCCCGAGGGCGGGGAGGGCGCGGAGGCCGGAGGCGCCGGGTCCGGGTCTCCCTCGGCCTCCGCCGCCGCTCCCGCCGCCCACTGACGGAGCGGGCGCTGCTGGTGCGGCCGCCCTGCTCACCGTGGCAGGGCGAACTCGCACCAGACCGCCTTGCCGCCGCCCGGCGTGCGCCGGCTGCCCCACGAGGTGGCGATCGAGGCGATGATCGAGATGCCGCGTCCCGCCTCGTCCGCCGGTTCGGCCTGGCGGCGGCGCGGCAGGTGGTCGTCGCCGTCGGTGACCTCGATGATCAGGCGGCGGTCCGTGCGGCGCAGCCCCAGGCGCATCGGCGGGGTGCCGTGCTGGAGGGAGTTCGCGACCAGCTCGCTGGTGGCGAGGACGCCCAGGTCGCGGAGCTCGACGGGGAAGCGCCAGGAGGTCAGGACCCCGGTGGCGAAGGCGCGGGCGCGCGGGGCGGCCTCGATGCCGCCGAGGAGATCGAGCGCGGCGTTGTGGAACAGCTCCGCGTTCGGTCCCGTCCGGGCGGGGTGCTGGACCACCAGGACCGCCACGTCGTCGTCGTGCTCGGCGGTCACGCCGAGGGAGCGGATCAGCCGGTCGCAGACCACCTGCGGTGATCCCTTGGCGCCCGAGAGGGCGCGGGCCAGTGAGGCGACGCCCTCGTCGATGTCCTCGCTGCGCCGTTCGACCAGGCCGTCCGTGTAGAGCACCGCGGTGGAGCCGGGCGGCAGCGCGATGGTGCCCGAGGTGTGGACCCAGCCGCCGGTGCCGAGCGGGGGGCCGGTGGGGTCGGCGGCGCGGTGGACGGTGCCGTCCTCGTCGCGGACGAGGATCGGGAGGTGTCCGGCGGAGGCGTAGACGAGCTGCCCCTCGTTCGGATCGTGGACGGCGTAGACGCAGGTCGCGATCTGGCTGGCGTCGATCTCGGCGGCGAGGCCGTCCAGCAGCTGGATCACCTCGTGCGGCGGGAGGTCGAGCCGGGCGTAGGCGCGTACGGCGGTGCGGAGCTGGCCCATCACGGCGGCGGCCCGGACCCCGCGGCCCATCACGTCGCCGATGACGAGGGCGGTGCGGCCCGCGCCGAGGGTGATGACGTCGTACCAGTCGCCGCCCACCGCGGCGTCGGTTCCGCCCGGCTGGTAGGTGGCGGCGATGCGGAGGTCGTCGGGCTGTTCCAGCTCCTGCGGGAGCAGGGAGCGCTGGAGGGTGACGGCCGTTTCGCGGTGGCGGCGCTCGCTGGTGCGCAGGCGTTCGGCGGCTTCGGCGTGGTCGGTGACGTCGGCGGCGTAGACGAGGACGCCGCCGCCTTCTCTCCTGGCGTCGGTCCTGCCGTCTCCTCCCTTGTCCGCTCCCCTGTCCGTTTCCTTGTCTGCTCCCCTGTCCGTTCCCTCGCCGTCTCTCCTGTCCGCCGTACCTCCCTGGTCCGCTCCGTCTCGCTCGTCCGCCGTGTTGCCCCAGGCGGCGACGGGGGTGCAGGTCACGGTGTACGAACCGCCTTCGGCGGTCCTGCGGGACTTGACCGTCCGGGCGGTGCCGCTGCGCAGCACCTGGTCGAGCAGCGGGACCACGCTGAGCTGGGTCAGCTCGGGCATGGCCTCGGCCGCGGGAACCCCGCACGGGCGTGGGCCGAACGCGGCCTCGTACGCGTCGTTGACGTACGCGACACGGTGGTCCGGGCCGTGCAGCAGGGCGACGGGGGCGGGGAGCCGGGCGAGGATCTCGCGGGCGGAGAGGTCGTCGAGGGCGGGTCCGGGCAGGGCCTCCGTCGAGGCGGGTCCGGAGGGCGCCGGGGAGGCGTCGTCCGGCAGGGCGGGCGAGCTGTCCGCCCGGGCGGACTCGGCTCGGGCCGCCGGCACGGAACTACGGTCGTCCCGGGCGGCGGCTCGACGCTGCGTTCCGGGAAGGCGGGCGCTCCAACGCGTGAAGTTCACGGTATTTCTGGCCTCGTGTGTCGGTCTGGTCCGCTCGGGCGGGCTGCTTCTTCTGCCGTGTTCGGGGGCACCGGGGGCCATGCCCCCGGGAAGGCGCAGCCGGGCCTCGTCGTTCTGTTGGTGCGTCGCTGCTGGTCACTGTTGGTCACTGCCGACCGGGTCACTCTGTGCAGGTGTGGGCCCACCTATGGTCACACGTCCAGTGTGACCGACCGTACTGACAGTCGCCGCCCCGTCGCCTTTCCGACCTTCGATTCCGGCCCCGGATCGGTCCGTTGCCGGCCTTCGTCGGATGCGCGAGATGTGCGGCCGGAGCCCCTTGTCGACTGCCCGGCCGGGGCGCCGTGCCGGGTGCGTCCCGCCGGGTGCGTCCTGTCGGGTCCGTCCTGTGGTGTCGCTCAGCTGTCCGTAGCTGTCGGTCAGCTGTCCGTCCGGCGGTCGTCCGGCGGTTCTCCGGGACCTTTCGGCCGGCCGGGGCCGGGGAGCCCCGAGGTCCCGGAGCCGCCGCCCGCAGCGAGTTCGAACTCGGCGCGTGGGTGCTCCAGCGAACCGAGGGAGACGATCTCGCGTTTGAAGAGGCCGGACAGGGTCCATTCGGCAAGGACGCGCGCCTTCCGGTTGAACGTCGGGACCCGGCTGAGGTGGTACGCACGGTGCATCAGCCAGGCGGGGTAGCCCTTGAGCTTGCGACCGTAGACGTGCGCGACGCCCTTGTGCAGGCCGAGGGAGGCGACCGATCCGACGTACGCGTGTCGGTACTCCTTGAGCGGCCGCCCGTCGACCGAGGCGAGGACGTTGTCGGCGAGGACCTTCGCCTGGCGCACCGCGTGCTGCGCGTTGGGGGCGGTCTCGCGGCCCGGTTCGGCGGCGGTCAGATCGGGTACGGCCGCGGCGTCGCCGGCGGCCCAGGCGTGCGGCATGCCCTCGACGCCGAGGGTGGCGGTACAACGGAGCCGGCCCCGTTCGGTGAGGGGCAGATCGGTGGCGGCCAGCAGCGGGGCCGGTTTCACGCCCGCGGTCCACACGAGGGTGCGGGTGGGGAAGCGGGAGCCGTCGCTGAGGACGGCGACGCGGTCCTCGCAGGTGTCGAGACGGGTGTCGAGGCGTACGTCGATGTTCCGGCCGCGCAGCTCCCCGACGGCGTACGTGCCCATGGCCTCGCCGACCTCGGGGAGGATGCGTCCGGAGGCCTCGACCAGGATCCATTTCAGGTCGGCCGGCTTGATGTTGTGGTAATACCGCGCCGTGTAGCGGGCCATGTCCTCCAGTTCGGCCAGCGCCTCCACGCCCGCGTAGCCGCCGCCGACGAAGACGAAGGTCAGAGCGGCGTCGCGGATCGCGGGGTCGCGGGTCGCGGAGGCGATGTCCATCTGCTCGATGACGTGGTTGCGCAGCCCGATGGCCTCCTCGACGGTCTTGAAACCGATGCCGAATTCGGCGAGACCGGGGACGGGCAGGGTGCGCGAGACGGATCCGGGGGCGATGACGACCTCGTCGTACGCGATCTCCAGGGCGCCGGTGCCGTCCTCACCGGTGGCGAGGGTGGTGACGGTCGCGGTCCGTTTGGCGTGGTCGACGCGCTGGGCCTCGCCGATGACGATCGTGCAGTCGTTCAGGACGCGGCGCAGCGGCACGACCACGTGGCGCGGCGAGATCGAGCCGGCCGCCGCTTCGGGGAGGAAGGGCTGGTACGTCATGTACGGCTCGGGCGTGACGACCACGATCTCGGCGTCGCCGCTCTTCAGTCTCTCCTTCAACTTCCGTTGGAGACGCAGCGCTGTGTACATCCCGACGTAGCCGCCGCCGACGACGAGAATGCGCACACCTGGCCGGGTGCCGGGGGTCGTCCCCCGGGAATCTGGAGCCATCACCACCCCATGACGCAACGGAGTCAGTGGTTTGTCCACAGGCCCGGCAAATTGTGTGACTGGAGGTTTCCTCGCGGTCCTCGGGGCGCGTGGGAGGCGAGGAGCGACAGCCGCGCAGGTCAGGCGCTACGCACGCGGTAAGTGGAGGGGTGATGTTCCGGTGTCGACCGGATCTTGGTCCGATCGGGGGGCGCCCCATGCGGAACTACCCCCTTCTGAATTGACGCGGGCTCAACTATGTTCGTAACCCGTCGGGGTGTCGGGTGCGGATTTCGTTGTGCTCCGCTCCCCGACCGAAACGGCGGGAAGTCTCCGGGGGGAGACGTCATAACCGGGGGAAGTTATGCATATTCAGGATAAGCATGGCCAGACTGCGCTCTCGCGCGCGTCCGAGGACCAAGGACGCCTCGGCTCCGTGGGAGCGCTCGGCGTCATGAGCTCGGCGGACGCCGTGCGTTCCGCGGCGGCGGTGAGCGCCGCGACGATGGGTTCGGCCGCGGCCGGACACGCCCCGAGCGGGGCGACGACGTCGGGAACGGCGACGACGGGAGTGGCGGGGACCGCGAGCGCGCCGCGCTCGGCTCCGCTGCGCGTCGACGCACAGCGCAATCTGGAGCACGTGCTGCGGGCGGCTCGCGAGGTGTTCGGGGAGCTGGGTTACGGCGCTCCGATGGAGGACGTGGCGCGGCGCGCGCGCGTCGGCGTGGGCACCGTCTACCGGCGGTTCCCGAGCAAGGACGTGCTGGTGCGCCGGATAGCCGAGGAGGAGACCTCCCGGCTGACCGAGCAGGCGCGTACGGCGCTGGGGCAGGAGGAGAAGCCCTGGTCGGCGCTCTCCCGCTTCCTGCGTACGTCCGTGGCGTCGGGCGCGGGCAGGCTGCTGCCGCCGCACGTGCTGCGGGTCGGGGCCGACGGGGAGGAGCCGGGTGCGCCGGCGGCTTCCGGGGCGACGACGGCTCCGGGCACGGTGGACGAGACCCGCGTTCCGCAGCAGCGGCAGGGAGTGGGCCAGGACGACGTCCGCGTCGTCGGCCGGCGCTCCGGGGGCGCCGACGGGTTCGACGGCCTCGGTGAGGACACCGGGGCGGCCGAGCTGCTGGAGGTCGTGGGGCGGCTGGTGGACCGGGCGCGGGACTCCGGTGAGCTGCGCCGGGACGTGACGGTGGCCGATGTGCTGCTGGTCATCGCCACGGCGGCTCCTTCGCTGCCGGACGCCGCTCAGCAGGCCGCGGCCTCGGCCCGGTTGCTGGACATCCTGCTGGAGGGGCTGAGGTCGCGTCCGGCGTGACGTCGGTGGCCCCGGGCCCCACTCGCCCTGGCATCGGGCGGCCGTCCCGCATGGGTGATCCCGCACCGGCGATTCCGTGTCGGCCGTCCCGCACGGGTCGTCCCGCATCAGTCGTCCTGGTCTCTCAACGGTCCACGTCCGTCCGTCCATCCATCCGTCGGTCCATCCATCCATCCGTCCCGCCCGCAGCGCCAGGCGGGACGGGGCGGGTGCGGACGGGCGGGTGCGGACGGGCCGGTGCGCGCGGCCGGTGCGGGCGGCCGGTGCGGGCGGCCGGTGCGGGCGGCCGGTGCGGGCGGCCGGTGCGGGCGGCCGGTGCGGGCGGCCGGTGCGGGCGGCCGGTGCGGGCGGCCGGTGCGGGCGGATCCGGAGGGTGAACGCTGCGCGGGCTCCGGGGGACAAATCAGCGGAGAGTCATTCCCCAAAAGCAGGGCCTCTAGTACTCGCATTCGAGAAGACGCCCCGGATGAGTGGTTGGCGGGGCTGAGCCGCCAGCGCGATTGAGCCATGTGGCAGTCTTGGCCGGTATTCGGGTCCAAGGGTGTTTACGGGGGCTTCCGCGATGAGCGGTAACGAGCAGCAGGAAGAGCCGCTCGGCGAGATCGCGGCGGCGGACAAGGACACGAAGGCGGACGGGCCGTCCGCCGGGCAGGTGCCGACCCAGGCCGTGCGCGGCCCGTCGGACGGTACGGCCGAGGGCGGCACCGTCCTGCCCGGCCCGTGGCCCGCCGTCGTCGAGGAGGACGCCTCCGGCGCGGTCGACGCCCACGCGGTTCCGCAGCAGCGCGCGGGCCGCGGCGGGGCCCCCGGTCTCGGGCTCTCCGACGCCCGGTTGATCGAGGACATGCGCGCCGGCGACGACCAGGCCTACGAGGAGCTGTTCCGGCGGCATTCGGGCGCCGTCCTGCGCTACGCCCGCAGCTGCTGCCGGGACGCGCACACCGCCGACGACCTGACGGCCGAGGTGTTCGCGCGCACGCTCCAGGCCGTGCGGGGCGGAAAAGGCCCGACGGAAGCGGTCCGGGCCTACCTGATGACCGCCGTCCGCCATGTCGCCGCCGCCTGGACGAAGAGCGCGAAGCGTGAGCATCTCGTCGACGACTTCGCGGTGTTCGCCGCCCAGGCCTCCCGTTCCTCCGAGCTCTCCGCCGACGACACCCTCGACCTCGGCGCCGACGTCCTCGCGATGCACGAGGCCGAGCAGACGATGGCGATGCAGGCGTTCCGGAGCCTCCCGGAGCGCTGGCAGGCGGTCCTGTGGCACACCACGGTGGAGGAGGAGTCGCCGAGCGAGATCGCCCCGCTGTTCGGCCTCACCGCCAACGCCACCGCCGTCCTGGCCAGCCGTGCCCGTGAAGGGCTCAAGCAGGCCTACCTCCAGGCCCACGTCAGCCAGGCGCTCACCACCGGCGGGGACTGCGCGCAGTACGCCGACCGGCTCGGCGCCCACGCCCGGGGCGGTCTGCGGACCCGCGCCGAGCGCGGGCTGCGCAAGCACCTCGAAGCATGCGCCAAGTGCCGTTTGGCCGCAGGCGAGTTGGACCATGTGAACGCCGGGATTCCGGCGCTGCTGCCCGTCGCGGTCATCGGATGGTTCGCCGCCGGGTATGCGCTCAAGACCGCCGGCGTCGTGGTCGGCGGCGCGGCCGGGGCGGCCGGGGCGGGGGCCGCCGCGGCGGCCACCGGGTCCGGTTCGGCCGGTGGGGCCGCCGGAGGCGCGGCCGCCTCCGAAGGTCTCGGCGCACCCGCCAAGGCGGGGATCGCCGCCGCCGTGGCGGTGGCCGCCGCGGCCGGTCTGGTGTGGGCGCTCGTCGGCGACGACCGGCCGAAGCCGGAGCCCAAGCCGGTCGCGAAGCCGCCGGTCGTGGCGCCCGCCGTGCCCACGCCGCCTCCCCCGCCGCCCGCGAAGCCGACCCCGAGGCCTCCGGTCGCCCCCGCACCGCCCGCGCCGCCGCCCCCGGCCCCGTCCGAGCCGGCCCCGAAGCCGACGCCGAGCCCCACACCCTCCCCCGAGCCGCCGCCGAAGCCCGCGCCCCCGGCTCCGAGCCCGCCGCCGTCCCCGAAGCCGACGCCGAAGCCGCCGAAGCCCACTCCGCCCCCGCCCGCCCCGGAGGTGTACCAGGTCAGCGAGCTGGCGTACTCCGTGTTCGGCGACAGGAGCGAGCCGGAGATCGTGATGGGGCGGAGCAGCTGGGTCTGGCAGCGCTCGAACGTGTCCATCGCCTCCACCCGTTACGCGCACGGGGTGACCGTGCACGCCCGCTCCTCGGTGACCATCCAGCTGAACCGGTCCTGCGCGCGCTACGAGGCCATGGTCGGCGTGGACGATCTGACGATGGGGCTCGGCGCCGTGCGCTTCTCCGTGTTCGGCGGGGACGGGGCCCGGCTGTGGCGCTCCCCGGTGCTGGAGGGCGGCGATCACGCCGTCCCGGTGAGCGTGGACATCGCCGGCCAGTCCTCGATCCGTCTCGTCGTGGAGCCGGAGACGCCGTTCGGAGAGGTGGCTCTGGCCGACTGGGCGGAGTCCCGGATCAGCTGCGCCTGAGCCGTACGCACACCCCCGGGCCCGGCGCTTACCGGTGTCGCTTTCCGGCCAGGACCGAAGCGTTTCCGGTCAGGGCTGGAGCGTGCGCCGGGCGGGGGTCACACCGCCCGCGACCGCGCGCTGGCGCGGAGCGGCGGTACCGGTCCAGCAGGTGCCGCGCCGGGCCAGCAGGCGGCGCAGCCACAGTTCGGTGGAGGCCAGGTCCGCCAGGCCGTCCAGGGGCAGCGGCTCGCCCTCGGAGGCGGCGCGCAGGGCCTTGCGGACCACCCGGGCCTCGACCAGGCCCGCGTCGGCCAGCAGCGGCGCGTCGAAGAGGGCCATCAGGTCGGGCAGCGCGATGCGCAGGCCGGTGCGGGTGACGGCGGTGGAGGTGGCCTGGGAGGGCGTGCCCCAGCCGGGCGGCAGATCGTGGATGCCCGCCCCGCCGAGCACCCGGCGCAGGATCGCGGCCCGTGCGCCGGGCTGGACGCGCAGGGACTCGGGCAGGGCGCGGGCCGCCCGGACGACCTGGTTGTCGAGGAACGGGGCGTGCAGGCGCTGGCTGCGGATCTCCGCGGCCTGTTCCAGGATCCGGTGGTCGGCGGCCCCCCGGGCGAGGGCCGCGCGGGCCCGGGCCTCCCCCGGGCGCTGCACGGAGGTGGGCCGGATCGCCGCCTCCTGGAGGCGAACCGATACTTCGGCCAGTGCCTCCCCCGTCAGCCAGCGCGCCGCCGGTCCCGGGCGCGACCAGGCGAGGGCGGCGAGCGAGGCGTCGGCGGGGGTGGCGAGGCCGGGGGCGTGGCGGTTGGCGTCGGGGAGGAGTCCGGCGGCGGACTCCAGGCCGGTGCGGTACGACGTACGGGCCAGGCGGCGGGCGGCGCGGTAGACCGTCAGCGGGACGAACAGGGAGTGCGCCGTGGGGCCTTCGGCCTTGGTCAGGGCGGCGACGGGGCGCAGCAGGTGGCGTCTGCGCCGGTCCATCAGGAGGTCGGCGAGGCGGGCCGGGTGGGCGTCCAGGACCTGTCGGGCCCCGCTCCCGACGAGGTGGTCGGCGCTGCCCGCGGAGAGCCGGCGGCGGTGGCGTTCGGCGAGGACGAGGGAGGGGGCCGGTTCGTCGGTGAGCGGGCCGGTCTCCAACGAGGCGTACGGCAGGGCCTCTTCGCCCGCCGCGACGACCACGTGGTGCAGGCGCGGGTTGGCGGCGATGGCGCGGGCGCGCTCCAACTCGTCCTCGTTGCCGCGGGTGGTGAGGTCGTTGAAGGTGACGGCGAGGAGGCGTTCGCCCGCGCCGGTGCCGTGGCCGAGGAGGGTGCCGGGGAGGCCGGGCAGCCCGGAGGCGAGCAGGGCGAGGGTGGCGGAGGCACTGCCCCCGGAGAGGTCGGCGCCGATGCCCGCCACGGGGCCGCCCCGGGCCGCACGCCGGTCGGCGGGGCCCATGCCGGGGACCGGTCCCGGGTCCGGCGGCCGGGATTCCGGCGCGTGGCGCGGGGCCGTGAGCCGGGCGCGTACGGCTTCGACGAGCGCGTCCCGTACGCCCTCCACGGCGTGCACCGGGTCGGCCTGGGGTGCGGCGACGGCGAGCGAGGCGACGGCCTCGTATCCGGTGATCTCCCGCGAGCCCTCCCGCAGGATGAGCGCGTGGCCCGGCGGGACCCGCTTCACGCCCACGTAGGGCGTGCCGTCGCCGAGGGCCTCGGGGGTCTCCGGGCAGGCGAGCAGGGCGGCGAGGTGCCCGATGTCCAGCTGGGCCTCGATGAGGTCGGCGAGCGGCAGGGCGGCGGTGGCGAAGGCGGTGCCGTTGGCCCAGGGGGTGTGGAAGACGGGCCGGGCTCCGGCCAGGTCGCCCGCGACGGTGATGCGGCGGCCGATCTGCACGACGGCGGTGTAACTGCCGGGCCAGGCGGTGAGATGGCGCATCGCGCCGCCGCGTGCGGCGAGCAGTCCGACGCGCAGTTGCTCGTCGGTGGCGCCGCAGCAGCCGAGGACCGCGAGGCGGGCGGTGGGCGCCCCTTCGGGGGTCGCGACGCCGATGACGCGGATCTCGTCGGGCCGCCAGTCGCCGACCGCCCACAGCGGATCCGGATCTCCCCACAGGAGTTGGGAGCCCACGGGGTGAACCGTGCGCCCCTCTCCGCCGTTTCCGACGGCTCCGACGGTGCCGAAGCTCGCGGCGATACTGCTCCATCCCACCAACCAACGCATCGCCGCCTCCACAGGCTGTGGACAAACGGCGCACTTGACGAGCGAAACGCCGCTGCGGGACATGCTGCCACGACAATGCCGCAGGAGAGGGTGTACGGGCAGCGCACGCCGGAAGAGCATGCGCCCCTGGCAAAGGCCCGGTGTGGCCCTCACCGCTGCGACGGCAACGGAACGGTCGGTTCCGGGAGTTGCGGAGGCGGGGCCTTCCGGCCTCCGCGCCGCCCCGGCCCGCCCCCGTGGGAGGGGAGGGGCCGGCGCCGCCCGGAAACAGCGCCGATATCCGGCCATAGTCGGACCGTTGGCCAGACCCTCACCGGACCGTCGCTATTCGGCCATTCTCTCGAAGCGCCACCCTGCGCGCATGTCGTGCCGCGCCCCCCGGCGGACCCTTCCACGCACAGTCCGGGAGGTGGGCCTCACCTCCCGGACCGGTCCACCGCCCGCGGGGAATGGAGCGGCGGTTTCCCCCAGCCCACTGAGTCCAGTGCAGCGGGCCGACCCACGCAGGTCCCAGACAAGCGTCACAGCGACGGCCGGGCCAGAGCGCACGGCCAGGCGCACGGCCACACACCGGGAGCACGCCGGACCCCGGCCCGCGCACCGCCGCCCGGGCGGCCCGGGCCGCCCGCACGGACAACAATCCCGCCATCCGGACGTCTGCCCCTTAACGGTAGGGATAGGGAGAACTACGCTGTGTTTACTGGTGTTCTCGGCAGGGGGGCATATTCCTCGGGGCTCGGCCACATGCGTGTGCAGGCGGAGTACGGAGGCTCGAACCTGGGGAGGCATCGGTACGAATGCCGCGCGCCGTCCTCGGTGACGCGGCGGCTGTCTGTGTGTCGAGGGGTGGCGCATGTCCAGGGAGCAACGCGGGCCGAACGAGAAGCTCGGCACGGTTCTCGCCCTCGCGGGAATCAGTAACGCCGGGCTCGCCCGGCGGGTCAACGACCTCGGAGCACAGCGCGGTCTGACACTTCGCTACGACAAGACCTCGGTGGCCCGGTGGGTCGCCAAGGGAATGGTGCCGCAGGGCGCGGCGCCGCATCTCATCGCGGCGGCGATCGGGGCCAAGCTCGGCCGGCCGGTCCCGCTGCACGAGATCGGCCTCGCCGACGCGGACCCCGCCCCGGAGGTCGGCCTCGCCTTCCCCCGGGACGTGGGCGAGGCGGTCCGGTCGGCGACCGAGCTGTACCGGCTGGATCTGGCCGGGCGGCGGGGCGGCGGCGGGATCTGGCAGTCCCTGGCGGGATCGTTCTCCGTGAGCGCCTACGCGACGCCCGCCTCGCGCTGGCTGATAACCCCCGCCGATCCGTCGGTGGCCCGGGACCCGACGGCGGCGCAGGCCGCCGTCCTCGGGGCGCGCGGCGGCGGATCCGAGAGCCCCGGCGGGGCCGGCGCCCGCGGACCGGGCGCCGCTCCGGACGCCCGGGGCGCACACCTCCTCCACCCCGGCGCGGCGGGCTCCGTCCCGCTCCAGCCCGGCCCGGAGGCCGTGGCGGACGCCTCACCGCTGCGGGTCGGGCACAGCGATGTGTCGAAGCTGCGTGAGGCGGCGCAGGACGCCCGGCGCTGGGACTCCAAGTACGGCGGCGGCGACTGGCGCTCCTCCATGGTTCCCGAGTGCTTACGCGTCGACGCCGCACCACTGCTCCTCGGCTCGTACACCGACGAGGTCGGGCGGGCCCTGTTCGGCGCGTCGGCCGAGCTGACCCGGCTGGCCGGCTGGATGGCCTTCGACACCGGCCAGCAGGAGGCCGCCCAGCGCTACTACATCCAGGCCCTGCGCCTGGCCCGGGCCGCCGCGGACGTCCCGCTCGGCGGCTATGTCCTCGCCTCGATGTCCCTCCAGGCGACCTACCGCGGCTTCGCCGACGAGGGCGTCGACCTCGCCCAGGCGGCCGTCGAGCGCAACCGCGGCCTCGCCACCGCCCGCACCATGAGCTTCTTCCGGCTGGTGGAGGCCCGCGCCCATGCGAAGGCGGGCGACGCACCGGCCGCGGGGGCCGCGCTCAAGGGCGCGGAGAGCTGGCTGGAGCGGTCCCGGACCGGCGACTCCGACCCGCCCTGGCTCGGCTTCTACGGCTACGACCGGTTCGCCGCCGACGCCGCCGAGTGCTACCGGGACCTGAAGGCCCCCCGCCAGGTGCGGCGCTTCACCGAGCAGGCGCTGTCCCGGCCGACCGAGGAGTTCGTCCGCAGCCACGGCCTGCGGCTCGTCGTCTCCGCCGTCGCCGAGCTGGAATCGGGCAATCTGGACGCGGCCTGCGCGGCGGGCACCCGGGCGGTGGAGGTCGCGGGCCGGATCTCCTCGGCCCGCACCACGGAGTACGTGCGCGATCTGCTCCACCGCCTGGAGCCGTACGGGGACGAGCCCCGCGTAGCGGAGCTGCGGGAACGGGCCCGCCCCCTGCTGGTCACCCCGGGCTGAACAGGACCGGGCAAGGCCGAACCGTAACGATCAGCGCGGAACCAGACCGAACCAGACGGAACCAGACCGAACCGGGTGACGGAAGCCGCTCGGCGGGCCACCCGCCGGGCGGAGTGTGCGGCACGCCCTGCCCGGCGGGGGTTTGAGCCGGTTGTCAGTGGGTCAGTGCACTATCGGGGTGGGAGGTGGCGTGATGATGACGCACGCGGCGTACGACTGCGATGTGCTGGTGATCGGCGGCGGGATCGTCGGTCTGTCGACCGCGTACGCGCTTCTGCGGTCCGCGCCGGGCACCCGGGTGACGGTCCTGGAGAAGGAGGGCGGCCCCGCCCGCCACCAGACCGGCCGCAACAGCGGTGTGATCCACAGCGGCATCTACTACCGCCCCGGTTCCCTCAAGGCCCGGTACGCGCTGCGCGGCTCCGCCGAGCTGGCGGACTTCTGCGCCGAGCACTCCATCGCCCACGCCACCACCGGGAAGCTGATCGTCGCCACCGAGCGCTCCGAGCTGCCCCGGCTGCACAGCTTGGTGCAGCGCGGCCGCGAGCACGGGCTGCCCGTGCGGGAGCTGGGCCCCGCCCAGATCGCGGAGTACGAACCGGAGGTCCGGGGCCTCGCGGCGATCCGGGTCGGCACGACGGGCGTCTGCGACTTCACGGCCGTCGCCCGGCGCTTCGCCGCCGAGATCACCGCCGCGGGCGGCGTCGTGCGGTACGGCGCGGAGGTCACCGCGATAGACCGGCGCCCCTGGGGCGTGGCGGTGCGCACGGCGGACGGCCCGGTCGTCCGGGCCAGGGTGCTGGTCAACTGCGCGGGCCTCCACTGCGACCGGGTGGCGCGTCTCGCCGGGGACGACCCGGGGGTGCGGATCGTGCCGTTCCGCGGCGAGTACTACACGCTGGCCCGCCCCGAGCTGGTGCGCGGCCTGGTCTACCCGGTGCCGGACCCGGCGTTCCCCTTCCTCGGCGTCCACCTCACCCGGGGCTTCGACGGCTCCGTCCACGTCGGGCCGAACGCGGTCCCCGCCCTGGCCCGTGAGGGATACACCTGGCCGCAGGTCCGCCCCGCCGAACTGCTGTCCACGCTGAGCTGGCCGGGCACCTGGAGAATCGCCCGCAGGCACTGGCGGTACGGGGCGGGCGAGGTGCACCGCTCGCTGTCCCGGTCCGCGTTCACCCGGGCCGTCCAGCGGCTGCTGCCCGCCGTCACCGAGGACGACCTGCGCCCGTCGCCCGCCGGGGTCCGGGCCCAGGCGGTGCTGAAGGACGGCACGCTGGTCGACGACTTCCTGATCCGCGAGGCCCCGCACACCGTGCATGTGCTCAACGCCCCGTCGCCCGCGGCGACGGCGTGCCTGCCCATCGGCCGGGAGGTGGCACGGCTCGCGCTGCGCCGGGCTCAGGGGACGGGGTGGAAGCCGCCCGCCGTAGAATCCGGTCATTGTGTCTGAGCAGCCCTTGAACCCCGCCTCCGCCGAAGCCCCCGCCGACGAAGCCGCCGCACTGCGGGCCGCCTCCTTCGAGCGCGCGCGCCGACTGCGCCAGGAGCCCCGCTTCCCCGGCGGCCCCGCCGCCGACCCCGCCGGTTCGCACCACGAGCGCCGGATCCGCAGCTTCCAGCCGCGCCGCAGCCGGGTCACGACCGGCCAGCAGGAGGCCCTGGAGCGGCTGTGGCCGAAGTGGGGCCTGGACATCGACGGACAGCGCGTCCTGGACCTGGCCGAGATGTTCGACGGCCTGCCCGTCGTCCTGGAGATCGGCTTCGGCATGGGCGAGGCCACCGCGCAGATGGCGGCCGACGACCCGGGCACCGGCATCCTCGCGGTCGACGTCCACACCCCCGGCCAGGGCAATCTGCTGGGCCTCGCGGACAGGGCCGGCTCCACCAACGTACGGGTGGCCAACGGCGACGCGGTCATCCTGCTGCGCGAGATGCTGGCCCCCGAGTCGCTCGACGGCCTGCGGGTCTACTTCCCGGACCCCTGGCCCAAGGTCCGGCACCACAAGCGGCGCCTGATCCAGCCCGAGTTCCTCGACCAGGTGGCCCCGGTGCTGAAGCCCGGCGCGGTCGTCCACTGCGCGACCGACTGGGAGCCGTACGCCGAGCAGATGCTGGAGGTGCTCACCGCGCACCCCCGCTTCGAGAACACCGCGGCCGACGGCGGATACGCCCCGCGCCCCGCGTTCCGCCCGCTCACCCGGTTCGAGGGGCAGGGCCTGGACAAGGGGCACGTCGTCCACGACCTGCTGTTCGCCCGCGTCTGACGCATCGCTCGGCGCTCGGCGATCGGCCCACCGCACACAACGCCGTACGGCCGTGGGCTGGCCGGATGCGCCGTGGGCTGGCCGGATGCGCCGTCGCCGGGTGTCGGTGCTCCTCGTTAGGGTCGAGTGGTGTCCGACCCCTCCGTGCAGCATCAGCAGGCGCGACCAGCCGTCCCGGTCCTCCACGAGCAGCGGCTCGACGAGGTCCTGGGCGCCGCGCCCGAGCGCGGCCGAGGGCGTTACCGGCCGCACCGCGTCGGCATGGTGTGGCGCAGCAAGGTGTTCCGCGCCGGGGCCGTGATCGTGGCGCTCGTGCTGTGCGGGCTGGTGATCCTCGCCCTCGTGCGTGAGCAGACCGGCCCGGAGGGGTTCCTCGTCGGTCTCGGCCTGGCGGTGCTTCCGGTGCCGCTCCTGATGGCGGCCTTCCGCTGGCTGGACCGGGTCGAGCCGGGGCCCTGGCGGAATCTGCTGTTCTCCTTCGCCTGGGGCGCGTGCGCCGCCGCGCTCGTCGCGATCATCGCCAACTCGTTCGCGACGCGCTGGATAGCGACCGCGACGGCCGATCCGGCGAGCGCCGACACCCTGGGGGCGACGGTGATCGCCCCCGTGGTCGAGGAGAGCGCGAAGGCGGCGGCCGTGCTGCTGATCTTCCTGTTCCGCAGACGGGAGTTCAGCGGCGTGGTGGACGGCGTCGTCGTCGCCGGCTTCACCGCGACGGGCTTCGCGTTCACCGAGAACATCCTCTATCTGGGCAACGCCTTCGGCGAGGACCAGCAGCTGGGCAGCTCCGGGTTCGCCTCGGTGACGGCCGGGACGTTCTTCGTGCGGATCGTGATGTCGCCGTTCGCGCACCCCCTGTTCACGGTCCTGACCGGCCTCGGCTTCGGCTTCGCGGCGGTCAGCGCCCGCCGCCACCGGGTCCGCCGGATCGCCCTGCCGCTGCTCGGGCTGCTGCTGGCGATGGGTCTGCACGCCCTGTGGAACGGCTCGTCGTCCTTCGGCCCGTACGGCTTCTACGCCGTGTACGGGATCGTCATGGTCCCGGCGTTCGGTCTCGTGACCTGGCTGGCGATCTGGTCGCGCCAGCGGGAGCTGCGCACCCTCGCGGCCGAACTGCCCGCCTACGCTGCGGCCGGCTGGCTCGGCCCCGCCGAGCCGTCGGCGCTCTCCTCCATGCGGGCCCGGGGCATGGCCCGCGACCTGGCCCGCCACTGGCAGCCGGACCGGGCGCGGGGCCGGGCCGCGGCCCGCGCGGTCGCGGAGTACGAGTCGTTCGCGACCTCCCTGGCGGGGCTGCGCCGCCGGGCCCGCCACGGCGCGGTGGGCCCTGACTTCGGCGCGCGGGAGCGGGAGCTGCTGCACCACCTCTGGCAGCGCCGGGAGTTCGCGGCCCCGGCCCTCGCCCACGCGGCCCTCCTGACGGCCCGCCCCGGCGCCCACCACGCCCGGCCCATGCCGTCGCCGTCGCCGTACGGAAGCGGAGGCGGGTACGCCACCGGGTACGCGACCGCACACGGGTACGGGTACGGAACCGCCCACGGCCCCGGGCACGCACCCGGATACGGGCAAACGTACGGGCCCGGGCACGCGCCCGGATACGGCCCCGGCGCCTACCCGCCGCCCCAGCCGTACGGCGGCACACCACCCAGCCACCGCCGCCCGCCGACGTAGCGGTAGCCGCGGCCGTAGCGGACGCCGGGGATGGCGGCGTCCCGCTCCGTCAGGCCGACGCCTCGGTGAGCAGGGCGAGTTCGTCGTCGGTCAGCCGCAGATCGGCGACCGCGACAAGGGCGGGGACCTGTTCGACCGTACGGGCGGAGGCGATCGGGGCCGCGACGGTCGGCTGTGCCGCGAGCCAGGCGAGGGCGACCGTGGCGATCTCGGCGTTCCGTTCCCCGGCGACCCGGTCGAGGGCGGCCAGCACCCTGCGGCCCTGCTCCGACTCCAGGTGGCTGCCCGCCTTCGCCGAGCGGGCGCTCTCCACGGTCGTACCGGGGCGGTACTTGCCGGTGAGGAAGCCCGAGGCGAGCGCGAAGTACGGGACGGCGGCGAGGCCGGCGTCGGCCGCGGTGTCCTGGAGACCGCCCTCGTAGGTGTCGCGGGAGACCAGGTTGTAGTGCGGCTGGAGGGCGACGTACCGGGCGAGGCCCGCGCGCTCGGAGAAGTCGAGCGAGGCGCGCAGGCGCTCGGGGCTGATGTTGGAGGCCGCGATGTGCCGCACCTTGCCGTCCTTCACCAGCTGGTCGAGGGCGGTGATGATCTCCTCGACCGGGACGGTCTCGTCGTCGAAGTGCGTGTAGTAGAGGTCGATGTGGTCGGTGCCGAGGCGGCGCAGCGAGGCCTCGGCCGCGCCCTTGATGGTGCCGGCGGAGAGGCCGCGGTGCTCGGGGTGGGCGCCGACCTTGGTGGCGACGACGATGTCGGCCCGGTGGGAGCGGGAGGCGAGCCACTTGCCGATGACGGCTTCCGACTCACCGCCTTCGTTGCCCTCGGCCCAGGCGGAGTACGAGTCGGCGGTGTCGATGAAGTTGCCGCCGGCCGCGACGTACGCGTCCAGGACGGCGAAGGACTGGTCCTCGTCCGCCGTCCAGCCGAAGACGTTGCCGCCGAGGGCAAGGGGGAAGACCTGGAGGTCGGAGGAGCCGAGAGTGCGCGGAGAAGTCATGTGGAGGTTCAACGAGCCGGGGCGGGGACGGTATTCCGTCGGCCGGCGGGCGATGCCGTGCCCGGACAGACCGGCAGCCCTGACGTCGGGGGGGTGCGTCAGGGCTGCCGGGGTCGGCGGCGACGAGGGACCTCAGCCGCGGGGCCGGGAGGTCAGACGTTCAGGCCCTTGCTGTTCAGCCAGGCCAGCGGGTCCATCGCGGAACCGCCCGCGGTGCGGACCTCCAGGTGGAGGTGGGTGCCGGTCACGTTGCCGGTGGCGCCCATGCGGCCGATGGTCTGGCCGGTGGTGACCTTCTGGCCGACCGAGACGTCGATCGAGGACTGGTGGGCGTACCAGATCTCCGTGCCGTCATCGAGCTGGAGCACCGTGCGGTAGCCGTACGAGCCCGACCAGCCGGCCGACGTGATCGTGCCGCTGTGCACGGCCTTGAGCGGCGCGCCGGTGGACCCGGCGAAGTCGAGGCCGGTGTGCTGGCCGGAGGACCACATCGCGCCGGACTGACCGTAGGTCGAGCTGATCGTGTACGAGGAGGTGGGGAGGGAGAAGCTGGCGGCCAGCTTGGCGAGGCGCTCGGCCTCCGCCTTCTTCTTCGCCGCTTCCTCCGCCGCCTTCTTCTTCGCGGCGGCCTCGGCCTCGGCCTCGTCCTGCTGCTTCTTGGCCTCGGCGGCGGCGGTCTCGGCCGCTGCCTTCTCGGCGGCGGCCTTGGCCTCGGCGTCGGCGCTGGCCTGCTGCTGCTCGGCCTGCTGGAGGATCCGGGCACGCAGCGCCTCGCCGGCGCCGGTGCCCTGCTCCGCCTCGGCGGTGGTGAGGCCGGCGGTGGTGAGCGGCGCGGACGCGGCGACCGGGGCGGGCTCCGCCTCGTCGGACATCAAAGACCCGACGCCGGGAAGGGACTTGGCGTCGGGGAGGTTGTCCGCGATGGAATCGGGAAGAGAGATGGAGACCGGCGCCTTGTCCTGGGCGGTGGCCATACCGCCCGCACCGACGGCCGCTATGACACCGACGCCGAGGACGGTGGAGCTGCGGGCCAGACCACGCTGCTTGGCCACGCGGTGCTTGCCGCGCACGGGGCGGATGGACTCCGCGGTGGGATTCCACTCCCCCGTGGACCGCTCCGCGCCACCGTAGGTGTCGGCACTGAAGGGTGACACGGCCTCAGGGGCAGGCTTGTTGGACGCCACGTGGGCGCACTCCTTTCCTTCCTTCTCGCCTACCGGGTTAGCTGACGGGTTCGGAGCAGGAAGGTCTCCTACGGGCCCCTCCGTCCCTCACGAGACGCAGGCGTCCGATTCACCCCATGTAGGTGGTTCCCCGGTTCCCTTGCGGAATTCGGCGCTCGCGCGCGGCGCCGTCTCTGACGACGGCTGTGACGACCGCGCTGCGTTATCGAACGTTAATAGACAGACGGGCCCTATTCCAAGCTGTTCCTGTTGATCATTAACGAACACGGCAGGGATGTACGGGTGACAACCGGGCGCAATCGGGCGACTTGACCGTGCCTCAGCCACACCCCTTTTTCTGATGGTGTGTCAAATGTTATGCGCAGCGGTGCCCTTCGATTACGCACCGTGTCATCGATCGGTCATCGCCCGGGGTCATCGTCCGAGGTCGCCCGGGGTCATCGCCCGGAGTCGTCGCCCCGGCCCACGATCTTCACCGTCGTCCGGCGCACGGGCTGCCCCTCCGCCGGCCGGCCCACCGCGATGAGCGCCATGTCGTCCGTGGTCCGCCCGCCGGTGTGCAGCCGTACGTCGTCCGTCAGCGCCGACAAGAGCTCCTCCGGCCCCGGGAAGATCCGGCCGCGCAGCCGGGCCGCCGGGTCGTAGAAGACCCCGTTCGGGTCCCGGGCCTCGGACAGGCCGTCCGTGAAGGCGAGGAGCGTCGCCCCGGCGGGCATCGCCCACTCGTCGGACCGGTCCGGCCACACCCCCAGGTCCATCCCCAGCGGCATGGCGGGCACCGAGGGCGCCAGCACCTCGAGGGCGCCGTCCGCGTGCAGCAGGATCGGCTCGGGGTGGCCGCGGTTGACGATGCGCAACGACTCCGCACCGGGCGGGATCTCGGCCAGCACGGCGGTGATGAACCCCTCCATGGCGTCCAGCCCGTACCGCCGCGTCCCCTCCCGGGCCAGCGCCCGCTCCAGTCGCTGCGCGACTCCCTCCAGCGAACGCTCCTGTTCGGCGGCCTCCCGGAACGCCCCGATGATCACCGCCACCGCCTCCACGGCGTCCAGCCCCTTGCCGCGTACGTCGCCGACGACCACACGTACGCCGTACGGGGTGTCCGCGACGGCGAACAGGTCGCCGCCCACGAACTCGTCCGCCTGCGCCGCCTCGTACCGCGCGGCCACCTGGAGTCCGCCGATCCGCTCGGCCGGGGTCGGCAGCACGGCCCGCATGGCGGTCTCCGCGATGACCCGGGCCGAGGCCAGCTGCTCGTTGCCGCGCCGCACGACGCCGTTGATGACGAGGGCCAGCACCGAGGCCGTGAGCACGGTGAGCATCTCGATGACCGGGACCACCTGGGTGGAGGTCCCGTCGGAGAGCCGCATCGCGATGACGGACAGGACCGCGGCGATACCCGTACGGACGGTCCGGGACTTCGAGAAGAACGGCGCGGCGATCAGCGGGGCCGCGACGAACAGGGGTACCGCGGTGAAGTTCGGCGGTGCCAGCGAGTCGAACACCAGCCCGCCGAGGATCAGCAGGGCGGGCAGCATCCGGACGAACCGCCCGGTGCGCCGGCCGTCGGACGTCAGCTGGCCCTCCCGGGACCCGAACACCACCCGGCCCACGGCGTCGATGCTCCCCGCCGTGCCACTGCGCCGCTCGTCGGCCATCCCCACCTGTGCACTCCTGCCCGGTCCACCCACGGCTGCGGACGGTACCGCGCCCCGCCCAGGCTTCCCGGAGCCGCGCCGAGCGGCTGCTCCGCATCGGCCGGATAGGGGGAAGGCGGACGGCGGTCCGGCCTTCCGTGGTCAGTCGGAGAGCCGGTGTTCCGCGTATACCGTCAGTGCGTCCCGTACGAAGGCGGCGGTGCCGTCCCCGTAGCGATCGTAGTTCTTTCCGAAGCGGGGATCGGCGACATACATCTCGCCGAGCCCGATCACGTACGAACGGCTGGGCTCCTTGGCCGAGGACAGCCACGCGCAGTGCCGTCGCGCGAGGTCCTGCGCCTCGGCCCCGTCAGCGGCGAGGCCGGCCTCCCTGGCCCGGCCCCAGGCGCGCGCGATGGCCTCGTGCTCGTCCTGGAAGGCTTTCTTCCTCTCCGGCCCGAGCGAACGCCACCAGCGGTCGCCCTCCTCGTACGCGTCCCGGCCCCAGCGCTCGGTGACCTCCTGCTCGTGGGCGGTGTGGTCGAAGCCGTCGAACACCTCATCGGCCATGAGTTCCATCCCCTCCTGCGTCTTGTGGAGAGTGGTCCGCACCGAGGCGATCTGCCGCCCGATGCGCGCCTGTTCCTGTTCGAGCAGCCGCAGATGCGCCCGCAGCGCCACCGCGGTGTCCCGCTGCCCCACGAGCACGTCCTTGATGGCGGGCAGCGAAAGACCGAGCTCCCGCAGCAGCAGGATGCGCTGCAGCCGGACGAGGGCGTCCTGGCCGTAGTAGCGGTAGCCGTTGCTCCCGATCCGGCTCGGCGTGAGAAGGCCGAGGTCTCCGTAGTGCCGGAGCGTGCGGCTCGTGGTGCCGGCCTGTCGGGCGATTTCCTGAATGGACCACTCCATGCCGGAAACGCTAGATCTTTACGCTGCGTCAAGGTCAAGCCGAACCAGCACGGAGCCGGAAACGACCCGGGCCCGGCACGCTGTGCGTGCCGGGCCCGGGTCTTCAGTAGCGGGGACAGGATTTGAACCTGCGACCTCTGGGTTATGAGCCCAGCGAGCTACCGAGCTGCTCCACCCCGCGTCGGTAAACACAACTCTACGGCATTCCCGGCGCGCCTTCGACCACTTACGGATCAGCTGCCCCGGCCGGGGCCCCGGGGCGTCGATCTCGGGGAACCTCATGGCTTTTGCACTGTTCCGCATGAGATCTTTGAGAACGTCCGCACCTGACCGTGTGGCTACGGCAGGCGGAGCGACGGCAGTGCTCGCGCCATCGGAGAAGAGGGTGACGCGGGTGCGGGACGAGACGGGCGCGATACGGGACGGCCGGCCGGGGCGACGACTGACGTGGCCGTGGTTCCTGGTGATCGTCGTCGTGTACGCGGGCATCATCCAGGGCCTGGGACTCCTGACCGGCGTGGACACCAGCTCCTCCGACAGCGCGTTCCCCACCACGGAATCCCTCGTGCGCAACGCTCTGATCCCGATCGGGGCGTCGATCGTCTTCGCCGCCGCCGTCGTGACCCGGCTCGGCTGGTGGGGCGAGGTCCTGCACGACCGCGCGCCCGTTCGCCGCTGGGTGCGCTGGGTCCCGGCCTCCATGCTGGCCGTCGCCCTGCTCGGCCTGAACTACGGTCACCTCGGCGACCAGAGCGTCTCCCTGGTGGCCTGCCTGCTCCTGCTGGGCCTGTTCGTCGGCGTGGGCGAGGAGCTCATGTTCCGGGGCATCGGCGTGCAGGTCTTCCGCCGGGCCGGGCTCACCGAGGGCAAGGTCGCCCTCTTCTCCTCGCTCGTCTTCGGCCTCGTCCACCTCAGCAACGCCATCGGGGCGGGCGCGCAGGCCATCCTCCAGGCGCTCATCGTCTCCACGTCGGGCTACTTCTTCTACCTGTGCCTCCGCGTCGGCGGCGTCATCCTGCTGCCGATGCTCGTGCACGGGCTGTGGGACACCAGCCTGTTCTCCAACCTCGTCGGCGACGAGCCCCAGGCGTCCGCGGGCATGGCCCTCATCATCGTCCTCCAGGCCGTCCTGATCATCGTGCTGCTCGTCAGGCGCCGCTCCATCGAACCCGACGCGGAGAAGGCCCCCGCCTGACCACGCCCCCCTCACCGGCAGCCGCGAAGCCGGCAGCCGCGCCGACACCGCGCCGGCCACGGGCGTCTGCCGGCACATCGTGCGCTCGGCGTCACCCGCGCCGAGCGGCTCCGGCCGGCCAGATCACATCGACCGCCAGCCCCGCCCGCCGGGCCAGCTCGACGGTGTCGGCGGTACCGCCGCCCTTTCCCGACGGAGGCGTGCCGTCCCAGACCGCGACGAGGCGGTCGGCACGGCGCAGCAGCTCTGCGTTGGCCGCCTCGTAGGCAGCCCTGTCCGCTCTCGGGTGCGGCAGCGTCACCACCTCCTCGGCGGCCTCGACCAAGTGGTCGAAGACAGCGGCGTGATCGGGCTCCACCTCCGCTTCCCGGTAGTCCCGGGAGGGGATCACCACGACGAGGCGGCCACCGATGGCGGTGACGACTTCCGCGAAGAGGCTGTCGGACCCGGCGGCGATGCAGGACACCCCCGTCAGGTCGTCGCTGTAACCGGCGAGCAGCTCGCGCAGCGCGGCCCGTACCCGGGGCATGGTCTCGTCGGTCAGGTCCATGTGCCCGGTCACGGCGATGGTCGTCATGCGCCCGGCTCCTCGGCTCGACGGCAGGGCGCGGATACTATCGCGCGCCTCACGGGGAGCATCTGGCCGAAAGGGACCCGGACAAACAGCGGCCCCAGGCCGGAGCAGTGCTCTGACCTGGGGCCGAGAGGTAGGCCGTGTGGGACTCGAACCCACAACCAACGGATTAAAAGTCCGCTGCTCTGACCAATTGAGCTAACGGCCCTCGACGGATCACCCCCCGAGCATAGCCCGCCCGGTCCCAGCAGCCGATCCGGTATCGGTGTCGGGCCCGTCGCGGGCCCCCGGGAGGCAGGCTTCCGGGGCCGGGAACAGCAACAGGGCCCGTACGTCACCGAGTCGGTTCGGTGGCGTACGGGCCCTGCCGGTCTGTCAGGCGGACCTGCCCGGCCGGGTGCCGGCCGGGCGGAGGTCAGCCGTTGCGCTTCCAGCGCGGCTTGTCGTCGCGGCGGCCGAAGGAACCGGTGTTGGTGCCGGTGTTGGCGCCGCGGTGGTCGTCACGACGGCCGGTGGGGCGGTCGCTGCCGCCGGAGCGGAAGCCGCCCGAGGGCCGGTCGTCACGACGGTCACGGTTGAACGGGCGGTCGCTGCCACCGGAGCGGAAGCCACCGGACGGACGGTCGTCACGACGGTCGCGGTTGAACGAGGGACGGTCGTTGTCCCGACGCTCGAACGAACGCCCACCACGGTCATCACGACGGTCGCCGCTGCCACCGGAGCGGAAGCCACCGGACGGACGGTCATCGCGACGGTCGCGGTTGAACGAGGGACGGTCGTTGTCCCGACGCTCGAACGAACGCCCACCACGGTCATCACGACGGTCGCCGCTGCCACCGGAACGGAAACCACCGGACGGACGGTCATCGCGACGGTCGCGGTTGAACGAGGGACGGTCGTTGTCCCGACGCTCGAACGAACGCCCACCACGGTCATCACGACGGTCGCCGCTGCCACCGGAACGGAAACCACCGGACGGACGGTCATCGCGACGGTCGTTGCCGCCGCGGTAGCCGCCACGGTCGCCACCGCGGTTGTCGCGGCGCTCGTAGTTGCCCCGCTCGTCGCGGCGCTGCTCGTCGCGGGCGGCCGGCTGCTCCGGTACGGAGACGGCTGCCTCAAGGGCGGCCTCGGCCTCGGCGGTGACCTCGGCCACCGCGGCCTCGGGGTCGTCGCCCCGCTCGCGTGCGGCACGGGCGACCAGGCGGTCGGCCTCCTCGCGCAGCTCGACGGCGCGGCGCTGGACGCGCTCCAGCTGCTTCGTCAGGTCGGCGGCCTCGCGCTCGGCCTGCTTGGCGGCGTTGTTCGCGGAGTCGGCCTGGACCTCGGTGAGCGAGCGGGCGCCGGTGATCTCGGCGACCTCCGGCTCGAAGACGCCCGCGCCCTGGACGATGTGGCGCGAGGCGTCGACGCCCGCGTCCTCCATCAGGCGGAAGATCTGGCGGCGCTGGTGCGGAAGCGCCAGCGAGACGACGACACCGGACTTGCCGGCGCGGGCGGTACGGCCCGAGCGGTGCAGGTAGTCCTTGTGGTCGCCGGCCGGGTCCACGTTCAGGACCAGGTCGATGCCGTCGACGTGGATACCGCGGGCGGCGACGTCGGTCGCGACGAGCGCGTTGACGTAACCCTTCTTGAAGTCCTCCAGGACCCGCGTACGGGCGCCCTGGGTCATGCCGCCGTGCAGCGCGTCGGCCTTCACGCCGGACTCGATGAGCTGCTCGGCGATGCGGTCGGCGCCCAGCTGGGTGCGGACGAAGATGATCGTGCGGCCCTTGCGGGCGGCGATGGCGGCCGTGACCGGCGCCTTGTCCTTCGGCTTCACGACGAGGACGTGGTGCGACATGGTCGTGACGTTGCCCTGGGCGCTGTCGACCTCGTGCGTCACCGGGTTGGAGAGGTAGCGCTTGACCAGCGTGCCGATCTCGTTCTCCATGGTGGCGGAGAAGAGCATCCGCTGACCGCCACCGGGGATCTGGTCGAGCAGCTCGGTGACCTCGGGCAGGAAGCCCAGGTCGGACATCTGGTCGGCCTCGTCGAGGACGGCGACCTGGACGCTCGCCAGGGAGCAGGCGCCGCGGTTGATGATGTCGCGCAGCCGGCCCGGGGTGGCGACGAGGACGTCGACACCGCGCTCCAGCGCGTAGATCTGGTTGCCCATCGACGTACCGCCGCAGACGACCTTCATCTTGAGGCCGAGCACGTCGCCGTACGGCTGGAGGGCGTCCGCGACCTGCATCGCGAGCTCACGGGTCGGGGTGAGGATGATGCCGCGCGGCTTCTTCTTCTCGGTGGTGCCACCGGAGAGCGAGGCCAGCAGCGGCAGACCGAAGGAGAGCGTCTTGCCGGAGCCCGTACGGCCGCGGCCGAGGATGTCCTTGCCGGCCAGGGCGTCCGGGATGGTCGCCGCCTGGATCGGGAAGGGGGCGGTCACACCGTTCTGCGCGAGCTTGCGGACGATGCCCTCGGGCAGGCCCAGGTCACCGAAGGTGATGGTCGGCTCGGCGTCGGCCTCGTCGGCGATCTCCTCGGCGGAGTCCGCGATCTCGTCGGCGGGAGCGTCGGCCTGCGTGTCGGCCTGATCGTCGGTGATGAAGTCCGCGACGGACTTCTCGGCGACGACGGTCTTCTCGGCGGCCGGGGCGGTGGCGCCGGCGGGGGCCTCGGTCACAGCGGCCTCGACGAGCTCGGCGAGCTCGGCGTTGTCGACGTTCTCGGGCATGACGGTGTGGTCAGAACTGGAAATTGACATGCGAAATGCGAAACCTTCCGGAGTCTCGGCACGCGCCCATAACTCCGTGATTCGCAATTTCGACCGCCTCAATGCGGTCCAGCCACGGCAAGGGAGAGTACGCGCCACACGGCGCTCTTCTGTGTCGGCGCCGGGCAATGGGATCAAACGATCTACCACCATACGCACTCTCACCCACATTGCGCAAACCAGCCCCCGAAGACCTCCGGCTAGACCGGCCCCACCTGCGGTGATGCCTCCGGAGTCCGCCGCGGCCCGGCGGCCTCCGGTCCGCTCATCGCATGGGCCCGCAACTGCGCGGCGGGCGAGGCGGAGGGGGGCGGCTCCGACGGAGCGGTGGGCTCCGGATCGGGCTCCGGGTCCAGGGCGGGCGTCGGCGGCGCCGGCGGCTCCGGAGTGGTCGGCGGCGGCTCCCCCGGCCCCGGTGTCGAAGGCGTCGGCGAGGGCGGGGGGCCGCCCCGGGTGGGGCCGGGCGCGGCCGGTTCGGGGCGGCCCGGGTCCTCAGGCGTGACCGACGGCACAGCACCGGAGGCGTCCGGGCTCGGGCTGCTCCCGGGCACGGCCCGGTCCGACTGGGGGTGGACGCCGCCGACGCGCCTCCCGGTCCGCCCGGAGCCCGGAACCGTGTCCCCGGCCGGATCGGCGGCGGAGCCCTTCGGGCCGGCGGACCGTGAGGGCCCCGGCGCCCGGGCGTCGTCCTCGCCGACGCTCATACAGCCGGTGGACGCGGCGATCGTCAGCGCGGTGACGGCTGCCCAGCGGGCAGGGACGGACAACTGGCGCACGAGTGGCACCTCCGGGGCGAGGGGGCGGAGAGCGGGGCGATAGGCGAGAGGCGATGGGCGGAAGCCGGTAGCGGGAAGCGGGGCGATGGGCGGAAGCGGAGAGCCCGGCGCCGGGGCGGAGCGGAAGCAGGAGCGAAGCGAGCGGTACGACGTCGCACCGTGCCCAACTCCCGCGACCCCGCCGGAGACACGCCCGAAACACCACCCGACCGCGCGACGGCCCGCGCGACAGGCCCCGAACCCGCCGGTCCCGCCCGGGCGGGACGCCCGCCGAAACGGCCCCGGGCGTCACGTCGAAGCCCCCGCCCGGCACCCGCGCCCGCACCGACGCCTCAGCGCGACCGCCCGCGGGCACACGCCCGGACGGCACCTGGCACCGCCCCCGCCGGCCCGCTACCCCCCGGACCCGCCCGTCAGTTCCGCCCCCAGGAACACCGCGCCCAGGCCGGCCAGCAGCGATGCCAGGACGTTGGCCGCGGCCAGGAAGGCCCGGCCCGTCTCGGCCAGGCGGAGGGTCTCGTACGAGAACGTGGAGTACGTCGTCAGCGCCCCGCACAGGCCCGTCGCCAGCAGGGCGTGCGCCGGGGAGGACACCGCGGCACCGGTCAGCAGCCCCAGCAGCAGGCTGCCCGCCGTGTTCGCCGTGAAGGTGCCCCACGGGAAGGCGTACGGGACGCCCGGCCCCTGGTGCGCCTGCACGGCACGGTCCGTCAGGTAGCGCAGCGGCGCGCCCACCGCCCCGCCGATCGCCACCAGCAGCCAGTTCACGCGACCCGCCCCTCGCCGCGGGAACCCCGAGAACCACGGGAACCACGGGAGCCGCCGGAGCCCCCGAACCCCCGGTCCAGCCACCTCCTCGTCCCCGAGGCCGCCGCCCACACCGCCCCGAGCGCCGCCACCGCCGTCGCCGCCGCGTAGGCCAGGGCGGTCAGGGCCTCCTGACGGACGAGCAGGTCCGAGACGCCGGCCGCGTACGTCGAGAAGGTCGTGAAGCCGCCGAGCACGCCGACGCCGAGGAAGGGCCGCGCCAGGGGGTGGGTCACCCGGCCCCGCTCGACGGTCAGCACCATCAGCACGCCGATCAGGGCGCAGCCGCTCACATTGACGGCGAACACGGTCCACGGGAAGCCGCATCCGCCGGGCCGGAGCATCAGAGCCCCGTAGCGGGCGAGGGCGCCGAGCGCGCCGCCCGCCGCGACCGCCGCGAGCACCCGGCCCTGCGGGGCGGCGGGCGGGCCGGGTTCCGGCAGCTCCCGCGGGGCCCGGTCGCTCACCCGTAACCCAGGGCGTGCAGCCGCTCGTCGTCGATGCCGAAGTGGTGGGCGATCTCGTGGACCACGGTGATCTCGGTCTCCGCGACGACGTCCTCCTGCGACTCGCACATCCGCAGCGTCGGCCCCCGGTAGATGGTGATCCGGTCCGGCAGCACCCCGGCGTACCACTCACCGCGATCGGTGAGCGGGGTGCCCTCGTAGAGCCCGAGCAGATCGGGGTCGCCGGGCTCCGGTTCGTCCTCGACGAACACGGCCACGTTGTCCATCAGCCGTGTCAGCTCCGGCGGAATGCGGTCCAGAGCCTGGCTCACCAGCTCCTCGAACTGTTCGCGCGTCATCTCCAGCACCCGGCCATTGTCCCGTACGGGGGCGGAGTACGGGCGGCCGGCGACCGAACCGGACTCATGACCGGGGAGACCGCCCGGCATGGCCAAGGCCGTACCGGGGCATACGGGCCCAATGGTCCGCGCCCCGTTCCGTGCCGCAGCCGACCGCGTCCGGCACCGCCTCAGCCAGCTCGTCGCCCCGAAGTCCCGGGGCCGCGACACCGCCGACACCCGGCCCCGCACCTCCGCCCGCGCCGGCGCGGCGGCCACCGGCGACCTGACCGGCCCCGCCCGCCGCCCGTACCTCCGCGCCCTCGGCATGCTCGCCGTCGTCGTGCTGGGGGCCTGGCTCGGACTGCTCGCCGTGGGCTCCATCCGTACGCCGGTCGGCCCCATGGACACCAACATGACGCTGCGCCCCTCCCTGACCGGCGGCAGCAAGATCAACGTGTCCCCGCTCGGCGCCCTGGAGCTGGACTCGCACAGCGCGCCGCTCCGGCTCGACGTGGACGTGGACCGCCTCGACCCCGAACGCTCCCAGGCCCTGGTCGACCAGCCGGAACGGTTCTCCAGCCTCCAGGACGAGGTCACCCGGGACGTCGCCGCCGGCACCCGGGAGCTGGCCGTGCGCTCCTGTGTCGCCGTCGTCTCCGGAGCGACCGCGCTCGGGCTCGTCGTCTACCGCCGCCCCCGCCGCGCCCTGGCCGCCGGCGGGCTCGCCCTCACCCTGCTGGCCGCGTCCGGCGTCAGCGCGTACGCCACCTGGAACCCGAAGTCCGTCCTGGAGCCGAAGTTCTCCGGGCTGCTCTCCAGCGCCCCGTCCCTGGTCGGCGACGCCCGCTCCATCGTCACCGAGTTCGACATCTACCAGCAGGAACTGGCCCGCCTGGTCACCAACGTCACCAAGCTGTACGACGCGACCTCCACGCTCCCCGTCTACCAGCCCGATCCCGGCACCATCCGGGTCCTGCACGTCTCCGACATCCACCTCAACCCGGCGGCCTGGCACATCATCGCCTCGCTCGTGGAGCAGTACGAGATCGACGTCATCGTCGACTCCGGCGACACGATGGACCACGGCTCCGCCCCCGAGAACAGCTTCCTCGACCCGATCCGCGACCTCGGCGCGCCCTATGTCTGGGTGCGCGGCAACCACGACTCCCCCGTCACCCAGGCATATCTGAAGAAGTTCAAGAACGTGAGCGTCCTGGACGACGGCGGCGCGGTGAACGTCGGGGGGCTGCGGATCGCGGGCACCGGCGACGCCTCCTTCACCCCGGACCGGACCGGCCCCGGCGGCAACAAGGAGGCCGCCCGGCTGGAGGGCATGCGGCTGGCCTCCGCGCTGCGCGACCAGGAGCGCGCGGGCACCCCGGTCGACATCGCCGTCGCCCACGACCCGAACACCGCCCGGGAGACCGACGGCACGGTGCCGCTGGTGCTGTCGGGCCACCTGCACCGCCGGATCAACGAGCAGCTGAAGCTCGGCACACGGCTGAAGGTGGAGGGCTCCACGGGCGGCGGCGGGCTGCGCGCCGTGCAGAACGAGAAGCCGGAGAAGGTGCACGCCTCGGTGCTCTACATGGACCGCTCGACCCGTCGGCTCCAGGCCTGGGACGAGATCACGCTGGGCGGTCTCGGGCTGACGACCGCCGAGGTCAGCCGCCATCTTCCGGAGGAGAACCTGAAGAAGGACGCCCCGGTCTCCCCCACCCCTTCGCCGTCCTCCCCGTCCTCCGCCACCCGCTCCCCGGCGCGCTCCACTCCCTCGCCGTAAACGGTTTTGGCGATAGCCCCGCTCATCCCATATGCTTCTCACGTCCCCGACGCGCTGCAAAGCGAACAGGCGGGCCAATAGCCCTCATCGTCTAGTGGCCCAGGACGCCGCCCTTTCAAGGCGGTAGCACGGGTTCGAATCCCGTTGGGGGCACGTTTCACCGTGTGCGAGACTTGTCTCGCGCATTGCTTGGTCCTGTGGAGCAGTTTGGAGTGCTCGCCACCCTGTCAAGGTGGAGGCCGCGGGTTCAAATCCCGTCAGGACCGCTGCAGCCCTTGTGGCTGCGTGGCTGGGTAGCTCAGTTGGTACGAGCGATCGCCTGAAAAGCGATAGGTCGCCGGTTCGATCCCGGCCCCAGCCACCACTCGAAGGCCCCGTCCGATGGACGGGGCCTTCGCCGTGTCACACCTTCTCCGCCGCCTCGGCCTTCCCCGCCTCTTCCGTGGGTACGTCGGTGCCGCGCCGCCGCCGGGCCCGGGCGCCCAGGACCAGCAGTGCCACGAGCACCACCGCTCCCAACAGCACCCCGTCCGGCACCTGTTCGCCCAGGTTCCGCGCCCACTGCTCGACCGCGAACGATTCGTCGACCCCCAGCAGGCCGGGCAGCGCGGTCGTCCCGTCGTACACGAGGAACAGCGCGCCGAGCCCGATGAAGAACAGCCCCGACAGCAGCGACGTGGTGTGCAGCTCGAACCGGCCGAGCCGGACGGCACGGCCGCGCAGCCAGGCGCGGCGGCCGAGGTCGAAGCGTTCCCAGAGCAGGGCGAGCAGGAAGAGCGGTACGGCCATCCCGAGCGCGTAGACCGCCAGCAGCAGACCGCCGTAGACCGGGCTGCCGCTGACCGCCGCGACGGTCAGGACGCTGCCGAGGATCGGACCGGCGCAGAATCCGGCCAGGCCGTAGACCGCGCCCAAGGCGTAGACGGAGAACGCCGTGGTGGGACGGATCCGGCCGCTGAGGGCCGCGATCCGCCGGGACGCGAAGCCCAGGCCGACGATCTGCGCGACGCCGAGCACGATGATCAGCCAGCCCGCGCCCGTGACGAGGGCGTCGCGGTGTCCGTAGAACAGCCGTCCCGCGTAGCTGCCGGCCGCGCCGAGCGGGACGAGGGTCGTGGCGAGCCCGGCGTAGAAGATGCCGGTGCGGGCCAGCAGTCGTGAGGTGGAGTCGATGGAGTACGCGAAGAAGGCCGGCAGCAGCAGCGCGCTGCACGGGCTGACCAGGGCGAGCAGCCCGCCGAGGAACGCCGCGAAGTAGCCGATGTCCGCCGTCACTTGGCGGGGTCCTCGGCCTCGTCGCCCGCGTTGCCGGTGTCCTCGGCCGTGTCCTTGCCGGTGGCCTTCGCCTGCTCGGCGGCGGCCTCGATGGCCTGCGTGAACGTCTCGTCCGGCTGTGCTCCCGCGATCGGGCGGCCGTTGATCAGGAACGACGGGGTGGACGTCGCGCCGATGCTGTACGCCTGCTCCTGGTCCTTCGCGACGGCGTCCCGGGCGGGCCTGCCGTCGAGGTCCTCCCTGAAGCGGTTCAGGTCCTTCACCCCGGCCTCTTCGGCGAGCGCCTCGACCCGGTCCTTGCCGAAGCCCTTCTCCTTCGCCCCTTCGGCGTACGCGGCGCTGTGGAACTCCCAGAAGCGGCCCTGCTGCCCGGCGGCCCAGGCGCCGCGCGCGGCGTTCTCGGACTCCTCGCCGAAGATCGGGAAGTTGCGCCACTCGATGCGCAGCGTGCCGTCCTTCACGTACTTCTCGATGAGCTCCGGCTCGGTGTCCCGGGCGAACTTGCCGCAGTAGCCGCACTTGAAGTCGGCGTACTCGATCAGGACGACCGGGGCGTCCGCGCGGCCGATGGCCAGCTTGTCGTCCGCGTCCCGGCGGGCGAGCTTCGCCAGCTCCGGGTAGACGCCCTCGTTCGGGTCGGCGGAGACCTCGGCGGCCGGGGCGGAGGAGGTGTCCGGGGCGGTGTCGTCGGGGGCGGTGGCCCGGTAGGAGGCGAAGCCGAGGAGACCGGCGGCCGCGACGATCACGGCGCCGTAGACCAAAGGCTTGCGGGAGGAGGACTTCTGGCCCGTGGAGACGGGCTTCTTGGGCGTGGGCATGCGGCACTCCGGGCTGGTGGTGCGGGAGGTGAGGGAGAAGGGGCGTGGGTCGGGCGGTGCCCGCCTACACCCGCAGCACGGAGAGTTCCACGGGGGTCGGGGTGTACGGGGCCGGGGCGCGGGCCCGGGTGCCCGGCGGCGGCTCGGCCGGCAGCGCGCCCGTCGCCGCGGGCAGCCCCCACGGGGCGAGGCCGGGCGCCTGGTCGTGCGCGGAGCGGGAGCGGGCGGGAACGGCCGGCTCGCCGTCGTGGTCGCGGAGCTTCCCGCAGCCGGGGACCGGGGTGTCCGCGCCGGCGGTTTCGGCCACCGGGGCCGGTGACGTGTCCCGCACGCCGGACGTCGCCGGCGCGGACGCCACCGAAGCGGAGGGCGCCGAAGCGGAGGAAGCCGGTACGGAGGGAGCCGAAGCGGAAGGCGCCGGAGCCCCGAGCGCGGCTGCCGGGAGCGCCGCCGGTCCGCACAGCAGTCCCACGACGACCGCGATCAGCGCGGTGAGGCTCCACCACTGCGTACGGGACACGGGACCGGGCCTTTCTCGCGGAAGCGGCGGTGACGGAGCGTTCGGCTGCCCGAAATGGTACGTGCCGCGTGACGCAGTCCGCGCGAAATGAGGTCGCCACTCCGTGGGCCCGGGTGAGATCCTGGGAGCCGTATGTCTACTTCCTTCGCCGATCTCCAGTCCCAGCTCGGACAGCTCTCGCTCCGTGACGCGAACCGGCTCGGCCGGCGCCTCGAAGGAGCGCGCCGCATCCGCAAGCCCGAGGCCCGCCAGTCCGTGCTGGACGAGATCGCGGCCGAGGCGGGCAAGGCGGCCGAACGGCTCGCGGCGCGCGCGGCCCGGCTGCCGGCCCTGTCGTACCCGGAAGAGCTGCCCGTCAGCCAGAAGAAGGACGAGATCCTGGAGGCGATACGCGACCACCAGGTCGTGATCGTCGCCGGGGAGACCGGGTCCGGCAAGACCACGCAGATCCCGAAGATCTGTATGGAGCTGGGGCGCGGCGTCCGGGGCATGATCGGGCACACCCAGCCCCGGCGGATCGCCGCCCGCACGGTCGCGGAGCGGGTCGCGGACGAGCTGAAGACGCCGCTGGGCGAGACGGTCGGCTGGAAGGTCCGCTTCACCGACCAGGTGAACCCGGAGTCGACGTATCTGAAGCTGATGACGGACGGCATCCTGCTCGCCGAGATCCAGACGGACCGCGAGCTGCTGGCGTACGACACGATCATCATCGACGAGGCCCACGAGCGGTCCCTGAACATCGACTTCCTGCTCGGCTATCTGGCCCGGCTGCTCCCGAAGCGCCCGGACCTGAAGGTCGTCATCACCTCGGCGACCATCGACCCGGAGCGGTTCGCCCGCCACTTCGGCGAGGCGCCGATCGTGGAGGTCAGCGGGCGGACGTATCCGGTGGAGGTCAGGTATCGCCCGCTGCTGGAAGAGGACAGCGAGGACTCCGACCGGGACCAGATCACCGCGATCTGCGACGCCGTGGACGAGCTGGGCCACGAGGCCCCCGGTGACGTCCTCGTCTTCCTCTCCGGCGAGCGCGAGATCCGGGACACGGCGGACGCGCTGAACAAACGCAACCTCCGGCACACCGAGGTGCTCCCCCTCTACGCGCGCCTCTCCCACGCCGAGCAGCACCGGGTGTTCCAGCGCCACACCGGACGCCGCATCGTGCTGGCGACCAACGTCGCCGAGACCTCGCTGACCGTCCCCGGCATCAAGTACGTGATCGACCCGGGCAACGCCCGGATCTCCCGTTACAGCCACCGCACCAAGGTCCAGCGGCTGCCGATCGAGCGGATCTCCCAGGCCAGCGCCAACCAGCGCAAGGGCCGCTGCGGCCGTACGTCGGACGGTATCTGCATCCGGCTGTACTCGGAGGACGACTTCGTCACCCGGCCGGAGTTCACCGACCCGGAGATCCTGCGCACCAACCTGGCCTCCGTCATCCTCCAGATGACCGCCGCCGGGCTCGGCGACATCGAGAAGTTCCCCTTCATCGACCCGCCGGACCACCGCAACATCCGCGACGGCGTGCAGCTCCTCCAGGAGCTGGGGGCGCTCGATCCCGGTGAGAAGGATCCGAGGAAACGCCTGACGCCCCTCGGCCGGAAGCTCTCCCAGCTGCCCGTCGACCCGCGCCTGGCCCGCATGGTCATCGAGGCCGACAGGAACGGCTGCGCCCGCGAGGTCATGGTCATCGCCGCCGCGCTCTCCATCCAGGACCCGCGCGAGCGGCCCTCGGAGAAGCAGACCCAGGCCGACCAGAACCACGCCCGGTTCAAGGACGAGACGTCCGACTTCCTGGCGTATCTGAACCTCTGGGCCTACGTCCGGGAGCAGCAGAAGGAGCGCGGCTCGTCCTCGTTCCGCCGGATGTGCAAGCAGGAGTACCTCAACTTCCTGCGCATCCGCGAATGGCAGGACATCTACGCGCAACTGCGGACGGTCGCCAAGCAGATGGGCATCACCGTCGAGGAGCCCAAGGCGGAGGCGTCCATCCCCGAGCAGGCGGTGCACACCTCGCTGCTGGCCGGGCTGCTGTCGCACATCGGGCTGAAGGACACCGAGAAGAACGAGTACCTGGGCGCGCGCAGCGCCAAGTTCGCGATCTTCCCCGGGTCGGCGCTGTTCAAGAAGCAGCCCCGGTTCGTGATGTCGGCGGAGCTGGTGGAGACCTCCCGGCTGTGGGCGCGGGTCAACGCCAAGGTCGAGCCCGAGTGGATCGAGCCGCTGGCCGGGCATCTGCTGAAGCGCACCTACAGCGAGCCGCACTGGGAGAAGGATCAGGCCGCGGTGATGGCGTTCGAGCGGGTCACCCTCTACGGGGTGCCGATCGTCGCTCAGCGCAAGGTCAATTTCGGTCGTATCGACCAGGAAGCCTCGCGGGATCTGTTCATCCGCAACGCCCTGGTCGAGGGCGACTGGCGCACCCACCACCAGTTCTTCCATGACAATCGCAAACTCCTCGGCGAGGTCGAGGAGTTGGAGCACCGGGCGCGCCGCCGCGACATCCTCGTGGACGACGAGACGCTGTTCGACTTCTACGACCAGCGGATTCCCGAGCACGTCGTGTCCGGGGCGCACTTCGACTCCTGGTGGAAGAACAAGAAGCGCGAGGAGCCGGACGCGCTCGACTTCGAGCGCTCCATGCTCATCAACGAGAAGGCCGGGGCCGTCACCAAGGACGACTACCCGGACTCCTGGCGGCAGGGGAAGCTCAAGTTCAAGGTGACGTACCAGTTCGAGCCCGGTGCGGACGCGGACGGCGTGACCGTCCACGTACCGCTCCAGGTGCTCAACCAGGTCACGTCCGAGGGCTTCGACTGGCAGATTCCGGGGCTCCGCGAGGAGGTCGTCACCGAGCTGATCCGCTCGCTGCCGAAGCCGATCCGCCGGCACTACGTCCCCGCGCCGAACTACGCCGACAAGTTCCTGGACCGGGCGGTCCCGCTCCAGGAGCCGCTGCCGTTCACCCTGGCGCGGGAGCTCCAGCGGATGGTCGGCGTGCCGGTCACGGCCGACGACTTCGACCTCTCCCGGGTGCCGGACCATCTGAAGATCACGTTCCGGATCGTCGACGAGCGGCGGCGGAAGGTCGCGGAGGACAAGGACCTGGAGGCGCTCAAGCTCCAGCTGCGGCCGAAGGCCCGGCAGGCGCTCTCCAAGGCCGCCGCGGCGACCGCGGGGCCCTCCGGGGAGTCCATCGAGCGGTCGGGCCTCACCGACTGGACGATCGGGGCGCTGAACAAGGTCTTCGAGACCCGGCGGGCCGGTCAGCCGGTCAAGGCGTACCCGGCCCTCGTCGACCAGGGCGACACCGTGGCCGTGCGCCTCTTCGACACCGAGGCCGAGCAGCAGCAGGCGATGTGGCGCGGCACCCGGCGGCTGATCATGCTGAACATCCCGGTGCACCCGGCGAAGTTCGCCTCGGACCGGCTCTCCAACCAGCAGAAGCTGGCCCTGTCCCGTAATCCGCACGGTTCGGTCCAGGCCCTCTTCGAGGACTGCGCCACCGCCGCGGCCGACCGGCTGATCGCCGCGCACGGCGGGCCCGCGTGGGACGAGAAGGCGTTCCGGACGCTGTACGACAAGGTCCGCGCCGATCTGGTGGACCTGACCGTCCGCACGATCGACCAGGTGCAGCAGATCCTGGCCGCGTGGCAGGCCTGCGAGCGCCGGCTGAAGTCGACGAACAGCCTGACACTGGTGGCCAACGTCACGGACGTACGGGATCAGCTGGCCCGTCTCGTACCGCCCGGTTTCGTTACGGCCACCGGACTGCGCCGGCTGCCGGACCTGATGCGCTATCTCGTGGCGGCCGACCGGCGGCTCCAGCAGATGCCGACGGCCGTCCAGCGGGACACCACACGGATGGCGAAGGTCCACGAGATGCAGGACGAGTACGCCTGGCTGCTCGAACAGTTCCCGCAGGGCCGGCCGGTGCCGCAGGAGGCGCTGGACGTCCGCTGGATGATCGAGGAGCTGCGGGTCAGCTACTTCGCCCACGCGCTGGGCACCGCGTTCCCCGTCTCGGACAAGCGGATCGTGAAGGCGATCGACGCCCTCGCACCCTGACGCACAGGCACCGGCGGGGCCCGGCGGGCAGTGACGGAACCACCACCGGAAGTGAAGTCGACCTGGGCCTCCCACCTCCTGTACAGTCTGGTTTCGCAGCAAGCCGCAAGGCAAGCGGCGAAAACCTGGTCCTGTGGAGCAGTTTGGAGTGCTCGCCACCCTGTCAAGGTGGAGGCCGCGGGTTCAAATCCCGTCAGGACCGCAGTAGAAGAAAGCCCGGATCGTTTTCGATCCGGGCTTTCTCGCGTCTTGACGCGGACAACCGCCACCGGTACCCCGGAGAAGCAGAGGCCGCCGATGCTTCTCGGCGTTCCTCGGCGTTCCTCGGCGCTCACGGCGGGGGACGGCCGGCTCACCAGGAGGTGGCTCGTATGTCCGCGTCCACAGCACGGCACGAGATCCGCGCACTGCTGCGCGCCCACCTGGCGGCCGCTTCCGCCTTCCGCCACCTCACCCGGGACTGCGCGGTCTGCCACCGCCTCCTGCGCCTCGCCATGGAGCCCGGGGGCGACACGGAGCGCGGAGCGCCCGAAGGCCCCTCCAGCGCCCAGCAGGGCCCTTCCGAGGCCCCGCAGGGCGCCTCCGAAGGCCGGCGGTCCGCCGGACGGCCCGACGGGAGCGAGGCCGGGGCCGAAAGACCCTCCACGACATGACCATCGGCCGGATGCTTCCGCCTCCGGTCAGTGGCAGGCTCGAAGTTGGCAAGCATCAGATGGTGTGACGGTAGTCACCGAACCAGTTTTCAGACCGGGGGTTTTTACACCTCCCCTACAACTGGTGAATTTAATATGTGCAATTGCACGGGGGTGACCGGCTCGCGGAGACCGATCCGTCCGGGGCTGTCCCACCGCGTCCGGGACGCTCACCCACACTCCCGCACAGACCCGCTCACAGACCCACGAACGCCCCCGTCGGCGCCTGAAAGCCGACCGACCGCGCGGTTCTGGTTCGGCCGCCCCCGAGGGCCGGGAGAGGGCCGGGAGGGCCCGGAAAGGCGCCCGGAGCGGCCGGCGGAGGCCCGTTCGGGCACAAAAAAGATCGCGCTGGACCCGGCGGAGTCCAGCGCGATCGACACGACGGCACCCGTAGGACACAGGTATGACGCCCGTTGGGGCAGGCGTCCGTCGAGTGGAGCCAAGGGTGGGCGGCTGGGGTTGGGGGACCTTTCAGCTGCCCGGATGGTGATGCTGTGCTGCTGTATTGCCGTGCTGCTGTATTGCTGCGAGACGGGGTGTGTCAGGCCTCGCTGCGCTGCTGCGGAATACCCGCAAGCAGTGCGCGGACCTCAGCCTCGCGGTACCGGCGATGTCCACCGAGCGTGCGGATGGACGTGAGCTTGCCAGCCTTGGCCCAACGGGTGACCGTCTTCGGGTCCACGCGGAACATCGTGGCAACCTCAGCCGGGGTCAGCAGCGGCTCGGCATCAGGGGTGCGAGCGGTCATGAGCGGCCTCCTCGGGAGAACCGAACCTTCTCGGTTCTTTCCTCTAAATTCTGCACCTTGACCCGCGTTGCCCGAAATGGCGGACGCGGGCCGAGTCGGTTATAGGACGAACGGCTTGTCCTCGGCACTACAACTACACCATCCGTCCAGCCACGTCGGCCAAACCGATGGAATTGCCCTCCCAGGTGTTCATCAGCGACGGAAGCCGATGGACCATGCCATAGCGGACAGTCACGCCCCAGTAACGATCAGTCACAGAGCGATCAGGAGTCGTCAGACCCCCCATAGGGTGCAATGTCGAGCATCCTGCCCTTACTTGGACAGAAGGAGCCCTCCCCGGACTCCTTGTCCTATTTTGGCATGAGGAGTAGGGATAGACGCAAGGGCCCCGTTAGTGCTGTCCATCACGCTTGAGGCAAAGGCCCGGTTCAGGACGTAGGTCCTAGGCCCGGCGAAGTACGCTTCCGCCCCACACATCACACGCGCCACACAGGACGCAGGTTCACGGCCCGTCAACTGTCCGTCGAGCACGTCTTCGTCGCCCACCGTCGCCCTCCGTCGAGGCGACCCGGCTTCCCCTCCCTCCGTACGCCCCGGCCCCGCGGCCGGCCCGCCGGCCTCCCGGCCGTCCTGGATGAAGGATGCCCCGGTTCCGTCACCTTGATGCCGCTGTGGGCCTTTTCACGTCAATTGGTGAACTGGAGATCCCGGACCGCCCGCCAGCGCTCCGCGAGACGCGCGTACGCCTCCCCCGCGCCGTCGCCGTCGCCGTCCCGCAGCGCGTCGAGCCCCTCCGCCACATCCGCCGCGGACCGGTCCCCGGCGAGCCGCTCCGCCGGCAGCGCGTGCACGAGGCCCCCGTAGTCCAGCTCGACCAGGGAGCGCGGATGGAACTCCTCCAGCCAGCGCCCCACGTCCACCAGGCCCTCGGTCAGCGGCCCTTCGGGCACGTTCTCGCGCAGCGTCCGCAGCGCCCGGGCCAGCCGGCGGCGGGCCTCGACCATCGGGGTGCGGTAGCGCAGCACGGGTGCCGCCCGCTCGCCGTCCGCCGCCGCGTACTCCCGCTCCTCGTCGCGGAACAGGACGAACCAGCGCACCGGGACCTGCCACACCGTGGTGCGGATCCAGGGCCTCGCGTCCGGGTGGAGCCGCCGCCAGCGCTCGTGATCCGCCGCGGCCTGGCCGCGCACCACGGCGGGCAGCACGGCGTCGAGCACGTTGGCCGGAAACATGCCCTCCAGTTCCTCCAGGGCCAGCCACCCCCGCAGCCTGGTGCGCCACGGGCAGACGCACACCACCCCGTCCAGCTCCGCCACGAACGCGTCGCCGCTCTCGTGCACGGGCACCCCGACCGGCGGCGTCGACGCCAGGTCGGCCAGCGAGCGACGCAGTTCGTCCTGGGCGGTGGGCAGGTCCTCGCGCCGCGCGTAGCGCGCCCAGTGGCTCCGCTCGGGCTCGGCGAACGCGGCGAGCGGCTCGTAGATCCGGAGGTAGGACGTGTAAGGGACGAGCACCGAAGACACCACCGACATGCAGCGCATCGTGTCACGGCGGTACACCCACGGGCCTCTCGTTCGGATCAGGTCGGATCAGGGAGCCCGACCTGATCCGAACGGGAGGCCCCAGGGGGTGATCCTCCCGCGCGGGGGCGGATCCGCGCCGCCGGAGGACTTACGCTCTTGCCCATCGGACCGGCCGTGCCGGTCGGTCCGGGGTCCTCCCCACCCCCAGGAGGGCCTCCGCCGCTTCGTACTTGGGAGTCACCACAGTGACCGATGTGACTAACGGCGTCCTGCACACCCTGTTCCACTCGGATCAGGGAGGCCACGAGCAAGTCGTGCTCTGCCAGGACCGTGCCACCGGCCTCAAGGCCGTCATCGCCCTCCACTCCACCGCCCTGGGCCCGGCCCTCGGCGGCACCCGCTTCTACCCGTACGCCTCCGAGGCGGACGCCGTCGCCGACGCGCTGAACCTGTCGCGCGGCATGTCGTACAAGAACGCCCTGGCCGGTCTCGACCACGGTGGCGGCAAGGCCGTCGTCATCGGCGACCCGGAGAAGATCAAGAGCGAGGAACTCCTCCTCGCCTACGGCCGGTTCGTCGCCTCGCTCGGCGGCCGGTACGTGACCGCCTGCGACGTCGGCACCTATGTCGCCGACATGGACGTCGTCGCCCGGGAGTGCCGCTGGACCACCGGCCGCTCCCCCGAGAACGGCGGCGCGGGCGACTCCTCGGTGCTCACCTCGTTCGGCGTCTTCCAGGGCATGCGGGCCTCGGCCCAGCACCTGTGGGGCGACCCGACGCTGCGCGGCCGCAAGGTCGGCGTCGCCGGGGTCGGCAAGGTGGGCCACCACCTCGTCGAGCACCTGCTCTCCGACGGGGCCGAGGTCGTGATCACCGACGTCCGCGAGGAGTCGCTGCGCCGGATCACCGATCTGCACCCCGAGGTCACCGTGGCGGCGGACACCGACGCGCTGATCCGCACCGAGGGCCTGGACGTCTACGCGCCATGCGCGCTCGGCGGCGCGCTGAACGACGACACCGTCCCCGTGCTCACCGCGAAGGTGGTGTGCGGCGCGGCCAACAACCAGTTGGCGCACCCGGGCGTCGAGAAGGACCTGGCCGACCGGTCGGTTCTCTACGCGCCCGACTACGTGGTCAACGCCGGTGGCGTGATCCAGGTGGCCGACGAGCTGCACGGGTTCGACTTCGACCGGTGCAAGGCGAAGGCGACGAAGATCTTCGACACCACGCTGGAAATATTCGCACGTGCGAAGGCGGATGGGATTCCGCCGGCCGCGGCTGCCGACCGGCTCGCCGAACAGCGGATGGCGGAGGCGCGCGCCCGCTGACCGGGCGCCCCTCGGCCACCGCTACGGCCCGCCGACCGGCGAGACAAGACTCACGCCGGTCGGCGGGTCGTACCTCCACAAGAGGTTAAAATCGCAGTTGACCAGGGAGGACGGAGCTCCTCGCTGGCCCTGTGCCGGGACCGGAATGCGGGCGGCGTACCGTATGGCCACGGAAGCAGGTACCGTTAAAGCTCTACGGGCACGGTCTCTCTGCCGAGAGTCCGTCCTGAAACATGAACGCGTGTCAAGACTCTGGGGCCGTCGAGCCCCGTCACCGAGGGGGTCGAGCCATGGGGCGCGGCCGGGCAAAGGCCAAGCAGACCAAGGTCGCCCGCCAGCTGAAGTACAGCAGCGGCGGGACTGACCTGTCGCGTCTGGCCAATGAGCTGGGCGCATCGCCTTCGAGTCAGCCACCGAACGCAGAGCCGTTCGAGGACGACGACGAGGAAGATGACCCGTACGCACAGTACGCGGATCGCTACAACCAGGACGATGACGAGGATCCGGACGATCAGTCCGGTCCGTCGTCACAGCGCCGCGGCGCTTGACCTCGCGCTGACACATCAACCCGGTCCGGGCCTGCCCCGGGCCGGGTTCTGTGTGTCCCGGTCCGGCTTCTCCCGTGTCGTGCTGCCGTGGTGCGCCGGGCGGGCTGCCGCCCCGCGCACCACGGCGTGACGGTGCCTAAGGGCTGTCCCGTGATCCCTGGCGGGCGTGCGACGACAGCTGCGGCACCTCGCCGCGTTGTCGGAACATCCCCATACATCCAGTATGCGGACGTCCCTCCGCCTTGCGATGCACCGCATCCGACGCCGCACGCTGATCCACCAGGGATGACGGGACAGCCCTTAGCGGGCGTAGTCGCCGGTCAGCTCGGCGCCCGTGGTGTGCTCACCGCGGTCGGTGATCTCGCCGGCGACCCAGGAGTCGACCCCGCGGTCGGCCAGGGTCGTCAGCGCGGCGTCCACCGAGTCGGCCGGGACGATCGCGATCATGCCGACGCCCATGTTGAGCGTCTTCTCCAGCTCCAGCCGCTCGACCTGACCGGCCTTGCCGACCAGGTCGAAGACGGCGCCGGGCGTCCACGTGGAGCGGTCCACGGTGGCGTGCAGGCCGTCCGGGATCACCCGGGCCAGGTTGTTCGCCAGGCCGCCGCCGGTGACGTGGCTGAAGCCGTGCACCTCGGTCGTCCGGGTGAGGGCCAGGCAGTCCAGGGAGTAGATCCGGGTGGGCTCCAGGAGCTCCTCGCCGAGCGTGCGGCCGAACTCCTCGACCTCGCGGTCCAGGGACCAGCCGGCCCGGTCGAAGACCACGTGGCGGACGAGCGAGTACCCGTTGGAGTGAAGACCGGAGGACGCCATGGCGATCACCGCGTCACCCTTGCGGATACGGTCCGGGCCGAGCAGGCGGTCGGCCTCGACCACGCCCGTACCGGCGCCGGCGACGTCGAAGTCGTCCGGGCCGAGGAGACCCGGGTGCTCGGCCGTCTCGCCGCCGACCAGGGAGCAGCCCGCCAGGACGCAGCCTTCGGCGATGCCCTTCACGATGGCCGCGACACGCTCGGGGTGCACCTTGCCGACGCAGATGTAGTCGGTCATGAACAGCGGCTCGGCACCGCAGACGACGAGGTCGTCCACGACCATGCCGACGAGGTCGTGGCCGATGGTGTCGTACACGCCCATCTGCCGCGCCAGGTCCACCTTGGTGCCGACGCCGTCGGTGGCGGAGGCGAGCAGCGGGCGCTCGTAGCGCTTCAGCGCCGAGGCGTCGAAGAGGCCGGCGAAGCCGCCGAGCCCGCCGAGTCCGGCGACCTCGGGGCGCTGGGTCTTCTTCACCCACTCCTTCATCAGCTCGACGGCACGGTCACCGGCTTCGATGTCGACGCCGGCCGCCGCGTAGGAAGCACCTGTTGTCTCAGACATGGCCTGGGATCTTTCGTGTGGAGATACGGGGCTGGTGGGGGATGCGGCGGCGCGTCCGGGTCACGGACGGCGCAGCGCGTCGGCCGCGGCGGTCGCCGCCGGGCCTGCCGCCAGCTCGGTCTCCAGCAGCTGCTTGCCGAGCAGCTCCGGGTCCGGGAGCTCCATCGGGTACTCACCGTCGAAGCAGGCGCGGCAGAGGTTCGGCTTGTCGATCGTCGTCGCCTCGATCATCGCGTCGATCGAGATGTACGAGAGGGAGTCGGCTCCCATGGAGGTGCAGATCTCGTCGACGGTCATGCCGTTGGCGATCAGTTCGGCGCGGGTCGCGAAGTCGATCCCGAAGAAGCAGGGCCACTTCACCGGCGGCGAGGAGATCCGGATGTGGATCTCGGCGGCGCCCGCCTCGCGGAGCATCCGGACCAGGGCCCGCTGGGTGTTGCCGCGGACGATCGAGTCGTCGACGACCACCAGGCGCTTGCCCTTGATGACTTCCTTCAGCGGATTCAGCTTGAGCCGGATGCCGAGCTGGCGGATGGTCTGCGAGGGCTGGATGAAGGTCCGGCCGACGTAGGCGTTCTTGACCAGTCCGGCGCCGAACGGGATGCCGCTGGCCTCCGCGTACCCGATCGCGGCGGGGGTGCCGGATTCCGGGGTCGCTATGACGAGATCCGCCTCGGCGGGGGCCTCGGCGGCCAGCCGGCGGCCCATCTCCACCCGGGAGAGGTAGACGTTGCGCCCGGCGATGTCGGTGTCGGGACGGGCCAGGTAGACGTACTCGAAGACACAGCCCTTGGGCTTCGCTTCCGCGAATCGGGAGGTGCGCAGGCCGTTCTCGTCGATGGCGACGAGCTCGCCCGGCTCGATCTCGCGTACGTAGCTGGCGCCGCAGATGTCGAGCGCGGCGGACTCGGAGGCGACCACCCAGCCGCGCTCCAGCCGGCCGAGCACCAGCGGGCGGATGCCCTGCGGGTCGCGGGCGGCGTACAGCGTGTGCTCGTCCATGAAGACGAGGGAGAACGCGCCCTTGACGTCGGGGAGCACCTTGGCGGCGGCTTCCTCGATGGTGAGCGGCTTGTCGTTCTCGTCGCGCTGCCCGGCGAGCAGCGCGGTCACCAGGTCGGTGTCGTTGGTCGCGGCGACCTGGGTGGCGCGGCCGTCCTTGCGCGGGAGGTCGGCGACCATCTCCGCGAGCTGGGCGGTGTTGACCAGGTTCCCGTTGTGGCCGAGGGCGATCGAGCCGTGCGCGGTGGCACGGAACGTCGGCTGCGCGTTCTCCCACACCGAGGCGCCGGTGGTGGAGTAGCGGGCATGACCGACCGCGATATGGCCCTGGAGGGAACCCAGAGACGTTTCGTCGAAGACCTGCGAGACCAGTCCCATGTCCTTGAAGACCAGGATCTGGGACCCGTTGCTCACTGCGATGCCCGCGGATTCCTGTCCGCGGTGCTGCAGGGCATACAGTCCGAAATAGGTGAGCTTGGCGACCTCTTCACCCGGAGCCCAGACACCGAAGACGCCACAAGCGTCCTGGGGGCCTTTCTCTCCGGGGAGCAGGTCGTGGTTGAGTCGTCCATCACCACGGGGCACGGCACCGAGTGTAGGCGAGATCGACCACTGGTCCGAATTGGGGACCGGTGGGCAAACCCACGGCGGTCCATGGGGAGCGGGCCCGCCCGCCGACCGGGGCGGGCGATTCGCGGGACTTCGGCCGGTGACGCTGCGTCACCGCCGGGTGGGCGGGGCAGACCCTGTCGGGCGGACGCGACGCTCACTTCCGGGCCAGGAGGCTGGTTACCGACGAGTAGGGCCGGTGTGGGCGTACGGGCGGCCGTGGCGCTCGGTGAACCTGCCCGATCATCGTCCCGGCCGCCGGCCGAACGCCCGTTTCGTGGTGAGCCTCACACCCCGGGGCGCGGTGGGGGCGCGTCGGCGGGTGAAGGCAGCCGTCCGCAGTTCGAGACCACCGTTGACAGGCCCATGCCTCGTTGGCAGGCTCCTGCCCCATGCAGCCCCTCGGTGATCTTTCGATCACGCTCGTGGAGCGCCGGCACGTCGATCTGGGACGTGTAGCGAGCGCCATCTGTCGCCGCGCCTGAGACTGCCGCACCTCCCGAACCCCCGCAGGGCCTCCGCCCCGGGCTCCGGCATGCGTGCACGCGTTCATCTTCCTCCCTCCTCCGCCCCCGCGGCCGGGTGAGCCCGTCCACGGGCCCCCGCCCGCCGGGACGTCGCGCCCACTGCCTCGCTCCGCGTCCTGCGACCGGTGCCCGAGGCCCTCCCAGGAGCCCTCATGACCTCTCGCGATGCCCACGCACGTGCCGACGGACGATCCGGTACGCCGCTGAGCCGCCGCGCCTTCACGACCGCGGTCGGCGCCACCGCCGTCACCGCGGCCGGAATACAGGCGGCCGTTCCCGCGGCCGCCGCCGGACCGGCCGCCGACGACGCGACACGGGAACGTCCGTTCCGTGCCGCCCGCGGCAGGCACGCGCGCCGTCCCAACATCCTCTTCATCCTCGGCGACGACCTCGGCTGGGCGGATCTCTCCTCGTACGGGTCTCCGCACATCCGCACACCCCACCTGGACCGGCTGGCGCGGCAGGGCGTGCGCTTCACCGACGCGTACGCGGGGTCGGCGACCTGCTCGCCCACCCGGTTCAGCCTCTACACGGGGCGCTATCCGGGACGGACGAAGGGCGGGCTCGCCGAGCCCATCGCCGACCGGTCGGTGGGACTGGAGCCCACCCACCCGACACTGGCCTCCCTGCTGCGCGGCGTCGGCTACGCGACCGCGCTGATCGGCAAGTGGCACTGCGGCTACCTGCCGGACTACAGCCCGACCAGGTCGGGCTACGACGAGTTCTTCGGCAACTTCGGCGGAGCCCTGGAGTACTACTCCAAGCTCGGCCTGGGGGGCGAGTACGACCTGTACGAGGGTGACGCCGAGTACAAGGACCTGCGGTACTACACCCGGATCCTCACGGAGCGCGCGAGCGAGTACGTACAGCGTGACCACGACGACCGGCCGTGGCTGCTCAACCTGAACTTCACCACTCCGCACTGGCCCTGGATCGCCGACGGCGACACGGAGGCGAGCGCCGAGATCGTCCGCCGGATCAAGGCCGGTGACCGCTCCGCCCTCTGGCACGCCGACGGCGGCTCGATCGAGAAGTACACGGAGATGGTCGAGGACCTGGACCGCTCGGTCGGCGAGGTGCTGAAGGCGCTGAAGCGGTCGGGGCAGGAGAAGGACACCCTGGTCTTCTTCGCCAGCGACAACGGCGGCGAGCGGTTCTCCTACAACTGGCCGCTCGCCGGCAGCAAGGGCTCGCTCCAGGAGGGCGGCATCCGCGTCCCCTCGGTGCTGCGCTGGCCCGCGCGCATCGAGGGCGGCCAGGTCAGCGACCTCCCGGTGTTCTCCCCCGACTGGACGGCCACCCTGCTGGAGCTGGGCGGAGCACGACCGGACCCCGCCCACCCGCTGGACGGCATCAGCCTCGCGGGATATCTGCTGCGGGGCGAGACGCCGAAGGAACGCGACCTGTTCTGGCGGGTGCGCGGCGAGCGGGCGCTGCGGCGCGGCGACTGGAAGTACTACCGGGGGAGGAGCGGGACCGACCAGCTGTTCAACCTGGCCGACGACCGGCGCGAGCAGGCCGACCGCGCGAAGGCCGCCCCGGAGCGGCTGGCCGAGCTGCGGGCGTCGTGGGAGAGGACGGACTCCGGCCTGCTCCCCTATCCGACGCGTTCCTGACCCGCCCCGCCGCCGTGGCGCCCGGCGGCCCCGCCCCGGCGGGCCGCTCGGCCCCCGGCCGGGGCGGGCGGGGCGGGCCTCCGCCCGCTCGGCGCGCGCCGCGGGCTCCGGGCACGTCCGCCTTCCGGGTTCAGCCGTGCTGGGAGGCGCTTTCGGCCCCCGGGCGTGCGGCGGTGGCGCCGAGGCCCTTGCCGTCGTCGGCGGTGAGGGTGAGGGCCTTGCCCTTGATCGTGTACGTGACCTTGCCGTCCAGGGCGGCGAGCACCGCGCGCTCCGTCTTCATCTCCGCCTCCGGGCACATCTTCCGGGTGCCTGCCAACGGTCCGAACGTGATCGTGGAGCCCTTGACCGTGGCCTTGCCGCTGAAGGAGTTGCAGCCGGAGTTGCCCCGTACGGTGCCGTCGTCGGCGAAGGTCAGATGGGGTGCCCGCTCCTTCGGCAGATCCGCCGGTACGGTCGTGGCGGTCTCACCGCTGAGGAGTGTGGTCACCGCCCACCGGGTGCCGACCAGGTCGGCGGGCTTCTCCTCGCTGAGCTCCATGGTGTGGCCGCCTTCCTTGGTGAGGGTCAGCTTCTCCCCGGAGAGCTTCGCGGTGAGCTCGCCGCCCATCGCGTCGATGGCGGCCTTCTCGAACTTCTCGATGTCCTCGTCGCACGCCATCTGCGTGGTGACGGGCTTGCCCAGGGTGATCCGGTCACCCTCCACCCGGGCGTCCACGCCGATGTGGTTGCAGCCGAAGTCGGCCGTGGCCCGGCCCTTCGGGTCGATCTCCATCCGGGCCCCCTCCGGGGCCTCGGTCTTCTTGCCGCCGACGGTCACCGAGTCGACGCTCCAGGCGACCCCGGTGACGGGGACGTCGCTCCGCACGGTGTCGCCGCCGTCGCCGGAGCCGGAGCCGGAACCCGACTCCGTACCGCAGGCGGCGAGGGTGAGGAGGGCCAGGACACTGACGCTGAGGGTCATCCGTTGGGTGCGCATGGCGATGTGACGGAACGGGGGGCCGATCCGGTTCCGCCCACTCCGCTTCGCGGCGGCCGCCTCAGCCCAGCAGCGGCAGCAGCGCGGCCAGGTCGGCGCGCTCCCCACTGGCGCTGACCTCGGCGTCCTCCAGGGCCCGCGCCCACTCCGTACGCCCGGTGGCGAGCCGGATCCAGGTCAGCGGTCCGGTCTCCATGACATTCGGCGGGGTGCCCCGGGTGTGCTTGGGCCCGCCGATGCACTGGACCACCGCGAACGGCGGGACCCGCACCTCCACCGAACCGCCGGGCGCCCGGTCCGCGAGGGCGTCGGCCAGCAGCCGGGTGCAGGCGGCCAGGGCCTGGCGGTCGTAGGGGATCTCCAGCCCGAGCGCCTCGTTCAGGTCGTCCGTGTGGACGACCAGCTCGACGGTCCGGGTGACCAGGTAGTCGGTCAGCCGCATGGAGCCGACCCGGACGGACAGCAGCCGCTCCCCCGTGCCGGTGGCCGGAACGGCCCCGGTGAACCCCGCTTCCGCCTCTTCGAACAACGTGCCGAGGTCGGGGCGGCCGGCAGCCGCCTCCTCGACGTCCTCGGCGATCCGGGCGGCGTGCGCGGCGGTGGTCGACGGCCATTCCAGCAGGGCGACCCGGGGTCCCGGCCCGGGCGGCTCCGGCAGGGCCAGGGCCCGGGTGACGCTGCTCAGCCCGGTCGCGACGTGCACGACGAGCTCGCGCACCGTCCAGTCGCCGAGCCGGGTCGGCCGGGCGAGCTGGTCGGGCGTCAACACGGCGACGGCGTCCCGGACATGGGCGAACTGGGTGAGGACCGCCGTCCGGGTCCTGAGGTGGTCGTAGGCGCGCGGGCGGCGCTTCTTGGCCGGGGGCATGGGGCCGAGACTAACCGGCCCCACTGACATCGCCCGCCCGGGTCAGGCCTCCGCGACCTGCTCCCCGGTCGGCGTCCCGGCCCGCACCTCGGCCTGCTCGCCGACCGTGAACGTCTCCTTGTTCGCGGGCACTCCGACGCCCCGCCAGGTGAAGGGGACGCCCCGGGCGTCGTCGAGGTCCGGGCTATCCATCAGATGGAAGTGGAGGTGCGGTTCGGTGGTGTTGCCGGAGTTTCCCACCCGCCCGAGCAACTGGCCGGCGCGCACGGTCTCCCCGGCCTTCACCCGGAGCGAGCCGCGCTGGACGTGGGCGTACACGGCGTACGTGCCACCGCCGAGGTCGAGGATCACGTGGTTGCCGATGATCCGACGTGCGCCGAGAAGGTCTCGTGCAGCTCCCTCGATCAGCATCAGGTAGGCGAGGGCCGGCAGCGAGTTGCGGCTCAGGTGGTCGCGCTGGCCGTCGCTCGCCTTCACGACCGTGGCGTCGGCCACCGCGAGCAGCGGGGCGCCGAAGGCAGGGAAGTCGCGGTTGCGGCGTACGACCGGCCAGAAGAGGCGGAACGGCGGGCGGGCCGGGGCCCCGCCCTCCTCCGTCTCCGGATCGGCCACGATGTCGATCGCGTACGTCTGCCCGTAGACGTGCGTACCGTGGCTCGGCACCTTGTCCGCCGGGCTGTTGAGGGCGGTCCAGCGGCCGGTCACCGGCGGTTCGACCTCCACGGCCGGGCGTTGCTTCGCCTCCCCCTTCGGGCCGCTACGGCTCAGGGTGAGCCCGATGACCAGAGCCACGCCCATGGGCACGAAGGTGAGGCCGACCGGCAACAACGGTTCGGAGAGGACTCCGGTGAGCACCAGCGCGAGAAAGACGAGCCAGCTCACTCGGTAGAGCAGCATCATGGCTTTGCGGACGGACATGATCTTTCCCCCTGGTTTCATGGTCTTGGCTTCAGGGCCGCGCCGCCGTCAGCACCACCAGCAGCGGCACCACGCGGACCGCCGGGACCTCGTAGCGGCCGCGGCCCGCGGCGTGCAGCCAGCCCGCGCCGGTCAGCTGGCGCAGGTGGTGGTAGATCTGGCCGGTGGTGCCCAGCTCGTCGAGCGCGGCCAGTTCGGCGGTCGTCCTCAGGCCGCCGAGGATCTCGCGGAGCAGCCGCAGCCGGACCGGGTGGCCCAGCGCGGCGAACGAATCGGCGGCGTCCGCCCAGTCCCCGTCGAACAGGGCCTCGGTGAGGGCGCCGTACTGCCACTCGTAGCTCTCGCCGGTGGGCAGCCGTACCGAGCCCGTGTAGAGCACTCCCCCGTCGGCCGCGGCCTCCCCGACCTCGGCGAGCTGCTGTTTCAGCCCGTCCAGCGCCCAGAAGTCGCCGTCGCCCAGGCGGGGGGACTCGGAGTCCCGCCGCTCCAGTGCCGTGAGCCGCCTCTCCAGCTCGGCGACCCGCTGCTCCAGCTCCATGACACCAACCTTACGTAATTACGTAATCTCTGACAAGAGTGTGGGGGAAACGGCCGAAGCCCCCGCCCGGAGGACCCGGGCGGGGGCTTCGGCGACGCCGGTCGGCGCGCGGCTCAGGCGAGCAGCGCGGGGATCGTCGCCTCGTGTGCCGTACGGAGCTCGCTCAGCGGGATGCTGAACTCGCCCTGGATCTCGATCTCCTCGCCGTCGACGACGCCGATGCGGGTGACGGGCAGACCGCGCGCGCCGCACATGTCGTTGAAGCGGAGCTCCTCGCTGCGCGGGATCGAGACGACCGCGCGTCCCGCCGACTCGGAGAACAGGAACGTGAACGCGTCCAGACCGTCCGGCACGACCAGCCGGGCGCCCTTCCCGCCGCGCAGGCAGGACTCGGTGACGGCCTGGATCAGGCCGCCGTCGCTCAGGTCGTGGGCGGCGTCGATCATGCCGTCGCGGGAGGCCGAGATGAGGATCTCGGCGAGCAGCTTCTCGCGGCCGAGGTCCACCTTCGGCGGCAGGCCGCCCAGGTGCTGGTGGACGACCTCGGACCAGGCCGAACCGCCGAACTCCTCGGCCGTGTCGCCCAGCAGGTAGAGGAGCTGGCCCTCGTGCGCGAAGGCGACCGGCGTACGCCGGTTGACGTCGTCGATCACGCCGAGCACGGCCACGACCGGTGTCGGGTGGATCGCCGTCTCACCGGTCTGGTTGTACAGCGAGACGTTGCCGCCGGTGACCGGGGTGCCCAGCTCCAGGCAGCCGTCCGCGAGACCGCGGGTGGCCTCGGCGAACTGCCACATGACGTCCGGGTCCTCGGGGGAGCCGAAGTTCAGGCAGTCCGAGATGGCCAGCGGCTTCGCGCCGGAGGCGGCGACGTTGCGGTACGACTCCGCCAGCGCGAGCTGCGCGCCGGTGTACGGGTCGAGCTTGGCGTACCGGCCGTTGCCGTCGGTCGCCATGGCCACGCCCAGGTTCGACTCGGCGTCGATGCGGACCATGCCCGCGTCCTCCGGCATCGCCAGCACGGTGTTGCCCTGCACGAAGCGGTCGTACTGGTCGGTGATCCACGCCTTGGAGGCCTGGTTCGGGGAGGCGACCAGCTTCAGGACCTGCTCGCGCAGCTCGGCCGCGTCCGCCGGGCGGGCGAGCTTGCCGGCGTCGTCCGCCTGGAGCGCGTCCTGCCAGGACGGGCGGGCGAACGGGCGGTGGTAGACGGGGCCGTCGTGGGCGACCGAGCGCGGCGGCACGTCCACGATCTGCTCGCCGTGCCAGAAGATCTCCAGCTGGGAGCCCTCGGTCACCTCACCGATGACGGTGGCGATGACGTCCCACTTCTCGCAGATCTCCAGGAAGCGGTCCACGTGCTGCGGCTCGACGATCGCGCACATGCGCTCCTGCGACTCGCTCATGAGGATTTCCTCGGGCGAGAGGGAGGAGTCGCGCAGGGGCACGGTGTCCAGCTCGACGCGCATGCCGCCGGAACCGGCGGAGGCCAGCTCGCTGGTGGCGCAGGAGAGCCCGGCGCCGCCGAGGTCCTGGATGCCCGCGACGAGCTTCTCGCCGAAGATCTCCAGGGTGCACTCGATGAGGAGCTTCTCCTGGAACGGGTCGCCGACCTGGACGGCGGGGCGCTTGGCCGGCCCGGTGGACTCGAAGGTCTCGCTCGCCAGCACGGAGACGCCGCCGATGCCGTCGCCGCCGGTGCGGGCGCCGTACAGGATGACCTTGTTGCCGGGGCCGGACGCCTGCGCGAGGTGGATGTCCTCGTGCTTCATCACGCCGATGCAGCCGGCGTTGACGAGCGGGTTGCCCTGGTAGCAGGCGTCGAAGACGACCTCGCCGCCGATGTTGGGCAGGCCCAGGCAGTTGCCGTAGCCGCCGATGCCCGCGACGACGCCCGGCAGGACGCGCTTGGTGTCGGGGTGGTCGGCCGCGCCGAAGCGCAGCGGGTCGACGACCGCGATCGGGCGGGCGCCCATGGCGAGGATGTCGCGGACGATGCCGCCGATGCCGGTGGCCGCGCCCTGGTAGGGCTCGATGTACGAGGGGTGGTTGTGCGACTCGACCTTGAAGGTGACCGCGTACCCCTGGCCGACGTCGACGACGCCGGCGTTCTCGCCGATGCCGACGAGCATGGCGTCGTTGGCGGGGACCTTCTCGCCGAACTGCTTGAGGTGGACCTTGCTGCTCTTGTACGAGCAGTGCTCCGACCACATCACGGAGTACATGGCGAGCTCGGCGCCGGTGGGGCGGCGGCCCAGGATCTCGCGGATCCGGGCGTACTCGTCCTCCTTGAGGCCGAGCTCCTTCCAGGGCTGCTCGGCGTCCGGGGTCTCGGCCGCGTGCTTGACCGTATCCAGGCTCATGCGTTGACCAGCTTCTTGATGATCGAGGTGAAGAAACCGAGGCCGTCGGTGCGACCGGTGCCGATGAGCGGCTCCACGGCGTGCTCCGGGTGCGGCATCAGGCCGACGATGTTGCCCGCGGCGTTGGTGATGCCCGCGATGTCGCGGAGCGAGCCGTTGGGGTTGCCGTCCAGGTAGCGGAAGGCGACGCGGCCCTCGGCCTCCAGCTCGTCGAGCGTGTGCTCGTCGGCGGTGTACCGGCCGTCCATGTTCTTGAGCGGGACCCTGATCTCCTGGCCGGCGGCGTAGTCCGAGGTCCAGGCGGTCTCCGCGTTCTCCACCCGCAGGCTCTGGTCGCGGCAGACGAAGTGGAGGTGGTTGTTGCGCAGCATCGCGCCGGGCAGCAGGTGCGCCTCGGTCAGGATCTGGAAACCGTTGCAGATGCCGAGGACCGGCATACCGGCCTTCGCCTGCTCGATGAGGGTTTCCATGACCGGCGAGAAGCGGGAAATCGCTCCGGCGCGGAGGTAGTCCCCGTAGGAGAAACCGCCCGCCAGCACGACCGCGTCGACCTGGTGCAGGTCCTTGTCGCGGTGCCAGAGGGATACGGGCTCGGCGCCCGCGATCCGCACGGCGCGCAGGGCGTCCTGATCGTCGAGGGTGCCGGGAAAAGTGACGACGCCGATACGGGTGGTCACTTCTCCTCCTCCACCTTCACGACGAAGTCCTCGATGACGGTGTTGGCGAGGAACGTCTCGGCCAGCTCGTTAATACGGGCGAGGGCGGCGTCGTCGACCGGCCCCTCGACCTCCAGCTCGAAACGCTTTCCCTGACGAACGTCCGCGATTCCCTCGAAGCCGAGACGGGGCAGTGCACGCTGCACCGCCTGTCCCTGCGGGTCGAGGATCTCGGGCTTGAGCATGACGTCGACTACGACGCGTGCCACTGGCACTCCCGGTGTGGTGGTGTGGTGCGGCTGTCTCTCCGGGGGGTTCCCCAGACCCCCGCGGGTCCACTCAGCGTACCTGGCCAAAATTTCTACGCGGGTAGATATCGGGCGGGACGGACACGGCGGGCACCCTGCGCGGATCACGCCGAGATATCGGCCGCGACACCGTGCGGGAAAAGGTCTGGAAAAATCGCGCCCGGATTGCACACGGATTGCACACGGACACGCGGATGTAATTGGCTGGGCTTCACAATGCGGCACCCACCGCTGTACAAATGATTACCGGGGAAAGCAACATTGCCCCGGGGACAACGGAACAGTCGACATCTCGTCGATCCACATCCGCCCGCCTGGCAGCCGGAAGGCAGGCATCCGCGCACGAAGGACGCGCGGGCGCCGTAGGAAAGGACCGATATCCGTGGCTCAGCGCGTAGTGGTGACGCTCTCCGACGACATCGACGGGGGAGCAGCGGCGGAAACGGTGACCTTCGCCCTGGACGGGAAGACGTACGAGATCGATCTCAATCCCGCCAATGCGAAGAAACTGCGGAAGGCCCTGGCTCCTTACGTGGCCGCCGGCCGAAAGCAGACAAATGCCAGCAAGCACGGCAGGACGCCCACGGCCTACCACCACACCTCCCTCGCCCCGGACCCCGCGGCCGTCCGCGCCTGGGCCCGCTCGCACCGGATGGAGGTGCCGGCCCGGGGCCGCATCCCGAAGAAGGTCTACGAGGCGTTCGACGCGGCGAGTTGAGCCGCGGCGGTCACCGCCGGCCGAACCGCCGCGGTGTCGGCGGGACCCCTCGCGCCGACTCCGGACCGGGCGGACCGGCCGGACCGCCGGGGGCAGCGGGCCCGGGATCCGGACGCTCCGTCAGGCGGCCCCGGGCGCCCCGCCGGCCGGGTCCGGGGGCCCGTTCCGCGGGGCCCTCGGGGAGCCGACTTGCGCGACACCCCTGCAGGTCGGCTAGAGTCTGGAGCACGCCGAGGGGCGAGGCCGCAAAGCCGAATCCCACGCAGCGTGCGGGTGTAGTTCAGTAGTAGAACATCCCCCTTCCAGGGGGAAGGCGCAGTGTGCAATTCCTGTCACCCGCTCTGCACGACTCTTCGGACCACTTCGTTGGATCAGGTAGAGTAGTGCTCGCTCCACCGGTGAAAGCCGAGTGGCTGCACTGCGGACGTAGCTCAGTTGGTAGAGCGCAACCTTGCCAAGGTTGAGGTCGCCAGTTCGAACCTGGTCGTCCGCTCAGCATCAAAGGCCCTGACCTTCTCGGTCAGGGCCTTTGTCGTGCTCCCGCACTCCCCGGGAGCCCCGCGCTCCCCCGAAGCCCCGCATGACGCCCGGAGCCCCGCATGACGTTTGTCATGCGCAGTGGTGACAGCGCGCACTGCTCGCGGGTTCGTTCCGGCGGAAACCTTGAAGCATGACCAGCGACGACATTCTCAGCGACCGCGTGGACGGTCCCGTGATCGAGGCGAACGAGGTCCGCCGACGTTACGCCGGCGGCTTCGAGGCCGTGTCCGGGATCTCCTTCTCCGTGGCCCGCGGCGAACTGTTCGCCCTGCTCGGGACGAACGGCGCGGGCAAGACCTCCACCGTGGAACTCCTCGAAGGCCTGGCGCCGCCGACCGACGGGACGGTACGGGTCCTCGGCCACGACCCGTACCGCGAACGCGCCGCCGTCCGCCCCCGTACCGGGGTGATGCTCCAGGAAGGCGGCTTCCCCTCCGACCTCACGGTCATGGAGACCGTACGCATGTGGTCGGCCTGCACCACCGGCGCACGCCCCGCCGGCGAGGCCCTGGAGATGGTCGGCCTGACCGGCCGGGGAAACGTACGGGTCAAGCAGCTGTCCGGCGGTGAGAAGCGCCGCCTCGACCTGGCGCTGGCCCTGACGTCCCGGCCCGAGGTGCTCTTCCTCGACGAGCCGACGACCGGGCTGGACGCCGAGGGCAGGCAGGAGACCTGGGAGCTCGTCCGGGCGCTGCGGGACAACGGCACGACCGTGCTGCTGACCACGCACTACCTGGAGGAGGCCGAGGCGCTCGCGGACCGGCTGGCGATCATGCACCAGGGGAGGATCGTGACGACCGGGACCATCGCCGAGGTGACCGCGCAGCAGCCCGCCAGGATCCGGTTCGTGCTGCCCGAGGCCGTGCCGGCGGCGCGCCTGCCGCTCTCGCTGCGGGCCGCGGCGGAAGGGTCCCGGGTCGAGATCCGCACCCCCGCCCTCCAGGAGTCGCTGCACGAACTCCTGGAGTGGGCCCGGGAGTCCGGCGTACGGCTGCACGGCCTCGACGCCCGCTCCGCCTCCTTGGAAGAGGCGTTCCTCGACATCGCGAAGACCCAGCACGCGCCCCGGGACCAGGACCCGCGCCGGGCCGACGACCGCTCCGCCCGCTCCGGCGGCGCGAAGAGCACGAAGAGCACGAAGAGCACGAAGAAGGTGACGGCATGACGACCACCACGACCCCCGTCCGCGACCGGACGTCCGCCGCCTCCCCCACGGGCACGGCGGCCGTGGCCCGGCGGCTGACCGCCCTCGGCCGCGCCGAGCTGATCCTCCTGCTGCGCAACCGGACCGCGATCGTCGTGGCCCTGCTGCTGCCCATCACGATGATCTTCGCGATGCGGTCCTCGCTCGAACAGATCGACCTCGGCGGCACCGGGCTCACCGTCGCGGGCGCCACCCTGACCGGCGGCATCGGCATGGTGCTCGTCCAGGTCGTCTACATGAACCTCGTCTCCGCCTACGTCGCCCGGCGCGAGGAACTCGTCCTGAAGCGGCTGCGCACCGGCGAGATCTCCGACCGCGAGATCCTGATCGGCACCGCGCTGCCGTCCGTCGCGCTGGCGCTCGCCCAGTGCGTGCTGCTGGTGGTGGCCGGCGCCATCGCCTTCGACCTGAGCGCCCCGCACCGCCCCGACCTCCTGCTGGCCGGACTGCTGCTGGGCTTCGTCCTGATGTCCGCCCTGGCGGCGGCGACCACCGCGATCACCCGGACGGTGCAGACCTCACAGCTCACCACCCTGCCACTGTTCTTCGTCTCGATGTTCGGCTCCGGGCTGTTCGTCCCGCTGGCGGTGTTCCCGGACAGGCTGGCCTCCGTCCTGGAGCTGCTGCCGATGACGGGCGTGATGACCCTGGTCCGGCACGGCTGGCTCGGCGGCGTGGAGAGCGGCGACCTGTTCACGGCCGGGGTGACCGCGCTGGCCTGGACCGCTTTCGGCGTGTTTGCTGTGCGACGGTGGTTCCGCTGGGACCCGCGCGGCTGACATGAAGGGGCCGAGGGGTGTTGTGACCGGTCGCGTACGGGGACGGCGGCGCGGCTGACATGAAGGGGCTGAGAGATGTGATCGGTCGGGTACGGGGCTGGCGGCGCGACTGGCACGAGCGCAGCAAGCTGGAGCGCATCGACCTCTACACCCGGTTGACGCTCTGCTCGATCACCTGGTTCTTCGCGGTGTCCTGGGGGCTGCTGCCGCTCGGCGAGACCCTGGACGAGGGACCGGTGGCGATGGCCCTGGGAGCGGCGTTCCTCGCCGCCAACCTCGCCCAGTCCGTGCTGAGCAACCGCAATCTGACCCCCGCCTTCGACGACTACCGGAGGACGGAGCCGTTCCCTCCGGGGCGGTTGCGCCTGCCCGTCGCGCTCCAGGTGCTGATGACCGGCCTCCTGGTGGCACTCGCGGCGGTGGGAGGCGTGAAGGACGAGGGGCTCGTGCTGCTGGTGCTGGACCTGCCCGTGGCGTTCCTCATCCCGTACGTCCTGATCGTCCCGGTCCGGACGTTCCTGCTCCACGCCACCGTCTTCTCGGCGACCGTCCTGGGACTCCTGGCGGCCGTGGGGGTGCCGGCCGGGCTGCTCCTGGGGGCGGTCGTCTCGCTGGTCGTCGTCACCCTGCTGGTGCTCGTCTCGGCCCGGCCGAGCGTCTGGAGCCTGTCCGTGATGTGGCAGGCGGAGGAGGCGCGGGACATGCAGGCCCGGCTGGCGGTGGCGGAGGAGCGGCTGCGGTTCGGCCGGGACATGCACGACGTGCTCGGCCGGAACCTGTCGGTGATCGCCCTGAAGAGCGAGCTGGCCGTGGAGCTGGCCCAGCGCGGGAACCCCGCGGCGATGGACCAGATGGTCGAGGTGCAGCGGATCGCCCGCGCCTCCCAGCAGGAGGTCCGCGATGTCGTACGCGGCTACCGGGAGGCCGACCTGCCCACTGAACTCATGGGAGCGCGGGGTGTGTTGCAGGCCGCCGGAATCACCTGCACCGTCGAGGGCGCGGACGGCCCGGCCGGCATCGGGGCCCCCGCCGCCGTCCAGGCCGCGCTCGGCTGGGTGGTGCGCGAGACCGCGACGAACGTCCTGCGCCACGGCGACCCCCGCCACTGCTGGATCCGGCTCGCGCGGAGACGGGACGCGGTGGTCCTGGAGGTCGAGAACGACGGGGCCGGCGCCACCCGCCCGCTCGGCGGCGCGGACGAGGACGACGGCGGCGGTTCGGGCCTGGCCGGGCTGCGGGTACGGCTCGGCGCGCTCGGCGGATCGCTCACCGCCGGACCCGCCGGGGACGATCTCTTCCGGGTGACGGCGACGGTGCCGCTCACGGCTCACCGCCCGGACCCGAACGGCCACCTCGCACCGTCCCCCGAACCCTCTGCCTCTCCCGCTCTCCCGGAGGAACGATGACCACCGCGCAGCCCCTGCGGGTCCTGCTGGCCGACGACGAGCACCTGATCCGGGGCGCGCTGGCCGCGCTGCTCGCCCTGGAGGAGGACCTCGTCGTGGTCGCGGAGGCCGCGAGCGGCCCCGAGGCCCTGGCGATGGCCCTGGCGCACCGGCCCGACGTCGCCGTCCTGGACCTCCAGATGCCGGGCGCGGACGGTGTGAAGGTCGCCACATCGCTGCGGACCGAACTGCCCCACTGCCGCACCATGATCGTGACCAGCCACGGCCGCCCCGGGCACCTCAAGCGGGCGCTGGCCGCCGGCGTACGGGGGTTCGTGCCGAAGACGGTCAGCGCCCGGCGACTGGCGGAGATCATCCGCACCGTCCACGCCGGAAACCGTTACGTCGATCCCGAGTTGGCGGCCGACGCCATCTCCGCCGGGGACTCCCCGCTGACCGCCAGGGAGGCCGAGGTGCTCGAACTGGCGGCGGACGGGGCACCGGTCGCGGAGATCGCGGAGCGGGCCTCCCTGTCCCAGGGGACGGTCCGCAACTACCTCTCCTCGGCCGCCACCAAGATCGGTGCGGAGAACCGGCACACGGCAGTGCGTCTCGCACGTGAGCGGGGTTGGGTATAGTAGGCATCGCGCTGCGGCGCACTGCGGACGTAGCTCAGTTGGTAGAGCGCAACCTTGCCAAGGTTGAGGTCGCCAGTTCGAACCTGGTCGTCCGCTCCGAGTGAAGAAGCCCCGGTCCTCTCGGACCGGGGCTTCTCGCGTATCCGGCTGCCGTTACGACCAGTTGGTGCCGGTCAGCACCTCGTACGCCTCGATGTACTTGGCGCGGGTCGCCGCCACGATCTCCTGCGGCAGCGCCGGGGGCGGCTGCTCGCTCGCGCGGACCCAGCCGGAGGCCGGCGAGGTCAGCCAGTCGCGCACGAACTGCTTGTCGAAGCTGGGCTGCGCCCGGCCGGGCTCCCAGGTGGCGGCGGGCCAGAAGCGCGAGGAGTCCGGGGTCAGCACCTCGTCGGCGATGATCAGCCGCTCGGTCCCGTCCGCGGTGGTCTCGAAGCCGAACTCGAACTTGGTGTCGGCCAGGATGATCCCGCGCCCGTGCGCGATGTCCCGGGCCCGGCGGTAGACGTCGAGCGTCGTGCGCCGCAGCTCGGCGGCCGTCTCGGCACCGACCTCGCGGGCGACGTCCTCGTAGCTGACGTTCTCGTCGTGGTCGCCGACGGCCGCCTTGGTGGCCGGGGTGAAGATCGGGCCGGGCAGCTCGGACCCGTTGACCAGGCCCTCGGGGAGGCCGATGTTGCAGACCGTACGGGTGGCGTCGTACTCGACGAGCCCGGAGCCGGTCAGATAGCCGCGGGCCACGCACTCGACCTCGACCATCCGCAGCGACTTGCAGATGAGGGTGCGGCCCGCCCAGTCGGCCGGGGCGCCCGGGGGCAGCTCGGTGGAGATGACGTGGTTGGGGACCAGGTCGGCCAGCTGGTCGAACCACCAGAGCGAGAGCCGGGTGAGGACGCGGCCCTTGTCGGGGATCTCGGTGGGCAGGACCCAGTCGTACGCGGAGATACGGTCGCTGGCGACCATGACGAGGTCGCCCGCCTCGTTCCGGTACAGGTCACGCACCTTGCCGGTGTGCAGGTGGGTGAGGCCCGGAACCTGTACGGGCTCGGGCTTTTCTACAAAACCGGACACGGTGCCTCCGCGTAGATTGATCCAGGAGCGGTTCCGATTGTCCCGTATCCGCGGCCCGGTTCTCGCCCCGGGGGCCGGTGGCCGGTGCCGGGTTTCGATGAACCGGGTCGGTGGCGGGTGCCGGGACTGGTCGGTCGTGGTCCCCGGGACCGGTCCGTCGCGGTCCCCGGGCCGGTCGATCGTGTTGCTCGCGCCTGCTGGTCGGTCGCGGTCCTCCGCCCCGGTCGGCCGCGCTCCTCCACCCCGGTCAGTCCCGCTTGCAGATCCGGTCGAGGAGGTTGGCCGTGGCCCGTTGGATCCGGGGGTCCGTGTGCCCGGGGCGGTCCAGGGCCGGGGACCAGGCGAAGGTGCCGGAGGCGAAGACGAGCGCGCCGGAGGGGGACTGGTAGAGCGAGGTCTCCTGGTGCCGGGTGGCGCCCTCGGAGTCCTCGTACGGGGAATGGGCCAGCAGGATCCGGTTGTCGTGCTCGGGCAGGCTGGTGCGCGGGAAGTAGCGGTCGGCCTCGCCGGCGACCAGGCCCGGGATCTCGTCGCCCTCGACCGCGCCCGTGGCGTCCCAGAGCCAGTGCTCCGCGTTGCGCACGACCAGCGGGCGGGGATCGGGCACCCGGCCCGCGTACTGGATGCCCAGCAGCTGCTGTTCGGGCCGGTCGACCTCGCGCCACAGGGCGGACTTCCCGGGCCCCCGACGCTTGCGGCAGGTCAGCAGCCGGTCCGCCTCGCCGGAGGCCGACGGGGCGAGGCCCACCTGCCAGTACATGGTGTTGGCGGAGAGGAAGACGAGCGAGGTGCCGGAGTCCCGGGCACGCTCGGCGGCCCGGCGCATCGGCAGCGTCCAGTACTCGTCGTGGCCGGGGAAGACCAGGCCCCGGTAGCGGCTGGGGTCGACGCGGCCGGCGTGCAGGTCGCGGGCGTCGGCGTAGGCGAGGTCGTAGCCGTACCGCTCGGCCCAGCGGATGAAGTCGTACGCGTGCCCCACGTGCAGCGGCAGGCCGGCCCCGGCGTACGGGCGGTCGAAGGAGATCGTGACGGCGGCGTCCTCCTCGCCGAGCAGCCGCCCCCGCTCGTCCCACGCGTGGTAGAGGCTGGCGCCGGTACGGCCGTCCTCCGGGTAGAGGTTGTACGCCTGCCAGGTGATGTCGGGCAGCAGGAGCAGCAGGTCGGCGGGGTGGTCGTGGCGCACGGTGAAGGGGATGTGCGAGCGGTAGCCGTCAGCGGTGGTCAGGACGGCCACATACGCGCCGACGGACCAGTAGCTCGGGATCTGGAGCCGCCAGGACATCCACCAGTGGTGGCAGGAGACGGTCCGGTCGGCGGCGAGCGGCGGGGGCTGGACGATGCCGGAGAGCCGCGGGCTCGTGGTGATCTTGGACGCGCCGTCGCCGCCGTAGTGGCCGATCCGGTAGACGTCGACGGAGAACTGCTGGGGCGGGTCCACGGTGATGTGGAAGTCGATGGCCTCGCCGGGGGCCGCCGCGCCGGGCGAGACGAAGCCCTTGATCTGGCGGTGCACGTCGTCGGCGGTACGGGTGCCGCCGCCGGTGGAGCGGGCGAGATCGGCGTACCAGGGGACCACCTGACCGGTGTCGTCGAAGTAATTCTCACTGCCGCGCAACCACGGCAGCGGGCCCTGCCCGAAGGGATCGCTCACCGCGTGCGCGAGGGCGCCCGACTCCCACCGGCGAATCTGCTCCGCCCCCATGCCGCGCCCCTCCCTCGGATCCCTCGGACTGCTCTGGGGATCCCCCGGACAACTCTGGTGCGCCGAATGTCAGCGCCGGTCCCCAGCACATCACATAACGCACGCGGTTCGTCACCCTTCGTCGCGAATTGACGGGGCCGGGAAGCCTTCGGGCCTTGCCGATGGCCTTGTCGATGGCCTTGTCGATGGGCCTGTCGGAGGGCCTGTCGAAGGGCCTGTTCCGCCTGGTCGTACCGGTCGTCGTACCGGTCCTTCTACCGGTCGTCGTCCTGGTCGTCGTACCGGCCGGAGCTCGTCGTCGGACCCGTCGCCCCTGTGGCCGGACCAGTCGAACGGGCTTGTGCCGGGGCAATCGGCCCAGGGGTCGGACCCGTCGGTCGTGTGGCCGGACCAGCCGCATGGGCTAACGGTCGGAACGGCTTGCGGTCGGACCAACCGGCTGGCGGACGGGCCAGCCGACCGGCCTGTGCTCGGACCAGCCGGACCGGCCTGCGCTCAGACCAGCCGGACCGGCTTGTCGGAGCGCACTCCCACCTCGGCCAGCCAGGACAGCAGCGGGTCCGGATCGCCGTCCTCGACGAGGCTGAGGACCGGGGTCGCGAGGTCCGCCCGGCGCTCGCCGCCGACGAGCAGGGCGGGGCCGTCCAGCCAGTCGAGGCCGGGGGCCGCGCCCGCCGTGTCCACGGCGGCGCAGCAGACCATGGCCGCGACGTGGTCGGCGAGCAGCTCGGTGCCCGTACGCGGCGGCTGGAGCGGGAAGAGGGGCAGTGGGCCGGGCCCCCAGAGGTCGAGAGGATCGTCGGCCGCACCGTGACCCGGGCCACTGTGCCCCGGGCCGCCGTGGCCCGGGGCCTCGGCCTCCTCACGGGCGACCGCGGCGCCGATGCCGGCCGCCAGCTCCTCGCCCGGACCGCCGGGACCGCCGGGACCGGAAAGATGTTCCATGACCCGGGCCAGGGTCGGCACGGCCGGGTCGGCGGCGGAGGCACGGGGGACGCCCAGGGTGTCCAGGACCCGGTGCAGCCGAGCCGCTTCCGAACGCCACTTCCGGTCGACGACCTCGTCGGGATACTGCTGCCAGTCCACCGGCGCCCAGCCCGGACCGCTCTCGGCGGGGCCGCCGTGGAAGAGCCGCGCGGCGAGCAGGGACGCCGCCTCGTCGGCCACCCCGGGCTCCTCCAGCAGGTCGCACGCGGGCCGCTCGCCGAGGCGCAGGGCGAAGCCGTCGGCGAGCCGGTCGCGGCGGGACAGCTCGGTGAGCGCGGAGACGACACCGGCGTCCAGCCGGGAGGGCCAGCGGCCCATCCGCCAGGCGGGCAGCGCCACCCGGGTCAGCAGCCGGTCCCAGCCGGCGTAGGCGAGGCCGACCTGTTCCTGGGCGGAGATCCGCAGCCCGTGGTCGACCGTCTGGGCCCGCATGGACGCGGCGGCCGCCACGCAGCGCTCCATCTCGGCGGCATGGTCCCGGCAGGCCCGCAGCAGCAGCCGGGAGACCCAGCCGGCGAAGGCGAGCGGAGCGCCGCGCACCGTGCCCCGGCAGGGGCCGGCGGCATCGGCGATCGAGGCGTCCAGACCGCGTACGAAGCGGCGGGCGGCGGCTATGTCGGGGTGCGCGGACGGGCCGGTGCCCGCCACCACGGGGGCGAGGACCGCACGGAGCTCGGCGACCCGCATCCACCACAGGAACGGCGAGCCGATGACCAGGACGGGGGCGGTGTCCCCGGCCTCCGCCGCGGCCACCGGGCCCCTCCGGAGCGCGCGGTGCGTCCGGTCCTCCAGCCAGCTGTCGCAGTCCGGGGTGAGCGCTATGGCCGAGGGCGCGGGCACGTCCAGCCGGTCGGCCAGGTCGCGGACCAGGCGGTAGAGGTCGGGGGCCCCTCCCTCCGGCACGGGCACGGTCGGGCTCATGGCGGGCCGCGCGCGGGCCACCGAGACGGCGACCAGGACGGTCACCAGCAGCACGACGACCGCGACGCCGAGGACCGTCCAGCGCACGGTGTCCCAGGCCGGACCGGCCAGGTGGCCCTGCGCGCCCGCCGCGAAGAGCACGACGGCGACGGCCGCGGGCAGGATCGCCACGGCCAGTGCTCTGCTGCGGATCCGCAGCAGGGAGAGCGCTCGGGCCTGTGCGGCCCGCGCCCCCAGCTCCTCACCCACATCGATACCGGACACGGCCGGACGTCACCCCCTCTGCCACGCGACGGTGTTGCTCACTCCCCCACTGTGGCACCCGTCACCGACATCGCAATGTCGGTGGGCCAAGTGCCCGAACGCTTGCGCCGCACCCTAGTTGGGGCTCCGGCAGCCGTCATCCGGATGGCGCAGTCGTCACCCGATGGAATGGCTTTGGGCAAAGCTGCTGACGTGTTCGCGTCCATGGGCAAGCATCCCGGCCGACCGCTCGCCGTCGCGCCCGGACAAGCGGCAGCCCCTCGCGCCTTCCGCGTACGCCGGTGGCATACGAGGGGCGGGCGGAGGGGCTGCGGGGCGCGAGGTCCAGGGCCGACCGGGGCCGTCCGGGCTGGGCCGGCCCGCCGGCCGGGCCGAACGGTCCGACCGGGGCCGACCGGGGCAGGTCAGCCCCGAGAGGCCTTCAGCGCGATGTCCGTACGGTGCTGGGAGCCGTCCAGGCGGATCCGGCCGAGCGCGGTGTAGGCACGCTCCCGGGCCGCCGTGAGGTCCTTGCCGGTCGCGGTCACCGAGAGCACCCGGCCGCCAGCGCTGAGCACCGCGCCGCCCTCGGCGCGGGTCCCGGCGTGCAGGACGTACGCGTCGGGGGCATCCTGCGCCGCGACGTCCGCGAGCCCGTCGATCGGGTCGCCGGTGCGCGGGGTGTCCGGGTAGTTGTGCGAGGCGATGACCACGGTGACCGCGGCGTCGTCGCGCCAGTTCAGCGGCGGGAGGGTGTCGAGGGTGCCGTTGGCGGAGGCGAGCAGGACACCGGCCAGCGGGGTCTTCAGCCGGGCCAGCACGACCTGGGTCTCCGGGTCGCCGAAGCGGGCGTTGAACTCGATGACCCGCACACCCCGCGAGGTGATCGCGAGGCCCGCGTAGAGCAGCCCGGAGAAGGGCGTGCCGCGTCGGCGCAGCTCGTCGACGGTCGGCTGGAGCACGGACTGGAGGACCTCGTCGACCAGCTTGGGGTCCGCCCACGGGAGCGGGGAGTAGGCGCCCATGCCGCCGGTGTTCGGGCCCTCGTCGCCGTCGAGGGCGCGCTTGAAGTCCTGGGCGGGCTGGAGCGGCAACACGGTGGTGCCGTCGGTGATCGCGAAGAGGCTGACCTCCGGGCCGTCGAGGAACTCCTCGATGACCACGCGGTCGCAGGAGAGCGCGTGGGCCCGGGCCGCGGCCAGGTCGTCGGTGACGACGACGCCCTTGCCGGCCGCGAGGCCGTCGTCCTTGACGACGTACGGGGCGCCGAAGGCGTCGAGGGCCTCGTCGATCTCCGCGGGGGTGGTGCACACGTAGCTGCGGGCGGTGGGAACGCCGGCGCCGGCCATGACGTCCTTGGCGAACGCCTTGGAGCCTTCCAGCTGCGCGGCTTCGCCGGAGGGGCCGAAGCAGGGGATGCCGGCCGCGCGTACGGCGTCGGCGACCCCGGCGACCAGCGGCGCCTCCGGGCCGACGACCACCAGCCCGGCGCCCAGCTCGGCCGCGAGGCGCGCGACGGCGTCACCGTCGAGCGCGTCGACCGGGTGCAGTTCGGCCACCTCTGCGATGCCGGCGTTGCCGGGGGCGCAGTACAGAGCGGTGACATCGGGGTCGAGGGACAGAGAGCGGCACAGGGCGTGTTCGCGGGCGCCGCCGCCGATGACGAGGACCTTCACGGGGTGCAGCCTAGCCGCCGGGCGCGGGGAGCCCGGACGGCCGCCGGTCCGTGGACAGAGGGCCTCGCGTGCTCGCCGTCACCGCGGCACCCCGCCCGTACGCCTCGCCGCGCCGCTGCCCGTCACTGCCGATTACTTCTGGTCACTGCCAGTCACTGCTGGTCACTGCTCGTTGGTGAACTCCTCGACGACCGTGGCCCCCAGCTCGCGGACGATCAGCTCGTGACCGGAGAGGGCGGAGTCGACGAGATCCGGATCGTCTGCCTCCGGGATGTCGTCCTCGGGAGCGACGTTGCGCGGCGGCTCCGCCCCGTACGAGCTGTGGGAGGACTCGGGGGCGGGTGAGGCTTCCCGGCCCTGCGGCGGCGCGGAGGCCGGCGGCTGCTGCTGGGAGGGCGGCGCGTGCTGCCCCTGCGGCGGGGGCGGGGACTGCTGCGGGGCGGAGTGCTGGGGCCGGGGCTCGTACGCGACCGGGGCTGCGGGGGCTGCCGGGGCGGGCTGGTACTGCGGGGCGGGACGTCCGGCGCCCGCGCCGGGGCCCGGGGACATCCCGCCGCCACCGGAGGTGTCGATGACCGCCTCGATGCGCCACTGGGCGTTGAACCGTTCGACGAGGGCCTGCTTGAGGATCTCCTCGCTGCCGCTGCTCGCGAAGTTGTCCCGGGCTCCCGCGTTGAGGAAGCCGATCCGCAGCGTCGTCCCGTCGAACCCGGCGACCTGGGCGTTCTGGCTGAGCAGGATCCAGGTGAAACGCCGGCGGCTCTTGACCGCCTCCAGGATGTCCGGCCACATGTTCCGCACCTGGGCGGCGCCCTGGGCCATGCTCTGACCGCCCTCGGGCGCGACCGGCGCGGCGGGGGCCGGCGAGGCGGCCCGGGCGGCGGCGGGCGGCGGGGTGGCGGCGGGGGCCGGTCCGCTGCCGGGTGCGGACGCGGTGGGCCAGCCGCCGGGGCGCCGGGCCTGGTCCCCGCCGGCCGCCGCGGGCCAGGAGCCGGGCCGCTGGGCGGGCTCGGCGGCCTGCGGGGCGGCCGGGGGGGCCTCGGCGGGAGCCTGCTGGGCGGCGGGCGGTGCGTAGGCGGGGGGCGTCGCTGGTGCGGGAGCGGCGGGCGCCTCGCCCCGTACGGCCGCCCGGGCCGTGTCCGGACCCGCGCCCTGGGGGGCGTGGGCCTGCGGGGCGTGGACGTCGGGGCCCGGTGCGTACGCCATCGGCGCCGCGGCGGCGGGCGGGGCGGCGAACCCGGCGGTGGCGGCGGCCGAGGCCCCGCGCTCCAGCCGGTCGAGGCGGGCCTGCAGCGACCGCTCGTCGTCGTAGGCGGCGGGCAGCAGGACCCGGGCGCAGATCAGCTCCACCTGGAGCCGCGGCGAGGTGGCCCCGCGCATCTCCGTGAGCCCGTCGTTGACCAGATCGGCGGCGCGGCTCAGCTCGGCGGCGCCGAAGACGGAGGCCTGGGCCTGCATGCGCTCGACGACATCGGCGGGGGCGTCGATGAGGCCCTTCTCGCCGGCGTCGGGCACGGCGGCGAGGATCACCAGATCGCGCAGCCGCTCCAGGAGGTCCGCCACGAACCGACGGGGATCGTTGCCGCCCTCGATGACCCGTTCCACGACCTCAAAGGCGGCGGCACCGTCGCCGGCGGCGAAGGCGTCCACGATCGAGTCGAGCAGGGAGCCGTCGGTGTACCCGAGGAGCGAGGTGGCCATGGCATACGTCACACCGTCGTCGCCCGCGCCGGCCAGCAGCTGGTCCATGACGGACATCGAGTCACGCACGGAGCCGGCCCCGGCGCGCACGACGAGCGGAAGGACGCCGTCCTCGACGGTGCTGTTCTCCCGCCCGCAGACATCGGCGAGATAGATACGGAGGGTCCCCGGGGGAACCAGCCGGAACGGATAGTGGTGCGTACGCGACCGGATCGTCCCGATGACCTTCTCGGGCTCGGTCGTCGCGAAGATGAACTTGAGGTGCTCCGGCGGCTCCTCGACCACCTTCAGCAGGGCGTTGAAGCCCGCCGGGGTGACCATGTGCGCCTCGTCGATGATGTAGATCTTGTAACGACTGGAGGCGGGCCCGAAGAACGCCTTCTCGCGCAGATCACGGGCGTCGTCCACACCACCGTGCGAGGCGGCGTCGATCTCGATGACATCGATGGAACCCGGCCCGTTGCGCGCGAGGTCCTGGCAGGACTGGCACTCCCCGCACGGGGTCGGCGTGGGCCCCTGCTCGCAGTTCAGACAGCGGGCGAGGATGCGCGCGCTGGTCGTCTTTCCACAGCCGCGCGGCCCGCTGAACAGGTACGCGTGATTGACCCGGTTGTTCCGCAGGGCCTGCTGGAGCGGGTCAGTGACATGCTCCTGACCGATGACCTCGGCGAACGACTCGGGGCGGTAGCGGCGGTACAGCGCAAGGGACGACACACCTACGAGGTTATCGGGGCCCACCGACAACCGGCCCCACGCCGCCCGAGCCCCTCCCCGCCGGACCACCGCACGGCACCCACCCGGCACCCCCGGGACTGCCCGGTCCCCCGGTGCCGCCCCGGCGACAACGCCCCGGAACGCAAAGGGCCCCCCACGCACCCGCCAGAGCCGACCTACCCTTGCTGCCTTCCGGCCCTGGGGGAGTTCAGTCAGATAGCGCCACGTGAGGGGCTGACGCCCACCTTAGCGGATCCCCACCCCCTCCGGTCCACCCGCCCGCCCCGTCGGACGACAGCGGAACCGCCCGGCAGGCCCCTCCGGACGATCTTCGGCGAACGTGTTCGCGAGCACCCTCCAACGTCTTGTATTGTTTGCGGCGGAGGATTCGCCTAGTGGCCTAGGGCGCACGCTTGGAAAGCGTGTTGGGGGCAACCCCTCACGAGTTCGAATCTCGTATCCTCCGCCATTGCTCTCACCGGGCAATACGAAGAAGGCCCTGACACGTTTCGACTGGTCAGGGCCTTCTTCGCGTGCTGGCCCGAGTGGGACCGGTCTCGATCACGCGTCGCTGGGCGGTGGGCTCCTCGTGATCTTCCGTCTCAGTCGCGGCCTGAGGGACCCTGGTTCGGGCCTCACCGGCCTCTTCGCCCGCCTCCGGCGCGGTGCCCCAGAGTGCGTCGCGAGGCCAGGAGGGTGTGGACCCCGACCGCGGTCATGTGAGGTACGTGGGGTGAGGCCGCTGGTCTCCCCACGGCCTCGCCCATCACGCTGGACACGTCTGCGGGATACGACGTCGGTGGTTCGGTCTCGGTCTACCCGTTGCGCGAGTACCAGGCCAGTCCGCGGCGCCAGGCGGCGAGTCCCAGTGCCGTCACGGCCAGGGCCACCAGCGGGAAGGCGTACACCAGGGCCTGCGAGAAGGGGACCGTGTCGGTGTGGCCGGTCAGCCAGGCGGCCGGGTAGTAGCCCGCGAAAGCGATCGGGACACCGAAGGTGAACACCGTTTGCAGAATGGTCGGGAAGACCGACAGCGGGTAGTTTCCGAAGGTTCCCGCGGTGTTGTCCAGCCAGAAGAACAGCGACTCGCTGCCCCGAAACCGCAGCACGAGCGCGGCGATGTGGAGGTTCAGGCCCAGCTCTATCACCGTGGCGCACACCATGGCCAGGATGAGGAACAGCACTGCCCCGACCGACCATTCGATGTCCAGCAGGGACAGACAGACGCTGAGCGAGACCGCGGCCACCACCAGGTCGCCCAGTGCGTTGACGGGCGCCTCGTACGTGAACACCTGGAGCAAGGTCGGTGCCGGGCGGGTGCGGAAGGCGTCGAAGCGGCCTTCGCGCAACAGATGCGGGATCAGTCCCAGATTTCCGAAGAAGAGCATGTACAGGCCGTGGCCCACCATGCGGATGCTGCTCACGAGCAGAATCTCACCGAGCTCCCAGCCATCCAGTGCGGGAAAGCGGCTGAAGATGACGGTGGCGAAGAGGACCACGGTGATCTGGTACGTCACACCGTTGGCCACGGCCATCGCGAAGTCCGCGCGATTGGCGAGTTGGCTGCGCAGTCCGGCCCGCAGGATGACCGTGGCCAGCCGCAGCCGGCCGACCGGAACAGCTGGGGTGGGAGCGGCAGAGGTTTTCGTGCTCATCGGATCAGCCACCAAGGACGAGGAGACGGCGGGCGGCGCGGTGCCACATGAAGCGGCCCGCCAGGGTCAGCAGCACTCCCCAGAGGGCTTGTTCCGCCAGGAACCAGCCGGCGTCGGCGGCTGCGATGCGCCCGGTGTAGAGCGAGACCGGCACATGGATCGTCGCCGCGAACGGCAGATGCTCGCCGACCATCCGGAACCAGTCGGGAAAGAACCACAGCGGGACGAGGCCGCCGGACAACAGCAGTTGGGCGAACGCCACCAACCGGTTCACCCCGAAACTGGTGATCGTCCAAAAACTCGTCAGGTCCACCAGCAGGCCGATCTGGTAGAAGACCACCTGGCCGAGCGCGTACGAGAGGACCGCCACCGCCGTGGCCGTCCAGGTCGGGGGAGCCGACACGAGTCCGGTGGCCAGGCCGATGGCCAGCCCGGCGCAGAGCCAGGCCGTGGCGTAGAGCCCCTCCCCCACACCACGCCAGGCGCAGTAGCGACGGGCCGCCAGCGGTCGTACGAACCAGAAGACGACCGATCCGTCTCGGATCTTGCTCTGCGCGGTCTCCTGCGAAGCTCCCTCCAGAACGACCCTGCCGGTCCCCATGAGGGTGGCCAGCACCGAGTAGGTAATGGCTTGAGAGGCGTCGAGACCGACCACGGTCTGACTGCCCTCCCCGTACAGCGCGCGCCAGAGCAGCACGTACAGGAAGACCTGGGTGACGATGACGAACGTCGTGGCGACGATGCGCGGCTTGTAGGCCCATTCGGTGCGCGGGACAAGGAACGCGAGCCGAAAGGCGCGTGGACGGCCGGCTGCCGTACTCGGGCCCACGGGGCGGGCCGGGGAGGGCAGCGTCATCACCCGGCCCGTCCCGTCGCCGTCGGCGCTTCCTCGTGGGAACGGCCGTAGAGCGTGCGCAGCATGTCCTCGACTCTGGTGCCCTCGTACACCACCGAACGCACGGGGTGGGCGGCGAGCAGCTCCGCGGTCACCTCGATGCGGTCGGACCCGGGCAGCGGGCGGACGCGCACGGTGGGCCCGTCGGCGGAGACGACCTCGGCGGTCAGCAGCCGCAGCGTGGGCGGCGGCGCCTCGAACTCCACCACGAAGGTGTGCTGGTCACCGGATACGGCGGCGAGCCCCTCCCGTGACCCGTCATGGACCACCCGGCCGCGGTCGATGACCACGATCCGCTCGCAGAGCGCCTCGACCTCCCCCATGTCGTGCGTGGTGAGAATGATCGCGTGGTCCCCGGTGGCCGCCAGCCTGGCCAGCAGGGCCCGTACCTGGTCCTTGACCAGGACGTCGAGGCCGACCGTCGGCTCGTCCAGAAAGATCACCTGCGGCTGGTGCAGCAGGGCCGCCGCCAGGTCGCACCTGACGCGTTGGCCGAGGGAGAGGAAGCGGACCGGGGTGTCCCAGAACGGCGACAGCGAGAGGACACCGTCGAGTTCGGCCAGGGCGGAACGGTAGACGGGCTCGGCCAGTCCGTGGATGTCCCGCAGGATGTCGAAGGACACCCGCGCCGGAAGGTCCCACCAGAGCTGGGTGCGCTGCCCGAAGGTGACTCCCATGGTGCGCGCGTTGCGCTCGCGGTCGGCGTACGGGTCCAGGCCCCTGACCCGGACCGTTCCGGTCTCGGGCAGCAGCAGGCCCGTCATCAGCTTGATGAGCGTCGACTTGCCTGCCCCGTTCTGGCCGAGCAGCCCCACGAACTCCCCCTGGCCGACACGGAGATCCACATCGGCCAGGGCGACGGAGCGTCGCGCCTTCCGCCGCCGCAGGGGCCGTCGGACACTCCATCGGTCACCCGCGTCGAAGGACCGGAAGGTCTTTCCCGCCCCGGCGACGTCGATCACCGGCTCCACGCCGGTCATGAGGCGGCCTTGCCCGCGGCCTCGGAGCCCCTGAGCACGGCGGTGGCCACCAGCGGCGCGAGCAGCTCGCCCACCGCGGGGAGCCACTGGACGGGGACGACCCGGCGCAGCGCCCCCGGTGCGAGGGTGGCCAGTGCGGAACGCGCCGGGGGACGGCCCGGGTCCACCGCCCCGCCCAGGTCGTGCAGCACGGCTCCGAGCGTGAAGGCCGTGGTCCACACCTCGGCGAGCAGGACGTCGCTGACCCGGTCGTGGACCAGGGAGCGGTGGGGCAGAACGTCCAGCGCCTCGCGCAGAGGTCCGACGGTCTCCTCCCTCCCGATGCCCCGTTCCAGCAGGGTCTCCTCGGCGGGACCGCGGCGCCAGCCGTCCGGCGCGGAGTCGTCGCGGGTGTAGACCACGGCCAGCTGCTCCCACCAGCAGAAGTAGGGCACGGCGCTCGGCGTCGGCAGAGTGCTGGAGCCGGACCCGACCGAGGCCCCCGCACCGAGGGGGCCGTAGTTGGCGGAGTTGCGCGGCCCCATGACGTCGTTGCCGACCAGGCTGGGGGGGTTGGCGTGATCCACCGGCTGTACGACCGGGGTGAGCTTCTCGATATCGGTCAGGTGATCGAGAAGGGTGACGTCGTCCGTGGCGTCGGCCACGGTGTTCGCCGCGGCGTACTCCGCGAAGGACCGTGCCCGGGAAGCGGGCAGTACGAGCGCCACGGAAGGCAGGTAGTCGTCGACCACCGGAGCCCAGTCGTGGCCCAACAGGGCCGCGGCGCGGACGGCGTTGGCGGTGCGTGATCCCCACTCCGCGAACAGGCTGATGGCGGCGTCCGGCCTCGCCGCGACGAGGGCCCCCACCCGTTCGGCGAACCCGGGAGCGAGAATCGCGTCGTCCTGGATCACCAGGTGATGAGTGGCCGAGGGCGCCACCGTCTGCCAGGCGAGACGGGCTGTGCGCAGGGCGGACGACGGGCCGTCCGGTTCGGGGTCGGTGACGACCACGGCCGCCAGTTCGGGGTGGGCTGCGGACAACCGCTCTGCGGCTGCCTGGCGGCGTGGGTGAGCCATGATCACGGTGGAGAGGCTGATCGGGCGGGGTGCGGCAGTCATAGGTCAGGGGTTCCGGTCTGACAGGGGGCGGGGGACGGTAGCGGTTCGGGGGGCGGGGGGCCGGGGGGCCGCGGGCGGGTATCACCGCTCGGTCTTCCCGGACTCCGCGGAGCGCCCGCCGAGGAGTCCTGTCGCGTACCGCAGGGGCCCGAGCCAGTGCAGGACGGGCTGGGCCAGGAACGCGGGCACCAGCCGCAGTCCGCCGGGGGACGGGAGCTCGGCCCGCTCCCGGGCGCCTTGATGGGCCGCCAGCCAGAACTCCGCCCGGCGCACACACCACAGGGTGTGCACCACGGTGTAGCCGAGGGCGGCCGCGGCCCAGACGATCAGCTGCGCGTGCGCCTGGGCCCGAGCGAGGACGGTGACCGCGGCGAGGACCACCACCGGGCCGACGAACCACCAGAGGGTGTCGAGGAGCTCCTTCACGAACACCGCTGAGTTCCGTGGTTGGTGGGTCCGCAGGACGGGGTCGGTCAACAGCCGTCGCAGCCCCGCCAGACTCCCCTTCGCCACGATCGCGTAGGCGCTGCCGAGGGAACGGACGCTCGGGTACCGGTCGACGAGATTGAAGACCGGGAGCACCACCATGCCGGCCCTCGCGGAGGAGAGCTTGTAGCCGATGAGGAGGTCGTCCACGGGCTCCTCGTACATCCCGATCGCCACGAGCGTGTCATGACGCACGAAGAGGCCGGCACCCACGCCGTACACCACCGGTTCGGCGACGGCCGCGAGGCCGGAGGGAAGCCCGGACCCGGCGATCCGGGCGCACGCCCGGATGCGGTGGGCCTCGACACCGGCGCGGCGGCGCAGATCGGCGAGGGCATGGGCGCGCAGCAGTACGTCCTGGCGCCCCCGTCGGGCGGCGTGCGGGCGGCGGAGCTGGAGCGGCAGTTGCTGGATCAGTTCCGGCGGGTGTCCCGAAGGCACCCGGGCGGCCTGCGCCACATGCCAGAGGGTGGTGCTGTCCGGCTGGGAGTCGGCGTCGTACAGACCGACGTAGGTCATGGCGGGCACGGCGTCCGGGGGCAGCAGGGCCGGGAGCTGTTCGACGGCGTGCACCAGCTGGCTGCTCTTGGCTCCCTCGGCGGTGTGGTGCAGGTGGTGCAGGCTCGCTCCGGGGTGCTCCGCTGCCAGCAGGGGCAGTAGGTTCCGGGCGATCTCGCGTGTGGTGGGGACTGCGCCGACCTCCGAGCGGAGGGCGGCGGCGGGGTCCGCCGCCGCGCGCACGCGCGCGGCGACCCCCGCGGCCCTGGAGGAGGGGACGAGTCCGCTCAGCCGCGCCGCCGCTCGGGCGCCGTCCTCGGCCAGGGCCGTGGCCAGGGCGGGCAGACGGCGGAGGGCGGCGTCCCTTTCGCGTTCCTCGCGTTCGGTGGTGACCACCACGATGTGCAGCAGATGCCGTGGGTAGTCGAGGCCGAGCGCGCCACGCACGACCTCCTCCAGCAGGTCCTGCTCACGCAGGGCGGGCACCAGGAGCACGACATGGGGCGCCGGGCCGTCCTCCGGCGGGCGTACGGCCCGGCGTCGGCGGTCGAGGGCCCGCGCCGTCCCCGCGGCGCGGGCGGTGAGCAGAGCCCCCCACAGGAGAACCGCCCACAGGACGGTCAGAGCGATCGTCGTCACGTGGGCCCCACCACGGGGTCACCGGCCGTCAGGAGCCGCAGGCCGTCGCGGGTGGCGCCGGCCTCACGCAGCCTCGCCACCAGTGGGCCGAGGCGCTCGGCCCAGGCCACGACGTCGGCGGGCACCAGGCGTTCCGGCTCACCGACCGGAATGCCGCGCAGCAGAACACCCAGCCGCGCACCCAGGGCCAGTGGGATCTCGGTGGTGAGCGTCCGCGCCCCGCCCACCTCCACGAGGTCCACCCGCAGGACGCCGTCGGCCAGTGACGGGTCCACGCGGACCAGGCCGAGCTCCGCCGAGCGGGCCAGGAGCGGTCCGGTGTTCTCCAGCAGGAGCTTCGCCGGGACGGCGGAGCGGTGGTGCACGCCGACGCTCAGCTCGACGACCGTGTCGAAGAACCTGTTGGGGAACCTGCGGTACTGACCGCGCAGCAGGTGGCGGCGGCGGGGCAGGGCGGGATCGGCGTGCCGTGCGATCCGTACGATCCGGGGCGGTTCGGCGTCGTCTCTCAGGGTGATGCGCAGTTCGAGCGAGGTGTCCAGGGAGAAGGAGTAGTCGTCCCCCTGCCGCCGCACACTGCGCGCGTCCTTGCCGATCTTGACGACCGTGCCGGTGGCGAACACCTGGATCTCGTCGTTGTGCCAGCGGTCACCGTACTTGTACTCGGCGGACCGGAACGAGCCGTCGGCGTGGAAGTTCGCCAGGACCACGGGGACGTCGGGCGTACGGGCCGGGCCGAAGTGGGCGAAGTGGGCGGCCCCGACCAGGGAGAGCTTCTGCTGGTGGCGGTCGAGCACTTCCAGGGACCACTGTTCGGGACTGACCACTCCGAACAGCTCGTTGGCGAAGGGGCGGTCGAGGTCGGGAGCGTAGATGTGCAGGTCGTTCCCGGCGCCGTCATCGCCCCAGGGCCGGCTCTGCACCTGCTCGCCGAGTTCGGCCCTGGACTGGAAGGTGTGGAAGGAGTACGCGTGCGGGTAGTCGTCGGGGTCGCGGCGCTGCGGGGGGTGCACGACGAGGTGGCGCAGGCAGGCGCTGGAGGAGCGCAGGGAGCGCAGCTCCGCCGGGGCCGCGCCGGGTTCACCGACCGGCCGGGGCGGCTCTTCGTCCGTCGCGCGCCGCGGCTGGACGGCGGGGGCCGCCGGGATGGGTCGGCTCAGCGTCGTTGCCAGGTGCCCGGCGAACCCCTCGATGTGGGCCGACGTCATGTGCGGCATCGCGTAGAAGTGGTGAAAGAGCCGGTCGACGACCCGCCCGTCCTCGGCCCGCCAGGGAAGCCTGTTGCCGACGAGGCGGTAGCGCTCGGTGAGCTCCCTGGGCAGTTTCCCGTCGTCAGCGGAGAACCCGACGACGAGAACGGTGTTGCCCGGCGACGGCTTCGTCAGTGCGTCGGGGTCCACCGCGCGGATGGCCTCGGCAAGCTCGTCGCGCAGCTCCAGGCAGCGGCGGAACGTCTTCCGGTAACCCTCGGCGGCGACGCCGAAGACCAGCGACCAGAGCGCCGCGGCCATGGCTCCGGAGCGGGACCCGGTGATGGTCTCGTCGATGAATCCGGACATCGGCGCCGCCACGGCACCGTGGCCGAGCAGACCTTTCCGGCACAGGAAGACGCCGCAGCTGTAGGGCATCAGGCCGGATTTGTGCGGGTCGAGCACCACGGAGTGGACGTGAGGGTTGCGGAAGTCGAAGGGCGTCGCGGGCGCGGTGAACGGCAGGATCATGCCGCCGTGGGCGGCGTCCACGTGGTGGAAGGACGCCGGCCCCGTCCCGTCGGCGACCCGGCGGCCGAGCAGAGCGGCGATCTCGTCGATCGGGTCGACAAGACCGGTGTTGTAGTAGCCGGCCGTGGTCACCACGATCACGCCGGTCCGGTGGTTCCCGTCCCCCGCCGCCGTGTCCTGGGCGGCCAGTTCGTCGAGGGCGCTCGCAACGGATTCCGCGTCCCACACCCAGGAGGGCCCCACGGGACAGGTCACGATCCTCAGATCGAGGATCTCCGCCGCCTTGGCCACCGAATGGTGGGCCAGATCCGAGGTGAGGACGACGACCCGGGTGGCTCCACCCGCGCGGAGGGCGTTCCGGCCGATGCGCAGCCCGGCGAGGGTCCCCTCGTTGGCACCGCCGGTCAGATACCCGTCGACGGAGTCGGCGTGCAGCAGCCCGCCGAGCGCCAGCACCGCCTCGCGCTCCAGGCGGCGCGTGCCGCGGACCCCGTCGCCGAAACGGGTGTGCACACCGACGTTGTTCGCGTTGCGGGCCACGAACTGCTCATGGCCGAGCAGGGCCAGCGGGTGCGGGGCGGTCATGGCGAAGCCCAGGCGTACCGGTTCGTCGTCGCCGTGCCAGTCGGGAATCTCCGCCAGCCGGGCATCCAGGATGTCGCGGAGGGCCCCCGCGTCGAGCGGCAGGGAGGGGAAGGGGTCGGTCTCCGTCGACCCGTCCTCAAGATCGGGCATCAGTGTCCCTCCCGGCGCAACGTGCAGCGGAGCACGGCACGTGGCCCGACGTCCAGCTGTCGCACGTAGTCGTGCACCGCGCCCTCGGGGGTCAGTCCCGCGTCGGCGAACGCCCGGAGTACGCGGTCCGGGGGAAGCAGCGTCATCGGCACCCCGTCGGGGAGCAGATACCGGCCCTCGGCGCCGTCCTGGCGCAGTTGAGGGTCGAGGACCCGCGAGGTGAAGCAGTTCAGCGCGAGCAGTCCGTCCGGACGCAGCACCCGGGCGATCTCGCTCACCGCGGCGCTCCACTGCGCGTGGTCCACGGCGTTGTGCAGCACTCCGTAGCAGACGACCAGCGCGAAGGACGCGTCCGGCGCGTCGATGGCGTGGGCCGCTCCCTGTCGGACGGCCACCTGTTCCCCGTACTCGCCGGTGCGGGTGCGGGTGGCCTCGACCATGCCGGAGTGCAGGTCCAGGGCGACCGTGGTGAAGCCCCGGTGCAGGAGGGCCAGAGTGTTGCGGCCGCCTCCGCAGCCGAGGTCGAGCGCGACCCCTTCGACGGGGGTCTGCCGCAACAGCTCGATCAGGTAGGGCTGGGCGTCGAGCGCGCTGAACCCGGCGACCGTCTCCGGGGAGTTCCAGTAGTCCGCGGCCAGCTCGGAAGATGCCTCGGTACGGGTCATCGGGGGAGCTCCGTCTCCTCGTAGGTGCCGTTGTGCGGACGGGCGTGCGTGACGTCCATGCCCAGGTCCGCGAAGCGCTCCGCGCAGTGGTCCGGGCGGTCGGTGAGGACGAAGAAGGCGGGGCCGACGGAGGACAGGGACAGCATGGTCGCGGCTCCCTCGTGCCACAGCGGTTCCAGGTCCTTGGCCAGATCGGTGAGTCCGGGGTGGGTGAAGGAACAGTTCTCGATGCTGCCCATCCGGAACCGGTAGTCGAAGACGAGCGAGCCGAGGGGCCCGAGGTCCCCCCGGCGTGCGGCGGGCATGGCCTCGTGAAGCATGCGGAAGGCGATGGTGGGCGCCCACCGCTCGCCCGTCGCGCGGAACTGGTCGAACTTCTCGGCCTCGGCGGCCATCAGCTCGTCGGTCGGACGCCGGTCCCAGTCCGAGGGGACGCCGATGACCAGGGAGAGCCGCTCGGGCACGGGCACGGTGAGGACGACGGTGCTGCGGCCCGCGACAATCTGGATGCCTCCGTCGTACAGCCCCGAGGCGGCCGAGCCTCCGATGCACTGCACGGGAATCAACAGGCCGGGGAGTGTGCCGTGTTCCTCTCCGTGGTTGGAGGTGAGGTAGGGCAGGAGGTCGGCGCGGTCCACGGGGTTGCCGTAGAGGTGGTTGACGGCCGTGGCCACAGCGGCGATCAGACTGCTGCTCGACCCGAACCCGGCGTGCACGGGCAGCGGATCGCTTTCGGCCCGGATCGACAGGTCGCAGTCGACACCCAGCGCGGAGCACATGATGCGGGCGGCGTGCTCCACGAGTTCGGGTCTGCGGACCGCCGGGTCGACGACAAGTCCGGTTCCGGGCTCCAGGCGACGGACGTGGACGTGATGGAACCGGGCGACGGAAAGGACGAGTTCACCGGCGTCGTAGAGGAGGTTGCGGTCGCCGGCTATCGCCCCCGGCTGCAACGCCATGGCGTTGAGCCGGGTCGGGTAGCGGATGGCGGTCTCGTCCCGGGGCTCGGCCCCGCCGGGAGAGGCGGCCAGCGGATGATGGACGGTGCCGGGGATGAACGGTTCGAACATGCTGCTCCCTAGGCAGTGGTCCGTGCGGAGACGTCGGGCACCGCGGCCAGGAGCCGCTGGCGGCTGACGGTGAGATCCGCCAGGTGATCGAGGGAGTCGGTGGTGTAGCCGCCACTGCCCAGCGAGCCGGGCGGGCGGATGTTCATGTTGGCCTTGGCCAGACGCAGGTGGGGCAGCCGGAAGCGCAGCACCTCGTGCATCAGCCCGCGCAGTGCCCGGATGGCGTTCATCACCCGGGTGTCCGCGCCACCTGCGCGCCCCGCGTCCTCGACGAGGCGGGGCAGCAACGGACGGTGGCGGCCGGCGGCGGAACCGATGGCTCGGTAGGACGCCGGGAGATAGCCGATGTTCTCGGCGAGATAGCCCTCGTACCACTCCTCCAGAGGTTCGCCCGGTTCCGGGCGGAGCAGGATGATGTCGACCAGCATCGGTGTCATCTGGGCGCCTCCTGGAGCGAAGAGCACCTCGCCCCCGACGGTCATCGGGGGAAAGTAGGGGCGCAGCTCGTAGGAGAAGCATTCCGGTGTGACTTCGCGCTTGACCTGAAGCAGGGCATGCGCGAAGGTCTCGAAGCCTTCGGTGGCGGTGTCCAGCAGGGCAGGCAGTTCCGGGTCGTCCGCGGCGAGCGGCAGTGCCTCGACCAGCGCGTCGATCGCGGGGCGCAGCGCGATCCCCGCACGGCGCACCTCACGGATGAAGAGCGCCTCCTCGGGGATCTCGGAGAAGGACCGGGTGCCCTGCTCCGGGTTGCGAAGGGCGTAGGTGTAGACGCTGTCCCGGGGGACCTCGTCAGCGATCCCGCCCAGTTTGAGCAGGGTCTCCTCCGCGCCTTCCAACGTCCGGTAGTCGACGCCGTGCCGCTCCAGCGAGGCCAGAGCGAAACCGAGGTCGCGCAGGGCCGCACTGGCCGTGGGAATGTCGTGTACCGCCTCGCCGACTCTGCTCAGCCAGAGGCGGCCGAGACGAGCGATCTCGTCCGTCGCTGCCCCCCGGTTCAGCATGGGCAGGCGGAAGATGTCGGGAGCGGTGCCGAGTGGATCCAGCGCGGCCACGTGCTGGTCCAGGGTGCGCATGTGCATGGCAAGACTCAAGGGACGCGACCTCCTGGTCGTGTTGAGCGCGTGTCGTGTTCGCCTCACTCGTCGGTACCGGGCTCGATCGCCTTCGATGGCGTGCCACAGTGCCCCGACGGCGGGTGCGGCGGCGGGAGTGCGAGGCGTCGGTCGGTAGAGGACGGGGGAACCCCGGTGGCCTCAGAGCACGGGAATCAGTTCGTCCAGCGTCCGGACCCGTCGGGCGACGGGGACCGGCGGGGTTGCCGCATGGTCGGCTCCGGTGGCCCACACCACCGGCAGGCCGGCGGCATGGGCGGCGGTGAGCCCGACGTAGGAGTCCTCGACGGCGAGACTCCAGAAGGGGGAACCGCCACTGTGTCTCACCGCGTGCCTCACCGCGTGCAGATAGGTATCCGGAGCGGGCTTGGCCTTCGTCCCGGCGTCGGCGCAGCTGACATGGGTGAACCAGTCGAGGATGCCGAGTCGGCGCAGGTGACTCTCGACCCAGTCACGGGAGTTGCCCGAGGCGATGGCCGTCCGGTGGCCGCGTGAGCGGCAGTGGCGGAGAAAGGAGAGCACCCCGGGCATCAGGTCCGCCCGTGAGGAGTGCGCCAGGTTCTGCCGCTCGAACGTCTCCCAGAGCGTACGGGCCCGATCGGGCCCCACCGAGGCGTTCAGCGCGACCAGCAGCTCAGTGCGATCGAGTGTTCCGTCGGGACGCACCGGGAGGTCGAGCGGCTCCGGTGCCTCGGACCGCAGCAACCGCCGCCACACACTTGCAGCGATGTGCTCCGTGTCCAGGAGCACGCCGTCGAAATCCAGGACGATCACGCCCTGCGTGCCACGGTGAACAAGCCCAGCCAACATGTGTTACCCCCCGGTTCATGCTGTGCGACCGGCGTTCCCGCCGATCGGCCCTGCCCGGCTGGGACGCCGACTCCCCGTTGGTCTGGACCAAAACTGAGGCTAGACGCGGCTCCAGCTCTTCGCAAGCAATCAATGCGTCAGCCGGTTGATCAGGCCATGAACAGTCGAGTCTCGGCCATTGACGCCAGCGCATCCCGGAGGCGGACGGGCTTCCCCGCACTCCCGACGGCATGCGGCCACCGTCCTCCGGAGCAGCCCTCAGTCGCATTCCGGAAAACTCGGATCGGCTCGGATCGGACCAGGCAACCCAGGCCCCGAACCGCCCCTCTCACAGTGACGAAGCTCGTCTGGAACGCATTGACCCAGGCGAGGCCGATCGCGCTCAGGGCCTTCCCCCGAGGTCGAGCCCGCCTGCGTTGCTCCGTCAAGCCATGCAGTGGTACGGCCCGGTGTCCGGTAGATGAACGAGCGCCTGGTCTCGGTTCCGGTCTCATTCGCAGGTGTTCACCCCAGTTCACCGAGCCTGTAGCCGCCGGCTCCGCCACAGGTCCAGACGCCCGCGCCTGTTGCCGAACGGCCGGCCGAAGACTTGGAAAGCGTGTTGGGGGCAGCCCCTCACGAGTTCGAATCTCGTATCCTCCGCCATCGCTCTCACCGGGCTATACGTTGAAGGGCCCCACCGCTTGCGGTGGGGCCCTTCGGCGTCGGTGGTCTCAGTTCTGGTCTCATTCATTTCCGACATAAGAGAGATTTCATTGCGCCGACTTGCCACCACCGGGTCGAGTCACAGGACATCGCCTTCACTCAGAAGCGGGTTTCTGCCGACTCAGGACGCAAGCGTCCCCCGCGATCCGCCATTCTGGGTCTGTGCAGGACCGATTCCGGTCGGAGACCACCGGTACTCGTCTTTGTGAGGTGTCCCCATCGGCAAGCCCAGTGAATCAACTCTGGCCGCGTGGCTGAGTGGTCTGGACGTCGACCGGCTTGAGCGGGTCCTGGCAGCTCGCCCGGATGCCGTGTCCCCGCCGGAACCACGATCGTTCGGCGAACTCGCGGACCGCCTTCAGCGCCCGGCGTCGGTGGCCCCGGTGTTGACCGGACTTGCGCTGCCACACCTGCAGCTGGCCGAGACACTGGCAGCATTGGGGCCCGTTCCACGTGCCGCCCTGGCCGATCTGGTGGATGTGACCGGAACGGAGAGCGCTCACGGGCTGGGCGCGGCCTTGGAGGCGCTGGCCGACCGCGCACTCGTCTGGCCGGACGGCGAAGGGCTGCTGCGCATGGCGGCGCCGTTGCGGCAGGCGTGGAACTCGCCGCTGGGGCTGGACGCTCCGCTCACCCGGCTCCTGGCGGACACGACCTCCGAGGAACTGCGCCGCATGCTGGTGGCCCTGGGCATCCCGTCGCCCGGCACCACCAAGAAGAATCGGCTGACCGCCCTGCTGGAACACCACAGCAATCCGGAGCGGGTGGCCGCGGTGATCACTTCGGCACCTGCGTCCACCCGGAAGCTGCTTGAGCGGCGAGCGTCCCACCAGGGTGAACAGGCTCAATCACCGGCGCGGTTGATCACGTTCAGGGCTCCGTCGGCCGGCTCCGAGCCGGGTGCGCGCTGGGCCCTGGAGCGGGGACTGCTGGTCCAGGACCGGTACTCCGGGTACGGATCCACACGCATGCCCGCCGAGGTGGCGCTCGCACTGCGCGGAGCCGGCTGGCGCGCCCCCTTCAAGCCCGTCCCGCCCGTCGTGCGGACGGTGTCCGTCACCTCGGCGGAAGTGGACCGGGAGGCGGCGGCCGCCGCCACGGCGTTCGCCGCACATGCCGCGTCGGTTCTGGCGACGTGCTCCGCGGCTCCGCCGGTCCTGCTGAAGTCCGGCGGGGTCGGAGCACGTGAGTTGTCCCGGATCAGCAAGGCGGCACAGTGCGACGACATCGTCGTACGCCTTGTTCTGGAGACGGCGTACGACGCCGGGCTGCTGGCCCGGGACGGCGACCAGGTCGCGGCCACGGACGGATACGACACCTGGGCGGAACGAGAACCGGCGGAGCAGCTCGCCGCGCTTCTCCACGCCTGGCGGACGCTTCCGCTGACTCCGACCCAGGCGCGCGGCGAGGACGGCAAGGCACTGCCCGCGCTCGCCGGAACACCGCCCTGCGGCGGCTGTGCACAGGCCCGGGAGGGGCTCCTAGCCGCCGCGGCACAGCTCCCGGCGGACCGGGGAGTGCACAGCCCCGCGGAACTGGGGCCGCTGATCGCCTGGCACCGCCCGCTCGCCGAGCAGCTCCCCCAGGACACCATGCCTTTCGCCACCGCGATCCGGGAAGCGGAACTGCTCGGGGTCGTCGCCCGCGGCGCCCTGTCCCCTATCGGTGCCGCTCTGCGGACCGACGACGCCGAAGCGCTGGCCGCCGCCTGTGAGCGGCTGCTGCCGACGGCCACCAGGGCAGCCCGTTTCGGCGCGGACCTCACCGCCGTCGTCACCGGCACACCGTCCGCCCGCCTCGCCGCACTGCTGGACACCGTCGCTGACAAGGAAGTCGGTGGCACGGCATCGGTGTGGCGGTTCAGCCCCACAACCGTTCGTCGTGCCCTGGACACGGGCCGCACGGCGAATGCCATCACGGCAGACCTGAGCGCCGTCGCGGTCGGCGCCCTCCCCCAGTCGCTGTCGTACCTGATCAACGACTCCGCACGCACTCACGGCCGTGTGCGCATCACCCCCGCTGCCTGTGTGATCCACGGCGAAGAACCCGCTCTCCTCGCCGAACTCGTCACGCACAGAAGGCTCGCCGCCCTCGGCCTGCGCTTGCTGGCACCGACCGTGCTGGTCAGCCGGACCCCACTCGACAAGACCCTCGCCACGCTCCGGGCCGCCGGCTACGCCCCCGTTGCCGAGAGGGCCGACGGAACCGTACGCGTCGAAAAGACCCGGCGCCGACGCGCCGACGCACCGGTCCCGCCCCCGCCCCCACTCCCAGGCCAGCGGCGACGGTCCGTGCCGACGGTGACTCCGGTGACAGTCGGCCTGAGCACGCTGGCCGCCAGGCTGCGGGCCGCCCCGCCGACACTTCCGGCACCCGACCCGTTCGGCACCGGGGTCCCCTACGGCACGGACACCGAGGAGATCCTCGCCGGATGCGCGAAGAACCTGGCGTACAGCGATGTCCGCCAGCTCGCCCATGTCATCGACGCCGGCACAGCCGTCACGGTCGAGTACGTCGCCGCCTCGGGCAACCGGACCGTACGTACCCTCAGCGAGCTCGTGCTCGACCCGCCCTACTTGCACGCGTGGTGCCACCTGCGGGACGACGAACGGGTCTTCACCCTCTCCCGCATCCACGGCGTCATGCCCGGGTAGCCGGGATCCGCATCGTGGCTCGGTGTTCGGCCGGCCAGCCGCGATGACCCACGGCCAAGCGCTGCGACGAGCCGCCGCTACGCTCGCCGATCATGGACTGGGTCGAACGCACCGCGCGGTTGAGGCAGTGGACACGGAGCGGGGTGCGGGCTCCGCACAAGCCTTTGCTGCTCCTGTACGCGCTCAGCCGGTTCCAGCAGGACTCCGACGGCGCGCTGCTGTACAGCGCGGTGGAGGAGGACCTGGGGCTGCTGCTCGCCGAGTACGGGCCGCGTAATCGGACCACGCCCGCCTACCCCTTTCATCACCTGGTGAGCGACGGCGTGTGGGAGGTGCGCACCGAGCGCGGCCCGGGGAGTCCCGGGAGCAGGGTCGGGGAACTGCGCGCGAGCGGTGCCGCCGGCCGGCTCGCGCCGGAGTTGCGTGCGGCGCTGCGGCGGGAGCCGTCCCTGCTCGGCCGCATGGCGCGGGTGCTGCTCGACCTCCATTTCCCGCCCTCCCTCCACGGCGAACTGTGCGAAGCCGTCGGCCTGGCTCTGGAGGAGGCCGAGACCGGGACGGTCCCGGCCGCGCGCAGGCGGCGGGACCGGCGGATGCGGGACCTGGTCCTGACGGCCTACGAGTACCAGTGCGCCTTCTGCGGGTACGACGGGAGGATCGGAGCGGTGCCGGTCGGGCTGGAGGCCGCCCATGTGCGCTGGTGGGCGTTTGACGGGCCGGACGACGTCGAGAACGGCCTGTGCCTCTGCTCGCTGCACCACAAGCTGTTCGACAAGGGTGTCCTCGGCCTCGGCGAGGGTCACCGCATCCTGGTCTCACAGAGCTTCGTCGGCCGCAGCGCCGCCGCCCGCGAGCACGTCGTCGCGCTCGCGGGCCGTCCGGTGATCGGCCCTCAGCCCGGCGTCCGCCCCGTCGCCGCCGACCATCGCTCCTGGCACACCGGCCAGGTCTTCCACGGCGACCCCCGTCCTGCGTGACCGCCGGTCCGACGGTCGCCGGCCGGCCGGTCGACCGGACGAGCCGTGAGCGATCAACTGGCCTTAAACCAGCGGCGGTTGCCTCCGCACTCGTGGACCATGGGACCGGAGACGGGTCGGCGGATCCGGGGCCGGCCCGCCCTGTGAGCATCGCCCGTGGCGGTGCCGGACGATGGGGGACATCCGAGTGAAGCCTCGAAGAACCGTTGCCGTGCTGTTCGGTGCGGTGCTGGCGGTGGTCGCCTTCGTGACGCCGGTCGGCGCGCAGTCGGCGCAGACCGGCTCCTCGACCGCCTACCAGATCAACGCACGGCACGACGGAAGCCTGGTCGATTCCGCCGTGGGTGCTCCGCCGCTCAGCCGGAAGTGGTCCCGTGACCTGGGCGGGAGCGTCTCCTACCCCATCGTGGCCGGAGGCCGCGTCTTCGTGACCGTCGCCTCGCCGGACGGGTACGGCACCGTCCTGCACGCCCTGGACGCGGACACCGGTGAGAACGCCTGGAAGCCGGTCGGCCTCGGGGGCACCTACTGGTGGTCCGCGCTCGCCTACGGGGGCGGGCGGCTCTACGCCCAGAACCCCGACGGTGTGCTGACGGCCTTCCATCCGGCCACCGGGGCGGTGCTCTGGACCGTCGCGCTGCCGGACCAGTGGTCCTTCACCTCCGCGCCCACCTTCTCCGGCGGTGTCGTGTACACCGGAGGGGCCGGTTCGGGCGGCACCCTGTACGCGGTGAACGCCGCCGACGGGACGGTGCGGTGGACGCGTCCCGTCCAGAACGGGGACCAGAGCTCGCCCGCCGTCACGGCGAACGGGGTCTACGTCTCGTACGCATGCAGTCGGACCTACGCCTTCGAACCGGCGTCGGGCGGTCCGGTCTGGGATCGCCGGACCGACTGCTCCGGCGGTGGCGGCCGCACTCCGGTCGTCGCCGACGGCGGTGTCTGGACCCGCGACGGCAGCGGCGGCGCGCCCTCGGTGCTCAACGTCGCCGACGGGAAGGTCCGCGGCACCTACCCGGCCAACGACAGGTCGCCGGCGCCCGCCTTCGACGGACGTCAGGGCTACTTCGTCGATGACGGCGTGCTGCGGGAGCGGCACAGCCGCACCCTCGCCACTCGCTGGACGTTCCAGGGAGACGGCCGGATCAGCACGGCGCCGATCGTCGTCAACGGCTACGTCTATGTCGGCTCCCTGAGCGGTCAGCTGTGGGCGCTCGACGGGGCCACGGGCCGGTCCGTCTGGTCCACCGATGTCGGCGCGCCGATCAACGAGCCCGACGAGCACAACGTCTCCCAGCCGCTGACCGGTCTCGGGGCCGGCGGCGGGCTCGTGGTGGTCCCGGCCACCAACCTGCTGGTCGCGTACGGGCAGTGAGCCCTGGGGGCGGCTCCGGGCCCCGCGGCCCGGACGCCGCCCCCTCGGCCGTCCCGTGACCGAACCTCCCCTCGCGTTCACGCCCACGGACCGGCGTCGCACGGAGCGAGCCGTCCGTCGCCGACGCTCCTGGCCGAAAATCGCGCGTCGGCGCCGGTCGGCACCGGTTGGCGGAGTCGCTGACCAGGAGTGCTGCGCAGGAGTGGCGCCGAGGCTTCCCGCCCTGGTCCGTTACGGAGATCCGGACAGTACTTTTCGGACAACTGTGGGCCGTCCGGGTGAGTGCAGACAACCTGCGGGGCCCGCTCCGCTTCTCACAGGTCGGACACAGCGTCGCCACAGGTGAGTTGGGCCGTGCTGCTCGTCCACGTTCCGTCACGCACCCGGAAGCCGGAAGTACGAGGAATGATGACCAGATCCCCGCAGAGCAGCACGAACCGCCTGACCCGACCCTCCATCGCCATCGCCGCCGCCGTCGCCGTGACGGCGGGCGTCGTCGCCGCCGCTCCCGGTGCCAAGACGGCGGAGCCGACGCCGAAGCTCAGCCTGATCGCCGCATCCACGTCGGTGACGCTCGACTCGTGGAAGGAGGATCCCGGCGTCTATCTGGATCTCGGTACGTATCTCACCTCCGAGAACGGCGCCTTCGAGCTCAAGGTGACCCGGAAGTCCTACAAGGACCCGGTCGTCGCCTCGCAGGTCTTCCGGAACGGGAAGAAGACCACGACCAAGGCGCTTCCCGCCGGGCTCGTGAAGGACTTCTCCGGGCTGCCGGACTTCGCGCAGATCAAGCTCACCGACGCGGCGGGCAAGACGGTGCTGACCCAGACCGAGGCGTTCTGCCCCAACAACGCCTCCGGGCGGGTCCGGCCCGACGCGCCCGCCAACTCGAAGTATCCGCAGAGCTGTCCGGTGAACCCCTTCACCCTCGGCTCGGTGTGGGGCGTGGAGAACGGGTGGGCGTCCAACACCTACGCCGGCTACTACTCCAAGCCGGTCCAGCTGGCCGCGGGTACGTACACGGCCAAGATCAGCGTGACCAAGAAGTACCGCGACCTCTTCGGCATCGCCAACCAGACCCGCACCGTCAAGGTCACCGTGCGCGAGCGCAGTTGGGAGGAGCCGACCCCGGTTCCCGCCGGCAGCCGCAGCGCCGCCTCCGCGCACGGAGGGCATGGAGGGCACGGAGCGAGCGGAGGGCATGAAGGGCACGGGAAGGCCGCCGCGCCCTCCGGCCACGCCGCGCACGGCGCCCCGGCCCGCGCCGAGGCCCCCGCCGCCCGGACGACCGGCGCCGCGCCCACGTTCAACGTCGGCCACGGGCCCTACCCGCCGGCCCCGGCCGCCCTGCCCTGGGCGCTGAAGAGGGAGTCGCTCCAGCGGGAGTCCTTCTCCGCGGCCAAGGTCGGCGACCGTGCCGGGCAGACCGACGGGTCGCGGCAGGCGCCGGGAGCCAAGCCCAACGCCAAGCGGCCCACCGGCAAGGCGGTCGTGCCCGACGTGCCGAAGCCGGACCTGCGCTCGCTGCCCGCGTACGGCATCACCGTCAGCGACGGCTACGAGGAGGTGCCCGGCAAGGACTACCTCGCCTTCAGCGCCAACGTGTGGAACGCGGGCCCGGCCAAGCTCGTCGTGGACGGCTTCCGCTCCCCGGGCAAGGAGCTGATGGACGCCTACCAGTACTTCTACGACGCCAACGGCAAGCAGGTCGGCTACACCCCGACCGGCACCATGGAGTGGGACCCGCGTCCCGGCCACGAGCACTGGCACTTCACGGACTTCGCCAGCTACCGGCTGCTGAAGGCCGACCAGAAGGAGTCGGTGCGCAGCGGCAAGGAGGCGTTCTGCCTGGCCAACACCGACGCCGTCGACTACACGGTGAAGAACGCCAACTGGCACCCGGACAACACCGACCTGTCCACCGCGTGCGGCCAGGAGAACTCGATCTCCGTCCGCGAGGTGCTCGACGTCGGCTCCGGTGACACCTACACCCAGGACCTGCCCGGCCAGTCCTTCGACATCACGAACCTGCCGAACGGCACCTACTACATCCAGGTCCTCGCCAACCCGGAGAACCGGCTCAAGGAGACCAACCACAAGAACAACAGCGCGCTGCGCAAGGTCGTCCTCGGAGGCAAGAAGGGCGCCCGCACCGTGAAGGTCCCCGCCCATGACCTGGTGAACGCCAACTAGCCTGTTGTGAAGGTTCGTTGAGGCGTTTCCTTTCGTATGTTCCGCCGGCCCCGGGAAGAATCCCGGGGCCGGTGGCGTGTCGGGGCCCAAACCCGAGTTCTCGCCAACTCGCCCGTGCACCCGTAACCCCGGCCCCGCCCTCTCGCGGCTCCGCCCTCCCGCCCACAGCGCCGCCACGACTCCGCCGGTCAGGGACGCGCCCAGGCGCACACACGGCGCCCGGCCCGCCACGCACGACTCCCCGCCGCCACCCGGGTGCGGCGAAGGCGCACCCGGCGGACACCATCGCCCACCAGGCAACGCACTGGTTACTCATGCGTAGCGCATGTGTGGCGCAATTCACTCCCCTCTAGGGGTGGTTCTGGAAACATCTACGCCAACGAGATCGGGCCATACATACCGCCGCGGGGGGAGTGGCCATGGGGCTGCTCGGCGATGAGCTGGCGTTCGGGCGGGCTCTGACCGCCCCGGAGTACGAGAGCGTCATGGCCCTGGGACACCGCAAGGAGTACGCGCCCGACACCCCGCTCCTGACCGAGGGCGACCGGACCGGCCACGTGGTCATCGTGCTGCGCGGCTGGGTGACCGTCTCCCACATCACCGACCGCGGCGCCACCCGGCTCATACTCGGGCTACGGGGGCCCGGCGAACTCCTTGGAGAAATGGCCGCGTTGGACAACCACCCGCGCAGCGCCACCGTACGGGCCCTCGGCACCGTCGAGGCGACCGTCATCGGCGGCGACGCGTTCCGCCGGTTCCTCGCCACGCATCCCCGGGTCAGCGGACTGGTGATCCGGCAGCTGACCTTCCGGCTGCGCAGCGCCGACCAGGAGCGCTCCGCCCTCGCCTCCCTGACCGTCCTCCAGCGCCTGGCGAGCCGGCTCACCGAGCTCTCCCGGACCGCCCCCACCGGCCCGTACGCACCGTCCGCGCCCACCTCCGGGGCCGGTACCGGGTCCACCGGCGCCGTCGTCCACCTCGCCCAGGACGAACTGGCCGCCACCGTCGGGGCGACCCGCGAAGCGGTCGCCAAGGCGCTGCGGCTGCTGCGCACCCAGAAGATCGTGCGCACCGGTACGCGCATGGTGGAGATCCTCGACCCCGCGCTGCTCGCCCTCCTCGCGGAGGGCCACCGGGACTGAACGCCCCGCCGTGTGTAAACGGCTACAGACGGCCTTCGTCCCGGGCCGGAAGCTGTACGGGACGGCAAGCGCCAAGAGAGCGGGGGCACGCGGTGGAGCACGACGCGTTGGATGCCGGTGAGGCACGCTACGAGCTGGTCATCAGCGTGGACGCCAGACGTTCCGGGCAGTACGGCGACGCGGAGAAGCCGCGGATGCGGGAGCGGATCTACCAGGTCCTGGAGAACGCGTTCGCCCAGGCCGGGGTGGGCCGGGACACCGTCCACATGGAGGACCGCGGGGACGGCGTGCTGGTGTCGGTCCCGGGCCGGATCGCGGTGACGCGGCTGCTCGGCCTGTGGATGGTGGAGGTCCACGAGAACCTGCGCGAGGTGAACCCCTCCCTCCTCGTGCCGCTCGGGCTGCGGGTGGCCATGCACGTCGGTCCCGTACGCCACGACAGCCGGGGCATCAGCGGGCGTGCGGTCGACCTGACCTGCCGGCTCGCCGACTCGTCCGTCGCCCGGCAGCTGCTGGACCGTGAACAGGCCGATCTGGTGCTCGTCGTCTCCGATTCCCTCTACGTCGACGTGGTCTCCGCCGGGGGCAAGTTCATCGAGCCCAAGCGCTTCTCGCCGGCGCGGCTCGCCCTGAAGGAGGGCGAGGTCACCGCCTGGTTCCACCTGCCGGGACGGCCCGCGCCGGGCATCGGGCCGACCACCCCGGAGAAGCCGGGCGGTCCGGGCGCTGGTCCGGGCGCCGGGCCCGGCGGTGGGCCCGGCGGTGGGCCGGACACCGTTTCGGCCGCCACCGCTCCGGTACGCGCACGGGACGAGCGGGACGACGGGGACGACGAGGACGCGCCTGCCCGGTACACCGCGCAGGGCGACCTGTCCCTCCACCAGCACAACGTCTACCAGCAGCCCGTGCACATCGGCCGCGTCACCGGCGACAGCCCCCGGAAGGACTGAGGATGGCCGACGAAGCAGTGGCCGAGCGTCCCGCCGAGCCGGCCGCCCCGAAGGCGAAGGACGCCCGCTCCCCCGAAGCCCCGCCGCGCGGTGGGGCGCGGGGGGACGACAAGGCCAAGGACGCCCCGGACGGCGCGAACGCGCCCGGCTCCGGTGACGCCTCCGACTCCGGCTCCTCCGCCGACGACGCCGCCGAGCGGGAGAAGGAGCGCGAACGCGCCGCGGACCGCTTCAAGGACCGGACCCGCGACCCGCTCACCGAGGAGCAGGGGGAGGAGGAGCCGACCGACGCCGCCGCCGCCACCCGCGCCCGGCGGTCCGGACAGAAACTCCTCGCCAGCGGACGGGACTTCATCGGTCTGGACCGCTCCGACGTCGGCCAGCTCCACATCGGCGACATCAACATCCGCCTCGACGCCCTGCGTTCCGGGCTCTCCATGCGCGACGGCCCGGTCCCGGAGGAGGAGTTGCTGCGGATCCGCCGGACCCACATCGAGCCGGAGGGGTACGTACGGCTGCGCCGGGCGCTGGTGGCCCGCCGGCTGCTGGTGCTCGGCGGGGCCCCCGGCACCGGCCGGGTCAGTACGGCGCTGGCGCTCCTGGAGGAGGTCACCCGCGAGGGCGCGCGGAACAGCGAGCGGGTGCGCCGCGCGGATCCGGAGCGCGGGGTCCGCGAGCTGGCCGCGCAGGTGGCCGCCGGGGAGGGCGGCCACCTGCGCGGCACCGGGTATCTGCTGGAGCCCGCCCTGGACCGGCCGGGCACCCTGCCGCCCGACGGGATGGACCTGGACCAGCTGGCCTCGGCGCTGGCCGAGCGGGGCTCGTACGCGGTGGTCGTGGTGAGCGTCGGCTCGGCGGCCAACCCGCTGCTGGCCGGGCGGTACGGGGCGATCTGCCCGCCCGCCCCCACCCGTGAACTGGTCGCCGTCCGGCTGCGCGAGCGGCTGGAGGAGGAACACGGCGACCTGTTACGGAACGGGGGCGGGCAGGGAGGCCCGGGCGGCAGCCGGGACGAGCGCGGGCGCGGAGGCGCGGGCGGCAGCCGGGCCGGGGGCCAGGACCGCGACGGGGATGGAGGAGGGGGCCCGGACGGCGACACCCGGGACCGGGACGAAGACCGAGGCCGGACCGACGCCAGCAGGGACCGGAACGGGGACGGGGGACCGGACGGCGACAGCAGGGACCGGGACAGAAATCGGGACCGGGACCGGGACCGGAGCCGGGATAGCGGCCGGCACCCGGGGCGCGGCCCGGACGGCGACGGGGCGCTCTCCCGGCTGCTGGCGCGTGCGGCGGAGCTCCGTGAGGATCCCGAGGTCACCGAGGCCGTGGGGCTCGACGACCTCCGGCCCGCCGAGGCCGAGCTGTTCGCCTCGCTGCTCGCCGGGCATCTCCTGGGCTCCGTGAGCCGTGAGGAGCTGCTGTCCGGCTGCCGCGGTCTCGCGGCCGTCCAGGCGTACGAGTGGTTCGCCGGGGTGGACCGGGCCCTGGCCGCCCCGCCGCCCGGCGACGGCCGGACGCCCCCCGTGCGCTCCGGAACCGCCGCCCTGTTCCACCCGGTGGCGTTCCGGATCGCGCTCGCGGTCCTCGGCGGCGCCTCGCACAGCGCGGTGTCCGCCGCCGCCCACCTGCTGACCTGGGAACTGTCCGTACAGAGCGATCCGGACAGCACCCCCGCCCGCCCCCTGTTCTGCGACGACCCGGAATCCGACCTGGCGCTGTCCCGCGCCCGTCCGGCCGACGGGATCGTCGACGTGGCGGGCAGCGAGGTGACGGGGCGGCTGATCTTCTACCGGGGGAGCGCACTGCCCGCCGCCGTGCTCGCCGAGCTCTGGGACCGGCACTTCCCCGTCCGCGCCCCGGTCGTCCGCTGGCTCCGGCTGCTCGCCGACGACCCCAGGCCCCAGGTCACCATGCGCGCCGCGGTGGCCGCCGGGGAGCTGTCCGTACGCGACTTCGAGCACGGGTACGCGGAGCTGATCCGGCCGCTCGCCGAGGCGCCCACGCCCCGCCGCAGGGTCTTCGCCGCCACCGCGCTGGACCAGGCCGCCGGCCACGCCTCGCACCGCCGGGCGGTGCGCAAGGTGGTCGACAACTGGTCGCGGCACGGCACACCGGCCCTGCGCTGGACGGCGGCCATGGCGCTCGGCTACGGCCGGTCCGCCGACTCGATGGACGACACCCTGGACACGCTGGCCGACATCGGGGTCCGCGACGACGGGGAACAGCTGGCCGTGGCCTCGCTGAACGTCGTACGGCTGCTGACGCTCCCGGAGTGCGCCACCGTGCTGCGGCGGCTGGCCGACTGGACCGCGCACCGCGGCGAGGAGTACCAGGACCTCGCCCTGGTGAGCATCGTCCGGCTGGCGCTGACCGATGTGGACGAGGTCCTCGACGACGAGCCCGGCACCCCGCTGGGCGACCGGGGCGACTGGCCGCTGCTGCTCGCGCTGACCGCGACCCGGCCCGAACTGACCGGGAGGCTCGCCGACCTGTTCTGGACGGCGCTCAACACCGCACGCTCCCGGGACGTGGCGCTCGACGCCCTGGAGACCCTGTTGCGCTCCGCCGCGCGCAAGGACGGTCGTGAGTGGACGCGGGAGGGACTGGCCGCGCTGCTGCCCGTCCTGATCGCCAAGGAGCCGGACCAGCGGCGGCTGGACTGGCTGCTGCGCCGAATGATGAGGGATCAGGACCGTCCGCTCGCGGCGGAACGGGCGCGCGCCCTGTGGAGGCTCGCCGTGCCCGCGCCGCGGCGGCGGTCCGAAGAGGAGGAAAGTCATGGTTGAGGAGAACCGCGTGGCGGAGAACGGCGCGGTGGACCCCTCGCGGCCCGTCGGCCCGTTCCTCCGGGAGTACACGCCGACAGGCCCGTTCCGGCAGGGCGGCGCCCGCACCACGTCGGTGCTGTTCTACCGGCGGGGCTACAGCGTGGCCGGTATCTCCGGCATCGAGCACTACGACAAGCCGCCGCTGGCCTGGCGGCCGCACACCATCTGCGAGATCGCCACCGGCACCTTCGTCACCACCCTGCGGATGGAGCTGCCCGCCTCCGGCGGCACGACGTTCTTCAAGGCGGAGGTGGACATCCAGTGGACCGTCGAGGACCCGCACCTCGTGGCGGTGCAGGTGGTCACCGACATCGCCCAGAGCCTCACCGCGCCGACCCTGGAGCGGCTGCGGGAGATCTCCGCCCAGTACCCGGTGCACCAGGCGGAGCAGGCCAACGCCGACATCACCCGGACGTGCGTCTCCGGTCGGTGGAACGACCTCGGCACCACCCTCGGACTCCGGGTGCGGCTGTTCGTACGGCTGCGGGTGGACGACCGGACGATCGGCCACACGGAGAAGGTCCGGAGCCACGAGAGCGAAGCCGTGCTGGCGCGGATGCGGCAGGAGAACTACCTCCGGATGCTGCAAGGCGGTGATCTGGAGCAGCTCAGCCACATGCTGGCCGCGGACCCCGAGGCGGCCAACAGCTTCCTGGAGAAGATCCGCCAGGAGGGCCGGCAGGACGAGAAGGAGCGGGTCGACCGGCTGTTCTCCATGATCGCCGACGGCCAGATCCATTCCGACGAGATCGAGACCCGGGTGCTCGACGACCTCAGCAGGCAGCACCTCGGCATCCAGGGCGCGATCGGAACCCGGCCCGCGCGCCGCTCCCAGCCGGTGCTGCCGCCCGCCCGCGAGGAGCCGTTCACCCCCGACTGGGTGGCGGACGAGCCTCCCGTACGGCAGCCCCGCCCGCCCGTCCGGGACGCCGAGCCCGCCCCGCGCGACCGCAACCGCGACGACGGCTGGGGCTGGGCGGAGGGCGACGGATGAGCGCCGACGGAACAACACGGACTTCCCCCGCCCCGACCGCGCCGGTGCCGGACGGGGGTCAGCACGGGCCGGACAGGGCGGGGGAACGCATCGCGGAACGACTCCTGGTCACCGTCCGGGAGGACCTCGGCAGGGCCGACTCCAAGGCCGCCGTGCTGCTCTCGGGGGCGCTCGCCCTGCCCGCCTTCCTCATCGGGCGGCACGGCTCGCCCGACTGGCGGGGCGCCGGCGACCTGGCGCTGGTCGCCGCGGGCGTGCTGTGGGTGGTCGCGGTGGCCGCCCTGGTCCGTGCGCTCCTGCCGCGTACGGGCACCGTCCGCGACCGGGAGGGGGTGACCTACTTCGGGGACCTGCTGGCCCCGTTCGACCACGACGTGCTGACCGCCCGCGTCAACGAGGCGGGCCGCGACCCGGTCGGCTGGCTGCTCGTCCAGGCCGTGGACGTCAGCGCCATCCTCTCCGCGAAGTACCGGGCGATCCGCTGGGCGGTCGCCACCCTCGCCCCGGCGGCCGCGCTGGCTCTCGCCTGGAGCCTGGCCGCGCGCTGACCGCCCCCGCACGGGTGTGCCGCGTCCAGGGCGCACCACCGACAACCGCACAGAGCCATCGGACAGGCGCTCCACGGCACCACCGGGCGCGCGGACACAGCGGCGACAGGGCCGCAGAGACCACAGAGACCACAGCAGCCGCGCCGACAGACCAGACAGACCAGCCAGCCAGCCAGCCAGCCAGCCACGCAGACACGCAGACACGCAGACACGGCAACGACAGTAAAAGGGGACGGTCGTGCGAAATGACCGAAGAAGAGGCCCGGCCTGCACCGGCCGGGCCGGGCGGGCGGCACTCGCCGTCCTGGCCGGTGCGGCCCTGCTCACCTCCCTGACGGCACCGGCCGCCGCCGATCCGGAGCCGGCCTCGGCCGCCGCGCCCGCCTTCGCCTCCGTCAACTACGCGGTGGCCGTGGACCAGTCCGCGAGCCTCGCGCCCGCCGACATCAAGGCGGAGAAGGCCGCCGCCGCCCGGATCGCTCTCGGCGACGTCTCGGCGACCTCCCACATCAGCGTGTTCGGCTTCGCCGCCGCCGAGTCGGCCGACCAGCGGGCGGTGGACCCCGTGTGCCCCCGTACCCGACTGGACGCCGCGGGGCGGGAGTCGGTCGGAGGCTGCGTGGAGAAGCTGCGCAGCCGCAAGAAGAGCGAGGGCACGGGGACGGACTTCCCGAGCGCGATACGCCAGGGCGTGCACGAACTGAGCTCGGGCACCGACCCGTCGGTCCCCCGGGTGCTGTTCCTGCTCACCGACGGGGAGATGGACGTCACCGGCAGCCCCCAGTACGGCGACCCGGCGCACCGCGAGGCCGAGGGGAAGCGGCAGCTGGAGCGGGAGCTGAAGAACGCCGCCGCCAAGAACGTACAGATCTGGCCGCTCGGCTTCGGGCCCGACCCGGACAAGGCGCAGCTCGACAGGATCGCCGCCGGCGGCTTCCAGGAGGGCTGCGTGGACCTGCCGTCCGCCCGCCCCACCGCCCGCAAGGTCTCCGGGGCCAAGGACGTCGGGCCGGTGCTGGAGAAGATCTTCGCCGCCGCGCACTGCCTGCGCTACCAGGCGGGGCCGAGCAAGCGCCCGCCCGCCACCCTGCCCATCACCATCTCGCCGCTGGCGACCGTGGGCAGCATCGTCGTCGACAAGGGCTCCCCCGAGGTGACCGTCACCTACACCGACCCGCTCGGCAACAAGGTGCCCACCACGGGCTCGTACCGGGACTCCACCTTCGAACTCGCGGGCGGCGGCGGCACGGTGGAGGCGCTGAAGATCGTCGACCCGGTGCCCGGCCGGTGGAAGGTCGACGTGAAGGCCCCCGAGGGCCACCGTTCGCTGCCCGTCGGCGTCAGCGTGCTGTGGCAGGGGGAGCTGCGCGGCTCCATCACGATGGACCCGCCCTCCCCGCAGGCCGGGGAGAAGGCGACCGTCACCATGCGGCTCCAGACCCGCGAGGGCTACGAGATCAAGGACCCGGCCGACTACGCCGGTCTGAAGGTCAGCAGCGAACTCACCGGCGACGGCTTCACCCCGCTGCCCCTGCGGCTCGCCGACGACGGCAAGGGCCCCGACCCCAAGAAGAGCGACGGCTCCTTCAGCGGTACGGTCACCGTCCCGAAGAGCGCCGACGGCGCCCTGAAGGTCAGCGGCACCCTCACCGCCTCCGGGCTCAGCGCCGACACCCGCAGCGAGGGCGGCCAGGTCGCCCCCGGGGCCCTGCCCGTCACCACGGCGCTCGGCCCGGTCCGCGGCGACGGCCACCCCGGGGACACGGTCACCGCGAACCTCTCCGTCACCAACACCACGGACGCCCCGCACACCCTCAAGCTGTCCCTCGCGGACGTCCGGGCCGGGCTCCTCACCGTGAGCCCCGGCGAGATCGTGGTGAAGCCCGGCGCGTCCTCCACGCACGAGGTCAAGATCGGGATCGGACCGGAGAAGTCCTTCGAAGGGCGGCTCGACGACGGCCCGCTCGGCATCGGCGGCACCGTCACCGTCCAGGACGCGAGCGACGGCGACCGCACCCTGGTGCGCACCCCGCTGTCCGTCCAGGTCACCCCCGAACCCAGCGTGCTGGACCGGTACTGGTGGGTGCTGGTCGGCGCCGTCGCGCTGATCGTCGTCGGCGTCCTGGTGGTGCTGGCCTGGCTCCGGCAGCGGCGGGGCCGCCGCGACCCGCACGGGCTGACGCTCCACCTGCTCTCCGAGAACGGCGACGTGCTCGGCGTCCACACGGCCGGACACGGCCAGAAGCAGTGGTACGCGTTCGACATCGCCGAGGAGCACAGCAACCCGCGCGTCGAACGGCGCACCAACGGCCGGTACGCCGTGCAGCGCAGCCCCGAGGGCGGCGCGGTGCTCCGCAGACACGGCGGCCGCACCCGGGAGCGGCTCACGGCGACCGGCCGGGTCGATCTCACCGACCGGCTGAGCCTCGCCCTGGGCGAGGACTCCGTACGCACCACCGCCGCCACCTCGCCGCACGACCCGGTGGGCACGACCGGCGGGAGCGACGACTACCTGTGAGGCGCGCGCCGCCCGCCACCCGGCGGGCGGCGCCGCAGGCCCCGGCGGGCCGCACGGCCGCGAGGACTCTCGCCCGTGCGGTCCTGCCCATGGACGAACCGGCCCCACCCCGGCCGGAAGCGGGAGGAACCCCATGAAGATCTTCCAGCCGATGCTCTTCGTCGGCCTGGGCGGGACCGGCGGCCTCGTCGGCGCCGAACTGGAACGCAAGCTGCGCGTGGACCTGTGCGGCCCCGACGGCACCGCCCTCCAGCACATCGGCGGCCTCGCCCCCTACCAACTGCCCGACTGCCTGCAGTTCGTGTACGCGGACTTCAGCGAGCCCGACCTCCAGCGGCTGCCCCAGTTCAACGTGGACTCCTCGCTGCGCGCGGCGTACGCCCGCACCTCGCGGGCCACCCACAACCTCCTGCCGAACTTCGACAGTTCGCCGGAGGTGACGCAGATGCTGCGGGCGAGCCTGCGCGAGGAGGTCTCGGGCTGGCTGCCCCCGCGCGAGGGCGAACCGCGCGTCACCCCGCTGCACAACGGCGCGGGCCAGCTCCCCACGGTGGGCCGCGCCGCGCTCTTCGCCACGCTGCGGCACTCCCTCCAGCCGGTCCTGGAGCCCCTCCTCCAGGCCATCGACGCCATCGCCAAGTCGGCGGGCGAGCTGAGCGAGCTGGGCGGCGGCCGGGTCACCGGCTGCGACGTCTTCGTCGCCTTCTCGGTGGCCGGCGGCACCGGGGCCGGGATCTTCCTGGACTATCTGCACCTGATCAACCAGGCGTTCAAGATGCGCCGCTTCAACGGCGTGAAGATCTACCCGCTGGTCGTCATGCCGTCCTCGTTCCCCGCCTCCACCGGCGGCGGGCGCGAGGCGGAACTGAACGCCGCCCGCTCGCTCGTCGACCTGTTCCGGCTGGTCGACGGGCAGAACGCGCCGACCGCCGGGGCGGAGATCGGCGACCTCGACCAGGAGACCGGCCTCGGCATCCGCTACCCCGGCATCACCCCGGTCCGGCTGCGCACCGGCATCCTGCCGACCGCGTTCCTCTTCAGCCCGACCGCGGGCATCCGCCAGGACGACCTGCGCCGCTCCATCGTCTCGCTGGTGATGTCGCTGATCGGCACCGAGCTGGGCGACGGCCGCTCCCAGGGCCGGTCGATGGCCGGAGACGACGACTTCCAGACGTTCGCCGCCAGCTTCATCAACCGGGGCGTGCAGCGCAGCGCCCTCTCCCCCACCGGCATCGGCCGGCAGGGGGTCTCCACCAGCCTGGTCGCCTCGATGACCGCGCCCATGGACCAGCTGGCCGACCTGGTCGCCGGGCGGCTGCTGCGGGTCGCGGTCACCGAACTGGTGGAGCGGCCGCGCAACCCGGCGAAGGACGACACGGTGCCGCTGGTCCGGCAGCTGTTCGCCGACTCCCAGCTCGAAGAGCTGTGGGAGCGCAAGCAGTTGCCCGTGGAGGACCCGCAGCCGCTGCCGCGCGGCGGCAAGGCGATCGAGGAGGCGCTCAACCAGCGGATCGGGGACATGCAGCGCCTGCTGTCCGGGCTCCACTCCATCGCCGACCGCCAGGCCGCCGCGATGGCGGCCCGGTTCAGCCCGCGCCCGGCGATCGAGAAGCTCCTCCAGAGCGTCGACCCGTTCCTCGCCGAACGCCTCGTCAGGGGCGTTCCGGACAGCGAGAACGAGATCACCCGGCTCGGGTTCCTCGGCATGCTCACCGCCCGCTCCCGCTCCCCGAAGCGGCCCGCGGGCGTCACCGACCAGCCGCCGAAGACCCCCCGGATCAAGGGCCGTATCGCCGGGATGTCCCCGGCCCGGTGGGGCGACGACGACGTACGGGCCGCCCTCCAGGCCCAGGACACCTGGTACCGCTGGCGCTGCCGGGCCGTCTGGCACGAGGCCTGGCGGGAGCAGCAGCAGCGCTGGCAGTCGCAGGCGGACACCGCGGGCAGCGACCTGACACGGCTGGTCAACGCCTTCCGCAAGCACTCCGACCAGGAGCGCAAGTCGGCCGAGCAGAAGGGCCTGGAGCTGTACGCGGAGCGCACCGGCATCTCCTACCTCCTGCCGCCGCAGCGCAGCCTCAACCACTTCTACGAGGACGTCGTGGCCCGGCTGATCCGTCGGGAGGATCTGCGCGAGGGCGACGACGAGGCGTCGCTGCTGCTGAAGCTCGTCGAAGGGGGCACCTGGCAGGAGGTGCACGGGCGGAGCCGCCGCGACCCCGACGGGGCGGTCGGCATCGTCAAGACCCGGCTGGAGGGGCGGATCACCCGGCTCTTCGCCGAGAGCGGGGCGCAGTTGGAGGAGCGGCCGCTGCTGCCCTCGATGAGCACCCTGCTGGCGGCCGCCGCCGGTGACGCCGAGTCCACGGACCAGGTCAGCAAGGAAGCGCTCGACCTGTTCAGCCGCAAGCTCGCCGGTCTGCTGCCGGTCGGTTTCACCCCGGAGGGCACCGGACGGCTGCGGGTCCTGGTCACCCACCCGCGGACCCAGGCGGCGGACGAGGTGCAGGAGTTCCTCGCCAAGGCGCTGCGGCTGCCGTCCGACGCGAAGAACTCCGTGGAGTACCGGGGCGTGGAGAGCGACTCGATCACCGTGGTCCTCTTCCGCAGCGAGATGAGCCTCACCCAGGTGCCCGAGGCCCGCAAGGTGCTCCGCCAGTGGGCCAGGGCCAAGGACGACGAGCAGGCCCACGACGTACTGCGCTGGCGCCAGCGCCTCGGCTTCGAGGACGACTGGATGGTCAGCAGCGAGGAGGACCGGCGCACGATCCTGCACCGCCTGCTGTGCTGCCTGTGGAACGGCCAGGTCGACGTCCTGGACGGTGAGTCCGCCTCGCCCTCGCGGGTGCGGCTGCGGCTGTTCCCGGAGAAGGGGGCGAACGTCCCCGGCGTACGGCTGCGGCTCGGCGACTTCCCCGGCGGCATCTCCAGCTGGTCGGAGCTGCTGCGCTCCTACGAACGCTGGACGGTGCTGGACGACGAACGGACCGTGGAGGACTACTGCCGCAAGCTGATGGGGGCCCAGCCGCTCGGGCTGGCCCGGGCCGGCAGCGCACCGCACCCGCTGTTCGTCGAGCTCGTCGAGCGCATCGCCCCGCGCCAGCTGGAACTCCTGGAGGAGCGCCGGGAGCAGGGCGGCCGACGCGTGGACGGCTGGATCCGGCCGCTGTCGGAGTTCTGGGCGGAGACGCTGCCCGCCGCGCTGGACATGGAGTTCGGCGACAAGCAGGCGATCCAGCCCACGTTGCGCACGCTGCTGGAACACGCACGCGGAGGCGCCCCGAAGCCGCCCGCCTCCCGGCCCGCGCCGGAGCGCCGGCGCGCCGTGGCGGACGACGAGGACTGGGGCACGTCGGCCCCGAGCCCCGACGAACGGCTCCGCGACGACACCCTGCCCGCTCCGCGCTCGGCGCCCCGCTCCGCCTCGTACGACGCGGAGGAGCGGTACGCCGGCGAGGAGCGGTACGCCGACGATGACCGGCACGCGGACGCCCGGCACGCGGGCGCTCGCCACACGGACTCCTGGTACGGGGAGGAGCGGTACGGGACGGGCTCCTCGCGCGACGACCGGCCGCCCCGGGCCGAAGGACGCCGTGAGGAGCGGTACGCGGACGAGAGGCCCAGGGACGACCGGTCCCGGAGCCGGCGGTACGCGGACGAGGCCCCCCGGGACGAACAGCCCCGGAACCAGCGGTACGCGGACGAGCCGCCCCACGACGAGCGGCCCCGGAACCGGCAACACGTGGACGAGCCGCCCCGGGACGACCGGTTCGCCGACTCGTACACGGACGCACGGGCCGGTGACGACCGGTTCACGGACGCACGGCCCGGCGACGACCGGTTCACCGACTCCCGGACCAACGACGACCGGTTCGGCGGGAACGAGCCCGTCGGGGCCCGGGACTCCGAGGCCCGGGACTCCGAGGTCAGGGACTCCGAGGTCCGGAACTCCGAGGTCAGGGACTCCGAGGTCCGGGACCCCGGGACCCGGGACTCCGGCCGCTGGGACGGCGACGGCTGGGGCACGGACGACGAGGACGGCGCCGGGCGCTCCTCCTTCCGGGACGGGGGCCCGCGGTGACGACTTCCGAGGACACCACCGCCGTGGTCCGGCTCGACCTGCGGGCCGGGGCCGCGGCCCTGGCCACCTCGCAGGCCGTGCGCGACCGGGTGGCCGAGCAGCTGGGCCGGGCCGGACTGCCGGAACCGGACTACCCGTTGTTCCTGGTCACCGACACTCCGGCCGGGCTGACCGACCACCAGCTCCAGTACGAACTGCTCTCCGGCTACCGGGCGGTGGGCGAGACCCGGATCGTGGTGCTGCTGGTGGGCAGCTCCCCCGGTTCGTACGCCGGCGGGGAGGAGGCGTACCTCCCCGACCGCCGGCTGGTGCGGCCCACGACCCTGCGGACCTCCACGACCGGCCTGGTGTGGGCCGGTGACCTGCGTTCCGCCCGTACCGCCCTGGACCGGCCGGAGCCGGACGACCCGGCGGCGCTGGCCGTCCTGGTGGACCTCCTGTCGGTGCCGGACGTCTTCGTCCGGGTCCTGGAGGGCCTGCGGAAGCTGCCCGACTCCGTCGCCGCCCCCGGGGTCAGGCTGCTGGAACAGGACCTGCCGACGGAGGTCAGGGACCGGGCCTGGCGGGACGCGCTGACCCGGTTCGCGGGCGAGGACACCGGGGCGGGCCACCCGGTCGACGTCGTCCCGGACGCCCAGCTGCCCGAACCGCTGCGCGCACTCGTGACGGGGCGGGACGGCCGGGGCCACGGCCATCGGCGGCCGGACGGTCCGGTGAACCTCGCGCACCGCACGTGCGCGGAGTCCCTGGACCGCGCGGACGAGGACCTCGTCGCGCTGCGGTCCTTCCCCGGCCTGCTGCACCCGGCCCGGCGCGACGCCCTGGAGGCGGACCTGCACCAGGCCCGCGAGGATCTGGGCGGGTTCCGCGCCCTGGTGGAACGGGCCCTCCAGGGCGGCGGCGGCGCGGCGGCGCCCACCGCCGAGGCCACCGCCCGGCTCGGCGCGCTCGGACTGCGGGTGCCGACGGCCGACAGCGCGGGGGAACGCGTCGGCGAGGGGCTCCGCGAACTGGCGGGCACGCTGCTGGGCGACGGGCTCGCGCTGCGTTCGGTGGCCCAGCACTTCACCGCGCTGGCCGGCCGGGTCGAGCCGGTGCCGGGCACCGCGCTGCTGCACCGGCTCGCCGACCACTCCGAGGAGTCGGTGACCCGCGGTTCCGCCACCGAGTACGCGGCGCCGCCCCGCACCCCGGGCGCGGCCCTGTTCATGGCGGGCGCGGCGGGGCTGCTGGGCGGCCTGTGGCAGTGGCCCGCCGTCCTGGCGGCGCTGCTGGTGCCGGTGCTGTTCGTGGCCGTCGCGCTGCTGGGCGCGAACCGGCTGCGCACGGGCCGGCGCGCCGCCCGGTGGCCGATGGGCCCCCGGGTCGCCGCCGTCGCCGGTGCGGTGGCCGGAGCGGCGGTCGCGTACGCCGCCGAGCCGCCGCTCTGGCTCGGCGGGACCGGGCTGCTGGTCGGTCTCGGGCTCACCGCCGAGGCGGTCCGCAGGCTCTGGCGGGACGCCGCCGACTCCTGGGCCGCCGGGCGCGGCACGACGGCGCTGCGCACCGCGCTCGTGGGGCTCGACGCCCTGCTGGCGGAGCTGGTCCGCGAGCACTGGGCGGCGGAGGAGCGGCTGTACTGCGCGGACGCCGCGCGTTCGGTCGCCGGGATGCTGCGGGCGACCGCGGCCGCCGCCGATGCCCAGGCGGCGCCGGAGCCCCTCGCCCCGGCCGGGCCGGGCGGTTCCGGTCCGTACGAGGACGACGACTGGCTCTCCGCGCCCTCCGCGCTGGAGACCACGGAGTCCGGTGCGGCCGACGGGGGCGCGGACGACGGCGACTGGGCCGCCGCCTACGCCTGGGACGACAGCCAGGACCGGCACGGCGATCACGAGGGCGACAGGAACAGCGACCCGTACGGCGATCCGTACGGCGACCGGGGCAGCGACCCGTACGGCGAACCGGACGGCGGGGGCCCCGGACCGTACGGCACGCCGTCCCCGGCCGCGTACCCCGCCGGTCCTGACGACGCCCCGCGGGGGAGCGGCGAGGGCGACCGCGCTCCGCGCTGGCTCGACCGGGAGATCGGCGAGGGCGGACCGGATCTGGTCGCCACCCTCGCCGGAGACCTCCGCAACACCGCGATGGCCGCCATGGCCCCCTACTGGGGCGCCGTCGAACGCGGTCAGGCCGGGGCGCTCGCACTCTCGCGCACCGAGGAGCGGGTCCGCGAGCTGCTGTCCGCCGCCCGCCACCACCTGTGGCGCTACGGGGTGCTGGCCCCGCCGCCGTACCCGGCCGACCACCGGGCCCGCACCACGGCCGCCGGGCTGCTGGGCACCGATTCGCTGCGGGTCGCCGAACTGGTGGGCCGGGAGGCGGACCGGGGGTCCGTCGTCCAGCTGTCCTCGCCGGAACAGGGGGCCCTCCTCAGCCGCGACCCGGAGGCGGCCCTGTGGATCCGGTTCGCCCCGGGCACCCTCCAGGGCGAGATCGAGGCCGCCTGGCGCAAGAGCGGTTCGCCGCCGGCCGAGGAGGCGCTGTGGACCTCCTCCGGACGGTACGCGGGGCTGATCCGGCTCACTCCACTGCGGATGGGCGTGGTCGACACGGTCCTGCCCCGGCAGAGCACCGGCGACGGCCCCCGGACCGGCGCCGGCCACGCCGAACCCTCCGCCCCCGCCGAGTTCAGGGAGGACGACCGGTGGTGAGCACCACACCGCTGGGCCGGCCCGAGTCACCGGGGGCCCCGCGCCCCCACCTCGTCTTCGCCGACCCCACCGGGCGGCGGCGCACCGCCCCGGCCCGCTTCGGCCCGGCCTCGCGGCGGGACCCGGCGCTGCCCCAGCGCATCCGCAACGGGCTGCTCGACGACCGGTCCCAGCAGTGCGTCCAGGTGTTCCTGTCGGCGTCCGACGCCGCCCACCCGGCGGCCCGCGCCCTGCTGGACACCGAGGCGGGCACCGCCCTGCGCCTCGACCGGACCCTGGAGAACTCCCCGTACGCCTACCTGTTCCCCACCGTCATCGGCTACGAGCTCGACGCGGCCGAGCCGTTCCTGCTGTACGCCGCGCCGCGCGGCATTCCCGTCGGACGCACCCATGTGATGTCCGCCTCCGACCAGCGGGTGTTCGCCCGGGATCTGACGCTGGCCCTCTGCCTGCTGGACGACCAGGGTCTCGTGGCGCGCGGGATCTCCCCCGCGACCGTGTTCTGGGACGGTACGTCGGTGCAGTTCTGGGGCCTGGAGAGCGCCGCCCGCGCCGGACGGCCCCGGACGCCGTGGGGCCGGGCCCCGTTCGCCTCGCCCGAACAGCACCGGGGCGAGGGACTCGTCGACTCCCGGGACGCGGTGTGGAGCGCAGCCCAGCTGCTCTACCAGCTCGTGACCGGCCGCCCCGGCCCCGCCGACCGGGCCCCCGCCGACCTCGCCCAGCACCGGGTGCTCGCCGGGACGCTGCCCCGCGCGTTCGCCCCGGCGGCGGCCGGACGCCCCACCCCCCGGGCGCTGTTGGAGCTGCTGGCCCCCGAGGAGGCACGGCGTCCGGGGCCCTCGACCGAGGCGGACGGCTCGCGCCCGCACCAGGAGGCGTTCGACCGGGCCCTGGACGCGAAGCGGCGGACGCCCGCTCCCGCCGAGGACGCGGACGGGGCGCCCGAGGACCGGGCCCACGGGGAGGTGCTCTGCCCGTACTGCCTGGAGGGCATCCAGCTCGACCTGGGCAGGCTGTTCGTGACGGACGACCAGATGCAGTACCGCCCCCTGGACCTCTCCCGTATCGGCAACCCGGTGCGGCGCGAGGACGTGATGCGGGGCGCGGTCCAGCAGTGCACGGCCGACCCGGACTTCCCGGAGCACCACATCCCGGTGCCCTACCTCACCCACGGCCGCCCGCTGACGGTCGCCATGATCGGCCAGTCCAGCACCGGGAAGAGCCATCTGCTGACCCAGATGATCGCCGAGATCACCGACGGCGGCCTGGAGCGGTACGGGGTGGGCTGGCAGTCCGTCAACCCGGAACAGCACGCCCGCTTCGTCCGGGAGCGGGTGCAGCCGCTGCGCAGCGGCAAGGTGCTCGACCACACGGGGGCGTTCGGCCTGGACGGCTTCGCCCAGTTCATCGAGTCGCTGCTGCTCACCGACGCGCGCGGGCGGGTGCGCCCGGTCGCCTTCTTCGACCTCGGCGGCGAGGACCTCGTCCGCACCGACGGGGCGCTGCGCTTCCTGCTCGGCATCGACGCCCTGGTCTTCGTCGTCGACCCGGCGCTCGCGCTGCCGCTGCCGCAGCTCGACGGGGTGCGCGAGCGCTTCGGCACCGAGGTGGACCGGGACGGCGACGCCGCGTTCGGCACCGTCCTCGACCGGCTGCCGCGCCGGGGCCCCTATCTGGAGACCCCGGCGGCGATGGTGCTCGGCAAGTCCGACCTGCTCCGGTTCCAGCCGCCGGTCGACCGCTGGCTGGGCGAGCCGCCGCCCGCCGCGATCGGCCCGGACCAGTTCCGGGAGGAGAGCGGGGACGTCTACGCGCTGCTGCGGCAGCACGCCGGACAGGCCTGGCTGAGGCCCTTCGACGCGTTCCGCCGCTGCACGCTGCACATCGCGTCCGCGACCGGAGGCCAGGAGAGTCAGGGCCGCTACCCGGCGGGCGCGGGGCCCCGGCGGGTGCTGGAACCCCTGGTGTCGCTGCTGGCGATGCACGGGATCATCGAGGCGCCCGGGGGCGCCGCATCATTCGGCGTGGGAAGGGAAGCCCAGTGAACGACGCCCTCGATCGGCGCGAGGAGAGCGGGCCGGGCGGCCGGCTCGACCAGGTGGTGTTCCGGTGGGACGGGAACCAGGGCCGCTCCCATGCGGGGATGGCGGCCGTGGCGCACTCCTGCTCCGTCGAGCGCGCGGAGTCCCTCCGCCGCGAACTGGGCCCGCTGCTCTGGGTGTCGGGTCCCGGTCCGGCGCCCCGCCCGAGCAGCGTCCGGGTCTCGTCCCGGGCCGTCGGGACCGTGCTCCTCCAGCGGTGGCCCACCCTGGACCGGGGCGGCCGGCCCAGCACGGCCTGCCACGCGGTGTTCGGCGACGCGGACACCCTGACGCCGCTGCGCTGCCTGGGGCTCGGCGGCAACGCCTGGAGCCGCCGGGCCGTCGCCGAGACCGCCACCGGGGGCCTGAAGCCGCTGGACGGGGACCGGCTGCGGGCGACGGCGGCCGAGCGGCTGCGCGACATGACGGGGGAACTCCCGACGGTGCAGAAGGCGCTCGCGGTGGTGGTCGCCGAATGGCTGCGCGACCCGTCCCGGCGGCTGTCCCTGCTCGCCGAGGAGAACGACCTGCCCGACTGGCCCCGCCTCAACCGGGCGCCCCTGCTCTACCTGGGGCTGCTGTCGGTGTTCGGCGACTGGTTCGGCACGGAGTGGAGCTACGCCACGTACGACACGGCCGACACCCACGCGTTGCGCCTGACCTGTGTGCCCGGGTGGACGTCCCAGGCGGCGAACGCCCGGTCGCTGGCCCGCATCCGGCTGCGGCTGCCCGCCGAGAAGGACGTCGAGATGTCCGCGGCGGTCGCGATGGTCGATCACCTGCTCGGCAACCCGGGGGCGGCTCCGGGCGTGCCCCACCTGGCCGGGGAGCTCCGGTCCGGGGCCACCATGTCCCGGCCGGAGCGGCGCGAAGCGCTCCGGCGGATGCTGAACGCCCGGAAGGCCCCGGCACCGCGCCGGGAGCGGGAACGGGAGGACAGATACGTACAGGAGGAGCGGTACGCACAGGAGGAGCGGTACGGGCAGCCTGAGCCGTACGAGCAGGAGGAGTGGTACGGGCAGCCTGAGCGGTACGAGCAGGAGGAGTGGTACGAGCACGAGTCGCGCACCCTCCCGGAGACACGACCCGTCCCGGAGACACGACCCGTCCCGGAGGAGCGCCACGTACGGGAAGAGCGCCACGTACGGGAAGAGCGCCGCGTCCCGGAAGAGCGGCACACAGCGGAGGGGCACCACGTGGCGGAGTCGCGCCACGAGCAGGAACACCGCCGTCTAAAGGAGGAGTTGCTGGTCCACCAGCGCGTCGACGCCGCCCAGTCCGCCCGGCTGGCCGCCCGGCTCCGGGACCTGCGGGACAGCGCGCTGCTGATCCTCCTGCGCGACGAGGGACTGCCGTGGGCCTCCCGCGATCTCGTCCTGGGCGAACTGGCCCGCGCGGACCGGCAGCGGTCCCGCGACGAAGCGACCGCACACGAACTGTGCAGCGAAGTGTTGGATCACAACCTGTACTTCCGGCCCGGCCGGTCCGAGGCGGACAGCCCGTCCGTCCCGGAGATGCGGGAGCGTGCGGCCGAGCTCTTCTCCTGGGCCGTCGCCCCGCTCGTGCGGGACCCTCTCCTGGCCCCCGATCTCCGGACGCTGTTCAACATCGTCCTCAAGGACGGTCGCGGCACCGGCATGGAGTGGCTGCGGCTCATCCTGGTCACGCCCCCGGACGGCCGGGCCCCCGACCTGCCACCGCAGTTGTGGCAGCAGATCGTGACGGAGCTGCTCGCCCACCCCGCGCCCGCACCCGTTCCCGCGTCCGCGCCCGCGCCGGCGCGGACGCAGTCCCCCCTGCCGCCCGTCGCCGCCCCGTCCCCGGCCCTCACCCCCGCTCCCGCCACGCCGCCCGTGCCCCTCCCGTCGTCGTACGCGCCGGCGTCGTCCACCGCACCGCCGCCGCGACCGGCGCCGATGCCGACGGCGCGGCCGGTCGTCCCCCCGCCGAAGACGCCGCGGCCGGCACATCCGGCGTCGACGGAGCAGGGCGGGGACTCCCAGCAGCAGGGATTCCTCTACCAGAACTGGTTCGTGGGCACCGTCGCCGGGATCGTCGGAGCGGCCGTCATCGGCCTCCTCCTGTTGATCCTTCTCAACTGACCGGCAGCCGTGGTGCGGCCGCCGCCCGGGGTGCACCTCCTCGGCGAGACCCGAGCGGTTCCGCACCGCGGCCACGGCCTCGTACGCGTCGCAGAGGTGCCGTTCGCGCGCCGGGGGGTCCTTGGCCGTGACGGCCCCCCGCAGGGCGGGCAGCAGCTCTGCCGCTGCCGCCGCTTCAGAACTTCTCCACCTTCGCGCCCTCGGGCACCTCGTAGCACCCGGACGTCGTCGTGATCCCCAGGCTGGGCTTCGCCCGGTCGCGGTACTGGACGATCCAGACGCTGACCTTCTTGGCCGCGTTGTCCGCGACCAGGTTGAGGTTCTCGTTCTTGCTGTTGTCCCGGTACTCCCTCTTCAGCGCCCAGCCACCGGTGTTCAGCTTCTTCTTGAGGTTCTCCATCGCCACGTCGGTGTCGGCGGCGGAGCCGGGCTGGAAGTTCCACGGGTGGAACACGCGGAAGAACCGCTCCGGGTCCTTCCCCTCGCACTCCCTGACCCCGGGCCCCGGCTCGGACGCCTTACCGGGCACTCCGGCGTACTGGTAGATCTCGCTGGAGACGGCTTCGAGGGCGTCCGCCGCCTCGTCGGTCGTGGCGATACCGGCGTACGGCACGCCGGAGGAGGCGTCGTCGGAGCCGGCGGATCCCTCGCCGGGCGAGCTGGGGCTGCTGGAGTCGTTCATGCCACATCCACTGAGGAGAAGAGCGGTCAGGACGAGGGCGGTGGGAACACGGCCCCGGAGGGAGCGGTGCGCGGGGGCGCGGCGCCCGGTGGCGGCGCGTCCGGTGGTGCGCGGAGGTCGGAACAACACAGGTCCTCGGTCGGGTGCGGGCACGCCCACGCGTGCGCGGTGGCTGTGGGGGGAGCGGTGAGCGGTCACTCGGGTCACTCGGGCTTCGTGACGTCACCGTATTCACCGACGACGACGAGCGCCTGGTTCTTCAGCGCCGTGGAGGACTCGTCCCAGTAGCCGCTGTGCCCTTCCACCCCCTTGGTGCCGCCCGGCCCCTCGCCGCCCTCGGCGTCGGTGTTCATCTGGTTGGCGCCGAAGGGCTCGTCGCTGGGGATGAGGAAGACGCCGCCGCCCAGGGACCACTGGCTGCCGCCGTGGCCCCAGCGGCCGATGTCGGGGACCGCGTCGCCGTCCGCCTCCTGGTTCCACACGTGTCCCTCCGGGACGTCCATCTCCTCGGCGGACCCGACCTTGACGCCCGGACTGCCCGCGAAGATCACGTCGTCGGCGTTGAGGTCGCCCTTCTCCGCCGCCGCCCCGATCAGGGTGGTGCCGTACGAGTGCCCGACGGCCGTGCGGTGCGGTTCGCCCGGGCCGCTGTGCGAGGCTTCCAGGCCGTCCATGAACTGCCGGTACGCGGGCGCCCCGTCGTAGGCGTAGTGCTCGAAGGGGGCGTCCTTCACGACGTCCTGCGGTGCGTCGTAGCCGAGCCAGGTGATCGTGGAGACGTTCGCTCCCGGCGCCGCCTCCTGGGTCTGGCGCCAGAGCTGCGTCATCCGGTCGATGTCGCCCTCGACCTTGCCGAGGTTCGCCGTCGTGCCGGGGACGTACACCGCCTGGTGCTCGGCCGTGTCCGGATTGCCGGTGGCCACGATGGCCCGGCCGTTGCCCTCGGCGCTGAACCCGAGCAGATACGCCTCCGGCAGCCCCCGTTCGCCGGTCTGGTCGAACCGGGTCCGCAGGGAGTTCATCCCCTTGAGCGAGGTCTCCAGCTGCCGGTACTGGTCCCCGTGCTTCCGGTCCCAGGCCATCCACTCGTCGGTGTGGACCTTCACCGGGTAGCGGCCCGCGGTGATCCAGGTCCACTCGTTGGCCGGGGGCTTCGGAATGCTGTTCAGCTGGAGCTGCGCCACGGCCTGCGTCTCGTCGAGCACGACCCGGTTCGCCTCGTCCCTGATGTCGGAGGGCAGGCCGTCGAGCCTGCCCACCAGGGCCGGGTCGAGCGACAGGTAGGACTCCCGCTCCTGTGGGGTGAGGCCCGCCCACCACGCGGCGTTCGCCTTCGGGGTGCCGTCCTTCGGCGGCCCGCCGATCGCGTCCAGGTACGCCTTGCCCGCGTCCCGCACGCCCTCCATGTCCGACCGGGTGTCCTTCCAGTCGGCGTCCGAGACGGTGAGGTCGTCGTCCGCCGTCAGCGCGCGGACCTTGGGCGCCCATGTCGCGTCCGCCTCCGTGGCCTCCTTGAGCGCCCCGGCGATCCGGTCGGCGATCTCCTGGGCGGCGGCGGCGTGCGGGTTGGGGTTGAGGTTCGCCGCCTGACGGCCGACCGCCTGCGCGGTGGGGTCGGTCGCCCCGTTCGTGGAACCGCCCTTGGGCGGCAGCTCGACGCCGTTCTTCGGCTGGGCCTCCGGGTAGCTGACGCTTCCGTCGGGGCCGACCGGGAACTTCCGGGCCCCCGCGTCGTCGAGCGCCGACAGGAGCTTCTTGCGGGCCGCGTCCATGTCGTGCGCGAACCCGTTCAGGGCGGCGCTGAGCAGGCCGCACTGGACCTGGGTGTAGTGGAAGTTGGCCGCGACCCGCTTCAGCTCCGCGATGGCGGCGTCGGCGGCCTCGCCCCGCAGGGACTTACGGATCCCGGCGGTGACGACGTTCTCCAGGTGGTCCTTGGACTTGGCCGCCATGTCACCGGTGGAGCGGTATCCGTCGGCCGCCTCCTCCCACTCGGACGGCTTGAGCTCCTTGAGCGTCTGGAGGTTCACCGAACCGTCACCTCCCCGCGTTCCGGCCGCCGACGGCGGGGGTGTCGGCGTGCGCGGTCCTGATGCTGTCCAGCTCCGCCTGCACGGCCTCGTCGGTCAGCAGCAGGTCGTGCCCGGTCTTCTCCAGGACGCTCTTGACGCTGTCGCACCGCTTGCCGAGCGCCTTGACGTAGCGGTCCCACGAGGCGTGCACGGAGGTCTGCGCCCCCGCGGTCAGGCAGCCCTCGCCCGCGCCGAGGCCCTTCTGCCCGTCCGACAGCCTGCCCACGGCCTGGTCGATGCCCTCCCGGAGCGACCCGACGCCCGCGCCGGCGTCGTTCCACGCCTTCTTGGTGGACTTCACCCCGCCGGTGACGCCGCTCGTCGCCGGGCCCGGCCCGTCACCCGCCGGGTGCTGGTTGAGCCGCGTCCCGACGTCCTGGCGCTGGGAGGCGTCCTCCTTCAGGCGCTCCCATTCGTCCCATGCCACGAGCGTTTCCCCCTTGTTCGGCAGCCACCGGGTGGGCAACGTATCAAGTGGATGCGCACGACCTGTGGAGAGCCGGACCGCCCGGAGTCAGCGGCCTTTCGCCGTCTCCCCCACCGGCCGCCGCTCCAGGATCCGGGCCGTCGCGTCCGCGTCCAGGCGGGCGGTGCCCTCCTCGCCGGTCACGGTGACCCGGACCCGGGGGCCCACTCCCGTGCCCGCGTGCGGCGTCACGTCGATGCGCCAGCTCCTCGGGTCGCGTACGCCCAGGGTCGTGCGGGCCTCGTGGACCAGAGCGGGGAACAGTTCGTACGGGAGCGTCTGGAGGTGCACCGTCTCGCCGGGCGGGCGGGTGGAGTCGCCGCGGATCTCCATGCGGCGCTCCTCGATGATGATCGCGGTGACCTCCGAGGTCCCCACGCGGGCCCCCAGCTCCGTGGCCGTCTCCCGCATCCGCCCGAGGACCAGCAGCGAGGAGGAGGGCCCGGAGACGGTGGTGGACGAGGTGAACGTCCGGGAGGAGGAGGCGGACGACGTGGCGGAGGGCTGCTTCGACGCGTGCCCCGTGTCGTCGTCGGACGTGAACAGCTCGCCCCGGAAGAGGAGCACCAGCAGCGCCGCGCCCGCCAGGAACGTGACGAGCACCAGCACGCACCAGGAGCCCTCGCTCGGCCCGGGGTTCACCACCAGCGTGGACTCGGGCGCGGAGTCGATCTCCGCCTCCTCGGCCCGGCGGCTCCACTCCGGGGCCGGGCGGGTGACGATCCGCACGTCCCAGGGCTCGTCCGGGCGGTACTCCACGACGGCGATGGAGCGCGGCCGGTAGACGGGGAGGTCGACCAGGTTGATGTGCTGGCTGAACTTCACGCGGTACGCCGGCCGGCCGTCCTCCGGTTCCGGCGCCACGGTCAGCCGGAACGTCACCGGTACGTCGGCCGTTTCGCCGCTCGTCGCCCGCAGGTCCTCGATCCGGGCGAGGGCGGTCCGGGTGACCGGCGGCTCGCCGGGGCCCGGGGACCGCCGCCCGGCGACGACACCGATCAGGACGAGGAGGAGCAGGACGCCGCCGCCGGAGAGGAGGACCGGGACCCGTTCCAGGATGACGCCGACCACGACGGCCGCGACCGCCGCCCCGGCCGCTCCCGAGGTGACCGTCAGGCGTAGCCCGGCGAGGAGCCCGCGTAGGGCCGAACGCCCTTGCACGGCCTGCCTGTTGACCTCAGTGGTGCCCTGCTGCCCGACCGGTCCCTGCCCCGTTGTCCCCATGACCACGATGGTGCCGGTCGGGGGCCCTCAGGGGCAGGGTTCGGCGGAAGAAGGCGGAAGAAATACGACGAGGTCAGTCCTCGCCCTCCAGGTTCCCTTCCGTCTCCAGGTACACCTGGCGCAGCGCGTCCAGCACCGCCGGGTCGGGCTTGGCCCACATGCCGCGCGACTCGGCCTCCAGGAGGCGCTCCGCGATGCCGTGCAGCGCCCAGGGGTTGGCTTCCTGGAGGAACTGCCGGTTCTCCGGGTCCAGGACGTACGTCTCGGTGAGCTTGTCGTACATCCAGTCGGCGACGACGCCGGTCGTGGCGTCGTACCCGAAGAGGTAGTCGACGGTGGCCGCCAGCTCGAACGCGCCCTTGTAGCCGTGGCGGCGCATCGCCTCGATCCACTTCGGGTTGACGACCCGGGCGCGGAAGACGCGGGACGTCTCCTCGACGAGCGTTCGCGTGCGGACGGTCTCGGGCCGGGTGGAGTCCCCGATGTACGCCTCCGGGGCCTTGCCCTTGAGCGCGCGCACGGTGGCCACCATGCCGCCGTGGTACTGGAAGTAGTCGTCGGAGTCCGCGATGTCGTGCTCGCGAGTGTCGGTGTTCTTCGCCGCGACCTCGATGCGCTTGTAGGCGCTCTCCATCTCCTCGCGGGCCGGGCGGCCGTCCAGCTCGCGGCCGTAGGCGTAGCCGCCCCAGACCGTGTAGACCTCCGCGAGGTCGGCGTCGGTGCGCCAGTCGCGGGAGTCGATGAGCTGGAGGAGGCCCGCGCCGTAGGTGCCGGGGCGGGAGCCGAAGATGCGGGTGGTGGCCCGGCGTTCGTCGCCGTGCTCGGCGAGGTCGGCCTGGGTGTGCGCCCGTACGTAGTTCCGCTCGGCGGGCTCGTCCAGCGAGGCGGCCAGCCGCACGGCGTCGTCGAGCAGCCCGACCGTGTGCGGGAACGCGTCGCGGAAGAAGCCCGAGATGCGCAGCGTCACGTCGATCCGGGGACGGCCCAGCTCCTCGTACGGGATGGGCTCCAGGCCCGTCACACGGCGCGAGGCGTCGTCCCAGACGGGGCGGATGCCGAGCAGCGCGAAGGCTTCGGCGATGTCGTCGCCGGCCGTGCGCATCGCGCTCGTGCCCCAGAGGGAGAGGCCGACCGAGGTGGGCCAGTCGCCGTTGTCGGTGCGGTAGCGGGTGAGGAGGGAGTCGGCCAGGGCCTGGCCCGTCTCCCACGCCAGCTTCGAGGGGACCGCCTTCGGGTCCACCGAGTAGAAGTTGCGGCCCGTGGGCAGCACGTTGACCAGGCCGCGGAGCGGGGAGCCGGAGGGGCCCGCCGGCACGAAGCCGCCGTTCAACGCGTGTACGGCGTGTGTGAGTTCGTCGGTCGTGGCCGCCATGCGCGGGACGACCTCGGTGGCCGCGAAGGTGAGGATGTCGGCCACCGCGTCCGGCAGACCCGCGGCGACCCCGGCGACGGCGGCCGGGTCCCAGCCGGCGTCGTCCATCGCCTGGACGAGCGCGCGGGCCTGCTCCTCGATCTCGTCGGCAGCGGTGCGGGTGGCGGCCGACTCGTCGAGCCCGAGCGCCTCGCGCAGCCCCGGCAGCGAGGCCGTGCCGCCCCAGATCTGGCGGGCGCGGAGGACGGCGAGGACGAGGTTGACCCGGTCGTTCCCGGCGGGCGGGTTGCCCAGCACATGGAGCCCGTCGCGGATCTGGACGTCCTTGATCTCGCAGAGCCAGCCGTCGAGATGCATGATGAAGTCGTCGAAGCCCTCGTCCTCCGGCCGGTCCTCCAGGCCGAGGTCGTGGTCGAGCTTCGCGGCCTGGATCAGCGTCCAGATCTGCGCGCGGATCGCGGGCAGCTTCGCCGGGTCCATCGCGGCGATCTGGGCGTGCTCGTCGAGCAGTTGCTCCAGCCGGGCGATGTCGCCGTAGCTGTCGGCGCGGGCCATCGGCGGCACCAGGTGGTCGATCAGCGTGGCGTGGACGCGCCGCTTGGCCTGCGTGCCCTCGCCCGGGTCGTTGACCAGGAACGGGTAGACCAGCGGGAGATCGCCGAGGGCGGCGTCGGGGCCGCAGGCGGCGGAGAGGCCCGCGTTCTTGCCGGGCAGCCACTCCAGGTTCCCGTGCTTGCCCAGGTGGATCATGGCGTCGGCGCCGAAGCCGTTGTCGTCGGCGCGGGCGGCGATCCAGCGGTAGGCGGCCAGGTAGTGGTGCGAGGGCGGCAGATCGGGGTCGTGGTAGATCGCGATCGGGTTCTCGCCGAAGCCGCGCGGCGGCTGGATGAGGATGAGGAGGTTGCCGCGCCGCAGGGCCGCGAGGACGATGTCGCCCTCCGGGTTGGCCGACCGGTCGACGAACATCTCGCCGGGTGCCGGGCCCCAGTGCTCCTCCACGGAGGTGCGCAGTTCCTCGGGGAGCGTGGCGAACCAGCGGCGGTAGTCGGCGGCCGGGATACGGACCGGGTTCTTCGCCAACTGCTCGTCGGTCAGCCACTCCTGGTCGTGGCCGCCCGCCTCGATCAGCGCGTAGATCAGCTCGTCGCCGTCGCCGGAGACCAGCCCCGGGATGTCGGCCTCGGGGCCGAAGTCGTACCCTTCGGCGCGCAGCCGCCGCAGCAGCGCCACAGCGCTGGCGGGCGTGTCGAGGCCGACCGCGTTGCCGATCCGGGAGTGCTTGGTCGGGTAGGCGGAGAGCACGAGCGCGATGCGCTTCTCCGCGTTCGGGATGTTCCGCAGCTTCGCGTGCCGCACGGCGATCCCGGCGACCCGGGCCGCGCGCTCGGCGTCGGCGACGTACGCCGGGAGCCCGTCCTCGTCGATCTCCTTGAAGGAGAAGGGGACGGTGATCAGCCGGCCGTCGAACTCCGGCACCGCGATCTGGGTGGCCGCGTCGAGCGGGGAGACGCCCTCGTCGTTCTCCTCCCAGGCGCTGCGCGGGCTGGTGAGGCAGAGCGCCTGGAGGATCGGTACGTCGAGCCCGGTGAGCGCGCCCGCGTCCCACGACTCGTCGTCGCCGCCGGCCGACGCCTCGGCGGGCTTGGTGCCACCCGCCGCGAGGACGGTGGTCACGATGGCGTCGGCGGCGCGGAGCGCGTCGATCAGCTCGGTCTCCGGCGTACGGAGGGAGGCGACGTACAGCGGGAGCGGCCGGGCTCCGGCGTCCTCCACGGCGGTGCACAGCGCGTCGATGAACGCGGTGTTCCCGCTCATGTGGTGGGCGCGGTAGTAGAGGACGGCGACCGTCGGCGCGCCCTCGGCCACCTCACGGGCCTCCCGCTCCAGCGCTCCCCACGCGGGGGCCGGGGCGGGCGGCTCGAAGCCGTGGCCGGTCAGCAGCACGGTGTCGGAGAGGAACCGGGCCAGCTGCTCCAGGTTGGCGGGCCCGCCGTGCGCGAGGTAGGCGTGCGCCTCGGCGGCGATGCCGATCGGCACGGTGGAGGCGGCCATCAACTGGGCGTCGGGGGCCTGCTCACCGGTCAGCACGACGACCGGGCGGCCGGTGACCAGCACCGCGTCCAGCCCCTCCTGCCAGGCCCGTACCCCGCCGAGGAGGCGTACGACGACGAGGTCGACGCCGTCCAGGAGGTCCGGCAGCCCGTCGAGGGGGACGCGGGAGGGGTTGGCGTACCGGTAGCTGACGGGTCCCTCGGAAGCGCGGGCGCTCAGGAGGTCGGTGTCGGACGTCGACAGGAGCAGGATCATGCTGCGTCAGGCCTTCCTCGGGGTGTCCACGCCCCGGGCGGTGTCGGAGGGTCTCCCCACGTCCGGCTCGGGGGCCGGGCGTCGCGTCCGGTCCGGAAACCGGGCGCTCGGGGAAGGGAGTTCCTGACTCGCCCGGCCGGTGGTGGCGGCCGTGCTCACAGTGGCGGGACCGCGCCGGAATCTCACCGGGCTTCCTCCCCTGTCGCCGTCTGGCGATGGCGGCCTGAACGGACCACCGCCTGCATCCTAAGCGGCGGAGGGCGACGGGGGCAGGGGGCGGGGGTGCGGTGATGATCACGGGGCCGGAGCGCGACGGCTCACCCTCACCCCGCTGACCAGCGGGCCTGCCCGGTCCGCGTCCCGGGGGCCTGCCCTGTCCCCTGTCCCGAGGTCCTGCCCTGCCCTGTCCCGAGGGCCTGGCTCCGTCCCTGCCCCGAGGGCCGGCTCCACCGTGTCCGTGTCCGCAGGCCGGCAACCCGTGCCCCGGAGGCCGGCCCCGCCCGCTGTCCCGCAGGTCACAGGAGCGAGCCCACCGACGGGACCGGCCCGGTCGGTATGCTCGCCGCCATGCCCGATTCCGCCCCCTCGCCCCTTTCCGTGGGCGGCACATCCCCCCGCGACGGCGGCGACGCCTGCCCGGGGACACTGCGGCTGCACCGGGCCGACGACGGTGCGCTGGCCCGGGTACGCGTCCCCGGCGGGGTGCTGAGCCCGGACCGGGCGGACGCGCTGCTCACGGCGGCCGGCCGCTTCGGGGACGGTGAGCTGCATCTCACCTCGCGGGGCAACGTCCAGCTGCGCGGCCTCGACGCGGAGTGCGGCGGCGGTCCGGCCGAACTGCTCGGCGCCGCCGGGCTGCTGCCGTCGGCCGCGCACGAACGGGCCCGCAACATCGTGGCCTCGCCGCTCGCCGGACTCGACGGATCGCCCTCGGTCGGCGGCTGGCTGTCCGAGCTGGACGGCCTGGTGTGCGGGTCGCCCGCCGCCGCCGCGCTCTCCGGCCGTTTCCTCTTCGCCCTGGACTCCGGCCGCGGCGACGTGGACGCGCTGGGCGCGGACGTGACGCTGATCGTGGAGGACGACGACTGCCTCCTGCGGGTCGGGGCCGCCGACGAGGTGTTCCGGCTGCCGTCGGCGGACGGGCCGCGCGCCGCGCTCCTGGCCGCCGAGGCGTTCCTCCGCGCCGCCCGGGACTCCGGCGCGTGGCGCGTGAAGGACCTGCCCGAGGACGTACGCGCCGCGCTGGTCCGCACCGTCGGGGCGACGGCGGGCCCGACGGCCCACCGCCCCCGTCCGCGTACGGCGAGGGGCCCGGCCCCGGGCCCGGTCACCGCACCGGGCACCAGCACGCCCACGACAGCGACAGCGACCACGTCCCCGGCAGCGGCAGCAGCACCAGTGACCGCGACCGTGACCGCGATCAGCGTCGGTGTGCCGCTGGGCCGGCTCGCCCCCGCCCAGTGGCGGCTGCTCACCGGGACGGCCCGGCGGTACGGGAACGAGCTGCGGCTCACCCCGTGGCGCGGGATCATCGTCCCCGGCCCCTTCGGCCAGTCCGGCTCCTCCGGGCGGTCCGGGCCCGCGGCCGAGGCGCTGGACACGCTGGCGGCGGCCGGGCTGATCACCGGCCCGGTCTCCCCGTGGACCGGCGTCGGAGCCTGCATCGGCCACCCCGGCTGCGCGAAGTCGCTGTCCGACGTCCGGGCCGAAGCGGGGGCCGCTGTCGGGCCGGTCGGGCGGCTCCCTGTGTACTGGTCCGGGTGCGAACGCCGCTGCGGCCACCCCCACGGGGAGTGGATCGACGTGGTCGTCACGCCCGACGGACACCGGATCTCGCACGTGCGGGGCGAACACCGTGCCCCCCGGGCGGCGGTCCGGAACGACCCGGCGGCACTCGCCGCGGCGGTGGCCGCGGCCCGCGCCTGAGCACACTTCCCCCTCCCCCATACCGGCTACACCGGCAGAAGAAAGCGACAGCACTGTGCACCAGTACGAGAAGGACGGACCGGCGATCTACCGCCAGTCCTTCGCCACCATCCGCGCGGAGGCGGATCTGGCCGGGCTGCCCGCCGACGTGAGCCAGGTCGCCGTCCGGATGATCCACGCCTGCGGCATGGTCGACCTCGTATCGGACCTCGCCTTCTCGCCGAACGCCGTGGCCGACGCCCGCGCGGCCCTGCGGTCCGGTGCGCCGATCCTCTGCGACGTGGCGATGGTGGCCAGCGGGGTCACCCGCAAGCGGCTGCCCGCCGACAACGACGTGGTGTGCACGCTGTCCGACCCGTCCGTGCCGGAGCTGGCCGCGAAGATGGGGACCACGCGCAGCGCGGCGGCCCTGGAGCTGTGGCGGGACCGGATGGAGGGGGCGGTGGTCGCGGTCGGCAACGCCCCGACCGCCCTGTTCCGGCTGCTGGAGATGATCGAGGAGGGCGCCCCGCGCCCGGCCGCCGTCATCGGCGTCCCGGTCGGCTTCGTCGGCGCGATGGAGTCCAAGGAGGCCCTGGCCGCGCACCCGTCGGGCCTGGAGCACCTGATCGTCCGGGGCCGGCGCGGCGGCAGCGCGATAGCGGCGGCGGCGCTCAACGCCATCGCGAGCGAGGAAGAGTAGTGACCACTCCAGTGAACGGGATCAAGAGCGGGATCACGCGTGGCGGCGGCACCGGCGCCGGCAGGCTCTACGGTGTCGGGCTCGGCCCCGGCGACCCGGACCTGATGACGCTGCGGGCCGTCCAGGCCATCGGCGAGGCCGACGTCGTCGCCTACCACAGCGCCCGGCACGGCCGCTCGATCGCCCGGTCCATCGCGGCGGCGCACCTGCGGCCCGACCACATCGAGGAGGCCCTGGTCTACCCCGTCACGACGGAGACCACGGACCACCCGGGCGGTTACCGGGGCGCGCTGGAGGAGTTCTACGAGAAGGCCGCGGCCCGTCTCGCGGCGCATCTGGACGCGGGCCTGACGGTCGCGGTGCTCGCCGAGGGCGACCCGATGTTCTACGGCTCGTACATGCACATGCACAAGCGCCTGGCCGACCGCTACACCACCGAGGTCATCCCGGGCGTGACGTCCGTCAGCGCGGCGGCGGCCCGCCTCGGCACCCCGCTGGTCGAGGGCGAGGAGATCCTGACGATCCTCCCCGGCACCCTCCCGGAGGAGGAGCTGACGGCCCGTCTCGCCGCCACGGACACGGCGGTGGTGATGAAGCTGGGGCGGACGTTCCCGGCGGTGCGCGGGGCGTTCGAGGCGTCGGGGCGGCTCGCGGAGGCGCGGTACGTGGAGCGGGCGACGATGGCCGGGGAGCGCACGGGCGACCTGGCGGACATCGACCCGGCGTCCGTCCCGTACTTCTCGGTCGCGGTGCTGCCGAGCCGGGTCGACGCGCCGCGCCCCTCCGGAAGGGCCGACGGCGAGGTCGTGGTCGTGGGCACCGGCCCGGCGGGCCCGCTGTGGCTGACGCCGGAGACCCGCGGAGCCCTCGCCTCGGCCGACGCCGTGGTCGGCTACACGACCTATCTGGACCGGGTGCCGGTCCGTCCGGGCCAGGCGCGGCACGGCTCGGACAACAAGGTGGAGTCGGAGCGCGCCGAGTTCGCGCTGGACCTGGCGCGGCGGGGTCACCGGGTCGCGGTGGTCTCGGGCGGTGACCCCGGGGTCTTCGCGATGGCGACGGCGGTCCTGGAGGTGGCCTCGCAGGACGCGTACGCGGACATCCCCGTACGGGTCCTCCCCGGCGTCACCGCGGCCAACGCGGCGGCGGCCCGCGCGGGTGCGCCGCTGGGCCACGACTACGCCACGATCTCCCTCTCGGACCGGCTCAAGCCGTGGGAGGTCATCGCGGAGCGCCTGCGCGCGGCGGCCTCGGCGGACCTGGTGCTGGCCCTGTACAACCCGGGCTCCCGGTCCCGTACGTGGCAGGTCGGCAAGGCCCGCGACCTGCTCCTGGAGCACCGGTCGCCGGACACCCCGGTGGTGCTGGCGCGCGATGTGGGCGGCCCGGCGGAGAGCGTGCGGACGGTGCGGCTGGCCGACGTCGACCCGGCGGAGGTGGACATGCGGACGCTGCTGATCGTGGGCTCGTCGCAGACCCGGTGGGTGGAGCGGGGCGGTTCCGGCGCCGGCCGGTCCGTCGTGTGGACGCCGCGCCGCTACCCGGAGGCGTAGGGCGTGTTTCGAAAGTCCCGCCTGCTCGGCGACCCTCCGGGCGGACGGCGCTGCTTTCGAAACACACCCTAGAGCCGGCGTACCCACCGAGCGGCCTCATCGGGCGTACGGGCCACCGGCACCCCTTCCGGTACCGGTGGCCGCCGGACCACGACGACGGGAATCCCGGCCTCGCGGGCGGCGGTGAGCTTGGGGGCGGTGGCGTCCCCACCGCTGTCCTTGGTGACGAGCACATCGATCCGATGGCGGCGGATGAGCTCGCGCTCCCCGGGGAGATCGAACGGCCCCCGGTCGAGCAGCACCTCCATCCGGGCCGGACAGGGCGGCTCCGGCGCGTCTACGGACCGCACGAGGAACCACAACGCGTCGAGTCCCGCACCGGCGAAGGCGGCGAGCCCCATCCGCCCGGTGGTGAGGAAGACCCGCTCACCCAGCGCGGGCAGCAGTCCGGCGGCCTCGGCGAGCGTTCCGGCGGTGTGCCAGCGGTCGCCGTCGAGGGCGACCCAGCCGGGCCGGCGGAGGGCGAGGAGGGGAACATGGGCCTGTGCGGCGGCCTCGGCCGCGTTCCGGCTCATGGTCGCGGCGAAGGGGTGGGTGGCATCGACGACGGCGTCCACACCGTGCTCGCGGACCCAGGCGGCGAGCCCCTCGGCCCCTCCGAACCCGCCGACGCGCACGTCACCCGGCGGCAGCTTCGGCGAGGCGACGCGCCCGGCGAGCGAGGTGGTGACCCGGACCCCCGGGTGATGGGCGACCAGGTGCTCGGCCAGCCGCCGCGCCTCGGTCGTACCCCCCAGAACGAGAACATGCACGGGCAGAACAGGCAGCATCGGAACGGACTCTCTCATGAACGCTGAGGCGCGGGGCGGTCGCAGTGCCCAACTCAAACACACCGGCCTGCGCCCCGGCTGGACGACCGGCTCCTGTGCGACGGCGGCGACGACCGCCGCGTACACGGCCCTGCTGACCGGCGACTTCCCGGACCCGGTGACCATCACCCTGCCGAAGGGCCAGACACCGGCGTTCGCGCTGGCGGTGGAGGAGCTGACGGCCGGGCCGGACGAGAAAGTGGCGACCGCCGGAGTGGTGAAGGACGCGGGCGACGACCCGGACGTGACGCACGGGGCACTGGTCCGGTCGACCGTACGGAGACTGCCTCCCGGTTCCGGTGTGGTGTTCCGGGCGGGCCCGGGCGTGGGCACGGTCACCCTCCCCGGCCTGCCGCTGGACGTCGGCGAGCCCGCGGTGAACCCGGTCCCGCGCCGGCTGATGCGCGAGCACGTGGAGCGGGTGGCGGCGGAGCACGGCGGGACGGGGGACGTGGAGATCACGGTCTCGGTCGACCACGGCGAGGAGATCGCCCGCTCGACGTGGAACGGCCGGCTCGGCATCCTGGGCGGCCTGTCGATCCTGGGCACCACGGGGGTGGTGGTCCCGTACTCCTGCTCGGCGTGGATCGACTCGATCCGCCGGGGCGTGGACGTGGCGCGGGCGGCGGGCCTGACCCATGTGGCGGGCTGCACGGGCTCGACGTCGGAGAGGACGGTGGTGTCGGAGTACGGCCTGCCGGACATCGCGCTGCTGGACATGGGCGACTTCGCGGGCGCGGTCCTGAAATACGTACGCCGCCACCCCGTCGCCCGCCTCACGATCTGCGGCGGCTTCGCGAAGCTCTCCAAACTGGCCGCGGGCCACCTCGACCTCCACTCGGCCCGCTCCCAGGTCGACAAGCCCTTCCTGGCCGGCCTGGCCCGGACGGGCGGGGCGGACGAGGACCTGGCTTCCCGGATCGCCACCGCCAACACGGGCCTGGAGGCCCTGCGCCTGTGCGAGGCGGCGGGCGTCCCGCTGGGCGACCTGGTGGCGTCACGGGCCCGCGACGAAGCCCTCGCCGTGCTGCGGGGCGCGCCGGTCGCGGTCGACGTGATCTGCATCGACCGGGCGGGGGTGGTGGTGGGGCGGGGGTAGGGCGGCGGAGCGACGGGCTCCGACGCTCCGCACGATCGAAGGTGTGTCAGCCGCACGGTCTACGCTGCACACAAGCCGTTGCGACCTGGGCGCATCAGACTGGACGCTGTTCCCTCAGGGCACTTACGCCGCCCGGCGATCTGCTACCCGATAGGTTCATCCCATGTCCGGCCGTCTTCTGGAACTACACGTCGAAAACTTCCGCAGCCTTCGTGATGTGACGATCCCTCTCGGACCGCTCACCGTCCTGGTAGGCCCCAACGGGGTGGGCAAGTCGAACGTACTCAAGGTGTTCGACTTCCTTGCCGCGATCATCCGGACTGACCTGCAGCCGGCGCTCGACGAGTGCGGCGGATTCGACGAAGTGGCCTTCTGGGGGGGCGAGAAACCGCCCACGTCCCTGGCGATTCGCCTCACAGCGGACTGGACCACGCATGCGAGCGCGAAAGCCCCTGACGAGTACTCGCTGACCATTCGCAGGCGCTCCCTGCCTGGCCGCAGCGATTCCTACACCTTGTCACGCCAAGAGAGCTTTCAGTTCAAGCGCACTCAGGGCCGGGGCCGCCGGATCAAGATTTCCGGCGATGAGGCCCGAGTAGTGAACGAGCGGGCGGGCCGTGAGTCCGACGGAGGCAAGTTCGGTATCCAACGGCTGAGCAGTGGCCTGTCCACCCTGCCTCGGCTGGGACGGTCGGACGGTGGGGAGGAAGTGGCGAGGGTCGCCGAGCGCTTGTCATCCTTCAGGGTCTTCGACGTGGACGTCACGGCTGCTCGACAGCCGACACGCACGCACTCGATCAAAGCCGGCCGACTGGAGCCGCACGCGAAGAACCTCGCAGCATTCCTGATCCAGCTCAGCACCGACGAAGAACGCTGGGAACATCTGACGCACGATGCCCGCCGCATTCTTCCGCAGCTGGATGCCATCGAGTTCGAACAGGTCGGGGGCTTCGCCGATCGCCTGGCGGTGGTGCTTCGCGAACGCGGCCTGCGCCGACCCACGCCGCTGGCCGACGCCTCGTTCGGGACCGTACGGCTTCTGGGTCTCCTGGCCATGCTCTACGACCCTCAGCCCCCGGCCCTGACGTGCGTCGAAGAGATCGACCACGGCCTGCACCCTCAAGCTCTCGAGCTCATCGTGGAACGGATGAGGGAAGCCTCGGCGCGAACGCAGTTCATCGTGGCGACCCACTCTCCCGCACTCGTCGACAGACTGGAGCCTCACGAATTCATCGTGTGCGACCGGGACGAGGACGGGGCCTCGATCATTCCCGCCCTGACAACGGCCGAGATCCAGACGATCGTTGCGGAGACAGGCGACCAGCCACTCGGCGAACTGTGGTTCTCCGGAGTGCTGGGGGGCGACCTGACAGAGGACGAGCTGTGAATCGCAGGCGGATATCGAAGCCGTCCGGCCGGGGCATCGTCGTGCTCGCGGGCGAAAGCGCGAACGACCGTCGCATGCTGGCCGCGTTCATCAAGGCCGCCCACCCGGCCCTTGCTGCCGCCGTCACCCTCACCGAGATCACCGATCCGGTACGCCTTCGGAAGAAGTCGGGCGCTGAACTGGTCACGGCAGCCAACAGCCTGGTCAGCAAGGCACGCGGGAAAGCCCGTCTGAAAGCCGGCGAGTTCGTCGGGATCGCCGTGCACGAGGACATGGATGCCTGCCCCGGCCCTGCTTACGACACCGCGCGAAAGTCTGTCTCGGCCGCGCTGGGCAAGGCGTCCGGCGACTCCTCATCCGTATACGCGCTGGCCGCCGCCGAGTCCGAAGCGTGGCTCCTTCTCTTTCCCGAGGCGTTCACGCTCCACCGGGCATCCTGGAAGATTCCAGCGACGTGGAAAGGCAAGGACAGCGGGCGTCGCCAGAACCCCAAGGAAGATCTCGAAGGTCTCCTCACGAGCCCACGCTTCAGGGAGAGCGACGGCCCGGAGATCGTATCGGCGGCTCTGGCGAAGGGGCTGCTCACCGAGCCCAAGGGGTCGAATCGTTCCTACCAGGATTTCATCGCGGACATCCGCGACTGGAAGGTTCCCCGCCCACCAGGCCGCTGACCTCGCCCCTGAACCGGGACCGCTCGGCCGCCTGCCCCTCATTGGGCCTTCTCGCACGCGTACCGCCGGGCCAGGCCCTCGGCTACGCATGGACACAGGAGATGGCCTCACACACCAGTTGATCGCGGGGCTCGGAAGACCGCACTCGGCCCGAACGCATGATCGGCCCACGAGTTCCTGCCGGTCGCGGGGCAGCCCGCTACGAAGCCCCGGCTTCCCCGGGCAGCCCCGCAGCCGCCGCGGCAGCCAGCCGCCCCCGCCACCCGTCCGGATCGCGTCCGGCCTCCACGGCGGCCGCCGCGTCGTCAGCGAGGTCGACGCCGAGGTCCGCGGCCCGGCGCTCGGCCCAGCGGGCCCAGGCGGCGGCCTGCTGGCAGTCCGGGCACTCGGTCTCCTCGCCCATGGCCCGGAAGACGTGCTCGGTCCCGGGCCCCGCGCAGGTGACGAGGGGCGCGACGTATCGGGGAACGGCAGGCGGGGGCGGGGGCGTCGGTTCCGAGGGCGGGCGCACCGGCTCGACAGCGAGTACGGGGGCGGCGGCTTCGGGCATCTTCTGCTCCAGCCGGTGCCGCAGGAACCCCACGGCACACCGGACCCCGTCCTGCGGAAGATTGCTGCTCAGCACCCGCCGCAGCTCACCTCCGGAGACTCCGCGCCGCAGCCACTCCACCGCCTGCGCGACCAGCGAACGAGCCTCGGCGACACCGAGGCGGAGTCCGTGACTCGCGTGCCGCAGCGACAGCAACACCTGCTCCGCGTAGGCTTCTTCAGCCGTCAACGGCCCCAACACCGATGCCGCGTCGGCGACTGCCTCCGTGACCGCTTCCGTGACCGCTTCGATGTCCGGGGGTTCGGTGGGTGGGTGGGAAGTGTTCTTCGCCCGTTCTTCGTCTACCGGTAGTTGATGACCGACGGTCCGGGACCCCGGCCGGCCGACGGTCGGAAACCGCGCACTCGGAGACGAGGCGACACCCACGCCGACACCCGCGTCGCACCACACGGCGACGACCTCGGCCTCGGCCAACGGCACGTTGGCGAACAACTGCTGCGTGGCCCAGCGCCCACGCTCCCCGCAGACCCGGCGCTCATGCACGAACCCGCACAGGACCAACTGCTCCTTGGCCCGCTGGAACGCCCGCCCCCTGATGCCCAGCTTCCTGGCATGCTCGGACAACGCCAGATCCGTACAGCCGTCCGGCAACCCCTGAACGTAGAGAATCAGAACCTTCGCGTCACTGCACAGACGCGGATGACGCACGACGTCGTGCGAAGCCTTCGTGTAGCGCCGAGAGGGCGCGATAGCATGCCAAAGCATCCCGGTGGGACTCGCGTTTCCACTAGTTGGGTGAAGGCCCTCGGCTCGGTGCTCGATACACCACCGGGGGCCGCCCCATGCGCGGGTACACACAGAGCGTGATGACGCGATCACCGTACCGCAGCCGGGAAGGCGCGCGGACCAGAATGCGGAACACCCCACTCGACCAGGTGACTTACTGATTCCGTGGTCGCATGCGCGAGGACGACCACACACCCGGGACGCATCCGTATCCCCCGCGTCCCCTGCTCCTCCTGGACGTGGACGGCGTACTGAACCCCTTCGCCGCCCCGACCTGCCCACCCGGCTACCGCGAGCACGGCCTCTTCCCCGACGACGACCCCCCGGTCCGCCTGAACGACGCGCACGCCCCGTGGCTCGCGCTCCTCGCGGGCCGCTTCGACCTGGCCTGGGCCACCGGCTGGGAGGACGAGGCGAACACCTACCTGGCCCCGTTCCTCGGCCTCCCCCGCCTGCCGGTGGTCCGCTTCCCTCCGGTCCCTTTCGCTCCGGCGGAGAAGGTGCCGCCGATCGCGGCCTTCGCGGGGGACCGCCCGACCGCCTGGGTGGACGACGCGCACACCCCGGAAGCCCGGGAATGGGCCGAACTCCGTACGGCACCGACGCTGCTGGTCGCCACGGACCCGGCGCAGGGGCTGACGGAGGAGACGGTGAGAACGCTGCTGAGCTGGTGAGAGCGGGGCATCGGCGACGACGCGCGTCACCACAACACCGCTTGTCACCACACCAGTTACGGTAAACCTCATGTCACACGACACGACGCGTCTCCACCACGTGGGCCACATCGTCCGGGACTTGGCCGAGGCGAGCGCCCTGTACGGGCGGCTCGGCTTCGTCGTGCCGCCGCCGAGCTGTCCGACGATGCCGCGGAGCGAAGGCGCGGCGCCCGAGCCCTTCGGGGCGGCCAATACGCACGCCGACTTCCCGGACTCCTTCCTCGAACTCGCGACCTGCGTGGACGGCCCCGGACGTCTGCCCGCCGATACGCGCCTCGTCCCCCTGGAGGCCCCGGCGGAGGTGCTGGAGCAGCTGGTGGAGCGGATCGGGGAGACGAGCGCCCATCTGGCCGCCTACCTCGATCGTTTCCAGGGCCTGCACATCCTCATGTTCTCGTCGCCCGCCATCGACGAGGCGGCCGCGCGTCTGACGGCCGTGGGCGTACGGCACGGTGGGGTCAACACCGTACGGCGGGCGGCGCCTTCGGGAGCCGACTCCCCGGTCGAGACCATCCGCTACCTGGAGATCGACGACGTGCGGGAGCCGGGCACGGGCCCGGGTGCCGGAACCGTCCCGGAGGGCAGGGTGGGCATCGTCGCCGATCTCGACCCGGGCATCCAGTCCGCACGCCACCTGGACCATCCCAACGGGGCGACGGGCCTGGCCGAGGCGACGCTGTGCGTGGCGGACGAGGATCTGGCCGCCACGCGTCACCGGTACGCGACCTACCTGGGACGCCACCCTCGTCAGGAGCGCGAGGCCCTGATCTTCGATCTCGACGGGGCGGCGCTGAAGATCATCCCGAAGTCGGCCCTGCCGACGACCCTGCCAGGCGAGGAACTGCCCGAGCTCCCGGCTCTGGTGGCGTACACCGTGACGGTGCGCGACCTGCCCCTGGCCCGGGACCTGCTCCACCGCAACGACATCCCGGTGCGGGAAACACCGACCGGCGACTTCTTCGTACCGGCGAAGGTGGCGCTCGGCACGGCGGTCGTCTTCCGCGCGGGTTGATGCGGCCCGATCAACCGCCTCGTCCGGCCACGACCCCCGCGCAGAAGAGGCAGAAGCAGCAGGAGGATTCGGCCGCCCCCGCCGTCACCTCCGCCAGAACAGGTGGTGCGTCATGCCGCTCGGGCTCGGAACGACCTCCAGGTGGTACCGGTCGAGCAGCTCGTCGGGCGACTCCCACAGGCGCAGGCCCGTGCCCAGCTCCACCGGCGCGACCGCCACGTGCAGGGTGTCGACCAGTCCGGCGTCGAGGAACTCACGGACCGTGGTGACTCCGCCGCCGAGCCGCACGTCCTTGCCGTCCGCCGCTTCCCGCGCCTGGTCGAGGACGGTCGCCGGGTCGCCGTCGACGAAGTGGAACGTGGTGTCCGACAGGGTGAGCGTCGGGCGCTTGTGGTGGGTCATCACGAACACCGGGGTGTGGAAGGGGGGTTCCTCTCCCCACCAGCCCTGCCACTCGTGGTTCTCCCACGGGCCGCGCTGCGGGCCGAACTTGTTGCGCCCCATGATCTCGGCGCCGATGTTGTGGGCGAAGTCCCGCGTGAGGTAGTCGTCCAGGCCCCGGGTCCCACCCGGTTCCGTGCGGTTCGGCCAGCTCGCCGTCGCCCCGGCCCAGGAGAAGAGCCGCTCGGGGTCGACGTGACCGAACGGCCGCTCCAGCGACTGCTCCTCGCCGGCGGCGATACCGTCGCTCGACACCGTGAAGTTCTGGACTCTCAGCAGCTGGGGCACGGGCTTCTCCTGCTTCTGTGCGGTCAACGACGGTGGTGAGACTCCCCGGGGAGGGAAAACTCATCGGTCGAGGGCAGAGATCACCTCTCTCCGCCCCTCCGTTCCCCTCCTCTTCCTCACCTCACCACACCGCACGCGCCTCAGCGATCCATGGGAGTCCTCGTGAGCGATCAGTCCGGCCGCCCGGCCCGTAAGCCGTTCCTGTACGTCGTGGTCTGCGCGGCCGGGGTCGCCCGCGACGTCGACCTGCTGTTCACCGCCGCCCAGGACGCCGGCTGGGAGGTGGGCGTCGTCGCCACACCGCAGGGGCTCGGGTTCCTCGACCCGGCGGCCGTCGAGGCCCGGACCGGATACCCGGTCCGCTCCGCCTGGCGCTCCCCCGGCGACCCGCGCCCGCTGCCCGACCCGGATGCCATCGCCGTCGCGCCCGCCACGTTCAACACCATCAACAAGTGGGCGGCCGGGATCTCGGACACCCTGGCCCTCGGCATCCTCTGCGAGGCGTACGGGCTCGGCGTCCCCACCGCCGTCCTCCCGGCGGTGAACTCCGCCCTCGCCGCGCACCCCGCGTACGTCGAGAGCCTGCGGAGGCTGCGCGGCATGGGCGTCCTCGTCAGCACCCGTACACCGCACACACCCAAGTCCGGTGCAGCGGCGCCCTTTCCGTGGGAGGACGCCCTGGAGCTGCTCGCGCCCGGACTCTCCGCGGGGACCTGAACGCCTGCGGCCGGGGTCCGGCGAGAGCGCTGCACCCTGGAGGAAAGTACTTTCCTCCAGGGAAAGTACATGCCATCATGACGAGTCAGCAGCTCACCCGCGCCCCGGAAGGCCCCCGCATGCCCATGCCCTCTTCGCCGCTCCCCTCGCCGTCGCGGGAGAACGAGACCGGCCGCCCCGACGCCTCGGCGGAGTACGCGGCCGGCGCGCTGAGCGACGTACGGCTGGCGCAGCAGCGGGCCGGGCTCCGGGCGGGCATGACGCCTGCCTGGTACGGGCCGGCCGCCGCGGTCGCCCTGGTGGGGCCGAGCGTGGTGCGGGCCTGGAGCGACGGCCGGGGTGGAGCCGCGACGGTGATCGCGCTGCTCGTGTCGGTGCTCGGGCTCGGCGTCGTCGTCGCGCTCGCGCGGGCCGCCCGGCGGGGGGCCGGGGTCCTGGTGGCGCGGTCCTGGTCCTCGCGACTGCGGCGGAGCCGGGTTGTCCTGCCCGTCGTCCTCGCGGCCGGGGCAATCGCGGGAATCACCTGCTGGGCGGCCGGGGCGAGCCAAGCCGCCACCCAGATCGGCGTGTTCGGAGTATGGGGGCTCGGCGTCTGGGGCGCTTGCCTCCTTCGTAACGCGGCCATCCGGCGTGCTCTGCGGGATCTCGCGTGAGCGGCAGAGCCGGCCGGAGCGACAGACCCGCGCAGGACGAGCCCCCCGCACTGGACGGCGTCATCCACCATCCGACCCGGCTGGCCCTCGTCGCCTTCCTCTCCGCCTGCGACGAGGCCGAGTTCGCCGCCGTGCGCGACGGGTGCCAGGTCTCCGACTCGGCCCTCAGCAAGAACGCCTCCGCACTGGAGGCCGCGGGCTACCTCCACGTACGCAAGGGGCACGTCGGCAAGCGGCCCCGGACCTGGCTGTCCCTCACTCCTGCCGGGCGACAGGCGTTGGCCCGGCACCTCGCGGCGCTCCAGGACCTGGTGGACGCCTCTCGGCGCGCGGCGGGCTCGGTCGGCGCGTAGCACCGCCGCCCCCGTGCGCGGACGTCGAGGGGGCGATTTCCGGCCAGGGCGGCGAGGCGGCGAGACCGACCACGGCAGGGGGGCGTCAGAGTGGACGGCCGGCGCGCCGGTCCGCGGGCCCAGTCAGTGGGCCGGTCCGCGCGGGCCAGTCAGTGGGCCCGTCAACACCGCCCCTGCACGGCCCACGGCTGCGTCCCGTCGACGAAATTTCGCTGCCCGATAAGGTAATGGCCGAATAAAGAGATCGCCAAGTGCGCGCGCGCCGCCGCGCATCTCGGGAGGAAGCCATGGGAACCCGCCGCACGTCACTGCCCGGAGTGGGCGCTCAGTACGACTTCACCACCGAGACGGGCCAGCACATTTCGGTCGTCGTCCACCACGACGGTCGCCGGTTCATCGGGTTCTACGAACAGGACGATCCTGATTCGTGCCAACTCTCCGTCCCTCTGACGACGACCGAGGCCACCGCGCTCGCGCACCTCATCGATCCGGCGCCCATCGACGCCGTACGGACCGATGGCATCGACCTCGTCACCGAGCACATCCCGCTCGGGTCCCGCTCCCCGTACGGCGGGCGGCTGCTGGGGGAGACGCGGGCACGGACACGGACCGGGGCGTCCATCGTGGCGGTGCTGCGCACCCACAGCGCGCACCCGTCGCCGGAACCGGATTTTCGACTGGCCATCGGGGACACGCTCGTCGCCGTCGGTACGCGTGAGGGCGTCGACGCGCTCTCCGAGATCATTGCGGAGGGCTGACCGTGCATGACACGACTGCGTTGCTGGTGGAGCTGGGAGCCGTCATCCTCGGGCTGGGGCTCGTGGGGCGGTTCGCCGGGCGGATAGGCCTCTCCCCGATCCCGCTCTACCTCCTCGCCGGGCTGGCGTTCGGGCACGGAGGGCTGATTCCGCTCAAGGCCAGCGAAGAGTTCACGATGGTGGGCGCCGAGATCGGCGTCATCCTGCTGCTGCTCCTGCTGGGGCTCGAGTACAGCGCGTCCGAGCTGGTCCACAGCCTCAAGACGCAATACCCCTCCGGCGCCGTGGACTTCGTGCTCAACGCGACGCCCGGCGCGGTCGCGGCCCTGATGCTCGGCTGGGGCCCCGTCGGCGCGGTCGCGCTCGCCGGAGTCACCTGGATCTCGTCGTCCGGCGTGATCGCCAAGGTCATGACCGATCTCGGCCGGCTCGGCAACCGCGAAACCCCGGTCATCCTCGGCGTCCTCGTCATGGAGGACCTGGCGATGGCGATCTACCTGCCGCTGCTCACGGCCATGCTCGCCGGGGTCAGTCTGGCCGGCGGCAGCCTCGCGCTCGTGATCGCGCTCGGGGCCGTCGGACTCGTCCTCTACCTGGCGCTCCGCCACGGCCGCCTGATCAGCCGCGCGGTCTCCTCCGACAACCCGGAGATGCTGCTCCTGGTCGTCCTCGGCCTCACCGTCCTGGTGGCCGGCGTCGCCCAGCAGCTCCAGGTGTCCGCGGCCGTCGGCGCGTTCCTCGTCGGCATCGCGCTCTCCGGCGAGGTGGCCGAGGGCGCGCGCAAGCTGCTCACCCCGCTGCGGGACCTGTTCGCCGCCGTGTTCTTCGTCTTCTTCGGGCTCTCCACCAACCCGGCCGACATCCCGCCGGTACTGCTGCCCGCGGCCCTGCTGGCCATCATCACCACCTTCACCAAGATCGCCACCGGCTACTACGCGGCCCGGCGCGCCGGAGTCGGCTCGCGCGGCCGCTGGCGGGCGGGCGGCACCCTCGTGGCGCGCGGTGAGTTCTCCATCGTCATCGCCGGTCTGGCCGTGGCCACCGAGCCGCGCATCGGCCCCATCGCCACCGCGTACGTCCTGATCCTCGTCATCGTCGGCCCGCTCACCGCCCGGTGGACGCAGCCCCTCGCGGCGAAGATCGAGGCCCGGCGCGGCGGCGGGGACGGAAAGGGGACGGGCAAGGGTACGGACACGGACACGGGTACGGGTACGGGTACGGGTACGGGCACGGGTGGCGCCGACAACGAGCCCGTCGCGAAGTCCGCTCCCGAGCGCCGGCTTGCCTCGCACGACGACCTCACACCCGAACCGGCGGGCGAGACGCGCGACTAGCCGCCTCCTCCGCCCCCATCCCACGACGAAGCCCCCGGACGCCTTCAGCGCGTCCGGGGGCTTCGCTTCGTCGTGGGATGGGGACACCCGCCGCCCACCTCTACACCACTGTAGAGTTACACCGGTTTCCGGTCCGGATTCGCACCGCAACGTAGGGAGACGTCATGGCTCTGTGGGACCGCATCAAGGAATCCGCGTCATCGATGCAGACGCAGCTGGAGGCGAAGAAGAACGACCTGAAGTCGGGGTCGTTCCGGGACGCGAGCATGGCCATGTGCGCTCTCGTCGCCGCCGCCGACGGCTCCATCGACCCGTCGGAGCGCCAGCGCGTCGCGACGCTCATCTCGACCAACGACGTCCTGCGGAACTTCCCCGCCGACGACCTGCAGCGCCGCTTCAACGCCTACGTCGACCAGCTCACCGCCGACTTCGCGTTCGGCAAGGTCAGCGTGCTCCAGGAGATCGCCAAGGCGAAGAAGAAGCCCACCGAGGCCCGTGCCGTGGTCCAGATCGGCATCGTCATCGGCGGCGCCGACGGCGACTTCGACCCGTCCGAGCAGGCCGTCGTGCGGGAGGCGTGCTTCGCGCTCGACCTGCCGCCGCACGAATTCGACCTGTAGGACCCGCCGGACCGCCGGTGCGGTCGCGCGGGCCTGCCGACCACCGGCCCGCGCCCCCGTCCCCACCGGCAGGCCGGGGGCGCGTCACCCCTCTGAGCGCCCCCGGCCACACCTTCCGCCCACCGGTACGCAGCCGCACGCCGTCCGTCACAGCTCCTTGGCCGGCCAGTCCAGCAGCCGGGCCCCGATGACCGCCGTCTGGAGGCTGTAGCGGTGCATCGGATCCGAAGGGTCCGACCCGGTCAACTGGTGGATACGCTCCAGGCGATACGTCAAGGCCCGTACGCTCAGAGCCAGTCGGCGGGCGGTCTCGGCAGCGACACAGCCCGCGTCGAAGTAGACCGCCAGCGTGTTCAGCAGCGGTTCGGCGCCGCCTCTCGCCTTCTGGAGCGGGCCCAGCTCGCTGCGCACCAGATCGGCCATCGCCTGGCGGTCCCGGGTCAGCACCGGGTAGACCATGAGGTCCGAGGCGTACAGCACCGGCTCGTCCATCCCCATCCGGTCCGCCAGGTCGAGGGCTTCGAGCGCCTCGTCGTACGAGTGGACCACCCCGCCGGGGCCCTTGTGCGGGCGGCCGACCGCGACCTGGCCGCCGTCCGTCGCCGCGTGCGCCTGCTTGGCGAAGTAGCGCAGGACGTCGGGCTGACTGCCCGGCGCGATGCAGACGATCCGGCCGTCCTTCGTCGTCAGCAGGATCTTGCGGCCGCTGAACCGCGTCAGCAGCGCCGCCTCCACACTGCGCGGCACCGCGTCCGTCTCCGTGTACGCCTCCGGGCCCGATGCCACCGCCACCGCGTGCGCCCGGGAAAGCCGCAGGCCGAAGCGGGTCGCCCGCTCCGCGAGCCGCACCAGATCGCTGCGCCCGTAGAGCAGGTCGTCGATGAACTCCCGGCGCGCCGCCTCCTCCCGCCGTACGGTGAGCCGCTGGGCACGCTCGAACCCCTCGGCGAACGCGTCGACCGCCTGCTCCACCGCGGCGAGGACGGCGTCGGTCACGGCAGGGGAGTTTCCGGCAGCGGCGCGCGGCCAGGCCTCACGGGTCTGTGCCAGATGCATCGTCACCAGAGCGCGCAGCTGGTGACCCGCGTCCGCCGCCGCACGGCCCAGCGCACGGCGGGCCTCCAGTTCGTTACGTGTCAGGCGGCGGCCGGTGAGGGCGACTTCACCCAGAATGTGGGCATAATTTCCCAGTACTTCCTCGGGAATCCTCGGCTCGGCCACGCGCTCTCCTTCAGCCTTGCAACAGTCCTGTCATTTCCCCAACGCACACGGAGTGGTGCCGGTGCCCGGCATTAGCAAGGCGTAAAGATTGCCGGGTTCCGGCAATGCGCTGCACGGGCCCCGGATGACACGATCAGGTCAGCAACAACACGGGGGAAGCACACGGGGGAAGCACGGGGGAGTACGGGGAACGGGGGGCGGAATCCTCTCTCGGACCGTTCCCGGACCGTCCACGGGGGATCGGGACGGTCCGGGAACGGAACCGGGACGGTCCGGGACAGGGACGGTCCGGGGTCCTGGACCCGGCGGGCGGAGTCTCAGGGGGGGGGGGAACGACCCGGCCGACGCGGCAGATTCGGACAACGCCGCAGCGCCGGGGCCTTCAGCCGCCCGCCGCACGCCGGCCACCGGCCGAACCGGCCGCGCGCCACCCCCGTACCGGATCACACGGAAGCGCACCGCCCCAAGGCCCGTGCGCAGAACCGCAGGGGGTGGGACCGATGAACGAATTCCTGAGCGCGGCACTCGGATTCCCCGCCGTCATCTTCGGCGCCGCTCTGGTGGTCGTCGTCTGCTTCTGGCTGCTGGTGCTCGCCGGGGCCGCCGGCCACGACTCCTTCGACGCGGACCTGGACACCGGTCCGGCCGGTCTCGGCGGTGTCCCGGTCTCCGTCTCGGTCTCCCTGCTGGTCGTCTTCGCCTGGTTCGGCAGCACGACCGGCACGGTCCTGCTGCGTCGGAGCGAGACCGGCAGCACCACCCGCGCCGTGCTCGCCGTCGCCGTTCTCGCCGGGTCGCTGTTGCTCGCCTGGGCGGCCGTCCGCCTCCTCGTCCACCGCTTCCGCCGGTACTTCCCGGCGGAACCTCCGCCATCGCGGCTGGACTTCGTCGGGAGCGTCTGCACGATCCGCACCGGCTCCGTCACCGCGACGTTCGGCCAGGCCGAGGTCGTGTCCCACGACGGATCGACGGCCATCGTGCAGGTCCGGACGGCCGAGCCGTTCCCGACCCCCTCCCGGCACTCCGGGCCCGCCGCGGAGGAAGCGCCGCTCGTCATGGGCGGTTCCGGACTTCTCTACGCGTACGACGAGGACGGCGAGTTCTTCTGGGTCTCGCCCTACGACGCGGCGCTCGACCCAGGTCCGAACGCCCGGCCGCACGAACTGCCGGGCGGGGCGACCGGCTGACCCGGCCGATCCGGGTGTCCCGGCCGACTTGTCCCGACCGGCCGACCCGGCCGGGACACCGGGACACCGGGACCCGGCACCCGGATTTCAGGGCTCCGGGTACCGCCGTCGCCGCCGCCCACCGGTCGCCCGTCTCCGTCATGGCCGCCCGTCTCCGTGAGGGCCGGCCGTCTCCGTGAGGGCCGGCCGGCCACCCCTACTTCGCTTGCGCCCTTCCGTACCGACAAGCCGCCAAGGACTCTTCAATGGATGCCATCTCCTTGGGCATCGGCGTGCTCATCGCCGTTGTCCTGCTCATCGTCATCGCCATCGCCTTCGTCATCACCCGGCTGTTCCGCAAGGTCGAGCAGGGCAAGGCGCTGATCATCTCCAAGACCAAGAAGGTCGACGTCACCTTCACCGGAGCCGTCGTCCTGCCCGTGCTCCACAAGGCCGAGACGATGGACATCTCGGTGAAGAAGATCGAGATCCACCGCGCCGGACGCGAGGGGCTGATCTGCCAGGACAACATCCGCGCCGACATCCAGATCACGTTCTTCGTCCGGGTCAACAAGACCGTCGAGGACGTCATCAAGGTCGCCCAGTCCATCGGAACGGCACGGGCCAGCGACAAGGCCGCCATCCAGGAGTTCTTCGCCGCGAAGTTCTCCGAGGCGCTCAAGACCGTCGGCAAGCAGCTCGACTTCGTCGACCTGTACACGAAGCGCGAGGAGTTCCGGGACCGGATCATCCAGGTCATCGGCACCGACCTGAACGGCTACCACCTCGACGACGCCGCGATCGACTTCCTTGAGCAGACCCCGATGGCCCAGCTCGACGGGGCCAACATCCTGGACGCCCAGGGCATCCGGAAGATCACCGAGCTGACGGCGATCGAGCACGTGCGCACCAACGAGTTCCAGCGCACCGAGCAGAAGGAGATCACCCGCCAGAACGTCGACGCCCGCGAGACCATCCTGGAGCTGGAGCGCCGGCAGGCCGAGGCGGAGATCAAGCAGCGCCGCGAGGTCGAGACGCTGCGGGCCCGTGAGGAGGCGGCCACCGCCCGGGTGCAGGAGGAGGAGCGGCTCGGTTCGCAGACCGCGTTCATCAGGACCGAGGAGCAGCTCGGCATCCAGCGCGAGAACCAGGCGCGGGAGATCGCCGTCGCGCAGAAGAACCGCGAGCGCGTCATCGCCGTCGAGAGCGAGCGCATCGAGAAGGACCGGATGCTGGAGGTCATCGGTCGCGAGCGCGAGACCGAGCTGAACCGGATCGCCGCCACGAAGGAGGTCGAGGCCGAGCGCCGCGAGGTCGCCGACGTCATCCGGGAGCGGATCGCGGTGGACCGCACGGTCGCGGAGCAGGAGGAGTCGATCCTCACCCTGCGCGCCGTCGAGGACGCCGAGCGGTCCCGCAGGGCGGTCATCATCGCGGCCGAGGCGGAGGCCCAGGAGAAGCTGGTCAAGGACATCAAGGCGGCCGAGGCGGCGGAGGCGGCGTCCACGCACCTGGCGGCGGAGCAGCTCACGCTCGCCGAGGCCCGGCTCAAGACCGCGGACCTCGACGCCCAGGCCAAGCTGCGGCTCGCCGAGGGCATCCAGGCCGAGACGGCCGCTCCGGGGCTCGCCGCCGTACAGGTGCGGGAAGCGGAGGCGGACGTCACCGAGAAGGCCGGTCTCGCGGAGGCCGAGGCGACGGCGGCCCGGCTCAAGGCCGAGGCGGAGGGTTCGCGGCTCAAGGCGCTCGCCACGGCGGAGGGCACCGCGGCCCAGGCGACCGCCGACGCGGCGGTCATCGGCGAGAAGCTGAAGGCGGAGGCCGCGGGGCTCACGGAGAAGGCGGCCGCGATGGCGGCGCTGGACGAGGCGTCGCGCGGGCACGAGGAGTACCGGCTGCGGCTCGACGCGGAGAAGGAGATCCGGCTGGCCGGTCTCGACGTACAGCGGCAGGTCGCCGAGGCGCAGGCGACGATCCTGGCGACGGGCCTGGAGAACGCCGACATCGACATCGTCGGCGGCGACTCGGTCTTCTTCGACCGGCTCGTCTCGTCGGTCTCGCTCGGCAAGGCGGTGGACGGGTTCGTCGACAACTCGCGGACCGCGCAGGCGCTGGCGGGGCCGTGGCTGGACGGTTCGTCGTCCTTCACGGACGACCTCGGCCGGGTGCTGGGGTCGTTCTCCACGGGTGATGTGCAGAACCTGACGGTGTCGGCGCTGCTGATGCGGCTGATGGGGTCGCCGGGTGCGGCGTCGGGCCAGGTGGAGCAGTTGCTGGCGGCGGCGAAGGAGCTGGGGCTCGCGGATCTGCCGGTGGGGTCGGTGGCCGGTACGAAGGCCGCTCCCGCCCCGGTGTCGCTGAACGGGTCCGGGGCGAAGGGGTAGGCCCGCCCGCACCACCACGACCGCCCGCCGCTCGGGGCCGCCGCCTCGGGCCGGGTCCCTCGGCCGGAACCGTTGGCCCGGGGGGCGGAAGGTCCGGGTGTACGCCCACGAGGGTGGGCGCCCGGGCCGGAAGAGACGAAGACACGTAGGGAGCCGTACGCATGGACAGCGACATCACCGCCACCGTCACCGAGCCCCGGCCGGGGCGGGGCGACGTGGACGCCGGCGCCTACGAGGTGCTGCGGCGGCGGCTCTCGGCGCAGGCCGGGGAGCTGGTGCGGCGGGCCGAGGCGCTCAACGCCCGGCGGACCGAGGAGTTCGGCTCGACCGGGCTGCGGCTGCTCGCCACCGAGCAGGTGCGCACCGAGCGGGCCTCCGTGCCGCGCGACCTCGTAGCGGTGGGCGGGCAGTTGCTGTTCGGCTTCGAGCGGGGACCGGGCGCGCACGGCGAGGCCGGGGTCGAGGACGTACTCCTCGTACGGGACTCCGCGCCGGAGTCCGACGCCCCGGAGTCCGACGCCCCGGCGGACGACGCCCCGGCGGCGGAGGCCACGCTCCTCGACGACGACGGCTTCCGGCGCGCGTTCTCCTCCCTCCACCGCTACTTCCGCGACGCCCGCCTGCTGCGGCTGCGCCGCGTCGACGGCAGACTCCTCGCCGTCTTCCGGACCGGCGAGAGGGCCGAGGACATCCGGGTGCTGCGGTGGGCGCTGGGGCCGGACGGGTCGCCGGGGGCGTTCCTCGACGCGCAGGGCGAGCGCGACCACGCCTTCCCGCCCTCCCACGACTTCGCGTGGACCGTCGCCGGGCGCGAGGCCCACGTCCCCGGACGCCATCCGCACATCGCCGTCGGCACGGGCGGCGGGCTCTTCGTGGACACGGTCGGCGGCAGCCTCACCGTCAAGGTCACCGACGACACCGAGTCCCCGGACGGGATCTACGAGGAGCCCGTCGACGAGCCGTTGCAGTCGCTGGCCGACGCCGACGTCGAGTACGCGGAGGTCGGGCCGCTGGTGCTGCTGCGCGTGCGCCCGTACAAGGAGGAGAGCTGGCGGCACCTCGTCTTCAACTCGCTGCTCGCCACCGTCCAGCGGCTCGACGCCATCGGCCCGTCCTGCCACCGGCTCCCCGAGGACCAGGGGATCATCTTCCCCGGCGGCTACTACCTCACCACCGGCACCGCGAAGACCTTCGACACCGCCGAGGAGCTGACCGAGCCGGTCTTCGAGGGCGCGGTCCGCTCGCCGAACGGGGAGGACGTGCTCTACGCCTTCCGGTCCCGCGACGGCCTGCGCAGCCTCCTGCTCCCCTACAACCTGATCCGTCAGGAGGTCGCCACCCCGCTCACCGGGCGCGGGCACGCGCTGCTGGACGACGGGACGCTGGTCCTGCTCCGGGACACCCCGGACGGTCCCGCCCGCGTGCACCCCTTGCAGCGCTGGGCGACCCCGTACGTCTCCGACACCTACGCCGCCGCCCGCCCCGCCGGGACCGGCCCGCTCGCCCGGACCGGCAACGCCGACCTGGTGCGCGGGATCTCCGACTGCCTCGCCCTCGCCCACGGCGTACGGGACATGACGCCGACGACCGCCGTCTACGGGCGGCTCGCCGCCGACTGCGCCCGCGCCCAGGACCGCTACCACTGGCTGTCCGATCCGGACCTGGGTGCGCTGGACGAGCCGTTGGGTGAGCTGCGGGCCACCGCGCAGCAGGTGCTGGCCGAGTTCACCGCCGTGCAGGAGCTGACCCGGCGGGCCGCCGACGCGCTGGAGGAGACCGCCGCCCGCATCACCGCGCTGGTCCGCCGGGTGCGCGGCGAGGTTCCCGGGTCGGCGTCCGCCTGGGTCGAGCGGCTGACCGAACTCCGCAGGGCACACGGCCACTTGGCGACGGTCGGCGACATGCGGTACGCCGACGCCGAGCGCGTCGCGGAGCTGTCGGCCCGGACGGAGCACGACATCGCGTCCGCCGCGCAGCGGGCCGTGTCGTTCCTGGCGCGCGAGGACGCGTTCGACGGGTATCACGAGGACATCGCGGGGCTCGTGGCCGACGCGGGTGCGCTGGAGACCGTCCGGGACGCGTCCGCCGTGACCGACCGGCTGTCCGCGATGACGGAGGGGCTGGCCACGGTCACGGATGTCGTCGCCGGGCTCGACATCGGCGACGCCACCGTGCGCACGTCGATCCTGGAGCGGATCGCGGAGGTGCTGGGCGGGGCGAACCGGGCCCGCGCCACGCTCGACGCGCGCCGCCGGGAGCTGCTGTCGAAGGAGGGGCGGGCCGAGTTCGCCGCCGAGTTCGCGCTGCTCGGGCAGGCGGTGACGGGCGCCCTGGCCGCCGCCGACACCCCGGAGACATGCGACGGCCAACTGGCACGGGTGCTGCTCCAGTTGGAGAACCTGGAGTCGCGGTTCGCGGAGTTCGACGACTTCCTCGCCGAGCTGTCCGAGCGGCGCACGGAGGTGTACGAGGCGTTCTCGGCCCGCAAGCAGACCCTCCAGGACGAGCGGGCGCGGCGCGCGGAGCGGCTGGCCGGGTCGGCGGGCCGGGTGCTGGAGACCGTCGCCCGGCGGGTCGCCTCGCTGGAGGATCTCGACGCCGTCCACACCTACTTCGCCTCCGACCCGATGGTCGCCAAGATCCGCCGGACCGCCGACGAGCTGCGCGAACTGGGCGATCCCGTACGGGCGGAGGAGCTGGACGGGCTGCTGAAGGCGGCCCGCCAGGAGGCGGGCCGCGCCCTGCGCGACCGCACCGAGCTGTACGCGGACGGCGGGTCCGTGATCAGGCTGGGCCGCCACCGGTTCGCCGTGAACACCCAGCCGTTCGACCTGACGCTCGTGCCCGCCGGGGAGGGCCTCGCGTTCGCGCTGACCGGGACGGACTACCGGGCCCCGGTCACCGACCCCGCGTTCGCGGCGACCCGGCCGTACTGGGAGCAGCTGCTCCCCTCCGAGAACGCCGCCGTCTACCGCGCCGAGCACCTCGCCGCCCGCCTCCTCGACGAGCACGGGGCCGGGCGCCTCATGTCACTCACAGAGACCGAACTGACCGCACTCGTAAGGGAGTCGGCCGCCGAGGCGTACGACGAGGGGTACACGCGCGGCGTCCACGACGAGGACGCCACCGCGATCCTGGCCGCCCTGCTGCGCCTCCACGCGGACGCGGGGCTGCTGCGGCACGAGCCCGCCGTCCGCGCGGCGGCCCAGCTCTTCTGGGCGTACGGCGCCGACGAGCCGCTGCGTACGTCCTGGACCAGGCGCGCGGTCTCCCTGGCGCGCGCCCGCGACACCTTCGGACTGGCCCCGGCGATCGCGGTGCTCCAGGAGGAGTGGGCGGCGGCGATCGGCTCCCCGTCCCCGTCCGCGCCGGGTCACGCCGTCGCCGCGTACCTCTTCGAGGAGCTGACCACCGGGCCCGCCGGGTTCGTCGTGGGCGCCCCGGTCCGCGCCTTCCTGGAAGCCTTCCGCCGGGCGGCCGGCCCCGACGCGTACGCCGAGGACCTCGCGGCGCTCGGCGACGACCTGGCCGCCCGTCGACAGCTCGTGGAGGGCTGGCTCGCCGCGTACGCCGGGACCACCGGGACCGACGCGACCACCGGGACCACCGGAACCGACGGGACCGACGGGACCGACGGGACCGACGGGACCGACGGGACCGACGTAACCACGGGGATCTCCGGAGCCACCGGGGCCGGCCTCAGCGGCGGCGACCTGGCGGAGGCCGTGGCGGTGGAGCTCTGCCCGGAGCTGGAGCGGTACGCGTGCGACGCGCCGCTCACGGAGCGCCTGGAGGGCCTCCTCGGGGGCCACCCGCGCATCGCGGGCGGCGGAGCCCTCACCGTACGGATCGACGAACTCCTCCCCCGCACGGCCGGGTTCCGCGCCCGCACCGTGCCCGGCTTCCGCGCCTACCAGCGCCTGCGCACCTCCCTGGTGACCGCCGAACGCGGACGGCTGCGGCTGGACGACCACCGGCCGCGCGTGATGTCGGCGTTCGTCCGCAACCGGCTGCTCGACGAGGTGTACCTGCCGCTGATCGGCGACAGCCTCGCCAAGCAGCTCGGCACCGCCGACGCCGACCGGCGCACCGACTCGCAGGGGCTGCTGCTGCTCGTCTCACCGCCCGGCTACGGCAAGACGACGCTGATGGAGTACGTCGCGGACCGGCTCGGCATGGTGCTCGTCAAGATCAGCGGGCCGAACCTGGGCCACGACGTGACCTCCCTCGACCCGGACCGGGCCCCGAGCGCCACCGCCCGGCAGGAGGTCGAGAAGATCAACTTCGCGCTGGAGGCGGGCAACAACACGCTCCTCCACCTCGACGACATCCAGCACACCTCGCCCGAACTGCTCCAGAAGTTCATCCCGTTGTGCGACGCCACGCGCCGGATCGAAGGCGTGCGGGACGGCGAGCCGCGCAGCTACGACCTGCGCGGCAAGCGGTTCGCGGTCTGCATGGCGGGCAACCCGTACACCGAGTCCGGCGAGCAGTTCCGCATCCCCGACATGCTCGCCAACCGGGCCGACGTCTGGAACCTCGGCGAAGTCCTCAGCGGCCGGGACGACGTCTTCGCGCTGAGCTTCGTGGAGAACGCCCTGACCGCCAATCCGGTCCTCGCTCCGCTGGCCGCCCGGTCCCGGGACGACCTGGCGCTGCTGGTGCGGCTGGCGGGCGGCAGCGACCCGGCAGCGCGGGCGGTGCACCTGGAACACCCTTACAGCGCAGCCGAGTTGGACCGCGTGCTGGCGGTGCTGCGCCATCTGCTCACGGCCCGGGACACCGTGCTCGCGGTGAACGCGGCGTACATCGCCTCGGCCGCGCGGACGGACGCCACACGCACCGAGCCGCCGTTCCGGCTCCAGGGCTCCTACCGCAACATGAACAAGATCGCCGAGCGGATCGTGCCCGTCATGAACGACGACGAACTGTCCGCCGTCGTCGACGACCACTACGCGGGCGAGGCCCAGACGCTCACCACGGGGGCCGAGGCGAACCTCCTCAAGCTGGCCGCCCTGCGCGGCACGCTCACCGCCGAACAGGCCGAGCGGTGGGCGGCGATCACCGCGTCCTACGTCCGCACGCAGGCGCTCGGCGGCCCGGACGGCGACCCCATGACCCGGGCGGTGGCCGCGCTCGGTCTGCTCGCGGACCGGATGGCTGCGGTCGAGACGGCGATCCGGCGGGCGGCCGACCCCCGGCACCCGCCGACGGGCACCCAGGGAAGCGTGAACGGCGGAACGGTCAACGACCGGCCCGCCCCCGGCCGTCATGCGAAGATCACAAACGCTCCACACTGATCGGGCCTGATCGGGCCCGATCGACCCTGATCGGGAAGACCGAGCCGGAAGGATCACGGCATGCCGGGTTTCGTGCCTCCACTTCCTCAGCAGCCGGGACGGCCGCCGTCCTCCGGCCACATGATCGTCTGCGGTGACGACGCCCTGGCGCGCCGGCTCGCCGTGGAGTTGCGCTTCATCTACGGCGAACGGGTCACGCTGCTCCTGCCGCCCGGCCGGGACGCGAACAACCCCGAGACCCCGCTGACCCAACGGGGCCGGGCAGCAGCCCTGTTCGGCCGGATGTCGGCGGCGATGAACCGCGCGGGCAACGGCAACGGGGCCACCGGCGGCAGCAGCGTCAGCGGGGCCGGGGGCAGCGGCGACACCAACGCCGGGGTCGAGGCCGTCCGCATCATGGAGGCGCCCGAGCCCTCCGACGACGTCCTGGAGGAGGCGGGCATCGACCGGGCCGCCGCCCTCGCGCTCGTCTACGACGACGACGAGCGCAACATCCGGGCCGCCCTGACCGCCCGTCGCCTCAACCCCCGTCTCCGGCTGGTGATCCGGCTCTACAACCGCAAGCTCGGCCAGCATCTGGAGGAGCTGCTCGACCAGGCGGCGGCCGTCGCCATGCCCGGCATCGACCCGGCGTTACTGGACGCCTCCACCACGGTGCTGTCCGACGCCGACACCGCGGCCCCGTCCCTCGCCGCCACCGCCCTGACCGGCAGCAGCAAGATCATCCAGGCCGAGGGGCTGCTCCTGCGCGCCGCCGAGCGTCCGCCGCCGCGCCCCGGCGAGCGCGCCGAACCCGGCCTGTGCACCCTCGCCCTGCTCTCCTCCACCACCAACGACCCGGCGGGCGCCGAGGGTTCGGACAGCAGTGGCGACGAGGCCCCGCAGCTCCTGCCCGACGAACGCGCCGTCGCCGACGCGACCGGCCGGGGCACGGTGGTCCTCGAAGCGATCAGCCGCGCCGACCCGGCCCGGCCCGCGACCCGGATGGGCGGCAGGGGCGCACCGCTCGCCCAGATCTTCTCGCGCCGGCTGCGCTGGTCGGCCCTCGGCTTCGTGCTCGCCGCGGCCGCGCTGGTGATCGCCTCGCTGCTGACCACCAAGGACACCGCTCTCCACTCCGCCTATCTCACCGTCCTCGACCTGCTGGGCATGAACGACCCGGCGGAGGGCGCGCCACCGGCCCGGCAGATCATCCAGATCCTCTCCGGCATCGCCGGTCTGCTCCTGCTGCCGCTGCTGATCGCCGCCGTCCTGGAGGCGTTCGGCACCCTGCGCACCGCGTCCTCGCTGCGCCGCCCGCCCCGCGGCCTCGGGGGGCACGTGGTGCTGCTGGGGCTCGGCAAGATCGGTACGCGCGTCCTCGTACGCCTGCGGGAACTCGACATCCCCGTGGTCGTCGTCGAGGAGGACCCGGAGGCGCGCGGCATTCCTCTGGCCCGCTCCCTGCATGTGCCGACCGTCATCGGCGACGTCACCCAGGAGGGCGTCCTCGAAGCGGCCAAGATCTACCGCGCCCGCGCCCTCCTCGCACTCACCAGCATCGACACGACGAACCTCGAAGCGGCGCTGTACGCCCGGTCGGTGAAGCCGGACCTCAGGGTCGCGCTGCGGCTGTACGACGACGAGTTCGCCACCGCCGTCTACCGCACCCTGCGCACCGCGCACCCCGGGGCCCTGACCCGCTCCCGCTCGGTCTCCCATCTGGCCGCGCCCTCCTTCGCGGTCGCCATGATGGGGCGCCAGATCCTCGGCGCGGTCCCGGTCGAGCGCAAGGTCATGCTGTTCGCGGCCCTGGAGGTCGCGGGACACCCGCAGTTGGAGGGCCACACGGTCGAGCAGGCGTTCCGGGCGGGCGCCTGGCGGGTCCTGGCCATCGACACCACCCCGCCCGCCGACCGCAACCCGGATCTGGCGGCCCTGCCCCCGTTCGCCCCGGAGGGCGACGCTGCACCGCCGCCCTCCGGCCTGGTCTGGGACCTGCACCCCGGCTACGTCCTGCGCGCCCAGGACCGGGTGGTGATCGCCGCCACCCGCCGGGGCCTCGCGGAGCTGCTGCGACGGCAGCGGTCGGTGGTGCCGAGGCGGTAGGGGCGCCGGGCCGGCAGCGGCCCGCCGACACCCGGCAACCGGATTGCCGGGTTGCCGCGCTCGGCTACCGGCTACCGGAACGCTCCCATCGCCTGCCGCACCTCGTCCAGCGTGGCCTCCGCAAGCGCGTTCGCCCGCTCGTTGCCCGCACGGAGCACCGAACGCACGTACGTCAGGTCCTTCGCGTACTCCGCCCGCCGGGCCCGGAAGGGGGCCAGGTGGCCGTTGACCGCGTCGGTCACCGTCCGCTTGAGAGCGGCGGCTCCGCCGTCGCCGATCTCCGCCGCGACCTCGTGCGGGTCCCGCTCCAGGGAGAGGGCGGCCAGCAGGACCAGCGACGAGACGTTGGGGCGGGCGTCGGGGTCGTAGGTGATGTGCCGGTCGGCGTCCGTGGTCGCACCCTTGATGAGACGGGCCGTCTCGTCGGCGGTGGCGCCGAGCGGCACGGAGTTGGCCCGGCTCTTGCTCATCTTCGTGCCGTCCGTGCCGAGCAGCAGGGGCGCGGCGGAGAGCATGATGTCCGGTTCCTGAAAGACGTCGCCGTACCGCTCGTTGAAGCGGCGGGCGATCGTCCGGGTGACCTCCAGGTGGGGCGCCTGGTCCCGGCCGACCGGAACCAGGTTTCCCTTGCAGGACAGGATGTCGGCGGCCTGGTGGACCGGATAGGTGAGCATCAGCCCGCTGACCGTGGACTGCCGGGAGTGCGCGATCTCGTCCTTGACCGTGGGGTTGCGGTTCAGCTCCGCGACGGAGACGAGGCTGAGGAAGGGCAGCATGAGCTGGTTGAGCGCGGGGACGGCGCTGTGGCAGAAGACGGTGGACCGGGCGGGGTCGATACCGAGAGCCAGATAGTCCAGGAGCAGCCCGTCGGTGTACTCCCCCAGCCGCTCCGCGGTGTCCCGGTCGGTGATCACCTGGTAGTCGGGGATGAGGACGACGACGTCCACGCCGAGGTTCTGGAGGCGGACCCGGTTGAGCAGGGAGCCGAAGTAGTGGCCGAGGTGGAGGGGGCCGGTGGGGCGGTCCCCGGTGAGGACCCGGAAGCTGCCGGGGTCCTGGGCGATGCGGCTCTCCAGCCCGGTGCTGTGGGGCTCGGGGCTGTGGGGCTCGGCGGTGGTCGTGGTCGCGGTCGTGGTCATGGTGGGTGTCTCTCCTCGCGTGAGTGATACGTGAGGGACGGCCCCGCCGGTGAGCGCCGCTGCCGCGCTCCGTCTTCCGCGTTCGCGCCGTACGAGGGCAGCGAAAAGGGCCGTCCATGTCGAACGGCCCTGGTTCCGTGCAGATGCGGTGGCCGCTCCTAGGAGGAGCGCCACCAGTTTCGGCACAGGACGGAGGTCATGGGCCGAGTGTAGCGGCCCCGCCTGCGGCGGGCAGCGCCCGAAGCGGACGTGGAATAGGCAGGAGGGGGGTCCCGTTGTAGGGTGTAGTTCAACGTTCAACCAAATCGGCCAGGGGCTCCGGACCAGAGCTTCGGACCCACGGCCGGGACTCAGGAAGGCGGACGCCATGCAGTTCGGGATCTTCACCGTCGGGGACGTCACGACCGACCCGACCACCGGCCGGACCCCCACCGAGAACGAGCGGATCAAGGCGACCCTGGCCATCGCGCAGAAGGCCGAAGAGGTCGGCCTGGACGTCTTCGCGACCGGCGAGCACCACAACCCGCCGTTCGTCCCGTCCTCCCCGACGACGACCCTCGGTTACATCGCCGCCCGCACCGAGAACCTCATCCTCTCCACCTCCACCACGCTGATCACCACCAACGACCCGGTGAAGATCGCCGAGGACTTCGCCACCCTCCAGCACCTCGCGGACGGCCGCGTCGACCTGATGATGGGCCGGGGCAACACCGGACCGGTCTACCCCTGGTTCGGCAAGGACATCCGCCAGGGCATCCCGATGGCCATCGAGAACTACGCCCTGCTGCACAAGCTGTGGCGCGAGGACGTCGTGGACTGGGAGGGCAAGTTCCGGACGCCGCTCCAGTCCTTCACCGCCACCCCGCGCCCGCTGGACGGCGTCCCGCCGTTCGTCTGGCACGGCTCCATCCGCTCCCCCGAGATCGCCGAGCAGGCCGCGTACTACGGCGACGGCTTCTTCCACAACAACATCTTCTGGCCCATGGAGCACACGAGGAAGATGGTCGACCTCTACCGGCGCCGCTACGCCCACTACGGGCACGGCACCGCCGACCAGGCCATCGTCGGACTCGGCGGCCAGGTGTTCATGCGCAGGAACTCGCAGGACGCGGTACGGGAGTTCCGCCCGTACTTCGACAACGCGCCGGTCTACGGCCACGGCCCGTCCCTGGAGGACTTCACCCGCGAGACCCCGCTGACCGTGGGCTCCCCGCAGGAGGTCATCGAGCGGACGCTGTCCTTCCGGGACGCGGTCGGCGACTACCAGCGCCAGCTGTTCCTGATGGACCACGCGGGGCTCCCGCTGAAGACGGTCCTGGAGCAGCTCGACATCCTCGGCGAGGAAGTCGTGCCGGTGCTGCGCAAGGAGTTCGCCAACCTGCGGCCCGCCGGAGTGCCGGAGTCCGCTCCCGTCCACCCGGCGGTCGCCGCGGCCCGCGCCACCAGCACCAGCACCAGCACCAGCACCAGCACCACCAATGGCACTGCCAACACCACCGACACCACCGAGCAGAAGGAGGCCTGACCTCGATGTTCGCCACCACCCCGCTGCGCGTCGTCGCCGTCTCGGCCGGGCTCAGCCAGCCGTCCTCCACCCGGCTGCTGGCCGACCGGCTGGCCGCCGCCACCCGCGAGCGCCTCGCGGCCGAGCAGGACCGGAACGTCGAGGTCCAGGTCATCGAGGTCCGCGACCTCGCCGTGGACATCGCCCACCACCTGCTCAGCGGCTTCCCCTCGGCCGCGCTGCGGGAAGCGCTCGACGCGGTGACGGAGGCCGACGGGCTGATCGCCGTGACGCCGGTCTTCACCGCCTCGTACAGCGGTCTGTTCAAGTCGTTCTTCGACCTGGTCGACAACACCGCGCTGACCGGCAAGCCCGTCGTGATCGCCGCGACGGGCGGGACGGCCCGGCACTCGCTGGTCCTGGAGCACGCGCTGCGTCCGCTCTTCGCCTACCTGCGGGCCGTCACCGTGCCCACCTCCGTCTACGCGGCCTCGGAGGACTGGGGCTCCTCGGGCGACGAGTACACCGAGGGCCTGCCGTCCCGGATCCGGCGCGCCGGCGGCGAGCTGGCCTCCGCGGTCCTGGGCCGTACGGTCTCCGGGGCCTCCCGGACCCCGGGTCTGGACGACGGGGAGGACGCGATCGTCCCGTTCGAGCAGCAGCTCGCGGACCTGCGGCTGGACTGATGCCGAGGGGGCGGTTCCCACCGCCCCGCCCCCTCTTGTCCGATGTGACTACAGTGAGATCAAACGCTGTACAAGCGGGACAGAACAGGACCGCGCTGTACGGACGTATCGGGCTGTACCGAGCTGGAGGCAGATATGGGCAGGATCGTTGTGGGCGTCGACGGCTCCGACTCCTCGATCAAGGCGCTGCACTGGGCCGTGCGCCAGGCCGAGCTGACCGGCGCCACGGTGGAGGCCGTGAACAGCTGGGAGTACCCCGCCACCAGCTGGGCGTCGATGATGCCGGGCATGCCGGAGGACTTCGACCCGCAGGCCCTGGCCACCGTCTCCCTCACCGAGGCCCTGGAGGAGGCCCTCGGTGCCGAGGGGGCCGCCGCGGTCAGCAAGGTCGTGGTCATCGGCAATCCGGCCCAGGCCCTGCTCGACCGCGCCCAGGGCGCCGACCTGCTCGTCGTGGGAGCCCGTGGCCACACCGGCCTGAAGGCCACCCTGCTCGGCTCGGTCAGCCTCCACGTCACCCAGCACGCGCCGTGCCCGGTGACGGTCGTACGCGACTGAGCCGCCGCAGCCGTCGTACCCGGCTGAGCACGCCCAGCGGTCGCAGGCGACCGAGCCGTCCCCCGGTGGTCTGCGACTGAGCCGTCTCCGCGATCACACGCGACTGAGCCGTCTCCGCGGTCGCACGCGACTGAGCCGCCGCAGCCGTCGCACGCGGGTGAGCCGTGTCCGCGGTGGGCAACGACGGAGGGGCCGTTGTCAGTGGGTGCTCCTATCGTGTGGTCATGACCCCTGCTCTCTTCGGGCGCGACCATCCCGCAGGCGTCCTCCGCTCGGAGATCGCCCGGGCCACGGACAGCCACGGCGGTCTCGTGCTGGTCACCGGCGAGGCCGGGATCGGCAAGAGCACGCTCGTCACCGACGCCGCGCACGAGGCACGGCGGCGCGGGGCGCTGGTGGTCGGAGGTTCCTGCTGGGACTCGGACAACACCCCTGGCTACTGGCCCTGGGTCCAGATCCTGCGCGGCCTGCGCCGGTCCGCCACGGCGGCCGAGTGGTCAGCGGCCCAGGAGGCGTCGGACGGCCGGCTCGCCGTGCTCCTGGGCGACCCGGTCAGGGTCGCCATGGGCGGTACGGACGGCCCCGGGCCCACCACGCTTCCGGCTCCGGGGGCCACCGGGGGCACGGCTTCCGGCGGGGCGCGCGGCGAGTCCGGCACGGAAGCGGGCACGAGCCGCCTTCCGGGTGGCGGTTCGCCGGAGGGGGCCGAGGCCTTCGGGCTCTTCGACGCGGTGACCACGGCCCTCGTCACGGTCTCCCAGAGCCGGCCGCTGGTGGTCGTCCTCGACGATCTGCACAGCTCCGACGCGGCCTCGCTGCGCCTGCTCGAATTCGCCGCCCAGCACGCCTGGTTCGAGCGGCTGCTGCTGATCGGCACCTACCGGGACGTCGAGGTGGAGGCCCCCGGGCACCCGCTCCAGCAGCTGATCCTGCCCCTGGTCTCGCGTGCCGCCGCGACCCTCACCCTGACCGGCCTCGGCCGGGACGAGGTGGGCGCGCTGATGACGGTGACGACGGGCCGCGAGCCCGGCCCGCAGCTGGTCGACGAGGTCCACCGGCGCACCGGCGGCAACCCCTTCTTCGTCGAGCAGACCGCCAGGCTCTGGCACAGCGGGAGCCCGGTCTCCACCATTCCGCCCGGCGTGCGGGAAGCGGTCCGCCGACGGCTCGCCCTGCTGCCCGAGCCGGTCGTCTCCCTGCTGACCAGCGCCGCCCTGCTCGGCCGGGAGTTCCGCCGGCAGGTCCTGGCCGTGGTGCACGGCTCGCCGGTCCCCCACGTGGACCGGCTGCTGGAGTCCGCCGTCGTCGCCCGTGTCGTCGTCCCCCGCCCGTCCGGCCAGTACGCCTTCGCCCACGACCTGCTGCGCGAGACGCTGTACGCCTCGCTGGACGACGCCGAGGCCCGTGAACGCCATGCCGCCGCCGTACGGTCCCTGGACGCGCACGGCGGCCTCGGCGACGCGGTGCGGCCCGGCGCCCTCGCCCGGCACGCCCACCTCGCCGGCGGTGCGCTGGACCGCGACCGCCGGATCGAACTGCTGCTGGCGGCCGCCCGGGACGCCTCGGGACGCCTGGCCGACGAGGAAGCCGTCGGCCACTACCGGCGCGCCCTCGCGGTGGCCTCCGGTGAGGCGCGGGATTCGGGTGAACCAGAAGCCCCGGCGGGACCGGAGGGCCGAGCGGGACCAGCGGGACCAGCGGCGTGCGGGCCGGGCGCGGCAGGCGGTACGGGCGCGGCAGGCGGTACGGGCGCGGCAGGCGGGACGGGCACCGCGGGCGGTACGGGCACGGCGGACGCGGAGGGTCAGGGTCCGGACCTCCGGCGTGCCGCACTGATCGGTCTCGACCTCGCCGGACAGCTCCGGCACGCGGGAGAGACGGCCGAGGCGCAGCGGCTGCTGGACCGGTCGGTCGCCCTGGCCCGGGAGCTGGACGAACCGGAGCTGCTGGCCCGGGTGGCGATCACCCTCCACCGCGACGGTTCCCTGGGCGGCCGCGGCGTGCCCACGATGGGACTGCTCGCCGAGGCCCACCGCGGGATCACCGGCAAGGAGGGCCAGGAGAGCCTCTCCGACGACCGGCTCGCGCAGGAGCTGGCCATCCACATCATGGCGCTGGCCCGGAGCGGCTCGGACGACGAGGCGCTCGCCTTCTCGCTCTGGGCACGCCACGACTCCGTGTGGGGCCTCGGCTCGGCGATGGAGCGGCTGGAGCTCACCGACGAGATGGCCGTCGTCGGCCGGCGCACCCAGCACCAGGACATGGAGCTGCACGCGACGTCCATGAGCTGGGTGGCACTGCTGGAGCTGGGCGACCCCGCCTTCCTCGACCGGTTCCGGGCGTTCGTCCGGCTCGCCGAGCTGACCGAGCTGCCCCGGTTCGCCCTGGGAATCGCCGTGGACACCAGCCTGATCGCCGCCCTCCAGGGGAGGTTCGCCGAGGCCACCACCGCGCTGGAGGACGACGCGCTCGACCCCGAGCACAACGACCACGCGGCCTTCGGCTTCATGGGGCATCACCTGCACTGGGCGCTGCATCTGCTCCGGGGGCACTTCGCCGAGGCCGAGGAGACCCTCGGCGAGCTCCCGGGCTCCGGGTATCCCTACCCCGGGCTGCTGGAGGCGGTCACCGCGGTGGAGCAGGGCGACGCCACGCCCGCGCTGCGCCTGATCGCCGAACACGCGGACCCCGACGCCCCCTATCCGCGGGCGTTCATGCCGCTGTGGCTCCGGCTGCTGGCCCAGACGGCCGCGATCACGGGCGACCCACGGCTCATCACCCGCGCGGAGGACGAGCTGACGCCCTACACGGGCCAGTGGATCGTCTCGCTGTACGGGTGCGACATCGGCGGCCCCGTCGACCTCTGGCTCGGCATGCTCGCCGCCGCGCGCGACGACCAGGACGCGGCGGTGGCGGCGCTCACCGAGGCCGCCGCCTCCTCGGACCGCCTCGGCGCCCGCCCCTGGGCCGTACGCGCCCGGCTGTGCCTGGCCCGCTCCCTGCTCACCCGCGCCGGCACGGCCGGTGCCGGGGCGGCAGTTGCGGACGCCGCCGGTGCCGGGCCGGCCGGCGCTGATGCCGGTGACGCCGGGCAGGCCCGTCGGCTGCTCGGCGAAGTGGAGCGGGAGGCCGGCGAGTTGGCCTTGGCCCACATGGTGGCCGAAGCCGCCGCCCTCCGTACGGCCCCGCCCGCCACAACTGCCCCTACCGCACCGCCGATCGACGCCTCCACCACCTCTCGCCCCACCACCTCCGGTCCCGCCGTCCCGTGGGCCCAGGGCCCGGCCGCGGCTCCGGTCCGGAGCACGGCCGGGGCAGCGGCCGGATCATCGGCAGAGGCAGCGGCAGCCGGGGCAGCGGCCGGGTCGTCATCGGCCGGGGACCGGGCCGTGCCGTCCGCCGAGTTCCGGCGGAACGGACCGGTGTGGCAGCTGCGTTGGGACGGGGTGACCGTGCACGTACCGGACGCCAAGGGCCTGCGGGACCTGCACAGCCTGCTGGGACTGCCCGGCGCCGACGTCCCGGCCGTCCGGCTCCTCGCGCCCGAGGGCGGGGACCTCGTCGTCGCCGCCGGGCGGCTCGGCGGCGATCCGGTGCTCGACGAGGAGGCCAAGCGCCGCTACAAGGAACACCTGGCCCGGCTGGACGCCGAGATAGACCGGGCCGCCGCCCGGGACGACGTCCGGGGGGTCGAGACGTACGACCGGGAGCGGCAGGCCCTCCTCGACCAGCTCCGCACCGCGGCCGGGCTCGGCGGCCGGACGCGTCGGCTGGGCGACCAGACCGAGCGGGCCCGCAAGACGGTCACCGCCCGCATCCGCGACACCCTGCGCAAGCTGGACACCCTGCACCCCGCGCTGGCGGCCTATCTGAAGGCCTCCGTCACGACCGGGACCACCTGCGCCTACCGCCCCGAACACACCCCCGACTGGCGGCTCTGACCCGCGCCGCCGGCCTCCCGGAGCCCCCGGGACCCGGCCACGCCTACCGGACCACCGGGCCTGCCCGACCGGCGGGCCCCGCCCCCGCACCCACCCGTGCCGCTACGCCTCGGCGGAGACGCCGACGTCGGCGACGACACACGCCACGTTGTCGGGCCCGCCCGCCGCGCGGGCCAGTCCGGCCAACCGGCGTACGGCCTCCTCCGGGTCCTCCGCCGCGATGACCGCCGCCCTCAGCTCCGCCTCGTCCACCACCGCGGACAGCCCGTCCGAGCAGAGCAGATAGCGGTCCCCGGCCACCGCCTCCCGCAGGCGGACGTCGGGGCGGCACGCCACGGCCACCGGGGCGGACCGCGCCTCCCCGACCAGCGCCTTCAGCAGCAGCGCGGGCCCCGGGTGGGAAGCGGCCTCCTCCCGGCTCAGCGAACCGTCGTCGATCATCGACTGGACCAGGCTGTGGTCATGCGTGATCCGGAACAGCTCCCCGCCCCGCAGCAGATAGGCCCGCGAGTCCCCGATGTGCACGAGCCCGAGCCGCGACCCGGTCCACAGCACCGCGGTGAGCGTGGTCCCCGAACCGTCCGGGGCCGCGCAGGGCGCGACCGCCTCCCGGACCGCCCGCGAAGCGGAATCCGCCGTGTCCTCCAGAGCGTTCAGCAGATCCGCCGCGGACAGCGCACCGTCCCGGGCGTCCCACGCGGAGGGCTTGAGCGCCTCGATCGCGGCGGCGCTCGCCTCGGCCCCGCCCTCCCCGAAGCCGTCGGCGACCGCCAGCAGCCCGGGCCCCGCGAACGCCGCGTCCTGGTTCGTCGTACGCACCGCCCCGGCATCGGTCAGCGCGGCCCACCGGATCGCGAGCGGGACCGCCCCCGGCCCGCCCGACGCTCCCGGACCCGAACTCCCGCACCCGCCCAGGCCCCCCTCGAACGCCGCGCCACCCGCCTCCCCCGTACTGGCCGCGCCGACCGCTCCTGCCGTGTTCCCTGTGCTGCCCGTGCCGGCCGTGCTGCCCGTGTTCCCCGAACCGCCTGTGTCGCCCGGTATCCGTGCCATGGCCCTGCCCTCCGCTGACAGATGGTCGACGAGGTACATCGCCAGATCGCGCCGGGCCGCCGTCTCGGCCTCCACCCGCGCCCAGTAGGTCCGGATCTCCACGGCCGCGGCGCCCGCGTCGAGCGCCACGACACGGCCGATCCGGCTCAGGGGCATGCCGATCCTGCGCAGCCACGCCACGAGCCGGGCCCCCTCCGCCTGCGCCGGGTCGTAGTACCGGTAGCCGTTCACCGGGTCGACCAGGGCGGGCCGGAGCAGCCCCAGCTCGTCGTAGCGCCGGAGCGCCTTGGCGGAGAGCCGGGACAGCCGGGCGAACTCCCCGATCGTCACCAGCTCTCCGCCCGCGGCGCCCACCACGCGGCCTTCGCGTTCCACCCCGTACCTCCTCGTACCGGGCGCCTTCCGCCCGGCCCCACCGATGCTGGGGCTTCCCCCGCGGGGAAGGTCAAGGATGCACGGCGGACACGTCCGTGACGCGCCGGCGGCCCCTGCCGCCGGCGGTCACTTCAGGTGGTCACTTCCGGTTGTAGAGCCGCATCGTCACCGCGCCGAAGACCACCAGGAGCACCCCGGCCCAGCCCAGCGTCCACGCGATGTCGGAGGCCGGCCAGTTGCCCTCCATCAGCTCACGCACCGCCGTGGCCAGGTGGGTGACCGGGCTGTTGTTCACGAAGGCCTGGAGCCAGCCCGGCATCGTCTTCGGGTCGACGAAGACATTGCTGAGGAACGTCAGCGGGAAGATCACCATCATGCTGACGCCCATCACCGACTTCTCGGAGCGCAGCAGCAGCCCGAACATCGTCCAGATCCAGGAGAACGCGAACGAGAACACGACCAGCAGCGCGACACCGGCCAGCACACCGAGCACACCGCCGTCCGGGCGGAACCCGATGATCATGCCGATGGCGAGCATCACCACCGACGCCAGCAGATAGCGCAGGACATCGCCGAGCAGATAGCCGACCATCGGGGCGGGCCGCCAGATCGGCAGCGTGCGGAACCGGTCGAAGACGCCCTTGGCGATGTCCGTGTTCACCGCGATGCCCGTGTACATCGTGATCATCACGACGCTCATCACCATGATGCCGGGCAGCAGGAACTGGATGTACTCCTCCGTGGAGCCGGCCAGCGCCCCTCCGAAGAGGTACGTGTACATCAGGACCAGCATGATCGGGAAAGCCGTCACATCGAAGAGCTGTTCCGGCACATGCTTGATCTTCAGCATGGCGCGCCAGCCGAAGGTCATCGATGCCGACAGGGCACTGGGCCTCGGCGGGCGCTCCTGGCCCACCAGGAGCGCCGAGAGCCGCTCCTGGTCCGGCGCGGCGAGCTCGACGCCCTCCAGTTCCGTCTTGGCGGTCGCGGTGCTCATGCCGCCACTCCCTTCTTGTCCGTGAGTGCGAGGAAGACCTCGTCGAGGCTGGGCTGTCCCAGCGAGAAGTTGTCGACCGTGATGCCGCAGCGGGCCAGCTCGGCCAGGGCACGCCCGGCCTGCTCCGCGGCCCCCTGCTCGGTGCTCTGCCCGTCGACCCGCGCGGTCAGCGCCACCGGGTCCGCGTCCAGCTGGACCTCCGTGTCCAGCGCGAGCGCCAGCACCTGCTGTGCCTCGGCCCGCTGACCGCCGTCCCGCAGCCGCAGATGGACGGTCCCGGAGCCGACGGAGGCCTTGAGCTCGCCCTTGGTTCCCTCGGCGATGACCTTGCCGTGGTCGATCACCGCGATACGGGACGCCAACTGGTCGGCCTCGTCCAGATACTGGGTGGTCAGCAGGACCGTGGTGCCGTGGGCGACGACCGCCCGCACGATGTCCCACACCTGGTTGCGGCTGCGGGGGTCGAGTCCGGTGGTCGGCTCGTCCAGGAACAGCACGTCCGGGGTGTTCAGGATGGACGCGGCGATGTCGATGCGCCGCCGCATGCCTCCCGAGTAGTTCTTCACCTGCTTGCCCGCCGCTTCGCTCAGCCCGAACCCTTCGAGCAGCTGGGCCGCCCGGTCGCGGGCCGCCGGCTTGGAGTGGCCGAGCAGCCGGGCGAGCAGGACGAGGTTCTCCGACCCGGTCAGGTCCTCGTCCACCGAGGCGTACTGCCCGGTCAGGCTGACCCGGCTGCGGACCGCGTCGGCTTCCTTCACGACGTCCTTGCCGAACACCCGGGCCGTGCCGCCGTCGGGGCGCAGCAGGGTCGCGAGCATGCGGACGGCGGTGGTCTTCCCGGCGCCGTTGGGTCCGAGGACGCCGTAGACGGTGCCGGTGGGGACGGCGAGGTCGATGCCGTCCACCGCACGGTTGTCGCCGAAGACCTTCACCAGCCCCGTGGTCTCGATGGCCAGTTCAGTGCTCATGATCCATTCCTTGTGGGTCGTCGTGCCGGTCGTCGTGTGGGTCGTCGTGTGGGTCGTCGGAGGAGGTCGGTGATCCGTGCCCGGTTCCGGGAGCTCATGAGACGTACGGGCGGACGGCGCGCGCCTCGCGCAGGGCCCGGCCCCACCAGCCGAGCTGGTCGAGCATCAGCCCCACGGACCGGTCCCGGCCGGTGTCGCCGGGGTGCCCGTCCAGCGGCTGCCGGAGCAGGTCGAGCGCGACCCCGTTCCTCAGGGTCACCGTGTGCAGCTCGGTGAAGACCGAACGCAGCTGCTCCACCGCGTACAGCCCGGCGGAACCGTGTCCGTAGCTCACGAAAGCGACCGGCTTGGTCTGCCACTCCTCGTAGGCGAAGTCGATGGCCTGTTTCAGGGAGGCGGGGAACGAGCGGTTGTACTCCGGGGTGACCACGACGAAGGCCTCGGCCCTGGCGATCTCCTCGGTGAACTCCGTCATCTGCCCGGTCGCCCGCACCGGATAGTGCACGGGGAAGTCGTAGTCGGCGAGATCCAGCACGGCGAGGTCCAGCTCGCTCCGGTCCTCGGCCCGCTCCATGAACCAGCGGCCGACCGCATCGCCGACGCGGCCCTCGCGGGTACTGCCGATGATCACCGCTACCCGCAGCGCAAGGCCGCCTCCCGCGTCCCGGTCCTCGCCGTCGCTCTCGTCCGCGCTCCCGCCGTCGCTCCCGTCCGCCGTCATCGCGCGCTCCTCCTCCCGTGACCTCCGCCGCCCACCGGGCCCACCGGGCCTCCCGGATCTCCTGGGCCTCCCGTCCGGCCCGGCCCGTTCCGCTCCCTCACCTCTTGGGCGCCAGACGCGGGGGCGCGGCCGCCAGATCGAATCTGGCGGCCGCGCACACGGTCGGTGAAGCCCGGAGCCCGGTCCCGGACAGCGGACGGGATTCAGGTCTCCCGCGTGTAGAAGACGTAGAACGAGACGACGAGGACGCCCGCCCCGACCGCCAGACCCAGGGCGGTCGACCTCAGCACGCTGGTGTCGGTGAGGCTGACCAGGAAGCCGATGGCGCACGCGGTCAGCGCGCCGTACACGGCTGCCCGCAGCTCGCGCGGCAGCGAGCGCTGGATACGGCCCACCGCGAAGCAGAGGACCGCCAGAGCGGCACCGGAGACGAGCCCGAGCAGGACCTGCCCGCCGGTGCTCGGGCCGCCGTCGCGGCGGATGAACGCCGCGTAGAACCCGTAGGCCACGCCGAGTACCAGGGGCAGCGCCCAGGCGAGCGGGGTGTGGTGGCGGGTCCGCGCATGCGCGCGGGAACCACTTCGGCCGGGCATGGCTGCGTGTGTGGCCATCGCGGACAGCTCCTTCCGTCGCCCCCGTCCCTCCAGAGCACACCCGACCGCGCCGCCCGGCAACTCGAATGGCGTACGCCCCGCAGCGGCCCGGCCCCGTACGGGATTCCCTGGAGGAGTGCGGACCCCCCACTCGGCGACCTCGGCGACCACCGCCACCACCCCGACCACCGTGGCCTTCTCGGCGGTCCTGCTCGTCCTCCTCACCGTCCTCGTGCCGTTGAGCGCGCTCTCCGCCTGGGTCGACCTGGAGATCGACGACACCGACCGGTACGTCGCCGCCGTGTCGCCGCTCTCCTCCGACCCGGCGGTGCAGAGCACCGTCGCGGATCTGGTCACCGAGGAGGCGATGCGGCAGATCGACCTCGGTCCGCTCCAGGACACGGTCCGGGAGTTCCTGCACGAGACCGTCCGGTCGTTCACCACCACCGAGCCCTTCCGGAACGCCTGGGACACCGCGAACCGGGCCGCCCACGAAGCGGTGGCGGCCGCCCTGGACGGCGACAGCGGGGAGGCCGTGACGATCGATCTGGCCCCGGTGATCGACCAGGTCAAACAGGACCTGGTACGTGACGGCGTGCCGTTCGCCGACCAGATCCCGGTCGAGCGGACGGAGATCACCGTGCTCGGCCCCGATCAGGCCGACGATCTGAGGAGCTCGTTCCGCTGGCTCCGCTACTGCAGCATCTGGCCGGCCGTCGCCACGCTGGTGTTCCTCGTCCTGGTGGTGGGCATCGCCACCGTACGGCGCGGGCTGCGGGCCGGGCTGTGGGCCACCGCGACCGTGGGCGCCGGGTTCCTGCTCGGTGCGATCGCGCTCCACGTCCTGGTCACGCTCGGCCGCGGCCGGGTGCTGGACGAGGTGCCGGACAACGACCGGGACGCGACCGCCGCCGTGGTCGACGCCCTGACCGCCTCGCTGCGGACCACGGTGTGGGTGGTGCTGGCAGTCGGCGCGGCCCTGCTGGTGGGTGCGGTGGTGGCCCGGGTGCTCCTGCGGAACCGGAACAGGCGGGCCCCGGCCGACGTGCGATGAGGCTGCGCCGGGGCGAGAGTGGGATCCGTGACCGCCACCGAGCGACCTGAGAGAGGCGTCATGGCCGACCGCGACATCTTCGAGAACATCGACGACCTGGTCTCCGAGGAGCGCGACCTGCGCGACCGCTCCGTGGCGAGGATGGGCCTGTCCACGGACGAGAAGGCCCGGCTGCGGGCGGTGGAGGTCCAGCTCGACCAGTGCTGGGACCTGCTGCGCCGACGACGGGCGCTCAGCGAGTACGGCGAGGACCCCTCGACGGCGAAGGTCCGCCCCGCCGACGAGGTGGAGGGGTACCAGAGCTGACCAGGGCCCCGAGGGGCGCCCGGGACCCTGTCCCCGAGTGCGCCCGGGCAGCCGGTCGGGTGTTTCACGTGAAACACCCGACCGGCTGCCGGCCTCAGCTCTCCGGCGGGCGCCCCTGAAGACGTTCCATCTCCCTGCGGTCGCGCTTGGTCGGACGGCCCGTGCCCCGGTCCCGTACGGGCACCTGGATCGCGACCTCGCGGGGCGGCGGGGGCGGACTGTTGTCGACGAAGCACTCCACGGCCACCGGCGGACCGACCCGCTTCTTCACGACCTTCGAGACGACGACCACCCGGTCCCGCCCCGCGTGCCGGAGCCGCACCTCGTCACCGACGCGTACGGCCTGTGCGGGCTTGGCCCGCTCGCCGCCGACCTTCACATGTCCCGCCCGGCAGGCGGCGGCCGCCTGGGCACGGGTCTTCGTCAGCCGGACCGACCAGATCCACACGTCGACCCGGACGCTTCCCTCCGCCTGCGGCGCGTCACCGGAAACCATGGGTCCGACTGTAATGCGGACCGGGCGGTGGGCGAGCGGCAATAAGCCGCCCGCCCGCCGGACCTCACACGCCGATGTCGCGCCCGTCCCTGCGCCAGACGGCGACGACCGAGGGGCGGACGATCTTGCCCGGACCGTCGGGCCAGACGCTCGCCGGCTTCTCGACGGAAGCCCCGTCGATCTCGCCCGGGTGCTGGACCGCGACCAGGACCCGGCGGTCCTGGATGACCGGGCCGCAGGTCTCGGCCCCGGCCGGAACGGTGAGGAACTGCTTCAGCTCGCCGCGCCGGTCACCGTGGGTCGCCACGCCGAACAGCCCGTCGTGCGAGCCGAGCTGGTTGCCGTCCGTGGAGATCCACAGGTTGCCGTGGGCGTCGAACGCCACGTTGTCCGGGCAGGAGATGGGGCTGACGTTCTCCTTGGGGAAGCCGGAGAAGTACGTCGCCGGGTCGTCCGGGTCGCCCGCCACGAGGAACAGCCGCCAGGCGAAGCCGTCGCCCGCCGGGTCGTCCCAGTTCTCCGCGAGCTCAAGGATCTGCCCGTGCTTGTTGCTGTTGCGCGGGTTCGCCTCGTCCGCGCCGGGCTTGCCCGCCTTGCCGCGGTCCGAGTTGTTGGTGAGCGCGACATAGACGCGGCCGGTGCGCGGCGAGGGCTCGACGTCCTCGGGGCGGTCCATCTTGGTCGCGCCGACCTTGTCACCGGCGAGCCGCGTGTAGACGTACACCTCGTCGGCGGTCATGCCGGGCACGTGCGAGGTGGTGCCGGTGGCCAGCGGGATCCAGACGCCGCTGCCGTCGAACTCCCCGTCGGACGGCAGCTTTCCGGTGCCGTCGATCTCGGCGACCGGCGAGTCGCCGCTCAGCTTGGCGACGTACAGCGTGCCCTCGTCCAGCAGCGTCAGGTTGTGCTCGCGGGCAGCCCGCGAGTTCCCCTTCTTCATCCGCTTGCTGGAGACGAACTTGTAGAGGTAGTCGAACTTCTCGTCGTCGCCCATGTAGACGACCGGGCGGCCGTCGGAGGTGAGCCGGGGCTGTGCGGCCTCGTGCTTGAACCGGCCCAGCGCGGTCCGCTTGCGCGGGGTGGAGTCCGGGTCGTACGGGTCGAGTTCGACGACCCAGCCGAAGCGGTTGGCCTCGTTGGGCTCCTTCGCCAGGTCGAACCGCCGGTCGAAACGCTCCCACTTGCGCTCGGTGGCACTCGTGCCGATCCCGTACCGCTTGTGCATGTCGGTGGTGCCGTTGGCGAAGTACTGGTTGAAGTTCTCCTCGCCGTGCAGCGTGGTGCCCCACGGAGTGGTGCCGCCCGCACAGTTGTTGAGGGTGCCGAGCACCTTGCGGCCGGACCGGTCGGCGGAGGTGCGCAGCAGGGCGCTGCCCGCGGCCGGACCCGTCATACGGAACTCGCTGGTCGCGGTCAGACGGCGGTTCAGCGGGTGCCGGTTGACCGGTCCCAGCCTGCCGGTGCGGTGCTCCTCCTGGACGACGACCACGGAGAGTCCGTGCGCCGCCCAGGCGATCTCCACCTGCTCACGGGTCGGGTTGGCCGGATCGTAGCCGCGGAACATGAGGATCTCGTCCGTGTACTCATGGTTCGCGACCATGACCTGCCGACCGCGCTCGCCGCGCAGCGGGAGCAGGGAGAGGAAGTCGTTGTTGTAGCCGAACTGGCCGGCCTGGGCCTTCGCCGTCTGCTTGTCCGGGTCGAAGGAGGGCGCTCCGCGCAGGATCGGCTCGCCCCAACGGATCACCACGTTCTGGGCGTACCCGTCGGGGATGGTGACCTTGTCGTCCTTGTTGGGCGCGACCGGCGAGAACCGCAGGCCACGCGCACCGGACGCGGTCGGTTTGTGGGGGTGGCCCGGTTTGTGGCCGTGCCCGGCGAGCGCGGCGGCCTCGGCCTGCGGGGCGCTCGGGCCGGTCAGGGCCACGGTGCCGGCGGCGGTGGCGACGGTGACCACGGCGGCGGCGCGCATCATCGAACGGCGCGACACGGCACCGGCGATGATGTCGCCGGCGTACTCGTTGTCGCTGTTGTTGGGCGTCTCCTTGAAGCAGGCGTCCCCACAGCGGAAGCGGCAGGTCAGCGCGGAACGCCCACCCGGATGCGAGCTGATGAACGGCAGCAGATTGCGCACGTGGATTCCTTCCGTCTGGTGTCGTGCGTGACGGTATGTGTGCCTCCACGCGGTCCGAGGGACTCCCGGTGAACGGCGGGTGAAGTCCGGGCCACCGCTGTTTCCTTGCGGGCCGGTGGCGGACGCCGTCGCGGACTCGGTCCGGGAACGGTTTCGGCTCGGTTGACGCAGGGGTGGGCCGCACCGGCGAACGGCCGGATCCGGCCGCTAACCTTACGTATCCGTCCTGGCCAGGGATGAATGAACCCAGGTCGGACATTCACCGCACCCAACTCATGCGAAAGGCCTCGCCCATGGGCATTCGGAGCTTGCTGCGTAAGGTGTTCGGCCGCACGGAGCAGGACGAGCCGACCACGGCCACCGTCCCGCCCCAGGCCGAGCGCGTTCAGCCCAAGGAGACGGAGCCGGAGACCACTTCGGCGGCCGAGCCCGCGACGGAGCCGAAGGTGTCGATCCCGGCCCCGGCCTCGCCCTCGTCCCCCTCCACCGCGTCCTCCACGTCCTCCACGTCCTCCACGGAGCGTGACGGCTCGCTGGCCGCCGACCTGGTGGCGGAGGCCTTCGACAAGGCGGCCGCGGCGCCGACGTCGCCGACCGTCCCCGCGCAGAAGTCGGCCCCGGAAGACGCTCCGCAGGCGGAGAAGCCCGCGGCGGAGAAGCCGGTGACCGCCGAGGAGCCGGTGACCGTAGAGAAGCCGGTGACCGCCGAGGAGCCGGTGACCGTAGAGAAGCCGGTGACCGCCGAGGAGCCGGTGACCGTAGAGGAAACCGTCAAGGCCGAGGAACCGCTGGCCGTCGAGGCCGCCGAGGAGCCCGTCAAGGCCGAGAACCCCGTGCCGACGCCGGTTCCTGAGCCGATCACGATCGACTTCGACGTCGACGAGGCCCCGGAGCCCGCACCGGAGCCGAAGGCCGAGCCGGAAGCGGCGACCGAAGAGGCAACGGAGACGGCAACGGAGACCACCCCCGAAACAGCGGAAGCCGAGGTACCTCAGGCCGCCTCCGCCGCCGCCGAGGCACCCGAAGCGCCCGAGGCACGCGAAGCGCCCGAAGCACCCAAGGCATCAGTGGCACCGGCAGCCGCAGAGGCGCCGGAGACCCTGGAGACGTCGGCCGTCGCAGAGACCCCGGCCGCTCCGGAGCAGGTCACGGCCGCCCCCGAGCCGGTCGCCCCGGCGCCCGTCGTCACGGCCCCGGAGCCCGTCGTCACCGCCCCGGAGCCGGTCACCGCCACCCCCGAGCCGGTCATCACGGCACCGGAGCCCGCCACCCTCAAGCCCGTCGCCCCGGAATCCGCCCCCGGCAAGCCCGCCACCACGCTCGCGCGGGTCAAGTCGCGCGCTCCGCAGCTCGTCGCCCCGTACAAGGCGGCGCAGACCGCGCTCAAGGCGCACGGGCTGACCGGGCTCCGCGCCCGGGTCTACCTGGTGCTCGACCGCTCCGGCTCGATGCGGCCGTTCTACAAGGACGGCAGCGCCCAGCACCTGGGCGACCGGACGCTCGCGCTCGCCGCGCACCTGGACGAGGACGCCACCGTGCCGGTCGTCTTCTTCTCGACGGACATCGACGGCACCGGCGCCATCGAGCTCTCCGGACACGAGGGCCGCGTCGACGAGCTGCACGCGGGCCTCGGCCGGCTGGGCCGGACGCACTACCACCGTGCGGTCGAGGAGATCGTCGCGCACTACGAGAAGTCGGGTGCCACCGGTCCGGCTCTCGTGATCTTCCAGACGGACGGCCCGCCGGACGCCAAGCAGGCCGCCCGGCAGGCCCTCACGGAGGCGGCACGGCTGCCGCTGTACTTCCAGTTCGTCGCCTTCGGCGAGCAGGACGCGAAGGGCTTCGACTTCCTGCGGAAGCTCGACGTCCCGAACATTGGCTTCTTCCACGCCGGACCGGCGCCCCGCGAGATCACGGACGCCGAGCTCTACCGCGAGATCCTCGCCGGGCTGCCGGCCTGGGCCGCCGAGCGCGCGGCCGGCTCCGGGGCCTGATCGACCGGCAGCCGTACGGTCACGGCGAGACCGCCGCCCTCCGGGCCCGGTATCGCCGTGACCGTACCGCCGTGGGCCACCGCGATCGACCGGACGATCGACAGGCCGAGGCCCGACCCCGGGCCCATCCGGTCCCGGCCCTCGCCCCGCCGGAACGGCTCGAAGAACCCCGCGATATCGCCCTCCGAGACCTCCGGTCCGGTGTTGCGCACCCGCAGGGCCCCCTCCCCGGTCAGCGAGACCTCCACCGAGCCGCCCGGCACGTTGTACGTGACCGCGTTGGCCAGCAGGTTCGCCACCAGCTGGGCGAGCAGCAGCCGGTTGCCGCGCACGGAACAGGCGGCCACCACGACGTTCACGGCCGGTCCGCCGCCCGGCCCCCGGCCCTCCGGACCGCCGCTCGCGCCGCGTGCGGCCGGACGGCGGGCCGCCTCCTCCCGGACGACGTGGTCAAGACGGACCGCCTCGCGCTCGTCCGAGGCCAGTCCCCGTTCGCTGCGGGCCAGCACGAGCAGCCCCTCGATGAGCCGCTCGCTGCGCCGGTTGTTGTCCAGCAGGGTCTGCCGGGTGCGCACGAGGTCCTCGGGAGACGGGTCGTCCAGGCCGATCTGGATCGCGGCGCGCTGGGTGGCCAGCGGGGTTCTCAGCTCGTGCGAGGCGTTGGCGATGAATCTCTGCTGGCTGTCGAACGCCTTCTCCAGCCGGGCCAGCAGCGCGTCCAGCGTCTCCCCCAGTTCCTTCAGCTCGTCGTCGGGCCCGGTGGGCGCCATCCGCTCGTGGAGGGTGTGCGCGGAGAGCCGGCGGGCCTTCTCGGTCATGTCGTGGATGGGGCGCAGCACCCGCCCGGCGGTCCACCAGCCGACCGCGACCGCGCAGCCCGTCATCACGAGCAGGGCGGCGATCGACCAGTACAGGAGCTGTTGCCCCGCCGCGTTGCTGACGTTGTCGGTGAGGTCGTAGACGGTGGGCGGCCCCAGGTGCCGACGGGAGATCAGCGGACCGTTCACCGCGTAGCCGGGCTGGGCGACCGCGGCGGACGAGGCGATGGAGCGCGCCTCGGTCTCCGTGCCGGCGCGGGAGGCCAGGTTGACGGTGGCCAGCAGGGCGGTGCCGAGCACCAGGAAGACACCGCCGTACACGAGGGCGATCCGGGTCCGGATCGTCGAGTGCGGCAGCTTCGAGGCGTCCACCAGCCGCCGCAGCGGGGACGGCCGCCTCACAGGGCGTACCCGACGCCCTGCACGGTGCGGATCAGCGCGGGCTCGCCGAGTTTGGCGCGGAGCTTGCTCATACAGACGCGCACGGCACCCGTGAACGGGTCGGCGTTGGCGTCCCAGGCCCGCTCCAGCAGCTCTTCCGCGCTGACCGTGCCGCCGTCGGCCTCCAGGAGCAGTTGCAGCACGGTGAACTCCTTCGGCGAGAGGTCCAGGTCCCGGCCGTCGCGGAGCGCGGAGCGCCGTACGGTGTCGAGCCGGATGCCGTGCCGCTCCAGCTGGGGCGGCACGGGCCGGGCGCTGCGCCGGCGCAGGGCGCGCACCCGGGAGACCAGCTCGGGGAATTCGAACGGCTTGGCCACGTAGTCGTCGGCCCCCAGATCGAGCCCGGCGACCCGGTCCTCCATGGTGCCGGAGGCGGTGAGCATCAGGATCCGGGTGCGGGAGCCGGAGGCGACCAGGCGGCGGGCCACGTCGTCGCCGTGCACCCGGGGGAGGTCGCGGTCGAGCACGACGACGTCGTAGTCGTGCAGGCCGAGGTAGGCGAGGGCCGCGTCCCCGCTGTACACCGTGTCGACCGCGAAGCCGGCCCGGCGCAGTCCGGTGGCGACCAGCTCCGCGAGGATCTCCTCGTCCTCGGCGACCAGTACCCGCATGGTGATGTCCCCTGCCTCGTGCACGCTTGTCCGCTCCCTCCCAGGATGCGACTTTCCTACGGGAACCATTACGGGAACGGATGTTTCGCAAAGCTCTCCACCGGAGGCCACCGCTCCGCCCGCGCGGGGGCCTCGGTTTATCGATGTGAGTGGATCTTGATCTGGCCGTTAGGATTTCGACCATGGCGGCCACTGGATCCGAGAAGCAGGGGGCGAAGGCGTACTACGTCTCGACCCCCATCTACTACGTCAACGACGCTCCTCACCTGGGCCACGCCTACACGACCGTCGCAGGCGACGTGCTCACGCGCTGGCACCGCCAGCGCGGCGAGAAGGTGTGGTACCTCACCGGCACGGACGAGCACGGTCAGAAGATCATGCGCACGGCCGAGGCGAACAACGTCACGCCGCAGGCCTGGTGCGACAAGCTCGTCGAGGAGGCGTGGAAGCCCCTCTGGGAGCACCTGAACATCGCCAACGACGACTTCATCCGGACGACGGAGAAGCGGCACACCGATCGTGTGCAGGAGTTCGTGCAGGACCTGTACGACAAGGGCGAGATCTACAAGGGCGGGTACGAGGGCCCGTACTGCGTGGGGTGCGAGGAGTACAAGCTCCCCGGCGATCTGATCGACGGCGAGGGCGAGTTCGCCGGGCAGAAGCTCTGCCCGATCCACAAGAAGCCGGTGGAGCTCCTCAAGGAGGAGAACTACTTCTTCAAGCTGAGCGAGTACGGCCCGAAGCTGCTGGAGTTCTACGCGGCGAACCCCGGCTTCATCCAACCCGAGTCGGCGCGCAACGAGGTCGTGAACTTCGTCGAGCAGGGTCTCCAGGACCTGTCGATCTCGCGCTCGACGTTCGACTGGGGCGTCCCGGTGCCGTGGGACGACAAGCACGTCATCTACGTGTGGGTCGACGCGCTGCTCAACTACGCGACGGCCGTGGGCTACGGCGCGAACCAGGAGAAGTTCGACGGTACGTTCCCGGCGGACGTGCACCTGATCGGCAAGGACATCCTCCGCTTCCACTCGGTGATCTGGCCCGCGATGCTGATGGCACAGGGTCTGCCGCTGCCGGGCAAGGTCGTCGCCAACGGCTGGCTGATGGTCGGCGGCGAGAAGATGTCCAAGTCCAACCTGACCGGCATCAAGCCGCAGGACCTGACCTCGCACTTCGGCGTGGACGCGTACCGCTGGTACTTCCTGCGGGCCATCGCGTACGGCAGCGACGGGTCGTTCTCGTGGGAGGACTTCACCGCCCGCTACACCTCCGAGCTGGCCAACGACTACGGCAACCTCGCCTCGCGGGTCGCGGCGATGGTCGGCAAGTACTTCGGCGGCGCACTGCCGGAGGCGACGGCCGCCGGTGACGCCGAGCGGGCCGTGCGGGAGGGCCTGGCGAAGGCCGTGGCGACCGCCGACCGGAAGATCGGCGAGGAGCTGGACTTCCAGTCCGGCATCCTGGCGGTCTTCGACTTCGTGAAGCAGGTCAACGGCTACATCACGGAGCAGGAGCCGTGGAAGGTGGCCAAGGACACCAGCCCGGAGGGCCAGGCCCGCCTGGCGACCGTCCTGTACACGGCCGCCGAGTCGCTGCGCGGGGTCGCGGTCCTGCTCAACCCGGTGATGCCGGAGACCTCGCAGAAGCTCTGGGAGTCCCTGGGCGCCGAGGAGTCCCTGGGCGCACTGGCCGACCAGAAGGTCCAGGACGCGGGCGCCTGGGGCGTACTGCCCGTGGGCGCGACGGTGACGAAGGGCGCGGTGCTGTTCCCGCGCCTGGAGGAGAAGCCGGCGTAACGCCTCCGTACGCACGATGAGCCCGGGACCGTGAACAGCGGTCCCGGGCTCATCGCGTTCCGGCTTCGGGTCAGCGCACCCAGCTCGTGAGCGGTTCGGTGTCCAGCTCGATCCCGACCGGATCGGGGAGGGTGACGGTCTTGCCGTACGGCACGGTGACGACCTGCTCGTAGCGGACGCCGTCGGGCCCCGAGTGGACCTTCACCTCACAGCTGTCCCGGTCGATCAGCAGATAGACGGGGATACCGGTCTCGGCGTACGCGCGCGGCTTCTCGACGCGGTCGCGGCGGTCGGTGTCCTCGTCGTACGAGGTGACCTCGACGACCATGAGGACGTCGTCGGGGCTGGCCCATTCGCCCTGGCCGACGAAGGCACCGCTGCGGGCGAAGGCCCCGTCGGGGCGGGCATTGCCCTTGCGATACGTCTCGACGCGCAGCCCCTGCTCGGAGTAGAGCCATCGATTCGGATCCGCCTGCATGCACAGTCGCGTCAGCCACTCGATGATCCGCCCGTGGTCCCCGTCCGGCACAGCCTTGACCCCCAGTTTCCCGTTCACGAACTCCAGCCGCAGTGCCTCCTCCGCACGTATGGCGGTACGGGCCAGCTCTTCGAAGACGTCCTGCGTCAGGACGCGGTCCTCGACCACGCTCACAACGACCTCCTCCTGCACCGGGCCACCGGGTCACTTGTACCGGGGAACATCCTCAGCGTACGGGCAAGGGCCCCCGCCCGTACGCCCGATCACCGCCCGATCACCGCCCGAGGGTCGCCGCGTCCCCCATCACGATCACCGGGTTCATGGCCGGGTCCAGGGTGCGCAGGAGCTCCTCCATGTGTTCCTCGGGCACGGAGACGCAGCCCTGGGTGGGGCCGCCGTGGTCGACGTGGATCCAGATGCCGCCGCCGCGTTCGAGGCCGAGCGGGCGGGTGCGGTTCAGGGGGCTGACGCCCGCCGTGCGGTTGTAGTTGATCGCGACGACGTAGTCGAAGGAGCCCTCCAGCGGCTCTCCGTAGAAGCCCTCGCCGTCCACCGCGAACCGTGGGTGCTCGTCGTACGGCAGCAGCGCTCCCGGGTCGGGGAGCCGGCCGCCCGCGTCGGTGAGGGGGTAGACGCCCCTGGGGGACCTCAGGTCGCCTGCCACATGGTGGTCCGTCCAGCCCTCCATCCCGTTGTGCGCCGGCCAGGGCCCCAGGACCGGCTGCCAGCTCTTCGCCGCGTCCTCGCGGCTGTACAGAACGGCACCGGACTGGTGGGAGTCGGCCTCCTCGCCGGTCACGACGAACACCTGCCGGGCCTCGGCGGGGACCTGGGCCAGGGTCTCCGGTCCCAGGCCCGGGATCCCGGCGGGGCTCGGCGCGGGCTCCGGGCCGGGTGATGCCCGGCGTACGGAGGCGGCGTCGGACTCCGGACCCGCGGCGCCCAGCCCCGGAGCTCCCACGGGAGTCTCCGTGGGAGCGGCGCCGGAGGAGCAGCCGGTGAGCAGCAGGGCCAGGACGAGGAGTGGCGCGGCGAGCAGGGCGGGCGGGCGGCGTGGGACGGACACGGTGGCGGGCTCCTCGGGTGGCGGCGGACGGCGCGGCGCGGCAAGGGGGGTGAGAGGGGTGTCTCGGTGCCAGTCCTTGCCGGGCCCGGCCCGGCCGAACCCGAACCGGGGCCATCCGGCTGTACCGCGTCGCCCTGACCGCGTAGCCCAGCTGTCATCGGTTTTCCGCCGCGTGCAACGAAGCAGCCCCCGATCGGGTGATCGGGGGCTGTTTCACGTGAAACATCCGCGGAGCGGGAGGAGCGGCCGAGGGCTGCCCTTCCGGAACTACTTCTCCGCGGGCTTCTCCGCGGACTTCTCCGACGCGCCCGCGCCCTTCGCGGCGACCGGCTTGCGCAGCTGGATGTTCAGCTCGCGCAGACGGGTCTCGTCCAGCTCGGTCGGGGCGCCCATCATCAGGTCCTGGGCGTTGCCGTTGAGCGGGAAGGCGATGGTCTCGCGGATGTTCGGCTCGTCGGCGAGCAGCATCACGATGCGGTCGACGCCCGGGGCGATGCCACCGTGCGGCGGGGCGCCGAGGCGGAACGCGCGGAGCATGCCCGCGAACTCGTGCTCGACGGTCTCGCGGTCGTAACCGGCGATCTCGAAGGCCTTGAGCATCAGCTCGGGCTCGTGGTTACGGATGGCGCCCGAGGACAGCTCGATGCCGTTGCAGACGATGTCGTACTGCCAGGCGAGGATGTCGAGCGGGTCCTTCTCCTCCAGGTCGGCGAGGCCGCCCTGGGGCATCGAGAAGGGGTTGTGCGAGAAGTCGATCTTGCCGGTCTCCTCGTCCTTCTCGTACATCGGGAAGTCGACGATCCAGCAGAACCGGAACACGCCCTCCTCGAAGTGGCCGGCGCGCTTGGCGGCCTCGACCCGGACGGCCGACATGATCTTGGAGACCTCGTCGAACTCGCCCGCGCCGAAGAAGACGGCGTGGCCCGGGACCAGCGAGAGGCGCTCGGTGAGCGTCTTGACGTCGGTCTCGGTGAGGAACTTGGCGATCGGTCCGGCCAGCGTGCCGTCCTCGCCCACGCGCACCCAGGCCAGGCCCTTGGCGCCGTGCTCGACGGCGTACTCACCGAGGCCGTCGAAGAACTTGCGGGACTGGCCCGCGGTGTCCGGCACCGGCAGCGCGCGGACGTGCTTGCCGGCGAACGCCTTGAACCCGGAGTCGGCGAAGACGTCCGAGATGTCGACGAGCTCCAGCTTGGCGCGCAGGTCCGGCTTGTCGTTGCCGTACTTCAGCATCGACTCGCGGAACGGGATGCGCGGGAACGGCGAGGTGACCTCGCGGCCGTTGCCGAACTCGGTGAAGAGCTCGGTCATCAGCTTCTCGATCGGCTGGAAGACGTCCTCCTGCTCGACGAAGGACATCTCGACGTCGAGCTGGTAGAACTCGCCCGGGGAGCGGTCCGCGCGGGCGTCCTCGTCGCGGAAGCAGGGCGCGATCTGGAAGTAGCGGTCGAAGCCCGAGATCATCAGCAGCTGCTTGAACTGCTGCGGGGCCTGCGGCAGCGCGTAGAACTTGCCGGGGTTCAGCCGGGACGGGACGACGAAGTCACGGGCGCCCTCGGGGGAGGTCGCGGTGAGGATCGGAGTCGCCATCTCGTTGAAGCCGAGGGCCACCATCTTGGAGCGGATGGAGGCGATCACGGCCGAGCGCAGCATGATGTTGCGGTGCATGCGCTCGCGGCGCAGGTCGAGGAAGCGGTACTCCAGGCGCCGCTCCTCGTTGACGCCGTCCTCGGTGTTGATCGTGAAGGGCAGCGGGCCGGCCTCGCCGAGCACCTCGACCTCGGTGACCTCGATCTCGATCTCGCCGGTCGGCAGCTCCGGGTTGACGTTGTCGGCTCCGCGCGCGGAGACCTTGCCGTCGATCCGGACGACGGTCTCCTTGGTGAGCTTCGCCAGGGCCTCGTTGCCGGGGGTGCCGGGGCGGGCGACGAGCTGCACCAGACCGTAGTGGTCGCGCAGATCGATGAAGAGGATGCCACCCAGGTCTCGGCGATTGTGCAGCCAGCCGCTCAGCCGGACGTCGGTGCCGACGTCAGAGGCGCGGAGCTCGCCGCAGGTGTGGGACCTGTACCGATGCATCGTCGTTCATCCAGTCTTCGCGTTTGGGGGTGGTCGGAGCCTCCCCAGGCTACCGCCCGGGGAGGGGACGGTTCATTTCCCTTTACGTCGCCGCACCCGCCGCCCCCGCAGCAGGTGGCGGCCCCTCGGTGGCGTCCGCCGAGCACATCTTCCTAAAGTGGGGCAATGCGCACCGAGGAAGTCCTGGCCGCGATCGCGACGGGCCTGTGGCGCTGGGACAACGCAGCCGGCACGGTCACGCTCGACGCGGAGGCGGCCCGGCTGCTCGGCCTGCCCGCCGAGCCGGGCAGCTACCGGGAGTCCGCGGTGCGCTCCCGTTTCCACCCGGTCGACTGGAACGAGATCTACGGGGTGGTGAACCTCGCGGTCACCGAGGGCACCCTCGCCGAGGCACGGCTGCGGATCGTGGACGAGCGCGGCCGGGTCCTCCGTACCGTACGCAGCCGGTCCAAGCCGGTCGTCCCGCCGGACCAGGACACCGGGAACTACGTTCTCTTCGGCACGCTCCAGGAGGTCGCCGAGCCGCAGCCCGGCTCCACCGACGCCGCCCACACGCCGATCACCGGGGACTGGCGCCGGTCCCGGGAGGCGTTCCTGCTGGACGCCGGGCGGGCGCTGGCCGAGGCCCGTTCCACCGCGGAGGTGCTGCGGGTCGCCGGTTCGCTCTCCATGCCCGGCTTCTCCCCGGACGGCCTGGCGGTCTTCGGCTCCGCCGGGGAGCGGCTGACGATCATCGGGCACCACGGGCACAACTCGGAGGACGAGGAGCCCTTCACCGACATGCCCCTGGAGACGGACTACCCGGCCGCCGAGGTCGTCCGCACCGGCCGGGCGATCTACCTCCCCTCACCCGAGGAGTACCGCCGCCGCTACCCGGCCACCTGGCCGCTCGCCCGGCGCTTCAAACGGCAGTCCTGGGCCTTTCTGCCCCTGGTGTCCTCCGGCCGCACGATGGGCGCCTGGATGGCGGGGTTCCGGCATCCGGTGGCGTTCTCCCCGGACGAGCGCGCGGTGCTCTCCACGGTCGCCCGCATGCTCGCCCAGGCCCTGGCCCGCGCCGGGGTGGCCGAGACGGAACGCGAGCTGTCGCTCGGGCTCCAGCGCTCGATGATGCCGACCCTGGGCCCGCAGATCCCCGGCATGACCGTGGCCGCGCGGTACGTGCCGACCGGCGGCGGGCTCCAGGTGGGCGGCGACTGGTACGACATGATCCCGCTGCCCACCGGCCGCATCGCCCTGGTCATCGGCGACGTCCAGGGCCATGACGTGCGGGCCGCCGGGCTGATGGGCCAGCTCCGCATCGCCCTGCGCGCCTACGCCTCCGAGGGGCACCGCCCGGACGCCGTGCTCTCCCGGGCCTCGCGCTTCCTGTCCGGGCTCACCGACGCGTACGAGAGCGTCGAGGGCGACGAGGAGCCCGCGACGCCGCGCTTCGCGACCTGTCTGTACGCGGAGGTGGACCCGGAGGCCGGGACCCTGGACATCGCCCGCGCCGGCCACCCCGACCCGGTGGTGGTCAGCACCGACGGGACCGCGGTGATCCGGCAGACGGCCGGCGGGCTGCCGCTCGGGATCGAGACGGACTCCGACTACCCCACCACCCGGGTGGTCCTGGAGCCCGGCGAGACGATCATGCTCTGCACGGACGGTCTCATCGAGACGGGCGGGCACGACATGGCCACCGGCTGGGACCGGCTGCGCCCGGTCCTGGAGGAGCCCGTCGAGGACCTGGAACAGCTGGCCGACGCCCTGGTCCAGGCCGTGCACGGGCCGGCCTCGCACTACACGACGGGGCCGCTCGCGGACCGGCGGGAGGACGACATCGCGGTCCTGGTGCTGCGGCGGGAGAGCAGCTCCGCCCGGGAGACGCCGCCGCGCCGCAGCGTCCTGACCATCGCGCAGGCCGAGCCCGAACGGGTCTCGGTCGGCCGGCAGCTCGTGCGCGAACTGCTCCACGACTGGAGCGATCCCGACCAGGTCGACTCGGCGGTCCTGATGGTCTCCGAGATGGCCACCAACGTGCTCGTCCACACCGACGGGGACGCGCTGATGGTGGCGGAGATCTCCGGCGAGCGGGGGGAGCGGCGGCTGCGCGTCGAGGTCGCCGACGCCAGCGACGAGCTGCCGCACAAGAGGCGGCCGGGCGAGATGGCGTCCAGCGGGCGGGGGCTGGTGCTGATGGAGATGCTGGCGGACGCGTGGGGGGTGGACCCGCGCGGGGAGGGGAAGTCGATCTGGTTCGAGCTGTACGAGTCGGACGGGCCGGGGGTGTCGGCGGAGGCCGCGGCCTCCTGAGGCCGGCCCGCAGGCCCCCGGCCCTGGCGTCCGGAGCGCTCGGGCACACCCCCGTACCGGTTCCGTCCTCAAGCGCCGGACGGGCTGGGGTGGCTGCCCGAAGGGCCGGGGTCGCCGCCGAACGGCCCCGGGTCGCCGCCGGACGGGCCGGAACCGCCCGGGGCCGGACCGGGTCGGGCCCCGTACCCCTTGCGCAGTTCGCCCAGGACCCCGAAGGCCGCCGCGCACAGGGGCACGGCCAGCAGCATGCCGAGCAGGCCCGCCACGCTCGCCCCGGCCGTCAGCGCGATCATGATCATGGCGGGGTGCATCTGGACCGTACGGCTCTGGATCATCGGCTGGAGCACATGGCCCTCCAGCACCTGGACCGCGAGCACCACCCCCAGGACCCACAGGGCGATCACCAGCCCCCGGTCGGCCAGCGCGACCAGCACCGCCACCGCGCCGGAGAGGAACGCCCCGAGGTAAGGGATGTACGCGCCGACGAACACCAGCGCGCCGAGCCCCACCGCGCCGGGAACGCCCAGGATCAGCAGGCCCACCGTGATGCACACGGCGTCGATCAGGGCGATGAACGTGGTGCCGCGCATGAAGCCCTCGACGGCCTCGAACGCCCGGCGCCCCATGGCCTCCACCAGGTCCCCCGTGCCGCGCGGGGCCACCGAGTGGGCCAGGCTCACCGCCCGGTCCGAGTCGCGCAGGAAGAAGAAGGTCAGCAGCAGGGCCAGCACACTGGTCGCCACCAGCGAACCGACCAGGCTGATGCCGCTGAGCAGACCGCCCGCCGCGCTCGCACCGAACTTCTCGACCAGGTTCTTCGCGTTGTCGGCCAGATCGTCGACGTCCGTGGCCCCCGCGATGTCCAGATGGTCCACGACCCACTGGCCGGCGTCCTTCAGCGAGTCGACGATCTGGTCGCCGGAGTCGACGAGGGCGGTGACGACGATGTATCCGGCGCCCCCGACCACCGCGACGAGGGCCGCGCAGGTCAGCCCCGCGGCCAGCGACCGGTTGAGCCTGCGGGCGATGAGCCACCGGTGGACGGGTCCGAGCAGAGCGGTGCCGAGCAGGGCGAGCAGCACCGGGGTGACCGCGGTCTTGAGGACGACGACCAGCCAGATCGCGACGGCGGCGACGCCCACGACGAGCAGCACGACACCGCACCAGGCGGCCGCGCGGCGGGCGCTCTCGGGGAGGAGGGGCTGGGGTGCGGGCACCCTCCCACCCGATCACGGGGCGTGGTGGCCGGCCCGCCCACCGCCCCCGTACGGGTGACGGGAAGTCACCTGACGGGAAGGGGCGAAGGGCGGGAGGCGCCGGCGGGAGGCGTCACATGCCGTGGACCGCGGGGACCGTGCCCAGGCGACCGGCCTGGAAGTCCTCGAAGGCCTGCTTCAGCTCGGCCTGACTGTTCATCACGAACGGTCCGTAGTGCGCCATCGGCTCCCGGATCGGGCGGCCGCCGAGGAGGACGACCTCCAGGTCCGGGGTGTTGCCGTCCTGGCGCTCGTCCGCGCGGACGGTCAGCGAGCCGCCGGTCCCGAACACCGCGGTCTGGCCCATCGCGACGGGGCGGCGCTCCGCGCCCGCCGTGCCGCGCCCGGCCAGGACGTAGGCGAGACCGTTGAAGTCCTCGCGCCACGGCAGGGTCACCTCGGCGCCGGGCCGGACGGTGGCGTGGATCATCGTGATCGGGGTGTGGGTGATGCCGGGGCCCTCGTGGCCGTCGAGCTCACCGGCGATGACCCGGAGCAGCGCACCGCCGTCGGGCGAGGCGAGCAGCTGGACCTCGCCGCCGCGGATGTCCTGGTAGCGCGGGGCCATCATCTTGTCGGCCTTGGGCAGGTTCACCCAGAGCTGGAGGCCGTGGAAGAGCCCGCCGGACATGACGAGCGACTCCGGCGGGGCCTCGATGTGCAGCAGGCCGGATCCGGCGGTCATCCACTGGGTGTCGCCGTTCTCGATGGTGCCGCCGCCACCGTTGGAGTCCTGGTGGATGAAGGTCCCGTCGATGAGGTACGTGACCGTCTCGAAGCCGCGGTGCGGGTGCCAGGGCGTGCCCTTCGGCTCGCCCGCGGCGTACTCCACCTCACCCATCTGGTCCATCATGATGAACGGGTCGAGGTGCCGGTAGTTGATCCCCGCGAACGCGCGGCGGACGGGGAAGCCCTCGCCCTCGAAGCCGCTCGGCGCGGTCGTGACGGCGAGCACGGGACGGGCCGCGGCGTCACCCGAAGCGGTCACCTTGGGCAGGGTCAGCGGGTTGTCGACGGTCACTGCGGGCATGGAAGCCACCTCCGGGCGAGTGTTCTGCGTTCAATTTAGTTGAATGGTGAACATCCCGCAAGGCGTCGCGCATTCCCGGGCGGCCGCACCGATGGGACCGCCCGTGCTCCCGACAGCGAAAAGGGCCCGCGCCACTCCTGGCACGGACCCGAGTCCGGACTACGCACCAGCAGGTCAGGGACCCACCGGGGCGTCACACCTACCCGTACATACGACGCATCGCGAAGTCGACCATCTGCTCGACCGCCTTGGCGTCGAAGACCATCCGGTGATCACCCTCCATGTCCAGGACGAAGCCGTAGCCCGTCGGCAGCAGGTCGATCACCTCGGCCCCGGTGATCACGAAGTATTTGGACTCCTTGCCCGCGTACAGCCGCAGCTCCTTGAGCGTGGTGAACATCGGGATCACCGGCTGCTGCGTGTTGTGCAGCGCAAGGAAGCCCGGATTGTCGCCGCGCGGGCAGTAGACCTTCGACGTGGCGAAGATCTGCTGGAAGTCCTCGGCGGAGAAGGAGCCGGTGGTGAAGGCCCGTACCGCGTCGGCCAGGGAGGGCGGCGACGGTTCGGGATACAGCGGCTGCTCCCCGTAGCCGCCGCCCATCTGACCCATCTGACCCATCTGGCCCATCTGCTGCTGAGCACCAGGGTTCTGGTCGTAGCCGTACATGCTGCAAAGAGTAATCGGACACATCTACGGCTTGAGGGGTTGCGCCTTATTACTGACGGGTAGCATCATCGTAGAGGTCAGCTGATCGACCTACGCCTGCCTGTCGCCCGACCCGCATCACTCCCCGGGGCGCTGTGCGCCACTGCTATTGATTACGGAGCCTTCCCATGGGGCACTACAAGTCGAATCTCCGCGACATCGAGTTCAACCTCTTCGAGGTCCTCGGGCGCGACAAGGTGTACGGCACCGGTCCGTTCGGTGAGATGGACGTCGACACCGCGAAGAGCATCCTGGACGAGATCGCGCGCCTCGCGGAGAACGAGCTCGCCGAGTCCTACGCGGACGCCGACCGCAACCCGCCGGTCTTCGACCCGGAGACCAGGACCGCTCCGGTCCCGGCGAGCTTCAAGAAGTCGTACCAGGCCTTCATGGACTCCGAGTACTGGCGCCTGGGCCTCCCCGAGGAGATCGGCGGCACCACGTCGCCCCGCTCCCTGATCTGGGGCTACGCGGAGCTGCTGCTCGGCGCGAACCCGGCCGTGTGGATGTACTCCTCCGGCCCGGCGTTCGCCGGCATCCTCTTCGACGAGGGCAACGACGAGCAGAAGAAGATCGCGGAGATCGCCGTCGAGAAGCAGTGGGGCTCGACGATGGTGCTGACCGAGCCGGACGCCGGCTCCGACGTCGGCGCCGGCCGGACGAAGGCCGTGCGGCAGGAGGACGGCTCCTGGCACATCGAGGGTGTGAAGCGCTTCATCACCTCGGGCGAGCACGACATGTCCGAGAACATCATCCACTACGTGCTGGCCCGCCCCGAGGGCGCCGGCTCCGGCACCAAGGGCCTCTCGCTCTTCATGGTCCCGAAGTTCCACTTCGACTGGACCACCGGCGAGCTGGGCGAGCGCAACGGCGTGTACGCGACGAACGTCGAGCACAAGATGGGCCTCAAGGCCTCCAACACCTGCGAGATGACCTTCGGCGACCAGCACCCCGCCAAGGGCTGGCTGATCGGCGACAAGCACGACGGCATCCGCCAGATGTTCCGCATCATCGAGTTCGCCCGCATGATGGTCGGCACGAAGGCCATCGCCGCCCTCTCCGCGGGCTACCTGAACGCCCTGGAGTACGCCAAGGAGCGCGTCCAGGGTCCCGACCTGGCGAACTTCATGGACAAGACGGCGCCCAAGGTCACCATCACGCACCACCCCGACGTGCGCCGCTCGCTCATGACGCAGAAGGCGTACGCCGAGGGCATGCGCTCCCTCGTGCTGTACACCGCCTCCGTCCAGGACGCGATCCAGGAGCAGGAGGCCGCGGGCGAGGACGCCAAGGCGCTCAACGGCCTCAACGACCTGCTGCTGCCGATCGTGAAGGGCTACGGCTCCGAGAAGTCCTACGAGCAGCTCGCACAGTCGCTCCAGACGTTCGGCGGCTCCGGCTACCTCCAGGAGTACCCGGTCGAGCAGTACATCCGGGACGCCAAGATCGACACCCTCTACGAGGGCACCACGGCGATCCAGGGCCAGGACTTCTTCTTCCGGAAGATCGTCCGCGACCAGGGCGCCTCGCTCAACACGCTCTCCGAGGAGATCAAGAAGTTCCTCGCGGGCGCCCACGGCAACGAGGACCTGGCCCCGGCGCTGGACTCGCTCGCCAAGGCCGCCGTGGACCTGGAGGCGATCGTCGGCACGATGATCACCGACCTCACCGCGACCGGTGAGGACGTCAAGAACATCTACAAGGTCGGCCTCAACACGACCCGCCTGCTGATGGCGTCCGGCGATGTCGTCGTCGGCTACCTGCTGCTCAAGGGCGCGGCCGTGGCGGCCGAGAAGCTGCCGACCGCCTCCGCGAAGGACGTCCCCTTCTACCAGGGCAAGATCGCCGCCGCGAAGTTCTTCGCCGCGAACGTCCTGCCGGGCGTCTCGACCGAGCGCGCGCTCGCCGAGTCGATCGACAACTCCCTGATGGAGCTGGACGAGGCCGCGTTCTAAGGAATCGCTCGCCTGTTCCGTCAACACGCGCCGCCGCCCGGAGTTCGTTCGGGTGGCGGCGCTGCCGTATCAGCTGGGTGATGGCTGTCCCGCGATTCCCGGTGGAGACGTACGTCTCCACCGGCGTCCACCACGACCGGCTCGAGCTCTCCGCCCCGTACGACATCGACATCGACCTGACCTCGGTCGACGAGCTGTAGGGGCACCGATCTCCCCGGTCACCGGATACCGGACCCCGAGTCCTCGTTACAGTGAAGAACATGAGTTCCCCTCTCCGGTTCGACCGCGCGCACACCGACGACCTGATGTCCTTCCTGGCGGCCAGCCCGTCCCCGTACCACGCCGTGGCGAACGCCGCCGCGCGCCTGGAGGAGGCCGGCTTCCGGCAGGTCGAGGAGACCGCCGCCTGGGACGCGTCGGCCGGTGGGAAGTACGTGCTGCGCGGCGGGGCGATCGTCGCCTGGTACGTCCCGGAGGGCGCCGGGGCGCACACCCCGTTCCGGATCGCCGGGGCGCACACCGACTCCCCGAACCTGCGGGTGAAGCCGCTCCCCGACACCGGGGCGCACGGCTGGCGCCAGATCGCCGTCGAGGTCTACGGCGGCACCCTGCTGAACACCTGGCTCGACCGGGACCTGGGCCTGGCCGGGCGGATCTCGCTGCGGGACGGCACCCACCGGCTGGTCAACATCGACCGGGCGCTGCTGCGCGTGCCGCAGCTGGCCGTGCACCTGGACCGGTCGGCCAACACCGAGGGGCTCAAGCTCGACCGGCAGAAGCACATGCAGCCGATCTGGGGGCTCGGCGACGTCGAGGAGGGCGACCTGATCCGCTTCGTCGCCGAGGAGGCGGGCGTGGACGCGGAGGACGTCACCGGCTGGGACCTGATGCCGCACGCCATCGAGCCGCCCTCGTACCTGGGCCGGGACCGGGAGCTGGTGGCCGGCCCCCGGATGGACAACCTCCTCTCGGTGCACGCCGCGACCGCCGCCCTGGCCGCCGTCGCCGGGCAGGACGACGCCGACATCCCGTACATCCCGGTGCTCGCGGCCTTCGACCACGAGGAGAACGGCTCCCAGTCCGACACCGGGGCCGACGGGCCGCTGCTGGGCTCGGTGCTGGAGCGCTCGGTGTTCGCGCGCGGCGGCACGTACGAGGACCGCGCCCGCGCCTTCGCCGGCACGGTCTGCCTCTCCTCCGACACCGGCCACGCCGTACACCCCAACTACGCGGAGCGGCACGACCCGACGCACCACCCGGTCGCCAACGGCGGGCCGATCCTCAAGGTCAACGTCAACATGCGGTACGCCACCGACGGCAGCGGCCGTGCGGTGTTCGCCGCGGCCTGCGAGAAGGCGGGCGTGCCGTGGCAGAGCTTCGTGTCCAACAACGCGATGCCCTGCGGCACCACGATCGGACCGATCACCGCGGCCCGGCACGGCATCCAGACCGTGGACATCGGCGTGGCGATCCTCTCGATGCACAGCGCGCGTGAGCTGTGCGGCGCCGACGACCCGTACCTGCTGGCGAACGCGCTCGCCGCGTTCCTCGCGGGCTGACCCGTCACCCCAACCGTCTTCTCACACATGGTTGTTGCCGGGCCGGGTACGCGACTCGTACACCGACCCGGACTCACCGGGCGGTCGAGGAGGCGGGATTCATGGGACTCGGAGGATGCATTCTCCTGATCGGTGGGGGCGCGATCCTGGCGTTCGCCACGGACTGGAAGATGGACACCGTCAATGTCGACGTGGTCGGCTGGATCATGATGCTCGTCGGCCTCGTGGGGGTCTTCGTCTACATGAGCATCGCGCGGCGCCGCCGTATGGTCGTGCCGCCCACCACCACCGTCGTCTCGGACGACGAGCGCCGCTACCACTGACGGCCCGCACCACGACCGGCCCGCACCACCGCTGACGGCCCGTACGAAGACCGGTCCTCGCTCCCGCTGAGCGGGCGCGCGAAGACCGGTCGGCGGGGACGGCCGAAAGCCGTCACGGGTCGGTCGGCTCTGCGCGGGACCTGCGGAATCCCCGATATTCTGGTGTCGGATCCCGCGCCCCCACCGTGGGCGCGTCCGGCCCGGAAGGGGAGCCGCCCGTGGAGTTCCGGCTGCTCGGCACGGTCTCCGTCGAAACGCTCACCGGGCCCCTGCCCCTGGGGCCGGCCAAGCGGCGCAGTCTGCTCGCCGCTCTGCTGCTGTCCGCCAACACGCCGGTCTCCATCGGGCGGTTGACGGAATGCCTGTGGGACGACGAGCCGCCGTCCCAGGCCCGAGGCGTCATCCAGGGGCACGTCTCCCGGCTGCGCGCCCTGCTGGCGGGCGCGGACGCGGAGGCGTACGGAGTGGAGCTGGCCACCCTCGGCGACGCGTACGTGCTGCGGGTCCCGGAGACGCTGCTGGACTCGCAGCGGTTCGAGGAACTGCTGATGCTGGCCCGCGAGCAGCGCGGCCCCGCCGATGCCGTGCTGATGCTGAAGGAGGCCCTGTCCCTGTGGCAGGGCCCCGCGCTCAGCGGCGCGTTCGCCGGTCCGCCGCTCCGGGTGGCCGCGCACTCCCTGGAGGAATCACGGCTGGCGACGGTCGAGCTGCTGTCCCGCGCCTACGGGGCGCTCGGGGAACACCACCGGGCCGCCGCCCTGTTGACCGCGGAGACGGCGGCGCATCCGCTGCGCGAGTCGCTGGCCGCGGAGCTGATGCTGGCGCTGTTCCGGGCGGGTCGTCAGTCGGAGGCGCTGGACCGCTTCCACCGTACGCGGCGGCTCCTCGCCGACGAGTTGGGCATCGACCCGGGGCACGAGCTGGCCGACGCGTACGCGCTGATCCTGCGCGGGGCCTCGGGGCCCCTCCCGGGCACCGCCCCGCCGGAGGCCGCGCCGCCTCCACCTGCCGCCGGGCCGCCCGGTGCCGGGGCGCCGGTGCGTGTCACCGGAGACGGTCCGGGAGCGGACGGTCCGGAAGCAGACGCCCCCGCCCCGCCGCGGCCGCCCCTCCCGGCCGTTCCGCCGTCGCACACCGGCCAACCGCACCCCGTCGACCTGCTGCCCCGCGCACCCCGCGGCTTCCACGGGCGCGCCGCCGAACTGGCCGCGCTCAGCCGGTCGGCGGCGGGTGAGGCGCCGGTCTGTCTGGTCACCGGTCCGGCCGGGGTCGGCAAGACCGCGCTGGCCCTCCAGTGGGCGCACCGCAACCCCGCGCTCTTCCCGGACGGGCGGCTCTTCGCCGATCTGCGCGGGTTCAGCGCGGCCGGGGAGCCCGCGCCCATCGACGTCCTGCGGGAATTCCTGCTCGCACTCGGCGTCTCCCCGCGCCGCGTCCCGGAGTCCGTGCCCGCCGCCGCCGCGCTGTTCCGCTCGCTGACCGCCCGGCGCGGGCTGCTGGTGGTCCTGGACAACGCCCGCGACTCCGCCACCGTCAGGACCCTGCTGCCGGGCGGCGCCGACTGCGTCACCCTGGTCACCAGCCGCCACCGGCTGGAGGGGCTCATCGCCTCGGACGCCGCCCGGCCGGTCCCGCTCGACACCCTGGAGACCGACGACGGCACGGCACTGCTCACCGGAGTGCTGGGGGAGGAGCGGGTCCTCGCCGAACCGGTGGCGGCCCGCCGGCTCTCCGAGCTGTGCGGCGGACTGCCCCTCGCCCTGCGCGTCACCGCCGCCCGCCTCGCCGGACGGCCCCACTGGACGCTGGCCGCGCTGGCCGGGGAGCTGGCCGACGAGCGCGGCCGTCTGGCGTATCTCGACGTGGACGACACCGGGGTCGCCGCCGCGCTGCGGCTCACCGTGCAGCAGCTGCCGCCCGGGGCCGTCCACCAGCTCGCGCGGCTCGGCCACCATCCGGGCGGCCACTACGACCCGTACGCCGCGGCCGCCCTCGCGGGAACGGATCCGGTCACCGCCAGGGCGGCGCTGGAGCGACTGGCCGCCGCCCACCTCGTCACCGAGACCGCACCCGGGCGCTGGGTCCTGCACGACCTGGTGCGCCTCTACGCCCGGAGCCTGGACCCGGCGTCCGCGCGCGAGGCCCTGATCGGGGTGCTCGACCACTGCATCGCCACCGCCCTGGCCGCCGCCGACACGGCGGAGCCCGGCGGCGAACCCTGCTTCGTGCTCCCGGAGGACTACCGCAGGCCCAGCGCCGTGCAGGACTTCGCCGACCGCGCGGAGGCGATGCGCTGGCTGGCCACCGAGCGCGAGGACCTGGCGCTGGCCGCCCTCGCGGCCCGGGAGGCGGGGCTCGACGACCGGGCCTGGCGGATCATCCTGCTCCAGTGGCCGCAGATGGTGTGGCGGGCCCGGGACAGCTGGTCCCCGCTGCTGGAGCTGGCCCTGGAGTCGGCGCGCGCCGGGAAGGACGCGTACGCGGAGTCGCGGGTGCTCGCGCTGCTGGGCTGGGTGCTGACGGAGGAGGGCCGCACCACCGAGGCCGTCGCCCTGCTGGAGCGCTCGCCCGCGCTCGCCCGGGAGGCCGGCGATCCGCTGGGCGAGGCGACCGCGCTGATCAACCTGGCGATCGTCCAGGCCGAGCTGGGCGCGCTCCCCACGGGTCTGGAGAACTGCGCACGCGCCGTCACGCTGGCGCGCCGGGAGGGCGACCGGCACACGGAGATGCTCGCGCTCCAGCACCTCGCCCGGATGCACCTGACCGCACGCCGCCCCGAGGAGGCCCTCGCCTGCGCACGGGCCGGGCTCGATCTGGGACCCGAGCACGAGGAGGCGGCGCGCCGCTCCCTGCTGCTGGCCGTCTGCGGCGAGGCCCGGCTGGCCCTGGGCGACGAGGAGGACGGCGTACAGCTGCTGGACCGGGCCGCACAGGAGGCGGAGCGGGCCGGCTACGACGTGGGCGCCGTACGGGCCCTGGCGGCGCTGCTGCGGGTGTCCGCGCGGACGGAGTTCCGGCGGCGGCACGACGAGGCGCTGCGACGGCTCGCCGAGGAGAGCTAGGGCCCCGGGGAGACCGGCGTCAGCGGGACGGCAGCGGGACGGCAGCGATACGTGAGCGGCGGCGGGCAGAGTCGTTCCCGTCAGCCGCTCAAGGGCGAGCGTCTCGACCGGACGTCCGCCTCACCGTCACCTCGGGGGAATCTCCATGCGCACCTTCCGCGACCGCACCACCGTCCTGGCCGCCGCGACCACGGCCGCCCTCGCCCTCACACTCACCGCCTGCGGTGACGACGGCACCGGCACCCGGTCGGAGGGCCCGGCGGCGACCGACTCCGCGACCGTCGCCGCCGAGTCCCCGCAGGCCGCCGACGACGCGGCGGAGACCGGCACCACGGGCTCCACCGGCAGTGGCACCGGCACCGCGAAGGCAGCGGGCACCACCAAGAGCTCCGGCGGCTCCACCACCTCCGGCGACACGTCCGCCAAGGCCTCCGCCCCGCTGTGCACGGCGAAGGGGCTGACGATCACCGCCGAGCGGCCGGACGGCCCGCCCTACACCCACCTCACGCTGAGCGCGAAGAACACCTCCGGTGCCGGCTGCGAGATGAAGGAGTACCCGCACATCCACTTCCTGGACAACGCCCGGGGCGTCGTCCCGCCCGTCGCCAGGAGCAAGCCGCAGGCCCAGGTGGTCCTGGAGCCCGGCCAGTCCGCCTACGCAGCGGTGCGCATGTCCGAGGGCGGCCGGAAGGAGAGCACCGAGACGGTGAAGGAGTTCACGGTCACGCTGAAGGCCAACGGCGGCGGCATGGCGGTCGTGCGGTCCCCCGCCCCCGAGGGCCTCTCCGTCAACCCGCAGAAGTGGGCCACCGGCTACTGGACCACCGAGCTGCGCAACGGCGCCGACGACTTCTAGGGCGTGTGGGCCGCCCGCCGGCCCCCTCCGGCCCCCGGCCTCCTCAGCCCTGCTCGTCCATGCCTGCCAGCACCAGCGGCAGCCGGGGCGTTCCCTCCGCGGTCACGCGGACGGGGACGCCCCAGTCCTGCTGGTGCACATGGCAGGCCGGGTACTCGTTGGCCGGGTCGTCGTCGCAGGACGCCGCCATCGCGGAGACGTGCAGCACGCCCTCCGTGACCCCGTCCGCGAGGACCAGGTCGCGCCCGAGGTCCGTCCCCGCGCCGGAGCCGTCCGCCAGCAGTTCGGGCGGGGTCGCGGAGACCAGCAGCCGGGTCGAGGGGCCGTAGCGGGTGTCGAGCTTCTGGCCCGCGGGCGCCTGGAAGACCACGTCGAGGCGGAGGGTGCCCGGGGCGATCTCGGTCGCGGCCCGCCGGGTGCGGTGCGCCCGGTCGGCGACCCGGACCGCCTCCTCCGGCAGCCGGAGCCGGGTCAGCCGGTGGCGGGCCGACTCGACGACGACCAGATCGCCGTCGACCAGCACCGCGTCGCTGGGCTCGCGGACGTCGGTGGCCAGGGTGGTGACCTCGCCGGAGTCCGGGTCGTACCGGCGCAGGGCGTGGTTGTACGTGTCGCTGATCGCGACGGACCCGTCGGGCAGCGCGGTCACGCCGAGCGGATGCTGGAGGAGTGCCTGGCCTGCGGCCCCGTCGCGGTGGCCGAAGTCGAAGAGGCCGGTGCCGACGGCGGTGCGGACGTGCTCGTCGCGGTCGATCCAGCGCAGCGCGGAGGTCTCCGAGTCGGCGACCCAGAGCCGCTCCCCGTCGGCGGAGACGGCGAGCCCGGACGGCTGGGCGAACCAGGCCTCGGCGCCCGGCCCGTCGACCAGGCCCTCGTTGGTGGTCCCGGCGGCGACGCGTACGGTCGCGCTCTCCGGGTCGTACGTCCACAGCTGGTGCACGCCCGCCATGGCGATCCACAGCCGGTCGCCGAACCAGGCGATGTCCCACGGCGAGGAGAGGTCCACCTCGCGCGCCGGGCCGCTGGTCGGGGTCCCCTGCCACCACTGGCGGCCGGTCCCGGCGAGGGTGCTGGTCACGCCGGTCGTGAGGTCCAGGGCGCGGAGGGCGTGGTTGACGGTGTCCGCGACGGCGATCCGGCCGTCCGGGAGCACGGCGAGCCCCTGCGGTTCGCTGAACCGGGCCTCGTCCGGGCCACCGTCGCCCAACCCGCGTACCCCCGTGCCGAAGTGGCGGCGCACGGTCTCGCCGTCGGCGTCCAGCTCGACGAGGCGGTGCCGGGTGGTGTCGGAGACCAGGAAGCCGCCGTCCGGCAGGTGCAGCGCCTTGCCGGGGAAGCGGAGATGCGTGGCGACGGGCTCGGGCGCCACGTAGGGGCCGTCGCCGCGGCGGAGCGTGCCCTTGGCCCCGTGCTCGGCCTCCAGCTCCTCGACGAGCCTCTCGATGGCGTGCGCGTGGCCCTCGCCCGCGTGCTGGGCGACGACGTAGCCCTCGGGGTCGATCACGACGAGCGTCGGCCAGGCGCGTACGGCGTACTGCTTCCAGGTGGCCAGCTCGGGGTCGTCGAGGACGGGGTGGTGGACCTCGTACCGCTCGACGGCGTCGACGACGGCCTGGTGCTCGGCCTCGTGGACGAACTTCGGCGAGTGGACGCCGATGATCACCACGGTGTCGCGGTGCTTCTCCTCCAGCTCGCGCAGCTCGTCCAGGACGTGCAGGCAGTTCACACAGCAGAACGTCCAGAAGTCGAGGATGACGATGCGCCCTCGCAGGTCGGCGAGGGTGTACTGCTGGTCGCCTGTATTGAGCCAGCCGCCCTTGCCGATGAGTTCGGGGGCGCGGACGCGTGCACGTGATGCCATGCCACCAGTCAACACCGTCACCGGCTGCACGCATTCCGCCGGACCCCGGGGGAACCTGTGACCCATGAGACTTCTCGTACGTGAGCGGCTGTTCTCCATCGGCGACGACTATTGGATCGAGGACGATGGGGGCCGCAAGGTCTTCCTCGTCGACGGCAAGGCGATGCGGCTGCGCGACACCTTCGAGCTGAAGGACGCCGACGGCCGGGTCGTGATCGAACTGCGGCAGAAGCTGATCAGCCTGCGCGACACGATGCTCATCGAGCGGGGCGGCGAGGAGCTGGCCAAGGTCAAGCGCAAGCGGCTGTCGATGCTCCGCAACCACTACCGGGTGACGCTGGTGGACGGCACGGAGCTGGACGTCAGCGGCAAGATCCTGGACCGCGAGTTCGCCATCGAGTACGACGGCGAACTGCTGGCCCAGATCTCGCGCCGCTGGCTGACCCTCCGGGACACGTACGGCATCGACGTCGTCCGGGACGACGCCGACACCGCGCTGCTCATCGCGGTGGCGATGTGCGTGATCGTGCTGGCGGACAAGGACGACGAGGACTGAGCGGCCCACCGCGCGCGGGCGTCTCGTTGTTTCACGTGAAACGACGAGACGCCTCCAGAGCCTCAGAGGCGCGGCGGCGCGAGCCCCAGCCGACGGTCCTTCAGCGCCGGGAACTGCTCCCGGGTCTCCCGCACCTTCGCCGGATCCAGCTCGACGGTCAGGACTTCCTCGTCCGCGCCCGCCTGGGCCAGCACCTCGCCCCACGGGTCGACGACGATGCTGTGCCCGGCCTGCTGGATGTCGCCATGGGTGCCCGCCGTCCCGACCGCCAGGACGTACGCCTGGTTCTCCACGGCACGGGCCTGCGCGAGGAGCGTCCAGTGGGAGCGCCGGCGCTCGGGCCAGCCCGCCGCGACGACCAGCGTCTCGGCACCCGCGTCGACGAGTCCCCGGAACTGCTCGGGGAAGCGCAGGTCGTAACAGGTGGCGAGGCCCAGGGTCGTGTCCGGCAGGGCGACGGTCACCAACTCCTCGCCCGCGCCCATCATCACCGCCTCGCCCTTGTCGAAGCCGAAGCGGTGGATCTTGCGGTAGACGGCCGTGCGCTCACCCCGGGGTGAGAAGACCAGGCTGGTGTTGTAGAGGGTGCCGTCGTCCGCCCGTTCGACGAAGGAGCCGGCGTGCAGCCAGGTCCCGGCCTCGGCCGCGGCCTTCGCCATCACCTCGTGCGTGGGTCCTTCCAGCGGCTCGGCCTCCGCCTCGAAGGCGGTGTAGGCGAACGCCCCGACCGGCCACAGCTCTGGAAGAACCACCAGGTCAGCGCCCCGCTGGGCGACCACCAGCGAAGCCGCCCGCGCCCTGCGGGCATCGACGGATTCGTCCGGGTCAACTGCGATCTGGATGAGAGAGGCGCGCACACTACCACCGTCCTGGCATTCAAGCCGTCAACACGGGCCTACGATCGTCACACCAAAGCACTGCCGGGGTGCCTGCTCGCAGCGTAACTTGGACCCACCGCCGGTGGGTCCGGCGGTCGAACCTCCCACGCAGCTCGCCGACAGCGCCGTCAGTGCCAGCCCACCCGCCAGCACTCCCTGCTCTCTCCAGCCCATGCACCGCAGAACCGCACGAGGGGTCCCGTGACCGTCCATCCCAGCCTCCAGCCCTACACCGACGCCGCGACCCACTCCATCGAGGCGATAGCCGAGCTGGTGAAGCCCCTCGCCGAGGGCGAGTGGAACCGCAGAACGCCCTGCCCGGGATGGTCGGTGCGCGACATCGTGTCGCACGTCATCGGCATGGAGTGCGAGATGCTCGGCGATCCCCGGCCGATCCACACCCTGCCGCGCGACCTCTACCACGTACAGAGCGACTTCGCCCGCTACATGGAGATGCAGGTCGACGTCCGGCGGCACCACACCTCCCCGGAGATCACCGCCGAGCTGGAGTACGTCCTCATCCGCCGGGCCCGCCAGATCCGCAACGAGTCGCGCAGCCCCGAGGCCAAGGTCCGCGCGCCGCTGGGCACCGAGCAGACCCTCGAAACAGCGCTGAACCTGCGGGCCTTCGACCTCTGGGTGCACGAGCAGGACCTGCGCGCCACGCTCGGACAGCCCGGCAACCTGGACTCCCCCGGCGCCCTGATCACCCGTGACATGCTGCTCGCCGGGCTGCCGAAGGTGGTCGCCAAGAAGGCCGGCGCCCCCGCGAACTCGGCGGTCGTCTTCGACGTGCACGGGCCGGTGGAGTTCCTGCGGACGGTACGGGTCGACGCGGAGGGCCGCGGTTCGGTGGACGGCGCGCCCTCGCTCGGCCCCGCGGTGACGCTGTCGCTGGACTGGGAGACGTACGTCCGGCTCGCCTGCGGCCGGGTCCGTCACACGGCCGTCGCCGACCGGATCAAGGTCGAGGGCGACCAGGAGCTGGCCACCGCGATCCTGGACAACTTCGCCGTGACCCCGTGACCCTCTTGACCCAGTGACCTCCTTGACCGCCTGACACCGCTCCAGCGCCCCGGCGGCGCCCGTCCCGGACCATGGGCGACGGGCGCGCGCCGCCGAGCGCGGAGGAGACGGCTACGCCGGCACGTGCACGGCCTCGACGCGGCTCACCACGTGGTGCTCCCGTTCCCTGAGCGCGGCCCGGCGGCGCAGCCGCAGGATCTGGGTGACGCCGAGCGCCTCCAGGACGAAGACCGAGGCGAACGCGATGCGGTAGCTGTCGCCCGAGGCGTCCAGCAGGACCCCGACCGCGAACAGGGTGGTCATCGAGGCGATGAACCCGCCCATGTTGACGATTCCGGACGCGGTGCCCTGACGCTCGGGCGGATTGGCCGGCCGGGCGAAGTCGAAGCCGACCATCGAGGCCGGTCCGCAGGTGCCGAGCACCACGCACAGGACGACCAGCAGCCACATCGGCGTGTGGTCGGCCGGGTAGAGGATCGCGGACGCCCAGAGCAGGGCCGTCGTGGCCACCGTGCCCAGCGCGATCGGGATCCGCGCCTCGTGGTGGCGGGCGATGATCTGCCCGTAGACGAGCCCCACCACCATGTTGGACAGCACCACCAGGGTGAGCAGCGTGCCCGCCGTGGCCCGGCTCAGCCCCTGCGCCTCGACCAGGAACGGCATCCCCCACAGCAGCAGGAACACCATCGCCGGGAACTGGGTGGTGAAGTGCACCCACATCCCGAGCCGGGTCCCCGGCTCCTGCCAGGCGGCGGCGATCTGCCGACGGACGTACGCGGCCCCGGCGTGCTCGGCGGGCGGCGGGGCATGACCCTCGGGGTGGTCCTTGAGGAACAGCAGGAGCGGCACCAGCACCACGACACCGGCCAGCGAGCTGCCGACGAACGTCGCGGTCCAGCCGTAGCTGTGCAGCGCCCGGGCGATGAACAGCGTCGAGACGAGGTTGCCCGCCATCCCGAACAACGCCGCGACCTGGCCGATCAGCGGTCCTCGCCGGGCCGGGAACCAGCGGCTGCCGAGCCGCAGCACGCTGATGAACGTCATCGCGTCGCCGCAGCCGAGCAGCGCGCGGGCCGCCAGCGCCATGCCGTACGACGGGGAGAGCGCGAAGCCGAGCTGCCCGACGGTGAACAGGACGGCCCCGATGGTGAGGACCTTCTTGGTGCCGAGGCGGTCGACCATCAGGCCGACGGGTATCTGCATGCCCGCGTAGACGAGCAGCTGGAGGATCGAGAACGTGGACAGCGCCGAGGCGTTGACGTCGAACCGGTCGGCGGCGTCGAGTCCGGCGACGCCCAGGCTCGTACGGAAGATGATCGCGACGAAGTAGACGGCGACACCGATGCCCCAGACCCAGGCGGCACGCCGGCCGCCGGGCGGGTCACCGGGCAGCGAGAGGGTGGGCGCGGCCGCCGAGCTCACCGGTCCTCACCCCGCACCAGCACCCGCACCCGGCCGACATGGCGGCGCACGACCAGGGCGGCCCCATCGGCGTCGCCGGCCCGGATCGCCTCCAGCAGCTCGCCGTGCTCGGTGATGTTGGCCTCGATCCTGCCCGGGTGGGCCTCCATCACCGCGACGCCCATCCGCAGCTGACGGTCGCGCAGCTGGTCGTAGAGGCGCGAGAGGATCTCGTTGCCGGCGTTCTTCACGATCTCGGCGTGGAAGCAGCGGTCCTTGACGGCCACCTCCGCCAGATCGCCGTCCTCCGCCAACTGCCGCTGCTCGTCGAGGAGCTGCTCCAGTCGCGCGATCAACTGCGGGGAGGCGGGCACCGCCTTGCGCGCGGCGAACTCCTCGACCAGCAGCCGGGTCTCCACCACGTCCTTGATCTCCTGCGCGGAGACGGCGAGGACGAGGGCGCCCTTCTTCGGGTAGAGCTTGATCAGCCCCTCGACCTCCAGCCGCAGCAGCGCCTCGCGCACCGGCGTCCGGGAGACTCCGACCGCGTCCGCGAGGTCCCCTTCGGTGAGCAGGGTCCCGCCCTCGTAGCGGCGGTCCAGGACCGCTTCCTTGATGTGCGTGTAGACGCGCTCGGCGGCGGGCGGGCGCTTGAGGGAGGAGGTCGGCGGCTGTACGGGGGCGGAGGGTGCGGCAGGCATGCGCACAGCATAGATACAACATGCACGCATGTCGGCCCCCGTCCGGATTCTGGACCTCCGACAGGGCGACCGAAGGAAGGCCACCGAGAAGGCCACCGAAGGAAGGGCACCGAAGAAACCAACAGTTCAGGATTCCCTGAATTCAGAGTTCTCTGTACTATCCTTCCCATGCTGACCGTCGCTTCCGACATCGAGGTCCTCGCGCGGTTCGGCCGCGCGCTCGCCGACCCGATCCGCTGCCGCCTGCTGCTCGCGCTCCGCGAGGCCCCGGCCTACCCCTCCGACCTCGCCGAGGCCCTGGGCGTCTCGCGCACCCGGCTCTCCAACCACCTGGCCTGCCTGCGCGACTGCGGACTGGTCGTCACCGTGCCGAACGGCCGGCGGACACGCTACGAACTGGCCGACGAACGTCTCGGCAGCGCCCTGGGCGACCTGCGCTCCGCGGTGGTGGCCGTCGAGACCGACCGCACCTGCCCGGACGCGGCGACGAAGGGCTGCTGCTGATGGCCACGCTCTCCCTCGGCCCCTCCCCGGCCCGCCGGGACGCGCTCGCCCGCCGGATACGGCTGCTGGTCGCGGTCACCATCGCCTACAACGTCATCGAGGCGGTGGTCGCCCTCACCGCCGGAACGATCGCCTCCTCAAGTGCCCTGATCGGCTTCGGCCTGGACTCCGTCATCGAGGTCTCCTCCGCCGCCGCCGTCGCCTGGCAGTTCTCCGCCCGCGAGCACGCGGTGCGCGAGAGCCGGGAGAGAACGGCCCTGCGGATCATCGCGGTGTCGTTCTTCGCGCTCGCCGCGTACGTCGCCGTCGACGCGGTCCGCGCGCTGACCGGGACCGGCGAGGCCGAACCCTCCCTCCTCGGCATCGTCATCGCCGCGCTCTCGCTGGCGATCATGCCGTTCCTGTCGGCCGCCCAGCGGCGCGCGGGACGGGAGATCGGGTCCGCCTCCGCCGTCGCGGACTCCAGGCAGACCCTCCTGTGCACGTACCTCTCCGCCGTACTGCTGGTCGGGCTGGTCCTCAACGCGACGTTCGGCTGGTCCTGGGCCGACCCGGTCGCCGCCCTCGTCATCGCCGTCATCGCGATCAGGGAGGGGCGCGAGGCCTGGCGGGGCAAGGGTTGCTGCGCACCGACGGCCCAAGGTCAAGCCTGCGCAAATTCACCCGATCGGTAACACATCCATTGCCGCTCCTCAGGAGTCTCACCTCCGAGCGGCACCCTTATGTGGCCGCATATCAGGGGCATTTGGAGCGTTCAGTTGAATATCGGCATCAAGCGCATCAATCGCGTCACCGTCACGGCCACCGTGACGCTCACCGCCGGTGCGGTGCTCGCGGGCAGTGCCTTCGCCTCCACGGCGCACGCCGCCGCGCCGCCGACTCCGAAGATCGTCGCCAAGGGCGGCTTCGTGATGAACGACGGCACCGGAAAGACCCTCTTCACCAAGTCCGCCGACACCCGTCGCGCCACGGGCTCCACCACCAAGATCATGACGGCGCTGGTGGTCCTGTCGCAGAAGAACGTGAACCTGAAATCCAAGGTCACGGTCCAGAAGGCGTACAGCGACTACATCGTCAAGAAGAACGCCTCGTCCGCCCGGCTCATCGTCGGCGACAAGCCCACCGTGGGCCAGCTCCTCTACGGCCTGATGCTTCCCTCCGGCTGCGACGCCGCGTACGCCCTGGCCGACAAGTTCGGCTCCGGCAAGACCCGTGCGGCCCGCGTGAAGTCGTTCATCGGCAAGATGAACGCCACGGCGAAGAGCCTCAAGCTGAAGAACACCCGTTTCGACTCGTTCGACGGCATAGGGGGCGGCAACAACTACTCGACCCCGCGTGACCTGACGAAGATCGCCAGCAAGGCGATGAAGAACTCCACGTTCCGCTCGATCGTCAAGACCAAGTCGACGAAGCAGAAGGTGACCACGAAGAGCGGTGGCTACCGCTACATGTCGTGGAGCAACACCAACAAGCTGCTCAGCAGCTACAGCGGCGCCGTCGGCGTCAAGACCGGCTCCGGCCCGACCGCCAAGTACTGCCTGGTCTTCGCCGCGACCCGCAAGGGCAAGACGGTCATCGGCACGGTGCTCACGTCGTCCTCCGAGGCGAACCGCACCGCCGACGCGAAGAAGCTGATGGACTACGGCTTCAAGAAGTAGGGCTTCTGTCCCCGGACAGGCGAAAAGTCCAGTGGGCCCGCGCGGTCGCCGCGCGGGCCCTGGCATCACGGGCTCACGGATGGATTCTTTGCCGTGCCCGTGTACATCCTTGCGGACCGCTCATGAGTCTCGTATCGGGGCCCTTCCCTGTCCCGGCCCCTCAATGCATTCGCGAACTCGGAGCGTTCATTGATATCGAGCCACAAGGCCCGCCCCAAGGCCGGTCACCAGGCCCGCGGCAAGCGCCTGCGCAACTCTGTCGTCGCAGCCGTCGTATCCGGTGGCGTGATGCTTGCGGTCACACCCCTCACGTCGCCTGCCCATGCCGCTGCCGCCTTGCCGACGCTCAGCGCCAAGGGCGCGTTCCTGCAGGACAGGACGACCGGCGCCAAGAAGTACGGCAAGGCCGCCGACATCAAGCGGCAGATGGCCAGCACCACCAAGGTGATGACCGCCGCCGTGGTCCTCAACACCCCCGGCGTCGATCTGTCCCGCAAGGTGACCATTTCGCAGACCTACCGCGACTACGTCACAGCCCAGGGCGCCAGCACGGCGGATCTGAGGACGGGTGACAAGGCCACGGTCCGTCAGCTGCTCCACGCCCTGATGCTTCCGTCCGGATGCGACGCTGCGTACGCGCTCGCCGACACGTTCGGCGTGGGTTCCACCCGGGCTGCTCGGACCAAGCAGTTCATCGGCCAGATGAACGACAAGGCCGCGTCGCTCGGGATGGCCAGCACCAAGTTCGACTCGTTCGACGGCATCTCGGCGGCCGGTGACAACTACTCGACCCCGCGCGATCTTGCGCAGCTCGCCAGCTACGCGATGCGGGGCTCGACGCTGCGCGGCATCATGAGCACCACCAAGTACGTGGCCCCCGTGCCGACCAGCACCGGCGCGGTGCGTACGTACACCTGGTACAACACCAACCAGCTGCTCGGCTCCTACAGCGGCGCCGTCGGCATCAAGACCGGCACCGGCACCGCTGCAGGTCCCTGCCTCATCTTCGCCGCCACCCGGGGCGACAAGACGTACGTCGGCGTCATCCTGAACGGCACCGACCGCTACAACGACGCGGCCAAGCTGCTGGACTACGGATTCGGTTCCGCCACCGCGTCGACCATGCAGCTGCGCACGCTGCCCCAGGGTGCACAGCGCGACTGATCCGGCAACGGACACCAACGGCTGAACACAACGGCTGGACGCGGAAGAAGGGTGCGGCCACCTCGGTGGCCGCACCCTTCTTCCGTTCGTCCGTCACGCCCAGGTGATCAGGCGCTTCGGCTGCTCCAGGATCGCCGCCACGTCGGCCAGCACCTTGGAGCCCAGCTCGCCGTCGACCAGGCGGTGGTCGAACGACAGGGCCAGCGTCGTGACCTGACGCGGCTTCACCTTGCCCTTGTGGACCCACGGCTGGAGCTTGATCGCGCCGACCGCCAGGATCGCGGACTCGCCCGGGTTGAGGATCGGCGTACCGGTGTCGACGCCGAAGACGCCGACGTTGGTGATGGTCACCGTGCCGCCCGCCATCGCCGCCGGGGAGGTCTTGCCGTCCCGGGCCGTGGCGACCAGCTCGCCCAGGGACGCCGCGAGCTGCGGCAGCGTCTGGTCGTGCGCGTCCTTGATGTTCGGCACGATCAGCCCGCGCGGGGTGGCCGCCGCGATGCCCAGGTTGACGTAGTGCTTCTGCACGATCTCCTGGTTGGCCTCGTCCCAGGCGGCGTTGACCTCGGGGTTCCGCTTGATCGCGACGAGGAGGGCCTTGGCGATGATCAGGAGCGGGTTGACCCGCACCCCCGCCATGTCCTTGTCCTCCTTGAGCTCGGCCACGAGCTTCATCGTGCGTGTCACGTCGACCGTGACGAACTCGGTGACGTGCGGCGCGGTGAACGCGCTGCCCACCATCGCCTGCGCGATGGCCTTGCGGACGCCCTTGACCGGGATGCGGGTCTCGCGGGCGGAGTCGGAGGCCACGGCGGCTGCCGGAGCCTCGGAAGCCGCCGGCGAGGGGGCCGGGGCGGCCACCGGAGCCGTGACCGCCGGCGTCGCCGCCGCGTGGACGTCCTCGCGGGTGATGACGCCGTCCCTGCCGGTCGGCACCACCGTCGCCAGGTCGATGCCCAGGTCCTTGGCGAGCTTGCGGACCGGCGGCTTGGCGAGCGGACGGCCTCCGTCCGGCGCACCGGCCTGAGCCGGCACCGCAGGCGCGGGAGCAGAAGCCGGAGCGGGGGCGGCGGCGGGTGCCGTGTGCCCGTTCAGCTCGGCCTGCACCGCCGCCGCGACGGCGGCGGCCTCCGGAGCGGCTGCCGCCCCCTTGCGCGGGCGGCGCTTGGTGGAAGTCTCGGCGACCCCGTAGCCCACCAGGACCGGCGTACGGCCCTTCGGCGCGTCGCCGTCGCCCGCATCGGCGGACTCCACCGGCTCCTGGGCCGGAGCGGTGGCCGGGGCGGGCGCGTCGCCGCTGCCCGGGGCCACGTCGATCGCGATGATCACCTGGCCGACGTCGACGGTCGTGCCCTCGGGGAAGCGCAGCTCGTGCACCACCCCGTCGAACGGGATCGGCAGCTCGACGGCCGCCTTCGCGGTCTCGACCTCGCACACGACCTGGCCGTCGGTGACGGTGTCGCCGGGCTGGACGAACCACTTGAGGATCTCGGCCTCGGTCAGTCCCTCGCCCACGTCGGGCATCTTGAACTCACGGAAACGAGCAGACGTTTCGGTCATCGTCGTCACGAACCCTCTCCTCAGAACGCCAGCGAGCGGTCGACGGCGTCGAGCACCCGGTCCAGGCCGGGCAGATACTCGTCCTCCAGCCGGGCCGGCGGGTAGGGGACGTGGTAGCCGCCGACCCGCAGCACGGGCGCTTCGAGGTGGTAGAAGCAGCGCTCGGTGATCCGGGCGGCGATCTCCGCGCCCGAGCCGTAGAAGACGGGCGCCTCGTGGACGACCACGACCCGGCCGGTCTTCTGTGCCGACGTCTGGATGGCGTCGAAGTCGATCGGGGACATCGAGCGCAGGTCCAGGACCTCGATCGACTTGCCCTCCTCCTGGGCGGCGGCGGCCGCCTCCAGGCAGACCTTCACCATCGGCCCGTACGCGACGAGCGTGAGGTCGCCGCCCTCGCGGACGGTCACGGCCTTGTGCAGCGGGCCGGGGATGGACTCGGTGTCGACCTCGCCCTTGTCCCAGTAACGCCGCTTGGGCTCGAAGAAGATGATCGGGTCGTCGCTCTGGACGGCCTGCTGCATCATCCAGTAGGCGTCGCTCGCGTTGGACGGCGAGACCACCTTCAATCCCGCGACGTGCGCGAAGAGCGCCTCGGGGGACTCGCTGTGGTGCTCGACCGCGCCGATGCCACCGCCGTACGGGATACGGACGACGACCGGCAGCTTGATCTTGCCGAGCGCGCGGGCGTGCATCTTGGCGAGCTGCGTGACGATCTGGTCGTACGCGGGGAAGACGAAGCCGTCGAACTGGATCTCGACGATCGGGCGGTAGCCGCGCAGGGCCAGGCCGATCGCCGTGCCGACGATGCCGGACTCGGCGAGCGGGGTGTCGATCACCCGGTCCTCGCCGAAGTCCTTCTGGAGTCCGTCGGTGATGCGGAAGACGCCGCCGAGCTTGCCGACGTCCTCACCCATGATGAGGACCTTGGGGTCGTTGTCGAGGGCGAGGCGGAGCGACTCGTTGAGCGCTTTCGCGATGGACATCTTTTCCACGGCCATGGCTACTTGCCCTCCTCGGCAGAGTCGGCGAACGATGCCTGGTAGGCGGCGAACTGGGCGCGTTCCTCGTCCACGAGGGAGTTGCCGTCGGCGTAGCCGTGCTCGAACAGGGCCATCGGGTCCGGGTCGGGCATCGCGCGCACCGCCTCCCGTACCCGCTTGCCGAGGGTCTCGCTCTCCTCGTCCAGGGCGGTGAAGAAGGCCTCGTCCGCGAGCTTCTCCTTCTCCAGGTAGGCGCGCAGCCGCAGGATCGGGTCCTTGGCCTCCCACGCGGCCCGCTCCTCGTCCGCCCGGTACTTCGTCGGGTCGTCGGAGGTGGTGTGGGCGCCCATCCGGTAGGTGAACGCCTCGACGAGGGTCGGGCCCTCGCCCCGGCGCGCGCGCTCCAGCGCGGAGCGGGTGACGGCGAGGCAGGCGAGGACGTCGTTGCCGTCGACGCGGACGCCGGGGAAGCCGTAGCCCTGGGCGCGCTGGTAGAGCGGCACGCGGGTCTGGCGCTCGGTGGGCTCGGAGATGGCCCACTGGTTGTTCTGGCAGAAGAAGACGACCGGAGCGTTGTAGACCGCGGAGAAGGTGAACGACTCGGCGACGTCGCCCTGGCTGGAGGCCCCGTCACCGAAGTACGCGATCACGGCCGAGTCCGCGCCGTCCTTGGCGACGCCCATGGCGTAGCCGGTGGCGTGCAGCGTCTGCGAACCGATGACGATCGTGTACAGGTGGAAGTTGTTGCTGTTCGGGTCCCAGCCGCCGTGGTTCACTCCGCGGAACATGCCGAGCAGGTTGGTCGGGTCGACGCCGCGACACCAGGCGACCCCGTGCTCCCGGTAGGTCGGGAAGACGTAGTCGTCGTCGCGCAGGGCCCGGCCGCTGCCGATCTGGGCGGCCTCCTGGCCGAGCAGCGAGGCCCACAGGCCCAGCTCGCCCTGGCGCTGGAGGGCGGTCGCCTCGGCGTCGAAGCGGCGGGTGAGGACCATGTCCCGGTACAGGCCGCGCAGCTCGTCGGCGCTCAGGTCGATGCTGTAGTCCGGGTGCTCGACGCGCTCGCCCTCGGGCGTCAGCAGCTGTACGAGCTGGGGCTCGGAACTCTGCGGCTTCTTCGCGGCGCTGGTCCGCTTACTGGCGCGTCGCGGTTTACGCGCGGCGGCAGTGCTCTCCACGGTCACGTGCGTGCTCCTCCGTCGGTCCGGCTCCCGGGGTCTGCCGGGAACCAGTGCGGCTCGCCTGGATCCGGAGCCGTGCACGGGGTGGGTGCCGGTCGGCCGGAGTCAGGCGTGACAGGTGCCCCGGCGAGCGCCCTGTCATAGGCACGTTACCCAGTGCGTCGCAGAACTGCGAAACCCTATCTGACCTGCGATTTTGCTTGGATTTCCAAGTAAATCGAAAAAATCGCGAAGCTCTGCTGGTCAGGGCACTGGAAACAGCCTTGCAGGCCGCCGGAACAACGGCACGTTATCCCGCGGATCAGCGCCAGGGAAGAGCGGAGCGGAGGCGAGTGTGTGAGACTGCGATCGTGCGCGAAGAAGGAAAAATCACGGTATTTCTGCTCGATGATCACGAGGTCGTCCGGCGTGGCGTCCATGAGCTGCTCTCCGTCGAGGCGGACATCGAGGTGGTCGGCGAAGCCGGTACGGCCGCGGACGCCCTGGTGCGGATCCCGGCGACGCGTCCCGATGTGGCGGTGCTCGACGTGCGGCTGCCGGACGGCAGCGGGGTGGAGGTGTGTCGGGAGGTCCGTTCGCAGGACGAGAACATCAAATGCCTGATGCTCACCTCGTACGCCGATGACGAGGCGCTTTTCGACGCGATCATGGCGGGCGCCTCGGGATATGTGCTGAAGGCGATCCGCGGGAATGAACTGCTGAATGCCGTACGGGACGTGGCGGCCGGAAAATCCCTGCTGGACCCGGTGGCCACCGCCCGGGTGCTGGAGCGGCTGCGGGACGGCGGCGGCGGCAAGGACGACAAGCTCGCCGGCCTCACCGAACAGGAGCGCAAGATCCTGGACCTGATCGGCGAGGGGCTGACCAACCGGGTCATCGGCGAGCGTCTGCACCTCGCCGAGAAGACCATCAAGAACTACGTCTCCAGCCTGCTGTCCAAACTGGGCATGGAGCGCCGCTCGCAGGCGGCCGCGTACGTCGCGCGGCTCCAGGCCGAGCGCCGCTGAGCCGCCGCCCGCCGCAGGGGACTTTGGTCCCGTGCCACCCGGGGCAGGCGACTCTTACGCGGCCCCTACGGCCGGGGGACAGTGGAATCCATGTCCTTCGACGAACTCCCCGCGACCGGGACGATCCGGCGGGCCCCGACCGGCACGATCGAGAGGGCCGGGCGGACCGGGCGGGCCGAGCCCATCGAGCTGCTCCGCCGCGTCCCGTACGGCCGCCTCGCGACGAGCATGCGGGCCCTGCCGTTCCTGACGGTGGCCCGGCACATCGTGTGCGACGGCCGCATCCTGCTGCGGATGCACAGCGGTTTCGGGCACCACGAGGCGTGCGACGGGAGCGTCGTCGCGTACGGCGCGGACAACTACAACGCGAACAACGCGGACAACGCGGGCGACTACGCCGACGCGGTCTCCGGCGTCGGCGGCGACCTGTGGTCGGTGCAGTTCACCGGGCCCGCCGAGATCGTGCACCCCTGCCCCGAGCAGGAGCGGCTGTTCGGGACCGCGCCCGTCTCGGTCGACGGGCGGCCCTTCGCGCCGGCCTATCTCCGGATCGATCCGCACTTCGTCACGGAACACACGCTGAACTTCTGAGGTATCCAGTCCTTCCGGAAGGCGTCGGACGGCGCCCTTAGCGCACCTCCTGGCGTGACCGCAACTCCGCCGAGCGGACACGCAGAGTGATCTAACATCTGGTAAGTGCCGCGCTCATATGTCACCCGTCCACCTGTTCCCCCGGTCGGCGAGGTGCTGCGCCGTTACCCGAACGTGGGCGAGCCGCTCGCCTGCGAGCCGATCACCAAAGGCCTGCTGAACCACGGATACCGCGTCTCGACCACGAGCGGGTCCTACTTCCTCAAGCACCATCTCGACAAGAAGCACCTGGGCGACCCCAGCGGCGAACGCGCCGCGATCGTGCGCCAGCACCGCGCCACCCAGCGCCTGCAGTCGCTCGGCGTGCCCGTCGTCCCGCCCCTGACGGACACCCGGGGCGACACCGTCACCGTGATCGGCGAACGGTGCTACGCCCTGCACCCCTGGGTCGACGGCCTCCACCGGGTCGGCTCCCAGCTGACCCTCTGCCAGTCGCGTCGGCTCGGCGCGCTCCTGGGGACCGTGCACACCGGCCTGGAACAGGTGATGGCGCCGCGTGACGGCCCGCATCCGGCGAGCCCGCCCGCCCGGCCGGGGCACCGCAGCCCGGACGCCGCCGACACCTTCGCGCTGATCGACGACCTGCTGGCCGCCGCGCGCGGGCAGGGCGGCCGGGACGCCCCCCGCGACGCCTTCGACGAACTCGCCGTGCACCGGCTCGTGGAGCGCCGCGCCCTGCTCGAACAGCACGCCCACCGCCGCCCGCCCGCCCCGGACGGGCCCGCCACCGGCTGGGTGCACGGGGACTTCCACCCGCTGAACCTGCTCTACCGGGGCACCGACCCGGTCGCGATCGTGGACTGGGACCGGCTGGACGTACAGCCGCGCGCCGAGGAGGCGGTCCGGGCGGCGGCGATCTTCTTCGTCCGCCCGGCCGGGCAACTGGACCTCGCGAAGGTACGGGCGTACGCCCGCGCGTACCGGCGGGCCGCCGGGGCGGGCGCCGCCGAGCTGGCGGCCGCCGTGCACCGGGTGTGGTGGGAGCGGCTCAACGACTTCTGGATACTCCGCTGGCGCTACCGCCTCGACGACCGCAGGGCCGACCCGCAGTTCCCCGCGGTGTCGGCCCTGGCGGTGTGGTGGACGCGGGAGTACGAGGCGGTGTGCACGGCCTTCACGGAGTGAACCGGTGCACCACCGCGTGAGCCCGGCGCGCGCCACGAGGGCGCACGCCGGGCTCAGGGCTGGTGCGGTGGTGCGTTATCCCGTCGTGGCGCCGAGTGCCGTCTCGCCGGGCGTCGTGCCCGTACCGCCGTCGTCGCCGGCCCCGCCGTCGTCGCCGGCGCCGCCCGGGGTACCGGGGTCGGTGGCGGGGTCGGTGGGCTCACCGGTGGGCTCGCCGGTGCTGCCCTCGTTGGTGTTGCCGTCCGAGGTCCCGGGGTCCGAGCCGGTCGGGGTCGGGGACGGGGTGAACGAGGGCTCGCTCGGGGTCGGGTCCGGGTTGTACGGCGGCGGGTTCGGCTGCGTCTGGCCGCCGGTGGAGGAGGTGCCCGGGTCCTCCGGCTCGTCGCTCTCCTCCTCGGACGGCTCCTCCGAGGGCTCCTCCTCCTCGGACTGGCTGACCGAGGTGGACGGCGTGACCGGGTCCTTCTTCCCGCCGTCGTCCTTCGCCGCGCTGAGGGCGAAGGCGACCCCCGCGCCGATCGCGATCAGCGCGAGCAGGACGAAGAGCCACATCTTGCCGCGCCCGCCGGAGCGCCGGCCGCCGCCGTCGTAGCCCCCGTCGTCCGGGTTGTACGGCGGCAGGATCGGGCCCTGCGAGGTGTCCCCGTGCATGGGGTGGCCCATCGCGCGGGTGGAGCCGGACATCCCGTGCGGCGGGGTCTGGCCCCCCTCGTGCAGCGCGACCGGGCCGGTGTTCCACGTGCCCGTGTGGCCTCCCTGCACCTGGAGCATCTGGAGGCTGTACTGGACGAGCCCGCGCATCTCCTCGGCGCTCTGGAACCGGTCGTCCGGGTCCTTCGCCAGCGCGCGCATCGCCATCCCGTCCAGCTCCGGCGGCACCACGTCCGAGACCTCGGACGGCGGCACCGGGATGTCCTGGACGTGCTGGTAGACCACCGAGAGCGGGGTCTCACCGGTGAACGGGGGCCGCAGGGCCAGCAGTTCGTAGAGCAGGCAGCCGGTGGCGTACAGGTCGGACCGGTGGTCGACGGCCTTGCCGAGCGCCTGCTCGGGGGAGAGGTACTGCGGGGTGCCCATGACCATGCCGGTCTGGGTCATCGTCGACTGCGCGCCGTGCAGCGCGCGGGCGATGCCGAAGTCCATCACCTTCACCGCACCCGACTCCGTGATGATCACGTTGGCGGGCTTGATGTCGCGGTGCACGATCCCGTGCTGGTGCGAGTACGCGAGGGCTTCGAGCACCCCCGAGACGATGATCAGCGCCTGCTCGGGAGGCGGGGCCTCCGCGGTCAGGAGCAGATCGCGGATGGTGCGGCCCTCGACCAGCTCCATCACGATGTACGGAACGGTCTGGCCGCCCACGACGTCCTCGCCGGAGTCGTACACGGCGACGATCGCGTGGTGGTTGAGGCCCGCGACGGACTGTGCCTCGCGGGTGAAGCGCGCCTTGGAGACCGGATCCTCGGCCAGGTCGGAACGGAGCAGCTTCACCGCGACCGTACGTCCGAGCCGGACGTCCTCCGCCGCGTAGACCTCTGCCATGCCGCCCCGGCCGAGCCGGTAGGTCATCCGGTAACGTCCGTCACCGACGACGCCGCCGACGCCCCAGGAGTCGGTGCCATCCGAAACTCCGCCGCCGTTTGCTTCGGAATCGGGTGCCATCAGTCCTCGCCGTCGTATCTGTCCGCGCGTCCGCGGGTTCTCACGGTGCCTTGCTGCATTGCCACGTCACGCTACAGCCTCCGCCGGACACCACGGTTCCGCCGAGGCAGGATCATCGGACCGCCCGGCGCGTCCTCCACATGAATTCGATGCGTTTCCTGTAACGCTTCCGAGACGCTTCCTGTGCGTAGGGTCACGGAACGGGCACCCGGCTTGACGTGTCGGACCCCTGGGGCAGACTTGGCGCGTAATCGCGTTGTACGGAACCGCGTCGCACGCAACCACGTCAGACAGAAACGACGTCGGACAGATACGACGACGTCAGATACGACGACGTCGGACAGATACACCGCGTGCGACCGCGCGCCGCCGAGGGGGATGCAAGTCATGAGCCAGGACGGCGCACAGGGCCGCTATGCGGGCGGGGCGGTCGCGGGCGGCCGCTACCAGCTGCGCGACCTGCTCGGCGAGGGCGGGATGGCGTCCGTGTACCTGGCCTACGACTCCGCCCTGGACCGCCAGGTCGCGATCAAGACCCTGCACACCGAGCTCGGCCGCGAGCAGTCCTTCCGCGAGCGCTTCCGGCGCGAGGCGCAGGCCGTCGCCAAGCTCCAGCACACCAACATCGTCTCCGTCTTCGACACCGGCGAGGACGAGCTCGGCGGTGCGCTGATGCCGTACATCGTCATGGAGTACGTCGAGGGGCAGCCGCTCGGCTCGGTGCTGGCCGCCGACATCCGCGCCCACGGCGCGATGCCGGCCGACAAGGCCCTCAAGGTGACGGCGGACGTGCTCGCCGCGCTGGAGACCAGCCACGAGATGGGCCTGGTCCACCGGGACATCAAGCCCGGCAACGTGATGATGACCAAGCGCGGCACCGTCAAGGTCATGGACTTCGGCATCGCCCGTGCCATGCAGTCCGGTGTCACCTCGATGACGCAGACCGGCATGGTCGTCGGCACCCCGCAGTACCTCTCCCCCGAGCAGGCCCTCGGCCGCGGCGTCGACGCCCGGTCCGACCTGTACTCGGTCGGGATCATGCTCTTCCAGCTGCTCACCGGCCGGATCCCGTTCGACGCCGACTCCCCGCTGGCCATCGCGTACGCGCATGTGCAGGAGGAGCCGGTCGCGCCGTCCAGCATCAACCGGTCGGTCACCCCGGCGATGGACGCCCTCGTCGCCCGCGCGCTCAAGAAGAACCCGAACGAGCGCTTCCCCAGCGCCGCCGCGATGCGCGACGAGATCGCCCGCGTGCTGAACGCCTCCGGCGGCCAGACCGGCTCCCCGATGATCGTGGCCGGCAACGGGCCCGCCAACAGCGGCTCCGGCGTCGGCTCGGCGGTGTTCCCGCCGGTCGACCAGAGCGCCCCGGCGCCCCAGAGCGTCCAGACGCCGTACCAGCCCCAGGCGCACCAGCACCAGCACCAGCCGGGCCCGTACGGCCAGCCGACCCCGGCGCCCACGCCGAGCTACGGCTACCCGCAGGCGGGCCAGGGCTATCAGGCCCCGGGCCCGCTGGCCCACCAGACCCCGCCGCCGTACGCGGTCGGGCCGCAGCACTCGACGGCCGTGGGCACCACCGGCGGCGGCTCCAAGCGGAACATGCCGGTCGTCGTCGGGTCGATCGTCGTCGCGCTGCTGGCCGTCGGCGGCCTGATCACCGCGATCGCCCTCCAGGGCGGCAAGGACGACGAGGCGGGCAAGGGCGGCGACCCGGGCACCAGCGAGGTGGAGGGCTACCGCCCGCCCGAGCGCAACCGGACGATGAAGGACACGGAGTGCACGAGCGCCTCCGAGGACTCCAACGACCCGGCGAAGGTCCAGGCGCCGAACTTCGTCTACAAGGACATCCGGTCCGCGAAGGCGTGCGCGGCCGCCGCGGGGTGGACGATCAAGGAGATCGAGGAGAAGGGCAACACCTACGCCGACGGCCAGGTCGTGGGGCAGTTCCCGTCCTCCGGCGCGGCGATCCCCGAGCGCGGCGCCCACTTCGAGCTTCAGGTGTCCACGGGCAGGCCCTCCTGATCCACCCCGTCGTCCGGCCGGTCATGCGCCGGTCATCCGTCGGCAGCGCCCGGCCGGGCGCTGTCCGAAGGTGACCGTTGCCGGTCCACGGATCTCCGTCCCTGACCGCTGTCAGAGCACTATCAGGGCCCGTACTTCCGGATCCCGCGTCCGGGATGCCGGATGAAGGGGCCCATGTGACGCTGATCTCATGGCTCCAGGACTTCCGGCCGCATGGTCGTCGAGGTGTGCGGTCTGTCTGATGGCGGTGGCCGGAGCGGCGCTGGGGCCGCTGGGCGGCTCCGCCCACGGCGCACCGGCGCCCGACGGCCCGTCCCGCACCGCCGCGTCCCCCGCCCCCGGGACGTCGAGCCCCGCCGCCACCACCTCCGCGGCCCCCTCCCGCCCGACCGCGCCACGCCCCGTACGGTCGGGCCCGGCGTCCCTGTCGGCGCTCCCCTCCGCCCGGCCGCAGCCGTCCGGCGTCCCGGTCTCCGGGGCGCCGGGAACCGGCCCGGCCCCGTCCTCCCCGTCAGCGACCGGGCACGGCGCGCAGGCCCCCGCCGGACCCGGGGCCGACGCGCCGGACTCCACCTCCTCTCCTTCCGCTTCCCCCGACGTATCGGGCTCGACCGCCCCGTTGGCCGGGCGCGAGGCCGGGGCGGGCAAGGCGCGTCCCGGGCGTTCGCTGACGCCGCTGGAGCTGGCCCGGGCCGAGGAGCCGGTGCCGGAGGACGAGCCCGACGCGGACCTCGCAGAACCGGTTGACCTGCCCGTTTCCACCCCGCCGCCCAGCGCCTTCACCGATCCGGGGACCCGGTCCGGACAGGCCCTGGACGCCGCGTCCGTCCGCCGGGTGCAGCAGGTCTCGCTCGGGACGGGCATCGCGCTGGTCGGGCTGGGGCTCGGCTTCCTCGCGTTCCGTATGCGCCGGGCGAACTGAACGTCGCGACTCCCGGTCACGCTGTCCCGAACCGCGCCGACGGGACGCCGGCGAGACTTGCCAGGACGAACATACTCGGTATACATACTCAGTATGTCCATTCGCCACGGCCTGCTGGCCCTACTGGAGCAGGGTCCCCGTTACGGGTCCCGGCTCCGCACCGAGTTCGAGTCGCGCACCGGCTCCACCTGGCCCCTGAACGTCGGGCAGGTCTACACGACGCTCAGCCGCCTGGAGCGCGACGGCATGATCGTCCAGGAGGGCTCGGACGACGCCGGGCACGACCTCTACGCGATCACCGACGAGGGCCGCACGGAGCTGCGCACCTGGTTCGAGACGCCGGTGGACCGCACCAGTCCGCCGCGCGACGAACTGGCCATCAAGCTCGCCATGGCCGTCGGGGCGCCGGGCGTCGACATCCGCGACGTCATCCAGTCCCAGCGGCACCACACGCTCAAGGCGATGCAGGACTACACCCGGCTCAAGGCCCAGGCCCTGGCCGACGTCCCGGCCAACCGCGACGAGGTCGCCTGGCTGCTCGTCGTGGAGCAGCTGATCTTCCAGGCGGAGGCCGAGGCCCGCTGGCTCGACCACTGCGAGTCCCGGCTCGTCCGCCTCGCCGAGGCCGCCGCGACCGAACCCTCCGCCGAACCCGGCCCCGCGGCCACACGCGGCCCGGCCCGCTCACTGGCCGGCCGCACCCGGTCCAAGCGCTGACGCCGACGCCCGCCGCACCGGCGGGCACCCGTCCCGGCACCGCCGCCCGCATCCCCGCCGGCTCCGCCGGCTCCGCCGCCCCTACCCGACCCACGTCGTTCCCAGGGGGGAACCACCCACCATGCCCTCGTACGCCACACCCCCGCACCCGCCGTCCTCCGGGACGCCCGGCGGCGGCCCCGTACTCGAACTGCGGGCGCTGACCCGTACCCACGGCTCCGGCATCGCCGAGGTGCACGCCCTGCGCGGGATCCACCTCGCCGTGCACCCGGGCGAACTGGTCGCCGTGATGGGCCCCTCCGGCTCCGGGAAGTCCACCCTGCTGACCCTGGCCGGCGGGCTCGACACCGCCACCAGCGGCCAGGTCGTCATCGAGGGCCAGGACATCGCCGCCCTCGGCCCCAAGGGCATGGCCGCCCTGCGCCGCCGCAGCGTCGGCTACGTCTTCCAGGACTACAACCTCATCCCCGCCCTGACCGCCGCCGAGAACATCGCGCTGCCCCGCGAACTCGACGGCGTCTCCGTGCGCAAGGCCCGCAAGGAGGCCCTCGCCGCGCTGGCCGAGCTGAAGCTGGAGGAGATCGCCGACCGCTTCCCCGACGAGATGTCCGGCGGCCAGCAGCAGCGCGTCGCCATCGCCCGCGCCCTCGTCGGCGACCGGCGCCTCGTCCTCGCCGACGAGCCGACCGGAGCGCTCGACTCCGAGACCGGCGAGGCCGTCCTCGCCCTGCTGCGCACCCGCTGCGACCAGGGCGCGGCCGGCGTGATGGTGACCCATGAGCCCCGGTACGCGGCCTGGGCCGACCGGGTCGTGTTCCTCCGGGACGGCTCGATCGTCGACCAGACCCTGACCACCGGGGCCGACTCCCTGCTCTCCGCCGGAACCGCCGAGGCCGCCACGTGAACCCGCTCCCCGGCTGGCGCGCCGCCTTCCGCATAGCCCGGCGCGACGCCGTACGGGCCAAGGGCCGCAGCGCCCTGGTCGTCGCGATGATCGCCCTGCCGGTCCTCGGCGTGACCGCCGCCGACCTCGCCTACCGCAGCGCGCTGCCCACCAAGGCCGAGGAGCTGACGGGGGACCTGGGGTCGGCCGACGCCCGGTTCTCGGCCACGGGCCTGGGCCCGATGAAGCTGCAGCAGATGCCCGACGGCGTCAACTGGGGCACCCCCGAGGGCGCCCCGGACCCGACCCCCGAGCAGCAGGCGAAGCCGGTCGACGTGACCGCGACCTTCCCCGAGGGCTCGCGGTATCTCACCGAGCGGACCGTGCCCGCCTCGGTGACCACCCGCCACGGCATCGCCGACACCCAGATCACGGAACTGCGCATCGCCGACCCGATGCTGCGCGGCCGGATCGAGCTGACCGACGGGGCCTACCCTCGGGCCGAGAACGAGATCGCGGCGACCGAGGAATTCGTCGAGGCGTCCGGGCTGTCCATCGGCGACCGCGTCACCGTGCGCGGCCCCGACCAGTCCTACACCCTCACCGGCACGGTCGAACTGCCCGCCGAACTGCGGGCCGACGCCCTGTACGCGCTCCCCGGAGCGGTCATCGCCCCCTGGCAGAAGACCGCCGACCGCGACAAGGACATCCTGCCGCCCCAGGCGACCGACCCGGACTGGCTGGTCGAGGGCCCGCCCGCAGGTGTGACCTGGCAGGACGTCCTCGCCGCCAACGAGAAGGGCGTGGTGGTCACGTCGCGCCAGGTCGCCCTGAACCCGCCGCCGGACTCCGAGGTCCCGATGGCGGCCATGATGGGCAACACGTACGACGGGGACGCGGAGCTGACCGCGGCAGCCCTCACGGTGGCCGCCATGGCCGTCCTGGAGATCGTGCTGCTGGCCGGTCCGGCGTTCGCCGTGGGCGCCCGCCGTTCGCGGCGCCAGCTGGGCCTGGTCGGCTCGTGCGGCGGCAGCCGGGGACAGGTGCGGGCCGTGGTGCTCGCGGGCGGCGCGGTGCTCGGCGGGGTCGGCGCGGTGGCCGGCGTCGGCACCGGGTTCGGTCTGACCGCCCTGTTCCGGCCGATGATCGAGGACTTCACGGGCCGCCGCTTCGGCGAGCTCACCGTGCAGCCCTGGGAGATCCTCGGCATCGCCGTGCTCGGCCTGGTCACCGGCGTCCTCGCCGCGCTCGCCCCGGCGATCGTCGCGGGCCGCCAGTCCGTCCTGGAGTCGCTCACCGGCCGGCGCGGCACCCGTCGCGGCTCACGCGTGCTGCCCGTCGTCGGTGCCGTCGCGCTCGCGGCCGGTGTCGCCGTCGCGGTGTACGGCGGTGTCAACGGCAGCACCAACCTCGTCGCCGGCGGATCCGTCCTCGCCGAACTGGGCGTCCTCGGCTGCATCCCGGTGATCGTCGGCTTCCTCGGCCGGCTCGGCCGGAGGCTCCCCCTGACGCCCCGTATCGCCCTGCGCGACGCGGCCCGCAACCGGGGCCGTACCGCACCCGCCGTCGCCGCCGTGATGGCGGCCGTCGCGGGCAGCGTCGCCATCGCCACGTACACCAGCAGCTACGCCGCCGAGCAGGCGTACGACCATGTGCCCAACATGACGCCGGGCACCGCCGCCCTGATGGCCGCCGAGCTCGGCGACGACGCCGAACTGCCCCGTTCGCGGTCAGCAGTCGAGCAGAACCTCCCGGTCAGCGGCGCCCGCGCCGACATCGGACGGGTATGGGCCGGCAGCGACTGCTCGGTCTACTACGAGGAGGAAAACGGCTGCGGCACCCTCGAACTCGTCAAGCCCACCGGCGAGGGACACTCCTGCCCGCTGAAGGGCAAGGGCGCCAAGGAGCTCGCCCTGCGGATCTCGGCGGACGAGCACAAGCGGCTGATGAACTCCCCGGCCTGCATGGACGAGAACTACACCATGACCGCGTTCGGCACCGGCAGCGACAAGATCGTCGTCGGGGGCGCGGACATGCTCGCCTCGTACGTGAAGCTGGACGACCCGGCGGCGGCGAAGGCCCTGGCGGAGGGCGTTCCGGTCCTGCTGAACCCGGCATACGCGAAGAACGGCGAGGTCACCCTCAAGGCCGCGCACGTCTACAACGACCGCGACAAGAAGATGCGGGCCCTGCACCCCGGAAAGGCGCGCACCACCACGGAACAGCTGAAGGTGTACGTCGCACCGGACCGCTACGCGGCGACGCCCGGCATCCGGATGGTCATGCCGAAGAGCACCGCGGAGCGGCTCGGCCTGCACGTCGAGGACTACGGCAGCTTCTACACGCTCCACCGCGATCCCACGGACGCCGAGAACCAGGCGGCCCATGCGGCGCTGGAGCAGGCCGGGAACCGCGCGTACCTGATGACCGAGAACGAGATGCCGCGGACGGACGACGACACGATCCTGCTGATCCTCGCCCTCTTCGCCGGAGTGGTGACCCTGGGCGCGGCGGCCATCACGACCGGCCTGTCCAAGGCCGACGCGGAGGCCGATCTCACCACGCTCAGCGCGGTCGGCGCGCCCCCGGGCGTACGGCGTTCGCTGTCCGGGTTCCAGTGCCTGGTCGTCGCCCTGACCGGGGTGCTCCTGGGGACGGCGGCGGGGCTCGTGCCCGCGGTCGCGCTGCGGCTGACCGACCTGCGCGCGGCGCTAGCGGACATGCGGGAGGACCCGATGCAGTCGGCCTACACGCCGATCGTGATGCCGTGGGAGACCATCGGGCTGCTGGCCCTGGTCGTCCCGGTCCTCGCCGGACTGCTGGCCGCCGGCCTCACCAGCTCCCGGCTGACCCTGGCCCGGCGCGCGGGATGACGGGGCCTTCCGGCGCTCCCGGAAGGCTTCCGGTGCCCCCGAAAGCGGTGGATCTTCCGCTTCCGGGGGCACCACCATGGGGTACGGCACGTGTGCGAGACAATGGCGGCATGGAAATGCCGAGGAATGACCGGTCGCAGGAGCACCCGCAGGTCCTTGTCGTGGGCCAGGACGGAATGGCTATCGGCGACGGTGCCAGTGACGACGAGTCGCGCGAGGTCCCGGTGACGGAAATGGTGGAACAGCCCGCCAAGGTCATGCGCATCGGCAGCATGATCAAGCAGCTTCTGGAGGAGGTCAGGGCGGCTCCTCTCGACGAGGCGAGCCGGGTCAGGCTCAAGGAGATCCACGCCAGCTCCGTGAAGGAGCTGGAGGACGGTCTGGCGCCCGAGCTGGTCGAGGAGCTGGAGCGGCTCTCGCTGCCGTTCACCGAGGAGTCGGTGCCCTCCGAGGCCGAGCTGCGGATCGCCCAGGCACAGCTCGTGGGCTGGCTGGAGGGCCTCTTCCACGGCATCCAGACGGCGCTGTTCGCGCAGCAGATGGCGGCCCGCGCCCAGCTGGAGCAGATGCGCCGCGCCCTGCCGCCCGGCACGGGACACGAGGACGAGGAAGGCGGCGCGGACCCGCACGGCCCGATCCGCTCGGGCCCGTATCTGTAACCCCTCTGTTCCCCCTGTCGCCCCTGTTTGACTGCCCGCCTGACCGTCCGACCGCCTGTATCCGCCTCCTGAAGTCCGAGGACCGATCGACAGGGGCCCGGCACACACCACGGTGTGTGCCGGGCCCCTCATCGTCCGCGTGGCCGTGTGCCGGTCAGGCGTCGTCCACGGGCCGTGGCCCTCTACCGGCCGGAGCCTCGTCCGCGTGCCGGGTACGGGTCAGGCACCGGCCGACGGCGCGACCAGCAGCACCTTGCCGATGTGCGCGCTGGACTCCAGCAGCCGGTGCGCCTCGGCGGCGTCCGCCATCGGCAGCGCCCGGTCCACCACCGGCCGGACCACCCCGCCCTCGATCAGCGGCCACACGTGCTCGCGTACGGCGGCGACGATGGCGGCCTTCTCGTGGAGCGGGCGGCCCCGCAGGGAGGTCGCGGTGACGGCGGCCCGCTTGGTCAGCAGGGCGCCGAGGTTCAGCTCGCCCTTCGCGCCGCCCTGGAGTCCGATGATCGCGAGGCGGCCGTTGACGGCGAGCGCCTGGACATTCCGGTCCAGGTACTTGGCGCCGATGAGGTCCAGGATGACGTCGGCCCCCGAGCCCGCGGTGTTCTCCCGCAGCTCCTCGACGAAGTCCTGCTCGCGGTAGTTGATGAGGATCTCCGCCCCCAGCTCGGCGCACCGGGCCAGCTTCTCCGGGCTGCCCGCCGTGACCGCGACCCGGGCGCCGACCGCCTTCGCCAGCTGGATCGCCATCGTGCCGATGCCGCTGGAGCCGCCGTGCACCAGGAAGGTCTCACCGGGGCGGAGGTGGGACACCATGAAGACGTTGGACCACACCGTCGCGGTGACCTCGGGGAGCGCCGCGGCCTCCACCAGGTCCACGCCCTCCGGTACGGGGAGGAGCTGCCCCGCCGGCACGGCGACCTTCTCCGCGTAACCGCCGCCCGACAGCAGCGCGCACACGGCGTCGCCGACCGCCCAGCCGGTCACCCCGGGACCGAGGGCGAGGATACGGCCCGCGCACTCCAGGCCGGGGTAGGGGGACGCGCCGGGCGGCGGGTTGTAGAAGCCCTGCCGCTGGAGCACGTCCGCACGGTTCACAGCGCTGGCGACGACCTCGACGAGGACCTCGCCGTCGCCGGGTACGGGATCGGGCACCTCGGCCCACACGAGCGCCTCGGGGCCGCCGGGTTCGGGAATCGTGATCGCATGCATGGCCGCGAGGCTACTCCGGCGCGGCCCTCGTTCAGGGGCGCGGCGGCATCGAGTTGTTCTGCAGGGGGGTGGAGCTGGGGCTCTTGCGCACGATGGTGATGACCCGGTCCGTCAGTTGGAGGGGGCTGGCCGCCGGGTCGTCGTAGCCGAGCAGCCGGTGCCCGCGCAGGACGCTGACGACGAGGTCGTCCGTCTCCCGTACGTTCTTGCCCACCTCGGCCTTTATGACCGGCCGTTCCACCAGGTCGAGGCCGCTGCCCTGCTGGATCAGGTCCTCCATCACCGTGCCCGCGCTGGGGCTGAGGACGGAGAGACCGAGCAGCCGCCCGGCGGCACTGGCGCTGGTGATGACGGCGTCGGCGCCGGACTGCCGCAGCAGGGGCGCGTTCTCCTCCTCGCGCACCGCCGCCACGATCTTCGCCCCGCGGTTGAGCTGACGCGCGGTCAGGGCCACCAGGACGGCGGTGTCGTCGCGCTGGGTGGCGATGATGATCTGACGCGCCTTCTGGAGCTCGGCGCGCAGCAGGACATCGCTGCGGGTGGCGTCGCCGAGCACGCCGGTGAAGCCCTCGGCGTTGGCCGCCTCGATCACCTTGGACGCCGGATCGACGACGACGATCTGGTCCTTCCGCAGACCGGTGGTGCAGAGGGTGAGAATCGCCGAGCGGCCCTTCGTACCGAAGCCGACGACGACGGTGTGGTCACGCAAGTTGGATCTCCAACGCTTCAGCCGGAAGTCCTCGCGGGTCCGTTCCGTGAGGACTTCGAGAGTGGTGCCGACCAGGATGATCAGGAAGAGCACGCGCAGCGGTGTCACGAGCACCACGTTGATCAGCCTGGCCCCGTCGCTGTACGGGGTGATGTCCCCGTACCCGGTGGTGGAGAGGGTGACCGTCGCGTAGTAGACCGCGTCGAGCAGATCGACCTTGCCGTCGGCGTTGTCGTTGTAGCCGCCGCGGTCGAGCCAGACGATCAGCACGGTCGCGGCCAGCACGAGCAGCGCCATCAGCAGGCGCTTGCCGACCTGACGGGCCGGGCCGTCGACGACCCGGCGGGGCAGCATCACCCGGGTCGGCACGACCACTTCTTCGGCTCGCCTGGCCATCGCATCGTGGCCGGGAAGTTTCACGTGAAACACCCTTCCGTCCACGGCGTCGCCGGGGCCCATGGGAGATCCAGAATCTCCACCTCGGTGCCGGACCGTACCCCGCCCGGCGGCACTACGGCCAGCCCGTCCGCCGCGGCGATACCTCGCAGCATCGCGGGACCGTTGTAGCGCAGCGGTGCGACATGGTCCCGGGCGCCCGCACGGCCCGCGCGGTGGACCACGGGGACGAGGCGGGTGTCGTGCGGATGCCCGTGCACCTCGGCGTGGACGAGAGCCCGGTACGCGTCCTGGGCGGGCCGGCCCGCGATCCCCGCGAGCAGCGGCTCCGCGAGCGTCAACAGCCCCGATACGGCCGCGAGCGGATTGCCGGGAAGCCCGACCAGATACGGCCCGTCCGGCGGGCCCGACGGCCGTCCCTGCGACTGCCCCTCCGGCTGTCCCTCCGAATGTCCCTCCGGATGCCGCTGTGGCTGCCGCTGCGGCTGTCCTGAAGCCGGCAGGCGGGCCAGCAGCATGGGGTGGCCGGGGCGGACGGCGACCCCGTCCACCAGGAGTTCGGCCCCGAGAGCGTCGAGGACCGGGTGCACATGGTCGACCGGGCCGGAGGCGGTGCCGCCGGTGGTGACGATCAGGTCGGCGTCGGAGCCGGTGAGGGCGTCGCGCAGCGCTTCCGCGTCGTCCCCGAGGTGGCGGGGCCCGGAGACCTCGGCGCCCAGGGCCCGCAGCCACGGGCCGAGCATGGGGCCGAGGGCGTCCCGGATGAGCCCGTCGTGCGGCAGGCCGGAGGCGAGCAGTTCGTCGCCGAGGACGAGGACGTCGACGCGTGGACGGGGCACGGCGGGCAGCGCGTCGTACCCGGCGGCCGCGGCGAGACCGAGCACGGCCGGGGTCACGACCGTCCCGGCGGGGACGAGCTGCTCGCCCGAACGGCACTCCTGGCCCCGGGGTCTGATGTCCTGCCCGGCGACCACGGGCCGCCGGGCGTGCAGCAGCCCCGTGGCCTCGTCGGCGTGTGCGTGCTCACTGCGGATGACCGCCGTGGTGTCGGGCGGGACGCGGGCTCCGGTGGCGATCCGTACGGCGGAGCCGTCGGGCAGTGCGGTGGCCGGGCCGCGTCCGGCGAGGAGGCCCGCCCCGGCCCCGAACGCCCAGGGCCCCGGACCGGCGACCGCCCAGCCGTCCATGGCCGAGGTGTCGAAGGACGGCAGATCGGTGAGCGCGCCGAGCGCCTCGGCCAGCACATGGCCCAGCGCCCGGTCGAGCGGCAACCGGATCATCGCGGGCGGACCGGCCCGCCCGGCCCGCGCCGCGACCGCCCGCGCCCGGTCCCAGGAGAGGGGCGGGGGCGCGGGCGAGGACGGGTACGGGTGCGAGGCACCGGTCGGGGTGCCGCCATCCGGGGCGGCGCTGCTGGCTCTGGCGCTGCTGGCGCTGTTCAGGATGGCGTGGGGGCTTCCGGTGGGGGCGTCGTTCGCGTCACCGCGCGGGTGGGCCGCGGAGGCGTCCTCCCTGCGGTCGGGGCCCCGGACCGGGCCGGATCGCGCCCCGCCGACCAGGGCGAGCGCCTGCTCGACGGCCCGCTCCACCTCCGCACGTGCGAGGTCGTCCGGGTCACGGCGGGAGCGACCGGGGCCGGCGGGGTCGGGGCCGGTCATGGTGCCCCGGTCCCTTCGCGCCCCGGGTCGGGCTTCGTCTCCGCGTCCGTCTCCGAGCTCGCCCCCGCGTTCGTCTCCGCGTTCGCTTCCGCTTGCCAGCGCAGAGCCAGGGCGGTGGCCTTGCGAGCGGCCTCCGCGACCGCTGCCGCGGCCTCGTCGGGACCCGCGCCCGCGCTCGCCCTGGCCGCCGCGTACCCGACCAGGAAGGTCGTGAGCGGTGCGGCTGGGCGGGCGACTCCGTGCGCGGCGTCACGGGCGAGATCGAGCAGGACACCGGTGTCGACGTCGAGTTCGATTCCCAGTTCGTTCTTGACCGAGGTGATCCATTCGTCCAGCACGGCCCCATGCTCCCTGATCCGGGCTCTGGCGGCGGCGATGTCGTCCCAAGTGTCGCAGTCGAACGCGGCGTCGGGGCCCGCGTCGATCCGGGTGAGATCGAGCTCCGCCGTCAGGAGCCGGAGCGGCAGCCCGGCGAGGCTCCCGTACTCGGTGGCGATCAGGGCCAGCTCCCGGCGGAGCGGCTCGGCGCGGTAGGCGGCCACCAACGGCTGGTCACGCCCGTCCGGGTCCGTGCACAGGGCCCCGTCCCGGCCGTGCTGTCCGGCGGCGGCGAGCAGCGCGTCGACCGTCCCCGGGCCGAGGAACGGAAGGTCGGCGGAGAGGACGAGAACACGCTCCGCCGTCGTGAGCCGCAGCCCCGCCCCCAGGGCCGCCAACGGGCCTCCGCCCTCCGGCACTTCCCGGGTCCAGAGCACCGGCCTGACGGTGGCGCGACGACCGCCCACCACGACGGTGAGCACCGCGCCGTCGCACGCCGCGAGCACCCGGTCGAGCAGCGCCCGGCCACCCACCCGGACCCCTGGCTTGTCGGCGCCGCCGAGCCGCTTCGCGGCCCCGCCGGCAAGGACGATCACGTCGTAGGCGGTCATACGTCGAGTATGGGCGGCGGCCCGGAGCGACGCCCCCGCCGGGGTGGCCGGAAGGCCAGGTCCCGGAGGGGCGCGTCCGGCAGGGCGCCGACTCCTCGGCTACAGGGTGCGCAGCAGCACCGCCGGCTGTTCGACGCAGTCCGCCACATACCGGAGGAAGCCGCCCGCGGTTCCGCCGTCGCACACCCGGTGGTCGAAGGTGAGGGACAGCTGGACGACCTGACGTACGGCCAGTTCGCCCTGGTGAACCCACGGCTTGGGCATGATCCGGCCGACGCCGAGCATCGCCGCTTCCGGGTGGTTGATGATCGGCGTCGAACCGTCGACCCCGAACACCCCGTAGTTGTTCAACGTGAACGTGCCCCCGGTCAGCTGGGCCGGGCTCAGCTTCCCGGTCCGCGCCAGCTCGGTCAGCCGGGCGATCTCGGCCCCGATCGACTCGGCGTTACGGGTGTGCGCGTCCCGGACGACCGGAACGACGAGGCCCCGCTCGGTCTGGGCCGCGAACCCGAGGTGCACGCCGGGCAGCCGGACGATCTCCCGGGCCTCCGTGTCCACGGTGGAGTTGAGCTCGGGGAACCGGGCCAGCGCCGCCGTGCAGATCCTCGCCAGCAGGGCCAGGACCGACACCTTGGGCCCGGCGGACGGGCCCGTGGCAGCGTTCATCGCGGCCCTGACCGCCATCAGCTCGGTGGCGTCGGCGTCGACCCAGCAGGTGGCGTCCGGGATCTCGGTCCGGCTGCGTGACAGCTTGTCGGCGACCGCTCCGCGCACCCCGCGCAGCGGAATCCGCTCGGCGGCCGGAGCAGCCGGGGCGGCGGGAGCCTCGACAGCGGAAGCCGGGGTGGCTCCGGTCGGGGCGGCGGGCGCCAGGGCCGTACGCGTCTTCGCCGCCGCGGTCTCCTCCGCCTGCCGGATCGCGCCGTCGACGTCGGCGCGAAGGATCAGCCCGTCCGGCCCCGAACCCGCGAGCCGCCGCAGGTCGATGTCGTGCTGCCGGGCCAGCCGGCGTACCAGCGGCGAGACCACCGGCACGGGCCCCTGCCCGTTCACCACACCCACGGCCACCGGGGTGGCGGGAGCGGCGGGAGCGGCATAGGTGGCAGCGGTGGCGGGGGCCGTGCCGGACGCCGCCGGGCCGTCGGGCACCGAGGTCCGGACGAGCGTCCGGTCGAGCCGGTCCGGCCGGATGCGACGACGCCGCGCGGCGGGTGCGCCCGTCCCGTACCCCACGAGCACGTTCCCCGAGCCGCCCGAGGACTCCGTGGCGGTAGCGGAGGCGGAGGTGTCGGAAGTGAGGGATTCGGTGGACGACGGGGACGCTCCGGAGAGATCCAGCCCCTCCGGCGCCCCGACGGCGACCGTCAGCAGCGGTGCGCCGACGGGAAGTTCCGTGCCCTCCTCGCCGAACCGCGCGGTCACCACGCCCCCGTAGGGGCAGGGCACCTCCACCATGGCCTTGGCCGTCTCGACCTCGACGACGGGCTGGTCGATGGCGACGACCTCGCCGACCTCCACCAGCCAGCGGACGATCTCCGCCTCGGTCAGTCCCTCACCGAGGTCCGGCAGCTTGAATTCGAGCACCCGGGGCATCAGCTGTCCGCCTCCCACTGCAACCGGGCCACCGCGTCGAGCACGCGGTCCACTCCCGGCAGATGGTGCCGCTCCAGCATGGGCGGCGGGTAGGGGATGTCGAACCCGGCCACCCGCAGCACCGGAGCCTCCAGATGGTGGAAGCACCGCTCGGTGATCCGGGCCGCGATCTCACCGCCGGGCCCGCCGAATCCGGGGGATTCGTGGACGACGACCGCCCGCCCGGTGCGCCGCACCGAGGCGACCACCGTCTCGTCGTCGAACGGCACCAGCGAGCGCAGGTCCACCACTTCGAGTTCCCAGCCCTCGGCGACCGCCGCCTCGGCGGCCTCCAGGCAGACCGGCAGGGAGGGCCCGTACGTGATGAGCGTGGCGCTGCGTCCGGAACGGCGCACCACCGCCCTGCCGATCGGCTCGACCGGGGCGGGGGCCTCGGGCGACCAGTCGGCCTTGGACCAGTAGAGCCGCTTGGGCTCCAGGAAGATCACCGGGTCGTCCGAGGCGATCGACTCCCGCAGCAGCCCGTAGGCGTCGTCGACCGTGGCCGGCGTCACGACGTGCAGGCCGGGGGTGGCCATGTAGTACGCCTCGGAGGAGTCGCTGTGGTGCTCGACCCCGCCGATGCCGCCGCCGTACGGCACCCGCACGGTGATCGGCAGCGGCATGGCCCCGCCGGTGCGGTTGCGCATCTTGGCGACATGGCTCATCAGCTGCTCGAACGCCGGGTAGGCGAACGCGTCGAACTGCATCTCCACCACGGGCCGCAGCCCGTACATCGCCATGCCGACGGCCGCGCCGAGAATGCCCGCCTCGGCCAGCGGGGTGTCGGTGCAGCGGTCGTCGCCGAACTCCTTCGCCAGCCCGTCGGTGATCCGGAAGACCCCGCCGAGCGTGCCCACGTCCTCACCGAGCACGTGCACGGTGGGGTCCTCGGCCATCGAGTCGCGGAGCGCGCGCCCGAGGGCCTGCGCCATCGTGGCCGGTTTCGCCTTCGTCCGACGTCCGTCGGCCGTCACTGCCGCGGTCGTCATCGTCCCGCCTCCGCATCCTGCTCGTCGTGGTCCTGCTCGGCGTCCAGCTCGGCGCGCAGCGCGGCCGCCTGCTCCCGGAGCTGGCTGGTCTGCTCGGCGTAGACATGGGTGAACAGGTCCATCGGGGCCAGCTCCGGATCGGCGTTCATCCGGTCGCGCAGGGCGGCGGCCATGCGTTCCGCGGCCTCCTTCGCCTGCTCGAGGCCCTCGTCGTCCAACAGACCGCGCCCCGTCAGCTCACGCTCCAGCAGCCGCACCGGGTCATGGGCCTTCCATGCCTCGACCTCGCTGTCGACCCGGTAGCGGGTGGCGTCGTCGGCGTTCGTGTGGGCTTCCATGCGGTAGGTGACCGCCTCGACCAGGGTCGGGCCCTCGCCGCGCCGGGCCCGGGCCACGGCCTCGCTCAGCACCTGGTGCACCGCGGCGGCGTCGTTGCCGTCGACGAGGCGGCCCGGCATCCCGTATCCGACGGCCTTGTGGGCGAGGGACGGGGCGGCGGTCTGCTTGGCGAGCGGCACGGAGATCGCGAAGCCGTTGTTCTGGACGAAGAAGACGACCGGGGCCTTCCAGACGGCCGCGAAATTCAGCGCCTCGTGGAAGTCGCCCTCGCTGGTGCCGCCGTCGCCGACCATGGCGAGCGCCACCACGTCGTCGCCCTTGAGCCGGGCGGCGTGCGCCAGCCCCACGGCGTGCGGGAGCTGGGTGGCCAGGGGGGTGCACAGCGGGGCGATGCGGTGCTCGCGCGGGTCGTAGCCGGTGTGCCGGTCACCGCGCAGCAGGGTCAGGGCCTCCACCGGGTCCAGGCCGCGCGCGACGGCGGCCAGCGTGTCGCGGTAGCTGGGGAACAGCCAGTCGCGCTCCTCCAGGACCAGCGCCGCGGCAATCTCGCACGCCTCCTGGCCGGTGCTCGACGGGTAGACCGCCAGCCGGCCCTGCTTCGTCAGCGCGGTCGCCTGGGCGTTGTAGCGGCGCCCGCGGACCAGCTCGGCGTGGAGCCGGAGCAACAGCTCGGGGTCGACGTCGGCGACCGCGTCCGTACCGAGCACCCGGTAGGGCTCCGGGTCCGGGAGCAGCGGGGCGGGGTCGGTGATCGGCTTCCAGGCCGGGGGCGGCGTGGGCCGGTAGGCGGCCGCGCCGGGCAGCTCTTGGACCGTCATGGGAAGCACCTCCTGGCATCGAGGGGATCGAGGGGTGGTCGATCGGGGGTGTCGACAGGGAGCGAGAGGTCGAGCGGTGGGCGGGGCACGGATGTGGCGTGCCTCACCTACCGATTGTTCGGTCGCGGGGGCATTTTGGCTACAGGTGCCGCCAGCCTGTGGACAAACGGTTCTCCACAGCCTGGGATGGGAACAGGTCGTCCACAACAGGGAGGCGCGGGCAGATGGCAGCTGAACAAATGGCCGACAGGGGCGAGGAGTCGCGCCGGGCCGCACCCGCGGCCGCACCGCCGACCGCGCCCGCCGTCACATCGCCGACCGCACCGGCGTCCGCGCCGTCGACCGCGTCCCCGGGCCCGGGGACGGGCCCGGTCCAGGCGGCGGAGCCTCCAATTCCGTCCGCACGGCCGCTGGACGCCATCGACCGCGACATCCTCCGCATCCTCCAGACGGACGGGCGCGCCTCGATACGGTCCGTGGCCGAACGGGTCCACGTCTCGCGCGCCAACGCCTACGCCCGGATCAACCGGCTGGTCGAGGACGGCGTGATCCGCGGCTTCGGCGCCCGGGTCGACCACGAGCGGGCGGGCCAGGGGGCGTCCGCGTACATCACGCTCAAGATCGTGCAGAACTCCTGGCGCACGGTGCGCGAGCAGCTCCAGGCGCTGCCCGGGGCCACGCACATCGCCCTGGTCAGCGGTGACTTCGACGTACTGCTCCTGGTGCACACGCCGGACAACCGGGCGCTGCGGGAGCTGGTCCTCACCCGGATCCAGTCCATCCCCGAGGTGCTCTCGACACGCACCCTGCTGGTGTTCGAGGAGACGGACCTCGGCCCGTGTCCGGACCGGCCGGCCGAGCTCGCCTGACCGCGGCGGGCCGGCTCAGCGGCCGTTCGCCCGCATGCCCTCGAAGGCCAGCCGGACGATCGTGTCCGCGAGCTGCTCCTCCCCCGGGAAGCCGCCCGGCTGCGGGCGGTACCACTCGACCAGCGAGTTCACCATGCCGAACAGCAGCCGGGTCGCCAGGCGTATGTCCACGTCCGCCCGGAGGTCGCCCTCGGCGACCGCCGCCTGGAGCAGTTCCGACACCCGCTGGTCGAACTCGCGCCGCCGCTCCAGCGCCCAGCGCTCCGTCTTCGTGTTGCCGCGCACGCGCAGCAGCAGGGTGACGTAGGGGACCTCGGCCATCAGCACGTCGACGGTCCGGCGCGTGACGTACTCGACCCGCTCGACCGCGCGCCCGCGCAGCGCCCCCGGCTCGTCGAGGATGGCGAAGAGCCCGTCGAGCGCCCGGCTCACGGCCCGGCGCAGCAGCTCCTCCTTGCCCGCCACATGGTGGTAGATGGAGGATTTCGAGATGCCCGCCGCCCGGGAGAGGTGCTCCATGGAGGTGCCGTCGTAGCCGCGCTCGTTGAAGACACGGACGGCGACGGTGAGCAGGGTCTCCGGTGTGTACGTGTCCCGCTTGGCCGTGGTCATGTCCGCGATCCTCCCCCATGAGGGATCGGCCCCGCACAGGCGGGGACCGTCGAAGTTGTCCACAGGTTCCTCGGGGCCTCTTGTCCCGACCGATCGTTCGGTTACTCTAACTCCGTCCGTACGTCCCCGCCCGGCTCGATGAGGAGTTGGTCCGCCATGGCCGCCGCGCTCACCCCCCAGCAGCTGTCCGAGACCCACCGGCCCACGCTCGACCAGGCCCTCGACGTGATCAGTACCCGCGCGTACTGGTCGCCGCACCCCGAGCACCCGAAGGCCTACGGGGAGGGCGGCGCCCCGGGCAGTCTCGGCGCGGCCGAGGGCAAGGCCGCTTTCGACGCCGTCCTGAACACCCGTCTCGACCTGGGGCAGCCCGGCACCGACGGCTGGACCGGCGGCGAGGTCTCGCCGTACGGCCCGGAGCTCGGCGTCGAGTATCCGCACGCCGACCCGGACGTCCTGCTTCCGGCGATGAAGGCCGGCACGGGCGCGTGGCGGGCGGCGGGACCGGAGGTCCGGGCCCTGGTCTGTCTGGAGATCCTGTCGCGGATCAGCGCCCGCACCCACGAGCTGGCCCACGCCGTGATGCACACGAGCGGCCAGGCCTTCATGATGGCGTTCCAGGCGGGCGGCCCGCACGCCCAGGACCGCGGCCTGGAGGCCGTCGCGTACGCCTACCGGGAGCAGGTCCGCACCCCGCACACCGCCGACTGGTCCAAGCCGCAGGGCAAGCGCGATCCGCTGAAGCTGCACAAGTCGTTCATCACGTCGGGTCGCGGCATCGCCCTGCTCATCGGCTGCAACACGTTCCCCACGTGGAACAGCTATCCCGGCCTCTTCGCCTCCCTCGCCACCGGCAACCCGGTGCTGGTCAAGCCGCACCCGCGCGCCGTGCTTCCGCTGGCCCTCACGGTGTCCGTCGCCCGCGAGGTGCTGGGCGAGGCGGGCTTCGACCCGAATCTGGTCGCGCTGACCGCGGAGCGGCCCGGCGAGGGCATCGCCAAGACCCTCGCGGTCCGCCCCGAGATCCGGATCATCGACTACACCGGCTCCACCGCCTTCGGCGACTGGCTGGAGGAGAACGCCCGCCAGGCCCAGGTCTACACGGAGAAGGCCGGCGTCAACACGATCGTCGTCGACTCCACCGACGACTACCGGGGCATGCTCGCCAACCTGGCGTTCTCCCTCTCGCTGTACAGCGGCCAGATGTGCACCACCCCGCAGAACCTGCTGATTCCCCGGGACGGCATCGCCACCGACGACGGCGCCAAGTCCTACGACGACGTGGTCACCGACATCGCGGCCGCCGTCACCGGACTGCTCGGCGACGACGCCCGCGCGTCCGCCCTGCTCGGCGCGCTGGTCAACCCGGACGTCAGGGCCCGGGTGGAAGCGGCCGGGGAGCTCGGCGAGGTGGCCCTTCCCTCGCGTACGGTCACGAACGCCGAATTCCCCGACGCCGTCGTCCGTACGCCGGTCGTCGTGAAGCTCGACGGCGCCAAGACCGACGACGGCGCCGCCTACCTCTCGGAGTGCTTCGGGCCGGTGTCCTTCGCCGTCGCCGTCGATTCGACGACCGCCGCCGTGGACCTGCTCCGCCGGACGATCCGCGACAAGGGGGCGATGACGGTCGGCGCCTACACCACGTCCCCCGAGGTGGAGCGCGCCATCGAGGACGTCTGCCTGGACGAGTCGGCCCAGCTCTCGCTGAACCTGACCGGTGGGGTCTACGTCAACCAGACCGCGGCCTTCTCCGACTTCCACGGCTCCGGAGGCAACCCCGCCGCCAACGCGGCGCTCTGCGACGGAGCCTTCGTCGCCAACCGCTTCCGCGTGGTGGAGGTGCGCCGCCAGGCGTGACCAGGGCGTGTTCCGAAAGTCCCGCCTGCTCGGCGACACTCCGGGCGGACGGCGCTACTTTCGAAAAACGCCCTAGAGGGTCTCCCGCGGGTCCGGGACGTCGGCGTGCCGCTGCACCCACGCGTGCATCGCGATGGCGGCGGCGGCGCCTGCGTTGATGGACCGGGTCGAGCCGAACTGCGCGATCGAGCACACCATGGAGGCGTGCTCGCGCGCTTCTTTGGTCAGGCCCGGCCCTTCCTGCCCGAACAGCAGGACGCACCGGCGCGGCAGCTCGGTGCGCTCCAGCGGTACGGCTCCGGGGAGGTTGTCGATCCCGATGATCGGCAGCCCCTCGGCCGCCGCCCACGCGGTCAGGTCCGCCGTGTCGGGGTGGTGGCGCACATGCTGGTAGCGGTCGGTGACCATGGCCCCGCGCCGGTTCCAGCGCCGCCGGCCCACGATGTGGATCTCCTTGGCCAGGAAGGCGTTGGCGGTCCGCACCACCGAGCCGATGTTGAAGTCGTGGCCCCAGTTCTCCACGGCCACGTGGAAGTCGTGCCGCCGCAGGTCGAGATCGGCGACGATCGCCTCCCGCGTCCAGTAGCGGTACGCGTCACCGACGTTGCGCCGGTCGCCCTGGGCCAGCAGCTCGGGGTCGTAGCGCTCGCCCTCGGGCCAGGGCAGCGGGTGCGGCCCGACACCGATCGGCTGGCCGTAGCCGTCGTCGTACTGGAGGGGCTCCGCCGGGTGGGGCTCCGCCGGAACGGGCCCCTCCGGGTCGGCGGTCGGCCGGGCGGGGTCCGAGGGCCGGTCCGCCGCCGGGGTCTGCTGGGTTCTGCCGGTCTCACTGCTCACCCGACGAGCGTATGGCCCCCGCCGCCGCCCTGGAGCCGGGGCTCCTCCGTACCGCCCCGGCCGTCCGTCACCGGCCTGGCCTCCGCCGGGTCGTGCGCGGCGTCGGGCGTTCCGGGCTTCCCCAGTGTACGGAACCGGCCGGGCAGCCCGGAGAGCAGCCGCCGCCTGCCGATCGTGGCGCGGGCTCCCAGCCACATCAGGAAGGCCGTCGGCAGGAACACCGCGTCGGCCGCGATCATCGCCATGGAGAAGAACGGCAGCCCCAGCAGCAGGGCGATCCCCGCGTGCTCGCAGATCATCACGACCAGCAGGACGTTCTTGACCCGCCGGTTGAACAGCGTGAACGGGAAGGCGACCTGCACGATCACCGTGCCGTACGTCAGCACCATCACCATCAGCCCGCTGGCGCCCAGGATGTCCGACAGGGCGGGCCACGGGGTGAAGTAGTCGAGATTGAGGGGGTAGTAGAGCGCGGTGCCGTCCTGCCAGCGCGACCCCTGGATCTTGTACCAGCCGGCGGTCGCGTAGATCAGGCAGACCTCGACCATGATCACGGCGAGCGCGGCGTTGTGCGTGAGATTGGCCAGCACGTCGAACAGGGTGCGGGACTCACTGTGCGGCAGGTAGCGGGTCACGGCCCACCAGGCGGCGGCGGAGAGCCAGAGGATCCAGAGCAGCGTCGGCAGCCACCAGGTGCCGCCGAGCCCGCCCATCAGGAAGGCCGCCGCGAGGACCCAGCCGAGGACCACCCAGAGCACCGGGCCCACGATGTCCCGCGAGGGCGGCAGGCCCGCCGCGGCTCGCTGTGCGGCCCGCGCCGCGCGCCGGGCGTCGAGCGACCAGACCTGGGCGCAGCGCGTCAGCACCAGGTAGATCGCCATGAGGTGGACGACGTTGTCCCCGCCGTCCCCCATGAAGATGCTGCGGTTCTGCACCGAGAGCACGCCGACCATGAAGAGGACGGACATGGTCCGGGTCCGCCACCCGAGCATCAGGGCCGCGGCGGACAGCAGCGTGAGGGCGTACACGGCCTCGAACCAGACCGTGCTGTCCGTCCACATCAGCACGGAGAAGGCCTCGTTGCCGTCCGTGAGCAGGCGGGCCAGGTCCCAGTGCCACGGGCTGTCCGGGCCGTACAGCTCATGGCGGTTCGGGAGCTCGCGCAGCAGGAAGAGGAGGTAGGTGGCGGCGAAACCGATGCGGACGACGGCGCTCTGGTACGGGCCGAGGGCCGAGGCCGTGACGCGCTGGAGGGCACGGGCCGGGCCGCTGCCGGGACCACCGGAATCGCCGGGACGGGGCGCGGTCGGGCGAGGTGCCGAGGGCGGCGTGCCCGCGTTCTGTGAGGCGGCGTTCTGTGAGGCGGCGTTCTGTGGGCCGGTGGGCGAGGGGATGGTCACTGGTTCTCCTCCACGCCGTGCGCCGTGTCCCGGTCCTGTTCCGCGGCACGCTCGGGAAGATCGTCAGGGGTCACGGTCCACCAGGGGAGTACGCGGTGGACGGGCTGGGTGCTGATCTTCTCGTTGCTCCACGGGGGCGGGGCGATGGAGCTGGTGGCGGAGCGGAGCTGGATGCGCTCGATCGTGCCGCCGTAGTCGCGCTCGCTCAGCCGCAGCATCGCGATGCGCCGCACGTAGCGCTCGGAGAGGTCCCCGCGCGGACCGATGGGGCGGTTCTCGCTGTCGTGGGAATTGACGTAGAAGTCCCAGCCCCGGCGCAGCTCGTTCTGGTCGACATGGCTGGGGAAGAAGTTGCCGCGTATCCCTTCGGTGTCCTCGTACGTCAGGTTCATCCACCTGGTCGTCCGGCGGCCGTCGGTTCCCACCACCTCGGCCCGCACATGGACGGCGACGTTCTGCTGGAGCGGGTTGGGCGCGAAGAGCTTCCAGTTCTGCTCGAACTCCGGGAGGATCCAGCGGTCGATCGTCTTGTCGTGCTGCTTGGACAGCGTGTTGGACGGGGCGACGTGCAGGAACACCATGGCCACCTGTGTGCAGGCGAGCAGCCCGATCAGGGACAGTGCCAGAGCCGCGACCACCTGGTAGGGGAGAGAGAGACCGGCTATGCCCCGGCCGGTGACCGAGGGGTCCGGCACAGGAGCCGGTACCGGCGCCGAGGGCGTCGGCGCTATGGCTTCGGAGGTCCCCCGCGCTTCCGCCGGCCGGTTCGACGCCTGCGGCCAGGCGCCTTTCCCCCCGCCCGCAGAGCTCCTGTCGTGGTCCGAATCCATCCCGCCCCGCTCACCGTCGATCACCACTCAGTTATCCACAGGGTTGACACCCTACGGGCCTCCGACTCACCATTGAAGTCAAGGAACCGAACGATCGGTCGGTAGGGAGCCCGGGATGGCGGCAGTGACTGCGGACCAGACGACGCAGAAGAGGCTCGGCGCGGAGAATGCCGCGGACGAGGCGGACGCGGGCCGCATCGCGGCTTTCGACGCGGCCGTGGCGGCTGACGAGCGGATCGAGCCGCGCGACTGGATGCCCGACGCCTACCGGGCGACGCTGGTCCGCCAGATGGCCCAGCACGCCCACTCGGAGATCATCGGCATGCAGCCCGAGGCCAACTGGATCACCCGGGCGCCCTCGCTGCGCCGCAAGGCGATCCTCATGGCCAAGGTGCAGGACGAGGCGGGCCACGGCCTGTATCTCTACAGCGCCGCCGAGACCCTGGGCACCAGCCGCGAGGAGCTGCTCGACAAGCTCCACGCGGGTCGTCAGCGCTATTCGTCGATCTTCAACTACCCCACGCTGACCTGGGCCGACGTCGGCGCGATCGGCTGGCTGGTGGACGGGGCCGCGATCACCAACCAGGTGCCGCTCTGCCGCTGCTCCTACGGCCCCTACGCCCGTGCCATGGTCCGCATCTGCAAGGAGGAGTCCTTCCACCAGCGCCAGGGGTACGAGCTGCTGCTCGCCCTCAGCCGCGGCACCGAGGCACAGCACGCCATGGCCCAGGACGCGGTGAATCGCTGGTGGTGGCCCTCCTTGATGATGTTCGGCCCGCCCGACGACGCCTCGTCGCACTCCGAGCAGTCGATGGCCTGGAAGATCAAGCGGCACTCCAACGACGAGCTGCGCCGGCGCTTCGTGGACATCTGCGTGCCCCAGGCCGAAGCGCTGGGCCTGGATCTCCCCGACCCCGACATCCGGTGGAACGAGGAGCTCGGCCGGCACGACTTCGGCGCGATCGACTGGGCGGAGTTCCAGGCGGTCCTCCAGGGCGACGGCCCCTGCAACGAGCAGCGGATCACCCAGCGCCGCAGGGCGCACGAGGAGGGCGCCTGGGTCCGGGACGCGGCAGCCGCGTACGCCGTCAAGCACACCCCGGCGCAGCCATCACCCAGGACATCGGCACCGGCATCGGCACCGGCACCGGCACCGGCACAGCACAGCGCGCCCGCGCACCACGTGGAGGAGACGGCATGAGCAGCTCGACCGACTGGCCTCTGTGGGAGGTGTTCGTGCGCTCGCGCCGCGGACTGTCCCACACCCATGCGGGCAGCCTGCACGCGCCGGACGCCGAGATGGCCCTGCGCAACGCCCGCGATCTCTACACCCGCCGCTCGGAGGGCGTCTCGATCTGGGTGGTCCCGTCCACCGTGATCACCGCCTCCTCCCCCGACGAGAAGGACTCCTTCTTCGAGCCGGCCGGCGACAAGCCCTACCGCCACCCGACCTTCTACGAGATCCCGGACGGGGTGAAGCACCTGTGACCGCCGCACTCGCCCTCGGCGACGACGCGCTGGTGCTCTCGCACCGGCTGGGGGAGTGGGCCGGCCACGCCCCCGTCCTGGAGGAGGAGGTGGCCCTCGCCAACATCGCCCTGGACCTGCTGGGACAGGCCCGGGTGCTGCTCTCGATCGTCGGCGACGAGGACGAGCTCGCCTACCTCCGCGAGGAGCGGGCCTTCCGCAACCTCCAGCTGGTCGAGCAGCCGAACGGGGACTTCGCCCACACCATCGCCCGCCAGCTCTACTTCTCGGCCTACCAGCACCTGCTGTACGAGCGACTGGCCGCCGGGGAGAGCGAGTTCACCGGTCTCGCGGCGAAGGCCGTCAAGGAAGTGGCCTACCACCGCGACCACGCCGAGCAGTGGGTCCTGCGGCTCGGCGACGGCACCGAGGAGAGCCACGACCGGATGCGGAGCGGCCTGGACGCGCTGTGGCGGTTCACCGGGGAGATGTTCCAGCCGGTCGAAGGGCTCGACTCCCCGGACTCCGGTGTCGACTGGCAGGCCCTGGAAGCCGGTTGGCTCACCGCCGTCACCGACGTCGTCGAGCGGGCAGGGCTGACCCTTCCGACAGGCCCGCGGGCCGGGGGCTGGGCGGCCGGCGCAGGCCGGCAGGGCCTGCACACCGAGCCGTTCGGCCGCATGATCGCCGAGATGCAGCACCTGCACCGCAGCCACCCGGGGGCGTCATGGTGACCGACACCCGGCTGGAGGCGGAGCTGCGCGACCTCGCCGGCTCCGTGCCCGACCCCGAACTGCCGGTGCTGTCCCTGGCGGAGCTCGGCGTCCTGCGGGACGTGCGGGTGGACGGGCCGGGCCGGGTGACCGTGCGGCTCACTCCGACCTACACCGGCTGCCCGGCGATCGAGGCGATGTCCGCCGACATCGAGCGGGTGCTGCACGACCACGGCATCCCGGAGGTCTCCGTGGTCACGGTCCTGGCGCCGGCCTGGTCGACGGACGACATCAGCGCCGAAGGCCGCCGCAAGCTCGCCGAGTTCGGCATCGCCCCGCCGCGCGCCCACAGCGCCGACGGCGGCCCCGTGCCGCTGACGCTCTCGGTGCGCTGCCCGCACTGCGGCTCCACCGACACGGAGCTGCTCAGCCGGTTCTCCTCCACGGCGTGCAAGGCCCTGCGCCGCTGCGTCGCCTGCCGCGAACCGTTCGACCACTTCAAGGAGTTGTAGATGTTCCATCCGCTCCGGGTCAGCGCGATCGAACGGATCACGGACGACGCGGTGGCCGTGACGCTCGCCGTGCCGGCCGAGCTGCGCGAGACCTTCCGCCACACCCCCGGCCAGCATCTGAACGTGCGCTACACCGTGGACGGCCAGGAGATCCGCCGTTCGTACTCGATCTGCGCACCGGCCACCGAACAGCCCGGCGAGCCGGTCCTGCGGGTGGGCATCCGCATGGTCGACGGCGGGGCGTTCTCCACGTACGCCCTGAAGGAGCTGGCCGTCGGGGACCTGGTGGAGGCCATGCCTCCGATGGGCCGCTTCGTCCTGAAGCCGCGTCCCGGTCTGTTCGCGGCGGTGGTCGGCGGCAGCGGCATCACCCCGGTGCTCTCCATGGCGGCCACCCTGCTCGACCGGGAGCCGACGGCCCGGTTCTGCCTGATCCGCAGCGACCGCACGGCGGCCTCGACGATGTTCCTCGACGAGGTGGCCGACCTCAAGGACCGTTATCCGGACCGCTTCCACCTGGTCACCGCGCTCTCCCGGGAGGAGCAGTCGGCCGGGCTCCCCTCCGGGCGCCTGGACGCCGAACGGCTCACCGGCCTGCTGCCCGCCGTGCTTCCGGTGGCCGATGTGGACGGCTGGTTCCTGTGCGGGCCGCTCGGCCTCGTGCGCGGCACGGAGAAGGCCCTGAAAACGCTCGGCGTCGACCGCTCCCGGGTTCACCAGGAGATCTTCCACGTCGAGGAGGGCCCCACCGACGCGACGGTGATCAAGGTCGCCGCTCCGTCCGACGCCGTGCTGACGGCCACCCTCCACGGCCGCTCGGGCCGCTGGCCCGTGCAGGACACCGAATCCCTGCTGGAGACGGTGCTGCGAAGCCGCTCGGACGCTCCGTACGCCTGCAAGGGAGGGGTGTGCGGGACCTGCCGGGCGTTCCTCGTCTCGGGCGAGGTCCGGATGGACCGCAACTTCGCGCTGGAACCGGAGGAGACCGGCGCGGGCTTCGTGCTGGCCTGCCAGTCGCATCCGCTCACGCCGGAGGTGGAGCTGGACTTCGACCGCTGAGACCGCCGCAGCCACCGAAGCCATCGAAGCCACCGAGGCGGCCGCAGCCGCGAACGAGCCAAGGGTGCTGGCACAGGCCCCGCGCCTCCGCGCTGTTCCCTTCCTGTAGAACCTGTTCTATCTTGACGACCCGTCAGGACGGGAACGGTTAGCGGTTAGCGGGAGGCCGGGACAGTGGACTTCACCTTCAGCGAGGAACAGCGGGCAGCCGTCGAGGCGGCCAGGGCGGTCTTCTCGGACGTCGCACCCGACAGCGCGCCCAGCCCCGCCCTGACCCCGGGCGCCGTGGCCGAGGACATCGACCGGCGGCTGTGGAGCGAGCTGGCGCGCACGGACCTGCTCGGTCTCACGCTGTCGCCGGACCACGGAGGCGCGGGCCTCGACCCGATCGCGCTCTGCCTGGTCCTGCGGGAGTCGGCGAAGGTGCTGGCCAGAGTCCCGTTGCTGGAGAGCTGTGCGGTCGCGATGGCGGTACAGCGGTACGGCGGGAGCGCCCTCGCGGCGGAGCTGCTTCCCCTGGCCGGCCGGGGCGAGCTGATCCTGACCGTCGGCGCCAACGGACGCAGCGGCCACGATCCCGCCGAACTCGCCGTCGCCGCAGTGCCGTACGAGGAGAACGGGGAGAGCGGGGAGGGCGGGGGGAGCGGCGCGTCGGCAGGGGGCTCCGGCTGGGTGCTCGACGGGGTGCAGTCCGCGGTTCCCTGGGCCCAGGCGGCCGACTGGATCGCCGTCCCCGCACACACCGCCGAGGACCGGCCGGTCCTGGCCCTCGTCCCCCGTGCCCGCGACGGCGTCACCCTGGCGGACCAGGTCTCCACCAGTGGCGAACGCCTGGCCGAGGTCCGGCTGGACGGCGTGCGGGTGACGGCCCACGAGCTGATCGACGCGCCGGGCTGCTGGGAGTGGCTGCGGTCCCTGCTCACCACGGGAACCTGCGCGCTCGCGCTCGGGCTGGGCGAGCGGGTGCTGGCGATGACCGCCGAATACACCGGCAAGCGTGAGCAGTTCGGGTTCCCGGTCGCCACGTTCCAGGCGGTGGCCGTCCAGGCGGCCGACCGGTACATCGATCTGCGGGCGATGGAGGCGACTCTCTGGCAGGCCGCCTGGCGGATCTCGTCCGACGCCGGGGGGCCGCTGCCCACGGCGGGCGATGTCGCCGTGGCGAAGATCTGGGCCTCCGACGGCGTCCGCCGCGTCGTGCAGACCGCGCAGCACCTGCACGGCGGCTTCGGCGCGGACACCGACTACCCGCTGCACCGCTTCCACGCCTGGGCGAAGCAGATCGAGCTCTCCCTCGGCCCGGCGGCGGCCCATGAGGAGGCCTTGGGCGACCTGCTGGCCGCCCACCCGCTCAGCTGACCAACAGCCGACCGCCGGTACCTCCGGTGCAGGCCGTGCAGGCGGCACAGGCGGTTGCAGACGGTGCCGAACCCGGCCCGCCCGGTGGCGCCGGAGGCTCAGAGGACGAAGGCGGGCGTCCCGTTGTCCGTGACCATCGGGCGCCCGGCGCCGTCCCAGGCCTGCATGCCGCCGTCGATGTTCACCGCGTCGATGCCCTGCTGGACCAGGTACTGGGTGACCTGGGCCGACCGGCCGCCGACCCGGCACATCACATGCACGCGCCGACCGTCCTCGGCGGACTCGGTCAGCTCGCCGAACCGGCCCACGAAGTCGCTCATCGGGATGTGCAGCGCACCCTCGACATGACCGGCCGCCCACTCGTCGTTCTCACGGACGTCCAGGACGAAGCCGTCCGACGGCACCGCCGCGGCGTCAACCGAGGGCAGCGGGGCGAAGTTCATGGGTCATGCCTTCTCTCGTGCGGTCGCGGGCCTCGTACAGGGGGCCTCGTGCACAGAGGCCTCACACCTACGCGGCGGAGTCACCAGGAACGCTACTGCACCATCTGCGCGAGCTCGGCCTCGCGCCGGGACACCTCGCCCAGCAGTTGCTCCGCGATGTCCTCCAGCAGCTGGTCCGGGTCGTCCGGGGCCATCCGGAGCATCGAGCCGATCGCACCGTCCTCCAGCTCCTTGGCCAGCACCGTCAGCAGTTCCTTGCGCCGGCTGAGCCACTCCAGCCGGGCGTAGAGCTCCTCGCTCTCGCTCAGCGGAGTCAGGGGCTTCACCGGGCCGGCCGCCCACTCCGCCACGAGCTCCTTGAGGAGCTCCACGTCGCCGCGCCCGTAGGCGGCGTTCACCCGGGCGATGAACTCGTCCCGGCGCTGCCGTTCCGGCTCGTCCTGGGCGAGGTCCGGGTGCGCCTTGCGGGCCAGCTCCCGGTAGAGCTTGCGGGCCTCCTCGCTCGGCCTGACCCGCTTCGGCGGCCGGACCGGCTGTTCGGTGAGCATCGCCGCGGCCTCGGGGGACAGCCCGTCGGTGTCCATCCAGTCGTGGAACAGCTCGTCGACCCCGGGCATCGGCATGACGACCGCCCGCGCCTCCCGCGCCTTGCGCTCGTCCTCCGGGTCCCCGGTCCGGGCGGCCCGCGCCTCCGCGATCAGCGCGTCCAGCTCGTCGAGGCGGGTGTACATCGGGCCGAGCCGCTGGTGGTGCAGCCGGGAGAAGTTCTCGACCTCCACCCGGAAGGTCTCCACCGCGATCTCGAACTCGATCAACGCCTGTTCGGCGACCTGCACCGCCCTGGCCAGCCGTGCCTCGGGGCGCGGCGCGGCCTCCTCGGGGCCGGTGGCCTCCCCGGCAGCGGCGTCCGCGGGGCCGGGTGCGCCCGGCGCCCCCGGAGCGTCCTGCGTCCCTGGGGCGTCCCCCGCTTCGGGGACGGATCGGGGCGTGTCCGGCCGGTCGTTGTCCTGCCGGTCTTCATCGTTCCGGGTGGTCGGCACCCCGGCGGCTTCGTGGGTCACCCGTCCAGCGTATGGCCACGGCCCGGCGGCGCGGCACACACGGTGGCCCCGGCCCGGGGCCCGCCCCGTCCCGATCAGGGCCCCAGCGCCTTGCACCAGCAGGGCCCGGTCGCCTCGCCGACCGGGCCCACCGCCTCAGGGACCCGTCATACGCCGAACTCGGCGGCCAGCCTGCCCGCCTTGACCGCCCGCACCAGCTCGGCATGATCCGCTTCCGTACGGTCGGCGTACGTCACCGCGAAGGCGGCCACCGCCTCGTCGAGCTCGTCGTTCTTGCCGCAGTAGCCCGCCAGCAGGCGGGGGTCGGCGCTGTGCGCGTGCGCCCGCGCGAGCAGCGCGCCGGTCATCCGCCCGTAGTCGTCCACCTGGTCGGCGGCGAGCGCGGCGGGGTCCACGCTGCCCTTGCGGTTCCGGAACTGCCGGACCTGGAACTGCCTGCCGTCGACGTCCGCCCAGCCGAGCAGGATGTCGCTGACGACCTGCATCCGCTTCTGCCCGAACACCACCCGGCGGCCCTCGTGCGCCACCTCCGGCACATCGAAACCGACCGCGGGCAGATAGGGGGCGAGCACCGAAGGGCGCGCCTCCTTCACCTGGAGGACCAGCGGCTCGCCGCGGTGGTCGAGCAGCAGCACCACGTACGACCGGGTCCCCACACTGCCGGTGCCGACCACCCGGAACGCCACGTCGTGGATCGTGTACCGGGCCAGCAGCGGCACCCGGTCCTCGGAGACGGTGGAGAGGTAGCCGGCCAGCCCGGCGGCCACGACCGCGGCCTCGGCGTCCGGCACCCGGCGCAGCACCGGCCGGGCGTCGACGAAGCGCCGGCCGCCGTCGGGGCACTCCTCGGTGGAGCGGGCGGCGAAACGGGCGCTGGTGTTGTTGCGGGCCTTCTCCGAGACCCGCTCCAGGGTGCCGACCAGGTCACGCGCGTCCGTGTGCGAGACGAGCTCCTCGTCCGCGATCGCGTTCCAGGCGTCGAGGGCGGGCAGCCGGGCCAGCAGCCGCATCGTGCGCCGGTAGGCGCCGACGGTGTCGTGCGCGCCCCGGCGGCAGGTGTCCTCGTCGGCCCCGGCGGCCCGGCCCGCCAGCACCAGTGAGGTGGCGAGCCGCTTGAGGTCCCACTCCCACGGCCCGAAGACGGTCTCGTCGAAGTCGTTCAGATCGATGACCAGGCTGCCCCGGGCATCGCCGTAGAGGCCGAAGTTGGCCGCGTGCGCGTCACCGCAGAGCTGGGCGCCCACCCCGGTGACCGGGGTGCCGGTGAGGTCATGGGCCATCAGCCCGGCCGCGCCCCGCAGGAAGGCGAACGGCGTCGCCGCCATCCGGCCCACCCGTATCGGCGTCAGTCCCGGCACGCGGCCCCGGTTCGACTCCTCGACCGCCCGCACGGCGTCCGGCCGTCCCGGCGGCAGGACCAGCGAGGCGTGCGAGGCCCGCGGCACCCGGTCGCGGAGCGCCTTGCCCGCCGCCTTGGGTGAACTCGCGGCACCACGCCGGGCGAACCCGGGCACGACCGGAATGCGCGGATCCTCGCCCCCGGTCGCCGCAGCTCCCGCAGCCGCATCGGTTCCCGTCGTCGCCGTCGTTCCCGCAGGCCGCCGCTCAGGCGTCGTCGCCTCGGTTCCGCTCATGGAGCGTCGCCTCCCCCACCCTCGTACCGCTTCCGGCTGCCCGGCCCTCGAACCGGTCAGCGGCCCTGTCCGCCAGCGACCGAGCACGACGGTACCGCCGATGTCCGGCACCCGCCGGGCCCTGTGGGCAGCCGCCGGAACGGGCCCCGCGGACGACTGCGGTGCGCCCCGGGCCGACCGGACGAGGTCAGCAGCCCCTCCCGGAACCGGCCGTGTCGTCCCGCGTCAGATAGGTGTCCGCCCACCGGCCCAGCTCCTTGAGCGCGGGCTCCATCGCGGCGCCCGCCTCGGTGAGCCGGTACGCGACGCGCAGCGGCGGTCCCTCGTCGACCTCGCGGATCACCAGGCCCGCGGCGCCGAGTTCGGTCAGCCGGTCCGAGAGCATGCGCTCGCTGATTCCGGGAATCGCCCGTCTCAACTCGGCGAAGTGCACCGGCCGCTGGAGCAGCACCGAGACGATCTGACCGGTCCAGCGCTTGCCGAACAACGCGAAGACGCGACTGATGCCCCCATCGACCCGCCGACAGGGCTGCTCGCCGTGATCCGCCATGCCCTCAGACTACTGGGACACGGTTGGCCGCTCACTAAGAGTGAGTAGCCGCGCGGTGAACGCCGACAGGGCCGCGGAGACTCCAGGAGCACCGCGACCCTGCCCTATGATGATCATGAGCAATCGGACGTTTCACGTGAAACACAGCACGCCCCGGGAAAGACAGCGTGCCCCGAGCGGATCAGACGACGACGCCCCCGGCCGCGACGCCCGCGCCTGCGGGTTCCTCGTCGCCCTCGTCGCCGGCCCCGCCGGCCCGCGGACCACGGCCGGATCCACCGCCCCGCAGACCTGACCCGCCCGACCGGGAGCCCGCGTCGACAACGGGATCGGCGCCCGCTCCCTTGCCCTCCGCGGCGATCCTGGCCTCCTGCTCCTCACGCTCCGCCTTCTCGCGCGCCTGGGCCGCCAGATCCACCCGGCCCTCCGGCTTGATGTGGGCGATGACACCGGGATGAGCGATCGACGGCAGGATGTGGCGCCACATCTCCGCCACCTGCTCGCGCAGGTCTGCCCGGCCCGAGTCGGCCTCCGAGACCAGCTGGATACCGGTGAACGAAGCGACGATGATTTTGGCTGACACCATCGGGTCGATCTGAGGGAACACCTCGCCGCGCTCCTGGCCCAGCTCCAGCATCCGGGCCGTCGCGTCGATCCAGTCGCCCCACGGATGCGGCCCGCCGAGGAAGACGCCCTCGATGGAGAGCCTGGTACCGGCCCGGGCCATCGAGTTGTGGCGCAGGGCGAAAGCGAACTGCTGGCCACCGTCCACCAGGGACTGGAGCGGCGAGCCGTCCTGCTCGAACTCGACCGTGGAGGTCTGCTCGTCCATGATCGCCTGCGCGATGGCCTCCTTGGAGGCGAAATGGAAGTACAAGGCCCCCTTGGTGACCTTGGCGCGGCGGAGAATCTCCGAGATGGCCGCACGCTCGTAGCCGTAGTCGTCGAAGACACTCGCCGCGGCATCCACGATCGACCGCCACGTCTGGACTGCGCGAGCCTGCTTCGCCATTTCCTGCCTCCGGGACGTTCTGTGCGCTCAGCCCTTCACCGCCGAGTCGCCGTCGATCCAACCTCTGCGGCCAGCGTATGCAAGTGCGCCGTTGCACCGGCCATCGGTCTGTCCGGAAACCATGCCCACACCCGGTGGATCACCGCCCGCGGACACCTGCTGCCGCTCCTCCTCACCCCGCCTGTCCGTACCCCGCCCACCCGCCGAAAACACGGACCGCCGAGAACGTGGAGAAGCCCAGCGGTACGGGAACGGCCGGCGGTGGTCCGGACGCCCGCCGGATTCCGCGCCATCACAACACCGCCGATCCGGCCTGTCGATGCCCTGACACCGGCGAGCCGTCCTGTCGATCCCCTACCGGGTCGGACAACCGAGCCGGACAACCGAGCCGGACAACCGGGCCGGCGCGGGGAAAGCGAAATGGCCGACATCGTAATCACGATGCCGACCATTTCGTCAGTGCTACCAGGACACCCACTTCGATGTCCGTCGTGCGCGAGGGGGGATTTGAACCCCCACGTCCCTAAGGACACTGGCACCTGAAGCCAGCGCGTCTGCCGTTCCGCCACTCGCGCAAGAGTGGTGTTTCCAGACTCTCTCACCGTGTGGTGCGAGCGCCTGGCGACATCCGGAAGATTAGCACGATGAACAGGGTGGAATCACATCCGTTGTTTCGTCCGCTCCGGCAGGGGAAGCGGGAACCCCGAACCATCGCCCCCACTCCTCCGGAGTGCCTCCCGGGTGCGGGACACTGTGAGGAGGCCACCTCTACGATCCGTGTGAGGGGTGACACTCATCCACAGGCCAGACAAGGGGAACCAGCCGATTTCCCGACGCGTGGATACGATCAGTAAGCAGTACAGGGACGATGACAACGGAGGAGGTGCCCCATGGGGGTCATGAAGCGTTTCGAGCAGCGCCTCGAGGGGCTGGTCAACGGCACCTTCGCCAAGGTCTTCAAGTCCGAGGTGCAGCCCGTCGAGATCGCCGGCGCCCTCCAGCGCGAGTGCGACAACAACGCGACGATCTGGAACCGCGAGCGGACCGTCGTCCCCAACGACTTCATCGTCGAGCTCAGCACACCCGACTACGAGCGGCTCAGCCCGTACTCCGGACAACTGGGCGACGAGCTCTCCGGCCTGGTGCGCGACTACGCCAAGCAGCAGCGCTACACCTTCATGGGGCCGATCAAGGTCCACCTGGAGAAGGCCGACGACCTCGACACCGGGCTCTACCGGGTCCGCAGCCGCACGCTGGCATCGAGTTCGTCACAGCAGGACCCGTCGGCCCAGCCCCAGCAGCCCGCGGCCGGGCGGCCCGCCGCCCCGCAGGCTCCCGGCGGCTACGGCTACCCCCCGAGCGCCGCTCCGCCGATGCCCGCGGCCCCGCCGCCCGGCGCCGGACGGCCCTCGGCCCCCACGAACGACCGGCGCCCGCCGGCCGCGCCCGGCCCCCTGCCGGACGCCCGGACACGGCGCTGGATCGAGATCAACGGCACCCGCCATCAGATCTCCCGCCCGACGTTGGTGATGGGACGATCCACCGACGCCGACGTGCGGATCGACGATCCCGGCGTATCGCGCCGGCACTGTGAGATCCGGACCGGAACGCCCTCGACGATCCAGGATCTCGGGTCTACCAACGGCATCGTGGTAGACGGGCAGCACACCACCCGCGCTACGCTCCGCGACGGCTCGCGGATCGTCGTGGGCAGCACCACCATCGTTTACCGGCAAGCCGAAGGGTGAAGCGGGGGCAATGTCAGAGCTGACCCTGACGGTCATGCGGCTAGGTTTCCTGGCTGTTCTGTGGCTGTTCGTCATCGTGGCCGTTCAGGTCATCCGCAGCGACCTGTTCGGAACGCGCGTCACGCAGCGCGGCTCACGCCGCACTGCCGCCGACGCGCGCCCCCAACAGGGCCGCCAACAACAACAAGCGGCGCCGCCCCAGCAGCGCCAGCAGCCCGGGCGGCAGCGCCGCGGGGCACCCACGAAGCTGGTCGTGTCCGAAGGCACGCTCACGGGCACGACGGTCGCGCTCCAGGGCCAGACCATCACCCTGGGCCGGGCCCACGATTCAACGATCGTGCTGGACGACGACTACGCGTCCAGCAGGCATGCCAGGATCTACCCGGACCGTGACGGCCAGTGGATCGTCGAGGATCTCGGGTCCACCAACGGCACGTATCTGGAACGGACCCGGCTCACCACCCCGACACCAGTTCCGCTGGGCGCGCCGATCCGTATCGGCAAGACCGTCATCGAGCTGCGGAAGTAGTACGACAATGAGCGAGCGGAGCGAGCGAGCCGCGGCGGTCCCGACGGCGGACGCTGCCCGGTTCCCGACCGGAGGGTGGGCAGTGTGGCTCGAGACAGGCTGTACCCCGAGGCGGACTCGACGGGGCAGGTGCGCATGAGTCTGTCGCTGCGCTTCGCCGCCGGGTCGCACAAGGGCATGATCCGGGAGGGCAACGAGGACTCCGGCTATGCCGGTCCCCGGCTTCTCGCCATCGCCGACGGCATGGGCGGTCAGGCGGCCGGAGAGGTCGCCAGCTCCGAGGTGATCTCCACTCTCGTCCCGCTCGACGACGACGTACCGGGATCCGATCTCCTGACCTCGCTCGGCACGGCCGTTCAGCAGGCCAACGACCAGCTGCGCGTCATGGTCGAGGAGGACCCCCAGCTGGAGGGCATGGGCACCACGCTCACCGCCCTGCTCTGGACCGGTCAGCGCCTCGGCCTGGTGCACGTCGGCGACTCCCGCGCGTACCTGCTGCGGGACGGCGTCCTGACGCAGATCACCCAGGACCACACCTGGGTGCAGCGCCTCGTCGACGAGGGCAGGATCACCGAGGAAGAGGCCACCACCCACCCGCAGCGCTCCCTGCTGATGCGGGCGCTGGGCAGCGGCGACCATGTCGAACCGGACCTCTCCATCCGTGAGGTCCGTGCCGGCGACCGCTATCTGATCTGCTCGGACGGCCTCTCCGGCGTTGTCTCCCACCAGACGATGGAAGAGACCCTCGCCAGCTACCAGGGCCCGCAGGAGACCATCCAGGAGCTGATCCAGCTCGCTCTGCGCGGTGGCGGCCCGGACAACATCACCTGCATCGTGGCCGACGTCCTGGACGTCGACAACAACGACACCCTGGCCGCGCAGCTCAACGACACCCCGGTCGTCGTCGGCGCGGTCGCGGAGAACCAGGCCCAACTGGGCGACGGCGGGGCCATGCAGACGCCCGCCGGGCGCGCGGCCGGCCTCGGCCGCCCCGTGCCCCCGCCCGCCGGCGGCTTCGGCCCGCCCGGCAGCGGCGACGTCGGCTACGGGGGCATGCCGGACGGCTCCTACGACGCCTACACGGACGAGGACTTCGTCAAACCGGGCGGCGGCCGCACCTGGCTGAAGCGTTCCGTCTTCATCGTGCTCGCGCTGGCCGTGATCGGCGGCGGTCTGTACGGCGGCTACCGCTGGACCCAGACGCAGTACTACGTCGGCGCGCAGGACGAGAACGTCGCGCTCTTCCAGGGCATCAGCCAGGACCTCGCCTGGATCTCGCTCTCGACGGTCGAGAAGAACCACCCCGAGATCGAGCTCAAGTACCTGCCGCCGTACCAGCGCAAGCAGGTCGAGGCGACGATCGCCGAGGGCAACATCACCGACGCCCGCGAGAAGGTCGCCGAGCTCGCCGCCCAGGCCTCCGCCTGCAAGAAGGACGCGCAACGCCGCGCGGCCGACGCCGAGAACCGGGCCCGTACGGGCGAGGGCGAGGCCGGCGGCACCGCCGGAGCCCCCGCCACCAGGACTTCCGCCACGTCCTCCGCCAAGGGGACCAAGCCGACCACCGCTCCCACTCCCGGCCCCAGCCTCTCGGAGGAAGAGAAGAAGCTGGTCCCGCAGTGCGGTAAGCAGTAAGCCGTAGGGGGCCTTCAGCACCATGAGCGTTGTCACCAACACGACCACCATCGGCGCGATCGACGCACCGAGCCGCCGTAACACCGAGCTGGCGCTCGTCGTCTTCGCCGTCGCCATCTCGGTGTTCGCCTACGCCAACGTGGGCCTCGCCCTCAACGGCGAACTGCCCGCGGGCATGCTCGGCTACGGGGCGGGCCTCGCCCTGCTCGGCGGCGTCGCCCACCTCGTGGTGCGCAGATTCGCCAAGTACGCCGATCCGCTGCTGCTGCCGCTGGCCACCCTGCTGAACGGCCTGGGCCTCGCGCTGATCTGGCGCCTGGACCAGTCGGAGCGGCTGGCGCGGCTCCCCAGCTTCGCGCCCGCCGCCTCCAAGCAGCTGCTCTTCTCGGCGATGGGCGTGGCCCTGTTCATCGGTGTGCTGCTCCTCCTCAAGGACCACCGCATCCTCCAGCGCTACACCTACATCTCCATGGTGGTGGCGCTCATCCTGCTGATCCTGCCGATGTTCTTCCCGGCCCAGTTCGGCGCGAAGATCTGGATCACCATCCCCGGTATCGGCTCCATCCAGCCCGGTGAGTTCGCGAAGATCGTCATCGCGATCTTCTTCTCCGGCTATCTGATGGTGAAGCGCGACGCCCTGGCCCTGGCCAGCCGCCGCTTCATGGGCATGTACCTGCCCCGCGGTCGCGACCTCGGTCCGATCCTGGCCATCTGGGCGATGTCGATCCTGATCCTCGTCTTCGAGACCGACCTCGGCACCTCGCTCCTCTTCTTCGGCATGTTCGTCGTCATGCTCTACGTGGCGACCGAGCGCACCAGCTGGATCGTCTTCGGTCTGACCATGTCGGCCGTGGGCGCGGTCGGCGTGGCCTCCTTCGAGCCGCACGTGCAGGACCGTGTGACCGCCTGGCTCGACCCCTTCGCCGGCTGGGGCACGCATGCCGCCAGTGAGCAGATGGCGCAGGTGCTGATGGCCTTCGGCTCCGGCGGCACGCTCGGGACCGGGCTCGGTCAGGGCAACTCCGACCTCATCCTCTTCGCCGCCAACACCGACTTCATCCTCGCCACCGTGGGCGAGGAGCTCGGGCTCGCCGGTGTGATGGCGTTCCTCCTGCTGTACGGGCTGATCGTCGAGCGCGGTGTGCGCACCGCGCTGGCCGCCCGCGACCCGTTCGGCAAGCTGCTGGCCATCGGGCTCTCCGGCGCCTTCGCCATCCAGGTCTTCGTCGTCGCCGGCGGTGTCATGGGCCTCATCCCGCTCACCGGTATGACGATGCCGTTCCTCGCGGCCGGCGGGTCCTCGGTCATCGCCAACTGGGCCCTGATCGGCATCCTGATCCGCATCAGCGACACCGCCCGCCGTCCCGCGCCGGCTCCCGCGCCCTCCACCGACGCCGAGATGACGCAGGTGGTCCGACCGTGAACAAGCCGCTGCGCCGCGTCGCGATCTTCTGCGGCATCCTCGTCCTCTCGCTCCTCATCCGGGACAACTGGCTCCAGTACGTCCGCGCCGACGAGCTGACCAGCCACAAGTACAACCGCCGCGTCGAGATCGAGCGGTACGCCCACGAGCGCGGCGACATCATCGTCGACGGCAAGGCGGTCACCGGCTCCGCCGAGACCGAGGACAGCGACTTCACGTACAAGCGGGTCTGGAAGAACGGCCCCCTGTGGGCCCCCGTGACCGGCTACTCCTCACAGGCCTTCGACTCCTCGCAGCTGGAGAACCTGGAGGACGGCATCCTCACCGGCAACGACGACCAGCTGTTCTTCGACCGGACGCTGTCGATGTTCACCGGCGAGAAGAAGCGCGGCGGCAACATCGTCACCACGCTGAACGGCGACGCCCAGAGGGCCGCCTTCAAGGGGCTCGGCGAGAAGAAGGGCGCGGTGGTCGCCCTCGACCCGAAGAGCGGCGCCATCCTCGCCCTCGCCAGCACCCCGTCCTACGACCCCTCGGTCTTCGCCGGCAACTCCCTCAAGGACTCGGAAAACCGGCAGAAGCTCCTGAAGGACAAGGACAAGCCGATGCTCAACCGGGCCTTGCGCGAAACCTACCCCCCGGGCTCCACCTTCAAGGTCGTCACCGCCGCCGCCGCCCTGGAGAACGGGCTCTACGACGACATCGACGCGAAGACGGAGTCGCCGCTGCCCTGGACGCTGCCGCAGTCCACCACGCCTCTCCAGAACGAGGGCGACATCCCCTGCGAGAACGCCACGCTGCGCGAGGCCCTGCGGGTGTCGTGCAACACCGTCTTCGGGAAGATGAGCGACGACCTCGGCAACAAGAAGATGATCGAGCAGACGGACAAGTTCGGCTTCAACAAGGAAGTCTTCACGCCCGTCCGCGCCGACGCGAGCATCTATCCCGAGGACAACAGGCCGCAGAACGCGATGGCCGGCATCGGCCAGGCGTCCAACCGGACCACCCCGCTCCAGATGGCCATGGTGGCCTCCGCGATCGCCAACGACGGCAAGCTGATGCGGCCGTACATGGTCGCCGAGCGGCAGGCGCCCAACCTGGACCCGGTCTACACCCACGAGCCCGAGGAGCTCAGCCGCGCGCTCTCCGGTGAGAACGCCCAGAAGGTCCAGCAGATGATGGAGACCGTCGTCAAGGACGGTACGGGAACCAACGCGCGGATCCCCGGCGTCACCGTGGGTGGCAAGACCGGTACGGCACAGCACGGTCTGAACAACAGCGAGAAGCCGTACGCCTGGTTCATCTCGTACGCGAAGACCGACAGCGGCTCTCCGGTCGCCGTCGCCGTCGTGGTCGAGGACGGCAACGCCAACCGGGACGACATCTCCGGCGGCGGGCTGGCCGCCCCCATCGCGCGCGATGTGATGAAAGCGGTCATCGACAGCAAGAAGTGAGACCTGTCACGGCGGCCGCCCGTCATACCGGACATCGGATACCGGTCGGATATCGGCTGACGGGTGCGGGCTGATCACGTCACCCGTGCCCGGTAGCGTATGCGCGAACAGCGCACCGCCGCGGACCACACACGGGTGCGGTCGGGACTGACGGAGAGGGCTGGAACAGTTATGGAAGAGCCGCGTCGCCTCGGCGGCCGGTACGAGCTGGGCTCGGTGCTCGGCCGTGGTGGCATGGCCGAGGTCTACCTCGCGCACGACACCCGGCTCGGCCGCACCGTAGCTGTGAAGACGCTCCGGGCCGATCTGGCCCGTGACCCGTCGTTCCAGGCCCGGTTCCGCCGTGAGGCCCAGTCGGCCGCCTCGCTCAACCACCCCGCGATCGTCGCCGTGTACGACACCGGCGAGGACTACGTCGACGGGGTCTCCATCCCGTACATCGTGATGGAGTACGTCGACGGGTCGACGCTGAGAGAGCTCCTGCACTCCGGTCGCAGGCTGCTCCCCGAGCGCACGCTGGAGATGACGGTCGGCATCCTCCAGGCCCTGGAGTACTCGCACCGCGCCCAGATCGTCCACCGCGACATCAAACCGGCGAACGTCATGCTGACGCGCACCGGCCAGGTCAAGGTCATGGACTTCGGCATCGCCCGTGCCATGGGCGACTCCGGGATGACGATGACGCAGACCGCCGCGGTCATCGGCACCGCCCAGTACCTCTCCCCGGAGCAGGCCAAGGGCGAGCAGGTCGACGCGCGCTCCGACCTCTACTCCACCGGCTGCCTGCTGTACGAGCTGCTCGCGGTCCGGCCCCCGTTCGTGGGGGACTCGCCCGTCGCGGTGGCCTACCAGCACGTCCGGGAGGAGCCGCAGCCGCCGAGCAACTTCGACCCCGAGATCACGCCCGAGATGGACGCGATCGTGTTGAAGGCTCTCACCAAGGACCCGGACTACCGCTACCAGTCCGCCGACGAGATGCGCGCCGACATCGAGGCCTGCCTCGACGGCCAGCCGGTCGCGGCCACGGCGGCGATGGGCGCGGCCGGGTACGGCGGCTACGACGGCTACAACCCCGACCAGCCCACCACCGCCCTGCGCCCGACCGACCCGAACAACGCGCAGACCTCGATGCTCCCGCCGGTCAACCCGGACGACGGCGGCTACGGCTACGACGACCGCTCGGGCCGCCGGCGCCAGCAGAAGAAGAGCAACACCTCGACGATCCTGCTGGTCGTCGCGGGCATCCTGGTGCTGATCGGCGCGATCCTGATCGGCCGGGTGATCTTCACGCCGACCAGCGACGACGGCCAGATCAAGGCCCCGAACCTGGTGGGCACCACGGTGCAGGACGCGGAGAAACTCGCGGCCAGGACCGACGTCACCGTGAAGGTCGGCGCCGAGGAGCCGTGCGAGGACCAGGAGAAGGGCGAGATCTGCTCCCAGGATCCGTCGGCCGAGTCGCTGATGGACAAGGACGGCACCGTCACGGTCGTCGTCTCCACCGGAGCGCCGAAGACCGAGGTCCCCAACGTCCTGGAGAAGTCCGAGGACGGCGCCCGCGAGGTCCTGGAGGAGAAGGGCTTCACGGTCAACGTCACCACGGAGGAGTCCGAGAAGACCGAGGGCACCGTGATCGAGCAGGACCCCAAGGGCGGCGAGAAGGCCGAGGACGGGGCCGAGATCACCATCACCGTGGCCGTGCAGACGACCGACCCGATGCCCGACGTGCGGACCCGTCAGTACGACGCCGCCGTGGCCCAGCTCAACCAGCTCGGGTTCACCAACGTCTCACGGGCCGACGTGGACTCGGAGAAGCCGGCCGGAGAGGTGATCGAGCAGACCCCCGCGGGACCGAGCAAGCAGGCCAAGGACGCACAGATCGTCCTGAAGGTCTCCAAGGGGCCGGCGAAGCCGGAGCAGGTCGCGATCCCCGGTGACATCGGCAACAGGCCGTACCAGGACGTGAAGTCCCAGCTCGAAGGGCTCGGCTTCGTGGTCGCGCTCGCCCCGAATTCGGTCGACAAGCCGAACGCCACGGTGATCACCAGCAGCCCGGCGCCGACCACCCAGGCGGACAAGGGCAGCACCGTCACCCTCGTGACCATCGAGGGCGGCGGCAACGGCGGGAACGGCGGCAACGGCGGAGGCTTCATCGGAGGCCTGGGCGACGACTGACCCACCGCGCACCCGGAACGGCAAGGGAAGGGCCCCGGTCACCACGATGGTGACCGGGGCCCTTCCCGTCTACCCGGGCGCGAGCGGCTGTCCCCCGGCGGCTCAGCGCAGTTCGACCGGCTTCGTGCGGTCCTTGTCGACCTTCTCCGTACGCTCCAGCTCGCCCCACACGATGTACCGGTACTTCGAGGTGTAGACCGGGGTGCAGGTCGTCAGCGTGATGTAGCGGCCCGGCTCCTCGACACCCGACTCCTCCGGGACCGGCTGGATCACGTCGACGTTGAACTTCGACGTCTCGGGGAGCGTCTTGTAGACCTTGTAGACGTACCAGGTGTCCTTGGTCTCGAAGACGACCGGATCGCCGTTCTTCAGCTTGTGGATGTTGTGGAACTTCGCGCCGTGCCCGTCGCGGTGGGCGGCCAGCGTGAAGTTGCCCTCGTCGTCCCAGGGGAGGGCCGACTCGACCGGGTCCGTGTAGTAGCCCGCGATGCCGTTGTTCAGGGTCTCGGGGTCGGTGCCCTTCTTGACCAGCACCTCGCCGTTCTTCATGGCGGGCACGTGCAGGAAGCCGATGCCGTCCTTGGTGTCCAGGGCGCCCGGCCCGTCCGCCCACCGGCTGCGGACCGTGTCGCCCTGCTTGTCGGCCTCGCGGTCGGCGAGCACGTTGGTCCACCACAGGGAGTACGCGACGAACAGCGCGAGCACCAGGCCGGCGGTGATGAGCAGTTCGCCGAAGACGCTCACGGCCGTCGCGACGGGGTGGCGGCCTCCCCGGCGTGCAGGGGGCGGGGAGGTGGACGTGTCGGCCCGCTCGTCGTGCTCGGTCCTCGCTGCCACCGCACCGTCCCTGTCGTGAGGATGTTCAGCCGACGAGCGCGTCGGGCTTTCCCTGGCTGCGCGGCCGTTCGTCGACCATCTTGCCCCAGACGATCATCCGGTAGGTACTCGTGAATTCCGGGGTGCAGGTCGTCAGCGTGAGGTACCGGCCCGGGCCCTCGAACCCCGATCCCGCCGGTACGGGCTCGATCACCGAGATGTTGGACGGCGAGGTCTGCGGGAGGATGCTGGCCATCTCGTACGTGTAGTACGCGTCCTGCGTCTCGACCACTATCGGGTCGCCCGGGTTCAGCTTGTTGATGTAGCGGAACGGCTCGCCGTGGGTGTTGCGGTGACCGGCCACCGAGAAGTTGCCCTGCTTGTCGGAGGGCATCGCCGTCTTGAGCCTGCCCTCGCCGTAGTGGCCGATCATCCCCCGGTCGAGCACCTTCTCCTTGTCGATGCCCTCGGCGATCGGGGCGACGACGTCCAGCTTGGGGATGTGCATGATCGCGAAGCCCTGTCCGGGTGCGAACACCCCGGGCGTGCGGTCGCCGTTGGCCCACTCGTCCTGGATCCGGTTCGTCTCCTTGCCGGCGATCTGCTCGGCCCGGATGTTGGTCCACCAGAGCTGGTAGGTGACGAACAGCAGCATCAGGACGCCCAGCGAGATGAACACCTCGCCGACCACCCGGCTGGCGACGACCGCCGGGCTGTCCTTCGCCGCCTTCGCCGCGCGCCGGGCCTCCATCCGGGACATCGGGGCGGCCGGGGCGGCCCGCTCCACGACGGGTTCCGGACGCCGCCGGCCGCGCCCCTTGGCCGCCCGCCGCCGCTCGGCCCGCCCGCCGGTGGGAGGCGGGCCGGGGCGGGCGGCGGGGTCGGGCCCGGGCTCCGGCTCGGCCGGAACGCGGCTGATGACCTCGGTGGGGGGCTCTGGGGGCCCCGGGACGACGGCGGTGAGGACTTCGGTGCGCGGTTCGGCGGGGAGGTCCTGGGCCGGGACCTGGACCCGCTCCTCGGCCGGCGCTCTTCGCGCGGACGGCTCCTGGGGCCCGTACCAGTCGCGTTGGTACCCGGCGGGGTCGTACCACTCGTTCGGGGCTCCCTGGGGCTGCTGAGGCCCTTGGTGGGGTGCGTGGCCGGGCCGAGGCTCCGGTACGCGTCCGAGCGCGGGCTCCGGTACGGATTCCCGTGTTCCGGGGTCCGGTCCGGGCCCCGGACCGGGAAGCGCTCCGGGTCCGTCCGCTCCGGTCCCGTCCGCTCCCGGTCCGCCCGGGATGTTGTCCGTCCGGAACCACGGCGAGGCGTGCCCGCCGGGCAGCGGATCGTTGAGCGGATCCGCGAGGCCGTCCACCGCCGCCACGAACGCGCCGTCGGCCCCGTACGCCCGTCGCGCGTCAGGGCCCCCCGGTCCGGCGTCGGGCCCGCGGCGGCCCGCGGTCACGCGGCGGCCTTGCCCACCACAGGCGCGAGCCCCGCCGACCGCGCGACGGCCCCCCGGTCTCCGCACTGTTCCAGCCAGTTGGCGAGCATCAGGTGGCCGTGCTCGGTGAGCACCGACTCGGGGTGGAACTGCACGCCCTCCACGGCCCGGTCCCGGTGGCGCAGCCCCATGATGATGCCGTCCGCCGTGCGGGCGGTGACCTCCAGCTCCGGGGGCAGCGCGCCGGGTTCGGCGGCGAGCGAGTGGTAGCGCGTGGCGGTGAAGGGGGACGGCAGTCCGGCGAAGACGCCCTGGCCCTCGTGGGTCACGGGCGAGGTCTTGCCGTGCAGCAGCTCGGGGGCCCGGTCGACGACGCCGCCGTACGCGACCGCCATCGACTGCATCCCCAGGCAGACGCCGAAGACCGGCACGCCGGTGTCCGCGCAGTGGCGCACCATCTCCACGCAGACGCCGGCCTGCTCGGGCGTGCCGGGACCCGGCGAGAGCAGGACGCCGTCGAAGCCGTCCTGCGCGTGGGCGGGGGTCACCTCGTCGTTGCGCAGCACCTCGCACTCGGCGCCGAGCTGGTAGAGGTACTGGACGAGGTTGAAGACGAAGCTGTCGTAGTTGTCCACGACGAGGACGCGTGCGCTCACTGGCCGGCTCCTGCTCCACCGGCGCTCTCGCCGTCGACGGTCACGTCACCGAACGGCAGCAGCGGCTCGGCCCAGGGGAACACGTACTGGAACAGCGCGTAGACGACCGCCAGAACCAGCACGAGCGAGATGACGCCCCGCACCCATGCGTTGCCCGGCAGATGCCGCCAGATCCAGCCGTACATGCTGACCCCTCCATTCGGTACCCGCACCAGACTAGAGGGCCGCGGCCGAGGAGGGGGTCAGCTGGGGAAAAGCCCCGGATCAGCCGGAGAGCTCCGGAGGCCTTCCCTCGCTCACCGGCCGTGTCGCGTCCAGATGCGCCCAGGCGATCAGCCGGTGGCTGCTGCCCCATTCCGGCTCGCACGTGGTGAGCGTCAGATAGCGTCCGGCGTCCTCGAATCCGGAGCCGCGGGGCACCGGGTCGACGACGGCGGTGTCGGTGGGCACGGTCCGGTACGGCTTCTTCGCGACGCGGTAGGTGAACCAGGTCGTGCCGTCGTTGACGACGACCGCGTCCCCGGGCCGCAGCTCCGGGAAGTCCTTGAAGGGATCGCCGTACGTCCGCCGGTGCCCGGCCACCGCGAAGTTGCCCGTGTCGCCGGGGCGGGCCGTTCCGCTGTAGTGCCCGAGCCCCTTCTTCAGGGTTCCGACCGCGGTGTTCTCCAGGACGGGCCACTCCCAGTCGGCGCCGAAGCGCGGGATGTGCATCATCGCGAAGGGCTTTCCGGCGCGGTACGGGACCGGGTCCTGGTCCTGGTCCTGGTCCTGGTCGGGGGACGGGACCGGTTCCTCGGCCGGGGACGTCCTGGCGGAGGCGGGCGGCGGGGCCGGCGCCACGGGCTCCCGGGCCCACTGGCTCTGGAGGGTGTCGATCTCGCCCTCGGCCGCGTCGGCCGCCTTCACACCGGTCCAGAACAGGAAGTAGACGACGAAGAGGATGATCAGCGCACCCACGGTGATGCAGAGTTCGCTGAAGGTTCTGACGACGACTCGCACCGACACCGGACGGCCTCCCCGGGGCTCAGCTCGGGCTCACTCCACAGGCTGTGCGTAGTGGAGATCCACTGTGCCCGAGTACCCGGGAAGAGTCACCGCCTCGTTCTCGTCGACTTTCCAGCCCAGCCCGTACGCCTTCACGTACAGCAGGTAGTTCTGGATCGCGGTCGAGTCGTTGAGCGCCTGCTTGAGCTTGCCCGGGTCGCCGACCGCGGTGACCTTGTACGGCGGGGAGTAGACGCGGCCCTGGAGGATGAGCGTGTTGCCCACGCAGCGGACGGCGCTGGTGGAGATCAGCCGCTGGTCCATCACCTGGATTCCCCGCGCCCCGCCCTGCCACAGCGCGTTCACCACGGCCTGAAGGTCCTGCTGGTGGATGACCAGGTCGTTGGGCTGGGGCTCGGGGTAGCCGGGGTTGGCGGTGGCGTCGGGGGGCGCGTCATCGAGCGTCACACTGACGGAGTCACCGCTGATCTTCGTGGTGCCGGCCGCCTTCTCCAGGGCCTTCAGCCGGGCGTCCTCGGCCTTGGTGGAGCCGTCGTCGCGCTGGGCGAGGGCGTCGACGTCCGCACGGGCGCCGGCGACCGCGTCGTTCAGCTCGCCGTTGTTCTCGCTGCGCTCCCTGATCAGGTCGGAGAGCTTCAACAGGGAGGAGTCGCTGCGCAGATTGGTGCCCTTGGCGGTGTTGGCACTGGTGACGAAGATCAGTCCGGCCAGGGCGAAGACCGCAGCGGTGAGCCCCCGGACCGCCCACACGGAAGTGCGCCGGGCCGGGCCTTCTGGGGAGTCGGCGGAATTGCTCAACGTACCCTTATCTCATCAGGCGCCAGAGAAGCACTACGCTAACGGACGCTCGGGGGAGGCAGCATGCCCCCTGGCACCCCGCCCCCGGCGCCCGCCACAGATCCCTGCGCGGTCACGCAGCGCATCGACAGGAGAGTCCCTCGTGCCGAAGTCACGTATCCGCAAGAAGGCCGACTTCACGCCGCCCCCGGCGAAGCAGGCAACGACCATCAAGCTGACCAACCGCAGTTGGGTCGCTCCGGTGATGCTGGCCCTGTTCCTCATCGGGCTGGCCTGGATCGTGGTGTTCTACCTGACCGAGGGCGATCTGCCGGTCGACGCCCTGGGCAACTGGAACATCGTGGTCGGCTTCGGCTTCATCGCCGGCGGTTTCGCCGTGTCGACGCAGTGGAAGTGACGCTCCTCCGCCGCTGACGCTCCGCCTCCGCCGACGCTCCTCCGCCGCCGCGTCGGCGGCGAACGGCTCTCGTGGCGTGCCCGCTCGCCCCGTGCCGCTCGTGCCGTGCCCCTGCCGTATCCGCTCGGCACACCTCCGCGCAAGCCTTGCCCTGAGTTACCCACAGAGTTATCCACAGCTGGGGGAAAAGGTCAGACGATCTGTGGATAACCCCCACTCAAGTTGACGCCGGTGTGACTGCAGCCCCCCTCGACGAGGGGGGCTGCATCCCGTTGTCCTGACGGAAAAACCCAGATCAGCGACAAGGGGAACGGGTGTTCCTCTTGCCATGCACAAGATTCTGCGCACACTGTGGACAACTTCGGTCACCCTGAGGGTGGAGGGGCCCGTTCCGCTCGGAATCGGGCTCACGTGAGGGACATCGTGCGGGCGACGATGATCCCGACGCTCGCCAGCAGGACGAGCGCGCAGGCGCCGACCTGCACCGCCGTACGCCGCTCGCGCGGGGCGTGGACCATGCCGACGGCGATGACCACGCCCGCGATCAGACCGCCGACGTGCGCCTGCCAGGCGATGCCGTCCCGGTTGAAGTAGGTGAAGGCCAGGTTCAGCGCCAGCAGCACCAGCACCGGACGCAGGTCGTAGTTCATCCGGCGCATCAGGACGGCGATGGCGCCGAACAGGCCGTAGACCGCGCCGGACGCCCCGAGCGACTGCTGGCCGGGCACGGCGAGCAGATAGGTCAGGGCGCCGCCCGCAAGACCGGACAGCAGATAGAGCGCGAGGTAGCGGCTCCGGCCGAGCGCGGCCTCCAGCTGCCCGCCGAGCCACCACAGGCCCAGCATGTTGAACCCGATGTGCACCACTTCCTGGTGCAGGAACATCGAGGTCACCAGGCGGTACCACTGGCCATCGGCGACGCCTGCGACGGATCCCGGCGGCGGGCTCGGGTCCCACGCCAGCCCGACCAGCGTCAGATCGCTCACCAGCGCGGGACGGATGCTGACCAGGAGGAAGAGGGCGAGATTGATGCCGAGCAGGATCTTGGTGACCAGGCGGGGGTCGGCGGCCACCGTGCCACCGGCCAGCGTGCGCGGCCGGGCGGCGGACGGGTGGTGCCCGGTGCCCGAGCCCTGGCGCACGCAGTCGGGGCACTGGAAGCCGACCGAGGCGCTGACCATGCACTCGGGGCAGATGGGCCGCCCGCAGCGCGTACAGCTGATGCCGGTCTCACGGTCGGGGTGGCGGTAGCAGGTCGGTGTCGGCGCACCGCTTCCCGCGGCGGCACGGTCCCCCGGCGGCTGCTGGTCCATCGGTCCTGGCCTGCCTCTCGGTCCTCGTCGCCCGGCGGCGCGAAGAAGGCCGCCCCGCCGGTCCGCTATGTATCAGTACGGACGGGCGGGGCGGTTGGTTCCCGCGGCCCGGCAGTCCCGCGGTCCCGCGGCGGGACTTCCCGGGAAGCGGACGTCAGCGGGTCTCGACCACCACGGACTCGATCACCACGTCCTGGAGCGGACGGTCGGTGCGCGGATTGGTCGGGGCGGCCGCGATGGCGTCGACGACCTTGCGTCCCGCCTCACCGGACACCTCGCCGAAGATGGTGTGCTTGCCGGTCAGCCAGGCGGTGGGGGACACGGTCAGGAAGAACTGCGAGCCGTTCGTCCCCGGGCCCGCGTTCGCCATGGCCAGCAGATAGGGCTGGGTGAAGCCCAGCTCCGGGTGGAACTCGTCGGCGAACTTGTAGCCGGGGCCGCCGGTGCCGTTGCCCAGCGGATCGCCGCCCTGGATCATGAAACCGCTGATGACGCGATGGAAGACGGTGCCGTCGTACAGCCGGTCCGTGGACTTCTCGCCGGTCTCCGGGTTGACCCACTCGCGCTGCCCGGTGGCCAGCTCGACGAAGTTACGGACCGTCTTGGGGGCGTGGTTCGGCAGCAGCCGAATCTCGATGTCGCCCCGGTTGGTCTTCAAGGTGGCGTAGAGCTGCTCGGCCACGGTCTGCCTTCCTTCGTCCTTCACCTGACGCCACATCCATCGCTGACGTCCGCCGATCCTCCCACGGACCGGTAAATGTGCGGCCGGATGCCGGACGAAACGGCGCGTTCGCCACCGAACCATGGCATTGTCGTCGGCACACTTCACCCATGAACCGTTTTGACCGCACATCACGGTCATGACCCGGATGCCCGTCCCGCATGCCAGGCATCAACGCAACAGGCATGATTTCGAACTGGGCGGACAGGCGGAGTACCTACCCGCCACCAAGGAGGAGGATCTCGTGACCCGCATCGACAGCGTGCGCGCCGCAACCGACTCGGCGAAGGACAGCGCGCAGCACGCCGCGGAAGTGGTGGCGCCCTACGCCGACACAGCCAAGAAGCAGGCCGCCCACTACGCGCACGAGGCTCGTACGCAACTCGCGCCGAAGGTGACGAAGGCCGCCAAGCAGGCCCGTGTCCAGTACGCGTCCCATCTCGCACCACGCCTCGAACAGGCCCGGACGCATGTGCCGCCCAAGGTCGACGAGGCCGCGCACCGCGCCGCCGTCTCCACCCGCAAGGCGGCACGGAGCGCCGCCGACTACACCGCCCCCCGCATCGAGCACGCCCGGTCGGTCGCCCTGCCCGTCGCCGAGCAGGCTTCCGCCCGCAGCGCGGCCGCCCTGGCGGCGCTGCGCACCCAGGTGACGGCCAAGGAGATCCAGAAGCTCGCCAGGAAGCACCAGCGACGGGCCAAGGCCGGCCGCGCCGCGAAGGGGTTCCTGGTACTGGGCGTCCTGGCAGGCGGCGCCTACGCCGCCTGGCGCTGGTGGGACAAGCAGGCCAACCCGGACTGGCTGGTCGAGCCGCCCGTCGCCACCGAGGTGGGCGACGAGCGTTCGCCGCTCAGCTCGGCCGACGGCACCGACCGGGCCGACCTCGACCCGGAGGTCAGGGCCAAGCAGGCCGAGGCCGAGTCGGTCGAGGGGGACACCCCCGGTCTCGACGACCGTCCCTGACCCGGGCCGGCGCGGGGCGCCCCGCGCGTACCCCCTGACAGAACGGAAGCGGCTGCGGTAACCGCCCTGGCGGTTACCGCAGCCGCTTCCGTTCTTCCCGCCCCGCTCCGCCCCGAGACGGCGGCGGAGCCACGCCCACCGGCGACTACCGGCTCACGGCGAAGCGCATCAGGGCCTGCTCGTCACCCTGCTTGATCTTCCCGGTCTCGTTGATCACCTGGAGCTTCCAGCCGGCGCCCTCGCGGATCGCCTTGGCCACGGCGACGCCGTTGTCCTGGGTGAGCATGCTCGGCCAGATGTCGGCGACCTGCTGCGTGCTGCCGCCCGTCGCGTCGTACACCTTGAAGCTGATGTTGCGCGCGTTGCTGAACGCGCTGCGCTTCTTGTACGCGGCGGCGATGAAGACGATCGACGTGATGTTCGAAGGAATCTTGGCGAACTCGACGGTCACCGTCTCGTCGTCACCGTCTCCGTGCCCGGTCTGGTTGTCGCCGCTGTGCACCAGCGATCCGTTGCCCAGCGGGTCCAGGGAGTCCAGACCGGCCAACCGCACCGGGTCCCCGCCCTGCAACGCGATGGCGATCAGGTCGAGGTCCGTGCCGGCCTTCTGCCGGAGCTTCCCCATCAGACCGCCGCTGCTCCCGACGGTGGGGTCCCAGGAGGCCCCGATGGACAGATGGGTCACCCCGCCCAGGTCGGCCGGGCCGTCTTCCTTCGTCAACGTGATCATGCCTGAGTCCTTTTGTGGCTCGACTGTTTACGTAGGAAGTGTGCCTGGTGTCCCCGGCGATCGGCCCTCGGGAGGCAGCGGGACAGTTCCGGATCGTACGAGACCGGCGCCCGGAGGCCGACAGGACGACGCGCCTGTGCGCCCCCGGGAACCACCGCCCTGCGGGACCGAGGTCGCCCCGGGCCCTCCTCACCGCCCGGCTGCGTCAGCACCGAAGGCCGACACAAAGAAACCCCTCTGGCCGCGTTTCCGCAGGTCAGAGGGGTTTACCAGAGTGGAGCCTAGGAGATTCGAACTCCTGACATCTGCCTTGCAAAGGCAGCGCTCTACCAACTGAGCTAAGGCCCCTGGTCACAACGAACGAGGGCAACACCCAGCACGTCCGTGCCAGGGCTACCGTCGTGGACCAGAGTACCGGGTGACCCCCGTAATCCTGCAAAAGGATAGGGACTCCCCGCGGGCGACCACGCTCCGTAAGATGCTCGCAGGTTCGCAGCAGCGAAGCCGCAGCGATGGGGAGACGCCATGGACGCAGCGCAACAAGAGGCGACGGCAAGAGCCAGAGAGCTTCAACGCAGTTGGTACGGGGAGCCGTTGGGGGCGCTCTTCCGTCGGCTGATCGATGATCTCGGCCTGAACCAGGCCCGGTTGGCCGCTGTCCTCGGACTCTCCGCCCCGATGCTCTCCCAGCTGATGAGCGGCCAGCGGGCCAAGATCGGGAACCCCGCGGTGGTCCAGCGCGTCCAGGCCCTCCAGGAGCTGGCGAGCCAGGTCGCCGACGGCAGCGTCAGCGCGGGCGAGGCGACCGACCGCATGGAGGAGATCAAGAAGTCGCAGGGCGGATCGGTCCTGACCGCCACCGGCCAGACCACCTCCACCGGCGGCGCTCCCACGGTCCGCCGTGTGGTGCGCGAGATCCAGTCCCTGCTGCGGTCGGTCTCGGCGGCCGGCGACATCATCGAAGCCGCGGACGCCCTCGCCCCGACCCACCCGGAGCTGGCAGAGTTCCTCAGGGTGTACGGAGCGGGGCGCACCGCGGAGGCGGTCGCGCACTACGAGGGACACCAGAGCTAGCGACTCCGGACCACGACGGACGACGGAGCCGGGGCACGCGCGCACCGCGCGACGCCCTGGTGCCGGCAGGGACACGGGGGCCGGAACACGGGCCGCGGCGGACGCCGCGGCACCACGGGAACGGGGAGCGGGCACAGCACAATGGGTGAGGTCTTCGCTGGTCGGTACGAGCTGATCGATCCGATCGGACGGGGCGGGGTCGGCGCCGTCTGGCGCGCCTGGGACCACCGCCGCCGCAGGTACGTCGCTGCCAAGGTGCTCCAGCAGAGCGACGCGCACACACTGCTGCGCTTCGTCCGCGAGCAGGCCCTGCGCATCGAGCACCCGCACGTGCTGGCCCCGGCCAGCTGGGCCGCCGACGACGACAAGGTCCTGTTCACCATGGACCTGGTGAGCGGCGGCTCGCTCGCCCATGTCATCGGCGACTACGGCCCGTTGCCCCCGCGCTTCGTCTGTCTGCTGCTGGACCAGCTGCTCTCCGGTCTCTCCACGGTGCACGCCGAAGGAGTGGTGCACCGCGACATCAAGCCCGCCAACATCCTGATGGAGGCGACCGGAACGGGCCGCCCGCATCTGCGTCTCTCCGACTTCGGCATCTCGATGCGCAAGGGCGAACCACGGCTTACCGAGACCAACTACGTCGTCGGCACGCCCGGTTACTTCGCGCCCGAGCAGATGATGGGCGCCGAGCCCGACTTCCCCGCGGACCTCTTCGCGGTCGGCCTGGTCGCGCTCTACCTCATCCAGGGCCAGAAGCCCGACTCCCAGGCCCTGGTGGAGCACTTCGCCGAGCACGGCACACCGAGCGCCCCCAACGGCATTCCCGAGCCGCTGTGGCAGGTTCTCGCCGGTCTGCTCCAGCCGGACCCGCACGCCCGGTTCCGGACCGCGACGGGCGCGCGCAAGGCCCTGACCGCGGCGGTCGAGATGCTGCCCGAACCCGGCCCGGACGACGAGCCGGTGGAGGTGTTCGACCAGATCGGGCCCCTGCCGGCCGGGTTCGGCCCCGACGGGCCCGTCACCGCCCCCCGGCAGCCCGAGGAGGCCGCACCCGCCCCTGCGCGGCCGACCGTTCCCGGGCCCGGCCGGCAGACCCACGCACCGCCCCCGACCTCGATGTCCGAGACGGGCAGCTTCCACCTCGCGCCCCCGCCCGGAGCCTCGCCCGCACAGCAACAGCCGTACGCCCGGCCAGGGTTCGAGCAGCAGCAGGCCGCACCACTCACGGCGGACGCGCCGCCCCCGTACGCCGTCGGCGCGCCGGACCTCTCCCAGGCGCCGACCTCCGGCGTACCGCGCGATCCCGCCGCGACCCGCACGTACACCGCCCAGCATCAGCAACCACCGGTGCCGTCCCCGCCGGTGCAGCACGCCGCGCCCCACGCGCCCGTACGGGGAACGCGTCCGGGGCCGCCTCCGAAGGTGGCGGCCGGGGTGCTGGTGGTGGCGCTGATCTGCTTCGCGGTCGGAATCTGGGCCCTGACCCAGATCTGACGGTCCCGCCGCCGGACCGGCTACCGGCCCCGCGGCGGCCGGTGGCCCCCGTCGGCCGACCGACCCTAGGCCGGCCGACCCGAAGCCGGCCGACCGGAGGCAGGGGACCCGGCGGCACGGCGGCGGGCCAGCAGCGTCCAGACGCCCAGCCCGAGCACCAGCACGGAACCCGTGCCGATACCGGCCGCGGCGACCACCTTCATCGGCCCGCTCTGCGCGGCCTCCCGGGCGTTCTTCCCCTTCCGGGCCACGTCCCGGTCCTGGTCGGTGACGCCGAAGACCCCCGCGTCACCCTCGTACGGAGACGTCTCGGCGTCGTTCTTCACCTGGACCGCCAGCTCGAACGGGATCGGCTTCTCCCCGTAGAATTCCTTGAGCTTCGGGCTGAGGGACACCGACAGGTAGTACCAGCCCGCGAAGCGCATGGCGCTGACCTGGGACGACGAGTCGAACCGATTGCGGTAGGCCACCGGCGGCAGCGGGCTCAGGGACGCGGAGGCGGGCCCTCCGGAGTACGACAGCGTGGCGTCGGAGACATGCCCCTGGGCGGGGTTGTCCAGCGACAGGGTGAGCGCGTTGCCCACGAAATCGTCAGCGGCACTCGTGCTGTTGGAGAGACCGGCGGTGGCGTGGATCTGCTGGCCCCAGTCCACCGGCACCCGGTAGAAGCGGGTCTGCCCCGGGGCGACCGTGTCCTGCCAGCGGCCGGCCTCCAGGCCGGTGGCCTCGGAGTACCCGGCCCCGCCGGACCGCTTCTGCTGCTTCCCGGTCAGCGGCTGCGCCGAGGCCGAGGGCCAACTGTCGGGCCCGTCGGTCGGCATGGACGTCCCGCTCCTCAACCGCGGCTCCTGGAGGAAGCGCAACTCCAGGTCCCAGGCGTCGGAGTTGGACGTCTCCTTGCTCTCGCGCTCGACGAGGACGTCGTACTGGCCGCTCTCCTGGCAGGTGGAGCTGCCCTCCTCGATGGTCCGGGAGACGTACGCGGCGATGGGGCGCGCGTACTCACCCGAGCCGAAGTACGCCCGCTCCGAGCTGCACCGGGTGTCGTCGGTCTCGCGGAGGCTGACGCTGATGCCGTCGCCGTAGGCGACCTCGCCGCTGTCGCCGGGCACCGCGACCGCCGAGACGTAGGCGGCGGAGGCGTCGTCCAGCGTGACCCGGTAGTAGAGCTTCTCGCCCGGCTCGATCAGGCTGCGGTACGGGACGCCCTCGTCCAGCGTGGACGCCTCGACGTTGGTCGCCGCGCCCTGCACGTTCTTCGCGTCGGGGTCGAACGCGTACACCCCGGGGCCCGCCGCGTGCGCCTGCCCCGGCAGGGCCGCCGCCGCGCACATCGCCGCGAGTACCGCGGCCACCACCCGGCCCCTGTTGCGCTGCCTCTTCACGCGCTTCCCCTCGTCGTCCCCACACGCCGGTGCCGTCGACCGCCCGGCCGCGATGCCGGTCCATCCTGCCCCGCCCGCACCGCCGCTGTCTCCGGCCACAGCCGCATTGCCCCTTCTTGTCCGCGTTGCCGCCCTCGCCGACACCTCACCGGAGTCGGATGAGGCTCACCGAAGTTCACTGGAGCAATGCACTCATGTGCTCAAGTGAACTCACGAGGGCCGAAGACCACGAGGTACGGGCGTCACACGCACCCGGCGAAGGACACGGGCACGGCGAAGGGTCCGCACGCCGAGCGACGGGCCCCGAACAGCACGAAGCCCCGGCCGCTCAGCGACCGGGGCCCGTAACAGACTGTGCCGTCTCACACACCCGAACCTGCGGGCACGGAGTCGGTCGCCTCCGTCCACAGATCCTGCTCGGCGCGATCCGCCTGGATCTGGCGGTACACGAGGAGCCCGCCGATGGCGGCCAGTGCGACCAGGAGAAGCTTCTTCACCGCGCGACCTCGTCTTTCCTTGGCGTAAGGGCCTTCTGTCGCCGACTATACACACCGGCCGATACCGATCGGTGACCTCCCCGGGGCCCCGCTCCGCCCCCTCTTCGGCATCCGGAACGACCTCCCGGCACCCTCTTCCGACCGCCCGCGAGGGCCTGTCCACACCGGTTGCACCATACGAGTGGTGTTCATCCGAAGATCTGCGCAGAGCGGGCGTCGCTCCTCGGAATCACGGCCCGGATCCACATGATCGGAGAAGTCAGCAACCGGACTGTACGAAAGCGAGGGGCCATGAGCACCTTCCAGCCCAAGAACCTCTGGACCGCCTTCATCACCGCCTTCTTCGCCCTCCTGGCGTCGCTGGGCCTCGCCACCGCCACGGCGGGCGCAGCGAACGCCACGAACGCCGCGGCGCAGCCGAGCACCACGACCCAGGAGCACACGGCCCCCACCGCGGCAACTCCGATCGCTCCCTCGGTCCGATGGACCCTTCCGCGTGACCGGGCGCTTCCGCCCACGATGAAGCAGCGCATCCGCGCCGAGGCCCACGGCTCCTCCCCGGCCACGCGTCACCTGTCGCTCGACCCCGCGGAGACCGCACGCACGACCGGCCCGGCCGGCCCCCACTCCACAGCCCCGGAAGGCGACTCCCCGGCGCCACCCCCCTGATCCCGGCGCCCACCGCACTCCGGGGCCCCTGGTCCGGTTCACACCGGCCGGGGGCCCTTTCCGTGTCGCCCGTCGCGGTCCGGCGTCGACCGCCCGCGTTCGTCCCTGGATCGAGCACGTGAGGGGACGGACCTGTCCAGGGGCGGTACCGAACGCCCGTTCCGATGCTGCTTTGATCAGCGCATGGCCCGTACCGATGACTCGACCGGCGACAGACCAGAACAAACGAGTCTCGCCGTCGCTTTCGGCGGGGCCTCCGTCGCCCTCTGGTTCTGCTGTCCGTTCTGGATGCTTGTCTGGCTACTGGCCCTGCCGCTGGGACTGACAGGCATCGTCCGGGGTGTCATCGAATACCGCGCTGCCTCACGTCACGACACCAGCCGTGCTCAGCCTCGGCTTGGACTGGCGCTCTCGACCGTAGGGGCAGCAGCTGCGGTGGCTTACATGATCTTTGTGTTCACACATCCGGACCTGCTGATTCAGGACTAGCCGGATCGGCTGATGTCAGCCGTGGATGCCAAAGGCCCCCCACCGTTACCGGTGAGGGGCCTTCGTGCTGGTGGGGCTAACAGGATTTGAACCTGTGGCCTCATCCTTATCAGGGATGCGCTCTAACCAACTGAGCTATAGCCCCGCCGCGCTGCTGCGCTGACTTCTGAAGATTAGCGCACGTCGGGGCCAGTCCCAAAATCGATACCCGGCGCGCTACTCGTCCTCGGCCAGCGTGAGCTCGACGCCGCCCACGAAGCCCGCCGACAGGTTGTAGATGAAGGCGCCCAGCGTCGCCAGCGCGGTGGCCAGCACCACGTCGATCACGGCGATGACCGAGGTGAAGATGAGCACGCGCGGCAGCGACAGGAACGACTGCAGATCGAAGCCGTTGCTCTCGTTCGAGCCGGTGGCCTCGCTGATCGTGCCGCCGACGGTCTCGAAGACGCCCATCGCGTCCATGACCATCCACAGCACCGCCGACGCCACCACCGTGCAGATGCCCAGCGCGATCGACAGCAGGAAGCTGACCTTCATCACCGACCACGGGTCGGCCTTGGCCACCCGCAGACGTGCCTTGCGGGTACGCGGAGTGGTCCGCGCCCCCGTGCGCGGCTTGCGCGTCGCCTGGGCGCCGCCCACGCCCTGCGCGCCGCCCAGCGTGTCGCCCCCCGGCTGTCCGGGGCGCTGCTGGCCGCCCTGGGTGCCGCCGCCGGGCGCCTGGTACGCCTGGGGCGGGTGGTACGGCCCCGACGGCCCCGGTGCGGGCTCACGCTCGCCGGGCAGGGGCCCGGTCGCGTAACCCTCGTACTGGGGCTGAGGCCCTCGTGTGTCCGTCACAGTGCCCCCTTGGGAGTCCGTGGCAGGGCCACGGGCACCGTTCGCTCCAGCTCCGGAAGCGGCCGAACCGGCGCCCGTGGCTCCACTCACGCTCTACTCCTCGTGCTCCCCGGTCGAAGGCTCCGTGCCCCCGACAGTGCCCTCGTCCACGCCCTCGGCGTGAACCCCGGCCGGCCCGCCCTCGACGTCATCGGCCCCATCGACCTCTTCCGCCTCACGACCGGCCTCGGCATTGCGCGCGATGCCGACGACGGCGTCGCGCTTGCCCAGATTGATCAGTTGGACGCCCATGGTGTCACGGCCCGTCTCCCTGACTTCATTGACTCGCGTACGAATCACACCACCGCCGAGCGTGATGGCGAGAATCTCGTCGGTCTCCTCGACCACCAGCGCACCGACGAGCGATCCGCGGTCCTCCACGATCTTGGCGGCCTTGATGCCGAGGCCGCCGCGGCCCTGGACGCGGTACTCGTCGACGGGGGTCCGCTTCGCGTACCCGCCGTCGGTAGCGGTGAAGACGAACGTACCGGGCCGGACGACATTCATCGAGAGCAGTTCGTCGCCCTCGCGGAAACTCATCCCCTTGACGCCCGAGGTGGCACGGCCCATCGGGCGCAGCGCGTCGTCCGTCGCGGTGAACCGGATCGACTGGGCCTTCTTGCTGATGAGCAGCAGATCGTCCTCGGCCGACACCAGCTCGGCGCCGATCAGCTCGTCGTCGCCGCCGTCCGGCATCTCGCGCAGGTTGATCGCGATGACACCGCCCGAGCGGGGTGAGTCGTAGTCCTTGAGCGCGGTCTTCTTCACCAGACCGCCCTTCGTCGCCAGGATCAGGTACGGCACGGCCTCGTAGTCGCGGATCGCGAGGATCTGGGCGATCTTCTCGTCCGGCTGGAAGGCCAGCAGGTTGGCGACGTGCTGGCCGCGCGCGTCCCGGCCGGCGTCCGGGAGCTCGTACGCCTTGGCCCGGTAGACCCGGCCCTTGTTCGTGAAGAACAGCAGCCAGTGGTGGGTCGTCGAGACGAAGAAGTGGTCGACGATGTCGTCTTCCCGCAGCTTCGTCCCGCGCACGCCCTTGCCGCCGCGCTTCTGCGAACGGTAGTCGTCCGTCTTCGTGCGCTTCACATAGCCGCTGCGGGAGATCGTGACGACGATGTCCTCCTCGGCGATCAGGTCCTCGATGGACATGTCACCGTCGAAGGGCACCAGCGCGGAGCGCCGGTCGTCGCCGAACTTGTCGACGATCGCCGCCAGTTCCTCGCTGACGATGGTGCGCTGCTTGGCGGGCGAGGCCAGGATCCCGTTGTACTCGTTGATCTTCGCCTGGAGCTCGTCGTGCTCGGCGGTGATCTTCTGGTGCTCCAGCGCGGCCAGCCGGCGCAGCTGCATCTCCAGGATCGCGTTGGCCTGGAGCTCGTCGATCTCCAGCAGGCCCATCAGGCCCTCGCGCGCGATCTCCACCGTGTTGGAGCGCCGGATGAGGGCGATGACCTCGTCGATGGCGTTCAGGGCCTTCAGGAGGCCGCGCAGGATGTGCGCCCGCTCCTCCGCCTTGCGCAGCCGGAACTTCGTCCGCCGGACGATGACCTCGATCTGGTGCGTCACCCAGTGGCGGATGAACGCGTCGATCGACAGCGTGCGCGGCACCCCGTCGACGAGCGCCAGCATGTTCGCGCCGAAGTTCGTCTGGAGGTCGGTGTGCTTGTACAGGTTGTTCAGGACGACCTTGGCGACCGCGTCCCGCTTGAGGACGACGACCAGGCGCTGGCCCGTGCGCGAGGAGGTCTCGTCGCGGACGTCGGCGATCCCGCCGACCTTGCCGTCCTTGACCAGGTCGGCGATCTTCTGCGCGAGGTTGTCGGGGTTGGTCTGGTACGGAAGCTCCGTGACGACCAGGCACTGGCGGCCCTGGATCTCCTCGACCGCGACGACCGCGCGCATCGTGATGGAGCCGCGCCCGGTGCGGTACGCCTCCTCGATGCCCTTGCGGCCCACGACCAGCGCGCCGGTGGGGAAGTCGGGGCCCTTGATGCGCTCGATCAGCGCGTCCAGCAGTTCCTCGTGCGAGGCCTCGGGGTGCTCCAGATACCACTGGGCGCCGGAGGCGACCTCGCGCAGGTTGTGCGGCGGGATGTTGGTCGCCATGCCGACCGCGATGCCCGCGGAGCCGTTGACCAGCAGGTTCGGGAAGCGCGCCGGCAGGACCGTCGGCTCCTGGTTGCGGCCGTCGTAGTTGTCCTGGAAGTCGACGGTCTCCTCGTCGATGTCCCGGACCATCTCCATGGACAGCGGCATCATCTTGCACTCGGTGTACCGCATGGCGGCGGCCGGGTCGTTGCCCGGGGAACCGAAGTTGCCGTTGGAGTCCACCAGCGGCATGCGCATCGACCAGTGCTGCGCGAGGCGCACCAGGGCGTCGTAGATGGAGGAGTCGCCGTGCGGGTGGTACGTGCCCATGACGTCGCCGACGACGCGGGCGCACTTGTAGAAGCCCTTCTCGGGGCGGTACCCGCCGTCGTACATCGCGTACAGCACCCGGCGGTGGACGGGCTTGAGTCCGTCCCGTACGTCGGGCAGCGCACGCGAGACGATGACGGACATCGCGTAGTCGAGGTAGGAGCGCTGCATCTCCGTCTCGAGCCCGACGGGCTCGACACGCATGCCCACACCGGGCACGATCTCCGCCTCGGGCGTCACGGGTTCAGGTGTCACAGGGGTGTTCTCGTCGGCCATTGCTGGTCAAAGTCCTTTCGAGCTGCGGCGTCGCTGGTACGGCCGACTCAGATGTCGAGGAAGCGGACGTCCTTGGCATTGCGCTGGATGAACGAGCGCCGTGCCTCGACGTCCTCACCCATGAGCACCGAGAACAGGTCGTCGGCCTGCGCCGCGTCGTCCAGCGTGACCTGGCCGAGGACCCGGTGGTCGACGTCCATGGTCGTGACGCGCAGCTCTTCGGCGTTCATCTCGCCGAGGCCCTTGAAGCGCTGGATCGAGTCTTCCTTGATCCGCTTGCCGTTCTGCTTGCCGAGCGCCACCAGGGCGTCGCGCTCCCGGTCCGAGTACGCGTACTCGAAGTCGTCCCGGCCCCACTTGATCTTGTAGAGCGGCGGGCGCGAGAGGTAGACGTGCCCGGCCTCCACCAGCGGCCTCATGAAGCGGAAGAGGAAGGTGAGCAGCAGGGTGTTGATGTGCTGACCGTCGACGTCGGCGTCCGCCATCAGAATGATCTTGTGATAACGGAGCTTCTCGATGTCGAAGTCCTCGTGGACCCCGGTGCCGAACGCCGAGATCAGCGCCTGGACCTCGGTGTTCTGGAGGATCTTGTCGATCCGGGCCTTCTCGACGTTCAGGATCTTGCCGCGGATGGGCAGGATCGCCTGGTACATCGGGTTGCGGCCGGACTTCGCCGAACCGCCGGCGGAATCACCCTCGACGATGAAGATCTCGCACTTGGTGGGGTCGTTCGACTGGCAGTCGCTGAGCTTGCCCGGCAGCGAGGCGCTCTCCAGGAGCCCCTTGCGCCGGGTCAGGTCACGCGCCTTGCGGGCCGCCACCCGGGCGGTCGAGGCGGCGATGCCCTTGCGGATGATGTCGGCGGCCTCGTTGGGGTTCCGGTCGAACCAGTCCGTGAGCTGCTCGTGGACGACCTTCTGCACGAAGGTCTTGGCCTCCGTGTTGCCCAGCTTGGTCTTCGTCTGGCCCTCGAACTGCGGCTCGCCCAGCTTCACCGAGATGATCGCGGTGAGGCCCTCGCGGACGTCCTCGCCGGTGAGGTTGTCGTCCTTCTCGCGGAGCAGCTTCTTGTCGCGCGCGTACCGGTTGACCAGCGAGGTCAGCGCCGCGCGGAAGCCCTCCTCGTGCGTGCCGCCCTCGTGCGTGTGGATCGCGTTCGCGAAGGAGTAGACGCCCTCGGTGTACTGCGTGTTCCACTGCATGGCGATCTCGGCCGAGAGGAGGCGGTCCTTGTCCTCGGCCTCGATGTCGATCACCGACTGGTGAATGACGTCGCCCTTGCGGGAGTTGAGGTACTTCACGAAATCGACGATGCCGTTTTCGTAGTGGTACGTGACCGTGCGGGCGGTCTCCTCCTCGGCGGGCTCGACCGCGTCCGCGCTGTCCGCGCCCGCCGTCGCCTTCGCCGACTCCCGCTCGTCGGTGAGCTTGAGGGTGAGGCCCTTGTTGAGGAACGCCATCTCCTGGAAGCGGCGCGAGAGGGTCTCGAAGCTGTACTCGGTGGTCTCGAAGATGTCCCCGTCGGCCCAGAAGGTGACCGTCGTACCGGTCTCCTCGGTGGCCTCGTGCTGGGCCAGCGGGGCGGTCGGGACACCGAGCTTGTAGTCCTGGGTCCAGCGGTGGCCGTCGGTCTTGACCTCGACGGCGACCCGGGTGGACAGGGCGTTGACGACGGAGACGCCGACGCCGTGCAGACCGCCGGAGACGGCGTAGCCGCCGCCGCCGAACTTGCCGCCCGCGTGCAGCACGGTCAGCACGACCTCGACGGCCGGCTTCCCTTCGGACGGCACGATGCCGACCGGGATGCCCCGGCCGTTGTCGATCACACGCACCCCGCCGTCGGCGAGGATCGTGACGTCGATGGTGTCCGCGTGGCCCGCCATCGCCTCGTCGACCGAGTTGTCGACGACTTCCTGCACGAGGTGGTGCAGGCCGCGCTCACCGGTCGAGCCGATGTACATGCCAGGCCGCTTGCGGACCGCGTCCAGCCCTTCCAGCACGGTGATCGCGCTGGCGTCGTACGAGGCGGCGACCTCGCCGTTCTCGCCCGCTGTGGACGGAATGTTCTCGTTGGGGTTGCCGGAATCGGCCACGAAGCGCCCTTTCTGGCACAGCACAGGCCGTTCTCCGGACAGGCGGGAGCGGCTGCGTCGTTCGGCTTGTATCGACGACTCCCGCCTCAGCGGCGGGATTACTCACCAGTCTACCGGTAGCACTGACATGAATGGGGGTTTGCCGGTACCTGAGTACGCATGTGCCGCCCTGAATGAGCGGCTGACGACTCCCCATATTCAGGAAGGGGCTCCAAGAGGCCCTGACGGGCTTTGAGCGCTTCGGCCTGTCAACCTCTCGCTACGGTGAGGGACGCTCCGGCCGTACCGCCCGGTTTCCTCTCGCGCGAACCGCGACGAATCCACCCATACGCCCGCCCGGTACACGACAATTTTACGCCGAAAGTGCAGCTCAGCGCGGTGCGAGGTGATCCGGACCCAAGCGGCGAGGAGAGCGGAGAACCTGACCGCGGGCCCACGCGGGCCGGACCGCCTCCGCCCGGCGGTCCCGCCCTCACCCGTAGGTGTCGCCCGGACCCTTGCTGCCGGGCGCCCGCAGCCGACCGAACCGGCGCTCCGGGCCCCCCGGCCCGACCACCTTGATCATGCGTACGGTGCCCTGCCCCAGATCCGCGTTCAGCCGGGCCACCAGCTGCGGAGCCAGCAGCCGCAGCTGCGTCGCCCACGCCGTCGAGTCGCAGCTCACGGTCAGCACCCGGGCGTCCGGATCGTCGTCGTACCGCAGGGGCACACAGTGGTTCGCCAGATCGTCGCCGACGATCTGCGGCCACCGCCCCATCACCCCGCCGACCGCCGCGGGCGTCTCCCAGCCCCGCTCGGTGATGAGCCGGTTGATCGCGGAGCCCAGCGGCTGCGGATCCCGGCCGTCCGACCGGGCGCCCGAGCGCAGCCCGCCGCCCCGCCTGGCCTGCTTCTTCTGCTGCGCCGCCGCGCCCCGCGCCCTGGCCTGCTCCTTCGCCGCCCGCAACGCGACCCGGGCGAGATCGACGCCGGTCACCTCGGGCGGCTTCGGCGCTCCTTCAGGCACTCCTTCGGACGCCCCGGACGAAGTCCCGGCGGCCGTCCCGGAAGCGGCCGGATCCGGCAACGCGTCTCCCGGCCCACCGCCCCGGCCCGCGCCCGCGCCCTTGCCCTTCGCGCGAGCCGCTCCCGCACCGCCCGCGCGGGAGGCCGGTCCCCGTGCGCCCGCACCGCTCTCGCCCCGGCCGGTCATACGCGCTCCACCTCGCCCGCGGTCACCGCGTACCGCGCCCCCGCCAGCACGCCCGGGACGTCCTCCGCCACCGCGGCCGTCACGAGCACCTGCTCGCCCGGAGCCACCAGCTCCGCCAGCCGCTCCCGGCGGCGGGCGTCCAGCTCGGCGAAGACGTCGTCCAGCACCAGCACCGGCTCGTTGCCCTCGGAGCGCAGCAGCTCGTAACTGGCCAGCCGCAGCGCCAGCGCGTAGCTCCAGGACTCGCCGTGACTCGCGTACCCCTTCGCCGGCATCTCCCGCAGACCGAGCAGCAGGTCGTCTCGGTGCGGGCCGACGAGGGTCACGCCCCGCTCGATCTCCTGCTTGCGGACCCCTTCGAGCGCCGCGATCAGCTGCTCGTACAGCTCGTCGCGGGTGTGCTCGGGGCCCACGTCCTCACCGACCGAGCTGCGGTACTCCAGCGCCACCGGACCGCCGCCCGGCGCGACGTCCCCGTACGCCTTGTCGGCCAGCGGCTGGAGCGTGGCGATCAGATCGAGGCGCTGCGCGAGCAGTTCGGCGCCCACCCGGCCCAGGTGCTGGTCCCAGACGTCGAGCGTCGACAGGTCCATCGAGCGGCCGCCGTGCCGCCGGGCCATCGCCGCGGACTTCAGCAGGGTGTTGCGCTGCTTGAGCACCCGCTCGTAGTCGGAGCGGACCCCGGCCATCCGGGGCGAACGCGCCGTGATCAGCTCGTCCAGGAACCGCCGCCGCTCCCCGGGGTCGCCCTTGACCAGGGCCAGATCCTCCGGCGCGAACAGCACGGTCCGTACGATCCCGAGCACGTCACGCGGTCTGACCTGCGAGGACCGGTTGATACGGGCGCGGTTGGCGCGGCCCGGATTCAGCTCCAGCTCGACCAGCTGGGAGCGCTCGCCCTGGGTGACCGCCGCACGGATCACCGCCCGCTCCGCGCCCATCCGCACCAGCGGGGCGTCCGAGGAGACCCGGTGGCTGCCGAGGGTGGCGAGATAGCCGACGGCCTCGACGAGGTTGGTCTTGCCCTGCCCGTTGGGCCCCACGAACGCGGTGACGCCCGGGTCGAGAGGGACCTCGACCCGGGCGTACGAGCGGAAGTCGGCCAGCGAGAGATGGGTGACGTGCATGGTGGCCGACCTCTCCCGACAGTGCTTCCAGGTGGTCGCGGCGCCGGCGCGTGGCCGGCGGCGCGATCAGTTCTCGTTCTTGGACTCGACCGCGTGGCCGCCGAACTGGTTGCGCAGCGCGGCGATCATCTTCATCTGCGGCGAGTCGTCCTGACGCGAGGCGAACCGCGCGAACAGCGACGCCGTGATCGCGGGCAGCGGCACCGCGTTGTCGATCGCGGCCTCCACCGTCCAGCGGCCCTCGCCCGAGTCGGCGGCGAAGCCCCGGAGCTTGTCCAGGTGCTCGTCGTCGTCGAGCGCGTTGACCGCGAGGTCGAGCAGCCAGGAACGGATGACCGTGCCCTCCTGCCAGGAGCGGAAGACCTCGCGCACGTCGGTGACGGAGTCGACCTTCTCCAGCAGCTCCCAGCCCTCGGCGTAGGCCTGCATCATGGCGTACTCGATGCCGTTGTGGACCATCTTCGCGAAGTGGCCGGCGCCGACCTTGCCCGCGTGCACGGAGCCGAAGTCGCCCTCGGGCTTCAGCGCGTCGAAGACCGGCTGGACCTTCGCCACGTTCTCCTCGGTGCCGCCGTACATCAGGGCGTAGCCGTTCTCCAGGCCCCAGACGCCGCCGGAGACGCCGCAGTCGACGAAGCCGATGTCCTTGATGCCCAGCTCGACGGCGTGCTTCTCGTCGTCGGTCCACCGCGAGTTGCCGCCGTCGACGACGACGTCGCCGGGCGAGAGCAGATCGGCGAGCTCGTCGATCGTGGACTGGGTCGCGGCACCGGCCGGGACCATGACCCAGACGACCCGCGGGCCCTTCAGCTTGCCCACAAGCTCTCCGAGACTGTGGACATCGGCGACATCCGGGTTGCGGTCGTAACCGATGACGGTGTGACCTGCGCGGCGGATGCGCTCGCGCATGTTGCCGCCCATCTTGCCGAGGCCGACGAGACCGAGCTCCATCAGAGATTCCTTAAGCGTCGAGGCGATAAGCGTCGGGGCGTGTGCGCCCAGGACCGAGCCTACGCCCGGCGGGGGACAGCACGGCGGGCCCGCTCCGCGCCGAGCGGGCCCGCCGGAAACTGCCGCGGATACGTCCCCCGGTCGGCCGGGGGAGGCCAGGACCGGCCGGGATCAGCCGGAGAGGCGGACCGGCATGATCAGGTACTTGTACGCGTCGTCCGCCTCGGCGTCGAGGGCCGGGCGGCCACTGAGCAGGGCGGGCTTGGTGGACGTGGTGAACGAGAGCTGGGCGACCGGGGAGTCGATCGCGCTCAGGCCGTCCAGCAGGAACGTCGGGTTGAAGGCGATCGAGATGTCGTCGCCCTCCAGCACAGCGTCGACGCGCTCCACAGCCTGTGCGTCGTCACTGGAACCGGCTTCCAGGATGAGGACGCCCTGCTCGAAGCTGAGCCGTACGGGGGTGTTGCGCTCGGCGACCAGGGCCACACGCTTGACGGCCTCGACGAAGGGGGCCGTCTCGATCACCGCGACGGAGTTGAACTCGGTCGGGAAGAGCGTGCGGTACTTCGGCAGGTCGCCTTCGAGCAGCCGCGTGGTCGTCCGGCGGCCGGCGCCCTCGAAGCCGATCAGGCCCTCGCCCGCGCCGGAGCCGGAGAGCGCCAGGGTGACCGTGTCGCCGCTCGTGAGCGCCTTGGCGGTGTCCAGGAGGGTCTTGGCGGGCACCAGGGCGACCGCGGACGCGTCGGCGTTCTCCGGCTTCCACAGGAACTCGCGGACCGCGAAGCGGTAGCGGTCGGTGGAGGCGAGGGTGACCGTGTCGCCCTCGATCTCGATCCGCACACCGGTGAGCACCGGCAGGGTGTCGTCGCGGCCGGCGGCGATGGCGACCTGGGCGGCGGCCGAGGCGAAGACCTCACCGGGGACGGTGCCCGTGGCGGTCGGCATCTGCGGCAGCGCGGGGTACTCCTCCACAGGCAGTGTGTGGAGGGTGAAGCGGGAGGAGCCGCAGACGACCGTGGCCCGCACACCGTCGGTGGAGATCTCCACCGGGCGGTTGGGCAGGGCGCGGCAGATGTCGGCGAGCAGCCGGCCGGAGACGAGCACCGTGCCGTCCTCGTCGATCTCCGCGTCCACGGAGACCCTGGCGGAGACCTCGTAGTCGAAGCTGGAGAAGCTGAGAGCCCCGTCCTCGGCCTTCAGCAGAAGGCCCGCGAGAACGGGCGCCGGCGGACGGGCCGGGAGGCTGCGGGCCACCCAGGCCACCGCCTCCGCGAGTACATCGCGCTCCACCCGGATCTTCACCGGAACCGCCTCCTGCTGTTGCTCGCTCGCCCTGCTGGCCTTCGTCGTCTGGACCGGAGCTCCCTGCCGAGGGCTGGGGAGGCTCCGGGGTCCAGTCTGACGTACGGCACCGACAGTCGTTGCTGCTCGGGGTCAAGTCGGGCCGAGAGCTTCGCGGCGGTCGACGGTCGAGTTGTACACAGGCCCCACTTCGAAGCTGATTCCTGGCTAACTCTGGGTGGTAGTAGTAGTAGGCCTTGTGGATACCGTGGATAACGTCGTTTGCGCAGGTCAGCGACTGTTTTTTGTCCACCGGTCCTGTGGGTGGCGCCCGTGGAAAACCAGGGCTTTCTGTGGACGGGCGAAAGTTCTGCACACCCGATGCACAGGAGGGGGTCACTTCTCCCCAGGCCTGTCCCCAGCTTTACCCACGTTCCCCACAGCCCAACCGGCCACCTTGGTGTGACGCCTTTCACTCCGGGCGGTGAGAGCGTGTGTTGCGTTGCCGAACAGTGGACAGGGGTGTGGAGAAGCGGGAAGAAGCTGGGGACAACAAGGCTCAGCCTGTGGGTCGCCGGTGGACAACCGCGACACCTCTCTGTGGACGAAAACTCTGTCCACAGGCTGTGGATGACGGTTGACCACAAATCCCCAGCCGGGTGACCTGGCCTGATGGAGTATCGGCAGCGAGCCCTGTGGACGCAATATGGACAACTTCCCAGTCCCCAGGCTGTGGACGGAAGATTTCTCCCCCATCTGTGGAGAAGAGCCTCTGAGCAGCCCGTATTCGAACAGCGCGGGCTCGACGGAGCGCTCGACGCGGGCCTCGAACAGCCCGATGGAGGCTCTGGACAGCCCGCCGCGCGGCCCCGGGAACGCGAAAAGCGCCTGGCGCGGACCGTGGTGGTCCGCGCCAGGCGCCCCTGAGAAACGCTTCGGGAGAAGCCCGGGAAGCCGGCGTCAGCCGTTCTTGATGCGGTTGGTCAGCTCGGTGACCTGGTTGTAGATGGAGCGGCGCTCCGCCATCAGGGCCCGGATCTTCCGGTCCGCGTGCATCACCGTCGTATGGTCGCGGCCGCCGAACTGCGCACCGATCTTCGGCAGCGAGAGGTCGGTCAGCTCGCGGCACAGATACATGGCGATCTGGCGCGCCGTCACCAGGACCCGGCTGCGCGAGGATCCGCAGAGGTCGTCCACGGTGAGGCCGAAGTAGTCCGCGGTCGCCGCCATGATGGCCGGCGCGGTGATCTCCGGCGCCGATTCCTCACCGCCCGGGATCAGGTCCTTCAGGACGATCTCGGTCAGCCCGAGGTCCACCGGCTGCCGGTTGAGCGAGGCGAAGGCGGTCACCCGGATCAGGGCGCCCTCCAGCTCACGGATGTTGCGCGAGATCCGCGAGGCGATGAACTCCAGGACCTCCGGAGGGGCGTTGAGCTGCTCCTGCACCGCCTTCTTGCGGAGGATCGCGATCCGGGTCTCCAGCTCGGGCGGCTGGACGTCGGTCGTCAGACCCCACTCGAAGCGGTTGCGCAGCCGGTCCTCCAGCGTCACCAGCTGCTTGGGCGGCCGGTCCGAGGAGAGCACGATCTGCTTGTTCGCGTTGTGCAGCGTATTGAAGGTGTGGAAGAACTCCTCCTGCGTCGACTCCTTGCTCGCCAGGAACTGGATGTCGTCGACCAGCAGGATGTCCACGTCGCGGTAACGCTTGCGGAAGGTGTCGCCCTTGCCGTCGCGGATCGAGTTGATGAACTCGTTGGTGAACTCCTCCGAGCTCACGTACCGCACCCGGGTCCCCGGGTAGAGGCTCCGCGCGTAGTGCCCGATGGCGTGCAGCAGGTGGGTCTTGCCGAGCCCCGACTCCCCGTAGATGAAGAGGGGGTTGTACGCCTTCGCGGGCGCCTCGGCGACGGCGACGGCCGCGGCGTGCGCGAACCTGTTGGACGCCCCGATGACGAAGGTGTCGAAGAGGTACTTCGGGTTCAGCCGGGCGTGCGGTTCGCCGGGTCCCGGCGCGGGAGCCGGCTGGGCGCCCATCGGACCGGGGACCGAGCCGCCGGTCCGTCCGGGGCCGTGGCCGCCCTGGCGGGGCCCCGGCTGCTGCTGGTCCTGCCGGTCGGGGCGCTGCTCGTACCCCTGGTGCTCGGGCGGCTGCGACCGGTAGTCGTGCTGCGGCTGCTGGGGGCGCCCGGTGCCGTACGGCTCGCGCCACTGCTCCGCGTGCTGCTCCCGGTACTGCTCGTTCTCACGCTCCCGGTACGCGTCGCTCTCGCGGTACGGCTCGCCGGAGGGCTGCTCGCGGTCCTGGTACCCGCCGTGCCGCGGCTGCTGCCAGGAGAGGTCCTCCTGGGTACGCGGCCAGGCGCCGGGCTCCGGGCGCTGCTGCTGGTAGTCGGGGTAGGCCGGCCGGGCCGTCGGCATCCCGTCGTCGGAGGGCCGGTGGCCGTATCCGTCGTACCCGTCGTCGCGCGGCTGCGCCGGGTAGCGGTGGCCCTGCTGGCTCTGGTGCGACGGGTGCATCGGCGGGGAGGGCGGTTCGCCCGCGGAGTCGTCGACGGTGATCGCGATCCGGATGGGGCGGCCGCACTCGCGGGTCAGCGTCTCGCTGATGAGCGGCGCGAGCCGGCCCTCCAGGACGCGCTTGCCCCATTCATTGGGGACGGCCAGCAGCGCGGTGTCGGCGACGAGTGCCAGGGGCTGGCAGCGCTCGATCCACTGCTTGTCCTTCGGCTCGATGCCCTGCTGGCCCTCCCCGAGGAGTTGTTCCAGCACTCGCGGCCACACTGCGGCAAGATCGGCAGGTACGTCAGCCACAAGGCACGCTCTCTCGCATGTCCCACGAATGTGTGGTTCTCGGGACGGGATGGGTCGGGTCGGGTGAGGCCCGGCAGTCGGGAAGGAAAAGAACCGGAGTTCAGCCACGGTAGTCAGGCGGAGCCGCGTGGTTCAAGTTGTTGTCCACAGGCTGTGCACAATGAGGGGTCACGCGAAGCCGGTTTGACCGGATGGCGTAGCCGCGCGTACCGTGACCAGGTCGAGTTGTCGATGGCTGCTGCCGCCTGCCTCCGATGGGCAAAGATCACGATCTGTGATTGTGAAGCGGTGCACTAAGGCGTTTACGCGAGTTCCTCGTGGGCGCACGGTGACAGCCAGGCGATGTCCCGCCAACACACGAATCATTTCTGGAGCCCCCGAGTGAGCAAGCGCACCTTCCAGCCGAACAACCGTCGTCGCGCCAAGACCCATGGCTTCCGGCTGCGCATGCGTACCCGTGCCGGCCGTGCGATTCTCGCGAACCGCCGTGGCAAGGGCCGCAGCAGCCTGTCCGCCTGATCGCTAACAGGTCCATGACGTGCTGCCTACCGAGAATCGGCTGAGGCGGCGCGAGGACTTCGCGACCGCGGTACGACGAGGACGTCGAGCCGGACGTCCACTGCTCGTCGTCCATCTATGCAGCGGTGACACGGACCCGCACGTGACGGGGGAGACTGTTCCCCCGCCGCGTGCGGGTTTCGTTGTCAGCAAGGCCGTGGGGGGCGCAGTCGTCCGTACCGCGGTGAAGCGGAAGCTTCGCCACCTGGTCCGCGACCGGCTGGCTCAGCTGCCCCCCGGTAGCCTTGTTGTCGTACGGGCGCTGCCCGGTTCGGGCGACGCCGACCATGCACAGCTGGCCCGAGACCTGGACGCCGCCCTTCAGCGGCTGCTGGGAGGGGGCGCGCGATGAAGTACCCGCTGCTTGCTCTCATCAAGCTGTACCAGTGGACGATCAGTCCACTCCTCGGGCCTGTCTGCCGTTATTACCCGTCGTGTTCCCACTATGGATATACGTCGATCGACAGGCACGGTGCCATCAAGGGAACAGCGCTGACGGCCTGGCGCATCCTGCGGTGCAATCCGTGGTCACCCGGCGGTGTGGATCATGTTCCGCCACGCAAGCGTCCGCGGTGGCACGAGCTGCTGCGCAATGCCCTGCGCGGCGAAAAGGGCGGGGAGTCCGCCGCTGATGTGCCGTCCGGGGGGTCGGTCTCCGAACCTCCGAGCCCGGCCGCAGAGACCTCGCCCAATGCTCAAGGAGCCTGATTAGTGGACACGATTGCCAGTCTGTTCAGCTTTATCACCACACCCGTCTCATGGGTCATCGTTCAGTTCCACAAGGTCTACGGGGCGCTCTTCGGCGACGACTCCGGCTGGGCCTGGGGCCTGTCGATCGTGTCCCTGGTGGTGCTGATCCGGATCTGCCTGATCCCGCTCTTCGTGAAGCAGATCAAGTCGACCCGCAACATGCAGGTGCTCCAGCCGAAGATGAAGGCGATCCAGGAGCGCTACAAGAACGACAAGCAGCGTCAGTCCGAAGAGATGATGAAGCTGTACAAGGAGACGGGCACCAACCCGCTCTCCTCGTGCCTTCCCATCCTGGCGCAGTCCCCGTTCTTCTTCGCCCTGTATCACGTGCTGTCGTCCATCGCCTCGGGCAAGAAGATCGGGGCGATCAACCAGGACCTGCTGGACAGCGCGCGCCAGGCGCACATCTTCGGCGCCCCGCTGGCCGCGAAGTTCACGGACAGCGTCGAGAAGGTCACCTCGCTCGACGCTTCCCTGATGGACGTCCGGATCGTCACCGCGATCATGATCGTGCTGATGTCGGCTTCGCAGTTCTTCACCCAGCGCCAGCTGATGACGAAGAACGTCGACCTGACGGTGAAGACCCCGTACATGCAGCAGCAGAAGATGCTGATGTACATCTTCCCGGTCATCTTCGCCGTGATGGGCATCAACTTCCCCGTCGGTGTCCTCGTCTACTGGCTGACCACGAACGTCTGGACCATGGGTCAGCAGATGTACGTGATCAACCAGAACCCGACGCCGGGCAGCAAGGCGCAGGACGCCTACCTCCAGCGGGTCCTCAAGAGCGTGTCCGCCCACGAGCAGGTCCGCGGCCGCACCCGGCGCAACACCGTCAAGGCCATCGTCGCCAAGGGTCCCGACCGCAACGACATCGAGCGCAAGTTCATCACCGGCCTCGGCAAGCTGGGTCTCGCGGCCCAGGAGGACGGCACGGTGCAGAAGAGCGAGACCGCCGCGGCCGACGCCGAGGGCAGCCAGGCGCACAAGCGCCAGCAGCCCAAGCGCCAGACCAAGGCGAAGCGCCAGACGGCCGGTGCCACGGCCGGTGGAGCCAAGGACACGGAGTCCTCGGAAGCCGGTTCCAAGACCTCGCTCGAGAAGCAGGACGACAAGCCGAAGTCGGCGGACAAGCCCGCCTCCGGCTCCTCACGCCAAGCCAAGTCCGGACAGCGCAAGGGCCCGCAGCGGCCCAAGCACCCGTCCAAGAAGTAGAAGGAGTCCATCCGTGACGGAAGGCACCACCTCCACGGCCGCCGCTGAGGCCGGCAGCGACACGCTGACCCGCCTGGAGCAGGAGGGCGAGATCGCGGCCGACTACCTCGAAGGGCTGCTCGACATCGCCGACCTCGACGGCGACATCGATATGGACGTCGAGGCGGACCGGGCCGCGGTGTCGATCATCAGCGAATCGGCGCGTGACCTCCAGAAGCTCGTGGGCCGTGACGGTGAGGTCCTGGAGGCGCTCCAGGAGCTGACGCGGCTCGCCGTCCACCGGGAGACGGGCGACCGCAGCCGGCTGATGCTGGACATCGGTGGCTTCCGGGCCAAGAAGCGCGAGATCCTCGCGGCGCTGGGTGCCAAGGCCGCGGACGAGGTCAAGAGCTCGGGCGAGCCGGTGAAGCTGGACCCGATGACGCCGTTCGAGCGCAAGGTCGTGCACGACGCGATCGCCGCGGCCGGTCTCCGGAGCGAGTCGGAGGGCGAGGAGCCGCAGCGCTTCGTCGTCGTTCTCCCGGCCTGACCGGATCCTTGTACTGTCGGCCCCGTCTGTTCGCAGGCGGGGCCGATCTTTGTCAGCCTGATAGTCAGCCACCCACAGTGCGCTAGTGCGGTATGGAAGGACGGTCCCCGTGACGGAGGAAGCAGAGCTCCCCCAGGCACCTGCGGAGGCGCAGGCGGTGTTCGGAGAGCTCTTCCCGGAGGCTGTCCGGTACGCGGAGCTTCTGGCGGATGCCGGGGTCAAGCGGGGTCTGATCGGGCCGCGTGAGGTCCCTCGGCTGTGGGAGCGGCACCTGCTGAACTGCGCGGTGCTCTCCGAGGTGGTGCCCGAAGGCGTCACCGTCTGCGATGTGGGCTCCGGCGCCGGTCTGCCCGGCATCCCGCTGGCTCTGGTGCGCCCCGATCTCAAGATCACCCTGCTGGAGCCGTTGCTGCGGCGGACGAACTTCCTCCAGGAAGTCGTCGAGCTGCTCGGCCTGGACCATGTGACGGTCGTGCGCGGCCGGGCCGAGGAGGTCCTCGGGACGCTTCAGCCCGTTCATGTGGTGACCGCCCGTGCGGTGGCGCCGCTGGACCGGCTGGCGGGCTGGGGTGTGCCCCTGCTGAAGCCCTACGGGGAGATGCTCGCGCTCAAGGGCGACACCGCCGAGGAGGAGCTCAACGGCGCCAGGGCCGCGCTCAGCAAGCTGGGTGTCCTGGAGACCGAGGTGCTCCACGTCGGTGAAGGCCTGGTCGACCCGCTCTCCACCGTGGTCCGTGTCGTGGTGGGAGAGAGCCCTGGAGGTGTGAGGTTCGCCGCAAAGAGGGCCAAGGCCGCTCGGACGGAGCGGACGCGCAGGCGCCGCTGAGGAGGCCCTGCCGGGCGGCGGCGCGGACTGGACGGGAGCGTTGTCCGGTCGGGCGTTATGCGGGTTTTCTTGGTTCTTGAGCCGCTTGGCGGTGGTTCTACCGGAAAGTAGCGATACGCACTCCGTGCGGAGTGTCGTGGCCTGGTAGTTGCTTCGCAGGGGCATCGTGTTTCACGTGAAACGTCGCTCTCTGCTGCAGGGAATCATCGGCCGCGGTCGTGCGGCTGCCACGCCGCGCGACCGCAAGCCCGGACGGGTTGCCGAGTTGTCCACACGCACGGATTCATCCACAGAACAGCGGGCCTCGCTGGTTCACGACCCCGAAAGCATGGCAGGCTCTGTTCATTGCGAGCCTGAAGTCGAGGAGAGTGAATCCTTGCGGTCCGACGCCAACATCGCGGGACCGATGACCGACCCGGTCCCCGGTCCCCGAACCGAGTCCGTGGGTGAGGGTGTTTCACGTGAAACACCGCCGCCGATGGACGACACACCCATCGGCCGAGCCGCTCAACTGGCGGTCGAGGCCCTCGGCCGCGCCGGCGAAGGGCTCCCCCGCCCTGACCGCACCCGCGTCATGGTGGTGGCCAACCAGAAGGGCGGGGTCGGGAAGACGACCACGACGGTCAACCTTGCCGCTTCCCTCGCCCTGCACGGTGCCCGCGTTCTGGTGGTCGACCTGGACCCGCAGGGCAACGCCTCCACGGCTCTGGGCATCGATCACCACGCCGAAGTTCCCTCGATCTACGACGTCCTGGTGGAGAGCCGCCCGCTCTCCGAGGTGGTCCAGCCCGTGCCGGACGTCGAAGGTCTCTTCTGTGCCCCCGCCACCATCGATCTCGCCGGTGCGGAGATCGAGCTGGTCTCGCTGGTGGCACGGGAGAGCAGGCTCCAGCGGGCCATCCAGGCGTACGAGCAGCCGCTGGACTACATCCTCATCGACTGCCCGCCCTCGCTGGGTCTGTTGACGGTGAACGCGATGGTGGCCGGGGCCGAGGTGCTGATTCCCATCCAGTGCGAGTACTACGCGCTGGAAGGCCTGGGTCAGCTCCTGAGGAACGTCGACCTGGTGCGGGGCCACCTCAATCCGGACCTGCACGTCTCGACGATCCTGTTGACGATGTACGACGGCCGGACGAGGCTCGCCTCGCAGGTCGCCGAGGAGGTCCGTACCCACTTCGGCAAGGAAGTGCTGCGGACGAGCATCCCGCGGTCGGTGCGCATCTCGGAGGCGCCGAGCTACGGGCAGACCGTGCTGACCTACGACCCGGGGTCCAGCGGTTCGCTCTCGTACCTTGAGGCGGCCCGGGAGATCGCCCTGCGGGGCGTCGGCGTCCACTACGAGGCTCAGCACGCCCGCACGAGCAGTCAGAACAGCCAGCAGAACGTTTCGGAGGGCATTCAGTGAGTGAGCGTCGTAGAGGACTGGGGCGTGGGCTCGGTGCGCTGATCCCCGCCGCTCCCCAGGAGAAGCAGGTGTCGGCCCCCGGAGGCGGTGCGGCGTCGTCCGGCGTGGGTCCGGTTCTGACGGCGGAGCGCGGAGTGGCCGCTGCGAAGGTGACCGGACTGCCTTCCGCCCCGGTGGTGCCGGAGCCGGCGTCCACCCCGGAGGGCCGGTCCGAGCAGGATGCCGGGACCTCCGGCGCGTACTTCGCCGAGCTGCCGATCGGGACGATCACCCCGAACCCTCGCCAGCCCCGTGAGGTCTTCGACGAGGACGCGCTGGCCGAGCTGGTCGTCTCCATCAAGGAAGTCGGCCTGCTCCAGCCGGTCGTCGTCCGGAAGGTGGGCCCGGACAGCTACGAGCTCATCATGGGCGAGCGTCGGTGGAGGGCCTGCCGTGAGGCGGGCCTGGAGCGGATTCCCACCATCGTCCGCGCCACGGACGACGAGAAGCTGCTGTTGGACGCGCTGCTGGAGAACCTCCACCGGGCCCAGCTGAACCCGCTGGAGGAGGCTGCCGCGTACGACCAGCTGCTCAAGGACTTCAAGTGCACCCATGACCAGCTGGCCGACCGGATCGGCCGTTCGCGGCCGCAGGTGACGAACACGCTGAGGCTTCTGCGGCTCTCGCCGCCGGTGCAGCGCCGCGTCGCCGCAGGCGTTCTCTCGGCCGGCCACGCCCGTGCGCTGCTGTCCGTGGACGACTCCGAGGAGCAGGACCGGCTGGCCCACCGCATCGTCGCCGAAGGGCTTTCGGTGCGTGCGGTCGAGGAGATCGTGACGCTCATGGGCTCTCGCCCCACGAGCTCTGCGAAGCCCAAGGGACCGAGGGCCGGTGGCCGTCTGTCCCCCGCTCTGACCGACCTGGCGACCCGTCTGTCCGACCGCTTCGAGACTCGGGTGAAGGTCGACCTGGGGCAGAAGAAGGGCAAGATCGTCGTCGAGTTCGCCTCGATGGAGGACCTGGACCGGATCCTCGGCAGTCTCGCCCCGGGCGAGGGCCGTGTGCTGGAGAGCCGGCTCGCCGAGACGTCCGAGGAGGACGACGAGGGCTGAGCAGCGGGACCCGAGGAAGGGCGGGCCGTGCTCCGGGTGGATACCGGAACACGGCCCGCCCTTTGCCCTCTCTCGGTATCCGCATCACCTCTGGGTGGATACGATGCGATCTGGGACGGCGCATCCACGGTGATCGACCTCAGAGGAGGGCGGAGGCCTTGCGAAGAGTGAGCCGCAGTCGGCTCGTCACGGTCGGACTGGGTCTGGGCGCCGTCGGGGGATTCGTCGGCAGTCTGTTCCATGAACGGAGCACACTGGCAGCCGCACGTGGTGCGGTGGGCGAAGGAAGTGAGGGATCGCCGTCATGGGACGTCGGCTCGCACCACTCACCCTGGACAACCTTCCGGATCTCCCCGAGCGTTGCCGCTCGTGCGTCTTCTGGGAGCTTGACCCGGTCAGTGGGGAAGCCGCGGTAAAGACGGGCAAGCCGGAGCTGGAGAAGGAAGCCTGGATCTCCGCGGTCCTCCTGGAGTGGGGGTCCTGCGGCCGGGTGGTCTATGTGGACGACGTGCCGGCGGGCTTCGTGCTCTACGCCCCGCCCGCGTACGTCCCCCGCTCGACGGCTTTCCCGACCAGCCCCGTCTCCCCCGACGCCGTTCAGCTCATCACCGGGCTGATCATTCCCGAGTACCAGGGGCAGGGGCTGGGCCGTGTCATGGTGCAGACGGTGGCGAAGGACGTTCTGCGCCGTGGTTTCAAGGCGATCGAGGCGTTCGGAGACGCGCGGTCCGAGCAGGCCACCTGCGTACTCCCCGCGGACCATCTGCTGGCCGTGGGCTTCAAGACCGTGAGGCCGCATCCCGTGTATCCACGGCTGCGGCTGGAGCTGCGGACGACGCTCTCCTGGAAGGAAGACGTGGAGATGGCGATCGACCGGCTTCTGGGGGCGGTTCAGAAGGAACCGGCGCTGCGGCCGTTGTGAGGCCGGGCCGTTGCTGCCGACCACCAGACGGAACGGGCCCACCCCTGGAAGGGGTGGGCCCGTTTCACGTGAAACATTGCGCTGGCGCGATCAGGCGCTGATGAAGCCTTCGAGGTCGCGGAGGATCGCGGCCTTCGGCTTGGCGCCGACGATGGTCTTGGCGACCTCGCCGCCCTGGTACACGTTCAGGGTCGGGATGGACATCACGCCGTACTTGGCAGCGGTGGCCGGGTTCTCGTCGATGTTGAGCTTGACGATCTCGATCTGGTCGCCGTGCTCGGCCGCGATCGCCTCCAGCGACGGCGCGATCTGGCGGCACGGGCCGCACCAGGCGGCCCAGAAGTCCACCAGAACGGGCTTGTCGCTCTTGAGAACGACCTCGTCGAAAGTGTCATCCGTAACGTGCTTCAGGTCGCCGGCCACGGCGGCCTCCTTAGTCTCTCGGGGTGGTGATGCGGTGCGGACGTTCAGACGGCCGGGGTCTTCTCCGGCTCGGCGGGCTCCGCGTCGGCCAGGGCCGCGAGGAAGCGCTCGGCGTCCAGGGCGGCGGAGCAGCCGGTGCCCGCTGCCGTGATGGCCTGACGGTAGGTGTGGTCGACCACGTCTCCGGCGCCGAAGACACCGGTGAGGTTGGTGCGGGTGGAGGGTGCCTCGACCTTCAGGTAGCCCTCGTCGTCGAGCTCCAGCTGGCCCTTGAAGAGCTCGGTGCGCGGGTCGTGGCCGACGGCGATGAACAGTCCGGTCACGGGGAGCTCGGAGGTCTCACCGGTCTTGGTGTTGCGCAGGGTCAGACCGGAGAGCTTCTGGTCGCCCTTGACCTCGGCGACCTCGCTGTCCCAGGCGAACTTGATCTTCGGGTCGGCGAAGGCGCGGTCCTGCATGGCCTTGGAGGCACGCAGGGTGTCACGGCGGTGGACGATGGTGACGGACTTGGCGAAGCGGGAGAGGAAGGTCGCCTCCTCCATCGCGGTGTCGCCGCCGCCGATCACGGCGATGTCGTGGTCCTTGAAGAAGAAGCCGTCGCAGGTGGCGCACCAGGAGACGCCGCGTCCGGAGAGGGCGTCCTCGTTGGGCAGTCCGAGCTTGCGGTGCTGGGAGCCGGTCGTGACGATGACGGCCTTGGCGCGGTGGACGGTGCCCGCGGTGTCGGTGACGGTCTTGACGTCACCGGTGAGGTCGACTGCGACCACGTCGTCGGGGATCAGCTCGGCACCGAAGCGCTCGGCCTGGGCCCGCATGTTGTCCATGAGCTCGGGGCCCATGATGCCGTCCTGGAAGCCGGGGAAGTTCTCCACGTCGGTGGTGTTCATCAACGCACCGCCGGCCGTGACGGCGCCCTCGAAGACCAACGGATTCAGCGAGGCGCGGGCGGTGTACAGCGCGGCGGTGTACCCAGCCGGTCCGGAGCCGATGATGATCACATTACGGACGTCGCTCACGGGTCTCTTCCTCGTTTCTGCAGACTGCCTAACTGCCTACGGGGTCGGTTCTACGACTCACACCCCACCCAACGGATCCTACGGCTGATGCATTCCCGAACGTGCCGCGGCGGTCGCGGACGGTTCAGGGGCGGTCGTAGGCGCGGGTGAGCAGCAGCTGCCCGGTGGACTCCGGGGCGGTCTCCACGCAGGAGGCGGCCACGAGATAGGCCTGTACGCGTGCGGGGTCGTCCGGGTGCGGAAGGACGACGAGATAGGTGTCCGTCCCTTGGTACGTCCCCTCATCGAGGGCGAGGGCCGGCGTGGTGCGGCCGGTGGCCTGCTGGACACAGGGGGGAACGGTGACGGCAGGGGCCTTCAGAGGGCTCCTGGGGGTCTCGGCGTCGGGGGTGATGGCCTCGCTCGTCGACTTGGTGTCCGCGCCCGGAGGCACCTTCTTGGCGCCGGGGCTCTCCTGGTCGGCTCCACCGCCGAGGAGGTCCTGCACCTGCGATTCCAGCGTTCCGTCGGCGTAGGCGTGCGCGCCGCTGTCCGCGGCGCTGACTCCGCTGTCGGCCGCGGTCTTGGAGGAGTCACCGGACGGGGCGAGGGACTGGAGGAAGAAGACGCTCATTCCGATGACCGCGGCGCCGAACGCGGTGCCGAGGACCACCGCGCGCCGCCGCCGGCTGCTGCGGCGGCCCGGTCCGGTAGCGGCGGAGGAACGGCCCGCAGGACGGTCCGGGGCGGAGGTGCCGATACTCCTGGGGGCGGGCTCGCTCGTGGCTCGGTCGGGTGTCGTGTCTTCGGTGGTCTCGTCTTCGGCGGTCGTTGTTTCACGTGAAACCACGACGGGCTCGTCCGCAGCGGGAGCGGTGGGGCGTGCCTCCGCCGCGAGTGCCGCGTCGATGCGGGCGGCGATGTCCTCGGGCATCGGCTCGGGTGCCGGCATCGTTCCGAGCAGCTCCCGGATCTCTTCCAGGGAGTCCTGGACCTCTGTGCAGAGGGCGCACCCGGTCACGTGCTGCCGGACTTCCTCGGTGCGGGAAGGGGAGAGCAGCCCCTCGGTGAGATCGGAGATCTCGGAGACCTCCGGGTGCTGAGCCGTGTCGGCCGTGGATGTCACGGGCGCCCACCTCCTCCCTTCGTAGCGGCAGGGTCGCTGGATCCTGCGTCTCTGGGGCCTGACGCAGATGGGACGGATGCTCCGGGAGTCCGGTTCCTTCCGTCCGCACCGCTCCCCCCGTCGAGGGCCTGGCCCCCGATCTCCGCGCGCAGATGTCGGACCAGGGGGGCCAGTCTCGCCCGGCCCCGGGCACATCGGCTTTTCACGGTGCCGGTCGGCACCTCAAGGATGCTGGCCGCCTCCGCGACGGGGTAGCCCTGCATGTCCACGAGGACGAGGGCCGCCCGCTGCTCGGCGGGCAGCGTGGCCAGGGCCCTCTGGAGCTGACGGTGGAGGTCCTGCCGCACGGCGGGGGCCTCGGCCGATTCGTGGGGCTCCAGGAGCTGGTCGAGTCGTTCGGCGTCGTCCACGGGGGACGTCCTGCGGGAGGCGGCCTTGCGGACCCGGTCGAGGCAGGCATTGACGGTGATCCGGTGCAGCCAGGTGGTGACCGCGGACTGGCCGCGGAAGGTGTGGGCTGCGCGGAAGGCTTTGACGAGGGCGTCCTGGACCGCGTCGGCCGCTTCCTCCCTGTCCCCCAGGGTGCGCAGCGCCACGGCCCAGAGCCGGTCGCGATGGCGGCGTACGAGTTCACCGAAGGCGTCGGGGTCGCCCGCCACGTGCTGGGCGAGCAGGTCCGAGTCGCTCGGTGCCTCTGGTGGAACGGAATCCACCGTGCTCCCCCTCCGAACCGGATCCGATGTCACATGCGGGTCGCACCCCGGTGAAGCGGTGCGACGGGGAGAAGCCTGCCGTCACGGGTGTGACGGCCGCAACCCTTGTCGCCGCGGTCGCTCGGTGGTGCGGGCGGTCCGCCCCACAGTAACGGGCGAGCGGAACCGGCGATCATGGGCCGGCACGGGGGGCCCGCACCGGCCCGTGCGTCAGCCGAGGACGGAGATGTCGGTGATGCCGCCGCGGTAGCCGCCCGTGCCGTCCGAGGGGAGTTCCGTGATGTGGATCAGGACGTAACGCGTCCGGACGGGCTCGTCGAGCTTCTCCTTGAGCGTCTTTCCCGCGACCGTCCGCTTGACGATCTGCTGGTCGAAGTCGGCCGTCGTGGACGGGAAGGACGTGCCCGGGGAAGCAGCGCGCACGGCCGTCGTCTGCCCCTGCCGGTACATGGACACGTCGATGCCGGAGACGTCCCGCACCTTGCCGAGGTCGACGATGATTCCACTGCCCTGCTTGCGCTGGGGGAGGTTGCCGAAGTTGGCGAAGCCCTGGTAGCGCGGGGTGATCCAGTGGGTTCCGGAATCGCCGTCGACGGTGTTCGGTACGTCCTGCTCCTGGATGCCGGAGCCGTCGGGCATGAACTCCGTGGCCCCCGCGATGTCCAGGGGTTCGGCGGACGGGGCGGGCTTGTCGTCCTGGTTCTTGTCGTCCTCGTTCGGTGCGGTGACGCCGGTGTCGTCGGAACCCTTGGTGCGGTCGAGCAACGCCTCCGCCAGCTGCCAGCTGCCGAGGCCGAGTGCGGCGATGAGGAGCGCCGAGACCGTCCACTTGAGCGCGCGGCCGGCACGGCTCTGCAGGGGGGCCGGGGGGACGGGCATCACGGGCTGGGTGGCGGCGGACGGATGGGAGGACGGGCGGCCGTACGTGCCCTGCTGATAGGTCGTGCGCTGGTACGCGGGCGGCGCGGTGAACGTGGGTTCCGGAGGAAGGACGCGCGGCATGGCCGCGACGGCCTTGGCCAGCTCGTCCGGGGTCGTGCAGGGCGGTTCCTGCCGGGAGGCGGTGGCGCCGTCGTTGGCGAGTGCCCGCATGGCGAGCTCGGAGAGGCCGCGGTGGACGCCGGCCCGTACCTGGTCCGGGGCGATGAGTCCCATGCCCTTGGGGAGCCCGACGAGCCCATGGGCGTCGTCCCCGTACGGCCAGCGGTGGGTCAGTGCGGCGTACAGGAGGGCGCCGATGGCCTCGGTGTCCGCCCGGAGGGGCCGCTCCGCGGTGATGCCGCGCAGGGCGGCGTTCACGGCGAGGCCGCGGATGCGGTACTGCCCGGTGGAGCTGCGCAGGACCGCGCCGGGGGTGAGGCGCAGATGGGAGAGGCCCTCGCGGTGGGCGGCGGCCATCGCCTGGGAGAGCTGGCTGACGAGCTGGTAGGCGTCGTGCGCCTCCATCGGCCCGGTGGCCAGCAGAGCGGTGAGCTCGGTGGCGTCCGGCAGCCATTCGTGGACCACGTAGACGAGGTCGTTCTCCTCGACGGCGTCCAGGACCTGGACGAAGCGGGGGTCGCCGAGCAGGGCCGAGGAGCGGGCCGCGGCCAGCACCGAGCGGGCTCGCGGGTGGTTCGCGGGCAGCAGGTGCACCCCCACCGCCCGGCGGAGCTTCTCGTCGACAGCACGCCAGCTGCTGAACCCGTCCAGTCGGGTGACGCACTCCTCCAGGCGGTAGCGCCCGGCGAGTTTGTGACCGCTGTGCAGATCGGGCGACGCCGGAACGGCCTCGGAACGCTTCCGCCCACCGTCCGTCTTCTCGGTGTCCTTGGGGCTCGCGCCCTCGGTCTCCTCGGCTTGCGCCGTCCCGTCGGTCGTGGCTTCGTCCGCCTTGGCGGTCAGCGGCTCGTCGCCGCTGTTGTCAGCCACGTCGACGGCAGCCGTGCTACGTTCCGCCACCGTCGTTCCTGCCTCCCCATCCGTTGCGCGATGCCAGCCAGCTCTGCACAGTCACGCCAATTGTGCCCACACTCCGGCGCTATGCACGACACGCGGAGTGCGGCGATGGTTGTGCGGACGAGCGCTCATTCAGCGTCCGAGCCGTCCACGGACCATGCCCACCAGGCCGTTGACCTCTTCGATGCGCATCTTCTTCGCCGCGACGAAGAAGATGCCCAGGAGGAGGAAGCCACCGCAGATCAACGCGGCCAGCGAGCCGAGAGCGCCGGTGCCGACGAGTTCCAGGATCCCGAATCCGGCGGCGCCGCCGACCATGGCGGCGGGCACCGCTGCCATGCAGAGGCGGGCATAGGTACGCACGATGTGCGCGCCGTCCAGGTCGCCGCCCAGCCGGTTGCGCAGCCGCCGCCAGGCGACGCCGACGCCGACCGCGTAGGCCAGACCGTAGGAGAAGGCCATGCCGACGACGGCCCAGCGGGCCGGCAGGACGATGTAGCAGAGTGCGGAGGCGGCGGCGTTGACGGCGGCCACGATGACCGTGTTGTAGAAGGGGGTGCGGGTGTCCTCGTAGGCGTAGAACCCGCGGAGGACGACGTACTGCACGGAGTACGGGATCAGGCCGAGCGCGAAGGCCATGAGGATGAAGCCCATGGAGCGGGCGGCCTCGATGCCGCTGGAGGCGTACAGCAGGGTGGCCATCGGCAGGCCGAGCGCGAGGAAGGCGAAGGCCACCGGCACGATGGCGACGGCCGAGTTGCGCAGCCCCTGCGAGATGTCGTCGCGGACCGCACCGGGGTCGTTGTCATGGGCGGCCCGGGAGATGCGGGGCAGCAGCGCGGCCATGACCGAGACGGTGATGATGGCCTGCGGCATGCCCCAGATCAGCTGGGCGTTGGAGTACGCCAGGAATCCGGTGCCGTCGTGGCCCGAAGCCGCGCCGGCCGCCGTGGACAGCTGGGTGACCACCAGCACACCGGCCTGGTTGGCGAGCACGAAGAGCACGGTCCACTTGGCCAGCTTGATGGTCTTGCCGAGCCCGTGGCCCTTCCAGTCGAACCGGGGGCGGAAGCGGAAGCCCGTCTCACGCAGGTAGGGGATCATCGCCAGGGACTGGACGACGAGGCCGAGCAGGGTGCCGATGCCGAGCAGTCGGACGCCCTCCGGCGGGATGGTGTCGACGCCCATCTGCGACTCGGCGGAGGTGCCGTAGACCCAGATGAACAGCCCGAACGTGATGATCATGACGATGTTGTTCAGGACCGGGGTCCACATCATCGCGCCGAACTTGCCACGAGCGTTCAGGATCTGACCCATCACCACGTGCACGCCCATGAAGAAGATGGTCGGCAGGCAGTAGCGGGCGAAGGTGACGGCGACGCTGTTCGCGGCGACGTTGTTCGCGATCGTGGGGGACAGCATGTGGATCAGCGTCGGCGCGGCGAACACCGCGATGGCGACGATCGCGCCGAGCGCGACCATCACCAGGGTCAGGAGCCGGTTGGCGAAGGCCTCGCCACCGTCCGCGTCGTCCTTCATGGCACGGACGAGCTGCGGGACGAAGACCGAGTTCAGGCCGCCGCCGACGGTGAGGATGTAGATCATCGTCGGCAGCGTGTACGCGATGGTGAAGCTGTCGCCGAGCAGTGCGGCGCCGAGCGCGGCGGTGATCACCAGGGAGCGCACGAACCCCGTGAGCCGGGAGACGAGCGTGCCGGCGGCCATGACCGCGCTGGACTTGAGGAGCCCGGAGACCTTGCCGCCGCCGCCCTTGGCGGGCGCGGCCGCGGGAGCCGGTTCGGGCTGGGGCGGTACCGGGGGCTTCCCCGATCCCTCCTGGTCCCGGAAGAGGTGGGCGAAGGCGTCCGGCTCCTGCCGGTCGTCCGACGCCTGGGTGACGAGCGCGTCGACGCCGACGAACTGCGTGGTCGCCGGGCGGTCCCCGTACGGCAGGTGCCGCGAGGGCCCCGCCGGCTCGGGGGGCGGAGTCTGGGCCCAGACGCGCGGGTCGGGGGCGTACGGAGCGGCGGGCGGCTGCTGGTAGAGCGGCCCCGGCTCCTGGTAGGTGCCTGGGGGCGGCGGCGGGTGCGCGGCGCGGTCGTAGAGCGCCTCGCCCACCGGATCCTGGGCGGCCAGGTCCTGCGCCCGGTACGGGTCGTCCTCGTAGGCGTGCTGGAGGTACGGGTCCGGCGGCACGGAGCCGTCCCGGCCCGCGTCAGGAGGAACCGGAGGCCCGCCCGGAGACGCTGCTCCGCCCGCGCCCTGCCCGCGGTCACCGTCGTACGGCGCGTTCATCGAAACCCCTACCTCATCGTCCCCGGCCGACCGGCCACGACAGACATCGCTCAACGGTCCACTTTCTCACCCGTTCCCGACGGGGCCCCGCTTTCCGGACCGGTGTCCGGAGTCGGGTCACTCGGCTGCTCGGGTCCGTCGCCGTTGCCGTTCGCCGTGTCGCCTGCCACGGCGCGCTTGCGGTGGCTGTACATCCTGATGCCCGCCAGTACCAGGAGGAGCAGGCCGCCGGCGATGACGAGCAGCACGGTGGGCGTCACCTCGGAGACCTTCACGGTGAAGGTCATCTCCTCGCCGTACTGGGTGCCGTCCTCCGTGTAGAGCCGGGCGGTCACCTGGGCGCGGCCGTTGGCGCTGGTCGCCGTGTCGAACTTCACCGACTGGCTGTGGCCGCCCGCGATCCTGACCGGCAGTTCGGCCATGCTCCCGTCGTCGTTGAACTTGAGCCGGATGTTGTCCGAGGACAGTTGGAGAACCAGCCGGTCCACGCCCTGCACCAGCTTGTTCTGCACGGTGACCGGGATCGTCGCGCTGCGCCCGGAGAGGGTGACGTCGGACTTCTCGATGAGCTGCACCTCGGAGGTGAGGCTCTGCAGATAGTCGCGGACCGAGTCCCGGTACTGCTGCGCTTCCAGGGACCGGCCGCGCCAGGACGTCGACATCGAGCGGTTGACGGCGTTGCCGAAGGGGGTCACCACGCGCTCGGGCTGCGTCAGGATCGTCTCGAAGCTGTCCAGCGAGCCCTGGGTGGTGCGGATGTCCTGGAACGCCTGCGTGGGCAGTTCCTGGGCTCGGAGCTTCTTCGGGTACGCGGAGGCCCGGGGAACCTTGGTGGTGGCCCTCGGGTCGGGCTTCACCTCGGCGGCGGCGACGAGGTCGAGGGGCTGCGTCCAGCGGTTGCCCGCCAGGCCCTCCAGCGCGCGGGCCATCGTCTGGGCCTGTGCGGCGGTGGGCATCCGCGGCGGGGTCACGACGATGCTGCGCTCGTTGTCCGGCGTCTGCTCGGTCAGCGCGAGAGTCTGGGCGAGGAACCTCTGGACCGCGCGGGTGGAGGCGCCCGCCCTCGACATGTCGCCGTCGAACAAGGTCGACAGCCGGGCGTCCGCGACGACCGCAGTGGTGCCTCCGCCGATCGGCCGCGACGCGGTCGGAGTGTAGGGAAGCTCCGTGGTCTCCCGGAAACTGTCGCTGCGGGCGATCACGTTGTGGGCTCCCGCCGAGGTCGCCACATCGACGATGGAGGAGTCCACGGCGCCGTTCACGGGCCAGGCGAAGTCGGTGGACGGCTTCACATGGAGGATGGTCTCCACCGTGGTCGCGGCCACGGCGGAGGCGTTCTGTAGATGGCTGAGCGTTCCGGAGACGTTCTTGCCGCGGTGTGCGATGGAGGCCAGATCGGGGTCGGCGAAGGGCAGCGCGACCACCTTGCCGTCCTCCACCACCTTCTCCAGCGCGGTGAGCCACTGCTTGGCGACAGCCTGGTTCTTGCCCGGGACGGTCGTGTCACCCGACTCGACCTCGTACTTCCCGGCCATCGCGGCGACGCTCGCCAGGAGGTCCGGGTCGACGACCCAGGTCACGGGGAGCCGACTGCCCAGGGACACCAGCTGCTCCAGCCGGCCGCCGGGCGCCAGCTCCTCGGCCAGGTCGTCGTCGGTGAACACGGGGGTCTGCTGTTCGTCCGAGCGGGTCTCCGCCGTGACGTGCGGGGATGCGATCAGCGGCCAGAGGAAGGTGAGCTTCGTCCTGCTGTCGCTCGTCTCGGGCTGCCAGGGCAGGTACGAGCGTTCGATGCCCAGCACCTGCTCGTAGGGGGTGGTCGTGGTGCGGCCGGAGACCGAGACGCCGAGCTGGTAGACGCCCGGGTCGTCCAGGCCGAGCTTGTCGACGGGCATGGTGAGCGTGAAGTCCTGGCTGATCCCCCTGGCGAGCTTGGGGAACTTCACCGTGTACTTGTCCCCGGCGGTGGCCGGGTCGACGCCGGGAAGGTATGCGGAGCGCTTCGCGGCGTCGTCGACCTCTCCGCGGCCGGAGAGCCGGGGACCGACCCGGAGATCGACCTCGGCGCTGCTGATCGTCTCCTTGCCCTTGTTGGTGAGCGTTCCGGAGACGGTCAGGGTGTCGTCCTCCGCGGGAACGCTCGGGGAGAGCGTGTTGAGGGACACATCGACCGTACGGGAACCGGTGGGGGCCTTGGCGGGTTCGACGGCCGGGGCGGCACCGGCGGCCGGAACGGCCAGGAGACCGGCCAGCAGCGGCGCTCCGAGCACCGCCGAGGCCGTGCGCCGGAGCCACCGGCGGGCAGGAGAGGGACGAGTCCCCTGGAAGTCTGCCGCCTCGGCCACGCGTCTACCCGTCCCTCGTCGTCATCAGATGCTGTCGATCGTTCGGTCCTGCGTCCACGCATGGTAACGAGGTGCGGCGGGCCGAAGTGCTGGGGTCCATCGCACATGATCGCGGGCATCCCGCAGGGTCCCCGTAAACGATGACGCCGCGGCCGGTCCGTGCACGTACCCTTTTCTGTTGTGCCGAACGCCAACGAAGAGAACCCCAGTGCACTGAGCCAGGTGCAGCACCGCGCGGTGAGTGAGCTGCTGCGGGTGTCCCCGGTCGCCGACGACCTCGCCCGTCGATTCCAGGAGGCCGGATTCGGCCTGGCGCTGGTCGGCGGATCGGTCCGCGACGCACTGCTGGGCAGGCTCGGGAACGACCTGGACTTCACCACCGATGCCCGCCCCGAGGACGTGCTCAAGATCGTCCGACCCTGGGCCGACTCGGTGTGGGAGGTCGGGATCGCCTTCGGCACCGTCGGCTCCCAGAAGGACGGCTACCAGATCGAGGTCACGACCTACCGGTCCGAGGCCTACGACCGGACCTCGCGCAAGCCGGAGGTCTCCTACGGCGACTCCATCGAGGACGACCTCGTGCGCCGCGACTTCACGGTCAACGCGATGGCCGTGGCTCTGCCGCAGAAGGAGTTCGTCGATCCCCACGGAGGCCTCAAGGACCTCGCCGAGCGGGTGCTGCGCACTCCGGGCACGCCCGAGGCGTCCTTCTCCGACGACCCGCTGCGCATGCTGCGCGCGGCCCGCTTCGCCGCGCAGCTCGATTTCGAGGTCGCCCCCGACGTGGTCACCGCCATGACGGAGATGGCCCCGCGGATCGGCATCGTCTCCGCCGAGCGGGTCCGCGACGAGCTCAACAAGCTGCTGCTCTCCCAGCACCCGCGCAAGGGCCTGGGGCTCCTGGTCGACACCGGACTGGCCGAGCAGGTGCTGCCCGAGCTTCCCGCGCTGCGTCTGGAGAGTGACGAGCATCACCGTCACAAGGACGTCTACGAGCACTCGTTGACCGTCCTGGAGCAGGCCATCGGTCTGGAGGAGGACGGGCCCGACCTCGTGCTGCGTCTGGCCGCGCTGCTCCACGACATCGGTAAGCCGAGGACCCGTCGCTTCGAGAAGGACGGCAGAGTCTCCTTCCACCACCACGAGGTGGTGGGCGCGAAGATGACGAAGAAGCGCATGACCGAGCTCAAGTACTCCAACGAGCTGGTCAAGGACGTGTCCAAACTGGTGGAGCTGCACCTGCGCTTCCACGGATACGGCGACGGTGAGTGGACCGACTCCGCGGTGCGCCGGTATGTGCGCGACGCCGGCCCGCTGCTCGAACGCCTCCACAAGCTGACCCGGTCGGACTGCACGACTCGGAACAAGCGCAAGGCGAACGCGCTCTCCCGTACCTACGACGGGCTGGAGGAGCGCATCGCCCTGCTGCAGGAGCAGGAGGAGCTCGACTCGATCCGCCCCGATCTGGACGGCAACGAGATCATGCGGATCCTCGATGTCGGCCCCGGGCCGGTGATCGGCAAGGCGTACGGCTTCCTGCTGGAGCTGCGCCTGGAGCACGGGCCCATGGAGCGGGACGCGGCCGTGGCGGCGCTCAAGGAGTGGTGGGCGCGGCAGGACTGAGCCAGGTGGGGCGATGTTTCACGTGAAACGTCAGCCGCTGGACGTGCCGAGGGGCGTTGTTTCACGTGAAACAACGCCCCTCGGCACGTCCCATGTCCGGTTACCGGCAGGCGTCGGTGCGTCGTCGGCGGTACATCGTCACCGCGACCACCGCGTACAGCACCGACACGACCGCCACGACGGCGACCGATCTGCCGTCCGGCGGGAGCATCAGGGCCGCCACCCCTGCGGCGCTGACGAACGCGACGTTGAAGAGCACGTCGTAGAGCGAGAAGACCCGGCCGCGGAACGAATCGTCGACCGAGGTCTGTACGACCGTGTCGGTCGCGATCTTCGACCCCTGGGTCACGAGGCCGAGCACGAACGCGGCGATCAGCATCGGAGCGGGCGCGAAGGAGAGGCCCAGGGCGGGGACCAGGACCGCCGCCGCCCCGGCGCAGCCCACGATCCATCCGTACCGGCCGAGCCGCCCCACTGCCCACGGGGTGAGGACGGCGGCGACGAAGAACCCCGCACCGGACGCCCCGACCGCCAGGCCGAGAAGGGCCAGACCGTCCGACTCGGTGTCGGACCACGCGTAGCGGCACAGCATGAGCAGCAGCACCGTGAGCGCGCCGTAACAGAAGCGGATCACGGTCATCGCGGCCAGCGCCCAGGCCGCGTGCCTCCGCTGCGCCAGATGGCGCAGCCCGGCGACGAGCCCGCGCGTGGTGACGGCCAGAGCGGCCCGCAGCCTCAGAGGGCTCCCGTCGTCGTCCGGCCCCAGCAGAGTGCGGGGCAGGCTCAGGGACGCCAGCGCGGAGAGCAGGTAGAGCATCGACCCGAGCAGCACGACGGCCGCTTCGGAATCGTCGGCGACCAGCCGTACGACGAAGGCGAGGCCGCCTCCCGCGGTGGCCGCCAGGGTGCCGGCGGTGGGGGACAGGGAGTTCGCGACGACGAGGCGATCGGCGTCGACCACCCGGGGCAGGGCGGCGGAGAGACCGGCCAGCACGAAACGGTTGACAGCGGTGACGCAGAGGGCCGAGGCGTAGAAGAGCCAGTCGGGCACCGAGGCGAGAATCAGCAGGGCCGTGGAGCAGGCCAGGGCGGCCCGCAGGAGGTTCCCGTAGAGGAAGACCTGCCGTCGGGGCCAGCGGTCCAGCAGAACCCCGGCGAAGGGCCCGATCAGGGAGTAGGGCAGGAGGAGCACCGCCATCGCGGAAGCGATGGCGGCGGCCGACGTCTGCTTCTCGGGGGAGAAGACGACGTACGCGGCGAGGGCGACCTGGTAGACGCCGTCGGCGGACTGGGACAGCAGCCGCACGGTCAGCAGGCGGCGGAAGTTCCGCAGGCGCAGCAGGGTGCGCAGATCACGCGCGACAGACATGGCAGTAAGCGTCACACACGTCGGGGGTCCGCGGGCGGATTGCCCGGGACCCCCGACGTGCGGCAGGAATGAGGTGAGCGTCTCCGCTCAGCGCTCGGGTGAGAACGTCGGCCGAGAAGGCCGGTTCAGCTCTCGGTGTCGCCGTTGATGAACTTCTCGACGTTCTCGCGGGCCTCGTCGTCGAAGTACTGCACCGGCGGGCTCTTCATGAAGTAGCTCGAAGCCGACAGGATCGGGCCACCGATGCCGCGGTCCTTGGCGATCTTCGCCGCGCGGACGGCGTCGATGATGACACCGGCCGAGTTCGGGGAGTCCCACACCTCGAGCTTGTACTCCAGGTTCAGCGGAACGTCGCCGAACGCGCGGCCCTCGAGGCGCACGTATGCCCACTTGCGGTCGTCCAGCCAGGCCACGTAGTCCGAGGGGCCGATGTGGACGTTGTCCGCACCCAGCTCACGGTCACGGATCTGCGAAGTGACGGCCTGCGTCTTGGAGATCTTCTTGGACTCCAGGCGCTCACGCTCGAGCATGTTCTTGAAGTCCATGTTGCCGCCGACGTTCAGCTGCATCGTGCGGTCCAGGATGACACCGCGGTCCTCGAAGAGCTTCGCCATCACGCGGTGCGTGATGGTGGCGCCCACCTGGGACTTGATGTCGTCGCCGACGATCGGGACACCGGCCTCGGTGAACTTGTCCGCCCACTCCTTGGTGCCGGCGATGAAGACCGGGAGAGCGTTGACGAACGCGACCTTGGCGTCGATGGCGCACTGCGCGTAGAACTTCGCAGCGACCTCGGAACCGACGGGGAGGTAGCAGACGAGAACGTCGACCTGCTTGTCCTTGAGGATCTGGACGACGTCGACCGGGGCGTCCGCGGACTCCTCGATCGTCTCGCGGTAGTACTTGCCCAGGCCGTCGTGGGTGTGGCCGCGCTGGACGGTCACGCCCGTGTTCGGCACGTCCGCGATCTTGATGGTGTTGTTCTCGCTGGCTCCGATGGCGTCCGCGAGGTCGAGGCCGACCTTCTTCGCGTCGACGTCGAAGGCGGCGACGAACTCGACGTCGCTGACGTGGTACTCGCCGAACTGGACGTGCATCAGGCCGGGCACCTTGCCGGCCGGATCGGCGTCCTTGTAGTACTCGACGCCCTGCACCAGCGAGGCGGCGCAGTTGCCCACGCCTACGATGGCTACGCGAACCGAACCCATTCCGGTTGCTCCCTGTGTAATCGGTGTTTCCGATGAAGTCGCCGCGGAGTGCGATGACTTCACTTGGCGGTGTCGTCGGACGGATCCGGCCGGGTGTTGTCCCGGTGCCGGGGCAGGCCGCCCGTCTCTCCAGGTGTGTCCTGCTGAGCAGAGCCCTCGGGCGAGGATCGTCGCCGATCCCGTCCCGACCGCTCGCTCTCGATGAGCTCGTTCAGCCAGCGCACTTCGCGCTCCACGGACTCCATGCCGTGCCGCTGCAGCTCAAGTGTGTAGTCGTCGAGTCGTTCACGGGTGCGGGCGAGAGAGGCGCGCATCTTCTCCAGGCGCTCCTCCAGCCGACTGCGCCGGCCTTCGAGCACCCGCATCCGCACTTCGCGTTCGGTCTGGCCGAAGAAGGCGAAGCGTGCTGCGAAGTGCTCGTCCTCCCAGGCGTCCGGACCGGTGTGCGAGAGCAGCTCCTCGAAGTGCTCCTTACCTTCTGCCGTCAAGCGGTAGACGATCTTCGCCCGGCGCCCCGTCAGCGAGGACGAGGAAGCGGCCGAGCGTCCGGCGGCCGGCGCGGCGTCCGCCGGATCACCGGCGGGCTCCTCGATCAACCAGCCGCTGGCCACCAGCGTCTTGAGGCAGGGATAGAGCGTTCCGTAGCTGAACGCACGGAAGATTCCCAGCGAGGTGTTGAGGCGTTTGCGCAGCTCATAGCCGTGCATCGGCGATTCGCGGAGCAGGCCGAGAACAGCGAACTCGAGGATGCCGGAGCGTCTGCTCACCGGTGCCTCCTCCTTCTTCCGCTGCTTCCGTCGGCACGGTCAACCCGGACCAGCGGGTGTACTTATGCCGTGCTGATGTATCGACTCGATACATCAGCACGATAGATCGCTCCGAGCGGTTCGACAAGGGTGACCTTCGTGAACGGCGTCACATCAGTAATTCCCAGGGTTCGACTTGCGTTGTTTGGGGTGAAGTTCGGCCCTAGGCGGGTTTTGACCGTGCGTAGTCTGTGCGGCATGCAGACCACCGGGAACCGCGAGGCGCTTTCGCGCGTCAGTCATCGCGGACTGCCGGATGTACTGCGGATGAGTCCTCCGCAGTGGCTTGTCCGTAATTCGGGGGGACCGGATCTCAACTGCCGCTTCCAGGCGCTCTCGCCTGCCCGAGGAGTAGTCGTTCCATGAGCGAGCACCGTCGCAAAACGCCTCAGCCACAAGGCGGCGGGCGTGCCGCGGCCAGACGAGCCGCCCAGCAGTCGACCGGACGCCGAGCAGTCCCGTCACGCAGAGCCACGCAGGCATCACCTTCCGAATCGCCGTCCGAGTCGCACGGCGATGATCGCCCGTACGGCAGCCGTGCTGAGGCCCGCCGCGCGGCCCAGCGAGGCGGCCGACGCCGGGGCGCCGACGGCGGGGGCCACGGCGCGGGCGGCGGTGGCCGACGCCGCGGTGGTGGTGGCGGCTCCGACGGCCCGGGGGGCCGGGGGCGCGACCACGGTGACCCCGGCAAGAAGCGCTTCATCGACTACCCGCGCCACGACAGGTACGGGTTCCGCCGCTGGGTGCCCTCGTGGAAGCTGATGTCGGGGCTCTGCCTGGGGTTCCTCGGCGTGCTGATGGGCATCGGCGGCATCGCCTATGCGTTGGTGGTCCCACCGAAGCCCAACGAGACGGCCAAGGCGCAGAACAACGTCTACTACTGGGCCGACGGCACGCAGATGGTGGCGACCGGCGGTGAGGTCAACCGCCAGGAGCTCAAGTACGAGCAGATCCCGGAGGAGATGCGCAACGCCGTCATCTCGGCCGAGAACAAGAGCTTCGACACGGACAAGGGCATCGACCCGGTGGGCATCGGCCGTGCGCTGTTGAACATGGCCACGGGCGGTGAGACCCAGGGCGGCTCGACCATCACCCAGCAGTACGTGAAGAACTCCATGCTCACCCAGGACCAGACGCTCAAGCGGAAGTTCCAGGAGCTCTTCATCACGCTCAAGGTCGCCGGCGACGTGTCGAAGGAAGACGTGATGGCCGGCTACCTCAACGTCTCGTACTACGGACGTGGGGCTTCGGGGCTGCAGGCGGCGGCCCGCACCTACTACAACAAGGACGCCGACGAACTGGACGCGAGCGAGTGCGCCTTCCTGGCCACCCTGCTCAAGGGCGCGAGCTACTACGACCCCGCAGGCGCCCCCGACATCGACAAGAACAACGCAACCGCGGAGAAGAACACCAAGCGGGCCAAGGAGCGTTGGAAGTGGATCCTTGACGAGCAGGTCAAGGACGGGCGCATGACGGCGGAGGAGCGCGCCAAGTACACGAAGTTCCCCATGCCGCGGCCGAAGAGGCAGGACGCCAAGCTGGGCGGTCAGACCGGCTACCTGGTGGAGCTCGCCAAGAAGTACTTCCTCGCCAACAACGATCGCGACATCGACGCCAAGAAGCTCGAACTGGGCGGCTTCGAGATCCACACCACCTTCCAGAGGAAGAGGGTGGAGGAGCTCCAGGCAGCGGTGAAGAAGGTCTATGACGCCAAGATCCGGCCCAAGGACCGCCCCAAGACGGACACGCACGTCGAGTTCGGCGGTGCGTCCGTGGACGCGAGGACCGGCGCGATCATCGCCACGTACGGCGGCCAGGACGCCACCACGCACTACACGAACAACGCCGACGCCACCGGCGCCCAGGTCGGTTCGACGTGGAAGCCGTTCGTGCTGGCCGCCGCCATGCAGTACGGCGTGCGCGACCCGTCCGGCGGGCCGGAGCAGAGCAACACCGAGCGCACCCAGATCTCGCCCGAGAGCATCTACAACGGCGATGACGGCCTGCGGATCAGGGACTACACCGGCAAGATCTGGTTGAACGAGGACGACAAGGAATGGCGCCAGACCAACGACGGCAACTATGACTATGGCGAGATCGACCTGCGGACGGCCATGGAGAAGTCGGCCAACTCCCCGTTCGTACAGCTCGGCATGGACGTCGGCACGGACAAGGTCAAGGACGTCGCCGTCGCCTCCGGTCTGAAGGACGACACCTTCATGGCGAACTCCACCGTTCCCTCGTTCTCCATCGGCACCTCCTCGCCCAGCGCCATCCGCATGGCCGGCTCCTACGCCACCTTCGCCACGAGTGGCCAGCAGAACGACACGTATTCGGTCACCGAGGTCAAGGAAGGGGGCGTGACCGTCTTCAAGCACGAGAAGAAGCCGAAGCGCGCCTTCAGCCCGGTCATCGCCGACAACGTGACGGACGTGCTGAAGAACGTCGTGGAGAACGGAACGGGTGAGCCCGCCCGCCTTGAGGGCCGTGAAGCCGCGGGCAAGACCGGTACGACGGACGGCAACCGGTCCGCCTGGTTCGTCGGGTACACCCCGCAGATCTCGACCGCCATCAGCATGTTCCGGTACGACGACGACGAGACGAACCAGAAGCGCGAGTTCCTGAAGATGTTCGGCACCGGGGGTGAGGAGAAGATCCACGGAAACTCGTTCCCGGCCTCCATCTGGCACGACTACATGACCAGTGCGATGAAGGGCAAGAAGGCCATCTCCTTCCCGGAGCCGAAGGACCTGGGCGACGTCGTGTGGGGCGGTGGCGCGGTCAGCCCCAGCCCGACGCCCAGTCCCACCCCGTCGCCGACACCCTCCGAGGAGGAGACGAAGCCGACGCCGACGCCGACGCAGACCACTCCGACTCCGCCGACGCCGACGCCGACCAAGACCTGCGGCATCTTCGACCCGAACTGCCAGGAGGCCAACGGCGGGGCGAACGGCGGAGCCGACGGTGGCGCCGACAACGGCGGAGCCGACGGTGGCGCCGACAACGGTGGAGCCGACGGTGGCGCCGACAACGGCGGAGCCGACGGTGGCGCCGACAACGGCGGAGCCGAGGGAGCCAGCGGCAACCCGGGCGGAACCGGTTCGATCTGGGGCAACTCCGGATAGCAGGACGCCCCGGCCGGGCCCTCACGGGCCCGATCGGCACAGCGGCGAGGGCCGCCGTACCCACCCGGTACGGCGGCCCTCGCCGCGTTTCCGGCGGCGGCCCGCGGCAGCCCGGATCCGTGCCCGTGTCCCCCGGGCGGTCCTTGCCCCGGGCACAGCCCCGTACGGCAGGATGTGCGGCATGCCAAGCCCCAGCGCAGAAGACACGAGCGTGCACCAGGAGCGGCCCGTCGTGCGGCCCACCGATCAGGACGAGGTCGCGGCGGCCGGCAGCGAGCTGTTCGGCGGCCGGGTGGGACGCTGGGCTCGGCTCGGCGACGGCCCGCTCACGCCCGTGCGCGTCGTCGCGCTGGTCATGATCGGGATGTTCGCCCTCGGCATGGTGCAGAAGATCCCCTGCTACGAATGGGCCTGGTTCCGCGGGGCCACCTCGCAGTACACCCACGCCTGTTACTCCGACATTCCGCACCTCTTCATGGGGCGCGGCTTCGCCGACGGCCTCGTGCCGTACTTCGACCGGCTGAGCGGCGACATGCAGTACCTGGAGTACCCCGTGCTGACCGGGGTGTTCATGCAGGTGGCGGCCTGGCTGACGCTGACGCCCGACAGCGATCCCATCCAGCAGCGCGAGCAGATGTACTGGATGGTCAACGCGGGCATGCTGATGATCTGCGCGGTGGTCATCGCCGTGTGCACCGTCCGCACGCACCGCCGCCGCCCCTGGGACGGCCTCCTGGTCGCGCTGGCCCCCGCGTTCGTCCTCACGGCGACGATCAACTGGGACCTGCTGGCCGTCGCCCTGACGGCCGCGGCGATGCTCATGTGGTCCCGGGGCCGGGTGCTCGCGTTCGGCGTCCTCATCGGCCTGGCGACGGCCGCCAAGCTCTATCCCGCTCTGCTGCTCGGCCCGCTCCTGGTGCTCTGCTGGCGGGCGGGCAGGATCCGCGAGTTCGGGACGGCCCTGCTGGGCGCGGGGGCGGCCTGGCTCGTGGTGAACCTGCCGGTGATGGTCTTCGCCCCCGAGGGGTGGCGGAAGTTCTACACCTTCAGCCAGGAGCGGCCCATCGACTTCGGTTCGTTCTGGCTGATCATCACCCAGCGCACCGGCAAGCCCATCGACGTGGAGACGGTCAACACCGCATCGGTCGTCCTGATGGTCGTGTTCTGCGCGGGCATCGCGGGCCTGGCGCTCTCCGCGGCCCGCCGGCCGCGCTTCGCCCAGCTGGCGTTCCTGGTGGTGGCCGCGTTCGTCCTGACGAACAAGGTCTACTCACCGCAGTACGTGCTCTGGCTGATTCCGCTGGCGGTCCTGGCCCGGCCGGCCTGGCGCGACTTCCTCATCTGGCAGGCCTGCGAGGTCATGTACTTCCTCGGGATCTGGTCCTACCTCGCGTACACCAGCGGCGGCGACAAGCACCAGGGGCTGCCGCAGGAGGGCTACCAGGTCGCGATCGCCCTGCACCTGCTGGGCACGCTGTACCTGTGCGCGCTGATCGTCCGGGACATCCTCCAGCCGGAGAAGGACCCGGTGCGCGGGGACGGGTCGGACGACCCGTCGGGCGGTGTTCTCGACGGGGCTCCGGACGCGTTCGTGCTGGGGCCCGAGGCCCGGCCGTCGGGGCATCAGGCCCTGACGGTCACAGGGCCTCGGGTCGAGTGGGGCGGGACGCCCACGGGGACGCCCACCCGGGACGGCTGACCCGGGGCCCGGCGCGGCCGTTCACGGCCGCGCCGGGGCGGCTCAGCGGTCGACGAGCCGGTCGTACTGCGTGGTGGTGTGGCGCAGGTGGGCGACCAGCTCGTCGCCGACCCGCGGCTCCTGGGCGTCCGAGGGCACGAACAGGATCGACACCTGCATGTGCGGCGGTTCGGCGAACCACCGCTGCTTGCCCGCCCAGACGAACGGCGACAGGTTGCGGTTGACCGTGGCCAGGCCCGCGCGGGCGACGCCCTTGGCCCGCGGCATCACGCCGTGCAGCGCCTTGGGCGCCTCCAGGCCGACCCCGTGGGACGTACCGCCGGCCACGACGACCAGCCAGCCGTCGGAGGCGGCCTTCTGCTGGCGGTAGCCGAACCGGTCGCCCTTGACCACGGGGGTGACGTCCAGGACGGCCCCCCGGTACTCGGTGGCCTCGTGGTCGCCGAGCCAGAGCCGGGTGCCGATACGGGCACGGAAGCGGGTCTGCGGGAACTGCTGCTGGAGCCGGGCCAGCTCCTCGGCGCGCAGATGGCTGACGAACATGGTGTGCAGCGGCAGCCGGGCCGCGCGCAGCCGGTCCATCCAGCCGATGACCTCCTCGACGGCGTCGGAGCCGTCGGTGCGGTCCAGTGGCAGGTGCAGGGCGAAGCCTTCGAGCCGTACGTCCTCGATCGCCGCGTGCAGCTGCCCGAGCTCCTCCTCCTTGACGCCGTGGCGCTTCATGGAGCTCATGCACTCGATGACGACGCGGGCGCCCACCAGCGCGTGCACCCCGTCGACGGAGGAGACGGACCGGATGACGCGGTCCGGGAGCGGTACGGGCTCCTCACCGCGCCGGAACGGGGTCAGGACCAGCAGGTCGCCGCTGAACCAGTCCTTGATCCGGGCCGCCTCGTAGGTCGTCCCGACGGCGAGGGTGTCGGATCCGAAGCGGATCGTCTCGTCGGCGAGGCGCTCGTGGCCAAAGCCGTAGCCGTTGCCCTTGCAGACGGGTACGAGACCGGGGAACTGGTCGATCACGGACTTCTGGTGCGCCCGCCAGCGCGCGGTGTCGACGTAGAGGGAGAGCGCCATGGCCGGCCCGGAACCTTTCTGGTGGCTGCGGTGAATCAGGAACGAACGGGGTGGTGCGCGGATGTGCGGTGAAGCGGATCAGCGGCGGGACATATACATGTCGAGCGCCTTGTGGAGCAGCTTGTTGAGCGGGAAGTCCCACTCGCCGACGTACTCGACGGCCTCGCCGCCGGTGCCGACCTTGAACTGGATCAGGCCGAAGAGATGGTCGGTCTCGTCGAGCGAGTCGCTGATCCCGCGCAGGTCGTAGACGGTCGCGCCCATCGCGTAGCTGTCGCGCAGCATGCGCCACTGCATCGCGTTCGACGGCCGGACCTCGCGTCCGATGTTGTCGGAGGCGCCGTAGGAGTACCAGACGTGTCCGCCGACGACGAGCATCGTGGCCGCGGAGAGGTTCACGCCGTTGTGGCGGGCGAAGTAGAGACGCATCCGGTTGGGGTCCTCGGAGTTGAGGACGGTCCACATGCGCTGGAAGTACGAGAGCGGGCGCGGCCGGAAGCGGTCGCGTTCGGCGGTGATCTCGTAGAGCCGCTGCCACTCGGCCAGGTCCTCGTAGCCGCCCTGGACGACCTCGACGCCGGCCTTGTCGGCCTTCTTGATGTTGCGGCGCCACAGCTGGTTGAAGCCCTTGAGGACGTCCTCGAGCGAGCGGTTGGCCAGCGGCACCTGGAAGACGTAGCGGGGCTGGACGTCACCGAATCCGGCGCCGCCGTCCTCGGCCTGCTGCCAGCCCATCTTGCGCAGCCGGTCCGCGACCTCGAAGGCGCGCGGCTCGATGTGCGTGGCCTCGACGTCGCGCAGGCGCTTCACGTCCGGGTCCTGGATGCCGGACTTGATGGCGGCCGAGTCCCAGCGGCGGATGACCACCGGCGGGCCCATCTTCACGGAGAAGGCGCCCTGCTGCTTGAGGTGCGTGAGCATCGGCCGGAGCCAGTCGTCCAGATTCGGTGCGTGCCAGTTGATGACCGGGCCCTCGGGGAGGTACGCCAGGTAGCGCTTGATCTTGGGCAGCTGGCGGTACAGGACGAGGCCGGCGCCGACGATCTCGCCGTTCTTGTCGAACCAGCCCAGGTTCTCCGAGCGCCATTCGGTCTTCACGTCAGCCCACGCCGGGACCTGGCAGTGACTGGCCGAGGGCAGGCTCTGGATGTACGCCAGATGCTGCTCTCGGCTGATGGTCCTCAGGGTCAGGCTCATGCGGGGCGCTCCTCGGCAGGTGTGTCCCCATCGGTCAGGGGCTCCGGCTCTCGCGCCGAAGCCTACTGTGACCGAGGGGGGCCCGGCCTGGCCCCGGGGGCCCGGAACGCACGGCGGGCCGACGCGGGCGCCTGGGCACCCGCGTCGGCCCGTTCTCCGGCCGGTGCTCCGGCCGATGCTCCGGTCAGGTGATCACGCCGCCGAAGAGGCCGCCGTGGGCCATGCCGAGGTAGAAGCCGACCGCGGAGGCGCCGAGGCCCATGATCAGGCCGAACCGCTCCCAGGTGGTCTTCGAGATGTACTGGCCGTAGGCGCCGGTCAGGATCCCGATGAGCCCCGCCCAGGAGCTGATCAGGTGCAGATGGTGGAACATCGCCGTGACGAACGCGAGGATGCCCAGTACCCCGGTCACCACCATCAGGACGTCCTGGACGGGGTGCGGCCTGCCGTCCGTCGCGAAGAGGGAACCGGTGGCGCGGCGGCCGGTCGGGGACCGGGAGCCGGCGGGTCGGATGGTCTGTGCCATGGAGTACCTCCTGGCCGGACGGACGGGCGGTGGATCCACCGCCCCGCACTACGGCGGGTGTAGCGCCTCTCACACCGCATCTGTCTCGATTGTGCCCTCTGAGCTCCTGATTTCAACCGGAAGCCGGTCTACGGGTAGTCTGTACGGTCTGCACCGGTGTCTGCCCAGGCCAGCACGGCGAGCCTCCCCCGAACCCCCGTATCCGGGATCGTTCGGGAGCTGGTTGTCAGTGCTGGGTGTTCTCCTCGGTAACGCCGTTGCAACACGCATCACGACCCTCCTGCCACGGAACGACCGTGGCCGCTGAGTCCAAAGGAGGTGGGTTCCACATGCGTCACTACGAGGTGATGGTCATCCTCGACCCCGATCTCGAGGAGCGAGCAGTCTCCCCGCTGATCGAGAACTTCCTCTCCGTCGTCCGTGAGGGCGATGGAAAGGTGGAGAAGGTCGACACCTGGGGCCGTCGTCGGCTCGCCTACGAGATCAAGAAGAAGCCCGAGGGCATCTACTCGGTCATCGACCTGCAGGCCGAGCCTGCGGTCGTCAAGGAGCTCGACCGCCAGATGAACCTGAACGAGTCGGTCCTCCGGACCAAGGTCCTCCGTCCCGAGATCCACTGAGCATCTAGCTCAGCGGTTTTCGGGTCCGAGTAGCAGCAAGCAGCCAGAAGCAATCCCCGCCGAGAGGTTCACCCATGGCAGGCGAGACCGTCATCACGGTCGTCGGCAATCTCGTCGACGACCCCGAGCTGCGCTTCACCCCGTCCGGTGCGGCGGTCGCGAAGTTCCGTGTCGCGTCCACTCCCCGCATCTTCGACCGGCAGACCAATGAGTGGAAGGACGGCGAAGGCCTGTTCCTCACCTGCTCGGTCTGGCGTCAGGCGGCGGAGAACGTCGCGGAGTCGCTTCAGCGAGGCATGCGCGTCGTCGTGCAGGGCCGGTTGAAGCAGCGGTCCTACGAGGACCGTGAGGGCGTCAAGCGCACGGTCTACGAGCTGGACGTCGAGGAAGTCGGCCCCAGCCTCAAGAACGCCACGGCGAAGGTCACCAAGACCACCGGTCGCGGTGGTCAGGGCGGCCAGGGTGGATACGGCGGCGGCCAGCAGGGCGGCGGCAACTGGGGCGGCGGTCCCGGTGGCGGTGGCCAGCAGGGCGGCGGCGGTGCACCCGCCGACGACCCGTGGGCGACCGGCGCGCCGGCAGGCGGCCAGGGCGGCGGGGGACAGCAGGGTGGCGGCGGAGGCGGCTGGGGCGGAAGCTCCGGCGGTTCCGGCGGTGCCTCTGGCGGCGGCTACTCGGACGAGCCTCCCTTCTAGGGCTGCTCGTACCCCCACTTCTTGATCACACAGGAGAAACACCATGGCGAAGCCGCCTGTGCGCAAGCCTAAGAAGAAGGTCTGCGCGTTCTGCAAGGACAAGACCCAGTACGTGGACTACAAGGACACGAACATGCTGCGGAAGTTCATTTCCGACCGCGGCAAGATCCGTGCCCGCCGCGTCACCGGCAACTGCACGCAGCACCAGCGTGACGTCGCCACGGCTGTCAAGAACAGCCGTGAGATGGCGCTGCTGCCCTACACGTCCACCGCGCGATAAGGGAAGGGTGACAACAGCATGAAGATCATCCTCACCCACGAGGTCTCCGGCCTCGGCACCGCCGGCGACGTCGTCGACGTCAAGGACGGGTACGCCCGTAACTACCTGGTTCCGCGTGGCTTCGCCATTCGCTGGACCAAGGGCGGCGAGAAGGACGTGGCGCAGATCCGCCGCGCCCGCAAGATCCACGAGATCGCGACGATCGAGCAGGCCAACGAGATCAAGGCCAAGCTCGAGGGCGTGAAGGTCCGTCTGGCTGTTCGCTCCGGCGACGCCGGCCGTCTCTTCGGCTCGGTCACCCCGGCCGACGTCGCTGCGGCGATCAAGGCTGCCGGTGGTCCCGACGTCGACAAGCGTCGCGTCGAGCTCGGCTCGCCGATCAAGACGCTCGGCGGACACCAGGTGTCCGTCCGTCTGCACCCCGAGGTCGCAGCGAAGCTCGGCGTCGAGGTCGTTGCTGCCTAAGGGCAGAGCTCAGCTGAGTCAGTGAAGGGCCGCACCCGTTGGGTGCGGCCCTTCCTGTCTCGTGGAACTCCTGTCTCTTACGGACTGTCTCCAGTGACGTGCGGTGTTTCACGTGAAACGAGCGACCTGTTTCACGTGAAACGGCGGCTTGTTCCACGTGAACGGACCGCCTGTTTCACGTGAAACAAGCCGCGAACCGTGCGGATGGATCAGCGTGTGGCTCCGGTGACGATCCACCGGCCCGACCGGGTACGCAGCCAGAGCGTGACCAGGCGGACGGCCATCATCAACGTCATCGCCCACCAGAGCGCGGTGAGTCCGCCGCCGAGGGAGGGCACCAGGAGTGCGACGGGCGCGAAGACGGCGAGCGTCACCAGCATCGCCCAGGCGAGATAGCGTCCGTCACCGGCTCCCATCAGGACGCCGTCCAGGACGAAGACCACACCTGCGATCGGCTGGGAGACCGCCACGACCAGGAGCGCGGGGAGCAGGGTGTCCTTCACCGCGGGGTCGCTGGTGAAGAGCGGGATGAACAGGGGCCGGGCGAGCACGATCAGGACGCCGAGCACGATGCCGCAACCGATACCCCACTCGACCATGCGGCGGCAGGCCTCGCGCGCGCCCTTCTCGTCGTTCGCCCCCAGATAGCGGCCGATGATCGCCTGCCCGGCGATGGCGATGGCGTCGAGCGCGAAGGCGGTCAGACTCCAGAGGGAGAGGATGATCTGATGCGCGGCGATGTCGACGTCCCCGAGCCGGGCGGCGACAGCGGTGGCGATCATCAGAACGGCGCGCAGTGACAGAGTCCGGATCAGCAGTGGTACGCCGGCCCGTGCGCTGGCCCTGATGCCGGCCGCGTCGGGACGCAGGGAGGCGCCGTGCCTCCGGGCTCCGCGGATCACCACGACGAGATAGACGGCGGCCATGCCGACCTGGGCGATCACCGTTCCCCACGCGGATCCGGCGATGCCGAGGCCGGCACCGTAGACGAGGGCCACATTGAGGGCGGCGTTCACCGTGAAGCCGCCGATGGCGACGTACAGCGGGGTGCGGGTGTCCTGGAGGCCGCGCAGGACGCCGGTGGCGGCGAGCACGACGAGCATGGCCGGGATGCCGAGGATGGAGATCCTCAGGTAGGTGATGGCGTAAGGAGCCGCGGTATCGGACGCGCCGAAGACGTCGACCAGCCAGGGGGCTGCCGGGACCGCGAGTGCGACGACGGCTGCTCCGAGCAGAAGGGCGAGCCAGATGCCGTCCATGCCCTGGCGGATGGCGGCGGGGAGATCGCCCGCCCCCACGCGGCGGGCGACGGCCGCCGTGGTCGCGTAAGCGAGGAAGACGAAGATGCTCACGGCCGTCATCAGGAGGGCTGCGGCGATGCCGAGACCAGCCAGTTGCGGGGTGCCGAGGTGGCCGACGACGGCGCTGTCGACCATCACGAACAGGGGCTCGGCGACGAGTGCGCCGAATGCCGGGACGGCAAGGGCGATGATCTCGCGGTCGTGCCGTCGGCGGCCGTTCTTCGTGGTCGCGGGGGCCTTGGTCATGAGGGTCAATCTAATCTTCCACAGGTAAGAGATGCAATCGCTCTGGGGTCCTTACTTTCGCCCCGGTGGGGCCGTCCTGTCCACGCCGTCTGCAGTGATCTTGAAATGAGGGCGAAAGTTTTTCTCCCCCACAGTCGGTGGATGGAGAATGCGCAGGTCAGGATAGTTACGCCGCTGTCGCTATGAGTTTGTCCACAGTGCTGTCCCCTGGTCCGTGCACAGGTTCGGCAGGGTTCTCCACAGCATCTGGTCCGTCGTCCACATGCCCTGTGGATAACCAGATTGGCTGACGGTGCGGAGGGGCCTACCGTGGTGCGGCGCCCGCACTCCGTTCCGGCACCGGAATCCACCGAACCAGATGCGCCGGAAGTGGAGTCGGGCGACCTGTTTGTCGGTGCCGTGCCGTAAGAAAGAGTGGCACGGCTAGGTCCGCGATGCGGACGGGAGGAGGCGGCCCGGTGAGCATTCCCGAGCCTTTGGACGACCCCTGGACCGAGACCGGTCCCGGGGACCGTCTGCCCGTCTCCCGTCAGCGTCGCGGGGACCGCAAGGGGCGTGAGGACCGCCATGACCGCGGCTCGGACGAGGCGTGGGAGGGCGGCTCCCCCGGGTTCGAGCGGGTGCCGCCCCAGGATCTGGACGCCGAGCAGTCGGTCCTCGGCGGCATGCTGCTGTCCAAGGACGCCATCGCGGACGTCGTGGAGATCATCAAGGGGCACGACTTCTACCGTCCCGCCCACGAGACCGTCTACACGGCGATCCTCGACCTTTACGCCAAGGGCGAGCCGGCCGACCCGATCACGGTCGCCGCCGAGCTGGTCAAGCGCGGAGAGATCACCAAGGTCGGCGGAGCACCGTATCTGCACACCCTCGTGCAGTCCGTGCCCACCGCGGCCAACGCCTCGTACTACGCGGAGATCGTCCACGAGCGGGCGGTGCTCCGACGGCTCGTCGAGGCGGGCACGAAGATCACGCAGATGGGATACGCGGCGGACGGGGACGTCGACGAGATCGTCAACTCCGCGCAGGCCGAGATCTACGCGGTCACCGAGCAGCGCACCAGCGAGGACTATCTACCCCTCGGCGACATCATGGAGGGCGCGCTCGACGAGATCGAGGCCATCGGGTCGCGCAGCGGCGAGATGACCGGTGTGCCGACGGGCTTCACGGACCTCGACGCCCTGACGAACGGCATGCACCCCGGCCAGATGATCGTCATCGCGGCCCGCCCCGCCATGGGTAAGTCCACGCTGGCGCTGGACTTCGCGCGCGCCGCGTCGATCAAGAACAACCTGCCCAGCGTCATCTTCTCCCTCGAAATGGGGCGCAACGAGATCGCGATGCGTCTGCTGTCGGCCGAGGCGCGGGTGGCCCTGCACCACATGCGGTCCGGCACCATGACGGACGAGGACTGGACGCGGCTCGCACGCCGGATGCCCGAGGTCTCGGCCGCTCCGCTCTACATCGACGACTCCCCCAACCTGTCGATGATGGAGATCCGCGCGAAGTGCCGACGGCTCAAGCAGCGCAACGACATCAAGCTCGTGATCATCGACTATCTGCAGCTGATGCAGGCCGGTGGATCGAAGCGGTCCGAGAGCCGTCAGCAGGAGGTCTCGGACATGTCGCGAAACCTGAAGCTGCTGGCCAAGGAGCTGGAGGTCCCGGTGATCGCGCTCTCGCAGCTGAACCGTGGTCCCGAGCAGCGTACGGACAAGAAGCCGATGGTGTCCGACCTGCGTGAATCCGGTTCCATCGAGCAGGACGCCGACATGGTCATCCTGCTCCACCGCGAGGACGCGTACGAGAAGGAGTCGCCGCGCGCGGGCGAGGCGGACATCATCGTCGGCAAGCACCGTAACGGTCCGACGGCCACCATCACCGTGGCGTTCCAGGGCCACTACTCCCGCTTCGTGGACATGGCCCAGACCTGACGGATGCCCGGTCACCGGGCATCCGTCGAACGTCTTCCGGATGCTCAGCCCTTCGCCAGGGTGCGGGCGAGGAGGGGGAGCAGGCGGTCCCAGTGGTGCCGCAGCGCGGCCGGGTCGAAGGCGTCGGTGTCGGACATGGTGAAGCCGTGGACCGTGCCGGGGTAGACCTCGGAGGTGTAGTCGACCCCCGCGGCGTCCAGGGACCGGTTGAGCTCGCCGAGTGCCTCGGGGGTGATGTCCGTCGCCGCGTGGCCGAAGTGGATCCCGGCGGTGAGGCGGCGCAGGCTGTCGGGCCCGTCGGCGGCGACGGGGGCGTGGAACGCGGCGAGGGCGGCCACCTGCCCGGGGTGGGCCGCGGCGGTGCGGGTGGCCAGGAGGCCGCCGATGCAGTAGCCGGTCACCGCGACCGGTCCGGCGCTCACCTCGGGCTGGGCCGTGAGGAAGCCGAGGTAGGAGTCGGCGTCCCGCAGGACGTGTTCGGCTGTGTGCGCCTCGATCAAGGGCATCAGCCGGCCGACGAGCGCGGCCCGGTCCTCTTCTCCGATGTGCTCGGGAAGGCCGATGAGCGGGGTCGGCCCGTTCCGGTAGAAGAAGTTGGGGACGAGCACGTAGTACCCGTGTCCGGCCAGTTCGCGGGCCATCTCCCGCAGCACGGGCCGGATGCCGAAGGCGTCCGCGTACATCAGCACCCCTGGATGCCGCTCGCCGTCTTCGGGGAAGGCGGCGAAGGCGTCCGCCGAGCCGTCCGTCGTGGGGATCTGCACGGTCTTGGTGGGAATGGTGGGTCTTCCTTGCTGTGGGAGTTCGCCGCGTTGCTGGGCGAGTTCGCCGAGCCGACGTTGACGGCACCCACGCTTTCAGCGCCGACGGACGCGCGCAAGTGGCCTTTTCCGTAGTGCACTTCGTCGAGCCCGCCTCGCCGGAGAGGTAAGGCCGGGCAGCTACGTCGGTACCTGAACCGGCCTCCTAACCTCGCGCCGTGAGGCGCTCATACTGGCGGAGCCGCGTTCTGCGCGCGGAGCACGCGAGAGCGATGGCGGCACGACGTCCTCGTACCCGGCTCGTCGAGCTTCCGGCGGGGCACACCGTCCACGGGACCGTTCCGGGGGAGTTCGCCGGGGCCGTCAGGGAGTTCCTCCGCTCGTTGTGAACATGCCGGGCGGAGGCGCCCAGGGGGCGGGGACGATCCGGGTGACGACAGCCTCGATCAGCCTTGAGGGAGTACGGACCTTCGAGAACGGCGCGCTGGTGCGGACGTACCGCCGCAAGGGCTGAGTCGCGGAAAAGGGTTCGTCATGCGGTGTCCCGTCGGGTAGGGGTTGGACCATGACTTCTATCGGCGAAGACCTGCTTCCCAGTACCCGACGCGCCCTGTCGCACCGCATCGCCGTCGCGCAGCGGGACGGCCGCGCGCCGTCCCTGGTGGCCGCGGTGCGGCGGCAGGGGCGTACGGCCTGGAGCGGGGCGCGTACGTGCGTCGAGGGGCATGCTCCCGACGCCGATACGCAGTACCGGATCGGGTCGATCACCAAGACGTTCACAGCCGTTCTGGTGCTACGGCTGCGGGACGAGGGGCTGATCGACCTGGACGATCCTCTGGAGAAGCACCTCCCCGGCACCGGGGCGGGCGGGGTGACCGTCTTTCAGTTGCTCGGCCACAGCGCGGGACTGGGCGCCGAAGCCCCCGCGCCCTGGTGGGAGCGGACGCCCGGCACTCTGCGGCCCGAGCTCGCCGACGTGCTGGGCGACCGGCCGCAGAGGCATGCGCCCGGTCGTCGCCATCACTACTCCAACCCCGGTTACACCTTGCTCGGTTCGTTGGTGGAAGCGGTACGGGGTCTCCCCTGGGAGGAGGCGCTGCGGCGCGAGATCCTGGAGCCGCTGGGTATGAGCCGCACGACCAGCGGGCCCGTGGCGCCGCACGCGGGCGGATGGGCCGTCCACCCCTGGGCCGACGTCATGCTGAGTGAGCCCGCCGAGGACCTCGGGATCATGGCGCCCGCCGGTCAGCTCTGGTCGACCGCGGACGACCTGCTGCGCTTCGCCGCCTTCTTGACCGAGGGCGACGAGCGGGTCCTGTCGTCCGCCTCCGTCCGGGAGATGCGGATGCCCGCAGCTCCGGTCGAGACGGGCGGCAGCGGTTACGGTCTCGGGCTCCAGATCGTCGGTGGCGAAGAGCGCGTGCTCTTCGGGCATTCGGGATCGCTTCCCGGGTTCGTCGCCGGCCTCTGGGTCAGCGAGGAGGACGACGTGGCCGCGGTCGTTCTCGCCAATGTCACCTCGGGGCTGCCCGCCGCGATGGTCGCCGCCGAACTCGTAGGCATCGTGGCCGAGGCCGAGCCGCGGATCCCGGAGCCCTGGCGTCCGCTGCCCGAGGTGGACGACGAGCTGCTCGCGCTGACCGGCGTCTGGCACTGGGGCACCCACCCGGTCACGGTGAGGCTGACGGAGGACCGGGGCCTACAGCTCACCCCGCTGGGCGGCAAGGGGCGCGGCGCGGCCTTCACATACCGTCCGGACGGCACCTGGACGGGCCAGAACGACTACTACGCGGGGGAGACGCTGCGCGTCGTACGCAGGGACGACGGCTCGGTGGACCACCTCGACCTCGGTTCGTTCGTCTTCACCCGGGAGCCGTACGAGGCGGGCGCGGCCGTGCCCGGCGGTGTGGACGCGGAGGGCTGGCGCGGGCTCGGCGGCTGAGCGTCGGCCGGTGACGGGTGGGTGTTTCACGTGAAACACCCACCCGTCCGCGCGTCTCAGAGCGCCAGCTTGAAGCCCACATGGCTGGCCGTGAAGCCGAGGCGCTCGTAGAACCGGTGCGCGTCCTCGCGGGTGACATCCGAGGTCAGCTGCACCAACTGGCAGTTCTGGCGGCGGGATTCGTCCACCGCCCACTGGATGAGCCGGGTGCCGAGGCCGCTGCCGCGTTCGTCGCCATGGATGCGGACGCCCTCGATGATCGAGCGGGTCGCACCGCGGCGGGACAGTCCCGGGACGATGGTCAGCTGTAGCGTGCCGACGACCCGGTCCCCGCGCACGGCGACGACCACGTGCTGGTTCGGGTCGTCCGCCAGCCGCTTGAACGCCTCGCGGTAGGGGGTGAGGTCGTCCGGTGACTCGCGCTGTGCACCCAGAGGGTCGTCGGCGAGCATCGCGACCACGGCGGGCAGGTCGTCGGGGACGGCGGATCGTATGGCGAGATCACTCATGATCGGCATCCTAGGTCGGCCCCAGGGGGCATCTCGCCCGATCGGAGTCCGTCAGGCCGGGACCTTCAGCTCTTCGACGGCCCTGACCAGAGGAGCGAGCTCAGGGTTCTCCGCGGCTTCGTCCAGAGCCGCCCGCAGCGCGTTGTCGTTCGTCGGCCGGGCGGCCTCCAGCAGCGTGAGCCCGGCATCGGTGACGTCGGTGTAGATGCCCCGGCGGTCGGTGTCGCACAGGTAGCGGGTCAGCAGCCCGCGGTCCTCAAGTCGGGTGACGAGCCGGGTGGTGGCGCTCTGGCTGAGGACGACGGCGTCGGCGACCTGCTTCATCTGGAGATGTCCGCCGGTGCCGTTGTGCTGCCGGCTCAACACGTCGAGCAGGGAGTACTCGCGCGCGCTGAGCCCGTGGCCGGCCTGGAGTGCCCGTTCGATCCGGGTTTCGATCTTCCCGTGGAGCAGGGAGAGCGAGCACCAGCTCTGGGCGATGGCGGTCAGGGCGGGGTCGGTCGCTGTCATGTCTCTCCTCCGTATGGGAGCCGCGTGACTCCAGGATAGGGGACGTCTGCAATAGCCCGCGCTTGCATTTAGCCCGCGTCTGCAATTAATGTGGACGCTCGTAAGGCGCAGACGCAATCTTCAGGGAAGGTGAAACCCATGCCGCTCGCGCTCCTCGCGCTCGCCATCGGGGCATTCGGGATCGGAACGACAGAGTTCGTGATCATGGGGTTGCTCCCCGAGGTCGCCGGCGACTTCCAGGTCTCGATCCCGACCGCCGGGTTCCTGGTGACCGGCTACGCGCTCGGTGTGGTCCTCGGCGCCCCGCTGATGACGCTGCTCGGCACCCGCGTCACGCGCAAGCGCATGCTGATGCTCCTCATGGGGCTGTTCATCGTGGGCAACGTGGTGTCCGCGCTCGCCCCCGTCTTCGGCGTCATGCTCGCCGGACGGGTGATCGCCTCCCTCGCGCACGGCGCCTTCTTCGGTATCGGCTCGGTGGTCGCTGCCGATCTCGTCGCCCCGCAGAAGAAGGCCGGAGCCATCGCCATGATGTTCACCGGGCTCACCGTCGCCAACGTCGTCGGTGTTCCGCTCGGCACGTTCATCGGACAGACCGCTGGCTGGCGGACCACGTTCCTTCTCGTCGCCGTTCTGGGCGTCGTGGGACTGCTCGGCGTCGCGAAGCTCGTACCGGACCGGCCCCGGCCGGAAGACGTGCGCATCCGCCACGAACTGGCCGCGTTCCGCAACGTCCAGGTCCTGCTGGCGATGGCCATGACCGTCCTGGGCTTCGGCGGAGTCTTCGCCGCGATCACCTACATCACCCCGATGATGACCGGGACAGCCGGCTACTCGGCCTCGTCCGTCACCTGGCTGCTCGTCCTCTTCGGCCTCGGCATGGTGGGGGGCAACCTGATCGGCGGCAAGTTCGCCGACCGCCACCTGATGCCCATGCTGTACGTCTCGCTCGGCGCGCTCGCCGTCGTTCTCGGCCTGTTCACCGTGACCGCCCACAACAAGGTCGCCGCGGCCGTCACCATCGTCCTGATCGGCGCCCTGGGCTTCGCTACCGTGCCTCCGCTGCAGAAGCGGGTCCTCGACCAGGCGGCGGGCGCGCCGACGCTGGCCTCCGCGGTCAACATCGGGGCCTTCAACCTCGGCAACGCCCTCGCCGCCTGGCTCGGCGGTCTCGTGATCGCGGCGGGCCTCGGCTACACCGCCCCCAACTGGGTCGGAGCCGCACTCGCCGCGTCGGCCCTGGTCCTGGCGGTGCTCTCCAGCCTGCTGGAGCGCCGGGAGACCGGCAGGGGCCGGATCGTCGCCGGGAGCAGCCCCGAGACGGCCGCCCTGGCGGCGGGCCGGCGCTGAACGTCCGCTGCGCAGGGCTACGCACCGCGAACTACGCACCGCGAAGCAGCCGCACCGCCGTCGTGGCGGTGCGGCTGCTTCGCGTCAGCCCGTCGCGAGGGTGAGCGGGGCGAACCTGCGGGCGGCGTCGCCGGGCAGGTCCGGGATGCCGTACGTCATCACGGTGGTGCGGGAGAGGGGCTCCAGCCCGCTCTCCGCCAGCCAGCCGAGCAGTTCCTTGTGCCGGTCCTCGACATCGACCCGCAGGGGCCGGTCCGTCGTGGCGCCCAGGGCCGCGATCAGGGCCTGGGCGACGGCGGTGTCCCGGGCGATCAGCGGCCCGACCACCCCGGTCGGCCCGCTCGGCCAGAGCGCCGCGTAGCCCACCAGCTCGCCGTGCTCCTCGGCGACCTGGAGCCGGTCGGAGAACGCGGGCAGCCGCGCGAGGATATGCGTGCGGTCGGCGCCGAACACGGGGAGGTCGAGCCTGACCAACGCCTGTAGGTCGTCCGCCGCGGCCGGGCGTGTGGTCACGGACGAGCGAGCGGCCACGAGCGCAGGAGAGGGAGAGGGGAAGCCGCCGGAGCCGTCGGGTCCGCCCGCTCCGAAACGACCGCCGACGCGTTCGGCCCGGCCCACGGGGGAGAAGCCGAGGTCCTCGTAGAGCGGCTGTCCCTGCTCGGTGGCGTACAGGGCGAGCGGGGTGTCCCCCACCGTCTCCATGACGTGCCGCATGAGCCGACGGGCGAGCCCCCGACGTGCGTAGCGTTCGGCGACGAGCAGCATGCCGACCGCGGTGAGGTCGGATCCGTACGGCATGGTCAGGCAGGTCGCCGCCAGGCCCTTGCCGTCCGGGGCGTCGATCCCGTACCCGGTGCCGGCCGAGAGGAGCAGCCCCCATCGGTGTTCGTCGCGCGGCCAGCCGCGGTCCTCGCAGAGGTCGGCACAGGGGACCAGGTCTCCCCGGTTCAGGTGCCGGATCGGCAGCTCGACGAGGGAGTGGGGTGATGGGCTGTGCATGGGGTCAGGCTGTCTGACGCGGTGATCGCGCGTCCACCGATTTCGCGGAACTGGCCGAGATCCGCAGCCGCCTGCCGCGCCGGGTGAGCCCCCAGGGCTTGAGCAGCGAGGTCGCGGTGATGAAGAGACAGGTGGCGGCCGTGGCCACCGACGGCGCGATCACGAGGTCGATGTCCACCGCTCCTTCGGCGGTCGCAGCGTTGATGCCGTGGGGGCAGGGAGAAGGAGGATTCCCCGGCGTACGGGACGCTTGAGTGGTTTCACGTGAAACACGATGCCGAGAGGCACTCCACGGGGCGTCCGGCAGCGGGAGTGTTCACGGGTTACCGGTGGAGCGCTCATCCGCCGCGGGGAATGTCAGCCCAGGTCGGGGGCGTGCATCGCCCGTACGCCTTCGATGTTGCCGTCGAGGTAGTGCCGCAGGGACAGCGGAACGAGATGTACGGCCGCGATCCCGACGCGGCTGAACGGCACCCGGACGATCTCGTACTCCCCGGTGGGCTGGTCGATCTCCGGGCCGTGCCGCCGGGAGACGTCCATCGACACCAGTCGGCAGACGAAGAAGTGCTGGACCTTCACTCCCGTCACGCCGCCGTCCGCGATGTGCTCCACGGTGTCGACGAAGCACGGGACCACATCGACGACCTTGGCGCCCAGCTCCTCGTCGACCTCACGGTGCAGCGCTTCGACGACGGTGGCGTCCTCCGGCTCGACCCCGCCGCCGGGCGTGAGCCAGTACGGATCGACTCCCGGCTTCGTGCGCTTGATCAGGATGAGATCGTCGCCGTCGAGCAGGACGGCGCGTGCGGTGCGCTTGACCACAGGACGTTCGGTCATGGCAAGAGAGTGGCCCGTGGAGGACCGTCTGAAACTCCCCCGGCCTACCGGACCGCCGTGTCCAGCGCCTGTTCGACGTCGGCGAGCAGGTCATCGGGGTCCTCCGCGCCGACCGAGAAGCGGATGAAGCCCTCCGCCACGGCGTCGCCGCCCCAGCGTCCCCGGCGCTCCGCGGTGGACCGGACGCCGCCGAAGCTCGTCGCGTCGTCGACCAGGCGCAGTGCGGACAGGAAGCGCTCCGCGGTCTCCCGGTCGGCCAGCTCGAAGGACACCACGGAGCCGAAGCGCCGCATCTGGCGTCCCGCGACGACGTGGGACGGGTCGGTGGGCAGCCCCGGGTACCGCAGCCCGGTGACCTCCGCGCGCTTCGTCAGCGCCTCGGCTAGAGCGAGGGCGGTGGCGCACTGCCGGTCGATGCGCAGGTGGAGGGTGGCCAGCGAACGGTGCGCGAGCCAGGCCTCCATGGGCCCCGAAATCGCCCCGACGACCTTGCGCCAGCGCCGTACGTCCGCCGTCAGCCGGGGATCGCGGCAGGTCACATGGCCGAGCAGGATGTCGCCGTGCCCGGTCATGCCCTTGGTGTCGCTGGCGACCGAGAAATCGGCGCCCAGCTCCAGCGGGCGCTGGCCGATCGGGGTGGCCAGGGTGTTGTCGACGGCGACCAGCGCGCCCGCCGTGTGCGCGGCCTCGGCCAGCCGCCGGATGTCGCAGACGTCCAGCCCCGGGTTGGACGGGCTCTCGATCCAGAGCAGCTTCGCCCCGGTCAGCAGGGCCAGCTGGGCGTCGCCACCGGTCGGCGCGGTCCGGACCTCGACCCCGTACGCCTCCAGTTGCTCCCGTACGAGCGGCAGGGCCTGGTAGCCGTCGTCGGGGAGGACCACGGCGTCGCCCGAGCGGACCTGGGAGAGCAGCACCGCCGTGATCGCCGCCATGCCCGAGGCGAACACGGTCGTGCCCACCTCCTCACCGGGAGCCTCCAGCTCGCCGATGGCCCGCTCCAGGTGGGTCCAGGTGGGGTTGGTCTCCCGGCCGTAGGTGTAGGGACCCACCGGTTCGCCGGAGAGGTGGTAGTGCGCGGCGAAGACCGGGCCGGGCAGGGTGGGGCCGAACTGCTCCGGTTCGGGGAGCCCGGCGCGTACCGCGCGCGTTCCGTCGCCCATGGTGCTCATGCCAGCTCCTTCGCTGCTCTCCCCGGTGGTGGACCGGGTGTCCCCTGCACTCTTCCAGAGGACCTTGGAGCAGCCTTCCCGGGAGGTCCGGAATCCCGAATACCGGAATCAGTCCTCGTCGGGCAGGACGACATTGAGCGCCCAGGACACGACCGAGATGATCAGTCCGCCGAGCACCGCCGTCCAGAACCCCTCGACGTGGAAGCTGAGATCGAACACGCCGGCCAGCCAGGAGGTCAGCATCAGCATCAGGGCGTTGACCACCAGGGTGATCAGCCCCAGCGTCAGGATGAACAAGGGGAACGTCAGCAGCTGGACCACCGGCTTCACCAGGAAGTTCACCAGGCCGAAGATCAGCGCGACCAGGATCAGGGTGAGGGCCTTGCGGCCGGTGCTGCCGCCCTCCAGCGTGATGTTGCCGATGAGCCAGATGGCAACGGCCAGTGCACCAGCGTTGGCGATCGTCTTGACTACGAAATTCTTCATGTGTCTGATCGTGGCAGACATGATCGGTGGCAGACACCGGCAGCGCGGGCACAGCCGACAGCGTGGGTACAAGGGGCGGGACGGGCCATGAAGGCATTCAGACTGGACGAGCTGGAGGCGGAGCGGGCCGCCAACGACGGTGCCTACCTGCAGTTCGTGCGGGAACGCAATATGTCGGTCGGCCTGTACGCCCTGGACGCGGGAGAGCTCGATCCGCAGCAGCCGCACCGGCAGGACGAGGTCTACTTCGTCGTCAGCGGGCGTGCGTCGATCACGGTGGGGATGGAGACGACGCAGGTCGGCAGGGGGAGCGTCGTCTACGTGCCCGCCGGCGTGGACCACAAGTTCCACCACATCACCGAGGACCTGAGGGTGATGGTCGTCTTCTCGCCGCCCGAGGGCTGAGCCTTCGTCCCGGGTGATGCGGGTGCGGCCGTCCCGGGGATCCCTAGGGGCTCGATCAGGGGTCTTCAAGGGCTGCCCGGCCCCCGCGGGGGGCCTTCGCGCCTTTAGCATCGAGGCAAGGACCCAGAGAGACGAGGTAGAGGCGATGGCCGTGCGGGAGATATTCGCGGGAATGCCCTGGTGGGTGAAGTGGATCGCGGTGCCCGTCATTGCGATCTTCGTGTTCGGCGGGCTGATCGCCAGCGTCGTCGGCTTCGTGATCGGCCTGCTCTTCAAGGTGCTGGTCTTCGTCGTCGTGGTCGGCGGGCTGATCTTCGTCGTCCGCAAGTTCATGTCGTCGTCCTCGCGTGGTGACTGGTAGGACGCGGAACGCGGGTCGGCGCGGGCCGGCCCGTTCGGTCCGGCCCGGGGCCGCGCGACGAGCCGCGGTCGGCTCGGACGGGGAAGGATTAGCCCAGCAGAGCTAAGTCCCGGAGGAAACCACCCGTCTGCCGTAGGCGGCCGATACAGTGACAAACCACTGCCGCCATCCGGAATGTGACCTTCCGTCACCATATCGATCGCCTGATCGATCCTGGGTACGACAGTCCGGTTGTTGGCCTTCGATCGTCGGCGCCCGGACCGGTCCTCGCCGGTCACGGGCCGGATCTCCGGCCCTCGGGATCGCGGCAGGCCCGTGGGGGCGGCCCCCACGGGAGGGCCGACGGCCCGTCACCATGCCTGGGGGTGGCCCTTGACCACGGCATCTAGCAGCGCTGTGCCGACGTTGATCGGTTCGGTTCAGCGGGCGTTGAGGCTGCTGGAGGCTGTGGGCACCCATCGGGACGGGGCGCCCGCCAAGCAGTTGGCACGTGAGGCGGGGCTTCCGCTCCCGACCGCGTACCACTTGCTGCGCACCCTCACCCATGAGGGCTATCTCCGCCGTGAGAACGGTGTCTTCCTCTTCGGCGCGGCCGCCGAGAACCTGACCGCCGCCCCCGGGGTCAGAAGCCGCCCGCGCCCCACGTCCGTCGCCGACTCCCTCGGTCACTGGCGGGACGTCATCGGAGCCCCGGTCTACTGCGCCGTCTACTGCGACGGCGAGATCGATCTCATCGCGGTCGCGGACGCTCCCGACACCCCGGCGGTGGAGGAGTGGGCCTCGTTCCGGGAGACCGCCCACGCGCACGCCATCGGCCAGTGTCTGCTGGCCCAACTCGACGAGAGAGCCCGCGAGGACCACCTCGACCGGCACCCCGTGCGCCCCCTCACCCGTTACTCAGTGCGAGATCGCGCCACTCTTCTGGAACGGCTGCGCACCCTCCGACGAGGTGAACCGGTCATCGAACGCCAGGAGTACGCACTGGGGACCGTGTGCGCCGCGATTCCCGTCACAGCCGGTGCCACCATTGCGGCGATGGCCATTTCCGTACCCCTGGACCGGGAAGATCGGTTGCTGCCCGCAGTCGAACAGCTACGTGGCGAAGTCGCCAGCCTCTTGCGTTCGTTCGTGTTCTCTATCAGTATCTGAAAAATCACTCCTTGTGATCTGCTATCGCGTGCACCACGATGGCGTCAATAGGGCCATGGGGGATCATTCCTGGCCAGATTCATCTACTGCGGGGTTGAACGATGCGCGAGTCGGTTCAAGCAGAGGTCATGATGAGCTTCCTCGTCTCCGAGGAGCTCTCGTTCCGTATTCCGGTGGAGCTCCGGTACGAGGTCGGCGATCCGTATGCCATCCGGATGACGTTCCACCTTCCTGGCGATGCCCCTGTGACCTGGGCGTTCGGCCGTGAACTGCTGCTGGACGGGCTCAACAGCCCGAGCGGCGACGGAGATGTGCACATCGGCCCGACCGAGCCCGAGGGCCTCGGCGATGTGCACATCCGGCTCCAGGTCGGCGCGGACCGTGCGCTGTTCCGGGCGGGGACGGCGCCGCTGGTGGCGTTTCTCGACCGGACGGACAAGCTCGTGCCGCTCGGCCAGGAGCACACGCTGGGTGACTTCGACGGGAACCTGGAGGATGCGCTCGGCCGCATCCTCGCCGAGGAGCAGAACGCGGGCTGACCGCGCGTGCCCCCCGATGCCCCGTCACCCCGTCTTACGACGACGGCCCCGACCCGTCCGCGCGGGTGCGGCCGTAGCCGTCTGTGCGCCGCCGGACCCCGGACGGTCCGCGGAGACGACCAGTGCCGCGAGCACCGTGGTCACCGGCACCGAGGCGACCAGGCCGATCGATCCGACCAGCGTGCGGACGATCTCCTCGGCGACCAGCTCGCTGTTGGCCACCGTCCCCACACTGCTCTGGGCGATGGAGAAGAGCAGCAGCAGCGGCAGCGCCGCGCCCGCGTACGCCAGCACCAGGGTGTTGACCACCGAGGCGATGTGGTCCCTTCCGATCCGGATACCTGCCCGGTACAGCCCCTTCCAACCCATCTCCGGGTCCGCCTGGTGCAGTTCCCAGACTGCGGAGGTCTGGGTGACCGTCACATCGTCGAGCACCCCGAGCGAACCGATGATGATGCCGGCGAGCAGCAGACCGCTCATATCGATGTCCGGGTAGAGGCCGTGGATGAGTCCGGTGTTGTCGTCGGTGTTGCCGCTGAGGTTCGCCCAGCCGATGAACAGGGAGCCCAGCAGCCCGATCAGCAGCAGTGAGATCAGCGTGCCGACGACCGCGACCGATGTACGTGCCGTCACCCCGTGGCAGAGATAGAGGGCCGCCAGCATGATCGCGCTGGCTCCGATCACCGCCACGACCAGCGGGTTCGAGCCCTGCAGGATCGCCGGCAGGATGAACAGGGTCAGCACGGCGAACGACACGACCAGCGCCACCAGCGCCATCACCCCGCGCAACCGGCCCACCAGGACCACCGCCAGCGCGAAGATCCCGGCCAGCAGCGCCATCGGGATCTTCCGGTTCACGTCGGTCACGGAGTACTGGAGGTCGCGCGGCGCGTCGGGGGCGTACGCCACGACGACGCCCTGACCCTCCTTCAGCTGCCGGGGCGCGTCCGGCTGGACCACCTCGACGAACTTTCGGCCCTTGTCGTCGCCGCTGGTCACCTCGATGGTGGCCTTCGCGCACTCCCCCTCCTGCTCGTTGACGGCCTCCCGGCCCGAGGGGGTGGAGGTGTCGCCGGTCGGGGGCACCTGCGCGGCGTTGACGTCGGCGCAGTCGACCTGGACGACCTGGACGACCTTGCCGTCCTGGGTCTGCCGGTCGAATCCGACGCCGGTGCGCTCGTGGTCGGGGACGCCGCCGGGCCAGAACGCGATCAGGCCGACGACGACCGCCGTGGCGAACGGGATCACCACGGCGGCGATGACCTTGCGCAGGTGCTTGGAGACCGGGGCGGCGGGCCCGTGGCTGTGCGTATGGCCGTGGCTGTGGCCCTGGGGCGGCGGCTGGGGTGCGGGGTCGCTTTGGGGGGAGGTCACGGGGCGATCATCGCAAGAACAGGAGGGCCCTCTGGTCAGCTCGCCGGAAAGGACGCTAGCGTGGAGGCACCTTTGCACACGCGGGAGCTCGGAGCACCGGGCTGAGAGGGCGCTGATCGCCGTACGTCCGTACGGGAAACGCTGCGCCGACCGCCGAACCTGTTACCGGGTAATGCCGGCGTAGGGAGTAGGTCTCATGACCACAGCGGACGCACGCACGCCTGCCTCGAAACAGAACGACGGAACGCCGAACGGCACGACGCCGGGCGCCGGGACGCCGAACGACGAGGCCGGGAAGTCCATCGGCTGGCACAAGGGGTACGTCCAGGGCTCGCGCCCGGACCTCCGGGTGCCGGTTCGACAGGTGCACCTCACCAACGGCAAGGACGTGACGCTGTACGACACGTCGGGTCCGTACACCGATCCCTCCATCGACACCGATGTCCGCAGGGGCCTCGCGCCCCTGCGGGAGAACTGGATCATCGCCCGCGGCGACACCGAGGAGTACGCGGGCCGGCCGGCCCGCCCCGAGGACGACGGGCTCAAGCACACCTCGCCGCGCGGCGGGCTGCGCAACCTCGACGCCGTCTTCCCCGGCCGCCCGCGCCAGCCGCGCCGCAGCCGCGACGGACGTCCCGTCACCCAGCTCGCGTACGCCCGACGGGGCGAGATCACCCCGGAGATGGAGTACGTGGCGATCCGGGAGAACGTGGAGGCAGAGGTCGTCCGCGAGGAGATCGCGCAGGGCCGGGCGGTGCTGCCGGCCAACGTCAACCACCCCGAGATCGAGCCGATGATCATCGGCAAGCGGTTCCTGGTGAAGGTCAACGCCAACATCGGCAACTCGGCCGTCACCTCCTCGATCGAGGAGGAGGTGGACAAGATGACCTGGGCGACGAAGTGGGGCGCCGACACGGTCATGGACCTGTCCACCGGCCGCAACATCCACACCACCCGTGAATGGGTGCTGCGCAACTCCCCCGTGCCGATCGGCACCGTGCCGCTCTACCAGGCCCTGGAGAAGGTCGACGGCCGGGCCGAGGAGCTGACCTGGGAGATCTACAAGGACACCGTCATCGAACAGGCCGAGCAGGGCGTGGACTACATGACGGTGCACGCCGGTGTGCGCCTGCCGTACGTCCCGCTGACGGCCCGTCGTAAGACCGGCATCGTCTCGCGCGGCGGCTCGATCATGGCGGCCTGGTGTCTCGCCCACCACAAGGAGTCGTTCCTCTACGAGCGCTTCGAGGAGCTCTGCGAGATCCTCGCGACGTACGACGTCACCTACTCCCTGGGTGACGGACTGCGTCCCGGTTCGATCGCGGACGCCAACGACGAGGCGCAGTTCGCCGAGCTGCGCACGCTGGGCGAGCTGAACACGATCGCCAAGCGGTTCGGCGTCCAGACGATGATCGAGGGCCCCGGGCACGTCCCGATGCACAAGATCAAGGAGAACATCGACCTCCAGCAGGAGATCTGCGAGGAGGCGCCGTTCTACACGCTCGGCCCGCTGACCACGGACGTCGCGCCCGCCTACGACCACATCACCTCGGGCATCGGCGCCGCGATGATCGCCTGGTGGGGCACGGCGATGCTCTGCTACGTCACGCCCAAGGAGCACCTGGGGCTGCCTAACCGGGACGATGTGAAGACGGGTGTCATCACCTACAAGATCGCCGCCCACGCGGCCGACCTGGCCAAGGGGCACCCGGGTGCGCAGGAGTGGGACGACGCCCTCTCCGACGCGCGGTTCGAGTTCCGCTGGGAGGACCAGTTCAATCTGGCCCTCGACCCGGACACGGCGCGGGAGTTCCATGACGAGACGCTGCCCGCCGAGCCGGCGAAGACGGCGCACTTCTGCTCGATGTGCGGGCCGAAGTTCTGCTCGATGAAGATCTCCCAGGACATCAGGCGTCAGCACGGTGGTTCGCAGGAGGAGATCGAGGAGGGCATGGCCGAGAAGTCGAAGGAGTTCGCGGCCGCGGGCAACCGGGTCTACCTGCCCATCGCCGACTGACCATCGGAGGATGAGGTCGGCCGGCGCCCACGAGGCGCCGACCGGCCGACCCGGCCGCCTCCGCGGAGGGGGTCCGTCAGGTCTCCGGTCCTGGCCGGCCCGCCGCCGCGGAGCCCGCCGCGAACGGCTTGTCGCCGTCGTCCGTCACCCTGTGGATGCTCCACTCCGTCATGCTCTCGCCCGGCGGGATCATCCGGGCGACCCAGTCGGACGGAGAGCCGGGGATCGTCGTGTCGACGCCGAAGGGGGCCTTCCCCTCGATCTGCCGACCGCCCTCGGTGAACAGGCTGACGCTGTCGACCTGTCGGTGCGGTGGTCCTCCGGGCCTGGAGAGCCGGTCGACGCAATCGGGGTCGAAGGTGCGTGCCGCGCGAACTGATGGGCGGACCGCTAGGCTTCTCCGAGCTGAGGGAACGGCTGCCGGAACTGTCGGCGAAGGTTCTCAGCCAGCGGCTCCGGGAACTGCGCGCGCGTGGACTGCTGTCGGTGGAGTGCCTGCGCTGATTCCCGGTGCGTACCCGCTACACCCTGACCGGGCGCGGCCGGGCACTCCGGCCTCTGCTGATCGAGGTCTACGCGACGGGCGAGGCTCTCCTGGCCACGGGACCGGCCGCAGGCGCGAACCTGCGGGACCGAGGTCCGATCCGGCCAGAAGCCTGTGGGCGTTCTATGGCTTACGGGGCAACTACAGCCGTTTCACACGGGTTTGACATGGTTGGCTGCCTTGTTAAGCGACAGTATGGACACAGTCGTGCGGCAGCTGTATGTACGTTTGGCCCGCGGCTCATCTGCGCTTGACCCGCTCCTTATCTGTGGCTTACTTTCCGGCTTGCTTGGCTTGAAATTGGCGCCCCCTCGGAACAGGGGGCCGGGGAGGGAATCACCATGGACTGGTACCTGGCAGTACTCAAGAACTACGCAGGCTTCAGCGGACGCGCGCGCCGCAAGGAGTACTGGATGTTCGCGCTCATCAGCTTCGTCATCAGCCTGGTGCTCACGATCATCGGCAGCCTGATCGGCGTGGACTTCCTGTCCTACATCTACGCCGTCGCGATCCTCGTCCCGAGCCTCGCGGTCGCCGTGCGCCGCCTGCACGACACCGGCCGCTCGGGCTGGTGGCTGCTGATCGGCATCGTGCCGCTGGTCGGCTTCATCGTCCTGATCGTCTTCCTCGCCTCCGAGGGCAAGCACGAGGCGAACCAGCACGGCCCCAACCCGAAGCTGGCTCCGGCAGTCTGACCGAAAAGCTCCGACGCCGGTCGGAGCAGCCTGAGGCCGGGCGCGGCACACAGCCGCCCCGGCCTTCGCCGTACCCGGGCCTCGGTCCGGACCTCGGCCCGGCCGTCAGTCCGGCCGGTGCTCCGGCCCGCCGAAGTCCGGGCCCGTGAAGTCGGGGCTGGTGAAGGTCGGCCGGGGGCCGGCCGCCGGGCCGTCGTCCGGGCCGGAGAAGTCCGGCCTGCTGTACCCGACCTTCGGGATGCGGTTGGGCGAACGGTGCGGGGTCCGCGCGGCGGGCCCCGCGGTGGGGTCGGCCAGGGCGTCCCGGAGGAACGGGAGGATGCCGCGCTCCAGCAGGGCGTGGCGCCACGCTTCCCTGGCCCGTGCGACGTCCTCGGGAAGCTCCTGCTCCTCGTCCTCGGCGGCGAGGGACGTCGCGCCGTTGCGGAGCGCGGTCACCAGCAGCCCGATCGCCGCCACCAGGATCGCCGCGGCGGCGACCGCGGCGAAGAACCACCCGGCCGCGACCATCGAGCCGCCGAAGGCCACCGACGGGCCGACCGCCTTCACCAGGTAGCCGACGAGCAGGAAGATGACGGCCGCGGAGCCGGCCAGCAGCGGGGTCAGGACCGTGATGACCGCGCCGATGCCGGCGCCCGATCCGGCCGAGGTGCTCCGGGCCCCGTCCGCGGCCGGGTCGCCGTCGATCCCTTCCGCGGTCGCCGCGCGGCGCAGCTCGCCGCGGGCCTTCACGTAGTGCTCGTACTCGGTGGCCGCGGCGGCGGTGATCAGCGCCGTGGCGCTGAGCGCCATGGTGCGCAGCTGTTCGGTGTTGAGCCGGTCCCCGACGCCCTCCAGGTCCGGGCGTTCATGAGCGTGGCGCAGTGCGTCGCCCAGGATCCGCTCGTACTCGGGTCCGTCCTCGGCCAGCAGGTGCGGAGCGCTTGTCATCTGCATCCCCCGATGCTCCGTCGGTGCCCGGTTGCCCGCGTGGACCGGGCGATCGGGCGGAAACGGAGGAGAGCCTGCCACTGATACGCCGATGGTAGAGCGCTCACGGCACGGGGTGACAGGGTGTTTCCAGAATTGGGCCCGGTGACGGGCCCGCTGATCGGCGGGGTCGGCGCAGGCGGAACCTGAAGCGTCTTCCCCGTCGACGGTCAGTCATGCAGCGGGAGTTGAACCACCAACAGCTTTCCGGCCATGGTCACTCCGCCGTCCATGGCGATGGCGAGGTCGTCCGCGTACACGTGCGGACCGTTGATCACCGGCCCCGAGCTGTCCTCGCCCTCCTCCGTGCCGACCTCGCCCAGGAGGTACGGAATGGGGCTGTGACCATGGACGACGCGCTGTCCGCCGTACGTCGTCAGCAGCTCGCGCACCGCTTGGGCGCCGCCCTCGTCCCGGAACGCGAACCGCTTGGTGAGCTTGCGGAAGAGGTCCCAGCACTCGTCGGCGTCATTGCGCGTGAGAATGGCCGTGATCGTGTCATTGACGTCCTCGATGGTGGACCCGTAGTCGAGGTAGGCCGTCGTGTCGGAGTGCATCAGCAGATGCCCGTCCTCCTCGACGACCGCGTCGAGCCGGGACATCCACTGGAGATGGACGTCCTGGAGGCGCTCCATGTCGGTCTTCTGTCCGCCGTTGAGCAGCCAGGCGGCCTGGAAGGTGGCGGTGCCCGCCCCGGAGTTGACGGGGGTGTCGGCGAACCGCTTGGCGCCGATCAGCAGCAGCTCGTGGTTGCCCATCAGGGCCTTGCAGTAGCCGCCGGCCGCCGCCGCCTCGGCGGAGAGCCGCATGACGAGGTCGATGACCCCGATGCCGTCCGGCCCGCGGTCGGTGAAGTCGCCGAGGAACCACAGCCGGGCGTTGCCCGCGGCCCAGTTCCCGTCGGCGTCGATGAGGCCCTGAGCGCCGAGGGCGGCGATCAGCTCGTCCAGGTAGCCGTGGACATCGCCGACGACGAAGAGCGGGCCGCGGCTGTCCTCGGCCACGGGGCGCGGCTCCGGAACGGTCTGCACCCGCACCGTGTCGCCGCGGCGGATGACCGGGAGGTCCCGCTCGGTCGGGGTGTAGCCGTCCGGCTGCTCGTCGCCCACGACGGCGTTGCCGGGGTGCGGCGGCCGGGGTGGCGCGGGAGCGCGCGGCGGCACGGAGGCGCCGGGGGCCGGGGGCGGGGAAGCGCCCGGCACCGGAGGGTTCGGTTCCGGCGCGCGTGGCGGCACCGGGGAAGGAGGTGCCGCCTGCGCTTGCGGTGGCACGGGTGTCTGCGCGTACGGCGGAACCCGGAAGTCACGCAACGTCGCCGTCCGCACCACGGGTTCCTGACCGGCCCCCTGAGTCATCGACCCCTCCACCACCGTCGCGCCGCCGTACACCTGACGGTCCCTGCCTGGTAGAGGTGGTCCGCGGTGTCGTGCGCCCATCATAGGAATGCGGATCGATCTGTGTGACGCACCAGGGGTGGTGAATCCGGGCGCACGCACGGTTCATCGGTCGATTGGTCCGAAAAGAGATGATCAATCCCCGCTGGGGGAGCGCGGCGCGCTGACCGTGGTGCGGGGTGGGCGTCGTTGCGAGGAGGTCCGCACGATGAGTTCCGTGGGTATGACCTGCTCCACCGGCCCGTCGTGCCCGATCCCTTCGATGGCGTCGATGAGGAGTTGGACGACGGCCGTGCCGATGCGGCGGGGCTTCAACGAGAGCGTCGTGATGGGCGGCTCGGTGGCCGCGTACACGGTGGACTCGCTGCAGCAGACCAGCAGCAGGTCCTCGGGGACCCGCAGCCCGTACCGGCGTGCCGCCGCGAGGAGATCGGTCCCATTGGGGTCGAAGAGACCGTAGACCGCGTCGGGGCGGTCCGGGCGGGCGAGCAGCCGGTCGGCGGCGACCGCACCCGCGCACGGGTCGTGGGCCGGGTAGGACTCGTAGACGGGATCCTGGCCGACCCGCTCGCACCAGTGGAGGTAGGCGGTGGTGGACAGCCGGGTGTAGGTGTCGGTGGTGTTGCCGGTCAGCAGGCCGATTCGGCGGGCCCCGGCGGCGGCGAGATGGTCGAGGAGGTCGAGCACGGCGGCCCGGTGGTCGTTGTCGACCCAGGCGGTGACGGGGAGCGTTCCGGCAGGGCGGCCGTCCGAGACGACGGGGAGCCCCTGGCGGACGAGTTCGGTGACGACCGGGTCCTGGTCGGAGGGGTCGATGACGACGGTCCCGTCGAGCGCGACGTTCGACCAGACGTCGTGCCGCGAGGTGGCGGGAAGGATGACGAGGGCGTAGCCGCGGGCGAGCGCCGCGGAGGTCGCGGCTCTCGCCATCTCCGCGAAGTACGCGAATTCGGTGAAGGTGAAAGGTTCATTCCCGTACGTGGTCACGGTCAGGCCGATCAGGCCGGACTTGCCCGTACGGAGGGTTCGGGCCGCGGCGGAAGGGCGGTAGCCCAGGCGCTCGGCGACCTCGCGGACATGGCGACGGGTGGCGTCCGGGAGCCTGCCCTTGCCGTTGAGCGCGTCGGAGACGGTCGTGATCGAGACTCCGGCCGCGGCGGCCACATCACGGATCCCCGCCCGTCCTGGCCGGCCGCTGCGCCGGGGGGTCTCCGTCCGGCTCACCTGGTGCTTCCCTGCTGCTGTCATGGCGAGCCGATAGTAGGGCTCCGAGGGGTGGTCGGTCCGGTCGCATATGCCCACGTTGACAGGCACGTTTCTGCAAGGTCACGAACCATCAGAAACCTTATAATGAAAGGAAGTTGAGCGCCATTGCATGCGTGTTTCAGGTGCTGGGGAGCGGCAGCCTGCTGTATGTGCGATGTCTCGAAGAGGTCTCAACTCACCACTTCGGGGGACGCGCGCCACGGCGCGAGCCACCGGCGTGCGCCGGAACGGGAAACGCTCCCCCCGGGAGAGGCCCCGGGCCGGCCCCGTGCGAGGCCCCATTCCCGGGCACTGCGGTCGATTTCCCGCTCGGGCCATTCGCAGCGGGGCCCAATCCTCATAAGGTGTGCAGTATTGCTGTGAACGGACGGTCGAGGAGGACCTGCGGTGAGCGAGACGAGCCCCAAGCTGCGCGCCGAGCTGGACGGCGTTCCCGCCTACGTGCCGGGGAAGCCGGCGGCGGCCGGCGGACCGGTCGCGTACAAGCTGTCCTCCAACGAGAATCCCTATCCGCCGCTGCCGGGGGTTCTGGAGTCGGCGCTCGCCGCCGCCGGGAACTTCAACCGCTACCCGGACATGGCGTGCACCGGCCTGATGAACGAGCTGGCCGACCGTTTCGGTGTGCCCCTCGCGCATCTCGCCACCGGGACCGGGTCGGTGGGGGTGGCCCAGCAGCTGCTCCAGGCCACTTCCGGACCCGGTGACGAGGTCATCTACGCCTGGCGGTCCTTCGAGGCGTACCCGATCATCACGCAGGTCAGCGGCGCGACCTCGGTGAAGGTGCCGCTGACCGGGGGCGAGGTGCACGACCTCGACGCGATGGCGGAGGCGATCACCGACCGGACCCGGCTGATCTTCGTCTGCAACCCCAACAACCCCACCGGCACGGTGGTGCGCCGGGCCGAGCTGGAACGGTTCCTCGACCGGGTGCCGAACGATGTCCTGGTGGTGCTCGACGAGGCGTACAAGGAGTTCATCCGCGACGCCGAGGTGCCGGACGGCATCGAGATCTACCGGGACCGGCCCAATGTGGCGGTGCTGCGGACCTTCTCCAAGGCGTACGGTCTGGCCGGCCTGCGGGTCGGCTTCGCGGTGGCCCACGAGCCGGTGGCCGCGGCGCTGCGCAAGACCGCGGTCCCCTTCGGGGTGAGCCAGCTGGCGCAGGACGCGGCGGTGGCCTCGCTCCGCGCGGAGGACGAGCTGCTGGGCCGGGTGGGCTCGCTGGTCGCCGAGCGCACCCGGGTGAGCGCGGAGCTGGTGCGCCAGGGCTGGACGGTGCCGGAGTCGCACGCGAACTTCGTCTGGCTGCGGCTCGGCGAGCGGACCCTCGACTTCGCCGGGGCCTGCGAGCGGGCCGGGGTGGTCGTGCGGCCCTTCAAGGGTGAGGGCGTCCGGGTCTCGATCGGCGAGAGCGAGGGCAACGACCTCTTCCTGAAGGCGGCGGAGGCGTTCCGCGCGGAGCTGTAGGCCTCGCACGCGCCTGTACGACCGGGTGGGCCCCGGACCTCGATCGCGAGGTCCGGGGCCCTTCGCGTACGTGACGTGAGGCCGGTTTTCGGGGGCGGGGCCGAAAAGGGGTACCCCCGGCGAAGGGCCCGAAAGTGTGTGCGCCATAATTGCTTGTGAATGTGAACGCGTTCACAAGCGTGCCCTGGTTCCTCCCGAAATCGGTCGGATCAAAGGGGCATAGTGCCGGTATGACCACGGCGATGTAAGGAGACTGACGACGTGGACCTCGCTCTGGCGCCGGAGACCCTGGCGCGATGGCAATTCGGCATCACCACCGTCTACCACTTCCTCTTCGTCCCCCTGACGATCTCGCTCGCCGCGCTCACCGCCGGCCTGCAGACCGCCTGGGTGCGGACGGAGAACGAGAAGTACCTCAGGGCGACCAAGTTCTGGGGCAAGCTGTTCCTGATCAACATCGCCATGGGCGTCGTCACGGGCATCGTCCAGGAGTTCCAGTTCGGTATGAACTGGTCCGACTACTCGCGCTTCGTCGGCGACATCTTCGGTGCTCCGCTCGCCTTCGAGGCGCTGATCGCCTTCTTCTTCGAGTCCACCTTCATCGGGCTGTGGATCTTCGGCTGGGACAAGCTGCCTAAGAAGATCCACCTCGCCTGCATCTGGATGGTCTCGATCGGCACGGTCCTCTCCGCCTACTTCATCCTGGCGGCGAACTCCTGGATGCAGCACCCGGTCGGCTACCGGATCAACGAGGAGCGCGGCCGCGCCGAGCTCACCGACTTCTGGCGGGTGCTCACCCAGGACACCGCGGTCACCCAGTTCTTCCACACCATCACGGCCGCGTTCCTGGTCGGCGGGGCCTTCATGGTCGGGATCGCCGCGTTCCACCTGGCGCGCAAGAGGCACATCCCGGTGATGCGGACCTCGCTGCGCCTGGGGCTGATCACCGTCGTGGTCGCCGGCATGCTCACCGCCGTCAGCGGCGACAGCCTCGCCAAGGTCATGTTCCGGCAGCAGCCGATGAAGATGGCCGCCGCCGAGGCGCTGTGGGACGGCCAGGAGAGGGCGCCCTTCTCGATATTCGCGTACGGGGACGTCAGCGAGGGCCACAACTCCGTGGAGATCTCGCTGCCCGGGGTGCTGTCCTTCCTCGCCAACAACGACCCGAACTCGTACGTCCCCGGCATCAACGACATCAACAAGGAGGCGCAGGAGAAGTACGGGCCCGGCGACTACCGCCCCAACATCCCGGTCGCGTTCTGGAGCTTCCGGTGGATGATCGGCTTCGGTATGGCCTCCTTCGGCCTCGGCCTCCTGGGGCTCTGGCTGACCCGGAAGAAGTTCCTGCTGCCACCGGCGCTGCGGACCGGTGAGGACGAGGTACCCCATCTCGTCCTCTTCAAGAACAAGGCGCTGAGCCCGAGGCTCACCAAGCTCTACTGGGTCGTCGCGCTCTGGACGCTGCTCTTCCCGCTGATCGCCAACTCCTGGGGCTGGATCTTCACCGAGATGGGCCGCCAGCCGTGGGTCGTCTACGGGGTGCTCCAGACCCGTGCGGGGGTCTCCCCCGGTGTCTCGCAGGGCGAGGTCATCACCTCGATGATCGTCTTCACCCTGCTGTACGCGGTGCTCGCCGTGATCGAGGTGAAGCTGCTCGTGAAGTACATCAAGGCCGGGCCGCCGGAACTCACCGAGGACGACCTCAACCCGCCGACCAAGATCGGCGGCCACGACGAAGAAGACGCCGACCGGCCCATGGCCTTCTCGTACTGAGCAGCAGGAGCTGAGAGATGGAACTCCACGACGTCTGGTTCGTGCTCATCGCCGTCCTCTGGACCGGCTACTTCTTCCTGGAGGGATTCGACTTCGGCATCGGGGTCCTCACCAAGCTGCTGGCCCGCGACCGCAAGGAGCGCCGGGTCCTGATCAACACGATCGGGCCCGTCTGGGACGGCAACGAGGTCTGGCTGCTCAGCGCGGGCGGCGCGACCTTCGCCGCCTTCCCCGAGTGGTACGCCACCCTGTTCTCCGGCTTCTACCTGCCGCTGCTGATCATCCTGTTCTGCCTGATCGTGCGTGGCGTCGCCTTCGAGTACCGCGCCAAGCGGCCCGAGGAGCGGTGGCAGACGAACTGGGAGACCGCGATCTTCTGGACCTCCCTGATCCCCGCGGTGCTGTGGGGCGTGGCGTTCGGGAACATCGTGCGCGGCGTGAAGATCGACGCGGACATGGAGTACGTCGGCAACTTCTTCGACCTCCTCAACCCGTACGCGATCCTCGGCGGCCTCGTCACGCTCACCCTCTTCACCTTCCACGGGGCGGTGTTCGCCGGCCTCAAGACGGCGGGCGACATCCGCGTCCGGGCCCGCGCCCTGGCGCTGAAGCTGGGGCCGGTCACCGCGGTGCTGGCGCTGGTCTTCCTGGTCTGGACGCAGGCGGACAACGGGGACGCCTGGAGCCTGGGGGCCATGATCGTGGCGGTGGTGGCGCTCCTGGCCGCGATCGGGGCCATCGCCAAGGGCCGCGAGGGCTGGTCGTTCGCGTTCTCGGGCGTGACGATCGCGGCGGCGGTCGCGATGCTCTTCCTGACGCTCTTCCCGAACGTCATGCCGTCCTCGCTGAACGACGCCTGGAACCTCACGGTCACCAACGCCTCGTCCAGCCCGTACACGCTCAAGATCATGACCTGGTGCGCGGGTATCGCCACGCCCGTCGTGCTGCTCTACCAGGGCTGGACCTACTGGGTCTTCCGCAAGCGCATCGGCACCCAGCACATCGCCGACGCGCACTGAGTCCGGTGCGCTGCCGCGGGCCCGGCGAGGCCCGCGGCAGCGCACCATCCCGCAGAGTTCACCGACCCCGCCGGGGGGATGTTTCACGTGAAACCGATCGATCCGCGTCTGCTCCACCACGCACGCGCCACCCGCCTCTTCCTGGCGGCGGTGGTGGCCCTCGGCTTGGTCGGCGCCCTGCTGGTGATCGCCCAGGCGATGCTCATCGCCGAGATCGTGGTGGGCGGTTTCGAGGGCGGACTCACGGTCACCGCGCTGCGCACCCCCCTCCTTCTCCTCGCCGCGGTCGCCCTCGGCCGGGCCCTCGTCGCCTGGCTCACCGAACTGGCGGCCCACCGCGCCAGCGCGGCCGTCAAGTCCGAACTGCGCGGCCGGCTCCTGGAGCGGGCCGCGCGGCTGGGCCCCGACTGGCTGAGCGGGCAGCGCACCGGTTCGCTCGTCGCGCTGGCGACCCGGGGCATCGACGCGCTCGACGACTACTTCGCCCGCTATCTCCCGCAGCTCGGACTCGCCGTCGTGGTGCCCGTGGCGGTGCTCGCCCGGATCGTCACCGAGGACTGGGTGTCGGCGGCGATCATCGTCGTCACGCTGCCGCTCATCCCGCTCTTCATGATCCTGATCGGCTGGGCCACCCAGTCCCGGATGGACCGCCAGTGGCAGCTGCTGTCCCGGCTCTCCGGACACTTCCTGGACGTCGTCGCCGGGCTGCCGACCCTGAAGGTCTTCGGACGGGCCAAGGCCCAGGCCGAATCGATCCGCACGATCACCTCCGACTACCGCCGGGCCACCCTGCGCACCCTGCGGATCGCCTTCCTGTCCTCGTTCGCCCTGGAGCTGCTGGCGACCCTGTCGGTCGCCCTCGTCGCCGTCACGATCGGCATGCGGCTCGTCCACGGCGAACTCGACCTCTACACCGGCCTGGTGGTCCTGATCCTGGCCCCGGAGGCCTATCTGCCGATCCGCCAGGTCGGAGCGCAGTACCACGCGGCGGCCGAGGGCCTGTCGGCCGCAGAGGAGATCTTCACGGTCCTGGAGACCGAACCCCGGGCCCCGGGCACCGAGGACGTGCCGGACACCCTGCGGCTGGAGCTGGCGGACGTGACCGTGCGCCACGAGGGCCGCACCGAACCCTCGTTGGACGCCGCGTCGCTCACCGTGGAGCCGGGGGAGACCGTCGCCCTGGTCGGCCCGAGCGGCGTCGGCAAGTCCACCCTGCTGAACGTGCTCCTCGGATTCGCCGTACCCGACGAGGGGCACGTCCGGGTCGGCGGCCGGGACCTCATGGACCTGGACCTCGAACGCTGGCGGAGCCGCATCACCTGGGTCCCCCAGCGCCCCCACCTCTTCGCGGACACGATCGCCGAGAACGTGCGCCTCGCCCGCCCCGACGCCGACGACGAGGCGGTCCTCGCGGCGCTGCGGGACGCGGGCGCGTACGACTTCGTCGCGGCGCTGCCCGACGGGGTGCGGACGGCCCTGGGCGAGGACGGCGCCGGACTCTCCGCGGGCCAGCGCCAGCGCCTCGCCCTCGCCCGGGCGTTCCTCGCCGACCGGCCGCTCCTGCTGCTGGACGAGCCGACCGCGAGCCTGGACGGCGAGAGCGAGGCGGGCATCGTCGACGCCGTCCGGAGGCTCGCCGCCGGGCGGACCGTGCTGCTGGTCGTCCACCGCCCGGCCCTGCTGGCGGTCGCCGACCGCGTGGTGACCCTGGAGCCGCTTACCGACGTGCGGGAGCCGGCCGAGAACGGGAGCGGCACGCGTGCCGTAGCCGCCGGACCGGCCGTCCCGCAGCCGCTCGCCGGGGGCGAACTCCTGGACGCCCGCCGGGCGGAGGAGCTGCGCGCGGCCGACGGCGGGCAGGTGAGGACCGGTGCCCGCCCCGGACGGGTGCTCGCCCGGGTCCGCGAGGCGGCCGGGGCGCAGCGGGGGCGGCTGACCCTGGCCCTGCTGCTCGGCAGCCTGGCGGTGGGTTCTGCCGTGGGCCTCATGGCGGTCTCCGGCTGGCTGATCTCCCGCGCCTCCGAAGAGCCGCCGGTCATGTACTTGATGATGGCGGTCACCGCGACCCGCGCCTTCGGCATCGGCCGGGCGGTCTTCCGCTACGCCGAGCGGCTCGTCTCGCACGACGCCGTCCTGAAGCTCCTCGCCGAACTGCGCGTCGCCGTCTACCGGGGCCTCGAACGCATCGCCCCCGGGGGCCTGCGCACCACGCGGCGCGGCGACCTGCTGTCCCGGCTCGTCGCCGATGTGGACGCGCTCCAGGACTACTGGCTGCGCTGGCTGCTGCCGGTCGGCACGGCCGTCGTGGTGGGGGCCGCGGCCGCCGGGTTCACCGGCTGGCTGCTCCCGGAGGCGGGCGTCATCCTGGCCGTGGGCCTGCTGGTCGCCGGGGTCGGCGTCCCGCTCGTCAGCGGCGCCTGCGCCCGCCGTACGGAGCGTCAGCTCGCACCCGCCCGTGCCGCCCTGGCCACCCGGGTCACCGACCTCCTGGGCGCCACCGCCGAACTGACCGTCGCGGGCGCGCTGCCCGCCCGGCAGACGCGGCTGCGCGCGGCCGACACCCTGCTGACCCGGATCGCCTCGCGCGCCGCCGCCGCGACGGCACTGGGCGGTGGGCTGTCCGCCCTGGTCTGCGGGCTCACCGTGGTGGCCGCTGCGACCGTCGCCGTCCCCGCCGTGCAGGACGGCCGACTGTCCGGTGTCGCCCTCGCCGTGGTGGTGCTGACCCCGCTGGCCGCCTTCGAGGCCGTCACCGGGCTGCCGCTCGCCGTGCAGTACCGCCAGCGTGTCGCGCGGAGCGCGGAGCGGGTGTTCGAGGTGCTGGACGCCCCCGTGCCCGTACGGGAGCCGGAGGCCCCCGCCGAGGAGCCCGCGTCCCCGTTCCCGCTGGAGGTGCGCGGGCTGAGCGCCCGCTACCCCGGGGCCCGGCACGACGCGCTGGCCTCGCTCGACCTGACGCTGACGCCAGGGCGGCGCATCGCGGTCGTGGGTCCCTCCGGCTCGGGCAAGACGACGCTCGCCCAGGTCCTGCTGCGCTTCCTGGACGCCTCGTCGGGGACGTACCGGCTGGGCGGCGTCGAGGCGTCCGCGCTGGATTCGGACACGGTCCGGCGCTCGGTCGGACTGTGCGCCCAGGACGCGCACGTCTTCGACAGCACGATCCGCGAGAACCTGCGCCTGGCCCGCCCCGGGGCGACCGACGCCGAACTGCGCGACGCGCTCTCCCGGGCCCGGCTCCTGGACTGGGTGCTGGCCCTGCCGGAGGAGCTCGACACCCCGGTGGGCGAGCACGGCGCGCGGCTCTCCGGGGGCCAGCGCCAGCGCCTCGCCCTGGCCCGCGCGCTGCTCGCGGGCTTTCCCGTACTGGTCCTGGACGAGCCGGCCGAACACCTCGACCTGCCGACCGCCGACGCCCTCACCGCCGATCTGCTGGACGCGACCCGGGGCCGCGCGACCGTACTGATCACCCACCGGCTGACCGGCCTCGACACCGTCGACGAGGTGCTGGTGCTGGACGCGGGCCGGGTCGTGCAGCGCGGACCGTACGCCGAACTCGCCGCCGAGGACGGGCCGCTGCGCCGCATGCTGGAGCGCGAACGGGAGACGGTCGGGGCGGGAGTCCGGTAGCGGCGACGGCCCGGACCGGGCCCCGGACCGTACGCAGGACCGGACCCCGGACCGTACGCAGGACCGGACCCCGGACCGTACGCAGGACCCCGGGCCTCGGACCGTACGCAGGACCGGGCCCCGGACCGTACGCAGGACCGGGCCCCGGACCGTACGCAGGACCGGACCCCGGACCGTACGCAGGACCCCGGGCCCCGGACGAACGGTGCCCGCTTCACCCGGCGAGCACATTCTCGACTTTCGCCCTCTATCGGTACTAACTAGGCTCGGGCCATGTCAGAGCCCGACCCGCAGGACTCCCTCGACGCCGCCACCCGGGCCACCCGCAGCCTCCAGGGTCTGTCCACCGAGCTGACCGCGCGGGTGCCGCAGCTCCTGGAGGCGATGCGTTCCGTCGGCGCGGGGCTGGAGCTGCACTCCACCCTGGACCGGATCTGCGAGACGGCGGCCGAGCTCGCCCACGCCCGGTACGCCGCCATCGGCGTCGTCGACGAGCTGGGCGAGGGCCTGTCGGACTTCGTCACCTACGGCGTTCCGCAGGAGGTGGCCGAGGCGATCGGGCGACGCCCCGACGGTCACCGGGGTCTGCTCGGGGCGCTGATCCACGACCCCGTCCCGGTCCGGCTGGCCGACCTGACCACCGATCCGCGGTCCGCGGGCTTTCCGCCGGGGCACCCCCCGATGCGGACCTTCCTGGGGGTGCCCATCCGGGTCCAGGGGGACGTCTTCGGCAACCTCTACCTGGCCGAGAAGCAGGACGGCGCCGAATTCAGCGACTACGACCTCCACATGGTCCGGGTGCTCGCCACGGAGGCCGGGATCGCCATCGGCAACGCCCGGCTGTACGAGGCGGCGCGGCAGCGGGAGCACTGGATCGACGGTTCGGTCGCGGTCACCACGGCCCTCCTGTCGGGCGGGGACGCCGACGAGGCGCTGTCGGTGGTGGCCGAGCAGGCCCGTCGGCTCGCCGACTCCGCCGCCGGGATCGTGCTGCTGCCCGCCGAGGAGGGCGGGCTGGAGATCGTCGCCGTCTCGTCCGACGATCCCGCGTCCTCGCTCGGCGTGATCATCCCGCCCCGGAGCGCGGTGGCGGCGAAACTCCTGGCGGGCGAGGCGGTGTTCATCGACGACTCGGCCACCGACAGCCGGATGGTCACCAGGCTGGCCGACCGGTTCGGCCCCAGCATGATGCTGCCGCTCCACAGCGGCGGCCGGGTGCTCGGCGCGCTGGCCACCCCCAGGTCCCGGGGCGCGCGCCCGTTCACGGAGACCGAGCGGACGCTCGCCACCCAGTTCGCCTCCCAGGCGGCGCTCGCGCTGATGATGGCCGAGGCGCAGCGTGACCGGGAGCGTCTCGCGGTGTACGAGGACCGCGACCGGATCGCCCGCGACCTCCACGACCTGGTCATCCAGCGGCTGTTCGCCACCGGGATGATGCTGGAGAGCGCCCAGCGCGGATCGGTGGTGCCCGAGGTGCGGACCGGTGTCGGCCGGGCGGTCGACGAGCTGGACGTGACGATCCAGGAGATCCGCACGGCCATCTTCGCGCTCCAGCAGGAACCGGCCGAGGCCCCCTCGGGGCTGCGCACCCGCGTGCTGCGGGAGATCAACATGGCGGCCGTCCCGCTCGGCTTCAAGCCCTCGCACCGCTTCCTGGGCCCGGTGGACTCGCTCGTCGGCGAGCTGACCGGCAAGAACCTGGTCGCCGCGCTGCGCGAGGCCCTTTCCAACGCGTTCCGGCACGCGGGGGCGTCGCTGATCGACGTGGTCGTCGACGCGACGGTGACGCTGCCGGACGGGCGGGCGGCGGTGCGGCTCTCGGTCGCCGACGACGGGGTGGGCATCCCGGAGGGCGGCCGCCGCAGCGGACTGCGCAACCTGGCCCGCCGGGCGGAGTCCCTGGGCGGATCGAGCCGGATCGAACCGGGGATCGGGGAGGACGGCGGCGGTACGACGGTGGTGTGGGAGGCGCCGCTGTGAGGGCGGCCCGAGGGTGGCCCTGCCGGACGGTCGGGGCGGGGCGCCCGCCGGCCGGTGAGCCGCGCGCCGGGCCCGCCGGCCGGTGTTGCTGCGAGGCCGGGGCCGCGGGCCGGTGCGTCGGCGCGCCGGTCCGCTGATGTGCTGGTGTGCCGGTCCGCTGATGTGCTGAAAGGTTTCAGCGGTTCTCTGCGCGGGCGGCGAGGATGCGCTCGATGACGACCGCGACCCCGTCCTCCTCGTTGGTCGCGGTCCGGCCCGAGGCGGCGGCCACCGCGTCCGGGTGGGCGTTGCCCATCGCGAACGAGGCGCCGGCCCAGCTGAGCATCTCGATGTCGTTGGGCATGTCACCGAAGGCGACCACCTCGGCGGACGAGATGCCGCGCTCGGCACAGCAGGCGGCGAGCGTGGTGGCCTTGGAGACGCCGAGCCCGCTGACCTCCAGGAGCGCGGAGGGACTGGAGCGGGTGAAGGCGGCCCGGTCACCGGCCGCCGTACGGGCCAGCGTGAGGAAGGCGTCGGGCGCCAGCTCGGTGTGGTGGGCCAGCACCTTGAGCACGGGCGCGCCGGTGCCCGGGGCGTCCTCGTGCAGCAGCTTCTCGGCAACCGCCACGGTGGCTCCCGGATCCAGGTGGAAGGGGGGGTAGGCCGGTTCGTAGTTGATGCCGGTGGTCATCTCGACGGCGAAGGAGGTGCCGGGGGCCGCCTCGCGCAGGGTGCGTACGACGTGCAGGGCTGCCGCGCGCTCCAGCGGCCGTACGGAGAGCAGCCCGCCGTCCGTCCGGAGGTCGGTGACCACGGCGCCGTTGGCGCAGATCGCCGTACCGTGGCTCTGGACGTGGTCCCGTACGACGTCCATCCAGCGGGCCGGCCTGCCGGTGACGAAGAAGACCTCGATCCCGGCCTCCTCGGCCGCCGCGAGGGCCGCGACCGTGCGGGCGGACAGCGTCTTGTCGTCACGCAGAAGGGTGCCGTCGAGGTCGGTGGCGATCAGCCGGGTCACGGCGGGAAGAGGCGTATCGGTCACTGAGGTCACCGGCCCATTCTCGCCCATAAAGGTGCACGGGCGTGCGGAGGGGCGCACATCTGAGTGGGTAGGACGCTGATCTGGAGAAAAGTCCTCTGGCATATGCCGAAGCCATGAGGTGGCCGTCACCCGTGCGCACGGTCGTAGGCTCAGGGGCATGAGCCCTCGCCTGAGCACCGTGATCCTTCCCGTCCACCGCTGGCACGAGGGCGGGCGTGAGCACTGGCAGCGCGCGGAGGGGCTGGGCTTCCACACCGCCTACACCTACGACCACCTGTCCTGGCGGACCTTCCGGGACGGCCCGTGGTTCGGGGCGCTGCCCACGCTCACCGCCGCGGCGACGGCCACCGAACGCCTCCGGCTGGGCACCCTCGTGACCTCGCCGAACTTCCGCCACCCGGTCACGCTGGCCAAGGAGCTCATCTCCCTGGACGACATCTCGGGCGGCCGGGTCACCCTCGGCATCGGCGCCGGCGGCAGCGGCTTCGACGCCACCGCCCTGGGCCAGGACGCCTGGACCCCGCGCGAACGCGCCGACCGCTTCGCCGAGTTCGTCCCGCTCCTGGACCGGCTGCTCACCGAGGACGCGGTGACCGAGCACGGGAAGCACTACGCCGCGGAGGAGGCCCGCAACATCCCGGGCTGTGTCCAGCGCCCCCGGCTGCCCTTCGCGGTCGCCGCGACCGGGCCGCGGGGACTGAAGCTCGCCGCCCGCCACGGGCAGGCCTGGGTCACCACCGGCGACCCCAAGCTGTACGAGAACGGCACCCCGGAGGAGTCGCGGGCCGCGCTGCGGGGGCAGAGCGAGAGGCTCACGGCGGCCTGCGCGGAGATCGGCCGGGACGCCTCCGAGCTGGACCGGATCCTGCTCACGGCCTTCACCCCGGAGCGCAACGGCCCGCTGGAGTCCGTGGACGCGTTCGTCGACTTCGCGGGGCGCCACGCGGAGCTGGGCTTCACCGAGATCGTCATCCACGCCCCGATCCCGGACTCGGTCTTCGATGTCGACCCGAAGGTCTTCGAGCGCATCGCGACCGAGGCGCCCGCACAGCTGGCGTAGCGGCGTAGCGACCGGGGTCTTTCAGTCGCGCAGGCGCAGGAGCCGAGGCGGTACGGCGTCGGCGAGCCAGACGCCGTTGGCGCTCACCCGGAAGACATGGCCGGCGCGGTGCATCGCGCCCGCGTCCACGGTGAGGACGAGGGGGCGGCCGCGACGGGCGCCGACCCGGGTGGCCGTCTCCCGGTCGGGGGACAGGTGGACGTGGTGGCGGGCCATGGGGCGCAGGCCCTCGGTCCGGATCGCGTCCATCACCCGGGCGACCGTGCCGTGGTAGAGGTACGCGGGCGGTTCGGCCGGCGGCAGGTCCAGGTCGACGGCGACGGTGTGGCCCTGATTGGCGCGGATGCGGTCGCCTTCGATGCCGCCCTGGACGCCGCTCCGGGCGCCGCGCTCGACGCCGCTCTCCATGGTGAAGCGCCGCTTGTCGTTGGCGGCGACGACGTGGTCGAGCTCGGCGCGGGAGAAGGCGAATCCGTGCCGGGCGGCTGCGCGCAGCAGCTCCTCGACCACCACCCAGCCGTTCTCGTCGAGGGTGAGACCGATGCGTTCCGGCTGGTGCCGCAGATGCTTCGAGAGGTACTTGGACACCTTGACGGTGCGACGTCCTTCCATGGGCGCCAGAGTGCCCGTGGCGGCCTGGCCCGTGCATCCGCATTTCGGCTCGTCGGCTCGTCGTGTCTTCGTGTCTTTGGCTCGTCGGTTCATCGTTCTTCTATGGTTCTTCGGCTTTCTTCCTCCAACAGGTTTGATCCACAGCCAACTTGAGTTATCCACAGAGTATTTGGCGGTTCTGTGGACAACGCGCCTACACTTTAGGGGCTTTCGTTAATTTCGCCCTCTTTGGCATGAGTTGCTGTGAGGTCATCCAAGGTGCGTGCCTGTATCTCCCGTTCGGTGGCCGCCGCCACGAAGGCCGCCACGCGATCCGGGCCAACCAGCTCGCGCACAGCCTGTGTTGTCCGCGCGGGAAGCAGCACGGGACGGGTCGCATCCTCGGCGATCGCCGTCTTCTCGGCTCCGAGGTGGTGGTGCAGATGGCGTGTGGCGAACGTCCGCATGGCGCGGGCCAGTTCCGCGTCCACCGTCTGCTGTGCGAGTGGCCGCAGACGGCGTACGAGAGTCGCTGCCTCGGCCGCGTCGGAGTCGGTGGGCGGCCGATGGCCGAGATAGCGGGCGAAGACGTGCTCGGTGGTGAACTCCAGGAAGCGGGAGGCTATGTGCTCCACCTGGCCGCGCAGCTCCCTCAGGTGACCGGAGATCGCGGGCAGCGGGACCCCGGCCCCGTACAACTCGACGGCCACCGCCAGCTCTTGCGGACTGGGGACGAGGAACTCGTCGTCCCGGCCGGGCACCCGCTCCAGCACGCCGAGCTCCACCGCCTCGGCGATGGCCTCGTCGTCCTGCCGGCCGCCGAACCTCGCGTCCAGCTCCCGGCGGCTGATCCGGTCGGCCTCCTCGTCCGTCCACGGACCGTGTACCTCGGCGACCAGACCGAGCACCCCGCCCAGCCCCCGCCCCGCGTCCCACGCCTCCAGCAACTCCTTGATGCTGGCCAGGGTGTAACCCCGGTCGAGCAGGTCCGCGATCTGTCGCAGCCGGGCCAGATGGGTCTCCCGGTACACATTGGCCCGTCCGCGCCGCTCGGGCGTCGGGAGCAGCCCCCGGTCCTGATAGGCGCGGATCGTGCGCACCGTGGCCCCGCTGGCGTGGGCCAGGTCCTCGATCCGGTACTCGGCGGTCCGGGCCCCGTCCCCGGTCACAGCGGAGGCTTCAGCCGGGCGACGGAGCGCAGGGCCCCGGGGCTCAGCCGGGACAGCAGTCGCGCGCCGCGCGCCTCCGGGGTCACCGGCACCACCGCCTGGTTGCGCACGACCGCCCGCAGGATCGCGTCGGCGACCTTCGTAGGCGGGTAGTTGCGCCGCCCGTAGAGACGGCTCGTCCGCTTCTGCAGCCGCTCCTCCTCCGCCGCGTCGGCCCCCGCGAAACGTGTGGTGGCGGTGATGTTGGTGTTGACGATGCCGGGGCATATCGCGCTCACCCCGATCGACTTCTCCGCCAGCTCGGCCCGCAGGCATTCGCTGAGCATGAGCACGGCCGCCTTCGACGTGCTGTACGCGGGCAGCACACGGGAGGGCTGGAAGGCCGCGGCCGAAGCCGTGTTGACGATGTGACCGCCCTGGCCCCGGTCCGCCATCTGCTTGCCGAAGATCCGGCAGCCGTGGATGACGCCCCACAGATTGACGTCGAGGACCTTCTTCCACTCCTCGCTCGTGGTGTCCAGGAAGGAGCCGGACAGCCCGATACCCGCGTTGTTGACCAGGACGTCGACGATGCCGTGCTCGGCGGCGATCCGGGCGGCGAGCTTCTCCATCGCGTCCTCGTCGCTGACGTCGACCGCCTCGCCCCAGGCCGCGGGCGCCCCGATCAGCCGAGCCATCTCCGCGGTCCGGGCCGCCCCTTCCGCGTCCCGGTCCACGGCCACGACCCGGGCGCCCGCCTCGGCGAACGCGAAGGCCGTGGCCCGCCCGATCCCGGATGCCGCGCCCGTCACCAGGACCAGCTGGCCGCCGAACCGCTGCGCGTAGGGGCCCTGCGCGACCGCCTGCTGCACGGGCGCGCCGTCCCGTCCGGCGGACTCGTTCGCGGTCACGAACTCGTTGACCCAGGAGGCCAGCTGGTCCGGCCGGGTGCGGGGCACCCAGTGCTTGGCCGGGAGCGAGCGGCGCACCAGCGTGGGAACCCAGTCCTCCAGCCCGTCGTAGAGCCGCTCGGAGAGGAAGGAGTCCCCGGTCGGCGTGATCAGCTGGACGGGTGCGTGGGCGTAGGCGTCCGCTCGGGGCCTGCTCAGCCGGGCACGGACGTTGTCGCGGTAGAGCCAGGCCCCGTGTGCCGCGTCGTTCGGCAGGGAGGCGGTGGGGTAGTCGCCCGCGGGCACCTTCTCCATCCGCTCCAGGATCCGGGGCCATCGCTTCCCGAGCGGGCCGCGCCAGGCGAGCTCGGGCAGGACCGGGGTGTGGAGCATGTACACGTACCAGGACTTCGCGCCCTGGCCGAGCAGCTGGCCGACCCGGCGCGGGGTGGGGCGGCTCATCCGGTGCTTGATCCAGTGCCCGAAGTGGTCCAGGGACGGCCCGGACATCGAGGTGAAGGAGGCGATCCGGCCCTCGGTCCTGCCGACCGTGACGAACTCCCAGGCCTGGACGGACCCCCAGTCGTGACCGACCACGTGCACCGGTCGGTCCGGACTGACCGTGTCGATCACGGCCAGGAAGTCGTCGGTCAGCTTCTCCAGGGTGAAGCCGCCGCGCAGGGGCTTCGGGGCCGTCGACCTGCCGTGGCCCCGCACGTCGTACAGCACCACGTGCCAGTGCTCGGCCAGCCGGACGGCGACGTCCGACCAGACCTCCTTGCTGTCCGGATAGCCGTGGACCAGCACCACGGTCGGCCGGCCCGCGTCGCCCAGCTCGGCGACGCACAGCTCGACGCCTCCCGTGACCACGCGTCGCTCACGCGCCTGAGACAGATTCACGCCGCCACCTTCTCCTCGGCCCAGCGCCGCACGTGCGGCAGATCGTCGTCCAGCCAGAAAGCGCTCTGCTCGGGGTCCTTGGAGTCGGTGACCACCAGGATCTCCTCGAACTTCGCGCCGGTACCCCGGAATCCGAGGTGGGGTTCGACCGCCCAGAGGCCCGGCTGCGGCGGGTGGTCGGAGAAGCGGTAGGGGCTCCACAGCGGCGACCAGCCGTCCCGGTGGCCGTGCAGGGCGTCACTCAGCAGCCCCTTGAGGGCCTGGATGCCGAATCCGAACACCTGCGGTGACCAACGGCGTTCGGCCACGCGGTCGATCTTGTGGGCGATCACGCCGAAGGGGTAGGCCCGGTGCCTGTTCGCGTATCCCTGCGCGGTCATGAGGCGTTCGACGTCCTCGTAGATCTCGCGCAGCGAACGGCGCTCGCGCACCTCCCGCAGGATCAGCTCGCGGTGGGCCTCCAAATCGTCCAACAGCTTGTCGTGCAGCGGATTGAGGCCGAGGCATCCCGCATAACCGACATCGGCGGTGAAGCCCTTGTGCACCGGGGCCATGTCGAGGATGAACGGCATCCCCGGCTCCAGTCTCCGGTCGGTCGGGAAGAACTGCAGCGGCACCTTGAACCCGGCGAACGCCGTGCGGTCCCCGAACCAGGCGAACGGGAGGTGGAACCAGTCGCGCACGCCGCGTTCACGCAGCCAGTCGCGCTGCATCCGGGCCGCCTCGCGCTCGGTCACCCCTGACCGCAGCTGACCGGCGACCGCCTCCGCGCAGGCATAGGCCAGGCGCTGGACGTCCCTGAACCCCCGCAGCTCCGGGGTGATTTCGTGCTGCACTGCCGAGGTCATGCCGGTCATGCCACCGTCCGTTCCCTGCCGTGTGCGGTACGCGTCCGTAACGTGACACTGATGAATGTGACAATGTCCGGCGGCTGCGTCAAGAGGGCCGCACGCCCTGTGGACAAGCACGGGCTCCGGGCACCCGTCTGTGGAAAACTCCGCCCCCCGCGCGGGGGGACCTCAGCCCTCGCACGTGGGAGCCCAGCCGCCGGCACCTGGTGAACCTCGGCCGCCCGGCCCTGCCCGCCCCGCCCGGCCCCGCCCGGCCCGGAGTCCGGGCCTCGTCCTTCGCGGGGTCCCCCTACGGGCGCGTACGCCTGGAGTCTGACGCGGATCCAGCCGTCAGGGCTGACGACCCCTGTGGTCCGCGCCACTAACGTCGTTTCCGTGACAGCCGTAATCGCTACCGAAGCCCTGAGCATGCGGTTCCCCCGGGTGACCGCGCTTGACCGGCTCACGTTGGACATCGGACCGGGTGTGACCGGTCTGGTGGGTTCCAACGGAGCCGGCAAGTCCACACTGATCAAGATCCTGCTGGGTCTTTCCCCCGCCACCGAAGGCCGGGCCGCAGTGCTCGGGCTCGACGTCGCGACCAGCGGCGCCGCCATCCGGGAACGGGTGGGGTACATGCCCGAGCACGACTGCCTGCCGCCCGACGTCTCGGCGACCGAGTTCGTCGTGCACATGGCCCGCATGTCGGGGCTGCCGCCCACGGCGGCCCGCGAGCGCACGGCCGACACCCTGCGCCACGTCGGCCTCTACGAGGAGCGCTACCGCCCCATCGGCGGCTACTCGACCGGCATGAAGCAGCGGGTGAAGCTGGCCCAGGCACTCGTCCACGACCCCCAGCTGGTCCTCCTCGACGAGCCGACCAACGGCCTGGACCCCGTCGGCCGTGACGAGATGCTCGGCCTGATCCGCCGGATCCACACCGACTTCGGCATCTCCGTGCTGGTGACCTCGCACCTCCTGGGCGAGCTGGAACGCACCTGCGACCACGTCGTCGTCATCGACGGCGGCACGCTCCTGCGCTCCAGCTCCACCAGCGACTTCACGCAGACCACCGCGACCCTCGCGGTCGAGGTGACCGACAGCGACGCCCACCCCGACGGCACCGGTGCGCTGCGCAAGGTCCTCACCGACGCCGGGATCACCCTCATCGGCCACGACGGGATCGACACGGAGGGGCTGCCGGGCGCGGGCCACATCCTGCTGATCGAGGCGGCCGACGAGAACACGTACGACCTGGTCCGCGACAGCGTCGCCGGGCTCGGGCTCGGCCTGGTCCGCATGGAACAGCGCCGCCACCACATCGCCGAGGTCTTCCGTACCGAACAGGGCGGGGCGCACAGCACCGCCGCCCCGGCCGCGGCCGCCACCGCCGGGGCCGTACAGCAGAAGGGAAGCGGTCGCGATGAGCACTGAGACCGGGACCGCGGCCGGGCGCGACGCCTCCCGGATCCACAACATCGGCTACCGCTCCTACGACGGACCGCGGCTCGGCCGGGCCTACGCCCGCCGCTCCCTGTTCTCGCAGACGCTGCGGGGCTCCTTCGGACTGGGGCGTTCCGCCAAGTCCAAGGTGCTGCCCATGCTGCTGTTCGGCGTGATGGCGATGGTCGCGGCGATCCTGGTGGCGGTCTCCATGGCCACCCCGGACGCCAGCAAGCTGGTGGTCAAGTACACCTCGTACGCGATCTACCTCCAGGCCGTCATCGGCCTGTTCATCGCCGCCCAGGCGCCGCAGGCGGTATCCAGGGACCTCCGTTTCAAGACCGTCCCCCTGTACTTCTCGCGGCCGATCGAACGCGCCGACTACGTGATGGCGAAATTCGCCGCCACCGCCGCCGCGCTCTTCATCCTCACCGGCGCGCCGCTGCTCATCCTCTATGTGGGCTCTCTGCTCGCGAAGTTCGACTTCGCCGATCAGACCAAGTGGTTCGGCCAGGGACTGGTGTCGGTGGCGCTGCTGTCCGTGCTGTTCGCCGGCCTCGGCCTCGTGATGGCCGCCCTGACCCCGCGGCGCGGCTTCGGCGTCGCCGCGGTGATCGCCCTCCTGACCATCACCTACGGCGCCGTCTCCACGATCCAGGCCATCGCCTGGGAGACCGGTTCGGAAGGGGCCGTGCAGTGGCTCGGCCTCTTCTCGCCGATCACGCTGATCGACGGCGTCCAGACCGCGTTCCTCGGTGCCTCCTCCGCCTTCCCCGGAGGGGAGGGCCCGGGCACCGGCACCGGCGTGGTCTACCTGTTCGTTGTTCTCGCGCTCGTCGCCGGCTCGTACGCCGTTCTGATGCGCCGCTACCGGAGGGTCGGGCTGTGACCACCATCGAGATCGACCACACCTCGCGCTGGTTCGGCAACGTGGTCGCCGTCAACGACGTCTCCATGACGGTGGGGCCCGGCGTCACCGGACTCCTCGGCCCGAACGGCGCCGGAAAGTCCACCCTCATCAACATGATGGGCGGATTCCTCGCCCCCTCGACGGGGAAGGTCACGCTCGACGGCCGACCGATCTGGCGCAACGAGGCCGTCTACAAGAAGATCGGCATCGTCCCGGAGCGGGAGGGGATGTACGACTTCCTCACCGGCAAGGAATTCGTCGTCGCCAACGCCGAACTCCAGGGCCTGGGAGGGGCCGAGGCGCAGAAGGCGCTCGCCACGGTCCAGATGGAGTACGCGCAGGACCGCAAGATCTCCACGTACAGCAAGGGCATGCGCCAGCGCGTGAAGATGGCGTCCGCGCTGGTCCACGAGCCCTCGGTGCTGCTGCTGGACGAGCCGTTCAACGGGATGGACCCGCGCCAGCGGATGCAGCTGATGGAGCTGCTGCGGCGGATGGGGGACGAGGGCCGCACGGTCCTGTTCTCCTCCCACATCCTCGAAGAGGTCGAGCAGTTGGCCTCGCACATCGAGGTGATCGTGGCGGGCCGGCACGCCGCGTCCGGCGACTTCCGGAAGATCCGCCGGCTGATGACGGACCGGCCGCACCGCTACCTGGTGCGCTCCAGCGACGACCGGGCCCTCGCGGCCGCGCTCATCGCCGACCCGTCCACGGCGGGCATCGAGGTCGACGTGACCGAGAAGGCGCTGCGCGTCCAGGCCGTCGACTTCGGGCGGTTCACCGAGCTGCTGCCGCGGGTGGCCCGTGAGCAGGGCATCCGGCTGCTCACCGTCTCGCCGTCCGACGAGTCCCTCGAATCGGTCTTTTCCTACCTCGTAGCGGCCTGAGTAGTGGCCTGAAAGGAGCTGTGCACCGTCATGTACGACCCCACAGTCGCCCGGCTCACCTACCGGGCCCTGCTCGGCCGGCGCCGGGCCGCCATCCTGTTCGTCCTGCCCGCTCTGCTGCTGGTCATCGCCGCGGCCGTGCGCATGTTCGCCGGAGCCGATGACCAGATCGCGTCGGATGTCCTCGGCGGGTTCGCCATCGCCACGATGGTGCCGCTGATCGGCGTGATCGCGGGCACCGGGGCGATCGGCCCCGAGATCGACGACGGCTCGATCGTCTACCTGCTCGCCAAGCCCGTGAAGCGGCCCACGATCATCTTCACCAAGCTGATCGTGGCCATCGCGGTGACCATGGTGTTCTCCGCCCTGCCGACGCTTCTGGCGGGCCTGATCCTCAACGGCAACGGCCAGCAGATCGCCGTCGCCTACACGATCGCGGCGCTGGTCGCCTCGATCGCGTACAGCGCCCTGTTCCTGCTGCTCGGCACGGTCAGCCGGCACGCGGTCGTCCTCGGCCTGGTCTACGCGTTGGTCTGGGAGGCCCTGTTCGGCAGCCTGGTGCCCGGCGCGCGGACGCTCAGCGTCCAGCAGTGGTCCCTGGCGGTCGCCCAGAAGGTCGCGGGCGACGGCGCGGTGACCTCGGACGTCGGCCTGCCGCTCGCCACGGTCCTGCTGGTCGCGGTCACGGCCGCCGCCACCTGGTACGCGGGCCAGAAGCTGCGGACGCTGAAGCTGGCGGGCGAGGAGTGAGGGCTCTGGCCTGAGCCCTCGTGCGCTTCGACGACCCCCGCCCGTTCGGACCTGGGCGGGGGTCGTCGTATGAGCGGACAGATGTGCGCGTAACCGTACGTTTATCGGGTCGTTGGGCAGGGTGCGTGGAGGCAACTGGAATCCGTGGCGTCGTAGCGATCGTGAAATCGGGGAATGCCGGCACCGGGTGAGGCCCAGCCCACCGGACCGGTCATCGAGTGAGTGGCAACCGTGAGCGTCCTCCACCCCTGAAGCCCGGGGTGTGGGCCGTCCTCGTCATTCCCTCGCACGAAAGGCACACCCATGCCCACGGAAGTCGCCCTGCTCGAATCACGCGCGCTGCGCGTGGAGCAGATGGGGCGCGTCGACGTCCTCGACAAGGTGAGGAGCCTGGTCATGCTCCCGGACGGAATTCACGTTCGCACAGAGGATGTGGCTCGTTACTTCGAAGTATCCACAGGTGCCGTCAAAAGGCTGACCGATCGGCACCAGGAGGAGTTGGCCGAGAGCGGGCTCCGCGTGCTGCGCGGCGCTGACCTGCAGTCCTTCCATAGCGACATGATGTCGCTATGGACCCGCGAAGGGGTGGGAAGTTATCCACAGGCGGCCACGCAGCTGCGGCTCTACACCCGCCGCACCGTCCTCAATGTCGCCATGCTTCTTCGCGACAGCGACATCGCCCGATGCGTGCGTACGTATCTCCTCGACGCCGAGGAGTCGCTGCGCACCCGGTACGCCCTTCTCGATCAGCGGGTCACCCGGATCGAGAGCTGCCTCACCGGCGTCGGCAGCGCGCTGCAGGAGCTCGGGCCGGTGCTGGTGCGGATGTCGGAGCGGCTCGACAGTCTGGACCGCAAGGTGGAGGTGACGCACCAGGTGATCGGGGCGATGAGCCTGCGGCTGACGGATGTGCAGCAGGACGTCGTCCGCGTGGACGGGCGACTGGACTCCATCGCCCGGCAGCTGAAGGATCTGCGTCGCCGTAACGGGCAGCGCGGGCAGCGCTGAGACCGGCGGCCCGGCACCGTGGGAAACGGTGCCGGGCCGCTGTCGCGCTGTCCGGTGGGTGCAGGTGGGCGCCCTACCGCACGGGCGCCGAGCGGAGCAGTTCCTCCAGCACCACCGCGATGCCGTCGTCCTCGTTGGACGCCGTGATCTCGTGGGCGACGGCCTTCAGGTCGTCGTGGGCGTTGGCCATGGCCACGCCGTGGTGGGCCCAGCCGAACATCGGGATGTCGTTCGGCATGTCGCCGAACGCGATCGTGTCGGCCGCCTTCACGCCGAGCCGGCGGGCGGCCAGCGAGAGGCCGGTGGCCTTGCTGAGGCCCAGCGGCAGGATCTCGACCACGCCGGCCCCGGCCATGACCACGTCGACCAGGCTGCCGACCGCCGCCCGCGCGGCGAAGGCCAGCGCGTCGTCGTCCAGCTCCGGATGCTGTATGTAGACCTTGTTGAGGGGGGCGGTCCACATCTCGGTGGCGTCGTCCACGAAGAGGTACGGAAGCGGCCCCTCCTGCACCTGGTAGCCCGGGCCCACCAGCACCTCGCCGTCCAGACCGTCGCGGCTGGCCGCCAGGTGCAGCGGCCCGACCTCCGCCTCGATCTTGGACAGCGCGAGACCGGCGAGCTGCCGGTCCAGGGTCAGCGAGGTCAGCAGCTTGTGCTCGCCCGCGTGGTAGACCTGCGCGCCCTGACCGCAGACCGCGAGCCCCTCGTAACCGAGGTCGTCCAGGATGTGCCGGGTCCAGGGGACGGCACGTCCGGTGACGATGATGTGCGCGGCGCCGGTCGCCGTGGCGGCGGCCAGAGCCTCGCGGGTGCGCTCGGAGACCGTGTCGTCCCCGCGCAGCAGTGTGCCGTCGAGGTCGGTCGCGACGAGCTTGTAGGGGAAGGTCACTTGGCGACCGGTTCCAGGACCTCGCGCCCGCCCAGGTACGGACGGAGCACCTCGGGCACCCGGACCGAACCGTCGGGAAGCTGGTGGTTCTCCAGGATCGCCACGATCGTGCGCGGTACGGCGCAGAGGGTGCCGTTCAGCGTGGCCAGCGGCTGGACCTTCTTGCCCTCGCGCATCCGGACCGACAGGCGACGGGCCTGGAAGCCGTCACAGTTCGACGCGGAGGTGAGCTCGCGGTACTTGCCCTGGGTCGGGATCCACGCCTCGCAGTCGAACTTCCGCGAGGCGGAGGCGCCGAGGTCGCCGGTGGCGACGTCGATCACCTGGAAGGGCAGTTCGAGGGCGGTGAGCCACTGCTTCTCCCAGTCCAGGAGCCTGCGGTGCTCGGCCTCGGCGTCCGCCGGGTCGACGTACGAGAACATCTCCACCTTGTCGAACTGGTGGACGCGGAAGATGCCGCGGGTGTCCTTGCCGTAGGTGCCGGCCTCGCGGCGGAAGCACGGGGAGAACCCGGCGTACCGCAGGGGCAGCTTGTCGGCGTCGATGATCTCGTCCATGTGGTACGCGGCGAGGGGGACCTCGGAGGTGCCGACCAGGTAGTAGTCGTCCTTCTCCAGGTGGTACACGTTCTCCGAGGCCTGGCCGAGGAAGCCGGTGCCCTCCATGGCGCGGGGGCGGACCAGCGCCGGAGTGAGCATCGGGACGAAGCCGGCCTCGGTGGCCTGCGCGATCGCCGCGTTGACGAGGGCGAGCTCCAGGAGCGCGCCGACGCCCGTGAGGTAGTAGAACCGCGAGCCGGAGACCTTGGCCCCGCGCTCCATGTCGATGGCGCCGAGCGCCTCGCCGATCTCCAGGTGGTCCTTGGGCTCGAAGCCCTCGGCGCCGAAGTCCCGGATGGTGCCGTGGGTCTCCAGGACGACGAAGTCCTCCTCGCCGCCGACCGGCACGTCCTCGTGGACGATGTTGCCGAGCTGGAGCAGCAGCCGCTTGGCGTCCGCGTCGGCCTCGTCCTGGGCGGCGTCGGCCGCCTTGACTCCGGCCTTGAGCTGTTCGGCCTTCTTGAGCAGCTCGGTGCGCTCCTCGGGGGTGGCCTTGGGGATCAGCTTGCCGAGGGCCTTCTGTTCGGCACGGAGTTCGTCGAAGCGGACGCCGGACGACCTGCGCAGCTCGTCGGCGGAGAGCAGGGCGTCGACGAGGTCGACGTCCTCTCCACGGGCGCGCTGGGAGGCGCGAACACGGTCGGGGTCCTCACGGAGCAGGCGAAGGTCAATCACCTCTCCAGGCTACCGGTGCGCGGTTCTCGCACTCGAACCGATATTGCCGAGCGTGTCACTTTGACCGAATTGCCGGAATTGATATTCCTGAAGGGGAATCCTGGGTGGTGCGGAAATCGGTGGCGCGCCGGCCCCTGGGGCGTCGGTGCCGGCGTCGCGCCGGAGTGGGGAGGGGTGTCAATAACGGTGGTTAACTCCCCTGAACAGGGCACAAGGTGCGGTCCGCCTTGACGTACCCGCCTTGAGCGGGGCGGGAGTTGAGGGGTGTGGGGGCTGTCGTTGTCCACAGGGGGCTTCGGGTCGAAATAGTTATCCACAGGCTGTGTGGAAGTTCTGTGGATGCCGGAGGATGTTGTTCCGGAACTCGGACGAAGCCCTGCGGAATCCTCATTCAAACCCGTTCCGCGTGCTCGATCGGGTGGGAATTCGCCGCACTATAGAGTTTGATCAAGGGAATTGGCGGCGCATGGGCGGCTCGTGGCGCCTCGTGGCTCTGTGGACGGCTCCGGGGCTGCTGGGTTGATTTGTCGACGATGTCGCATTGGCGTGTCGACTTGTCCCCAGGTCGAGAGCCTCCCTGTGGATAACTCTCCGGAGTGCGTGACTATCTGTAGATCGGATCGTTGCGGAGCGCGCGAAGAAGGCAGCCCCGGGCGGCCTGCGCACCGGAGCTGCTCCTGCCTTCCGTCAGATCCGGCCGTCCTGGCTACGGGCCAGCCAGTCGGAGGCTTCCATGAACGCCGTGTCCGACGTGCCCGCCCGCAGCGGCCGCACCTCGTCCGGGGAGACGCCCGCCCGCGGGTACGAGCCGAGGAACCGCACCTTCGGGCTGATCCGCTTGAGCCCCATCAGGGCCTCTCCGACCCGCCGGTCCGCGATGTGTCCCTCGGCGTCCACGGCGAAGCAGTAGTTGCCGATGCCCTCGCCGGTCGGGCGGGACTGGATCAGCATCAGGTTGACGCCGCGCACCGCGAACTCCTGGAGCAGCTCCAGCAGGGCGCCCGGATGGTCGTCGCCCAGCCAGATCACCACGGAGGTCTTGTCCGCGCCGGTCGGTGCGGAGGGCCGGGCGGGGCGGCCCACCAGGACGAAGCGGGTCTGGGCGTTCTCCGCGTCGTGGATCTCCGTCACCAGCGGCTCCAGGCCGTAGGTCGCGGCGGCGAACTCCCCGGCGAACGCGGCGTCGTACCGTCCCTCCTGGACCAGCCTGGCCCCGTCCGCGTTGGACGCCGCCGACTCCCACAGGGCACCCGGGAGGTGGGTCGCCATCCAGTTGCGCACCTGCGGCTGGGCGGCCGGGTGGGCGGTGACCGTCTTGATGTCCGACAGCTTGGTCCCGGGCCTTACCAGCAGCGCGAAGGTGATGGAGAGCAGCACCTCGCGGTAGATCATCAGCGGTTCCCCGCCGGCCAGCTCGTCCAGCGTCGCGGTGATGCCGCCCTCGACGGAGTTCTCGATCGGCACGAGCGCCGCCGCCGCCTCGCCGTTGCGCACGGCGTCCAGGGCGGCCGGCACGGACACCATCGGGACGAGTTCCCGGGTGGCGGCTTCCGGGAGCGTGCGGAGGGCGACCTCGGTGAAGGTGCCCTCGGGACCGAGATAGGCGTAGCGCGTGGCTGACATACGGTCACCCTAATGCGCCCCGCGAGGCCCGCCGGGCTGTCTCAGAATGCGGTCGGAAGGGCGGGGGAGAGCGGGAAAGGGTCCGGCGGGCGCACCCTCTACGACTCCAGGAGCCGCTGTCCCACGTACTCGGTCTCCGCCGCCCCGCCCGGGACCGCGAACACCCCGCTCGCCTCGTGCCGGAGGAACGGCGACAGCGCGTCTCCCCGGTCGAGCTTGCGCTGCACCGGCACGAAACCGCGGAACGGGTCCGCCTGCCAGCAGACGAAGAGGAGCCCCGCGTCCGGAGTGCCGTCCTCCGCGATGCCGTCGTGGTACGAGAACGGGCGGCGCAGCATGGCGGCCCCGCCGTTCTTCTCGGGCGAGGAGATCCGGGCGTGGGCGTTGTCGGGGATGACGAGCCTGCCGTCCGGGCCCGCCTTGTCGAGGTCCATCTCCGTGGTCTCGGTTCCCCCGCTCAGGGGCGCCCCGTCCGCCTTGCGCCGCCCGATGACCCGCTCCTGGCGCTCCACCGGGAGCTTCTCCCAGTCGTCCAGGAGCATCCTGATCCGGCGGACGACGGCGTACGAACCGCCCTCCATCCACTCCTGCGGCGTGCCGGGGGACGCGGGGACGAAGACGCGCCGGCCGAAGTCCTCGTCGGCCGGCTTCGGGTTGCCGGTCCCGTCGATCTGGCCCATCAGATTGCGGGCGGTCATCGGCCGGGCGGTCGCGCCGGGGGTGCGGTTGAAGCCGTTCATCTGCCACCGCACCCGTGCCGTGCCCGCGGCCTCCTTCTGGAGCGCCCGCAGCGCGTGGAAGGCGACCAGCGCGTCGTCCGCGCCGATCTGCACCCACAGGTCGCCGTTCGAACGCTCTGCGTCGAGGGCGTCGGCGGAGAACGCGGGCAGCGGGTCGAGCGCGGCGGGCAGGCGAGCCGTCAGACCGGTGCGCGCGAAGAACGTACGGCCGAAGCCGAAGGTGACGGTCAGGGACGACGGTCCCGCGTCCAGGGCGATCCCGGTGTCGTGCCCGGGGCCGTCCGGCCCGCCCGCGGCGGGGCGGCCCGCCATCAGTTCCTTCGCCACCGCGGACCAGCGCCGCAGCAGGGCCGCCGCCTCCTTCCGCCCGGCTCCCGCCGCCAGGTCGAAGGCGACGAGATGGCCCCGGGCCTGAAGCGGAGTGGTGATCCCCGGTTGATGTTTCCCGTGAAACATCGCCTCGGTCGCCCCGACGGTCGTCAGCGCGGCCGTCTCCTCGGGGCGGGTGGCGGCGTACCCGGCGGCCCCGCCCCCGGCTCCCAGCACCAGCCCCGTGGCGCCCGCCGCACCGGCCGTGCCCAGCAGCCGCCGCCGCGATACGCCGGTAGCACCGGCGTTGTCGGCGCCCGGGGAGCCGGTGGCGGCGGTCTCGTCCGGGGTCTGCTTCTTGGTCTTGCTCACCGTGCTCAGCCGATCTTCGCGTTCTTGTCGATGGTGACCTGGTCGATGTCGGAGGTCCGTACCGTCACGTCGACCTTCCAGTCCCCGGCCATCGGGATCTGTACGCCGCTCGCCGTCCAGTGCCCCTCGGCCAGCCGGTCGGGGACGACCGGCAGCGGGCCGATGTCCTTCGACTCCAGGGTGAGGGCGAGCTTCAGCTCGGGAACGTCCATCGGCTCGCCGTCGCTGCCGTCGATCCACACATGCAGATCGTTGGATCCGGTGCGGCCGGGGTCGATGTCGATGCGGACGGTGCCCTTGCCGTTCTCGCCGCCGGTGTCGAACGGCATGCTCAGGTTGACCGGGCCGCCGGCGGCGGGGGCGGTGGCCGCGGTGGCGCCGCTCGCGGCAGCCTCCTCCTCCGTCCGGCCCGGTTCGGTGGCCGTCAGCATGGTGGTGACGGCCAGCAGGACGACGGCGACGGCGGCTTCGGCCAGGACCGAGCGTCGCAGTCCGGAGCGCTCCGGATCGGCGTCCCGTATCCGCTTCTTCTTCGTCGCGGTCAGGACGGCCCGCTGACGGGCCAGTTGCGCGGCGCGCTCGGGGGCGACGTCGTCGGAAGCCCCGGAAGCCCCGGAAGCCGTGGATGTCTTCGACGTCTTGGGCGCCTCGGGCGCCTCGGACGTCTTGGATGCCTCCGCCGACGGGGCGACGGCGCTGTCCGTCAGCCGTCCCGTCCAGCGCCGGGAGAACCAGGCGACCGCGAGCAGGACGGCGATCAGCGCCACCTTGAGGATCAGCAGCTGCCCGTAACGCGTCCCGGTCAGCGCCGACCAGGAGCCGACCTGCCGCCAGGACTGGTAGATCCCGGTCGCCGCCAGGACCACGACACTGCCGAACGCGACCGCGGAGAAGCGCCGGACCGCGGCGCTCCCGATGTCCGGCGTCCGGTACAGCGCCACCAGGAGCGAGGCGAGCCCGCCGAGCCACGCGGCGACGGCGAGCAGGTGCGCCACGTCCACCGGCATGGCGATGGACGCCTGGATGCCCGTCGAGGCGTGCTCGGACATCGCCCAGGTGGCGGCGATGCCCGCCGCGACCACCCCGCCCCCGACAGCGAGGCCGAAGGTGAGGTCCTTCTTCTCCTGCTCGTCCTCGCGCCGGGCGTACGTGCCGAAGAGTACGGCGATGAACAGGGCGGCGGCCCCGAGCAGCAGCAGCCGGGAGACGAGGGCGGCTCCGGGCTTGGTGTCCAGGACGGACTGGAGCCCGACGAGGTCGAAGGCGTCGGCGAACTTCCCGCTCCCGGTGTACGGGTTGCGCAGCAGCAGCATGACCAGGGTCGCCGCGGTCAGGGTGAGCCAGCCGCGGACCACGAGCCGCTGCATCGGCAGGGCCGAGGCGCCGCCCCGCCAGCAGACCAGGACGAACGCGCTGCCGCCGACGAGCAGCACGAATCCGCCGTAGGCGGCGTAGCGCGCGATGTCGTAGACGACGCCGACCGGGCCGCCGCCCGCCTCCTGGGAGGACAGGGCCACCGTGGTCTCGGACGGGGCGCCGATGGAGAACGTGAACGCCCCGGAGATCGGATGGCTGTCGGCGGAGATCGCCTGCCAGGCCACCGTGTAGGTGCCGTCCGGCAGACCGGAGTGGAGCGCGACGCCGTAGCGGACGGTGCCGCCCTCGGAGAGGTCGCGCGGTTCGGCCTCGGTGTCGGCGCGTTTGCCGCTGGGGTCGAGGACGCGGATGGAGTCGTCGCCCACGGCGATCGCCTCGGAGAAGCTGAGGGTGACCTCCTTGGGCGCGGTGTCCACCACCGCCCCGTCCTGCGGATCGCTCCCGGTGAGGGCGGCGTGCGCGGACGCCGGGCCCGCGCCGGCCAGCAGCAGCCCGAAGACCAGGCTGACCAGCGCGGCGAGGAGCGCGGCGGCGGCGACGGGCCGTCGTATCGGGGACGGTCCGGCGTACGGGGCGGTGGCAGACATCGGGTCAGTCCCTCACTGCTTCTTCGGGTTGTGGGTGGTTTCCTTCACCGGCAGGTCGACCGTGATGAGGCCGGCCTTCTCGAAGTGCAGCTCGACGGAGACCTTCTCGCCCTGTTTGAGCTTCTGCTTGAGCTTCATGAACATGATGTGGTTGCCACCGCGTTCGAGGTCGAGCTCGCCGTTCGCGGGCACCTCGAACGAGGAGACCTCGCGCATCTTCTGGTTCTTCGTCTCGTGGATCGTGACGTCGTCGGAGAGCGGACTGGTCACCGAGGTGAGCCGGTCCCCGGCATCGCCGCTGTTCTGGACGACGAGGAACCCGGCGGCCATGTCGCTGACGGGCTGCGGCAGATAGGCGCCGACGACCTTCAGATCGGGCGCGCCGTCCGACGAGCACCCGGCCAGCGCCGCCCCCGCGGTGAGGGCGAGGACGCCGGCGAGAGCCGTGCGGCGGCGGTTCACGGCGTCTCCCCCTTGATCAGCTCGGGGAGGTCCTTCGCGTACTCCTCGGCGGAGGTGTCCTCGCCGTAGAGCACATAGCCCTCGTCCGTCTTCGGGGAGAAGGCGATGACCTGGGCGCCGTGCATCGAGACGACGGTCCCGTCCTTCTCCTTCTTCGGCGCGTCGATGCCGATGCCGATCTGCCGCGCCCCGGCCTGGATGGTCGGGAAGTCGCCGGTGAGGCCGGTGAAGGAGGGGTCCTGGGCGGAGAGCCACTTGCCGAGCGAGGCGGGGGTGTCGCGCTCGGGGTCGGTGGTGACGAAGACGACCTGGAGCTTCTCCTGGTCGGCCTTGGGCAGTTCCCGCTTGGCGAGCGAGATGTTGCTCATGGTCAGCGGGCAGACGTCGGGGCAGTTGGTGTAGCCGAAGTAGATGAGCGTCGGCTTGCCCTTGGTCGCCTCGCGGAGGTCGTACTCCTTGCCGTGGGTGTCGGTGAGGACGAGGTTCGGCTTGGTGAACGGCTGGTCGAGGACGGTCGCGGCCTTGTCCTTCGGCGCGGCGCTGACGTCGGCGACGGCCGATGAGCCCGCCTTGTCGTCACCGGTGCCGCAGGCGGAGAGGGCCAGTGCGGCCGCGGCGGCGAACGCCACGGCCGTCACTGCTGTTTTGTTGCGCATGGGATGAGGTGTCCTGAACGTGGTGCGGGTGAGGGAACCGGCCGGTCAGGCCGAGCGGCGACGCCCGGCGAGCACGCCGAACGCGATGCCGGCGATGCCGATGACGATGCCGATGATGCCCAGCGTGCGGGCGGTGGTGTCGCTGGAGGAGGAGGACGCGGCAGTGCTGCTCTCCTTGGCCGATGCCTCGGTGTCGGCGGCCTTGTGGTCGTCGGTCTTCTTGGTGTCGTCGGCGGCGCCGTGGCCGTCCTCGGCGGCGGCGGTCAGCTTCAGGACGGGGGCGGGGCTGTCGGGCTCCTCGCCGCCGGCCGTGGGCTCCTCGATCCAGCGGACGACTTCCTTGTTGTCGTACGTCTGGATCGCCTTGAAGACGAGCTGGTCGGCGTCCTCGGGGAGCGCGCCGACGGAGACCGGGAACTGCTGGAAGTAGCCGGGGGCGATCTCGCCCTCGTCGGCGGTCCAGGTCACCTTGGAGACGGCCTCGGTGATCTTCTTGCCGTGCACCTCAAGAGGCTTGTCGAGCTTGCTCTTGGAGATGTCGATCTTCCAGCCGGGGACGGCCTGCGGGGTGACGGACGACAGCGGGTGGTCGGCCGGGAAGTTGACTTCGAGCTTCACGGTCGAGGCCTGGTCGCGCTCGTTGGGGACCTTGAAGTTGAGCGTGGCGTATCCGCCCTTGGCGGCTTCGCCGACCGGCTGGACGCTGACGTGGGCGGCGGCCGGGCCGGCGATCAGCAGGACGGTGGACGCGGCGACGCCGCCGGCGAGGGCGATACGGGAAAGCTTCATGGCAGGAATCTCCACTGGGGAAACGGAACACGGTGGTCCGTCGCGCGGGTGCGCGGCGGCATCACGACACCTCGTGGTCCGGTTCCGTGGGTGTGCGCGCACGGGAACGTGCGCGGACGGGATCCGCGGGGCCGTCGGAGGCGTCGTGTCAGGCTGCGAGGGCGTACGGGGCCGGAGGCCCGCGCCTGATCACCAGGTGCTGCAGCGGATCCCCGGCGGCCGGTGCCGGCACCTCGTCGGAGGGGCGCGGAACGCGCGGTCCGGCCGTGAGCTGTTCGCGCGCCCCGGCCCGCAGCGCGCGGACGAGGGCGAGCGCGGCCCGCAGGGCCCGCAGCCGGGCGCCGGCCGCCAGCGCCTGGGCGCTGTGGGCGGAGAGCCGGGCCAGTCCGAACAGGGCGATCTCGCCGCGCCGCAGCAGCCAGCCGGTGGCGACCGCGACGAGGACGTGGGCCAGGAACATCGGCAGGCTCGGCAGCAGCGCGGAGACCGCGGCGCAGAGCTGCGCGATGCCGGAGGCGCCGTCCGGGCCGGCCGACGCGGCGCTCGCGACCGCTGTGGCCCCGCCGTCCGCGAGATGGCCGTGGGCCCCCGCGAGCGTCGACGGGTCGATGCCGGCGGAGGAGACGATGCGGTGGGCGTCGGTCGCGTTCAGCTGCTCCGGCCCGGCACCGCAGACGAGTCCGGCGGCGAACCGGATGACCGGGTTGTCGGCGCCGGTGGGCGCGGCGGCGGCCGGGGTGTCGGCGTGGCTGCCGTACGCGAAGAGCACGTGCAGGAGGATCTGCCCGCCGGCCAGCGCGCCCACGATCGACGGAAGGGAACGTTCCCGTCCGGCGAGGACCGTGGCGACGGCGAGGACGCCGAGGAATCCGGCGAGCAGTGTCCACGCGGGGACGGGCGCTCCGGCGGCGAGCGTGTGTCCGGCCGCGGACAGCACGACGCAGACCGCGGTGAACACCGCGGCCCTCATGAGCCGCAGACCGGCTCCTGCGTGTGCGAGAGGCGTGGACATGGCCGGAACATCATCGCACTGCACACCCCTGTGCCGTACGGCAGGTCCGGAAGATCAGACTCCGTCCGCAACCGCGCTTGTTGCGCCCGTTCGCGGGGGATGTACGGAACAGGGGCGAGCACCTCAGGTCACCGGACGGACGCCCGGTGACCTGGTGTCGGGCGGGTCCATACACCGGGCGGCCGAATATCCACATCCGCCGAATGAGGGCTCCCGCACCCGATCCGTGCTTACGAAGTGCCGAGGGCGGCAATACGTATCGATACGTCGAGCCGCAGCCAGGAGGCTGAAAGATGAGCATCTGGTGGTCTCTCCATTTGCGGCGCGAAGCCGCGAGCGTCCCGCTCGCGCGCCGTTTTCTGCTCGGCACCATGGAAACCGCAGGGGTGGATCCGGACATCTCCTTCGACCTGTCGGTCGCGCTCAGCGAGGCCTGTGCGAACGCCGTCGAACACGGCGGCGACCGGAAGGCTCTCGGGGAGTCGGGGGATTCCGGGTACGGACACCCTGCCGCGGACTCCGGGCAGTACCGGGTCACGGCTTATCTGGACGGCGAGAAATGCCGTATCGAGGTCAGCGACTCGGGGCCGGGCTTCCCCGCCCGCCGCGCGCTTCGCCCAGCCGCGCATGCAGTACAGCAACCACAGCAACCACAGCAGTCACAACACCCACAGCACCCACAGCAGTCGCAGAGCCCGCAGCAGGCACTCCCCCCGCGGGACACCGAAGCCGAGAGCGGCCGGGGCCTGGACCTCATCCAGCAGCTCTCGGACCACGTCCAGTTCGGCAACCGGCCGGGCCACGGCGCGGTGGTGCGCTTCGACAAGGTCCTGAAATGGCGCGAGGGCGCGCTGCTCACGGCGTAGTGAGCGGCGCGCCCTCGCGAGAGGTACGGCGGTGGGTCAGCCCTTCAGCCGCGCCATCCAGGCCTCGACCTCGTCCGCCCGGCGGGGCAGCGTGTCGGAGAGGTTCCGGTTGCCGCCCTCGGTGACGAGGATGTCGTCCTCGATCCGGACGCCGATGCCCCGGTACTCCTCCGGCACGGTCAGGTCGTCGGCCTGGAAGTACAGCCCCGGCTCCACGGTCAGGCAGACGCCCGGTTCCAGGACGCCGTCGACGTAGGCCTCGGTGCGCGCGACGGCGCAGTCGTGGACGTCCATGCCGAGCATGTGGCCCGTGCCGTGGAGGGTCCAGCGGCGCTGGAGGCCGAGCTCCAGGACCTTCTCCACGTCCAGGTCGCCGAGCAGGCCCCACGCGACGAGCTTCTCGGCGAGCACGCGCTGCGAGGCGTCGTGGAAGTCGCGGAAGGTGGCGCCGGGCTTCACGGCGGCGATGCCCGCCTCCTGGGCCTCGTACACCGCGTCGTAGATCTTGCGCTGGAGCGGCGAGAACGTGCCGTTGATCGGCAGGGTGCGCGTCACGTCGGCGGTGTAGAGGTCGTTGGTCTCCACGCCGGCGTCCAGGAGCAGCAGCTCGCCGGCGCGGACGTCGCCGTCGTTGCGGACCCAGTGCAGGGTGGTGGCGTGCGGACCGGCGGCGCAGATCGAGGCGTAGCCGATGTCGTTGCCCTCGATGCGGGCGCGCAGGAAGAACGTGCCCTCGATGAAGCGCTCGCTGGTCGCCTCGGCCTTGTCCAGGCTCCTGACGACGTCCTCGAAGCCGCGCGCGGTGGCGTCGCACGCCTTCTGCAGCTCGGCGATCTCGAAGGCGTCCTTCACCAGGCGGGCCTCGGAGAGGTAGACGCGCAGCTCCTCGTCGCGCTCCGCGGTGACCTTGTCGGTGAGCGCGGCCTCGACGGACGCGTCGTGGCCGCGCACGGCGCGGACCGGGCCGGTGGCCTCGGCCAGTACGGCGGTCAGCTCGCGGACGTCCTTCGCGGGGATGTTCAGCAGCTGCTCGGCCTCGGAGAGGGAGTTCCGTCGGCCGACCCACAGCTCGCCCTGGCCGTCGAGCCAGAACTCGCCGTTCTCCCGGTTGGAGCGCGGCAGCAGGTACAGGGTCGCCTCGTGGCCGCTGCCCTTCGGCTCCAGGACGAGCACGCCGTCCTGGGTCTGGTCACCGGTGAGGTACGCGTACTCGGTGGAGGCGCGGAAGGCGTACTCGGTGTCGTTGGAGCGGGTCTTCAGGTTGCCCGCGGGAATGACCAGGCGTTCGCCGGGGAAGCGGGCGGAGAGTGCGGCGCGCCGGGCGGCGGTGTGCTCGGCCTGGGCGATCGGCTGGAGGTCGTGCAGCTCCGTGTCGGCCCAGCCCGACTTCATGTTGTCGGCGAGCTCGTCGGATACGCCCGGGTACAGGCCGTTCTTCCGCTGCTTGACCGGTTCCTCTGCTTCGTTCTCCTCGGTCTCCTGCTCCGGGTTCTCCGGGATGAGCTCCTCAGACACGTTCTGTCTCTCCTTGAGTACGACACTGGACCATCACCCATCGTACGGGCGTACGGATGAGGACCCAGGGCCGAAGGACCTGTTATCGGGATACTGCCGACGGATCGGTCGACGAGGGCGGTCACGCGGCGTGGGCGGGCGGCCGACGAGGGGGCGGTCGGTCGACGGGGGGACAGCCAGTCGAAGTGAGGGCGGTCGGTCGACGTGGGGACGGTCAGTCGAAGTGGGCGGCGAGGATCACGACGTCCTCGGCCGAGTCACTCCGATCGAGGCCGTCGGGCAGCATCGTGCGCAGGACGTGGTCGGCGACGGCCGCCGGATCGTGCCGGGCCGACTTCGGTACGGAGGCGGCGGCGGAGTGCAGCCGGGCGAAGGCGCGGTCCATCGCGTCCCCGGTGCGGCGCAGCAGACCGTCCGTGTAGAGCAGCACCGTTTCACCGGGCGCCGGGCTGAACTCCACGCTCGGCGCCTCCCAGCAGGCGAGCATCCCCAGCGGGGCGGAGAGCGTGGTCTCGACGAACTCGCAGCGCCGCTCGCCGAGCACCAGGGGCGGGGTGTGCCCGGCCCCGGCGAGCACGACCTTGCGGGCGGCCGGATCGCAGTAGGCGAAGAGGGCGGTCGCGGTCCGCGCGGGTTCGGCGAGCCGCAGCAGCAGTTCCAGGTCGGAGAGGACGGCGACGGGATCCTCGCCCTCCATCACGGCGTACGCCCGCAGACTGGCGCGCAGTCGGCCCATGGCGGCCATGGCGCTCGGTCCGGACCCGCCCACGGAGCCGACGGTGAGGCCGAGCGTGCGGTCGGGCAGCGGCAGGGCGTCGTACCAGTCGCCGCCGCCCCGGGGGCCGGTGCGGTGCCGGGCGGCGAGCTGGACGCCGGGGATCCGTGGCAGCCGGCTGGGCAGCAGCTCCTCGGCGACGGCTGCGACGTCCGCGCGGGCGCGCTCCAGCTCGATCAGGCGGGCCAGGTGCTCGGTGGCGTAGCGCGCGTAGAGGCCGACGAGGTGGCACTGCTTCTGTGAGGGCTCGGCCGGTTCGTCGTAGATCCAGACGGCCGCGCCGAGGCGGCCCGCCGCCTCGGAGGCGAGCGGGAGGGTGTAGCTGGCGGCGTAGCCGAGCCGGGTGGCGACTGCGCGGTGCCGGGGGTCCAGGTCCTTCTCGCCGAGCAGGTCGGGGCTGGCGACCCCGTCGGCGGTGCCCGGCAGCCCGTCGAGGACGCGGCCGAGCGCGGTGGCCGCGCGCGGCACGGTCTCGATGTGGCCGAGTTCGGCGTGGCCGAGGCCGAGACCGAGGGTGGCGGAGGGCCCTTCGCCGTTCGCCGGCTCCAGGACGAGTAGTCCGCGCCGGGCGCCGACGAGGGCGGCTCCGGCGTGCAGCAGCTCGTTCAGGGCGTCGTCGAGGGTGTTCGTCCCGGCCAGCCGCTCGGTGAGTTCGTGCAGGGTCGTGAGGTCCGAGACCCAGCCCGCGAGCCGGTCCTGGATGAAGGCTCCGGTCGGCCCCGGGACCACCGTCAGAGGTGCCGGAGTGTGCGTTGAAACCGGAACTTCTGGATCGATTCCAGCCACTTTCGGCAGGTGTGGGGCGCTCATGGCAGCCAGCTTTCCGACCGGTGTGATTCGTCGAATAGCATCGCAAACCCCCATGTGATTCTGCGCCACTATCAATACATCCACATGTACACGCACAAGTAACCCGATGTCCAGCATTGTCCCTTTGGGTGCTGGGCGATTCGTGCTCTCCCAGTGTCGGTTAACTTGGCCGAAAATTGCACCCTATGGACGCTATTTACGATCGACTGAGCCTGCTCAACAGGGGTACCTCCGGGGTCAAGTCGCCGGAGGAGCGTCATTCCGGGCATGCTGGGTACGTAAACGGTGATGCGCGGGTGCGGCGGTGATCGCTCCGGAACCCGGCAGCGGGTTCGGGCGTCCTTACCCGTGAAGGTGACGCCCTCGCCCCGGACGGCGGGGTTCGCACCAGGGGCGGCAGGCGAGGCGCATGCCGCCCTCGCCCAGCGATCGCCGGTCCGGCTCGACCCGCTCGGTTCGACCCGCACGACTCTGCCAGGGCAGCACGACTCCGCTCGGTCGGTTCGGACCGTTCGGTCAGTTCGGCCCCGTTCGGTTCGACTCTGCTCGGTTCGGCTCTGTTCCACCCCAGGTCGGTTCTATTCGGCTCGGTTCCACTCGGCTCGGCTCGGCTCACGCTCGGTACCGACGGCACGCCTGTACCGCAGAACTGATGAGCACGTACGCACAGCGAAGAGATACGCACGTGGTGTCACACACGCGTGTGTCATGTGGACTCGGCGTTCAACGGAAAGGAACGAGCGCTCATGCGCGAGATCCTCGGAAGGCGACGCAGGCTCCGGCTCCGGCGCAAGGAGGGGGCAGCCCGGCTCGACGCGGCCCTGACCTGCGCCACCGTATGGCAATGGCCCGTGCTCCCCGGAGTGGGGACGGCGCAGGCCGGCCCGCGCGGCGAGAGCGGCGGCCCAGGCTGCGCCTGCCCCGAACCCGACTGCGCCGTACCGGGCGCACACCCCTTCGATCCCGGCCTGCTGGCGGCCACCACGGACGAACGCATGGTGCGCTGGTGGTGGACCCACCGCCCCACGGCCCCCGTGATGCTGGCGACCGGCGGCCGCGCGCCGTGCGCGGTGAGCCTGCCCGCGGTGGCCGGCGCCAGAGCGCTCAGCGCCCTCGACGTCCTCGGCATGCGGCTCGGCCCCGTCGTGGCGACGCCCACCCGGTGGTCGCTGCTGGTCGCCCCGTACAGCCTGGAACGGCTCGGCGAACTGCTGTACGCGAAGGACTGGGTGCCCAGCTCGCTCCGGTTCCACGGTGAGGGCGGTTATCTCGTGCTGCCGCCGTCCCGGACCGGCGCGGGCCAGGTCCGTTGGGAGCGGCCACCCGCGAAGGCAGTGGCCTCCACCGACGGCCCGGTGTCCCGAGGGCGTTCCAAGGGCGGGGATCCCGCGGTCGCGGCGCCCTGGCTCCCGGACGTGGAAGCGGTCCTGGACGCCCTGGTCGAGGCGAGTACCGGCGCACCGGGCGGCGGCAGTCGGCTGGCCCACTGAGCCGGCCGAACGGCGGGAATCGCGGGGCCCGGGCCCGAAGCCCGGGGCCACAGCCCGGCTCACGGTGTCCGGTCCTCGGAGCCCGGTTCACGGTGTCCGGCTCACTCGAACGGGTGTGAGCCGGGCCGGATCCCCGGTATCAGGGGTGCCGCGCGGTCTGACGGCGCGCATTGCAGCGGTCCGATGGCCGCCGTCCTGTTCGCCTGTCCGGTTCCGCTGGTCGTTTCGCGGAACCTGCCGTTGCTCCGATTGCCGTATCGGGTGATCCGGCAGCCGAGGTGAAACCGTCTGGTGCATCGCCAGAAAGGGCAGAGCCAAAGGCTCCTGATGGCCTATCCGCAGATGAAACTGCCGCCCTGTCGCCGACGTTGCTGAAATCGTCATCGAGAATGAGCGCAGAAGCCGGATCTCTGCCTGAGCCTGATCGTTCGTCCTCTTCTGGCGGTGGCGATCGCATGGACTGCATGGACGGCATGAACCGCCAGGGCGGCGGGGACCGCGGGGGTCGCACGGCACCGCAAAGGCGCTGACGAGGGCGGAGCTCCGGCGCGGCAGGCGGGCTTCAGGAGGGGTGCGGCGGAGCGGTGCGGCCAGCGCGCCCGGGGGTGTCACGGGGCGGGCCGGAGCCGGAAACGAAGACGCCCGGTCGCTGGCGACGGGGGATGCACCAGCGACCGGGCTTCTAGAACCGTAACAAGAGATCTGCCGTTCGCAAATTCGATCTCGCCTGTAAGGACGCCGATTTACTTGCGAGTACGGCGAGTTGTGACGCGGGTCACCGTCGGCGGCGCCCCGCCGTCACTGTCAGCTGAGGGTCACCTGGCGGTTGGTGAGACCGCCCCGGGCGCGTCGTTCCTCGGCGGTGAGCGGGGCGTCGGACGCGAGCGCCGTCGCCAGTCGCTCGGCGAACTCGACGGCGGGCTTCTCGCACGCCTCGGCCTCCATCGCGCTGGGCAGGTCCCAGACGGGGACCACGAGCCCGTGCGCCCGGAACGACCCGACCAGGCGGGTGTCGTCGCCGAGCGAGGAGGTGCCGGCGGCGTGCAGCCGGGCGAGCGCGTCGAGGAGCTGCTCCTCGGGGTGCGGCATGACCCAGCGCAGGTGGTTCTTCTCCGGGGTCTCGCACCAGTACGCGGCGTCGACGCCGGACAGCAGCGTCGTCGGGATCGCGGCGGCGTTCGCGCGCTCCAGCGAGGCGGACACCTCCGGCGTGGCGTTCTCCGCGTCCGGTACCCAGAACTCGAACCCGGAGTGCACGTTCGGCTCGAAAGTGGCGTCCGGGGCGAGCAGGTCCTGAAGGCGCGGGCCGTCGGCCGGGACACGGCGTGCGGTGACCGGTGAGCCGGGCTCGGCTTCAAGGGCGCGCTGGAGGGTGTCCGCGAGGTCGCGGCTGAGGTCGCCGGAGGAGGTGTCGTTCTGCAGGGCGAGCAGGACGGAACCGTCGTCGCGGCGCAGGGCCGGCCAGGCCATCGGCAGGACCGTCGCGAGCGTCACCGACGGAACTCCCTCGGGCAGCCCGTCCTTGAGGGTCAGTTCGACCGTGGCGGCGGGCACCAGCTCGCGCAGCGCGACCCAGTCGCACTCGCCCGCGAGTCCCTCGAAGGGGCGGTGCACGAGCTCGGTCACGGCCTGGGCGGCGGCGCGTCCGTGACACGCCTTGTAACGGCGGCCCGATCCGCACGGGCAGGGCTCACGGGCCCCGACGACCGGGATCTCACCGTCCTTGAGCTGCTGCTTCCCGGCCTTGGACTGAGGGCGCTTCTTGGCCATGGTGGGCATTCTCCCGATTGCGACAGTGCGGACTCGGCGCGAGCCTAGCCGCCCGGGGAGCCCCGCTCGTCCGCCGTACGGGCTCGGCCCCCGTCACCCGCGTGCTCGGCCCTAGTCGTCCGCGCGCTCGGCCAACGTCGTCCGCGCGCTCAGCCCACGTCGTCGAAGGCCTCGGAGAAGTCCAGCCCCTCGAACCCGGTGAGCCCGCCGATGCCGTTGGCGCCGATGCGATCGGCCCCCGAGCCGTTGGCGCCGGAGCCGTTCGGGGCGGGGCCGTTGCCGCCGATTCCGGGCGGCTTCTTCGAGGAGACCAGGGCCCAGACGGTGACCTCGCCGGACGAGTCGTCCCGTACGCCCCATTCCTGGGCCAGGGCGTTGATGATGTTGAGACCCCGGCCACCGCGTGCCGTCACCGAAGGAGTGGCCGGAACCGGGCGGGTCGGGCCGCCGCCGTCCGTGACCTCCACGGTGAGCGCGCCGGCGGTGTCCACCCGCCAGGCGGCGCGGATGTCTCCGTCGCCGACGTCGGTGTGCCGCCCCAGGGGCCTGCCGTGCCGGCAGGCGTTGCTGAGAAGTTCGGACAGGATCAGAACGGCGTCGTCGACGACCGCGTCCGACACTCCGTTGCCGCACAACTGTTCACGCATCCGGTGTCGTGCCTGCCCCACGCCGGCAGGGCCATGAGGAATGGCCATGCTCGACGACGCGGGCACCTCTTGTGCCACCACCAACGCCACCCCCGAGACCTCCTTTGCCCCACGCCACGGGTTGGATGCCCCACTGAGCTGCACCGGAAACCGGCCAACGCACTGCCGGTGACGCACTCGTAACGATTGGACGCGCACTGAGTGCGCCGGTGCACACCCTGTAACGGCCGAGGTCGGGGCCCTGGCGGCTCCTCATCCGTATTCATCCGTACTAAATGCGACCCAGTTGGGACAGAACCTGCTTCGGGCGGTTGGTGATGATCGCCTCGACGCCGAGTTCGGCGCACAGGTCGACGTCGGAAGGGTCGTTCACGGTCCACACGTGCACCCGGTGCCCCGCACGGTGCAGGCGCTCGATGTACCCGGGGTGGCTGCGCACGATCCTCATGCCCGGCCCCGCGATCCGGGCCCCGGCGGGCAGCCGTCCGTCACGCATCCGGGGCGATACGAACTGCATGAGGTAGACGGTCGGCAGCGTGGGCGCGGCGGCCTGGACGCGGTGGAGGGAGCGGGCGGAGAAGCTCATGACGCGGATCGGCGAGGGCCCGTCCGCGGGCGGATCGGCCAGCCCGAAGCGCTTCAGGAGATGCAGGAGCCGCTCCTCGACCTGGCCCGCCCAGCGCGTGGGGTGCTTCGTCTCGATGGCCAGCTGGAGCGGCCGCCCGGTGGCCCGGACCTCGGTGAAGAGTTCCAGGAGGCGTTCCAGGGTGAGTACGGAGGTGAGCTCGCCCGGCACCGGATCCCAGTCGGGCGACTCCTCCCGGTCCTTCCAGGACCCGAAATCGAGGGCGGCGAGGTCGGCGAGCTCCAGGGCCGACACGGCGCCGCGCCCGTTGGACGTACGGTTCACCCGCCGGTCGTGGACGCAGACGAGGTGGCCGTCGGCAGTGAGCCGGACATCGCATTCCAAGGCGTCGGCACCGTCCTCGATCGCCTTGCGGTAGGCGGCCAGGGTGTGCTCGGGGGCGTCGTCGGAGGCCCCGCGGTGGGCGATGACCTGGATGGAGGTGTGCGCGCTGTGCTGCCGTGCGTGGGTCACCCGCGCCATGGTGTCACCGCCGCGGGGAAGGCTGAGCACATGTCACCCTGGGGGTCCGTTTTGTCGGATGTGAAGATTGGTGTGCGGATGCACAGGTCCTGCTTACAGTGGCCCGACGTGTTGTGGGAAAAGCTGACCGCAGACACGTGCACAGCGGATTTCTTGCCGAACGCCGACTGGATGCCGAGTGGAACCGAGGAGTAAAGAGCTGTGAGCACCGAGAACGAGGGCAACGAGGGCAACGCGGTACCGGCCGTGCCGTCCGCACCTCCCGGGCCGGCCGCCACTCCCGAACCGGCGGCCGACGGAGCCGCGCCGCCGCCGGCTCCGGCCCAGGACGCCGCGCACAAGACGGCGCACGACCCCGCGCACGACACAGCGCGCCTTCCCGTGCACGACTCCGGAGCAGCCGAGGCCGCTCCGCCCGCTCCTGGCGCGGGGGCTCCGGCACCAGGAGCACCGGCGCACGCCGAAGCGCCGCGCCACGACCCCACGCACCAGGGTGCCCCGGCCTCCCCGGCCACGCCCGCGTACGCCCAAGGCGCCCACCAGACCCCGCCGCCGCAGCACTCCCCGTACGGAGCGACGCCCGGATACGGAGCGGAGCCCGGGCTTCCGCCGGGGGCCGCGTCCTGGCCGCCGCCCCCGCCCGCCGTCCCGTCGTACGCCGACGGGGGCGCCGGTCACGCGTCCGGCGGTATCGGCAACGGCAGCGGTCACGGCCCGGTCTGGGGCGCTCCGGTCCCGGCCGGATCCGGAACCCCGGGCGCCAGGAGCGGCAAGGGCCGCGGCAGCGGTCTGGTGGCGGCCGTGGCCGTCGCGGCGCTCGTCGCGGGCGGTATCGGCGGAGCCCTCGGCTTCTGGGCCGCCGACCGGAACGACGGCAACGGCGGCGGCTCGACCACCGTCTCGGCGTCGGACACCCCGAGGGACCTGAAGCGCCCGGCGGGCACGGTGGCCGGGGTCGCGGCCAAGGCGCTCCCCAGCGTGGTCACCATCGACGCGCAGGGCGGCGAGGGCGAGGGCGGCACGGGCACGGGCTTCGTGTACGACAAGGAAGGCCACATCCTCACCAACAACCACGTCGTGGCGTCCGCCGCGGAGTCCGGCGAACTGTCGGCGACCTTCTCCGACGGCAAGAAGTACGCCGCCGAGGTGGTCGGCCGGGCGCAGGGCTACGACGTGGCCGTACTGAAGCTCAAGAACCCGCCCGCGGGCCTCGCCCCGCTGCCGCTGGGCAACTCGGAGGGCGTCGCGGTCGGCGACTCGACGATCGCGATCGGCGCGCCCTTCGGACTCTCCAACACGGTCACCACGGGCATCATCAGCGCGAAGAACCGCCCGGTGGCGTCCGGGGACGGCTCCAGCAACAAGAACTCGTACATGAGCGCCCTCCAGACCGACGCCTCGATCAACCCGGGCAACTCCGGCGGCCCGCTGCTGGACGCGACGGGCGCGGTCATCGGCATCAACTCCGCGATCCAGTCGACCGGCGGCGGCCTCGGCCAGTCCCAGGCGGGCTCCATCGGCCTCGGCTTCGCGATCCCGATCAACCAGGCCAAGAACGTCGCCGAGCAGCTGATCAAGACCGGCAAGCCGGTCTACCCGGTGATCGGCGCGACGGTCACGATGGAGGAGAAGACGGGCGGCGCGGCCATCTCCGCCGAGGGCGCGGGCGGCACCCCCGCCGTCACCCCGAACGGCCCGGCGGCCAAGGCGGGCCTGAAGGCCGGCGACGTGATCACGAAGTTCAACGACACCGTGATCGACAGCGGCCCGACCCTGATCGGCGAGATCTGGACCCGCAAGCCCGGCGAGAAGGTGACCCTGACGTACGAGCGCGACGGCAAGACGGCCACGGCCGAAGTCACCCTGGGCCAGCGCGAGGGCGACAGCTGACCGGCTAGGCTGTCCCACGCGTCGAACCGGCCCCACACGGGCCTGACGGCCCATCGGCTTGCACAGCGACCGGACCGCCGACGCGGGGTGGGTTGCCCGAGCGGCCTAAGGGAACGGTCTTGAAAACCGTCGTCGCAGCGATGTGACCGTGGGTTCAAATCCCACACCCACCGCCAGGAGTAAGGCCCCCGACCAGGAAACTCGGTCGGGGGCCTTACGCGTGCGCGTCGTTCGCCGGGACATCAAAGGGGGTGATTCCCCGGGGCATTGGTCCGTAGCGTCGTCGGATGTTCGATTATCTGGAGATCGGTGTACTGCCGCGAGGGCGCCGGTTTCCGCCCAGTCTGCGGATCCTGGTCAATGGCGAGGACGTGGTGGCGGGCGCGGTCGGTGAGACAGGCCGGGGGCCGTTCGTCGCCGATGTGCTGCCGGCCGGGGGCCCCGGTCTGCTGTGGGCGACCGGCGAGGCTCGGCGGGTGGAGTTGGGGGAGCCGGAGTGTTCCGGAGGGTGCTGCGGGTTTCTGACCGTGGTCGTTCAGCGTCTCGGGGGCATCGTGCAGTGGTCGGGCTGGGAGGTCCCGTACACGGAGGACGCCCCGCCGGAGTTCCACTTCGACGCCGATCGGTACGACGCCGAGCTGCGCCGGGTGGCGGCTGTCCGGTGAACGCGCTGGGCGGCGGCCGGGGCGGGCATGACCCGGTCCGGTTACGCCGCCGGGAACGGCCGGAGTGGTGTCCCTTCTCGGGGTGGGGCGGAGCGGGCTCGCTCTGGTGGGGGCGGGCCAGCGGTCTCAGTCCGCGGAGACCGGTTCGAGCGCGCCGAGGACGGCGGGTGCGTCCTTCCGGTGCGTGACGACGAGGACCGGCACGCCGTTGTCCTCGCACTCCACGACCACCGCCCGGCCGTCGTAGTCGGGGCGGCCCCTGGGGTCCGTCAGGTACGGCGGGCGGACGCGGATCGGGGTCAGGGTGCGCGGGGCGGCCTTGCGGTGGAAGGCGCCCGTGGGGTCGGGAGTCGTGGCCAGGACGCCGGGGCCCGCGACCAGGTAGCCGGCGTGGTTCGCGTACGGGACTTCGCCCATGATCAGGCCGGGGAAGCACGCCTCCTCGGTCAGCACGGACAGATGCACCGCGATCGTGTCGTCGCCGCGATGGCGCCGGTTCAGGAACGGGGCGGCCAGGGCGCAGAGCGCCAGGACCACCACGCCGGCCACGCCTGTCAGGTGCAGGGCGTCGCCGATGTCGTCGCTGTTCCAGGCAGCCGCCGCGCCGAACAGCGTCAGGAACATGCCCCCGGTGATCGTCAGACCGACCTGCCAGGTGTACGCCCGGGGCGACCTCCTGCTGCTCCAGGCGGTCGCGGCCGCGGCTGTCAGGAGCATCGCCGCGAGGATGCCGAGGACCAGGCCGATGGTGAGGGGCAGCCGGAAGGACTCGCGCGGGTCCGCGTTCGTGTAGCGGCGGTCCGGCCCGAAGTCGACGTACCGGATCTGGTCCTGCCAGTACGTGACCTCGATGCTCGCTCCCGGGCGGGCGGCCGGAAGCCGTTTCAGATCGCTCTTGATCGTGGTGCGCGTGGACGTTCCGTCGGCCTCGGTCAGGTACACCCGGTACGACGTGGTCTTGCGCCCGGTCTCCCTCTCGGTGCGGTCGAGCACCGCGGCGACCGTTCGCAGGCAGTCGGAATCGCTTCCGCCGGGGGCCGTGCACGCGGGCGCCGCGGTGAAGGCGCGCCCGTCGTCGCGGGCGTCCGGCGTGGTGAGGAGCAGCAGCCAGGCCGCCACCAGGGTGAACAGGATGCCCGCTGCCAGGTAGGCGCGTATCGGCCCACGGAGGGCAGGGGCTGCCTCATGGCTCGGGGTCGGGATCACCTCCGCATTCTGTGCCGGTGGGAGCGGAAGCGACATGGGGGATGTCCGCAGGTTCTGGGGCTGCTTCCTGCCGGGATTCGGCAGTGGCCGCAGGCCCCGGCGGCGGGAGCCGTGGCCTTGGCGGCGGGAGCCGTGGCCCCGGTGGCGGGGAGTCGCCGGCCCCCTTCTCGGCGACACCCCGTCAGGCCGCGCCGTCGTGCTCCTCGCCCCGCCCCGAGGTCAGCCGTGCCGCCGAGGCGATCGCGGCGCGGGCCTCGTGTTCCGGCAGTCCGGTCCGGACGGCGGCGGCGGTGAGCGCATCCGCCAGGGCGTCGCCGAAGCCGTGCTCGTAGGCGCGGCAGGCCGCCCAGAACAGGCGGGTGTTGCGCTGGCCCTCGTGGGCGGCCAGCACGAACTGGACCAGGCCCTCCCCGCGACGGGCCGCGGCCGCCGGTGCGCCGGGGGCCGAGCCCGTGCCGGGGGCCGAGCCGGACGCGGTGCCGGAGGCCGGGCGCGTACCCGTGCGGGCGGCCCGGCCGGGCGGCGGGGTCAGGAGGCGGAGCAGGGCGCGGGGGCAGGGCGCCGGGGCGAGGTGGGCGGTGCCGGGGGCCAGGCGGTAGCGGCCGTGGGCGGTGACCGAGCCGGGGCCGACCAGATAGCCGCCGCTGCCGCGGACGTCGATGCCCGGGGCGAGGCGGCCGGCGGAGTTGGGGACCGTGGCGTCGGCGGGGCCGGTCAGCCAGAGGTGGCGGCCGCCGCTCGGGGTGAGCACCGTGACCGTCGGCGGGATGGTGAACAGGTGCTGGAGGGCCAGCTGCCGCAGCGCGCCCGCCGCGTCGCTGCCGTACGCGGGGTCGACGTCCAGGTCGATGCCGATGAGGCGGTGCGGGGCCCGTCCGCAGGCGATGCCGTAGCCACTGGCCCGGGGCGCGGCGGCGAAGAGGGCGCGGACGGCCGCGGGGTCGGTGGTGGCGTCGTGCACGCCGTGTCCCGGCAGCCCGCACTCTCCCCGGCAGTGCGCCGGGCGCTGCTCCCCGCGGTGCGGCGAGCGCAGCGCGGGGAGCTTGGTGGCGGAGAGCGGGAAGACGGGGAGGCCGCGCCCGGCGGCGGCGAGGGCGTGGGCGAGGGCCAGGGTGGGGGTCTGCCGGTCGGTGGTGGCCATGGCACTATTTTCGTACACATGTTCGAAGAAGGGAAGAGGGGGAGGTCTGGGGTGGGGCGAAGGTGCTCGGGGAGGGGCGGGTGACGGAACGCTTCTCCTCGGGCGCGCCAACGGGTCGCCGTGACCATCTCGCTGACCTGCGCATGCGCACGACTCGGGAGGTTTATCCGCTCTTCGTCATACGTGAGAGGGAATCGGGAGGTGGTGAGGGGTTCTCCGGGGGCGCGCTGGGCAACTCTGGTCTCGCGACGTTGTGAACAGCACCGGGGTGGTCGGCCAACTCCCCCGGGACCAGCCGAATATGAAGCCGCAATTCCGTTCCTGGAGGAAATGACATGGCAAGTATCCGTACCGCTCGTGCCCTCGCCGCTGTCGCTGCTCTGCCTCTGACCGTCGCGCTCTGCGGCGGGGTGGCCATGGCGGACAACGGCTCCTTCGCGAACGACGGATCGAACGCGGCTGTGGCGACGGTCGACGGCAGTGGCGTCGGCGGCATCAACACCGGCAACTCGTCCACCACCCAGCAGCAGGCGGTCGGGACCGGTGCGTCGAACCAGAACACGTCCGCCCAGGTGAACGACTCGGCCTTCGTGCCGATCGACCAGTCCGACCACAGTGTCGCGGTGAACTTCACGCCCATCTTCTGGTGATCGCCCTCGGTTGACGCGGCCGTCGGGACCTCCCGGGGGGTGGGTCCCGACAGCTCGAACGGCAGCCCGCATGAAGGCACTTCGGTGTCCTCGTGCGGGCTGCCGCCGTCTTGACAGGGGTCCATATCTGACGGACAGTCAGAAACGTCGGAACGCGGGCCACCGGTCGCCGGGTACGCCGGTCGCCGGACGGGAGCGCTCCGGCTTTTCCGTATCCGCAGCTCTGGAGGCCCCTCCGTGCATCTCGCTCCGACGGAACGCCAGCAGCGGCTCCGCGCCGAACTCCGTGCGTATTTCCGCGCGCTGATGCCCGCCGCGACGGACGGAGATACGGGCGCGGAGAAGGGCCGGGGCGGCGGGGACGCCGGGCCGGACGCGGGCGAACAGCGGCGGCTGCTCCGCCGGATCGGCGCCGACGGTCTGCTCGGCCTCGGCTGGCCCGAGGAGTACGGCGGCCGGGGCCGGGGCCCCGACGAGCAGTTCGTCTTCTTCGACGAGGCGTACCGGGCCGGCGCCCCGGTCTCCATGGTCACGCTCAACACCGTCGGCCCGACCCTGATGGCGTACGGGACCGAGGAGCAGAAGGCGTACTTCCTGCCCCGCATCCTCACCGGCGACCTCGTCCTCGCGATCGGCTACAGCGAGCCCGGGGCCGGTACGGACCTGGCGGCGCTGCGGACCCGTGCCGTGCGGGACGGCGACGACTGGGTCATCGACGGCCAGAAGATCTTCACCAGCAACGCCCAGCAGGCGGACTGGATCTGGCTCGCCTGCCGTACGGACCCCGAGGCCCCCAAGCACCGCGGCATCTCGATCATCCTGGTGCCCACGGACTGCCCCGGCTTCTCCTGGACGCCGATCCGGACGGTGGGCGGGGTCACCACCACCGCCACCTACTACGACGGCGTACGCGTCCCGGCCACGAACCTCGTCGGCGCGGAGAACCAGGGCTGGCGGCTGATCACCAGTCAGCTCAACCACGAACGCGTCGCCCTGGCCGCGATCGGCATGCAGGCCGAGGACTTCTACGAGGAGGCCCTGGCCCATGCCCGTACCTCCGACCCCGTGACCGGGAGGCGCCGGATCGACGAGCCGTGGGTGCGCGCCCGGCTCGCGGAGGCGTACGCCCGTCTTGCGGCGACGCGCCTGCTGAACTGGCGGCTGGTCGACGCCGTCGGCGCCGGAGCACCCGCACCCGGAGAGGCCAGCGGGGTGAAGTTCGCGGGCACCGAGAGCGCCGTCGAGGTCTACCGGATGTGCCAGGAGGCCGTCGGCGACGCCGCCCTGCTCCGGGGCGGTTCTCCCGGCTGCTTCGGGCCCGGCGGTGAGCTGGAGCGGATGAACCGCGCGGCGCAGATCAACACCTTCGGAGGCGGCGTCGGCGAGGTGCAGCGGGAGATCGTCGCGACGGCCCGGCTCGGGATGGCCCGGGGCAAGCGATGAGCGGGCGTGAGCGTGACGGCAGGCAGGGTGACGGCGGCCGGCAGCACCACGACGGGTGGCCTGGTGGCGGCCGACGGCTGGACGGCAGCCGGGAGCAGGACAGCCGGGAGCCTGACGGCAAGGGGTCCGACGGCGGCCCCCGGGAGCCCGACGGCCGGGACCTGCTGTTCGAGCGGCTCGCCGCCTACGAAGGCCGCGCCGCCGCCGCCGGGGGAAGCGGCAAGGACCCGGTCAACGAGCCCATGATCCGGCACTGGTGCGAGGCGATGGGCGACACCTCGGCCGCCTACCGGGGCCCGGACGCCGTCGCCCCGCCCACGATGCTCCAGGCGTGGACGATGGGCGGGCTCTCCGGGCACACGGACGGCACGGGGCGCTCCGCGGCGTACGACGAGATGTTCGCCCTGCTCGACGGCGGCGGCTACACCTCCGTCGTCGCGACCGACTGCGAGCAGGAGTACGCGCGGCCGCTGCGTCCCGGCGACCGGATCACCTTCGACACGGTCATCGAGTCCGTCTCCCGGCGCAAGACGACCAAGCTCGGCACCGGCTATTTCGTCACCACCCGCACGGACGTCCGCGCCGAGGGCGAACCCGCCGGAACGCACCGCTTCCGCATCCTCAAGTACCGCCCCGCACGGCGGGAGAGGCCCGTCGCCCCTCCGCAGCGCCCCCGGCCCGTGATCAATCGCGACAACGCCGGATTCTGGGCGGGAGTCGCCGAACACCGGCTCCTCATCCAGCGCTGCACCGGCTGCGCGACCCTGCGCCTGCCCTGGCTGCCCGGATGCAACGCCTGCGGCTGCGCGGAGTGGGACACGGTCCGGGCGGGCGGGGAGGGAACGGTCTTCAGCCATGTCGTGATGCACCACCCGCCGTTCCCCGCCTTCGGCCCGTCCGGCGAGGGCGGACCGTACGCCGTCGCGCTCATCGAGCTGGCCGAGGGCGTCCGCATCGTCAGCAACGTGATCGGTGTGCCGTACGACAAGGTCCGCGTCGGCATGCCCGTACACCTGGAGTTCCTCGTCGCGGACCCCGACCTGGAACTACCGGTCTTCCGGGCGAGCGAAGGCGGTTGAGATGGAGTTCACCCCGAGCGAGGAGCAGTCCGCCGCACAGGGACTGGCAGCGCGCATCTTCGACGACCTGTCCACGCACGAGCGGCTGACGGCGGCCGGCACCGGCACCGACGCGGAGCTGTGGAAGGAGCTGTGCGCGGCCGGACTGCCCGGCGCGGTCGAGGACATCGGGCTGCTCGGCCTCGTCCTGCTCCTGGAGGAACAGGGCCGGACCACCGCCCAGGTCCCGTTCGCGGCCACCTGTGTGTACGGGCTGCTCGCGGTCGCCGGGCACGGGACACCGGAACAGCGCGAGCGCCTGCTCCCCGGTCTGCGCGACGGTACGGAGGTGTCGACGGGCGCCTTCCCGGCGCGGGGCGGCGTACACACCTCGGGCGGCGCCCTGTACGGGGCCGTGCCCTGGGTGCCCTGGCTGCGCGACGCCACCCGGGTGCTCGTGGCGGACGACGACCGTGCCCTGTGGATCGTCGGGGCCGGCGCGCCGGGCGTGGCGGTGGTGCCGGTGGAGACGACCGCGCCCTGGTCGGCGGGTCGGCTGGTTCTCGACGGTGTGCGCGGGGAGCGTCTGGGGGACGGGCCGGAGGCGTACGCGGCCGTCCTCGCCACGGCCCGTACCGCGTTCGCCGGACTCCAGGCCGGGGTGTGCGCGGGCTCACTGGCCCGAGCGGTCCAGCACACCGTCACCCGTGAGCAGTTCGGGCGTCCGCTCTCCACCAACCAGGGCGTCCTGCTCCGTGCCGCCGACGCCCACATGGACACCGAGGCCATCCGGGTCACCGCGTACGAGGCGGCCTGGCGGCGGGACGACGGGCGGGAGTACGGGGCAGCGGCGCTGACCGCCGCCTGGTGGGCCTCGGAGGCGGGCAAGCGGGTCGTCCACGCGGTCCAGCACCTGCACGGCGGCACCGGCGCCGACCTCGACCACCCGGTCCACCGGCACTTCCTCTGGGGCCGCCAGCTCGACGCGTATCTCGGCTGCGGCAGCGAAGTCCTGGAAGAGCTGGGCCTGTTGTTGGCCGCCGGCCGTCAGGAGGACGCGTCGTGACATCCGCCCACCGCGTCGGCGACGAGCTGCCGCCCCTGGACATCCCCCTGACCCGGACCCTGATCGTCGCCGGGGCCATCGCCTCGCGCGACTACCAGGACGTGCACCACGACCCGGACCTGGCCAGGGAGAAGGGCTCCCCCGACATCTTCATGAACATCCTCACCACCAACGGGCTCGTCGGTCGCTACATCACCGACCACTTCGGCCCGGCCGCCGTCCTTTGCAAGGTCGCGATCCGCCTCGGCGCCCCCAACCACCCGGGAGACGTGCTGCGGTTGACCGGACGGGTCACGGAGCTGACCGGCGCGGGGCCCGCACTCGCGACGATCGCCGTCACCGGTGACAACGGCATCGGCCGCCACGTCACCGGCACGGTCACCGTGGCCCTCCCGGCCCCGGACGACGAAGGGTCCGGAACATGAGCATCCGCAGGGCCGACTCGCTCGGCGGGAAGGCCGCGATCGTCGGCATCGGGGCCACCGAGTTCTCCAAGGACTCCGGCCGCAGCGAGCTGAAGCTGGCCGTCGAGGCCGTCCGCGCCGCCCTCGACGACGCGGGCCTCACCCCCGCCGACGTGGACGGACTCGTCACCTTCACCATGGACACCAGCCCCGAGATCACCGTCGCCCAGGCGGCCGGCATCGGCGAGCTGTCGTTCTTCTCCCGGATCCACTACGGCGGCGGCGCGGCGTGCGCCACCGTGCAGCAGGCCGCGCTCGCGGTGGCGAGCGGGATCGCGGACGTCGTCGTCTGCTACCGGGCCTTCAACGAGCGCTCGGGCCGCCGCTTCGGCTCCGGCGTCCAGCGCCGCGAGCCGACGGCCGAGGGGGCGGCGCTCGGCTGGAACCTGCCGTACGGGCTGCTCACCCCGGCCTCCTGGGTGGCGATGGCGGCCCAGCGCTACCTGCACACGTACGGCCTGGAGCCGGAGGTCTTCGGGCACGTGGCGGTGGTCGACCGGCGCCACGCGGCGCGGAACCCGGCGGCGTACTTCCACGGGAAGCCGATCACGCTCGCCGACCACGCCGCCTCCCGCTGGATCGTGGAGCCGCTGCGTCTGCTGGACTGCTGTCAGGAGACGGACGGCGGTCAGGCCCTCGTCGTCACCAGTGTGGAGCGCGCCCGCGACCTGCCCCGGCCGCCCGCCGTCGTCGTCGCGGCGGCCCAGGGCGCGGGCCGGTCGCAGGAGCAGATGACGAGCTTCTACCGGGACGGGCTGACGGGCCTGCCGGAGACCGCCGTGGTCGCCCGGCAGCTCTGGCGCAGCTCCGGGCTGTCCCCGGCCGACATCGACGTGGGCATCCTGTACGACCACTTCACACCGTTCGTCCTGATGCAGCTGGAGGAGTTCGGTTTCTGCGGGCCCGGCGAGGGCGGGGCCTTCGTCGCGGCCGACGCCCTGCCCCTGAACACCCATGGGGGTCAGCTGGGGGAGGCGTACCTCCACGGGATGAACGGCATCGCGGAGGCCGTCCGGCAGATCCGGGGGACTTCGGTGAACCAGGTGGCCGGGGCGGCGAGGTCGCTGGTCACGGCCGGTACGGGCGTCCCGACGTCGGGCCTGGTCATCGGCGCGGACGGCTGAGCGGCGAGGCCCGTGCCCGGAGGCTCTCGGGGGTGGACCCCTACGGCCGGGCGGAGGCCCGTCCACCTTCAGGAGGTGCAGGGTGCACACCCCCTACAACCTGAGGCGGACGAGCCTTCGGGACCTGGGGGCGATCCCCTCGGCGGTGCCCGCTCCTAGCGTTGAGTACATGACCACGCCAGTCTGCACGGGCGCCTCCAGGGCGGCCTCTGCCACCGCCGCCGGCCACCCCCACGCGCCCTACGCGTCGTTCTCCTCGTACGTACGGGCCCGGGGGCCGGTCCTGCTGCGCACCGCGCGCTCGCTCACCGCGAACCCGTGCGACGCCGAGGACCTGCTGCAGACCGCGCTCGCCAAGACGTACGTCGCCTGGGAGCGGATCGAGGACCACCGCGCGCTGGACGGCTATGTCCGGCGGGCGCTGCTCAACACCCGCACCTCGCAGTGGCGCAAGCGCAAGGTCGACGAGTTCGCGTGCGAGGAACTGCCCGAGCGGGAGGCCTTTCCGGCGCCCGACCCGGCCGAGCAGCAGTCGTTGCACGACGCGATGTGGCGCGCGGTGCTCAAGCTCCCGGACCGCCAGCGCGCGATGGTCGTCCTGCGCTATTACGAGGACCTGAGCGAGGCCCAGACGGCGGAGGTGCTCGGCGTGTCGATCGGTACGGTCAAGAGCGCCGTCTCCCGCGCCCTCGGCAAGCTCCGCGAGGACCCGGAGCTGACGCCTGTCCGCTGATCCGGATGGCCCGGCACGCTCCCTCAGGAGGCCCTGACCTGGTCCTGACCTGGATCCGAGCAGGGGTTCCCGGCAGGTGTCCCCGACAGATATTTTCGCGCGAGTAGTGACATACCGCTTGGTATGTGCGCAGAATCAGCGGAACCTTACTGCCGCGTAGCGCCTACCGGGAGGACGCCGTGCTGAGCACCATGCAGGACGTACCGCTGACTGTCACCCGCATCCTGCACCACGGGATGACGATTCATGGGAAGTCGCAGGTCACGACCTGGACCGGCGAACCCGAGCCGCACCGTGTCACCTTCGCCGAGATCGGCGCACGCGCCACCCGGCTGGCCAACGCGCTGCGCGACGAGCTGGGCGTCGACGGCGACCAGAGGGTCGCGACGCTCATGTGGAACAACTCCGCCCACGTCGAGGCCTACCTCGCCATTCCCTCCATGGGCGCGGTGCTCCACACCCTCAACCTCCGGCTGCCGCCCGAGCAGCTCGCCTGGATCGTCAACCACGCGGACGACAAGGTGGTGATCGTCAACGGCTCGCTGCTGCCGCTCCTCGTGCCGCTGCTGCCCCACCTGCCGAGCATCGAGCACGTGGTGGTGTCCGGCCCCGGCGACCGCTCCGGCCTCGCCGGCGTCACGCCGCGCGTGCACGAGTACGAGGAACTGATCGCGGGCCGCCCCACCACGTACGACTGGCCGGAGCTGGACGAACGCCAGGCCGCGGCCATGTGCTACACCTCCGGCACCACGGGCGACCCCAAGGGCGTCGTCTACTCGCACCGCTCGATCTACCTGCACTCGATGCAGGTCAACATGACCGAGTCGATGGGGCTGACCGAGAAGGACACCACGCTCGTCGTCGTGCCCCAGTTCCATGTGAACGCCTGGGGGCTGCCGCACTCCGCGTTCATGAGCGGCGTCAACATGCTCATGCCGGACCGCTTCCTGCAGCCCGCTCCGCTCGCCGACATGATCGAGAGCGAGCGCCCGACGCACGCCGCCGCTGTTCCCACCATCTGGCAGGGACTGCTCGCCGAGGTCACCGCCAACCCGCGCGACCTCACCTCCATGGCCAACGTGACCATCGGCGGCGCGGCCTGTCCGCCCTCCCTGATGGAGGCGTACGACAAGCTCGGCGTCCGGCTCTGCCACGCCTGGGGCATGACGGAGACCTCGCCGCTCGGCACCATGGCCCACCCGCCCGCCGGCCTGACCGCCGAGGAGGAGTGGCCGTACCGGGTCACCCAGGGCCGCTTCCCGGCCGGGGTCGAGGCGCGGCTGGTCGGTCCCGGCGGCGAGCACCTTCCGTGGGACGGTGAGTCGGCCGGTGAGCTGGAGGTCAGGGGCCCGTGGATCGCCGCCGCCTACTACGGCGGCGCCGACGGCGAGCACCTGCGCCCCGAGGACAAGTTCAGCGAGGACGGCTGGCTGAAGACCGGCGACGTCGGTGTGATCAGCGCGGACGGCTACCTCACCCTCACCGACCGGGCCAAGGACGTCATCAAGTCGGGCGGCGAGTGGATCTCCAGCGTCGAGCTGGAGAACGCGCTGATGGCCCACCCGGATGTCGCGGAGGCGGCCGTCGTCGCCGTGCCGGACGAGAAGTGGGGCGAGCGGCCGCTCGCGACGGTGGTGCTCAAGGAAGGCGTCACCGGAACCGACTACGAGGCGCTGAAGGAGTTCCTCGCGGAGTCGGGCATCGCCAAGTGGCAGCTGCCGGAGCGCTGGTCGGTGATCGCCGCCGTACCGAAGACGAGCGTCGGCAAGTTCGACAAGAAGGTGATCCGCAAGCAGTACGCGGAAGGCGAGCTGGACGTCACCCAGCTCTGAGGCTTCGGTTCCTCTTCTGTTTCACGTGAAACAGGGCGGGGCGGGACGGGCGGTACGGGACACCCGTCCCCGTGCCCCGTACCGCCCCACCCTGTTCTGCTTCCCGCGTCCGTCTAGTTGGTGCCGATCTTCGCCAGCAGGTCGACGATCCGCGACTGGACCTCGTCGCTGGTCGACCGCTCCGCGAGGAAGAGGACGGTCTCACCCGATGCGAGCCGCGGCAGTTCTGCCCGGTCCATCCCGGCCGAGGTGTAGACGACCAGCGGAGTGCGGTTCAGCTGCCCGTTGGCCCGCAGCCAGTCGATGATTCCCGCGCGCCGGCGGCGTACCTGCATCAGGTCCATCACCACGAGGTTCGGCCGCATCCGGCCCGCCAGGTCGACGGCCTCGCTGTCCGTCGAGGCACGCGCCACCTGCATCCCGCGCCGCTCCAGGGTCTGCGTCAGCGCCACCGCGATCTCCTCGTGCTCCTCGATCAGGAGCACCCGCGAGGGATGCTGTTCGCTGTCGCGGGGGGCCAGCGCCTTGAGCAGGACGGCCGGGTCGGCGCCGTACGCCGCCTCCCGGGTCGCCTGCCCCAGACCGGCGGTGACCAGCACCGGGACCTCGGCCGCTACGGCCGCCTGGCGCAGCGACTGCAACGCGGTACGGGTGATGGGGCCGGTCAGCGGGTCGACGAAGAGCGCTGCGGGGAACGCGGCGATCTGGGCGTCGACCTCCTCGCGGGAGTTCACGATCACCGGGCGGTAACCCCGGTCGCTGAGCGCCTGCTGGGTCGGTACGTCGGGTGCGGGCCAGACCAGCAGCCGACGCGGGTTGTCCAGCGGCTCGGGCGGCAGCTCGTCGTCGACCGGGTGCGGGTGCGGCCGGTTGGCGACCTCGACCGCGCCCCCGGGCCCGTCCAGCGGCTCGGGACCCTCGGCGCCCTCGTCGGGCGCCCCTATGGCGTACGCGCGCCCCTCCGCGACCGGCGGCGCGAGCAGTTGCCCCTCGCCGTAGGCGGCACCGGGCCCACCGTGCAGCGGCTGACCGGGCTGACCGGGCTGACCGGCACGGCCGGACTCCTGCGCCTCGACCGGGCCCTGGTCCGGCCCGTGGCCCTGGCCCTGGTCCTGCGGATGGGTGCGGGTCTGGTTCTGCTGCGGTCCGGCCGCCTGCCCGGGGCCCGTCGGCTGCGCCGGACCCGGCCGGTCGTCGGCGGTCCGGGCCGCGGCGCGGTCGTCCTCCGGCGGCGCGGCGAGCTTGCGGCGCCGGCCGGCCCCGCCGAGGCTCTGGTGCGGCTGGTTCTGCTGATGCGCGAGGTGCTGGGCGAACGGCACGCCCTGGCCCAGCGTCCGCACGCTGAAGGCCCTCCCCTGCGTCGAGTCGGGGTTGCTGCCGTCCGGCATCGGCTCCTCGGCCGGCAGGGGCTGCCGCCGTGCGCCCGGGGCGCTCGCGTCACCGTCGGCCGGGTGCGCCACCGGATCGGCGACGGCCGCGACGCCGGTGGTGTGGGCGGTCCGCCCGGTGCCGGGACGAACGCTCGGCCCGGCGTCGGGGCGGGGGCTCTGCCCGGTGTCGGAGGGGACGTTCTGCCCGGTGTCGCCCCACGGTACGAGGTCCGGCGCCGGGCTGCCCGGAACCTGCGGTACGCCGCCCTCGTGCGGGCCGGGAGCCCCGGGGGCGGGGGACACCGCTCCGGGGGCGTGGGGCGCGTGGCCCGATTCGGGCGCGGCCGGGAAGCCCTGCCCGGAGGTCCCGTCCGTCTGCGGGCCGGTGTGCGTCGGGGCGACGGGGTGCGCCTGCGGAGGCGGGTGACCGGCCTCCGGTGCGGTACGCGCGTGGTGCGTGCCCGCCCCGTCGCCGGGGGCCGCCGGGGCGTCGGGAGCGAGCGGCGCCCGGTCCGCGTCGGCCGGGGGCAGCGCGAAGGCGGTACGCGGCCCGGCCTCGGCAGCGGTGCGTTCCTGCGCGGCGGCCAGCGCACGCCGGGCCCGCCGTCCCCCGGGCTGCTGGGACTGCTCCGGACCGGGGTGACCGCCATCGCCTTCGGTGCCGCTGTTGCCGCTGTTGCCGTTGCTTCCGGAGGCGAGGGCGGGCAGGGCGGGGCGGGCGGGCTCGCCCTCGCGACGGGCCCGCCGTCCGGTGGGCGGTACGGGCTGCTGCGGGTCCACCGGGACGCCCTGCGGCGGCACGGTCTGCCCGAGCTGCGGGCGACCGCCGCCCTGGGCGTTCTCGGCCGCGGTGACGACCGACCCCTCGGAAGGAGCGCCGGGCGCCGCGGACGGGGCGGAGGTCAGGGCCAGCGCCCCCCGCTGCGGCGGCTGGGGCTGTTCGCGTACGGCGGGCCCGGCGTCCGCCGGAACCGTGCCCGGGGCCGCCTCGGCCGGGCTGGGACGGCCGCGCCGACGCCCGGAACCCTCGCCCTGCTGGGCCGGGATCAGCTCGGGGGCCTGCTGCTCCTCGGGCGCGGCCGGTCCACGGCGCGCCCGCCGCCGCCCGGTCGGCTCGGCGGCCGGACGGTCATCGGGAGCGGGAGCGGCGACACCGACCGCGTTGTCGCCGACGCTCTCCGGCGTACCGCCGGGGCTGCCCAGGAACGCGTCGGTGGAGGACCTGCGCGCCCGGCGCCGGCCGCCACTGGTGACGCCCGGCGCTCCCAGCCCTTCGGGCGAGGAGGCGACAGGGGGAGGCTCCGGCAGCAGGGCGTTGCCGTCCGTCTCCGGGGGCGCGATCGTGCCGGACGCGGTGCCGATGGGCAGGTCGAGCACGTACGCGCTGCCGCTCATGCCCGGCATCTCGTGCGTTTGGAGGACCCCGCCGTGCGCCCGGACGATGCCGCGCACGATCGGCCCGTGCACCGGGTCGCCCCCGGCGAACGGGCCGCGCACCTCGATCCGTACGACGTCACCGCGCTGGGCGGCGGCCACGACCACGGTGGAGTCGACATAGCCGCCCCCGGGCACGGCCCGGGTCTTGCCGGTCGAATCGACGCCGCAGACATCCGCGACGAGGTGGGCGATGGCGGTCGCGAGCCGGGGCGCGTCGACCTCGGCCTCGATCGGCGGGGCGTGCACGGCGAACTGGGCGCGCCCGGGCCCGATCAGCTCGACCGCCCCGTCGATACCGCCCGTGACGATGCCGTCCACCATCGCCGGGGCCTTGTGCAGCCCCTCCGCCCCCGCGTCCAGGCGCTGGTACCCCAGCACGTTGTCGACGAGCGTGGTCATCCGGGCGTACCCGGCGGCGAGATGGTGCAGGATCTGGTTGGCCTCGGGCCACAGCTGCCCGGCCGGGTCGGAGGCGAGCGTGGACAGCTCGCCGCGCAGCTCCTCCAGGGGCCCGCGCAGCGAACCGCCGAGGACGGCGGTGAGCTGGGAGTGCTGGGCGCCCAGGGAGGCGAGCAGCTCGGCCTGACCCTCGATCTCGGCGGCGTACCGCTCGCTGCGGTCGGCGAGTTCGGCGGCGTGGGCCTCCTTCAGCGCCTCCAGTTCGGCCGCGTGCGCCTCCTTGAGCGCGGCGACCTCGGCGGAGTGGCTCGTGGTCAGCTCGGCGACGACGCTCTCGTGCTGCGCCGACAACTCCTCGTACGGCCGGCGGTCGGTGAACGTCATCACCGCGCCGACGAGCTGGTCCCCGTCCCGTACCGGCGCGGTCGTGAGGTCCACCGGCACCTGCGCGCCGCTCTTGGACCACAGCACCTGCCCGCGCACCCGGTGCTTGCGCCCGGACTTGAGGGTGTCGGCGAGCGGGGAGTCCTCGTACGGGAACGGCTCGCCCTCCGCCCGTGAGTGCAGGATCAGCGGATGCAGCTCCTGGCCGCCGAGGTCACTGGCCCGGAAGCCGAGGATCTGCGCGGCGGCCGGGTTGACGAGGACGACGCGCCCTTCGGTGTCCGTGCCGACGACGCCCTCGGAGGCGGCCCGCAGGATCATCTCGGTCTGCCGCTGCGAACGGGCCAGCTCCGCCTCGGTGTCGACGGTGCCGGAGAGGTCCCGCACGACGAGCATGAGCAGCTCGTCACCGGTGTAGCTGGAGTGGATGTCGTTGTACGCGGCCTGCCCGCTGTCGAGGCTCGCGCTGGTGACCTCGACCGGGTACTCGTGGCCGTCGGTGCGCCGCGCGGTCATCCGCGTCGGCTTGGTCCTGCCCTGCTCGTCCGCAGCCTCGGGCCGGCGCATCGAACCCGGGATCAGCTTGGAGTCGAACTCCGGCAGCAGATCGAGCAGTCCGCGACCGACGAGCGCGGTGCCCGGGGTCTCGAACATTTCGAGGGCGATGGCGTTGGCGTTGACGACCGTGCCGTTGCAATTGACGAGCAGAAGCCCGTCAGGAAGGGCATCGAGTATGGCTGCGAGGCGAGCAGTGCCTCGGGATGGCCTGCTGCTCACGACGACGCTTCCTCCCTGATTACCGCACCTTGCCGACAGCGGGCCCCATCTTGCCCCTCGGGCCGCAGACTGTCACTGGAGGAGTCTAAGGGCAGGGGAGGCCCCGGGGGCGGCGGATGAGGGGGAGCTCTCACCAAGGTTCTGTGCGCGCCGTGTATGCCGCGGGCCCATGTCGTGAGCGTCCGCGCACCCTGTGACGTGCGCGGACGCGCGACGAGCCCGGCCCCTTCGGGGCGCGCGGGGCCCCGGAGCCATCTGCGGCGGATACGCGGAGGCAAACGCTTTTACGCCGTGGCCGCCGGCCTATCGAACATCCGGGAGCACCGGCACGAGGCTGTTCCAGCGCGCGATCTCGCATCCGTCGCGGCGGCTCGCGGTGGTGTCCACGGCCCGTCCCTCCCAGGTGCCCACGATGCGCGCGGTGGCGTCGCCGCCGTGGATCATCGTGCACATCGTGCCCTCGGGGGTCGGCCGGAACAGCTCCTGCCGCCCGGCCCGGGTGGCGCCGGCCTCCGCCAGCCGGTCACAGGCCGCCTGCCCCCGCGGGTGACTGCCCCCGGTGGGCCCGCACTCCAGCTCGAAGGTGCCGTCGGCCCCGGCGACCCCGGTGTTCTCGACGGACACGGTGAGCCGCGTCAGCACCTCGCTCGCCCCACCCGCGTCCTTCCCGTCGCCGCCCCCCAGGAACCCGGGCAGCGGGATGGGCATGGGCAGCGGCCCGAGGGCCGGCCGGGCGGCGGCGAACGGCCCGGAGGTGGGCACTGCGGCGGGCGTCGGACCGGAGGACACGGGGCCGGAGGCGGTGGCGATGGACGCCGGTACGGCGGTGGCCAGCGCGGCGAGCGAGACGACGGCGGTGAGGGCGAGACGGCGCATCATGCGGAAGCTCCAGGATCTCTGCGGCGGGGTCGGCCACGGGCGGCGGTCACGGGTGATCACCGACCCGTCCGGGCGCCACGGCTGACGGACGGCTGAGGGCGACGACGACAGGACGACTGACGGAGACCGGGGCCCCCACCCCTCTCTAACGCGCGCCACGCCCGGACGTTGCGGCACCACGCCGAACTGCTTTGCCCTGGCACCCGGGGGCCTAGTAACGTTGGCGGCGATTGGTGGCACGACGCTCGACTGTGTCATCATCTGCACGCACCACTCGCGTCCGCGCGAGGTGTGTGGAGGAGGCGTCGCCTAGTCCGGTCTATGGCGCCGCACTGCTAATGCGGTTTGGGTCTTAAAGCCCATCGAGGGTTCAAATCCCTCCGCCTCCGCTCCACCCCGAAGCCCCGTGCCCCTGGCACGGGGCTTCGGCCGTTCCGGAGCGCGCGGGGGCGCGGAGGGGGCGCCGGAGCCGGTTCGTGGCTGGTTCGGGAGGGTGGCCAAGGCGGGCCTCGGGGGGCCGTTTCCGCAGGTCGGCAGCGGTGCGGCCAATGGATTTCGCGTCACGGCGCAGGTCATGTAATGTTGTTCTCGCAACGCCGACCGGGGAGAAAAAAGCCCGGAACGCCAAGCACTCGTAGCTTAACGGATAGAGCATCTGACTACGGATCAGAAGGTTGCAGGTTCGAATCCTGCCGAGTGCACAGCAGGCCAGAGGCCCCCAGGAGAAATCCTGGGGGCCTCTCGCGTTGCCCGTACGGCGGCGGAGTGCGGCAACCGTGTCGCAGGGGGTCGGCCGCGGCTCGTGGTCGGCCGTGTCGCTGCTGTCGGGGGCCTTCGAAGTTCGGGCGAGGACGGGGCGTGAACGGGGGATGAACCTCCGGACACGTGGTGGGCTCAGGGCTGGTGGAGGGCGCAGGCGTCGGCCAGGATCGAGCTGTGAATCAGCCTTCGGTGTTCGAGAGATTCGACAGGGCCCTCGACTGGGTGGGGTTGTCCGTTTCGGTCCTCATTCTTGCGACCGGCATTCTGGAGTACCGGGATGGGGGCTCCCTGGGTTGGCCCATCGGTGGAGCGGTGCTCGTTCTGGTCAGCCTCTGGGTGATCTACCGCGGGATGGACCGCCGGAACGGCAGGGCCGCCAAGTCGGCGCAATAGCGCGGCAGCAGTACAGCAGTCGCGGTACCTCGACCACGGCAACCGCCCCTTGCACACGCCAAGGGGCTTCTCGCGTTCTCGCTCGGTGTTCCGGGCCCTTCCCCGCGTGCGGGTGGCGGCGTGGGCGTTCGCCGTCCCTCGCTGGGATCCCGGCCATGCAGACCAAGGGCGGGGACGCGTTCGCGGCGGACGCGGACCGGGTGGGGAGCGTGGAGTTCGTCTACCGGGCGACCGCCGACTACTTCGAAGAGGCGCTTCGTGCGCGCGCGTTGCGGACCGGGGCGGGGCGGTTCCAGGCGTTCGCGGTGCCGGTGGCGTCCGTCGGCGCTCTGGCGGTCTTCGGGGTGGTCGTCGGTCTGTCGGCGCCCGTGCTGTTCGGCGGGCTCGTGGTCTGCGCGGCCGTCGTGTCCTGGGGCGCCCTGCGCACCCAGGCCCGCAGGACGTTCAGCATCGTGGAGCCGTACGGACAGTGCCGCATGGTGGCCCATGAGAGCGGCGCGGTCAGTACCGGTGAGCGGGTGTCCTTCACCGTCGCGTGGGCGATGCACCGGGAGTATCTGGAGACCGCCCGCTTCTTCGTACTGCTCGGCGGTGGGCGTTCGGCCGGAATCGCCGTGGTTCCCAAGAGAGGAGCCCAGGGCCCTGAGGACGTGGAGCGGCTCAGGGCGATCCTGGGCTGGAACCTCAGGAGGCTGTGGCGGTCGCCCGCGTCCGGTCCGCCGTGACCCGGCGGCGGCGGGTCGGCAGCCCCATCGTCGGGTTCGCGACGCCCCAGGCCGCGCCCTTGCAGACCAGTTCCTTGTAGAGGGCGGCCACGCGGCCGGTCAGGGCCGCGCTGACGGCTCGGTCGTCGGCGGTGACGTACTGGATCAGGCCCTCCTTGCGGCCCAGGGAGACGCACTGGTTGAAGTAGCGGGCCGAGATCGTCGGGAGTTCGGCGCCGGTCAGGCGGGCCGCGATGGCGTCGGCGGCCTGCCAGGCGGTGGGGACGCCCGAGGCGCACGACATGCGCAGCGGCTTGCCGCCGGGGCCCGCGACCAGGGCCGCGTCGCCGATCGCGTACACGTCCGGGTGCGAGGTCGAGCGCATGGTGGAGTCGACCACGATCTGGCCGTTGTCGGCGGTCTCCAGGGCCGTGGCCCGGGCGATCGGGTGGACCGCGAAGCCCGTCGTCCAGATCGTGACCGCGGCCGGGATGTCGCCCTCGGTGGTGGTGACCCGGTCGGCGTGCACGGCGGTGACCTCGGCGTGTTCGTGGGCGGTGATCCGCAGCCTGGTGAAGACCTTCCGCAGGTGTCCGGCCCCCTTGGGGGAGAGCCAGTCGCCCAGTGCTCCCCGGGCGGCCAGGGAGACGTCCAGGTCCGGGCGGGTCTCGGCCAGCTCCGTCGCGGCCTCCACGCCGGTGAGGCCGCCGCCGACGACGACGACCACGGGCGCGCCGGGGGCGAGGGCGGCCAGGCGCTCGCGCAGGCGCAGGGCTCCGGTGCGGCCGGCGATCTCGTGGGCGTGTTCCGTGGTGCCGGGGACGTCCTGGGTGTTCCAGGCGCTGCCGAGGGCGTACACGAGGGTGTCGTACTCCAGGTCCTCCCGCTCCCCGGCGCCGTTCGCGTCGGTGACCGAGATCGTTCTGCGGTCGACGTCGACCGCGGTGACCTTCGCGAGCTTCAGCCGGACGCCCGTACCGGCGAACATCTCGTCGAAGGGGCGGGGGCGGAGGTCCTGGCCCACCGCGAGCTGGTGCAGCCGGACGCGTTCGACGAAGTCCGGTTCGGCGTTGACGAGGGTGATGGAGACGTCCTCGCTGCGCAGACGCCTGGCGAGGCGTCCGGCCGCACTCGCTCCGGTGTAGCCGGCTCCGATGACGACGACGCGGTGCTGCTGGATGTTCTGCTGCATGTCCTGCACTCCTGTCTCGCGCGGTTTCGCCCCTTGAACCGGGCAGCCCGTCGATTCCTGACAGGAGAGTGGTGTGATGCGCGTCACGCAGGCTTAGGTGATGCGGAGGGCCGGTTCTCCGTGGTTCGTCGCCGCCCACTGGCGCGTCGCGCGGTCGAGCTTGTCGGGGTTGGCCTGGTTGCGGAACGCGGCGATGCCGTCCGCCGTGATCTCCAGGCACAGGACCCCGATGACCCGGCCTTCGACGGTGACCACGAGCGCGGGCAGCCCGTTGGCGTACGAGACGTGGACCTCCGCCGTGCCGCCGAGGAGGTTGCGGGCCGCCTGGTTGGGGGTGAACAGGCTCCGCATGAACTTCGCGACGGCCAGGGCGCCCTCGAACGGCCTGGTGCGGGCCGGTACCTTTCCGCCGCCGTCGCCGATCGCGACGGCGTCCGCGGTGAGCAGCCGGACGAGCGGTTCGGTCCGGCCGCTGGTGGCGGCCGTGAGGAACTCCTCGACGATCCGCCGGGCGGCGGCCTCGTCGATCTCGGTCCGGGTCCGGCCCGCCGCGATGTGCTTCTTGGCGCGGTGGAACAGCTGCTGGCTCGCGGACTCCGTGGTGTCGAGGATCTCCGCGATCTTCCCGTGCGGATACGCGAACGCCTCCCGCAGCACGTACACCACCCGCTCGTCGGGGGAGAGGCGCTCCATGAGGACGAGGACCGCGTACGAGACCGATTCGCGCTGTTCGGCGGTGTCGGCGGGGCCGAGCATCGGGTCCCCGGCGAGCAGCGGTTCGGGCAGCCACTGGCCCACGTAGGTCTCGCGGCGGGCGCGCGCCGAGGTGAGCTGGTTGAGGCAGAGGTTGGTGAGGACCTTCGTCAGCCAGGCCTCGGGGACCACGATGCGGTCGAGGTCGGCGGACTGCCAGCGCAGGAACGTGTCCTGGACGGCGTCCTCGGCATCGCTCGCGGAGCCGAGGAGGCGGTAGGCGATGGCCTTCAGCCGGGGCATGGAAGCCTCGAACAGATCCACCTGGTTCCCGGTCAGCGCCATGGGCCGGATCATAACGGCCGTCCCCGGCGGTCGTTCGGAGGGCCGGTGGCGGGGTAGCCGACGTAGTACGGGGCGTGACGGTCGCGTTCCTCTCGGAGGTCGGCGATGAGGTCGAACGGGCACGGGCGGGAAGAGCGTTGGCAGGACCGGTGGTGGGCGATGGGGCTGCTGGTGCTGGTGGTGTGGGTCGGCATCCAGCTGGCCTTCTACGGATGGTCGGGGTGGCCGGGCATCCTGGTCGGCGGGTTCGTCTACGCCGGTCTGATGACGTGGCTGCTGATGCGGCGCCGGCGGCGGGACGCGCGTGCGGTGGGTACCGAGGCCGCCCGGGTGCCGGAGCTGGAGCGGCGCATCGCGAAGAACGGCGAACTGCCCGAGGATCCGGCCGAACAGGCGGCCATGGTCCGGCTGATCAGGCGGCGGGAGGAGAAGCTGCGGCGCAACCGGTGGTGGGCCCTTCCCTTCCTCGGGCTGCTCTTCGTCGGGATGCCGTTCTTCTGGTTCGCCGCGGGCAACGTGCCGGTCGGGCTGTGGGGCCTCGGCTTCGGCGTGGGGTTCATGGGCTGGATCAGCTGGTTCAACCGGCGGTTCGAACGGCGCATGGCCGCGATGCGGCGGCGGATCGAGGGTGTCGGAGGCTACGCGTAGCATCGCCTGGCCGAGGCGGTCAGGGCGGCCGGGGCGGCCGAGGCGGTCAGGGCGATCAGGGCGCGATCGGGTCGGCCGGTTCGATCGGTTCGGCCGGTGATTCGGTGCCGGTGGCGGTGGCGGAGAGAGCGGGGTCCGGGTGTCCGGTGGGTGGTGGTGCGCCGGGGTGCGGTGGCCCGGCGAGGCCCCTGAGCTGGGGTGGAGCAGGGGCCGCGACCGGCGGGTGAGTGTCCTCGCGTACGGGTCCGGCCTCGGGTTCCGGGCCCTCGGGGAGCGGCACTGCGTGGGAGCCCGGGGGAACGTGTGCCCGCTGGGCGCGGTGGTGCCGGGGCGCTCCACCGGCGGGCGGTGCGCGGAGTGCGCGCGGCTGGACCGGGCGCATTCGGTGGCCGCCGACACGATGGTGGACGACCCCCGGACGTACCGCGTGTACCTCGCCTGGTTCGGGCCCGGCATGGTCAAGGTCGGGATCACCGGGGAGGAGCGCGGGGCGGCCCGGCTGCGGGAGCAGGGGGCCGTGGTCTTCAGCTGGCTGGGGCGCGGGCCCCTCATGGCGGCCCGGCGGACCGAGGAGGTGCTGCGGGCGGCCCTCAAGGTGCCCGACCGGATCCCGTACGCCAGGAAGCGGGCCGTGCGCGGGCGGCTTCCCGGGCGCGAGGAGCGGGCCGCCGAGGTGGCGGAGCTGTACGGGCGGGCCGAACGGCTCGAAGGGCACGGCTGGCCCGAGTCGTTGGAGCGGCTGCCCCTCGAAGTCGTCGATCAGGTCGCCCTGTTCGGGCTGGACCGGGCGCCCGCTCCCGTCCGCTCGGTGCGGGAGCTGGTCGACGGGGGCGTCGTCGCGGGGCGGCTGGTGGCGGCGGCCGGGCCCGATCTGCACCTTGCGGTGGACGGGGTGGGCGTGGTCGTCCTGGACACGCGGCTGATCACCGGGTGGGACCTCGCCGCCGTGCCGGCGGAGGCCGTGCCCGCGAAGGCGGCGGCTGAGGGGGCCGTGTCCGAGGGAGCCGTGTCCGAGGGAGCCGTGTCCGAGGGGGCCGCGTCTGCGGGGGCCGCGTCCGCCGTGGCGGAGAGTGATGTACGTGTCCCCCTCATCGACATCGGCGGCGGCGGTGTGCAGGGTGGGTTGTTCTGACCGCCGACCGAGGGAGAGCGTCCGTGGGGCCGGAGAGCGATGACGTGGTGCGGTTCTGGGAGCGGCTCGGGCTGCCCGGGATCATCGACGTGCACACCCACTTCATGCCGGAGCAGGTCCTGCGCAAGGTGTGGGCCTACTTCGACGCCGCCGGACCGCTCACCGGCCTGGAGTGGCCGATCACCTACCGGTACGAGGAGGAGCGGCGGCTGGAGCTGCTGCGGTCCTTCGGGGTGCTGCGCTTCACCTCCATGCTCTATCCGCACAAGCCCGGCATGGCCCGCTGGCTGAACGGCTGGGCCGCCGACTTCGCCGCCCGGACCCCCGACTGCCTGCACACCGCGACCCTCTTCCCGGAGGACGGCGTGGAGGTGTACGTGAAGGAGGCCGTCGAGGCGGGGGCGCGGGTCTTCAAGTCGCACCTCCAGGTCGGCGCGTACGACGCCAACGACCCGCTCCTGGACCCCGTGTGGGGGCTGCTCGCGGAGGCCGGGATCCCGGTGGTCACGCACTGCGGGTCGGGGCCCGCGCCGGGGGCGTACACCGGGCCTGAGCCGATCGGGCGGCTGCTGGCGCGTCATCCCCGGCTGCGGCTGGTCGTCGCGCACATGGGGATGCCGGAGTACGCGGAGTTCCTGGCGCTGGCGGAGGCGTATCCGGAGGTCCGGCTCGACACGACGATGGCGTTCACCGACTTCAGCGAGGGGTTCAGCCCCTTCCCGGCGGCGGAGCGGGGGCGGCTCGCCGACCTCGGGGACCGGATCCTGCTCGGGACCGACTTCCCGAACATCCCCTACCCGTACGTCCATCAGCTCCGGGCGCTGGAGCGGCTCGGGCTCGGGGACGCGTGGTTGCGGGCGGTCTGTCACGGGAACGCCGCCGTGTTGTTCCCCACGAGTGCCTGACGATTCCCTGGGGGGACGGTCGGCTTTCTCAGGGAATTCACAGGAACGGGTCAGGCTCCTCTCACGGGTGCCTCACAGAGTGGTCCCCATGACGACGACGACCTCGCCCCAGGGGCGTACCGAACTGCTCAGGCCGGACCGTACCCCCGTGCGGGTCCTGGTTGTGGACGACGAGGCTCCGCTCGCCGAGCTGCTCTCGATGGCCCTGCGGTACGAGGGGTGGGAGGTGCGCAGCGCCGGGGACGGGGCCGGGGCCGTCCGGGCCGCGCGGGACTTCCGCCCGGACGCGGTCGTCCTGGACGTGATGCTCCCGGACATGGACGGGCTGTCCGTGCTGGGCCGGCTGCGCCGCGAGTACGACGACGTGCCGGTCCTCTTCCTGACCGCCCGGGACGCCGTCGAGGACCGGATCGCCGGGCTCACCGCCGGCGGCGACGACTACGTGACCAAGCCGTTCAGCCTGGAGGAGGTCGTGGCCCGGCTGCGCGGGCTCATCCGCCGCTCGGGCTCGGCCGTCGCCGCCGGGCGGAGCGAGTCCACGCTCGTCGTCGGGGACCTGGTGCTCGACGAGGACAGCCACGAGGTGAGCCGGGGCGGGGACGCGATCCACGTGACGGCCACCGAGTTCGAGCTGCTGCGCTTCCTGATGCGCAATCCGCGCCGGGTGCTCAGCAAGGCGCAGATCCTCGACCGGGTCTGGAACTACGACTTCGGCGGCCAGGCCAACGTCGTCGAGCTCTACATCTCCTACCTCCGCAAGAAGATCGACGCCGGGCGTACGCCGATGATCCACACCCGGCGCGGTGCGGGGTATCTGATCAAGCCCGGTGAGTAGGGGGCGGGGCCGTGCGAGGGTGCTGCGGCGGCCCTGGACGCTGCGGACCCGGCTCGTCGTGTCCGCCGTCTCGCTCATCGCGGTCGTCGCCGCCGTCATCGGGTCCGTCACCGCGATCGCCTTCCACAGCTACCTGTACGGCAAGCTCGACGACCAGCTGCGCTCCGTCGCCGAGCGGGCCCAGCGCCCGCCCGGGCCGGGGCCGGTGCCGGCGCCCGTGCCCCAGGCGCTGCGCGCGGCGGGCCCGCTCGGCTTCGTCGGCGGGGGCGGGCAGCCGCTCGGCACGTTCGGGGCGCTCCTCGGCGAGGACGGGGACGTCACCGCGTCGAAGGTCGTCGAGGACAGCGGGCTGCGTGTCCAGGAGAGCGCGAAGCCGCTGACCGGGGAGCAGCGGCGTGCCCTGGAGGCGGCCGCTCCGACCACCGGTGAGCGGGCCCGGAGCGTCGACCTCCCGGGGCTCGGCGGCTACCGCGTCGAGGCCGCGACCACCGCCGAGGGGTACACCGTCCTCGTCGGCATCCCCAGCGCCGAGGTGAGCGGTGCGCTGACCACCCTGATCGTCGTCGAGGTCTGCGTCACCGCCGCCGGGCTGCTGGCCGCGTCGATCGCGGGCACCGTGCTCGTCGGGGTCGCCCTGCGGCCGCTGCGCCGGGTCGCCGCCACGGCCACCCGGGTATCCGAACTCCCCCTGCACAGCGGCGAGGTGGCCCTCCTGGAGCGGGTCCCGGATGCCGAGGCCGACCCGCGCACGGAGGTCGGGCAGGTGGGCGCGGCGCTCAACCGGATGCTCGGGCACGTCGGTTCGGCGCTCGCCGCCCGCCAGGAGAGCGAGACGCGGGTCCGGCAGTTCGTCGCGGACGCCAGCCATGAGCTGCGCACCCCGCTGGCCTCGATCCGGGGCTACGCCGAGCTGACCCGGCGCGCCACCGGGGGCCGGGAAGCGCCGGAGCCCGGCCCGGTGACCCGGCACGCGCTGGGCCGGATCGAGTCGGAGGCGGACCGGATGACGGGCCTGGTGGAGGATCTGCTGCTGCTGGCCCGGCTGGACGCCGGGCGTCCGCTCTCGTACGGGAGCACCGATCTGCTGCCACTGGTCGTGGACGCGATCAGCGACGCCCGCGCGGCGGACCAGGGGCCGCCTGGCCAGGATGTCGGGCCGCCTGGCCAGGATGTCGGGCCGCCGGGCCAGGATGTCGGGCCGCCGGGCCGGGATGCCGGGGCGCCGGGCCAGGACGTGCCGGGCCGGGACGCACGGCACCGCTGGCGGCTTGAGCTGCCCGCCGAGCCCGTGACCGTACGCGCCGATCCCGACCGGTTCCAGCAGGTGCTCGTCAACCTGCTGGCCAACGCCCGCACCCACACTCCGCCGGGGACCACCGTCACCGTGTCCGTACGGCCGTCCGCGCGCGCCGGGGGGCCGGTCACGCTGGAGGTGGGCGACGACGGGCCCGGCATCCCGGCGGAGCTGCTGCCGCACGTCTTCGAACGGTTCGCCCGTGGCGACGCCTCCCGCTCGCGCGGGGACGGCACGGGCGGGGCGACCGGCTCCACCGGTCTCGGCCTCGCCATCGTGCAGGCCGTCGTCTCCGCGCACGGCGGGCGCGTACGGGTGGAGTCGGAGCCGGGCCGCACGGTGTTCGTGATCGAGCTGCCGACGGCAGCGGACGAGGCGCTCCGCGCGGACCCGGCGGGAGCGGACGCAGGGCCCCGCGCGGACCCGGCGGGAGCGGACGCAGGGCCCCGCGCGGACTCACAGGGCAGGGACAGGCTCAGCACACCGGTGTGACAGCACGGTTGGCGAACGTCGGAGCATGACCACCGACAGCCTCCGGAGCGGCCCCGGCACGACCGGCCGCAGCAGCGGGGACGGCGGGCCCGGCGCCCCTCTGCCGGACAGGGAGCACCTCCCGGCCCGTGTCCCGGCCACCGCCGCCGCCGACGGCGTCCCCGTGCTCGACGTCGTCGTCCCCGTGTACAACGAGGAGAAGGACCTCCGCCCCTGCGTCGTGCGCCTGAACGGCCATCTCGCGCGGACCTTCCCGTACCCCTTCCGCATCACCGTCGCCGACAACGCCAGCACCGACTCCACTCCCGCCGTCGCCGCCTCGCTCGCCGCGGAGCTGCCCGGGGTGCGGTACGTGCGGCTGGCGGAGAAGGGCCGCGGGCGGGCGCTGCGCACGGTCTGGGCGGAGTCCGACGCACCGGTCCTCGCCTATATGGACGTCGACCTCTCCACCGACCTCAACGCCCTCCTCCCGCTGGTCGCCCCGCTGATCTCCGGCCACTCCGACCTGGCCATCGGCTCCCGGCTGGCGAGGAGTTCGCGGGTGGTGCGGGGGCCGAAGCGGGAGTTCGTCTCGCGCGCCTACAACCTGATCCTGCGCTCCTCGCTGGCCGCCGGGTTCAGCGACGCCCAGTGCGGGTTCAAGGCGATCCGGCGCGAGGTCGCCGAGCGGCTGCTGCCGATGGTGGAGGACAGCGGCTGGTTCTTCGACACCGAGCTGCTGGTCCTCGCCGAGCGGGCCGGGCTGCGCATCCACGAGGTGCCCGTCGACTGGATCGACGACCCGGACTCGACGGTCCGCATCGTGCGGACGGCCGCCGAGGACCTGAAAGGGGTGTGGCGGGTGGGGCGGGCGCTGGCCGTCGGCGCGCTGCCGCTGGACCGGCTGGCCCGGCCCTTCGGGGACGACCCGCGCGACCGGGCGCTGACCGGGGTGGAGCGCGGACTGGCCCGCCAGCTCGTCGGGTTCTGCTTCGTGGGCGCGCTGTCGACGCTGTTCTACCTCGCGCTGTACTCCCTCTTCCGGCTCGGCGTCGGCCCGCAGCTCGCCAACGGCGGCGCGCTGCTCGTCTCCGCCGTCGCCAACACGGCCGCCAACCGCCGCCTGACCTTCGGTGTACGCGGCCGGAGCGGGGCCGTCCGCCACCAGGCGCAGGGGCTCGTGGTCTTCGCCATCGGCCTCGCGCTGACCAGCGGCTCGCTCGCCGCGCTGGGGGCGGCGTCCGGCGCGCCCTCGCACACCACGGAACTGGCCGTGCTGATCACCGCCAACCTCGCGGCCACCGTGCTGCGTTTCCTGCTCCTGCGCGCCTGGGTCTTCCCGGAGCGCCGCGCCACCGAACGGGGAGACGGTCAGGCGCGGTTGCCCGCCGCGACCGCCCTCCCGGTCCGCGACGAACCCGAGGATGTCCGATGACCACGACCGCCGCCCCCGCGCTCCCCGCCGCCGCGCCGCCGACCGGGAGGGAAGGCCCCCGCTGGGCGCGCCCCGCGCTGTACGGGCTGCTGCTGGCGGTCGGGCTCGCGTACCTCTGGAACCTCAGCGCCTCCGGGTACGCCAACTCCTTCTACTCCGCCGCCGTCCAGGCGGGCAGCCAGAGCTGGAAGGCACTCTTCTTCGGCTCGCTGGACTCCGCAGGCGCCATCACCGTCGACAAGCCGCCCGCCGCGCTCTGGCCGATGGCCCTGTCGGTGCGGCTGTTCGGGCTCAACTCCTGGGCGATCCTGGCCCCCCAGGTCCTGATGGCGCTCGCCACGGCTGCCGTGCTGAACACCGCCGTACGCCGTCGCTTCGGGCCGGCCGCCGGGCTGATCGCGGTGGGCGTGTTCGCGCTGACGCCCGTGGCGGCGCTGATGTTCCGCTTCAACAACCCGGACGCGCTGCTGGCCCTGCTGATGACCGTCACCGTGTGGTGCGTGCTGCGTGCCCTGGAGCGGGGGCGGACGACGTGGCTGCTCTGGGCGGGCGCGGCGGTCGGCCTCGCGTTCCTGACGAAGACCCTCCAGGCGTTCCTGATCCTGCCGCCGCTGGCCGTGCTGTACGCGGTGTGCGCACCCGTTCCCGTGATGAGGCGGCTCGGCCAACTCGCCCTGTCCGCACTGACGATGGTCCTCGCAGGTGGCTGGTGGGTCGCGATCGTGGAGCTGATGCCCGCTTCCTCACGCCCGTACGTCGGCGGCTCGCAGAACAACTCCTTCCTGGAGCTGACCTTCGGCTACAACGGGCTCGGCCGGATCAACGGCGAGGAGACCGGGAGCGTCGGTGGCGGTGGCGGTCGTGGGGGCGGTGGCGGCGGTGGCTGGGGTGAGACCGGCATCGGCCGGATGTTCGACTCCGAGATCGGCGGCCAGATCGCGTGGCTGCTGCCCGCCGCGCTGATCCTGCTGGCGGCCGGGCTCTGGCTGACCCGGAAGGCGGCGCGGACCGACTCCGCGCGGGCCGCGTTCGTCGCGTGGGGCGGTGCGCTGATCATGACGGCGGCCGTGTTCAGCTTCATGGCCGGGATCTTCCACCAGTACTACACGGTGGCCCTCGCCCCGTACGTCGCGGCGCTCGTCGCCATGGGTGTCGCGGTGCTGTGGGAGGAGCGGGGCGCGTGGTGGCCGCGCGCGGTGCTCGCGGGCACGGTCGTCGCGACGGTGGTCTGGGCGTACGTCCTGCTGGGCCGCACCCCGGACTACCTGCCGTGGCTGCGGTGGGCGGTCCTGGCGGCCGGGCTGGCCGGTGCGCTCGGGCTGTCGGCCGTGGGCCGGTTCGGCGGCCGGGGCCTGGCGGCCGCCGTGGTGGGGCTGAGCTGCGCGGCGTCGCTGGCGGGGCCGGCGGCGTACACCGTCTCCACCCTGAACAGCGGCCACCAGGGCTCGATCGTGACCGCCGGTCCTTCGGCCGGCTTCGGCATGGGCGGACCCGGGGGCGGGGGCGGCCGGGGCGGCCCCGGTGGACCCGGCGGCGGTGACGGCGGGCAGCGCGGCGGCCTGCAACAGCCTCCCGGTCAGGCGCAGGGCCAGGGTCAGGCGCAGGGCGGCATGCCTGCGTTGCCCGGAGGCGCCGCACCTGGAGGGACGGCACCGGGAGGAACCTCGCCCGGCGGTACGGGTACGGGTACGGGTACGGGGACGGGCAGGGGCACGGCCCCCGGCTTCGGCGAAGGCATGAGGGGTGGCGGCGGAGGCGGCGGAGGTGGCGGCATGGGCGGACTGCTCAACGGCACGTCCGTCGACGCCGAGGCGAAGGCGCTGCTGGAGAAGGGCGCGGACGACTACACGTGGGTCGCCGCGGCCGTCGGCGCGCAGAACGCGGCCGGCTACCAACTCGCGACCGGCGAACCGGTGATGGCGATCGGCGGCTTCAACGGGAGCGACCCGTCACCGACGTTGGCCCGGTTCAAGGAGTACGTCGCGGAAGGGAGGATCCACTACTTCGTCTCGGGCGGCGGAATGGGCGGAGGCACGGGCGGCGGGATGGAAGGAGGGGGCGGCATGGGCGGCTCCTCCGGCACCTCTTCCCGGATCTCCTCCTGGGTGACGGCGAACTTCACCGAGGTCACCGTCGGCAGCGTCACGTTCTACGACCTGACGCGGCCCACGAGTTGAGGGACCGGGGCGTACGTGGCCGGGATCGGGATCAGAACCCGGCCGCGTACGTCCAGAAGTCCCGCATCACCTCGGGCGCGGCCGGTCCGCCCATCTCCATCTGGGTGAGCAGGACGGCGACCGTGCCCGTGGCGGGGATGACGTGGGCCGTGGTGCCGGTGCCGCCGACCCAGCCGTAGCGGCCGAGCACGTTCCAGGGGGCGGCGATCTCGACGTCCACCGCGCCGCCGAACCCCCAGCCCTGGCCCTCCGTGAACAGCCCGCTCGCGGCGCGCTGCTCCGGGGTCAGGTGGTCCGTGATCATCTGGCGGACGGACTCGCCGGCCAGGACCCGGGCACCGGCGTCGCTCAGCCCCTCGGCGAGCAGCATCCGGCCGAAGGCGGCCCAGTCGTCGACGGTCGAGACCAGGCCGCCCGCGCCGGACGGGAAGGGGGGCGGGCTGCTCCACTGCCCGTCCGGCGCGTCGATCAGGACCGGGTCACCGCCGCCCTCCGCCCCGGCCCGGTAGTAGCCCGTGAACCGGTCCAGCGCGGCGGGCTCCACGGCGAACCCGGTGTCCGTCATGCCGAGGGGCTCGAAGAGCCGCTCCGCCAGATACGCGGGCAGCGGGCGGCCGGCGACCCGGGCGATGAGGACGCCGAGGATGTCGGAGCACGTGTTGTAGAGCCAGCCGTCGCCCGGCTGGTGCAGCAACGGGATACGGGACAGCGCGGCCATCCAGGCGTCCGGCGCGAGGACGGCCTGCGGCTGTGGCGGCCCCTGTTTCAGCTCGGCGAACAGCGGGGCGACGGCCGGGAGCGAGAAGTCGGACGGGAAGCCGTATCCGGCCCGGAAGGTCAGCAGGTCGAGCAGGGTGATCGGGCGGACCGCCGGCACCACGTCCTCGACCGGGCTCTGCGGGGTCCGTACGACCAGGGGCGCGGCCAGCTCGGGCAGCCACGCCGCGACCGGGTCGGCGGGGGCGATCAGGCCGTCCTCGACGAGCGTCATGGCGGCCGCCGCCACGATCGGCTTGGTGATCGAGGCGATACGGAAGAGCGAGTCCCGCCGCATCGGCACGGACCCGGCGAGGACGGCCGTACCGGCCGAGACCACCTCGGTCCTGCCGCCCCGGGCGACCAGGGCCACCGCGCCCGGCATCGAGCCCTCGGCGATGTGGGCGTCCAGCAGTTCGTGCAGGGAGGGGGTGGTCATGGGTCGTCCTTCGTCCGGTACGGCGTGTGCTGTCGGAGGCCTGCCACACCCCCCCCGGAGGTGCCCCGTGGTGCGCGTCCGCGGGAGGTGGGCCGGGCGCGGCCCTCGGACGGGAGGACGCGCGCCGGCCCTGGAGGAGGCATTCGGGCCGAAGGTGATGACTCCCGGACCGCCCGGGACTCATCGGCCCTCCGGCTCCGCTCCGGGCCCGCTCCGGCTCCACTCCGGTCCCGCTCCGGTCCCGCCCGCCCCGTCCGGGCTCATCCCCCCCCGGGCCACCTCTGTCGGCGGGCTCATCGGCCCCTTCCTCCCCGTACCAGCAGGTCGGCCACCACCGGCCGGTGGTCGGAGGCGACGGTGTCCGGCACCCAGGCCCTCCGCACCCTGATCCCGGAGCCCGGACCGCCCTTCGACACCGCCACGAAGTCGATGCGCTTGACCGGGTCCTGCGCCGGGAAGGTGGGCGCGCCCGGGTCGGCGTCCGTCAGCTCCCGCCACAGCGGGACCAGTTCGGGGGCGGCGGGCTCCGCGTTGAGGTCGCCGAGCAGGATCCGGGGGCCCCGGTCCTCGGCCATGATCCGCCGGGTGTCGGCGACCTGGGCGACGCGGACGGCGGGGTCCGGGCGGTAGTCGAGGTGGGTCACGTACACGTGCACGGGCAGCCCCCGCACCCGTACGACGACCTCGCCGAACCCCGGGGCGGGAGCGGGGGCCGGGTTCGGGTCCTGGGTGGAGAGGCGGGTGATCTCGTGGTTCTGGGCGCTCACGATCCGGTGCCGCGACAGCACGGCCACCCCGTACTCCGCCCGGGGGCCGCCCGGCCGGGCCGGGTCCAGGCTGTAGATCGGGGCGAAGGAGACGTGCATGCGCAGCCGCCGCGCCAGCTCGCCGGCGAGATCCCGCCACCCGCTGCGTTCGCCCCAGTGCCGGTCGACCTCCTGAAGGCCGATCACATCCGCGTCGAGTGAACGGAGTTCGTCCGTCTGGCGGTCCAGGTCGAAGACGCCGTCCGCGCCCGCCCCGGCATGGATGTTGTACGTGGCGACCCGCAGCGGCACGTCTCCGCCGGAAGGTGGGCGGGTCGTGGTGACGGCGGCGGCGGGCGGCGCGATGAGGGCGCCCAAGAGGGACGCGGCGAACAGGAGTTGAGGGATACGAGAGGTACGGCGACGCAGCGACATGGCTCTCCAACCGGCCGAAAATCGCGCACTTTGTCAGGTCAGCGTCGAGAACCGTACCGCCCGGTCGTCGTGCCGCCCCACCGGCGCGGCCGATCCGTGGCGCGGAAATCGACTTGTACGTTGTACAGGGACTGCCTTACGGTGTATGTCAGAGACGCCTCGTACGCCGTACAGTGCCGATCGCCGTACGGCCGCTCACTACGGCCGCTCACTACGGCCGCTCCGGAGCGAGCGGTCACGCACCTGACCCGTGGCCCGTATACGTCACCTCCGGCCCTCCCCCGAGCCACCCGACAACTTTCCGGTCCCCTCCAGGGCCGCCCGACAACCTACGGAGCCCGCATGACGGCGCCCGCCGCACAGCGACCAGACCTCACCCCCCAGGGGCATCCGCAGCGCTGGCTGATCCTCGGCGTCATCTGCCTGGCCCAGCTCACGGTGCTGCTCGACAACACCGTCCTGAACGTCGCGATCCCCTCCCTCACGTCGGAGCTGGACGCCTCCACCTCCGACGTGCAGTGGATGATCAACGCCTACTCGCTCGTCCAGGCGGGTCTGCTGCTCACCGCGGGCAGCTCCGCCGACCGCTACGGACGCAAGAAGATGCTGATCGTGGGCCTCGCCCTGTTCGGCGTCGGCTCGCTCGTGGCCGGGCTCTCCCAGTCCTCGGCCCAGCTCATCGCGGCCCGTGCCGGGATGGGGGTCGGCGGCGCGCTGCTGCTCACCACCACGCTCGCCGTCGTGGTCCAGATCTTCGACGACACCGAGCGGGTCAAGGCGATCGGGATCTGGTCGACCGTCGCCTCCCTCGGCTTCGCGGCGGGGCCGCTGTTCGGCGGGTTCGTCCTCGACCACTTCTGGTGGGGCGCGATCTTCCTGATCAACATCCCGGTCGCGCTGATCGGTCTGGTCGCCGTCGCCCGGCTCGTACCGGAGTCGAAGAGCGGCCGGGGGGAGCGGCCGGACCTGCTGGGCGCGTTGCTCTCCACGATCGGTATGACCGCTGTCGTCTTCGCGATCATCTCCGGGCCGGAGCACGGCTGGGCGTCCGGCCGCGTGCTGCTGACGGTGTGCGTCGGCGTCGCCGTGCTGGCCGGGTTCGTGCTGTGGGAGCTGCGGATTCCGCACCCGATGCTCGACATGCACTTCTTCCGGAACCAGAAGTTCGTCGGTGCGGTGGCGGGGGCCATCCTGGTCGCCTTCGGGATGACCGGCTCGCTCTTCCTGCTCACCCAGCATCTGCAGTTCGTCCTCGGCTACGGGCCGTTGGAGGCGGGTCTGCGGACGGCTCCGATGGCCCTCACCGTGGTCGTCCTCAACCTCGCGGGTCTCGGCGCGCGCATGGTCCGGACGTTCGGCACGCCCGTCGTCATCGCGGCGGGGATGAGCTGCCTGGCCGCCGGTCTCGCCGCGATCGCGGTGCTCGGCGGGGGCGACGGCGGGTACGGCGGCATGCTGTTCGGCCTGGTCGTGATGGGTGTGGGCGTCGCCTTCGCGATGCCCGCGATGGCCAACGCCATCATGAGCGCGATCCCGCCGGAGAAGGCCGGGGTGGGCGCGGGCGTCAACGGCATGCTCGCGGAGTTCGGCAACGGACTGGGGGTCGCGGTGCTCGGCGCGGTGCTGAACGCCCGCTTCGCCGCTCTCGTACCGGCCGCCGTCGGCGCAGCCTCGCTGCCCGCGGCCCTGGCCGCCGCCGACGGGCCCGCCGCCCGGGAGCAGATCAAGGACGCCTTCGCCTCGGGCCTTGAGGTCAGTCAACTGGCCGGTGCGGTCGCGGTGCTGGCGGGCGGACTGCTCGCCGCGCTGCTGCTGCGGCGTGCCGAGCGGGCCGAGCAAGCCGATCCGGCACAGGTGCCGGTGGCCGGGACCGCCTCGGCGCCGGTGACGGAGGCCGCGGCCGCGACGCCGGTGGCCGGGGCCACCGCGGCACCGGTGGCCGGGGCCTCGAAGGCCGGGGACCGGGCAGACTCGTCCGGACCGGCGGCATAGCATCGGACAGGGCGTGCGTACCGGACCGTCAGCGTCCGGTACGCCGTCCTTCCGGCAGGACGGATCGGTCCCGCCTTCCGGCAGGATCGAGCGGCGGAGCGGTCCGCGCAAGACGAGGAGAGTGCGCCATGGTGTCCGAGTCCGACCGCGAGCCCGAGCCGGAGTCCGGGTCCGTCCGCGAGTCCGGGGCCGACCGCAGGTCCGTCCGCGAGTCCGGCCGCGGGTCCGAGCCGGAGCCCCTGTCCGGAGCCGACCGCGCGAACGACGCCGCGCGGACCAGCGTGTGGCTGGACCGGCAGACCCCCTCACGCTCCCGCAGGTCCGAGTCCCCGGCCGGCCTGGACCGCAACCGGATCACCGAGGCGTCGGTGCGGCTGCTGGACGCCGACGGCCTCGCCAAGTTCTCGATGCGCCGCCTCGCCGCCGAGCTGGACGTCACCGCGATGTCCCTCTACTGGTACGTGGACACCAAGGACGACCTCCTGGAGCTGGCGCTCGACTCGGTCTACGCCGAGATCGCCCCGCCCCGCGAGGACGCCGGCTGGCAGGACCGGCTGCGGGAGCTGGCCCGCAGCTACCGGGAACTCCTCGTCCGCCACATCTGGGTCTCCCCGCTGGCCGGGACGTTCCTCAACATCGGCCCGAACTCCATGCTGTTCTCGTACGCCGTCCAGGACGTCGTCCGGGCCACCGGGCTGCCCCTGGAGCGGCAGACGGGCGCGCTCTCGGCGGTCTTCCAGTTCGTGTACGGATTCGGCACGGTCGAGGGCCACTTCAAGGCGCGGTGCGACGCCACCGGGCTGACCCAGGACGAGTACCACCGCCAGGCGATGGGCACGATCAGGGCGCAGCCGCACCTGCGGCAGATCGTCGAGGCGTCGGACGACCTGATGGCGGCGCGGGGCGGGAAGACGGTCGAGGAGATGCGCGAGCGGGACTTCGTCTTCGCGCTGGACCTGCTGGTCGCCGGCATCGAGGCGGTGCGCGACCGGAGCGGGTCAGCGGCTCGTTGAAACCCGCGCTCCGGCCCTTGGTCTTCCGCTCCGGCCCTCAGCCCCGCGTTCCAGCCCTTCGGGGGACGCTCAGTAGCCGCGCCCCACGTCCACCGTCAGCTCGGGCCGGCGGCCCGCCGTCACGGCCTCCCAGCAGGCGGTGAAGTCGGCGGAGACGTCCTCGTCGGTGGTGATCCCCGAGGAGTGCGAGGTGACGACCGTACGGGGCAGCTCCCACACCGGGTCGCCGGGCGCCGCCGGTTCCTCCGGCAGCACGTCCAGCACCGCCCGCCGCACCCGGCCGTCCCGCAGCGCGGCCTCCAGCGCCACCATGTCCACGGTCGCGCCCCGCCCCACGTTGACGAACGTCGCCCCGCGCACCGCCGCGAACCGGGAGGCCCCGAAGAAGCCCTCGGTGGCCCCGGTCAGCGGCAGCGTGGAGATCACCCAACGGGCCTCGCCCAGCACGTCGCCGTCCTCGGCGGCCCCGATCACCCGGTCGAAGCCGGGGACCACCCGGACGGTGCCGGGCTCGGGCCCGGAGCGTGTCGTACGGGCGACGCCCACGGCGCGTACCCCGCAGGCTCCCAGCAGCCGCCCGACAGCCGCGCCGATGCGGCCGGTCCCGTAGACCAGGGCGGTCTGCCCGGCGACGAGTTCGGAGGGGAGGCGCTCCCAGTGCGCGCGGGCGTGCAGGGCGGTGAACTCCGGTACGGACTGGCACTCGGCGAGCATCCAGGCCAGGACGTACTGGGCGATCCGCTCGCCCATCCGCCCCACGGTCCGGGTCAGGAGCGCCGAGCCCGGCCAGGGCCCCCCGGCGAACAGCGGGTCCGTGCCCGCGTTCACGCTGTGGAACCAGAGCAGCCGGCTCGTCCGCAGCGCGTCGGGCAGCGTCTCGCCCACGCACAGCAGGGGAGCGTCGGACGGCGGCGGGACGTCCTCCAGGGTCCCCGCGTCCCGCCCGGTGATCCGCTCCAGCTCCCGTACCAGGCCGCCGTCGAGCGAGGGCGCGACCAGCAGCCGGGCCTGCGCGAGGGCGTCGGGCGCGGGCAGCGGGGCCGGGACGGGCAACCCGCACCCGAGGAGCGAGTGGGGCCGGCCCGGGACGGATACCGGCGGAACGGCCTCGGCGTTCCCGTTCTCCTGCGCCCCGTCCCCTGTGGCTTCTCCGGTCACCACGCGGTCAGCTCCCCGGGGCCAGGTGGGCGGGGAAGCCGCCGGTGGCGACGGGGCCCCAGCGCTCCGGGGTGACCCGGATGACCGACTTGCCCTGCTTCACCATCGCCGCCCGGTACTCGTCCCAGTCCGGATGCTCGCCCGAGATGTTCCGGAAGTACGCGACGAGCGGCTCGACGGAGTCCGGGGCGTCGATGACCTCCGCCGAACCGTCGACCTGCACCCACGGCCCGTCCCACTCGTCCGACAGCACGATCACGCTGACCCGTTCGTCGCGCCGCGCGTTGCGGGTCTTGGCGCGCTCGGGGTACGTCGACATGACGATCCGCCCCTCGTCGTCCACGCCGCAGGTCAGCGGGGAGCCCTGGGGGCGCCCGTCGGCCCGGGTGGTGAGCAGGACCGCCCGGTGCCGGGGGCGTACGAACGCCAGCAACTCGTCGAGCTCGACGGCGGTGTTGGTCGCGATGTTCGGTGCCATGCCCACCACCCTATGACCGGCCCGGGCCGGGGCCGGGAAGAGGCCCTAGGGCGTGTTTCGAAAGTAGCGCCGTCCGCCCGGAGGGCGGGCTCGGCGGCGTCTGGTGCGTGCGATCGCAAGGCGGAGGGTCGCCCCGATACTGGATGTATCGGGGCGAACCCGACAACGCGGCGAGCGTGCGTGCCAGGCGTCGCCGAGCAGGCGGGACTTTCGAAACACGCCCTAACCGGGCAGCGACTCGCCCTGTACCGCCTGGATGTCCAGCTCCACGCGCAGGGTCGTGCCGATCGCGGAGATGCCCGCCTGGACGACCTGGTTGTAGTTCATCGCGAAGTCGGCGCGGCGCAGTTCGGCGGTGGCGTGGAAGGCCGCGCGGACCCCGCCCCACGGGTCGGGCCCGGTGCCGAGGTAGCTGAGGTCCAGGTCGACGGGGCGCGAGACGCCGTGCATGGTCAGCTCGCCGTGCACGGTCCAGCGGTCGGGTCCAGCGCGGTGGAGCGGTAGGCGATCTCCGGGTACCGCTCCACGTCCAGGAAGTCGGGCGAGCGCAGGTGCTTGTCCCGCATCTCGTTGCCGGTGTCGATGCCGGCCGCCCTGATCACCGCGTCGACCCGGGAGCGGGAGACGTCCTCGGCGATCTCGATCCGGCCGCCGAAGTCGGTGAAGCGGCCGTGCACGCTGGAGATCCCCAGGTGCTGGGCGACCGCGCCGACCGAGGAGTGCGCGGGGTCCAGCGACCAGACGCCCGGCGGCGGCAGCTCGACCCCGCCCTGGCGGGCCAGCACGATCTGGCCGCCCTCGATCCGGCCGCTCGCGGTGACGAGGGCGGTGAAGGCGGCGGGCGCGTACCCGACCGCCGTGACGATCACCGTGTACGCGCCGGCCGTCAGGGAACCGTCCGTGCGGACGGCCCCGTCCTCGTCGGCCGCGGCGCGCAGCACCTGGGCGCCGGTCATGTCGGTGACGGTGACGACGGCGTGCTGGACCGCCCAGCCGTCCCGCGTCCGTACCTGTGCGCGAAGTCCCATCCCGTATCTCTCTCCTAGCTCGATGACCCGCGGCCGGCCCGAAGGGACCCGGGGCCACATGGGTCGGGCCCCGGGGCGGTCACGGCAGGCCGTCCCCTGCTCGCCGTACCCGCCACCGGGGCCCATTTCCACCCGGTCGCCACAGCCTCTCCGCTGGAAGTGCCGTCCGACCAGGGGTCTTCGCGATCCCTTCACGTGCTCGCGCGCATCCCTATAGGCGCACGCGCGCCGGACGCGGGCGCGCCCGTGCCGTGGGGATCGATCACTCGCCCGGGTGGGCGAGCTCGATGTCGTGCCCGTCGACCCCCGGGCCGCTCACGGTCAGCGATCCGGCCACCGGCGGGTAGCCGGTCGCGATGACCGCGTACTCGCCCGCGTCCAGGTCGGTGAAGGCGTACGCCCCGTCCTCGCCGGTCGTCGCGGTGGCGACCACGTTGCCCGCCGCGTCGATCAGCGTGACCCGCGCGTCGGTCAGCGGGCTCCGGGCGGACCCGGCCCGTACGACGCCCCGGACCAGCGCGCCGGACCGCAGCGCGGCCTCGACGCGGGTGACGCCCTGGCCGCCGATCTCCACCGGCAGCGCCAGCGGACGGAAGCCGGCGGCGTTGACCGCGACGGTCACGGAGCCCGGGATCAGCTCGCCGAAGGCGAACGCACCGGCCGGTCCGGACACGCCGGTGGCCAGCACGTCGCCCCGGACGTCGGTCACGACGACCATCGCGCCGTCGACGGGGGCGCCGGACTCGGCGGCCGTGACCGTCCCGGCCAGTCCGCTCGTACCGGAGAGCAGGATGTCGAAGGCCAGCGGCTCCTCGCCGACGACCACCGTGGACGCCTGCGGCTGGAAGCCGTCGGCGGAGGCGATCAGCACATAGCTGCCGGAGCCGGGGGCGTCCAGGGTGTAGCCGCCGTCGGGCCGGGCCACGGAGCGCCCGAGCTGCCGGCCGCCCAGCGAGATCAGGGTGACGGCGGCGCGGGCGACCGGAGCGCCCTCCGCACCGCGCACCACACCGTGCACCGGGGTGCCGCCCTGCACGCCGCCGCTGTCGACGGTGTCGTACGAGGCGGAGGCGGGGGCGGGGCCGGAGGCAGCGACCTGCGCCGTGTCGACCGGGGTGGCCCCGGCCGCGCCCTCGGAGACCGGACCCGTGACCGCGCCGACGGCGGCGGGCACAGGGAGCTCGGCCGTCTCGACGGCGGCCGAGGCCTCGGCGGGAGCGTCGGCGGGGGCGTCTGCGGAGGCGTCGTTCGTCACGCTGCTCTTCAACGCGACCTCCTTGATGAAGAGCGTCACGACGAAGGCGACGAGCGCGGCCGGAGCGGCGTACAGGAAGACGTCGCCGACGCCGTGCCCGTACGCGGCCTCCATGACCAGGCGCAGGGGCTCGGGCAGCTTGTCCAGGTCGGGGATGCCCCCGCCGCCGGTACCGCCGTGGCCGAACGCCGCGCCCTCCGGGCCGAGGTCGGCGATGCCTTCCTTGACGTAGTGGGTGACCCGGTTGCCCAGGACCGCGCCGAGCGCCGAGACGCCGATCGCGCCGCCGAGGGAGCGGAAGAAGGTGACGACGGAGCTCGCGGAACCGAGGTCCTCGGGAGCGACCTGGTTCTGGGTGGCGAGGACCAGGTTCTGCATCATCATGCCGATGCCGAGACCCATGACGAACATGTAGACCGCGACGTGCCAGTACGTGGTGTCGTACCGGATCGTGCCGAGCATCCCGAGCCCGGCCGTGACCAGGAAGCCACCGGTGACCAGCCACGCCTTCCAGCGCCCGGTCTTGGTGATGACCTGGCCGGAGATGGTGGAGGAGAGGAAGAGCCCCGCGATCATCGGGATGGTCATCACGCCGGACATCGTCGGCGACTTGCCGCGCGCCAGCTGGAAGTACTGGCTGAAGAAGACGGTGCCCGCGAACATCGCGATGCCGACGAACAGCGAGGCGATCGAGGCCAGCGTGATGGTGCGGTTGCGGAAGAGGCGCAGCGGGATGATCGGCTCGGCGGCCCGCGACTCGGTGAAGACGAAGATCAGGCCGAGCAGGACGGAGCCCGCGAGCATCACGTAGGTCTGCCAGGACAGCCAGTCGTACTTGTCGCCCGCGAAGGTCACCCAGACCAGCAGCAGGGAGACGGCGGCGCTGATGAAGAACGCGCCGGTCCAGTCGACCTTGACGCCCTCGCGCTTGACGACCGGGAGCTTCAGGGTCTTCTGGAGCACGATCAGCGCGATGATCGCGAACGGCACGCCCACGTAGAAGCACCAGCGCCAGCCCATCCAGCTGGTGTCGGTGATGACGCCGCCGAGCAGCGGACCGCCGACGGTGGCGACGGCGAAGACCGCGCCCAGGTAGCCGCTGTAACGCCCGCGCTCGCGCGGGGCGATCATGGCGGCCATGACGATCTGCGCGAGGGCGGAGAGCCCGCCGACGCCGATGCCCTGGACGACGCGGCAGGCGATGAGCATGCCGCTGCTGGTCGACAGACCGGCGACGACCGAGCCCAGGACGTAGATGATCAGGGCTATCTGGACCAGCAGCTTCTTGCTGAAGAGGTCCGAGAGCTTGCCCCAGAGCGGGGTGGTGGCGGTCATGGCCAGCAGCGAGGCCGTCACGACCCAGGTGTAGGCGCTCTGGCCGCCGCCGAGGTCGGAGATGATCTCGGGCAGGGCGTTGGAGACGACCGTCGACGACAGGATCGCGACGAACATGCCGAGCAGCAGCCCGGTCAGCGCTTCCATGATCTGCCGGTGTGTCATCGGCGTGCCGTCGGAGGCGCCGGAGGCGGTGGTGCCCCCGTGCCCTCCGTGCTTGGCGTGGCCGCCCCGCACACCGGTGGGTGTGGTCGTAGCCATTGAGTTCCTTATCCGTGCGAATTTGCTTCTGTTACACAGGTGTACGGGTGTGAGCCTCGTCGCCGAGGCGGGCCCTGCACTCGCCGGTGTGACGTCCGGGGGCGCAGCCGCCGGCGCCGCGACAGGCGAAGCTGTCGCGCAGCCGGGACAGCAGCGCGATGAGCCGGCCGACGTCGTCGTCGGACCAGTCCTGGAGGTTGTGGGCGAACACCTCGGTGGTCCGCCGGGTCAGTTCGTCGAGCTGCTCGTGCCCGCCGGGGGTCAGCCGCAGGATGCGGGACCGCTTGTCCGCCGGGTCCGGAGACCGTTCGATCCAGCCGCGATCGGCCACATGGGCCACATGGCGGCTGGTCACCGACATGTCCACGGACAGCAGCTCGGCGAGCCGGCTGATCCGCATCTCGCCGTGCCGGTCCAGGAGGGTCAGGACGGCGGCGGATCCCGCGGGACATTCGTGGGGCAGTGCGCGGGCGAGCCCCCTTTTGACGGCCCCGACGGCGCTGAGCTGCCGGGCCAGTTCCTCGTAACTACTCCGTGCGGCCACGGGAACCCCCAGCACACTCATGACGATGTTGTTGCTTAGGGCAACGATAGAAGCCGTTGGTTGCTACAGGCAAACGAAAACGGCCTTGCAGAAGTAAAGGAACCCAAAAGCCTCCGTAGGGTCCGGGTCAAGCCCGCCGTCCGCCCGCGCCGACGCAGGTCGGACGGGGTGCCGGGTGGCCCGGGGGTTGGGCCGTGGGCGCGAGTTCGCTAGGGTCCTGCCCCATGGCACACAACCCCCACGCCCCTCAGCCGGGCCCCGAGGGCACCCCGGACCCGGCGGGCAGTACGCAGATGTTCCGCGCCTTCGTCGACGAGGGCGAGCCGCAGCGCCGGCAGCAGCCCGCGGCGACCTCTTCCGGGCCGAAGACCGGGGTGATCGCGGCGGTGATCGCGGTCGTCGTCGTCCTCGGCGCGGTGGCCTGGCTCGCCCTGGGCTGACCCGCGCTCGCACGGCCGCGCCGGGGGAACGGTGCGTGCGCGCCCACGACACGCACAACAGGTACGACGTAGGTACGAGCAGGACCGCACGTACGAGTGCGACCGCACGCTCGCGTGCGACCATGCGAACGCGAACGCGTACGACTGATGCGAACGCGTACGACCGTACGATCCGGCCGCACGGGGGACGGGAAGCGGAGCCGCGCAGCCGGCCGCCGCTCCACCTCCGGGCGGCCGTCGTGCGTGACGGGCTTCCCGCCGTCCGGTCGATAGGCCAGCAGGTCAGAGGGTCAGCAGGTCAGACCGGTCAGACAGGGCAGGTCACTTCCACACGGCGGAGACGTCCTGCGTCTCGACGCGCATCCCCGGGGGGACCCGCCAGGACTCCACGCACACGGTGTACGTCTCCGAGCGCGCCGAGCCCGCGCCGATCGGGGCGGGCAGGGGCTGGGCGGAGGTGATGGTCGCCCAGTCGACGCCGAGGGTGCCGATGATGTGCGTGGCGAAGGTGACGGTCCCCGAGCGGGCCGGGGAACCGCCGGTGTTGCGGAACTCCACGGTCACCTTCTCGCACCACCGCTTGTCCGCCGCCGCTCGCTGCGGGGCGCTCAGCGTCAGTGCGGCCGGGGTGGCGGGCGGAGCCGGAGGTTCCGGGGTTCCGGGACCACCGTCGCCCGGTGGTGAAGGGGTACCGGGCCCGTTGGGGGACGGTGGCCGGGAGCCGCTGCCCGGCTTCGAGGACTCAGCGGGCTTCGAGGACTCAGCGGGCTTCGAGGGCCTCGCGCCCGGCCCGCCGGATGATCCGCCCCCCTGGCCGCCCGGCGTCTCCGTACGGGCCCCGCCGGGGCCGTCCTGGGCGCGCCCAGGCTCGCTCGCACCCGGGGAGGAGGGCGCGGACGGGGGGCTGCCGGGCCCGTGACCGCCGGGTTCGCGCTCACCGCCGCCGCTGCCGCCGTTCCCGTCCAGCGGGACCAGCGTCACCTTGCCCGGGGGCTTCCCGTCGCCGCCCGAAGACCGCTCCCCGCCATCGGCGGCGGCGCCCACGGCCACGTATCCGTCGTCGCCCGGTCCGCTGCCGCAGGCGGCCAGGAGGCCGCCGCCCAGACACAGCGCGGCCGCCGAGGCGACGATGACGGTGCCTCGGCGGCGGGTGGAGCCGAATGTCTGACGTCGCATCGCGCCAGTGTGGCTGACGGTCCGTCAAATCTGAACCCTGGTGCAGGGACCGGCGGAGTCCGGCCGAACTCCGCCGACCGGCCTCAGTCCGCGATGAGTCCTTCCCTGAGCTGCGCGAGCGTGCGGGTCAGCAGCCGGGAGACGTGCATCTGGGAGATGCCGACCTCTTCGCCGATCTGGGACTGCGTCATGTTCGCGAAGAACCGCAGCATGATGATCTGGCGCTCGCGCGGGGCGAGCTTGGCCAGCAGCGGCTTGAGCGACTCGCGGTACTCGACGCCCTCCAGCGCCGAGTCCTCGTACCCGAGGCGGTCCGCGAGGGAGCCCTCGCCGCCGTCGTCCTCGGGGGAGGGGGAGTCCAGGGAGGAGGCGGTGTAGGCGTTGCCGACGGCGAGGCCGTCGACCACGTCCTCCTCGGAGACCCCGAGCGCGCGGGCCAGCTCCGGCACGGTCGGCGAGCGGTCGAGCTTCTGCGCGAGCTCGTCGCTGGTCTTGGTCAGGGCGAGCCGCAGCTCCTGGAGGCGACGGGGGACCCGCACGGACCAGGAGGTGTCGCGGAAGAAGCGCTTGATCTCGCCGACGACGGTGGGCATCGCGAACGTCGGGAATTCGACGCCCCGTTCGCAGTCGAACCGGTCGATCGCCTTGATCAGGCCGATCGTGCCGACCTGGACGATGTCCTCCATCGGCTCGTTGCGGCTGCGGAACCGCGCCGCGGCGTACCGCACCAGCGGGAGGTTCAGTTCGATCAGCGTGTCCCGCACGTAGGTCCGCTCCGGACTGTCCGTTCCCTCGGGGCCCGAGGCGGGGCCGAGCGCGGCGAGCCGCAGGAACAGGGAGCGGGACAGCGTGCGGGTGTCGATGGCTTCCGGCGAGCTGGTGAGCACGGCGGGTGCCGGCACGCTCTTCGTGAGCGTGAGCACCTTCGAGCTGCCCTGTTCTTCGGACATGCCACCCCCTTGAGGTCGCGGACGGTCGCGGTGGCCGCGACCATCGGAGGAACGCAGCCTCCACCTGAATACCGGAGGCGGGGCTGCGGCAAACGCGCTTCGAGCAGAATGTCACATGTCGGCAACACGCTGTAGTGACATGTCGACAAGTCAGCGCCGAATCCGCCCTGGAAACAGGGGGTGTAGGCCTTTTATGCCGTCAGAACTGCTCTCTGGACGGTCTACCCGTTCCGGTTACGCCTCGATCCTGTTTGCGGATCTCAGTCGGGCGAAACTTCTGGCGAGAAGCCTTGACACATGCATCTGGGAAACGCCCAGTTCCGCGCTGATCTGAGACTGGGTCAAGTTGCTGTAGTAGCGCAGGAGGAGGATGCGCTGCTCGCGCTCGGGGAGCTGGACGAGGAGGTGCCGGACGAGGTCGCGGTGTTCGACGCCCGCGAGTGCGGGGTCCTCGTAGCCGAGCCGGTCGAGGAGGCCGGGCAGTCCGTCGCCTTCCTGGGCCGCCTCCAGGGAGGTGGCGTGGTACGAACGCCCCGCCTCGATGCAGGCGAGGACTTCGTCCTCGGAGATCCTCAGCCGCTCGGCGATCTCGGCGGTGGTCGGGGACCGGCCGTGGGCGGTCGTCAGGTCCTCGGTGGCGCCGGTGACCTGGACCCACAGCTCGTGGAGCCGGCGGGGGACGTGGACGGTGCGCACGTTGTCGCGGAAGTACCGCTTGATCTCGCCGACCACGGTGGGCATCGCGAACGTCGGGAACTGGACCCCGCGGTCCGGGTCGAACCGGTCGATGGCGTTGATCAGGCCGATGGTGCCGACCTGGACGACATCCTCCATCGGTTCGTTGCGGCTGCGGAACCGCGCCGCGGCGTACCGCACGAGGGGCAGGTTCGCCTCGATGAGGGCGGCCCGGACCCGGCGGTGCTCCGGAGAGCCCGCCTCCAGGTTCTTGAGCTGGCCGAAGAGGACCTGCGTGAGCGCCCTGGTATCGGCACCGCGGGCCCTGGCGGGCCTGTCCGAGGGGTCCGGGGTCTCGGTCTGGATGTCCTCGGCCCGGACGGTCTGCGCGGTCTGGACGGTCTGTGCGGTCTGGGGAGGCACTTGAGGCGCTGTACTGGCCGGCACGGTGACGCCACCCCTTCGCGGTCAACTACGGTCAACTCATCCGTCAAAAGCGGTCATAGCATCACAAGACATGTCCACTGTGTGCAAGCACCTCATAGTGCCGTGTTGAGGTCATAAGGGTTTAAAAAGAACAAAGAAACCCCTCGCCTGACAGGCGAGGGGTCGCTGGAACCGGGACGAACCGGTGCCGGGGGGCGTCAGAAGGGATAGTCGGCGATCACCCAAGTGGCGAATTCCCGCCACTGTCCCGCGGCGGCCTGGTGGGCCGGGTGCTCGATGTACCGCTTGAGCGCGTCCTCGTCGGCGACGGCGGAGTTGATGGCGTAGTCGTACGCGATCGGCCGGTCGGTGATGTTCCAGGCGCACTCCCAGAACTCCAGCTCCGGAACCCGCCCCTCCAGCTCCCGGAAGGCCAGGTCCCCGGCGACGACCCGCGGGTCGTCCCGCTCGACGCCCTCGTTCAGCTTGAAAAGGACCAGGTGGCGGATCATCGCACTACTCCTACTTCACCAGCTCTGACATGAAGTCACCGACGCTCTGCGCGGCGGTGGAAATGCCCTCGAACCCTACCTGGACCAGCTCGGCGGCCCGCTGCGGAGACATGATGATCGTGTACAGCACGAAGACCACCAATATGTAGATGATGATCGTCTTTGCCTTGGCCACAATCCTGCCCCTCCATCGACCCCACGTGCGATCGGGCGATTGTATCCGCACGCATGGTCGTATCCGGGTGGCTGTTTCTGATCACTGATGCGGCCTTTAAGGACCTATGACCCCGCCATCAAGGTCTTTTGCCCGACCCCGAGCATCCTGCCGCGCGGCACAATGGATACCGAGCCCAACGGGACCAGGCAGGACCCGGAGGGCCGGAACAGGGCCTCTCTGTGGGGTCACCCGCCGCGCGATCCCCCCTGACCGCGGCGGAGGACCAGCAGGCCCTGTTCTCACCGGGGGAAGCGGCTTGTCCCCCCGATGCCGCTTCCCCCGACCTGGCTTTTCCGGCGGTCACGCCGTCGTTCGGACGAGCCCGCTCGTGTCGATGTCGAGGTCGAACGGCGAGGGAAGCCGCACGACGGCGCCGAACGGGTAGGGACCCTGCACGCGCGTGTACCCCAGCTTCTGCGGCTCTGAGAAGAGCGTGATGCTGCCATCGACGCGGTCGACAAGCAGGTACAGCGGTGCCCCGTACTCGGCGTACCTACGCCGCTTGACGACCCGGTCCGTCTCCGCGTTCGATTCGGATGTCACTTCCACGATCAGCAGGGTCTGGTCGGGAAGAAGGGCGCTGCCACCTCTGGCCAGATCCTCCGGCACAACCGCGATGTCCGGGACGTACCAGTTGGAGGACCCGGGCAGATCCAGGTTCCCGGACCCTTCCACGCACCCGAGTTCGTCGACTCGCCTCTCGATCTGGCGGCGTACGAGCTTGGCAGCGCGCTCGTGGTCCCACGTCGGTGACACCGGTTCGATGATCCCCTCAATGATCTGGACACGGTCCCCGCGAATGCGCTGCACGGCGAACTTGAGGGCGCGCTCGGTGTCGATGCCCTGGCTGTAGTCCGGCGCACTGGTCATTACATCCTGCTTCCGTCAAGGTCCGAGACAGGGTTGTGACGCATCCCGCCGTGGCCGAGCGCAACCAGCGGGTGTGCGGGAACCACGTCTGTCACCCGTTCGAGGGCTCTGCGAGCTGACGGTCACCCCCGCGCGCGCGGGGGAAGGCCCTGCCCTCACCTTTTCGACACTGTAAAGCAGGGCTGCATCCCGCACCGCGTCGACGACCAGCGTGACGGCCCCGCCCTGGACGGGGCCGTGGTAGTAGCCCCGCCTGCGCGGGGACGACTCGCCCATCTGCCACAGGACGGTCTTCTCGGGAACAACCCCGCACGTGCGGGGACGACGAGGACCGCACCGGCTAGACGCGCTCGTCGGGAACAACCCCGCACGTGCGGGGACGACCTCGGCATGCTCGGCCCGCGGCCGAATCCGCTGGGAACAGCCCCGCACGCGCGGGGACGACGACGAGCACGGCCCGATCAGCATCAACGACCCGGGAACAACCCCGCACGCGCGGGGACGACTTCGTTGTGGCGTACGCCGACCCGCCTCTGCCCCCGAAGCCGCACCTACCTACCTCCCGCCCCCGAACCGCCGCCGTTTCGACGCCTTGCTCCAGCCCTGGCGGGGAACATCGGCCCCCGCGCTCCCCGCCTGCGGGGCGCGGTTGCTCGGGCGGTGGATCAGCGTGAGGCCCTCGTGGGCGGTCGGGTGCCAGGTGTGGTCGTGGGTTTCGAAGGCGTAGCCCTGCTCGTTGTCCGTCTGATAGGCGAGCAGGGCGCGGCCCTGGCCGGCGTACTCGCGGACCTCGGCCCACAGGAGGTCGCGGATGCGGGTGGACGGAGAGCCGAGGAAGACGCCCGGCGAGATCTCCAGCAGCCAGCGGGTGAGGAAGCCGCGGAGGCCGACGGGGCAGTTGGTGAGGACGATGACGGTCACCAGATGATCTCGTCCCCGTGGTTGCGCCCGCCCTCGACCATGACGTCTCCGTCGGACTGGAGCGTGACCCGGTCCGACGGCGTGCCGTCCGCCTGGGTCGTGTCGCGGGTGCCGTCGTAGCCGAGCAGGTCCTTGATGTCCCGGACACAGCGGTCGAGCAGGCCCATGCGGTTGATCCGGTCCCGGAGCATGCGGCGGGTCCGGGCCGCGATGTCGTCCATGCCCTCGGCCGCCGCGTCGAAGGCGGCGGGAATGGCGATGTCCGTCTTGTAGAAGTCCGCGACGTCCATGACGAACGAGCGTTCGTGTCCGGAGTGGACGAAGCCCAGCCCCGGCGAGCAGCCAAGGGCCGCGACGACGGAATGGGATACGCCGTACATGCACTGCGCGGCAGCGGTGACGGCCTGGTTGGGGGCATCGCCCGCCGAGAAGTCGTCGCGGTGGTACTCCCGCTTGCGCCAGGGGACGCCCGTACGCTGGGACTCCCGTCTGTAGCACTCCCGCAGCCGCGTGCCCTCCATGCCGAGGAGTTCCTTTCGGGTGCGGCCCGTGGTGTCCTCGCCGGGAAACCGCAGCCGGTACATGGCGCGTGCCACGTCCAGCCGGGTGCGCCGGTTCGCCCAGGAGGTGGCCTGGGCCTCGATCAGGCCCGAGGACCGGGTGAGCGCCCGGCCGCCCGCGTAATACCGGACTCCGTGCTCGCCGACCCAGGCCACGCCGGCACCGCTGTCGCCGAGAAGGGCCATCGCCTGGTGGGTGACGCGGGTGCCCGGGCCGAGCAGGAGCGTGCCGATCGTGGCAGACGGGATGTGAGTGACACCGTCCGCGTCCTCGGCGGTGATCGCGTTGGAGTCCCGGTGCACCGTGCACCGTTCCAGGTAGACGAACGAAAGCCGATCGCCGACCCGTGTGAGCTCGCGAGGAGTGGAGGCTCCTCGACGGCCGACCGTGCTCAACCTTCCCCCTTCACCCGTACCGGGGCCAGCGTCATCAGGCCGCAGCCGTACGCCTTGGCTTTGCCCAGGCCGTGGGTGAGCGTGCGGCGGAAGAGGTCCGGATCCGTGACGCGCAGGCGGCCGTCGAAGGTGACCTTGGTGATCTGTACGTCGCTGTTCCCGCGAGTCGCCTCCGACGTACGCCGGAACTGAAGGGGGATCTGGTCGCGGACGATCAGCTCGTACTCGTCGCCCTCGGGCAGCAGGCGTTGTTCCGCGGGCTTGTGAACGACCTCGAAGCCGGCCTTCTCCTGCCGTTTCAGCAGCCAGTTCATCTGGTGGCGGGGGGTCTGGTGCGCGGCTCTCTTCGTCCGCTCGCCCTCCTTTACGTACGCGTGGCGGATGTTGTGCACGGGGTTCGCGGTGAGCCTGAATCCCCACGTGTCGTTCGGGTGGAGCGCGGTGAGGAAATCGGCGTACGCGAACGTCGTCCACCCGGGCTCGTCCGAGGCGGGCCAGCCCGCCTGCTCGACCAGGTGGGTCAGGTCGGGGCGGCTGGGGCTGACGATGTAGAGCAGCGTCTCGGAGGTCCCGTTGCGGTCCACCCGCCACAGCACGCGGGGGCCGGATCCGTCGCGGGAGGGCGGGGTGGGAAAGGAGGCGTTCACCGCGCCGTGGACACGGTGCGGTGAGCCGAGCAGCCGTCGGCCCTCTGACCGGCCGGTGTTCACACGGAATCGGGTGAGGTACATCAGTCGGTCCTCGTTGCGGCGGGCGTGGTGGGCGTGGTGGGCGTGACGGGCAAGACGGGCGTGAGCAGGGATGTGGGTTCATGCGGCGGCCGTGCCGATCGGGCCCCGGCCGCTGTGGGCACGCGGGCCTCGGTCGTCCGTACGCCCCGCAGCCCGTACCGGCGGTGGCGCGGATCAAAGCTCACCGGAAGGTCCCGCAGGGTGAGGTCCGGCAGCCGGCCGGGGCCGGGCGGGCTGTCCAGCAGGAGGTCCAGTCGCACGTCGGCGGGCGGTGACTGGCCCCGGCGACGGAACGAGGCGTCACGGTGGTTCCGATACCACCCGGACGCCTCCCACGGCGTTTCCCTGAGGCTCTGCTCCAGCTCTCCGTCCAGCGGCTCCGCGATCGTCACCGGCTGCGACGGCGGACAGGAACGACGGCCCAGGTAGGGCAGGAACACCGGCTCCAGCAGCGCCTCGTACAGCCGCTGTACGAGCCCGGCCTCACCGCTCACACCGGCCACGAACACCGCGTCGGCGAGGTAGAAGCGCTCCGACAGCGGCATCGCCTTGAGCGTGCCGCTGTGGTGCGCCGTCTGGAAGTCGCGCAGCCGGGTGCCCGGTTGGTCGATGCGGACGCCGAACTCCAGCGCCGAGAGGTCGGTGAGGTCGGCGTCCCGCCTGCGCCCCTGAGCCGCGGCGAGGAGGCCGATGACACCGCTCTTGGTCGGCGCGCTCTCCGTGGTGCGGCGGGTGAAGCGGGCAGCCGATCCCCAGGACTGGAGGGGGCCCGCGAGCCGCAACAGCAGCACGGTCATGCCCCGGGCTCCGGCACGAGGCCCGAGGCGCCCCGCGCACCGGGGACGCCGGTGGCACGCCCTGTGCCCTCCGGCGCCACCCGGGCGACCACAGCGTCCCCCACGGCGGTCAGCAGCTCGGGCAGGCTCACGGACCTGCCCAGCGTCTCCAGCGCCTTCGTCTCCTTGCCCACCCGGACGACCCAGCCCTCCGGGCCGTCGGAGAGGCCGAAGCTCGCCTCCATGTCCGGCACGAACTCGGCCAGCTTCTCGCAGCTCCCCGTGAGGAAGCCGCCTTCCCTGCCCACGGCCACCGGCTCCTCGAACGCGGCCACGTAACTGACCGGACGCCGGGAGCGGAGCTTCACGATCACCGCAGCCGGAAGGGTCTGGTTGCCGAAGGAGTTGATCTTTCCGGTGGGGAGGGACGTGATGAAGCCTTCGAGGAACGCCGTGACGGCCCGCCGGGTGGGCTCTGTCGGCCGGGCATCGTCGTGCCCGGCGCCCAGATTCTCCTGGAGGCGGTTCACATCGAGTGCGGCGTAGCGGTAGAGGGTGGCGGAGTTGAAGTCGACGGTGCCGATCATTCCTGCGCCGGTTTCGGCGTTCGTGTTCTTGTCGTCGACCGCGGTGTAGTAGTCCGATTCGACCTCCACCGCGTGCACGCTCAGCGCATGGGCGACCTGGGCCGCCGCGTCCACGTTCAGATCGGTCGAATCCGCGACCATGCGTCCGAACAGGGCGATGTCCACGGAGTGTTCGGTGAGAACGAGCTGTTTGACCCGCGACTTGTTCTCCTTGTCCTTGAAGAACTCCTTGAGCGCTTTGACGTCACCGCCCCTCCCGCCTTCGATCGTCATCGCGGCGAGGGCGTCGTACTGCCGGCCGCTCAGGAACATCAGGTAGGTGGACTCGGCGGCGGGGTCCTCCACGTCCTGCTTGCTCTTTCGCGCGGGGACGGCGACCTTCGAGCCGGTCGCCGTGGTGATGGTCTCCGCGGCCAGGCTCTGCGCCGCGGCACGCGACAGCGACGGGTCCAGATCCAGGACCCGGTCGGCGAGGACCTCCACGACCTTCTTGGTGCGGATGCCGAGTTCGGATGGGTCGAGCAGCTCGGCGAAGGCCGTGCGGGTAGCCCGCTTCCACGCCTGGCTGGACACACGGGAGCGCCTCACGCCCCCGTACGTCGCCGATTTCGGCGCCCCCGTGTCGTCGCGATTCAGATTGCTCGGCGGAACGGTCTGGAGAATGTGGATGTCGAGAATCGTCCGGTTCAGGGCCACGCGTGCTCAATTCCTTTGTTCGTCGTGCGCGAGAGATGTCCTACGAAGGGGGGCAGGCCAGGGGCTTTTGAGCGCGGAGCGTCACTCTCCTGCCGCGTAACCGCCGAATTCCTCATCCGGGGCCAAAGCCCGGTCGATCGCATCGCCGCTATCGCCGCTATCGCCGGTGTCGCTGGTGTCGCGGGTATCGCCGGTATCGACGCCTGAGGACGGCTTGCCTTTCCTCGCGACCGCGACCGAAGCCGAGGCCGAGGCTGCGGCCAGGTGGAATTCGCGGCCCCATTCCCGTTGAACCCCGGCCCGGTCGGGGCGGTGCTGCCAGCGGTAGAGTTGACCGGCCAGGCGCGCGTAGTCGAGAGGCTCCCGCGCGCCGCGCAGGAGCAGCACGATCTCTCTGAGCCGTACGGCGACCGAGTCGAGGGATTCGGCCGTTCCGACGCGCACCAGGCGCTTGCGCAGTGGGGAGTCCTCCTCGTCCTCGCCCGAGGCCCCCTTCAGCCGGATCAGCGCGCGGACGGCACCGCCCAGGTGCTGTCTCGGGTCGTGCATGCCTGCGTCGCGGCCGGACTGCTGGTGCAGGGCCCACAGGGTGGAGGCGAGGAAGACGGCCTCCTCGGCGTATTCGAGGCGGATGAACTCCTTCCGGCCGTCGAGCAGCCGGGCCAGCTCCTCCGTCCCTCCGACGCCCCACAGGTCCTGCACCTGGTGGACCCGCTTTCCGGCGCCGCGCCGCAGCCGGGCGAGCTCCGCCACGGCGGCCGACGTGTCGGACAGGTACTGGGGCTGAATCCGCGCGATGTACGAGCCCGTCGCGCGGGCGACCAGCCGATGGGCGGGCAGCCGCTCGTTCGGCCGCCCGCCGTCCTGGGAAGGTGGCGAGGCGCCCGCGCCGGTCGTCGTAGGGGCAATGGTCATGCGGTTTCCTCCGAAGGAGCTTCGTCGGCGCGGTCGGCCTGGCCGGCGGCGGCCGGAGCGGGTGCTTCCGGTGGCGGCTTGGGCAGCACCTTGTTGATGCGGGTCCGGAACCACAGGTCCGCCCGCGAACTGTCGATCCAGCGCTTGCCCACGCCCGGCAACTCGATCACCCGCCCCTCGGCCGCACCTCGGCCCGCCGAGTCGAGAAGCTCATGGCCGAGGCCGAGCACGATGTGCCGGACGGTGGCTCGCCACGCGGCGCGCGCCCGCTCCAGATCGGTGTCCTCGTCGAGGTCCACCAGCCAGCGCCGGTACGGTCCGTCCAACGCACCGAAGCCCTGGTCCCGGGCGGTGGCTGTGGCAGGCCCGGCCCCCGAACCGGACGCACGCGCCAGATTCCCGGCCAGGTGCCCCAGCGCGGACACGGCCCGCTCGGCGTCGGCGACCGCGTCGACCGCGACCGCCCCGTGCAGGCGGCGGTCCTGGTGGAGCAGAACGACCGGCAGGGCGATGGCGTCGTCCACCACTTCGTCCACCACGGACTGCTGCGTCCCGTAGACCGCCCCGACCAACCGCGTACGGATCAGCGATCCTCTCGGCAGCACGCCCTCGGTACTGAGCAGGGCCAGCCATCTCACGACCCCGGGCGGCCGGCTCCGGTCCGTGCCCCGCCCGGTCGTGTCGCCGTCCTGCCGCTGGGCGTTCAGCAGGCTCGCCAGGCCACGCCACGCCGCCCGGGCGGGGTCGTGCTGACGCGGCAGGTAGATCAGCGGGCGGCCGAGCTTCTTCTCCTGCGCGGGGCTGCGGCGCCAGCCCGTCATCGGCTCCGCCTTCAGCCGGTTGGCGGGGGCGAGCGGGTCACCGTAACCGAGGACGACCCCGATGACGTCGGGGCCCTCCGTGTGGAGGAGAACCCGCCGGGACTGCCACGTGTAGAGATCGCGGGGCCCTGCCGGGCGAGGCGCGGAAGGGTCGCCTTCCACCACACCGGGCCCCGGGGGCGTCTCACGGCGCCATACGGGGAGATCGGCCTTCGGCTCCGACGTCAGGATGTCCTCATCCGTCGGAATGAGATTCAGCAGGAGGGTCTCGCGCAGGGACGCGCCCTCCGCGAAGACGCCACCGAGGCCGCCTGCCCAGCCGACGCCCTGCGGGTAGACCTTTCCCCCCTTGACCCGTGCGTCACCCTCCATACCGGACTTGATCCCGGACGAGTCGTACGCGTGGGTGTGGACGAGCCAGCGGGCGGCCTCGGCGAGACCGAGCCGATCGACACCGGGCCGGCGCATGGAGAAGAACGCCTCGCCGTTCGGCACGTCGGCCACGATCCGGTTCAGCGAGGCGACTTCGTGCTTCTGCGTATGCAGCCCCGCCACCTGGAAGAACGGCCGCTCCGGGTGGAGAAGATCGAAGCGGTCCCGGTGCCGGTCGAGATAGCCGGCGACGATCTCGAAGGAGCCCGGGGCGTTCCACAGCGCTTCCCAGTCCTCCAACTGCGCCGGTGCGCCGCCCGATCGGCCTTCGGCCTCGTCGAACGCGTCGTACAGAATCGCCAGCAGCAGTCGCAGCAGCGCCAGTTCCTGCGTCGGGAGGTCGCCCACCAGCCGACGCACCTCGCCCGCCCGCGCGAAGACGTCCCCCAGCGAGAGCTCGCCGGTGGAGCCGTCCTCGTACTGGACGGGCAGCCACGGCCGGGAGACCAGGTCGAAAGAAGGTACTAAGGACGCCACAGCTTCGAGCCCCTTTGCTCTGCTTGCGCTGCGCGCGCCGACAGGACCCACCCGGAGTCCGTCGTCGGCGCTGTAGTGGACCTCCAACCCTGACAGGTGGGTCTGACAGTCCTCATCCAGAACGAGCAGCAACTCCCCTGCGAGCCAGGGGCACTCCTTCACCTGCCAGGCCGGTACGACGAAGCGCTCCAGCTCTGCGATGGTCCGATCGATCACACCCGGATGAGTGAGCGCCCTGGGTAGCGTCAACGCGCACGCGGCGACGGTCTCGGCGGCCCGACGGGGCGGCGGGGCGTGCTCCGGCAGATCCAGCCCACCGCGACCGCCGTCGAGCCAGCTCACGGTGGTCAGCCGGCCGTCCGCGCGGCGCTGGACGACCAGGGCCTCAAGGCTCTCCTCGCTGTCCCGTACCTGCGCGCGCCCTCCGCGGCTGTCGTCCGCGTCCCCGGCGTTGCCGTCGAGCCAGCCGAACAGGGGCCGGCCCGCCCGCCGTACCGGCCCCAGCCGGAACACATCGGCCCGCTCCCGCTTCTCGGCCAGCCGGGTCAGATACTGCCGCCGGGCTTCCGCCAGTGCGGAGGCCCAGTGCGCGGGCCCGACCGGTCGTTCGTCGTAGGCGGCCTGCACCAACGGACTGATGTGGTCGGGCAGCACCAGCGGTACGCCATCGAGATGCGGACCCAGCACGGCGAGCGCCCGCAGCAAGGTGTGCGGCCCCTGGTACACGGCGAGGGAGCCACGTACGGGCGCGGGCCGATCGGCGTTCCAGTCCTCCACCCCGGTGATCAGACAGCGGGCCTGCGAGAGGCGGGGCGGTCGGGTACGCGGATGACGGTGCAGCCGCCCCATGCGCTGGAGCACCAGGTCGACGGGGGCGAGATCGGTGACCAGCAGGTCGAAGTCGACGTCCAGGGACTGTTCGACGACCTGGCTGGCCACGACGATGTGCGGCCCGGCGGGACGGTCGCCACCGGGCCCGAACCGCTCACGCAGGTCGGTGTCATTGCGCGCCCGGTCGGCTGCGATGAACCGGGAGTGCGCCACGGTGACAGCCTCCGTGCCGAAGTGGGCGCGGAGGTGCTCGGCGGCTTCGAGAACCCGGTCGACGGTGTTGCGTACGACGAGGGCGCAGCCGCCGTCCCGCAGCTCCTCGTCCAGCCGCTGTACGAGCGGGAGAAGGCCGTCGTCCAGCCGCTCCAGAACCACTTCGGCGCGCCGCCCGGAGGCGGGCTCGGGGCGGGCCGTCAGGACGGGGCCCCCGGGGGCGACGGCGGTGATCAACGGGTAGGCGTCGTCGGGCAGGTTGAGGGCATCGGCGAGTTGGGGGGTCTCCTCCCCGGCGTACGCTGCGGCCAGCTCGCGGCGGCGCCGCGCGGGCAGGGTGGCGGAGAGCATGACGACGGGCACCCGGTAGGCGGCCAGCCATTCCAGTACGCGGTCGAGGTAGGCGTTCATGTACGCGTCGTAGGCGTGCACTTCGTCGATGATGACGACCTTGCCCGCGACGGCGAGGTGCCGCAGCGCCAGGTGCCGGCTCTTGAGCCCGGCGAAGAGCACCTGGTCGATGGTGCCGACGGCGAAGGAGGAGAGCAGCGCCTTCTTGCGGCCGCGGAGCCACTGGTGGGCGTGGAGGGAGGCGGGGTTGACGCGGCGCGCGCCCCCCGCACGGGAGACGTCCTCCACCGGGCTGTCCAGGTCGACGGCCGCGATCGTCCGCCGGTCGGCCTTCGTCATCCCGGCCCACACCTCGTTGAGGGCGGCCTTGGCATGGGCGAGGACCACGGAGCGGGGCCCGTCCGCGGGCAGCTTCTCCAGCCAGCGCAGCAGTCGGGGGAACATGGCGTCGCCGGTGGCACGGGTCGGCAGCGCTACGAGACATCCTCCGGCACCCGAACCGGCAGCCAGGATCTCCGCAGCCGCGAAGGCGGCCTCGGTCTTGCCTTCGCCCATGGGCGCCTCGATGATCAGGAGTCCGGGTCCCGGCAGCTCCCGGGCGACCCGCACGGCGTCTTCCTGTACGGGCCTGATCGCGGCGCCCTGCGGAAGTTCGAACCGTTCCCGGAACAACTCGGCAGCGGTGCCGACGGGTTGATCGGCACGCCATGGCCCGGGAAGGTCCAGCCCCGCCCAGGCGGCCGCGAGCCGGCGGCCTTCCCCTTCCGGGCCCACGGGGGCCCAGGAGGCGGGATCGTAGGGGAACAGCTCGGAGGAGCTGGCAATCCAGTCCGAGACGATGACGATCGCGGTGAGCACGACCTGGACGGGCTGCGGCAGGCGGACGGACCGCCACGCGTCGAATCGCTCGTCCACGCCGGCCCGCACGGCACAGGCATCCATCAACTCGTACTGGACGTCCCGCCAGCCGCCCTCGCTCTCTCCTCCGGTGCGCAACAGCTGTGGCCGGAGCCCGAGATCATGGATCTGCTGGTGATCCGGAGGTGTGCCGTGGTGCCCGCCCGCGACGACGGCGAACTGCCCGGAAACCCGCTCACTCCACCCGAACCGCTCCGCCAGCCACTCCTGAAGGAGCAACTGCCCGGCCAGCCCGTGCGGCGCCATCCTGCGGTCCAGCCCGAACCGCTTCTGATACGGCATGGAGAGCCCGGCCGCCCGCATCCGGTCGGCGAGCCCGTCCACCTGGCAGGCGAAGGCGGGGGTGGCCTTGCCGATGTCGTGGACGCAGGCGAGGTAGACGGCCACTTGTCGCGCGTCCTGCCCGCCGTGGGGGAATGCGTCCGCGATGAGCACTTTGACGTTGTCGGGCACCCACTCGTCCCAGAGCCGGCCTGCTACGGCGGCACTGTCCGCCATGTGCCGCCAGAGGGGGAGCCACTGTTCGGTCTGCCGGTCGTGCTTGCCCCAGGCGGTGCGGGACGCTGGGGACAGACGGGCGTAAGCCGAAAGGCTTTCCGGATGATCGCGGCTCATGGGCGTATTGGACATCGTGGAAGTCGCCGACGGTTGCGTTGATCGAGAATGAGCGCAAGTGCACTCATCTGATCGAGTGTGGCGGTCGGAGAGAGAACTGCTGGTGCATGCCGCGCTCGGTGGCGGCTGGAGGCGGCGGTGAGCCTGGTTGCCGGGCTCCGTTGGTTGCCGGGTGCCGTTGGACGCGGGGCTCCGTTGGTCGACTCGCGGAGTGTGGGGGCATGGCGGGAGCGGCAGGAGAACGAGTGCCCTACCGCGAGCGGCACCCCTCGCTGAGGTACGGCGGCTTGATTCGCACGTGTTCCCCCCTCCCCCCGGCCGGGACCACGAAGAGGGCTGACCATGCCGGTCGACCGGCGGGGCCACACCCTACGATGCGGCGGACCGCGCTCTCGACGGGACCATCCCCGCGTGCGCGGGGACCACCACACCTGCGACTGCGACGTGTGCAACGGCACGGGGACCACCCCCGCGTGCGCGGGGACCGCGAGTACCCGTCCGGCACGAAGGTCTGCGTGCAGGGACCACTCCCGCGTGCGCGGGGACCGCGGGAACGCGGTCTCGCCGGTGGCTCGGGACCCGGGACCACCCCCGCGTGCGCGGGGACCACCCTGGTCTCGGATCGGGCACCTTCGTCCTCTTGGGACCACCCCCGCGTGCGCGGGGACCACAGACTCGCGGACGGGACCGTGCACGCGCGAATGGGACCACCCCCGCGTGCGCGGGGACCACGAGCAGGCAGCCGAGCAGATCCTCGCCGAGCGGGGACCACCGTCCCGTCGGCGCGGCGCCCGCGCGGGCGAGGGGACCACCCCCGCGTGCGCGGGGACCACTCCGCCCCCGGGCGGTTCGAGGTCGAGCTGCGGGGACCACCCCCGCGTGCGCGGGGACCACGCCACCGTGGTGACGAACGTCCGCCGGTGGCAGGGACCACCCCCGCGTGCGCGGGGACCACGCGACCGGCGGCCACCGATCCTCGCGTGTGAAGGGACCACCCCCGCGTGCGCGGGGACCACGACGACGACGCCTGCGGCGACGGCGACGGCGGGGGACCACCCCCGCGTGCGCGGGGACCACCGGGGAGATCACTGCATGGTGCGCGCGAGCTTGGGACCACCCCCGCGTGCGCGGGGACCACTGCCCGTACCCGTCGTCGACCGTCAGCAGGTCGGGACCATCCCCGCGTGCGCGGGGACCACCACGGCACGTGGCAGGCCGCGGCGGCCGTCTGGGGACCATCCCCGCGTGCGCGGGGACCACCGGCCCTGGTCCTTCTCGCGGGTGAGAAGGAGGGGACCATCCCCGCGTGCGCGGGGACCACGCTGTCCGACGACGCGTTGATGTGGCTGCCCAGGGACCATCCCCGCGTGCGCGGGGACCACGAGCGGGGGCGTGCTCGGGGTGATCGCGGGCTGGGACCATCCCCGCGTGCGCGGGGACCACGCCTGGCGGCCGTGCCGGACGACGAGCCGGAGGGGACCATCCCCGCGTGCGCGGGGACCACTCCAGCACGCGCGGGTCACCACCCCCGGCGTGGGGACCATCCCCGCGTGCGCGGGGACCACACGGCCAAATAGTTGCGTTGCAGGTAGAGCCCGGGACCATCCCCGCGTGCGCGGGGACCACAGTTCGTGACCTGCGGGTTTATGTGGCGGCGGGGCGGAAGTTACCCACTTCTTGAGAAACGGACATATTGCCCTCTGTGGTGCGAATGGCTTTGCTCGAAGCTTTACAGGCTTGGGGGTGATTCTGCCCTTTCCGGGGCCTTGAGGGGTGGTGTGTTGAGGGGATGGGTGGTCATTGGCCGGTCGCAAGCGGGCTTTGGTCTCGCTGAGTGCAGCTTGCTGGGGGCTTCGGTATGCCAGGGCCGTGGGACCGGCCGGACTGTGGGGGTCAGGCGGGTTTGAGTAGGTCGCGGAGGTTGTTCATGTGTGCTTTGACGGTGGCGATTTCGGCGGGGTGGGTTGTGTGCTCATTGTTTCGGGTGTGGGTTGTGCGGCAGGGGCGGCAGAGGCCGTCGGGGAGGGCTTCTGGCTGGCCTGGGCGTCCGCAGTCGGTGCATTCCATGAGGAGGCGGCGGGTTGGGGCGGGGGTGGCGGCCCGGGAGTTCTCCGTGGTCAGTTGGGGTGGGATTTTGTCGGTGAGGCGGCGGCGGATGAAGCCGAGGGGGCTGTCGACCTGGGCGGGGAGTCCTGCGGTGAGGGCGTGGGTCAGGTAGTCGATGCTCACGCCCCGGGCGAGCCATTGCGCCGCTTGCGGTTCGAGGGCGGTGCAGTCGTCGGCGGAGAGGGCCAGGCGGTGGTCGTTGCGGCCGAGGCGGGCCAGGGCGAGGTAGGCGGGAGACCGGCCGGCTTCGGAGGGGTGGGGCTTCACGGGAGCGGCGTCCGCAGCGTCCGGTGCGGGTTCGGCGTCCGGTGCGGGGGTCGGGGTGCGCTGCTGCGGTACGGCGGTGGGGTCGGGGGTCCGGTCCGTGTCGAGGCTCTCCGGGGCGGGCGGCAGTGGTTCCTCGGCTGGGCCCCAAGATGGCGGCGGTGTCATATCGGGGGCGGACATCGCCGGTGCGGGCGCTGCCGCCAGCGCGGCCTTCTCGGTGGCGAGGTAGGTGTTCCACCACTCGTTGTCGCGTGCCGTGCGTGACCAGAACGTGCGGAAGACCCAGCGGGTCTCGTCGCCCGCGCCGGCCGCGCACCGTACGCGCCGCAGGTGCCCGGCGACGGACAAGGCGGTCAGGGCGGTGGAGATGGCTTGCTGGCCGTAGAGCGGGAGTTGCTTCGCGAGGGTCTTCACGCTCATCGCCGCACCCTCGGGGAGGTGGTCGACGAACCCGGCGACGTACCGCTCGCGGGTCGGCAGGAGAGCGAAGTCGTGCCGCGTACGGGCTTGTTGGTCCGGTGCGGAGCGTTTGCCGTAGCCGGGCTTGGCCATCGGGTACGCGGCGGAGCGTGCGGGTGCGTGCAGGGCGGAGCTAGGGTGCTGGGTAGCCACGGGATCGTCTTTCTAGGGTATCGATCTTGCGGTGAGACCCCGGCCTGGTGCGACAACACCGTGTCGGGGTCGTTTGGTTCTCGCACCGTAAGCAGCCGTGACGCTGTGCCGCAAGCTGTCACGATTAGTCATACTTCCTGACCGTGACGGGGCAGGGAGGTAGGGGAGGTTTTCCCCAAACCCCCTCTTCTGCCTACCGGTTAAAGAAGGCGCTCGAACCCCGGGTCCCGCATCCCGACGCCCGAGTCCCGGCACCCGAGCTTCGGACCGGGGACCCGCTCACGTACCCCCCGGAAGAGTGACCCGACCGACCCGAAGCCCGAAGCTCAGGGATCGGGATCCGAGTTTCGGGGGGAGGGTTACTTCTTGCCCTCGCCCAGGACTGCCCGCAGCCAGTCGAGGCTTCCATGTGCCAGAAGTTCGTCGGCCAGGCGGTTCCCGGTGTCGGTGTTGGTGACCAGGCGGCTGCGGCTGTTGGCGATCCAGCGCTGGGCGTTCTCGTAGCCCTGGGCCTTGTATTCGATGCCCTGGAGCATGCACTCCAGTTTGTCCGCGTCCCGGGCGCAGACCGCCTCGGGTGATTCCTTGGCCTCGTACTCCGCGACCAATTCTCGGACTGCCGAGGCGACCACGTCGGTCCTGACGGCCGTCTGGTCGACGGTGACTTCCTGCGGGTCACCGGCAGGCGTTGACTTTTTCCCGAGGTGGTTCACGTCCCCGGCCCGGGTCTCCTGGGTGTCGTGCCAGACGGCGAGATAGGCGGAGCGCGGGATCCGCGCCCTCCAGCTTCGCGATGATCGTGGCGATCAGTGCCGTGCGCCACGAGCGCTCGGCAACGCTCTCGGGATCACGAACCCCAGCCATCCACCAGCCGGTGCGCCGCGTCTGCTTCAGCGTGCCCGCCTCGTACAGGAAGCGGCCAACCGCGGACAGGTCGTCAGCCACGACCCTCTCCTCTCACGCCTCGGCGAAGCAAATCTGCCTGCGCTGATCAGGAGTTGTGAGGGTGTGCCTGGTGGGCCGCCGCGATGCGGTCGATCCGTGCGGCCAGGTCGAAGTCGGCTGCGGTGAGCCGGTGCCCGGCGTCGTGCGTCGTAATGGCGAACCGCACATGGTCCCAGCGCAGGTCGATGTCCGCGTGGTGGCCGACGAGCCGTTCGAGGTCCGCGACGTTCACGATCAGTGCGACACCGCCGTGGTACCGAATCCCGAACGTGCGGGTGATCATGTCCCCTTCGCGAACCCAGCCCGGTAGATCGGCCAGCCTCAGGACGATCTCCTCGTCCGGCAGTGGATCCTTGCCCATCGTCAGCTCCCCTCGATCACCGGCACCGGGATGTCCGCAAGTCCCCGGCCGACCGGGGCATCGTGCCACGGAGCCCGAACCCATGGCCGGGAACATGACGCGGTGGCTGACGGTCGCCCTAGGCTCGACGTGTGAAGACGTTCGTGTTCGACATTGGTGAGACCCTCGTCCGCGACGACCGCTACTGGGGTTCCTGGGCCGACTGGCTCGGCCTGCCCAGACATACCTTGTCCGCCCTGGTCGGTGCTGTGACCGCTCAGGGGCTCGACAACTCCGAAGCGCTGAGGCTGGTGAAGCCGGGCATCGATATTCCGGCCGAGTACGCCGCCCGCGAGGCAGCCGGACGGGGTGAACACCTCGATGAGTCCGACCTGTACGTAGACGTCCGCCCCACGCTTGCGAAGCTACGGCAACTCGGGATGCGGGTCGTCATCGCAGGCAACCAGACCGTGCGTGCGGGTGAGTTGCTTCGGGCACTCGACCTGCCCGCTGATCTCGTCGTGACCTCTGAGGAATGGGGCTGCGCCAAGCCTTCGGCGGAGTTCTTCGAGCGGGTCATCGAAGCGTCCGGTGCCCCCGCGAGAGAAACCGTGTACGTCGGTGATCACCCCGCGAACGACACGTTCCCCGGAGCTCGGGCCGGGCTCCGCACCGTACATATCCGCCGCGGCCCCTGGGGGCACCTATGGGGCGCTGACGACCAGGTGAACGCGACTGCCGACTGGGTGATCCAGTCGCTCACAGAACTCACCGCGATCGCCGAATAGTAGAGGAATCAGGTTCCACACCGTCATCGCGCACGTACGGTCAGTGGGTGTCTTCCGACAGCCCGCAGGAGATCGGCAGGCGGATCGCTGCCTGCCGCCGTGCACACCGGTACACCCAAACCGCACTTGCGACGGCCTCCCATGTGTCCTACGCCATGGTCCGCGCCATCGAGCGAGGTGTCCGCCGCCCCAGCGACGAGGTACTCGAAGCGATCGCGGACGCCCTCGATGTGGATGTCACGCGTCTGCGCACGGATCACGTCGGCACGGAGCGACGTGTCCACCGGGCGCTGCCTGCCCTGTCGGAAGCGATCGCTGGTTACGACCTGGCCCTGGGACCACCCTTGCGTGGACCGGAAGAACTGGCCGATGGCATCTCCACGGCGGTGGGCTGGCGTCTCGCCGCCCAGTACGGCCGCATCGCCACCGTCATCCCCGGTTTGCTGACCGATGCGATTCGGTACGTCCATACTGCGTCCGGTGCCGAACAACAGGGTGCCGCGCGGATGCTGGCCTCTGCAGCTCGAACCGCTGATGCCGTCGCCTACAAGCACGGGGCACACGACCTCTCCGCGCGCCTCATCGACCTGATGCGCTGGGCAGCGGACCGTGCTGCGGACCCTCTCGTCCAGGCGACCGCCTCATACGTTCGCGCCGAGACGTTCTTTGCCGCCCGCGCTCACGCTGCCGGCCTGGTAGCGCTGGAGCAGGCCATCGAGGCCGCTCCGGCACCGGACGGGCGGACGCAGGCAGCCGCTCGCGGCGCACTTCACATGAGGGCAGCAGTGATCGCGAGTCGCGCCCAGAACGTAGGGGCGACCGACACTCACCTGGCTCATGCCCGACAGCTGAGCAAACAGGTCGGTCAAGAAGGCTGCTACCTGGGCACGGCCTTCGGGCCGGAAAGTGTCCGCATCCACGAAGTGTCCGTCGCGGTCAGCCTCGGACCTGGCCACGCCGACCGGGCTCTCCGCGCCGCAGCGGCATGGACACCGGGCATCGATCTGCCGGCCGAGCGCCGCAGCGGGTTCTACATCGAACTCGCCAGGGCTCAGGATTGGGCAGGCCGCCCCGTAGAGGCCTTCACCAGCCTCCGGATGGCACGTGCTGCGGCACCCCAGCACACGCGTGAGCACCCTTGGGCGCGCGAGGTCGCCCGGAACCTACGCCGCTTCCATCGCTCTGACGCCGAGAGTCTGACGCACTTCGCCCACTGGGTCGGAGCGGTCTGAACCACACCTCGCTGCTACAGGCCGTAGCAGTCGTGCCCGGCTATGGCCTCCATGCTCTACCCGTCCGCGCCAGACAGGTAGTTGAGGAGACTGGATGACCATTCCCGTGCTCGTTGAGAGACAGCGCATCGCCCGGCCACATGACGGGGCAAGCGCCAGGAAGAGCAGTCCTTGCGAGGGTGGCGACACCGCGTACAGGATCTGGCTCGGCCACACCCATGGCTGCCCCACCTGCCGTGCCGTGACCTCCTGTTCGGCTGCTGTGCGTCTTGGCCGTGCCTGGCGGGAGGCCCGACGCGTATGAGGTGTTTCGCGGAGGGGGATGCGCACGACATCCCGATCGCGGACGGCCCCGGGGCCTACTGCCCGGAGCATGAGGTGACGTTGCTATGGCGTGGTGACCCGATCACCTCAGCTGATGTGCCTCAGGGTTCGGTGGCTGATCTGGCCGGGTTGTCGGCGGGTGCGGCCGGTCCGTACGGCGTTGTCTGCCGCAGCGCTTTGGTGACGGGTCTGGCCGACGTGCACGCCCTCTGCCTGCGGCCGGACTGTGTCTGCCCGTGCCATGCCGTGGCCACCGCTCTTCGCGAAGCCGGATGAGCATCAACTTCTCGGCAACAGATGTCCGTACGTGCGAGGCCTGTTGGCGCGCACCGGTCGCCGCCGTACGGCGCACCGGGGGCGGGCGGGACCTTCTGTGCCGGGCGTGTGCCGAGGGTGGCTGTCCGCGCCGGGTCGATCTCTTCCCTCCGTACGGCATCTACCGACTGCACCGTCCTGCCAACCAAACAGCTTCACCGATCAGAGGAGATGGACGATGACCTTCAACCCCGTACGGGCCGATGCCGGTAAGCACGGTGGGCAGCCGTCGGACAAGCCGTGGACGCCGCCGTCGGAGCCGAAGCCGTCTCCGGACGGCAGCCGCCCCCAGTGTTTCCCGCAGCCATGAGCACCGCACACCCGGCACCCACCTACCCATCCCTGGTACGGGAGTTGGCCGATCGTGGATTGCTCACTGCCCGGTGGCGGCGGGTGTTCGAGGCCGTGCCGCGCAGCCGGTTCGTCCCGGAGGCTGTGTGGCGGCAGTTGCCCGACCGGTGTGAGGCGGTGGTGGGGACAGATGCGTGGCTGGCGCTGGTGAACAGTGACGAGCCGGTCGTCACGCAGCTCGACGACGGGGCTGTGGGCGGGCCGGGTGTCGCGACGTCGTCGAACTCGATGCCCTCGATGGTCGCCCGCATGCTGGGCCTCCTCGAAGTCTCCGATGGGCAGCGGGTACTGGAGATCGGGACCGGCACCGGGTACGTCGCCGCGTTGCTCTGCGAGCGGCTCGGTGACGATCTCATCCACAGTGTCGAGCTGGACCCGGTCGTGGCCCGGCAGGCGGCCGACGCCCTCGCGCAGGCCGGATACCGGCCGCATCTGCGCGTCGGGGACGGCGAGCAGCCCTGGCCCGGACTGGGGCCCGTCGACCGGCTGATCGCCACCTGCGCCTTGCGGTACGTCCCGTACGCCCTGCTCCGGCAGGTCCGCCCCGGTGGGGTCGCCGTGGCCCCGCTCGCCCGGGAGTTCTGGTCCGGAGCGCTGGTCCAGCTCCGCGTACAGGACGACGGCACCGCGACCGGGCCGTTCTGCGGCGGGGCCACGTACATGCCGATGCGCGCCCATCGTCTGCCCGACCTCCACGACGTGCGGGGCAAGGGGCGGTCCCGTGCGGCGGGCCTGGACCCCGCCCGGCTGCTTGATCTCGGGTTCGCCCTGTTCGCCGGGGCGCGCCTCCCCGGTGTACGGCTCATCCACCAGAGCACGGCCGAAGGCGCCCGGGTCTGGGTGTCCCGGGAGAACGGATCCGGAGCGATGGCCGCCTCCGGGGATGAGGTGTGGCAGTACGGGCCCGGGTTCCTGTGGGAGGAGATCGAGCAGGTCTGGTGGGAGTACGAGGCGGCGGGACGGCCCGACGCCGGGCAGTTCGGGCTGACCGTGACCGGCCGCGGTCAGTACGTATGGCTCCGGGATCCGGGCGAGGTCATCCGGCCCAGCAGGGCATACCCGTATTAGGCCACCTGTGCAGCCCTCCTGCTCTGTGCCTACGTGCCCACTCGGCGAGCGAGACGCGACCGGGGTAGCGACGGACAAGGGCTTCCTCGACCTCCGCGGCTGGCTCGGGCAGCAGTTGAACCCTGGCGCGCGGGCGAATGTTCACGAGTTTGACGGCACGGTGCCCGCTCCGGGTGGACGGATGCCATGATCGCTTAGCGGCCTCGCACCTCGGCATGCCATCCGGCAGTGCCGGGCCGTAGTGCGACAGCGTGACCAACGGAAGGGACCGACCCGGCATGCGCAGACTCGTCCACTACATCGCCACCACCCTCGATGGCTTCATCGCGGGCCCGGACGGCGGGGACCCCACCGGTCCCAACGGCTTCTGGCCCATACCGGAGGACTACATACAGCACCTCGTGGCCGAGTACCCGGAGACGCTGCCCGTCCAGGCCCGGCAGGCTTTGTCCGTCACGGCGGAGGGCACGCACTTCGACACCGTGCTGGAGGGGCGGCGCAGCTACGAGATCGGTCTTGCGGCCAGCATCACCGACGCCTACCCCCACCTTCGTCACCTGGTGTTCTCCCGGACCCTGACCGAGAGCCCGGACCCGGCCGTCGAATTGGTCGCCGACGACCCGGTGGCGACCGTGCGCGAACTCAAGCAGCAGGACGGCAAGGACATCTGGCTCCTGGGCGGCGCTGAACTCGCGGGCTCCCTGTACGCCGAGATCGACACACTCATCCTCAAACTCGGCCCGCTGACCATCGGCGACGGGATCCCGCTGTTCTCCCGCAAGGCTGCCTTCGACCCGCGCACCTGGACACTCGCAGACCACACCGCCCTCAAGAGCGGCGCGGTGTTCCTCACGTACACGCGCGTCGGAAGCTGAACGCCCCGGACGAGCGGCGGCTCGTGGAGGCCGGGCGCGGGCGCGCCTCAGAGGGTCACGCAAGCGCCGCCGTGCCGCGGCGCCAAGGCCGTGGACGGCTGCAACAGAGGCGAGCAGCGCGGGGCGCCCGAGTTGGCTCGCGGGGGCGCGACCTTCGGCTCTGGGCATGATCATGACTTTTCCCGGAGAACATCGCGATGCTGCCCTCGCAAGCCCCCCAGTACTGTCGAAGCTCGTGAACACCACCCGACCGTGGATCTGAGTGCCCCCCAAACCCGTGAACAACTGACGGCACTACTGGCGAATAGAGCCGGCGAGGGCGTGTTCGGCGGCGTCGGAGACGAAGCGGGAGAAGCCCCGGGCGCCTGTGCTGGCTTCGACCTCGCTCGCAAGCGATCTGGGGATGGTGACGGACTTCTGACGGTGGTCTCGCGTTTTCGCGGCCGTGCATCACCGGGCGTACGCAAAAAACCCCCTTGACCGCGTCTCCGCAGATCAAGGGGGTGTAAGAGCGGTAGCGGTGGGATTTGAACCCACGGTGACGGGTTACGCCACACTCGCTTTCGAGGCGAGCTCCTTCGGCCGCTCGGACACGCTACCGAGAGAGAGCTTAGACCATCCCGGGGCGTGGACAGAAATCGGTTCTCGGGAGCGGGGCCCTACCCGGTCGGGCGGCCGGGCCGTACCTGGTCGGTCGGCCAGCGCGTACCTGGTCAGAGCGTGCGGAAGAAGGCCGTCAGCTGCTCGGCGCAGGTGTCCTCCAGGACGCCGCCGATCACCTCCGGGCGGTGGTTGAGGCGGCGGTCGCGGACGACGTCCCAGAGGGAGCCGGCCGCGCCCGCCTTCTCGTCGCGGGCTCCGTAGACGACCCGGGCGACACGGGACTGGACCAGGGCGCCCGCGCACATCGTGCAGGGCTCCAGGGTGACCACCAGCGTGCAGCCGGTCAGGCGCCACGCGCCGTGGGACTCGGCCGCCCGGCGCAGGGCCAGGATCTCGGCGTGTGCGGTCGGGTCGCCGGTGGCCTCGCGTTCGTTGTGGGCGGCGGCCAGCTCCGCGCCGTCGGGGCCGAGGACGACGGCGCCGACCGGCACATCGCCGGCCGACGCCGCCCGCCCGGCCTCGGCCAGGGCGCGGCGCATCGGTGCCTGCCAGGGATCGCGTACGGGGTCGGGCTCGGGTACGCGTACGGGATCCGGGGCGGGCTCGGGTGAGGGGTTCGGCGGTCCGGCGGTCACCCGCGGACCCTAACGGACGGGACAGGACGGACATGCGACGGGGACGGACACGCGACGGGACGGATCCACGCCGGGGACGGATCCACGGCGAGAAACGACATGCGACGCAGACGGATCCACGACGCGGACGGATCCACGACGGGGGCGGACAAGCGGCAGGACAGGGACAGGGACAGGGACAGAGACAGGGGCAGGGGCAGGGGCAGGGACAGGGACAGGGGATTGAGGCAGGCGTACGGCGGGACCGAACGCTTGTCGGCCCGGCCTAGCGGACCGACTCCAGGACCTCCGCCGCTCCCACGGCCTCCGCGATCTCCGCGAGTGCGTCGGTCTGCAGGGTGAGCAGCTCCTTCTCGGACATCCCGAGGTCCGCGAGGACCCCGAGCTCCCCGATCGGACCCGCCGGCACGGCGTCCGGGTCGGGGCCGTCCTCGTCCGGGTCGACGGCCGCGGGGGCGGACCGTTCCGGTTCGCCGTCCTCGGTGCCGTCGAGGTCGACGAGCTCCTCCAGGGCGGCGATCTCGTCCTCGGCCCCTGATTCACGGCCGAGGATTTCGTCGGTGAGCAGGATCTCCCCGTACGAGGAGCGGGCGGCGGCGGACGCGTCCGAGACGTAGATTCGGGGGTCCTCCTCACCGTCCACCCGGACGACGCCGAACCAGGCGTCCTCCTGCTCGATGTAGACCAGGACCGTGTCCTCGTCCACCGAGGCCTCCCGGGCCAGATCCGTCAGATCGGACAGGGTCTCCACATCGTCGAGCTCTGTATCGCTCGCTTCCCACCCGTCTTCGGTGCGCGCGAGCAGTGCGGCGAAGTACACCGTGACTCTCCCACTGGTCATAGGCGAATCGGTCCGGCGGGAGGGCGAACGGTGATCCGTCCGTCCTGAGCCCCGCCCAATCGGCATCGTGGCAGAAACAAGCGCCGTGCGAGACCTCTTCGGCCGTTGCGTCGGCCATCAGTTCCAGGAGTGCCTGGTCGGCCGTCTCCCTGACGAGCCGATCGGCGGGGGAGTGCGCCGGTGGTACGAGGAGGATTCACCAGCGGAACGTGCGCATCCGCATCTGCTGCCGCATACGGGCGGCACGGGCGCGGCGCGGCTGCACCCGGTCGCGCAGCTGCTTGGCCTCGTGGAGTTCGCGGAGGAACTGGGCGCGTCGCCGGCGGCGGGCGGCGTCACTCTCCTGCGCGTCCTCGACGTCGTTCGTCGCGCCCTCGGCGTCGCGCCCTTCGCGCGGCCCGCGCGAGGCCGGGTCGCTCCGCAGTTCCCCGTCAGCCATCCACACACCACCCCAGTGCTGGGTCCGTATGCCCCCACCTTCCCTCCGAACAGGTGGTTGATGCCAGCGCAGAGCATCGGGCGGCGCGGTTACTGTTGACACATGCGGATCCACGTCGTCGACCACCCGCTGGTGGCGCACAAACTCACCACGCTGCGCGACAAGCGCACCGACTCCCCGACCTTCCGGCGGCTCGCCGACGAGCTGGTCACCCTTCTCGCCTACGAGGCCACCCGGGATGTGCGCACCGAGCAGGTCGACATCGAGACCCCGGTGACACCCACGACCGGGGTGAAGCTCTCGCACCCCCGGCCCCTGGTCGTCCCGATCCTGCGCGCCGGTCTGGGCATGCTGGACGGCATGGTGCGGCTGCTGCCGACCGCCGAAGTGGGCTTCCTCGGCATGATCCGCAACGAGGAGACGCTCCAGGCGGAGACGTACGCGACCCGGATGCCCGAGGACCTCTCCGGCCGCCAGGTCTACGTCCTGGACCCGATGCTGGCCACCGGCGGCACCCTCGTCGCGGCCATCCGCGAGCTGATCAGGCGCGGCGCCGACGATGTCACCGCCGTCGTCCTCCTCGCGGCGCCCGAGGGCGTCGAGGTGATGGAGCGCGAGCTGGCCGGGACCCCGGTCACCGTCGTCACCGCCTCCGTGGACGAGCGGCTCAACGAGAACGGCTACATCGTGCCGGGCCTCGGGGACGCGGGCGACCGGATGTACGGCACGGCCGAGTAGGTCCTCCGGGCGCCGAGGGGCCGGGTAGGGCCGTTCCACGGTTTCGCGCCCCGTTCCGGCTCGTACGTATGCGTACGGTGCCGGGACGGGGCGCTTTCGTGTGCGGGGTTCAGCAGGAGGGGGACGGGGCCGGGGCCGGCTTCGTCAGGGCCGTCATCGCGGCGGTGGCCTCCTTCGGGGTGCTGAACGCCTTGAACTTCGCCCCGAGGATCAGGTCGACCTCGCCCGTTGTGCGGGTGTCGGTCTTCTGCACGGTGCCCGCCAGCTGGGTGCCGAGCACCGTGAAACTGCCGTTCGTCGCGGTCGGCGCGCCGAGCAGCACGCCCGTTCCCGGCACCTTCTTGTCGTACGCCTTCGACGCGTTGCCCACCTCGCCGATGGTGAAACCGCGCTTCTTGAGCTCCTCGGCCGCGGACTTGGCCAGTCCGCCGCGCGTCGTCGCGTTGTAGACGTTGACCTTGATGGCGGCGGGTTTCGGCAGTGCCTTGGCCGGGGCCGCCGACGGCTTCGCGGTGGGGCAGTCCCGCTTGTGGTCGGCCGCGCTGGCGCTCTTGTCGCCGCCGGTGAAGACGTCGATGAGCTGCAAGGTGCCCCAGCCGGCCAGGCTGAGGGCGACGACGGCTCCGATGCCCGCGAGGACCAGCCTGCGGCGGTGCGGGGGGCGACGCATACGGGGATAGGCGTCGCCCGTGATGCGGTACTTTCCGCCCATGCCGGGGGGAGTGAGCATGCTCATGGACGCAGCGTAGTGCGGCCGGTGATGACGCGTACAAAATGATCAACGCATGGCACCCGGATGAGCGCGAAAACACCCGAAAGGCCCGAATCGGGCCCCGATGAGGTGGGGAACCCAGGCGGGGCGTGCAAACCCGGGTGGGGTGTGGAAGCCCGGGTGAGGCGGGAAGCCGGGGGAGGCGTGCCGGCGCTCTCGCGGCGGTGCGCGTGGGTGGCCGGGAGGTGGCGTCAGCCCAGGTCGAGGACGCGGGCGTGCAGGACCTGGCGCTGCTGGAGCGCGGCCCGGACCGCCCGGTGCAGCCCGTCCTCCAGGTAGAGGTCGCCCTGCCACTTCACGACGTGGGCGAACAGGTCGCCGTAGAACGTGGAGTCCTCGGCGAGGAGGGTCTCCAGGTCCAGCTGGCCCTTGGTGGTCACGAGCTGGTCCAGGCGAACCGGACGCGGCGCGACGTCCGCCCACTGGCGGGTGCTTTCCCGGCCGTGGTCGGGGTATGGCTTCCCATTTCCGATGCGCTTGAAGATCACACGGAAAGCCTACCGGGCAAGGGCCACCGGGCGCAGCCAGGGAAGCTCGCCGTGGTGCCGGTGCAAAGGCCGCATAGCAGACCGTAAGGGAGGATATCGAGACTGGGGGTACGGGGGCAGGTGGTACGCGAGTGGGCCCGGTGCGGGAGGCGTACCTCGGATCCCGCACCGGGCCCCTGTCTGTTCGGTTCACTGCGCCGACGGTTCACCGCTTACGGTCGCCGCGTCGGTTCGTCGCTCGCGGGGGCCGTTCCGCGGTGGCCGCCGGCCGCCGGCCGCCGGCCGCTACTCCGTGTCGCGGCCGTGGCCCTCGCGCAGGCCGCCACCGCTGCCACCGCTGCCGGGCGTACCCGTGCCGGTGTCGGGGGTGACCGGGCGGGTCAGGGAGCGCAGGTCGTGGGCGTACGTCCCGACGGCGTTGGCGATCACGTCGATGTTGGTGTCGAAGTGACCCATGTCGATGTTGTCCAGGTCGTCGCAGGCCGCGTGGTAGCAGGGGTCGTACGCGATACCCGCCTCGCCGCCGAACACCTCGGCCTGGGCCGCCGTCTTGATGCCCTCCGCCCCGGTGTCCGTACCGCCGGACGGGATGCCGACCTCGATGAACGGCCCGTAGTCCGAGCGGCCGGTGAAGTCGGTGCCCTCGTGCGGCTTGCCCTTGCCGTCGAGGAACTCGTTGATGTCACGCTCCAGTTGGGCCGAGCCCTCCGGGCCGGGGCCCTCGCCGACCTGGTCGGAGTTGTCGCCGTCGAAGACGAACTGGACGCCGTTCGGCGAGGCGATCATGTCGAAGTTCAGGTAGAGCGCGATCTCCTTGCGCTGCTTCTCGGAGAGCGCCGCGACGTACTTCTCCGAGCCGATCAGGCCGTTCTCCTCGGCAGACCACCAGGCGAACCGCACCTTGTTGGCGGGCTTGCTCTTCGACTTCGCCAGGTCCAGGGCGACTTCGAGCAGGCCGGCGGAGCCGGAGCCGTTGTCGTTGATGCCGGGGCCCTCGGTCACCGAGTCGAGGTGGGCGCCGAGCATCACGGTCCGCGCGGTGCTGCCGCCGGGCGTCTCGGCTATGACGTTGCGGGTGGGGCGGTCCTGCTGGAACTCGCGGATCTCGAAGGAGACCGTGACCTCGCCGCCCGCGAGGTCGGCGACGAGCTTCTCGCCCTCCGCCTGGGTGAGGCCGCCGGTCGGGATCTTGCCGGCCGCGACCTCGCCGAGCGTGCCGGACAGGACGCCCTCGACGTTGTTGTAGATGACCGCCCCGGCCGCGCCCGCCACGGCGGCGGCCGCCTGCTTGTCGGCGAAGGAGCAGCCGCCGCGCTTGATCAGCGCGATCTTGCCGGTGAAGGTCGCGGAGGCGTAGTCGGTGGCCTCGCAGCCCGTCGTTCCGTCGACGGGCACCGCGACGAGCGCCGCCGTCAGGCCGCCCACCTCGGTCGACGGCGTGTACGTCATGGCCTTGATCGTGACGTCGCGGGGCGTCGGCGTCACCACGGAGAGCTTCTCGGCCAGCGTCTCCGTGTAGGTGAAGCGGAAGCTCTCGTACGAGACCTTGTACCCGGCGCGCTGGAGCTGGCGGTAGACGTACGCCGCCGAGGCGTCGTGGCCCAGCGAGCCGGCGGCACGGTGGCCGTCGGTCGAGTCGGCTATCGCCTGGAACTGCTGGAGGTGGCGGTAGGCGTCGCGTGCGGACGCGTTCCTCACCAACTCCCTCGACAGCTTGGCCGCTTCCTTGCCGGGGTCGTGCGGAGCGGGGCGTCCGGGGTGCGGGGACGCGGCCAGGAGGAGCGGCGTGGCCAGGGCGGTGGCGGCCACGACAGCCATGGCTCTGCGACGTGTTGCGTGCACAGGAGTCCTTCCGGTCTGAACGGCGGGTGCTCTGAGCGGCCCAGTACCGGCCGAACCGCCGGTGCTCCGAGCGGCTCAGTGGCTGGACGGCTGAACGAATGTGCTGCGAAAGCTAGCGAGTGGGGTGACGCCTGTGAACAGATGTGGCCGGATTTGATCGGCGAGAGGGGTGTGTCGGCCTGATCCGGCGCTCGACGACGTCACTTCCCGGTCGAGCCGCGGATCAGGCCGACCGCCCGCCCGACTTCTTGGGTGACGACCCGCCCGACTTCCTGGGCGAAGGCCCGCTCGGCTTCTTCGCCGCTTCGGTCGCCTTCTTCGCCGCTTTGGCCGCCGCCTTCGCCTCCTGTTTGTACGCGCGCACCTCCACGAGCGACTCCGGGCCCGTGATGTCGGCGACCGACCGGTGCGATCCGGCCTCGCCGTACGGGCCCGCCGCCTCCCGCCACCCCGTCGGCCGTACGCCGAACTGCTTGCCGAGCAGCGCCAGGAAGATCCGCGCCTTCTGTTCGCCGAAGCCGGGCAGCGCGTTGAGCCGTTTCAGCAGGTCGGCGCCGGTCGCCGCGTCCCGCCACACCGCGCTGGCGTCACCGCCGTACTCCGACACCAGGAACTGGCACAGGTGCTGCACCCGCTGGGCCATGGAACCGGGGTAGCGGTGCAGGGCCGGTTTGGTGGTGAACAGCTCGGTGAAGGCGTCCGGGTCGTAGGCGGCGATCCGCCCCGCGTCCAGGTCGTCGGAGCCCATGCGTTCCGCGAGGGTGTACGGGCCCGTGAACGCCCACTCCATCGGAACCTGCTGGTCCAGCAGCATGCCGACCAGGGCGGCCAGCGGGCTGCGGCCGAGAAGCTCGTCGGCCTCCGGATTCTGGGCGATCCGCAGGGTGATGTCCTTGCCGCTGTCGCTCGTGGTCATGGTGCCGATCATCGCGAGCACGGCGGACGACGGCGAGCGGTACTGCGCCGATGGCCTCCTCCCTGTCGGCCGAAGGGAGTAAGGAGGAGCGGGGCGGGCCGAGCAGGGGCGAACGGGGAAGACGAGCAGGGAGGAGCGCGGTGGTCGAGCAGGGAGGAGCGGGGCGGCCGAGCAAGGAGGAGCGCGGCGGCCATGGTGTGCGCGTCCGTCCGCGCCGCCGTGCTGCCCGATGAGGCAGTTCCGGATGCCCCGGCCGGGCCAGGGCTCGGGCTGGACGGCCCGAGGGCCGCGCCGTGATCGTGGAATGCCGAGGACGGTGCGGTCAGGGGAGATGAGGATGGACGCGCACGACATCGAGCAGGAGCACCAAGAGCACCACGAGCACCACGGACACGGTGGACACCACGGACACGGCGGGCGGGACCAGGCCCACCAGCGCGATGAGCGGCGCGGCGAAACCACCGCCGAGGCGCCCGGTGAGCGGGACCACCACGTCTTCCGCGCCGCCGCGGCGGGCCGGGCCGATGTGGTCGGGGCGGCCGGGATGCGGCTGCTCCAGCGGACCGCCGGCAACGGGGCGATCGGGGCGATGGTCCAGCGGGCCCGGTCCGGGGCCGCGGAGACCGCCGCCGAGCAGGTCGAGCCGGCCGGGGCGACGGGGCGGGCGGGGCAGGCCGAGGAGCAGCGGTCGCCGGTGCACGACGTGGTCTCCTCCGGCGGTACGCCCCTGGACACCGACACCCGTACGGACATGGAGAGCCGGATGGGCGCGGACTTCTCCGACGTGCGCGTCCACCACGACTCCGCCGCGCACGAGTCGGCGAAGGGCGTCGGGGCGCACGCGTACACCGTGGGCAACAACGTGGTGTTCCAGCGCGACGCCTACGATCCCGGCTCGCCGCAGGGCCGCACCACGCTGGCCCATGAGCTGACCCATGTGATCCAGCAGCGCAACGGCCCGGTGGAGGGGACCGAGGCCCCGGGCGGCATCCGGGTCAGCGACCCTTCGGACCGGTTCGAGCGCGAAGCCGTCGCGAACGCTGACCGGGTGCTGTCCGATCCCGCGCCGGAGGCCGCCCCGGCCGCCCCTGTCGCCGCCCCCGTGTCCGCTCCCGCTCCAGCCGCCGCTCCCGCCGTGCAGCGGGCGGCCACGGAGGACGAGGACGAGCAACCCGCCGACGTACAGGGATCGTTCGTGCAGCGTGCGACGGAGAAGGAACCGGGGGAGGAAGAGGAAGAGGAGAAGCCCCCGGTCTGAGGGAGTCCGCTTCGGCCGGCCGGCCGGTTGGCCAGCCGGCCAGAGGCGCTGGTCGGTCGGTGACCTGGCGGGCCGGTGGGCCCGGTCGGCCGTTCCCGGCGTGGGGCTTCAGCCTGCCGGTGCGTCCGCGCGCATCGTCCCGCCCAGGAACATCGAGGACGAGCACCGCGAGGGGGCCGGGGCGCCCACCGGCTTGCCGACCCGCCGGCAGTCGATCGTCATCGTGACCTTGCCGCCCGCGGGCACCAGGATCGGGGTCACGAAGTGGTAGTCGGAGTCGCGGAAGTTCTCCAGCCCGAGGCTCAGGACGCGGGTGCCCTCGCCGGCCGTGACGGTGACCGTCCCCGCGTCGCCCTGCGGGTTCTGCACCACGATGTCGGTGAGCTGGAAGGTCTGGCCGGCCGGTACCTCCAGGGCCGTCCCGGTGTTCGGACCGCCGCCCACAGCGTCCCGCACCCGGGTCTGCGCGCTGGTCGGGGCGCCCGACGCCGTGTCGCCGCCGCCGCCCCCGCCGCTGCCGCCCGAGGCGGAAGGACCCGGTGACGGAGTGGGACCGGAGCCGCCGCCCGTACCCGTATCCGTACCGGCGGAATCGCCGCCTCCGGAGTCCGCGCCGCCCTGCTCGCCCTCCGTCGGGGCCTTGCTCTTGTCGGCCGCGGCGGCCGACCGTACCGCTTCCGGAGTGACCGCCTCCCGGGCCGCGGACTTCACCGCCGGGCGCAGCAGCGCGTACCAGAGCCCCACCAGTACGAGGATCAGCAGAGCGGCGGTGAGCAGGGCCCGGGGCAGCCAGCGCGGCAGGATCGGATCCTGTTGGTAGGAGCCGTCCACCAGCACCGGGGCCGGGGCCTCTTCGCCCTCGGGCGGCTGCGGGGCGGCGAACACCTGGAAGGCGTGCGTCACCGGCGTACCGCGCCACATCCGCTTCGCCGGGCGGACCCGCAGCTTCGCGAACTCCGCGTGCCCCGGCTCGATCCGCAGCTCGGACGCGGCGAACACCACCCGCGCCTGTTCCGTGCCGGGCTGGGCTCCGAGCCGTACGGTCACCGGGGTGTTGCCCCGGTTGTCGACGGCGAGCTGGTGCCGTCCGCTCCGCGAGCCGTTCGAGCCGCGCGGGACCAGCTCGGCGGTGGTCTCGGTGAACGGCAGAACGGTCACCCGGCCCTCGGGCACCACCGTGTCGCTCCGCTCGCCGGTCGGCATCACCCGGATCCCGAACGTGCTCTCGCCCGCGAGGACCGTCGCCTCGCGCGGCGGGCGCATGACGAGGGAGACGGTTCCGGAGTCACCGGGGTAGAGGGAGAGAACCGCGGGCTCCATCGCCGACCAGGCCGCACAGGTCCCGACCACCTCGAAGTGGTATTCCTCGACGGTCCGGCCGGAGTTGAGAATCTGCAGGGGAAGGGTCGTCTCCTCGCCCGGTGCGACGGTGACGGACGACGCGTCGAGGCTTGCGGTAAGACTCATACGCGGACCGTAGGACCGGGCCGGAGGGCGGGCACCGGTCACGGAGGAACACTTTCGGGCAGATGTGATGCCCGAGGCAACCTTTCAGTTTCCTCACGAGTAAGAACGGGAATCCTCTGACCGCCTCACAACGGATGGGGCGGACGAATACAGCTGTGGAGCTTGTGCCTGCAGTGTGATGCTTCCGGCTGGTGCCCAGGGGGAGCATTCGCATGGAGCGCATCACGGTCGTTTTACGTGCGCAGGACCCGATTTCCCAGGCCGGAGTGGCCAGCCAGTTACGGGCCCGTCCCGAGGTCGCCGTCGTTGACCGCGATGACGCCGAGCCCGCGCCCCAGGTCGTGGTCATGGTGGTCGACGCGGTGGACGACGAGGTCCTGCGCGTCCTGCGCAACATCCAGCGCACCAGCACCTGCCGCACGGTGCTGGTGACCACGGACATCGACGAACAGAAGCTGGTCAGCGCGGCGGAGTGCGGGGTCGCGGGGGTCGTCAGGCGGTCCGAGTCGACGCCGGACCATCTGGTGCAGGTCATCGGCACGGTGGCCCGGGGCGAGGGGCATCTCCCCTCCGACCTGCTCGGACGCCTCCTCGAAGAGGTCGGCAGGCTCCAGGGCCAGGTGCTCGGTCCGCGCGGCCTGCACTTCACCGGCCTGGCCGCGCGCGAGGTGGACGTGCTGCGCCTGGTCGCCGAGGGATACGACACCGCGGACATCGCGACGAAGCTGGCGTATTCGGAGCGCACGATCAAGAACGTGCTGCACTCGGTGATGACCCGTCTGCAACTGCGTAATCGCTCGCACGCGGTGGCGTACGCGATGCGGCAGGGCCTTATCTGACGCGTCGCGTCCAGCCGAGATCCTCATCATGAGCACCGTTGCACCATCGGGCAGTCCGGCCTTCCCGCGGAAGTGGCTCGTCTCTCTCCGCCCGCGGCCGGCCGGTGCGCGACGGTGGCCTCCGGGTGTCGGGCGGGGCGCGGGGAGGGAAACGCTGTGCGGTGGTTTCAGCCAGGAACGGGACCGCGAAGGCGAGTGGCCGGGCTCGTTCTCCTGCTGCTGGCCGCCGGTCTCGCCCCCGCCTCGGGCGTGAGCGGTGTGGCGTCGGCCGTGCCCGTGCCGCCGGAGCCGTGGGTCACCCCGGCGACGCTGGAGGAGGCCCTCGACCCGGGCGGTTCGACGGGTGTGGACAAGCAGGTGAGGACCCCGGCGATCCCGCCCCGGCCGGATGTGGTCCTGCTGGTGGACGGTACCGGAAGCATGAAGAATCCGATCGAGGACGTGCAGAAGGGTCTGAACGACATCACCAAGACGGTTCTCGCGGAACAGCCGGAATCGCGTTTCGCCGTGGCCACCTACGGCGACGAGATCGACGATCCGACGGCGGAGTTCGCCGTGTTCCAGGAACTGACGGACAACATGAAGGAGGTCGAGGACGGGGTCAAGCAGCTCAACACCTCGCGCGGATTCAAGAGCAAGGGGCCGTCAGAAGACTGGATCTACGCCCTGTGGAAGGTCGCGAACGGCGCGGACGGCAAGACGGTCTTCCGCGAGGGGGCGAGCCCCGTGGTCGTCCTGGTCGGCGACGCGTCGAGCCACGACCCGAGTAACGGAATCCCGTTCCAGGAAGCGGTGTTCGCCCTTCAGGACGCGGGCGTACGCGTCATCGCCGTGGACGTGACGACGGAGGACGGCGACGGGCTCAACGGCGACGGCTACAGCAGCCCCACTTACCAGGATCCCTACCACGAGCCCGACCAGGCCAAGCGGATCGTCGCCGCTACCGGCGGCCGCATGCTGAGCGGCATCCCGGACGACGGGGTGACCGAAGCCGTCATCGAGGGCTTCCAGAACCTGCCCACATCCGTCGGCTACCGCCTGGACGCCTGCGACCCTCACCTGACCGTCGCCCTCGACCCGCCCACCCGGCAGCTCACCAGCGGCGAGACCGCGCACTTCGCGGAGACCGTCGATGTGGCGGAGGACGCCCCCCAGGGCACGACGCTGACCTGCACCGTGCAGTTCCTGCTCGGCACCCAGGTCCCGGGGACGGACAGCGTCGGGCCGGCCGCGGTGGCCGATCCGGACTTCCAGCAGCAGATCAGCATCGCCGTGAACGACGTCGACGTGCCCGTCGTCACCGTGGACGACCGTACGGCCAGGGCGCCCGACGACGATGGCACCCGCATCGACTACACGGCCACGGCGACGGACCCGCAGGACGGGGCGCTGCCGGTGACCTGCGCCCCGCCGTCCGGATCGCTCTTCCCGGTCGGAACGACGACGGTCACCTGTTCCGCCACGGACTCGGCGGGCAACACGGGGGCGGGCACCGCCCGGTTCGAGGTGCTGGAACCCGTCGTCCCGCCGGACCCGCCCGCTCCGCCGCCACCCCCTCCGCCGCCCGCCTCCGATATCGCGGTACGGGCCGAGGTCAGCCCGGACCGTACGTACGTGGGACGGCCCGCCACCGCCCGGTTCACGATCACCAACGCGGGCCCGGACACGGCGACCGGCGTCGTCCTCGGGACGGCCTGGCCGAGGACGGACGCGTCGAAGGACCGCAGTCTGGCCGGCCCGAGCCGGTGCACGGCGGCGCGGCCCTGCACGATCGCCGCCGGGGACCGGATCGAGGTGACGCAGAGGGCGACCTACCGGGCGGCGGTCACCGGTGACGTGCGGGCCACCGTGCGCGGAACCCTGCCCGACGGGCGCACGGCGAACAACCGGGACCTGGACCGGCTGAGGGTCCTCAAGCCCTCGCTGACGGTCACTCCGCAGGTGGCGAAGCCGGGGCAGCCGGTACTGGCCCGTGGCAAGGACTTCCCGCCGGGCGAGACCGTACGTTTCACGTGGAACATCGGCATCACCGCGGACCGGTCCGGCGTACGGGTCGGCCGGGACGGCACCTTCGAGGTGCAGGTGCTGGTCCTGCGCAAGGACACGCTGGGCCCGCGTGTCCTGCGGGCGGAGGCCCGCGATCTGCCGCGCCTGCGGAAACCGGTCCTGGTCGTGCAGCACAACCTCCAGCCCCCGGACTTCGCGGGCCGGTCATGAGCGGGCTCTTCGCCTCGGAGGCGGTCACCGGATGATCCATGAGGTGGACGACGTCCTGCGGACCCTGATCCGGGCCGAGGTGCTGGAGGGCCGTCAGATCGCGGTGGTCTTCGACGCCCCGACCCGGGAGTGGGCGGCCAAGGTCAACGCCCCGATGGTCAACCTCTACCTCTACGACATCCGCGAGGACATGCGGCGGCGGGAGCGCGGCCTGCACAACGAGTACGACGAGCGAGGGGCGATCGTCGCGCGCCGCCGCCCGCCCCGCTTCTTCAAGCTGTCGTACCTGATCACGGCGTGGACGAAGCGCCCCGAGGACGAACACCGGCTGCTCTCCTCGCTGCTGGCCTGTCTGCTGCGGTACGAGGCGCTGCCGCCGGAGCGGCTGGCGGGCTCGCTGGCCGAGGTCGGGGCCGCCGTCCCGATGTCGATCGCCCTGCCGCCGCCGGAGGACCGGTCGTTCGCCGATGTGTGGAGCGCGCTCGGGGGCGAGCTGAAACCCTCGCTGGACCTGGTGATCAGCGTTCCGGTGACGGCCTCGCCGGTCTACGAGGCGGGCCCGCCGGTGGGCGACGAGGGACTGCGGGCGCAGTTCGGGGACGTGCCCGCGCCGGTTTCCGGGGAGGGCGCGGGTGCGGGCGCGACGGAGGCGCAGCCGGGCCGGCCGGGGCTGCCGGTGTACGGGTCGCGTCCCGGCCGCCCGGCTCGGGAGTCTTCCACCGCGTCCGCGTCCACGGGCGGGGCGCGTGGACGGGCGGTGTCGCTGCGGATCACGGAGCGGCGGGGCACGCCACCTGAGGAACGGGCCATGCCACTGCCACCTGAGGGGCGGGCCACGCCGCCCGAGGGCGGGGACGTATGACGGCGCGGGACGCCGTCGACCCGGACCTCCGCCATCTGCTCGCCCGGGCGGCGGCCGTGGAGCGGCGCATCCGGCACGCGGTGGAGCTGCGGCGGACCACCGATCCGGACCCGGACGACGACTTCCGGGGGCTGTATCTCACGGACGACAGCATCGTGCGGTTGCTGGACGAGGAGGGGGCGAGGGGGTTCCCGACGCCGGACGGTTCCTCGGCCGAGGGTCCGCCGGCCGGGGAGGGGGCCGCCGGGGCGGAGGCGGACTCCCGACTGGCTTCGCTCGCTCGGGAGTTCGGGCTCACACCGCTCGACACGGAGATCCTGCTCATCGCGCTCGTACCGGATCTGGACGACCGCTTCGAGGCGTTCTACGGCTATCTGAACGACGACGTGTCCCGTCGCCGCCCGTCCATCGGGCTGGCCCTGGGCCTGTGCGGAGTGGCTCTCTCCGACCCGGCGGCCCGTGCCCGGCTGGCCGCGGGAGCACCGCTCCGGGCCGGTGGGCTGCTCCTGGCGGAAGACCTGAACCGCCCGTTCCTGAGCCGCGCGCTGCGGGTGCCGGACCGGGTGGCCGCGCACCTGCTGGGCGACGACACCCCGGACCCGCGACTGGCGGACCTGCTGGCCCCGTGGCAGGCCGTGCCCGGAGTGGGTGACCCGGCCCCGCTCGCCGGGGTCCTCGCCGACGGCGTCCGGCTCGCTTACCTGAGCGAGGACCAGGGCGGAGCCGGCACGGCGCTGGCAGCGTCGGCGCTGACGCGGGCTGGCCGGGGCGTCCTGGGCCTGGACCTGGCCCGCCTGGCGGAGGACCCGTCGCCCGCCGAGGCGGTGAACGCCCTGGTCCGGGAGGCGCGCCTGACGGGGGCGGGCCTGGTCTGCGCGCCGCTGGACGCGGTGTCCCGGGAGCGCCCGGGGCTGCTCAGGCTCCTCACGGCGACGCCGGTCCCCACGGTCCTGGTGGGCCGGGCGCCCTGGGACGCGTCCTGGTCGGTCGCCCCGCCCCTGCTGCTGCACGCGCCCCGGGTGGAGCCGTCGGCGCGGGGGGCGCTGTGGCGGGACGCGTACCGGCTCCGGGAGGACGCGCCGCTTCCGGCCGCCATCGCCCCGGACCAGTTGCTGGCCCCGTTCCTCCTGACCCCGGAACAGATCACCGGCGCCGCCCGCTCCGCCGCCCAGGCGGCCCGGCTGGCGGGCGGCGAGCTCACCGCGGACCACGTACGGCGGGGGGCCCGCGCCCAGAACGCGGCGGGCCTGGACCGGCTGGCCCGCCGCATCGAACCCACGGTGACCTGGGACGACCTGGTCCTCCCGCCCGACACCCACACCCAGCTCCGCGAACTCACGGCCCGCGCCCGGCACCGCGACCGGGTGTTGGGGGAGTGGGGGATGCGGCCGGGCGGGGGCCGGGGCCGAGGGGTGTCAGCGCTGTTCGCGGGCGACTCCGGCACGGGCAAGACGATGTCGGCCGAGGTGATCGCCGCGGACCTGGGGCTGGACCTGTACACGGTCGACCTGGCGACGGTGATCGACAAGTACGTGGGCGAGACGGAGAAGAACCTGGAGCGGATCTTCACGGAGGCGGCCGGCGTGAACGGCGTGCTCCTCTTCGACGAGGCGGACGCGATCTTCGGCAAGCGCTCCGACGTGAAGGACGCGCACGACCGCTACGCCAACGTGGAGAGCGCGTACCTCCTGCAACGCATGGAGTCCTTCGACGGCCTGGCCATCCTCGCCACCAACCTCCGCGCCAACCTGGACGACGCCTTCACCCGCCGCCTGGACCTGGTCATCGACTTCCCGGTCCCGGACCCCGAACAACGCCTGCTCCTCTGGGACCGCTGCCTGGGCCCGACCCTCCCGCGCGGCACGGACCTGGACCTGCCCTTCTGCGCCGAGAACTTCGAACTGGCGGGCGGCAACATCCGTTCGATCGCGGTGACTTCGGCGTACCTGGCGGCGGAGGCGGGGGACGCGGTGACGATGGAGACGGTGATCCACGCGATCCAGCGGGAGTACCAGAAGCTGGGGCGGCTGACGCTGGCCTCGGAGTTCGGGCCGTATCTGGAAATGCTCGATCAACGGCCATCCTGTAACTGACTCTTGGCATGCTGGACAGCCTTGACTTCCTCGAGCACGCGGCGACGGTGAGGTCACTCCAGCGGGCAACAACACGCTCTACCAACGAGAAACAGGGCGTACTGCTTCCGTAGACGGTGGCGAACCTAAGGGCTGTCCCTTAGCTGCGGGTGCGGCAGACCCTGGGCCGTTCTTGCCCTGGTGCCGGTCGCCACCGTGGGCGTTGTCAGTGGGCGAGGGCACACTGATGTCATGAGCGCTTCTTCGTCTTCCGAAGCCGATGCGTCCTGCACCTCCCCTGTCTGGGTGGAGTCGATGGGCGGGCCTTTGATCGTCGTCCCCGTCTCCGCGTTGGCTGCATGGCGTGGGTGTACGGAGACCGGGGTCATGGTGGGGGACGCCACCGCTCCAGACGACTACGACCGGGTCTGCGCGGTGGACGGTCTGGCCGGTGTGATCAACGTTGGCGAGGACTGTGCGCAGGCACTGGTGTTGGCGGACGAGCCGGCCACCAGCTGTTTTTTGCCCGAGCATCGGGCCTTCCTGCGGTGGCTTGCGGCTGACTCCGAGGCCGGGCTGAAGGCGGCGGCCAGGGCTGTTCTTGCAGACCCCGCCACCGAGTGGGAGGAGTGCGGCACGTGGTCATCGGACGGTCCAGCCACACTCATGGACTCTGCCGAAGCAGGTTCCGCGCTGGACACCGGATATCCCGGCGGCGGGATGCCCTCACAAGCGTCGGTTGCGCTGCCCGCCGGCCGCTGGAGGGTCCGAGCCACCCATACCAAGGCGGACGAGGAGAACTGGGTCGGCCTGGTCCAGATGCTGCCCATCGATTCTTGAGCGGTCAGTTGCTTTGGTCGAGTGCGGTCACGTGCTGCGCGCAAGGTTGTGCAGATGGGCGATGCCGAGCACCGCGTGGTGGACACCTTCGCCTTTCAACCGGCAGTCGCGGAGGATCTTCCAGGTCTTCATCCGCGCGAAGGCGTGTTCGACGCGGGCGCGGACCTGCTTGTGCGAGCGGTTGTGCTCCTGCTTCCAGGTGGGTAGTTCCTCGCCCGGCCGTCGACGGTGTGGCATGACGACACCAGGGCCGGGATAGCCGCCGTCGGCGATGGTCATGGTCTTGCCGACGGCGGCCTTCACGCCGGATTCTTCCCATGCCTTGCAGTCATTGCGGTTGCCCGGCAGGGGCTGGCCGACTAGGACGACGAGGCGGGTGTCGGCATCGATGACGACCTGGTGGTTGGTGGAGTACCGGTAGTTCTTGGACTGTTCGGCCACCGTGTGGCCGCGGGTGGGAACCAGGGTGCCGTCCACGATGAGCGCGGTGCCCTTGGCGAAGCGAAGTCGGGGCCGCAGCGCGAGAAGGGGGCCAACCCGATCGATGATCCGGTCAACCGCGGACTTCGAGATCCCGAACAGCAGAGCCAGTTGGCGCATCGTCAAGTTCGTTCGCCAGTAAGTCGTGACCAGCAGCACCCGGTCTTCCAACGACAGGCTCCACGGCCGACCCCGACGCACTGCATCAGCCCCTTCACGGCGCAGCGCAGTGACCAACATACGGAAACAGCGCGGGCTCAAGCCGGTGAACGGGCCTATCCAAGACGGCTCCGATACCGTGATCACACCAGCCACATTAAGATCATCTTATCTGTGGTCAGCCGTTACGGGACAGCCCTTAGGTTTCGATCAGCTCGGGTATTCCGTGTGTACGGAGAATCCCTCTGCCGTAAGGCTCTCGAGAATCACTACAGGGCTGAATTCGTCCCGCTGCCGCAAATTGTCGAGGGCCTCGCAGAATTCCTGCTCCTGGCTTTCATGAGGAATGTCTACCCATAGATAGGAAGGCTCTTCCGGTTCCGCGGACATTCGGGTCATCGTCATCAGCACCAGTCCGGCACTGGGGTTCTCGGTCAGACGAACTATCCACCCCGAGTAGGGTGCCAACAGGTCAAGGAATCCAAGAGTCTCGGAGACGCTCGAGGCGCCCTTCCATCCCTTCGTCTTGAGTGCAAGGGAAATGCTTTTCCCAGACATGTGACCTCACTCTTCAGAAAGAATTACGCGTCGTGTAGTTGACTTGCCCCAGTGTGTCCCGTAAAGCATTTGCGTATTTATCGTTCCGGGCGAATATCATTTTCACGAACCCCGCCATGTCGGCACTCGATATCCTTCCGGCCTCGTATGCTGCGTATATGTCGTCGAATGAAGTGTCATGGAGTGTGAGAACCTCTTGTTCGATACCTGCATTCTGTAGAATCCCCATGCCCACGTTCCCGCCGTCTCTGGGACCCGTTGTGGGCACCGGGCGGCGGAAAGTGAAATCTTGCTCCCCTCCGGCGTAGAGCCCGATGGAACTGGTGACAATCTTGAAGTTCTTATGCCAGTCCTGACGGACATTCTTCTGTGTGGCATCCATCAGAGTGGCGCACAAGGGGCACGGGCTACGCGTAACTTTGATCATCAGATTCGCCCACGGATCCAGGTTCGGCGACCTCTCTGCGATCTCGGCTGGCGACGAGAGATACGACGTGAGGTTGCCGGCGAAAACGCCAAGTATCTGTTCCTCTGCATGCCAGCCGCGATGGTTTGCATCAGCTATTATGTCTGGTATCGGCTTGTTGCTGTTCGGGTGCGCCTTGAAGTATGATTCCACCGCTTTCTTGAAGGCTTTGGTGCTGCTCTTGCTTTCCCCTCGAATGTACTCCCGAAACCCGTCGGACCGCTTCAGTGCGCCGATGGCCACTGTGGGTACCCTGGCGGTTATCCATCCATATTTTGGCTTAGATTTCTTACTGCCATAGGCTCCACCGCGCAGATCATCCAGTCTGAAACGAGCGCTAAGACCACTGACCAGAGCGCGAAGGAAGCGGAGCGTCATAATCACTCTGGACGGACTCGCGGTAATGCTTACCTTCGACTCTCCCTCTCCTGTGGAGGAGGTCGAAATTTCCTTGAGTCCAAACTTTTTGAACTTCCGGACCACCGCATCAAGAATTTGGCGAACTTCGTCTGCTGAAGCGCCTTTGAGGTTCCTGTTTTTGAGTTCCCTGGAAACTCGGGAGTTCAGTTCCGCGTCCGATATTTTTCTCTCACGCTCGCCCGATGCGTTAGCCTGCTTCGTGCCTCTGTGGTCCGGGCGCTTCAGTTTCTGCCACAGCGCCCTCCCCTTCTTGGCGATAAAGTCGACGATCTTGTCGATGGCTCGCGTGACCGGTCGTGACACCGACTGGAAGACCGACTTGACCTTGTTGGCGAGGCCGCCGATGCCCAGTAGGGCGGCGAGGAAGCCGATCAGGAGGGGGACGCTAGAGGCGAGGGCGGCTTCGATGAGTTTGGGGACGCCGGCCTGGCCGCCGTTGGCTATGGCGATGACCGCGTCCAGGACCGCGTTGACGAAGTCCGCGATCTGCGCGCCCTGCGTCACGATGAACGTGACGATGTCGATGATTCCCTTGACCGCGCGGACGAACGCCGAGGCGGGGTTGAGCAGGGAGATGATCCAGGTGATGCCCGCGATGAGGACGGTGGGGATCAGGTAGGTCGTCAGCTTGCCGAGGATGGTGGCCTTGAGGTCGCCCGTCTCTGCCTGGATCTCCTTGACCGCGCCGGCTGGGCCCTCGGCGGCGAGGTTCTTTGCCACCGGGACCGAGGTTTCGACCGCGCTCATCGCTTCGTCGGGGACGCCCTTGCGGGTGACGCGGGTGCGGATGTTGTCCCAGGTCAGGCCGAGCATCGAGCCGATGAGCTGGATGATTCCCTTGAGGTCGAACTTGGCCGGGAGGTCCAGGCCCGCCTTGACCGCGGTGCCCAGGAGCCAGGAGACGACGCCGGTCTTCAGGTGGTCGGCGATGTTCGTGATGAAGAGGTTCAGGCCCGCGCCGACCGCTTTCACCAGGTTGCCCAGGAAGCCGATCGGGTCCTTGATGATCTTCATGATCGCGGAGGCGGCCTTGGCGAGGATGCCCAATAGCAGGTTCTTCAGCTCGTTGATCGTCTTGATGGCTCCGACGATGGCGTCCTTCGCCTTGTCGATCAGGCCCTTGTTGGCCTCCTGGAGCTTCTTGATCTCCTCGTCGATCTTGTTGAGGGCGGCGGTGTACTTCTGGGCCAGGTCCTGGACGAGCTGTTCCGACTTCTCGTCGACCGTGGCTTCCAGGTCGTCGAACTTGCCCGCGAAGTCCTTCGCCGCCTCTTCGCCGAACTGCTTCAGGTCGGCGGGGAGTCTGTCGACCTCGGCCTTCAGCTCCGTGCGGCCCTTGGCTATGCGGGCCTTCGCCCTGCCGAGTTCGGCGCCGATGATGTCCGCGACCGAGGAGATGACCGTCTGCATGCGGGAGACGTAGAGCTTGCGGGACTCCTGGTACAGGTCGTTCGCCGCTTTCGGCAGGCCGGCGAATTTGTCCTTGATCCAGCGGCCCTTGCCCATGAGGCCCGAGTACCGCTTGTCCTTGTACTTCTTCATCCGGCTCTTGTGGTCGGCCGTGAACGCGTCCCGCGCTGACTTCTCGCCCGACGTGAACGCCGAGTCCACCTTCTTGTCCAGGCCGGACAGGGTGTCCTCGACGTCCTTCTTCGTGCCGTCGTAGACCTTCTGGAGTTTCGCGGTGACCTCGGCGCGCTTCTTCTCGTCCTTCGACTTCGTGTCGTTCTTGCCGCCGTCCACCTGTTTGCCGGCGCTGGCCCGGGTCGCGGTGAGTCCCGCCATCGCCTGGGCTCCGGACGCGGCCGCGTTCTCCTTGGCGGTGGAGAGCTGCTGGTCCTCCGCCGCCTTTCCCTTCGCGGGGGCCTTCGCCGCGTCCGCCTCGGAGGTCTTCTTCGCCGACAGCGCCTCGGTGAACTCCGGTTCGTTGCCCTTGGCCAGCTGTTCCTCGGTGACCTCGGCGTCCGCCATCGCCTTGTCGTTCTCGGCCGGCCCCTCGGAGAAGTCCGTGACGGCCGCGGGCTGCTTCTCGGGCACCGCGTCCGGGGCGGACGGTGCGCCCGGATTGCCGGGAGCCTGGTCGGGGGAGAGCGGGGTGACCTCCTTGTCCTTGGCGGCCGAGGTGTCGGGCGGGGCCTTGGTGGCGGTGTCGATGTCCTTGGCGGAGGTCTCCTTGCCGTCGGTGACCTTGCCGTCGACCTCGGCCTTGACCTGGTCCGCCTTGCCGGACTTGGCGAACTTGTCGGCTTCGTCGAGGTTCTTGGGGGCCTGGGAGTCGATCGCCTTGTTCACCGCGTCGATGAACGCCTTCTTGTCGAACTCCCCGGGCTTCGCCGCGTTCATCTTCTCGGCATTCGCCGCCTTGCCCTGGGCCTCCTTGTCGTCCGGCGGGGCCACCGCCGCGTCCTGCGAGGCCTTCGACTCCGCCGCCGCCGGGGCGTGCGCTGCGAGCCGGGTCTTCTTCCCCGCCACATCCGCCTTCATGGTGCGGAAGCGGGCCGACTGCGCCGGCGGCGTCTTCACCGGCGAGGTGTAGCGCTGGGCGACCAGTCGCGACACCGCCCCGTTCCCCGCCATGCGTTGCAGCCGTTGGATGGAGCGGCGGTCGGGGCGCGGGGCCGCGGGGGCACGCTCCGTACGCGGCGCTTCCGAGCGGGAGATTTCGAGGGCCGCCCCGTGACCCGCGGCGTGTGCGGCGTCGAGGTTCGGGGCGTGTACGGCGTCGAAGTCCGGGGTGCGTACGGCATCGAGGTGCGGGGCGTGCACCGCGTCCAGGTCCGCTGTGCGTACGGCGTCGTGACGTGGTGGCGTGGCGGAAGGCTTCTCCGGAACCGCCTTCATCCGCCGACCCTCCCGCCTCTCCCGCTCCCGCCGGCCAGGAGGCCGCCCGGATGTGGTGCATGCGTGGTGGCTGCCACCGTGCCGGGGGAGCCGGGGACGTACGCAGCGCGCGCGTGCCGCGTACGGGGCAGGGCGGGGCGGCACCCGCGGCGCGGTCGTGTTGCCTCATCGGGCAGCCCTCGATGCGCGGCGGGGCGGCCGACCGTCCGTTCCCGGTGATCGCCCCCGTGACGAGAATGGCCCGCGTCACCCGGTCGAGCCGTGCGTTTCGGCAGTGCGTTCAGGCAGTGCGTTCAGGAGTGTGTCGAGGAGAGGCCCTTATGCCGTCGTACCTGTCCCCCGGCGTCTACGTCGAAGAGGTCGAGTCCGGATCCCGGCCGATCGAAGGGGTGGGCACCTCGGTCGCCGCCTTCGTCGGATTCGCCCAGAAGGGCCCGTTCGACGAGGCGACGCTGATCACCAACTGGAGCCAGTTCGTCGCCACGTTCGGCGACTTCGTCGACGGCACCTACCTCGCCTCCTCCGTCTACGGCTTCTTCGCCAACGGTGGCGGGGTCTGTTACGTCGTGCGCGTCGACGACGGCACGACGGCGGCTCACATCGGGGCCGACGGGGCCGAGGCGGGCGACACCGGGGAAGCCCGTGGGACCGGCGAGCTGCCCGTCGGCGCCGAGGTCCCGGTCGGGCCCTACGCCGTACGGCCCCGGCCGGGGGTGAGCGGCGAGATCAGCGTGGAGGTCGCCCCGGTCGAGAGCGACGATCCGCCCGCCGACGTCTTCCGGTTCCTCGTGAAGCGCGACGGACAGGTCGTGGAGACGTACCCCTCCGTCACCACCAAGCGCAGCAAGGACAACGTCGCCACCCGCGTCAACGCCACGTCCGAGCTGATCGAGGTACGGGAGTCGGGGCGCGGCGCCGCCCCCGCCCCGCCCGCGCCGCAGACGGTGGTCCTCGCTCCGGCCGCCCCCGCCGCCGGCAGCTCCGGAGCGATGGCCCCCGAGGTGTACGTCGGCGACGCCGACCGCCGTACGGGGCTCGGCGGCCTCGAAGCGGTCGACGAGGTCACCATGATCGCCGTGCCCGACCTGATGAGCGCGTACGAACGCGGGCTGCTGGACCTGGAGTCGGTCATCGCCGTCCAGCAGGGGCTGATCACCCACTGCGAGCTGATGGGCGACCGGGTGGCCATCCTCGACCCGCCGCCCGGGCTCACCCCGCAGCAGATCCGCGGCTGGCGCACCGGGCAGGCCAACTTCGACTCCAAGTACGCCACGCTCTACTACCCCTGGATCAGCGTCGCCGACCCCGCGTCCGGCCGCGCCACCCTCGTACCGCCCAGCGGGCACATCGCCGGGGTCTGGGCGCGCAACGACGACACGCGCGGGGTGCACAAGGCCCCGGCGAACGAGGTCGTCCGGGGAGCCGTCGCGCTGGCGACCCAGCTCACCAAGGGCGAGCACGACCTCCTCAACCCGATCGGGCTGAACTGCATCCGCGCCTTCCCCGGCCGGGGCATCCGGGTGTGGGGCGCGCGGACGCTGGCGTCCGACCCCGCCTGGCGGTATCTGAACGTCCGGCGGCTCTTCAACTACCTGGAGGAGTCGATCCTCGCCGGTACGCAGTGGGTCGTCTTCGAGCCGAACGACGACGCCCTGTGGGCCCGTGTCCGGCGCACCGTCTCGGCGTTCCTCGTCAACGAGTGGCGCAAGGGATCGCTGTTCGGGCTGACCCCCGAGGAGGCGTTCTACGTGAAGTGCGACCGCGAGACGAACCCGCCGGAGAGCATCGACGCGGGGCAGGTCATCTGCGAGATCGGGGTCGCCCCCGTCAAACCGGCCGAGTTCGTGGTGTTCCGGCTCTCCCAGCTGACCGGCGGCAGCGGTGGTGTCGACGAATGACCGGCCGCCGCCCCCGTCGGCCGCTGACAGCCCGTTCCTGAGTCCGGCGTAAGGAGTCCGCTGTGCCACTTCCCGATCTCGACAGTTCCGTCGGGCATTCCTTCGGCCTCGAATTCGACAGCGTCATCATCAAGCAGATCACCGAGGTCAGCGGTCTGAAGATGGAGCAGGACGTCATCGAGCTGAAGCAGAACACCTTCGACGGCAAGTACGCCATCAAGAAGCTGCCCGGCCGCCCCAAGGCCGGTGAGGTCACCGTGACGCGCGGGCTCACCGAGGACAACAGCTTCGAGCGGTGGATCAAGGACTCGCGGTTCGGCCGCATGACGAACGCCCGCCGTAACGGCGCCGTCATCGTCTACGACTACGAGGGCCTGCCGATCAAGCGGTACAAGCTCATCAACGCCTGGCCGAAGTCCCTGGAGATCGGCACCCTCAAGGCCGGCGACACCTCGGTGCTGACCGAGAAGCTGGCGATCACCTACGAGGCCATGGAACTCGACTGATGCGCCGCTCGGTCCAGTTCCAGAGCCCGGAGCAGGTCGAGGCCACGGCCGGGACACGGGGCGGCTCGACGGTTCAGCGGGAGCCCTTGCGCACGGAGTTCGGGTTCGAACTGCCCCGTGGTTACGTCGACGAGACGGGTGCGGTCCACCGCACCGGCGTGATGCGCCTCGCCACCGCTCGCGACGAACTCGTCCCCCTGCGGGACGACCGGGTCAGGGAGAACTCCGCCTATCTGTCGGTGGTCCTCATCTCCCGGGTCGTGACGCGCATCGGCACGGTCGAGGACATCCATCCCGGTGTCATCGAGGACCTGTTCGCCTCCGACCTGGCCTTCCTCCAGGACTTCTACCGCCGGATCAACGCCGAGGGCCATACCCGCGCCGCCGTCACCTGCCCATCCTGCGACGAGGAGTTCGCGGTGAATCTCGCCGGTGGCCGCCTGGGGGAATCGTGACGTACGCGGCCGACCTGCTCTACGAGGAGGTCGCGTACCTCGCCTACCACTTCCACTGGCAGCTGGACGATCTGCTGGACCTGGAACACCCGGAACGCCTGAAGTTCGTCGCGCAGGTCGCCCGCCTCAACGGGCACTGAGGCCCTGCCCGACGGCCGGGCGGGATACACCGCGCAGGGGAGGACGAGGAGCTCATGGGGTTGATGTCCTGGCTGCGAGGCGGCCGCGGTGCTGACCGCTCCGGCGATGCGCCCGCCCTCGCCCCTGCGCCCGTGCCTGTGGCCGATCGTGGCGAACGGGTTGACCTGAACCGGCTGGAGCCGATCCAGCGGGTGGTGTCCGGGCAGCGACTGACGGTGGGGCCGGCGGAGTTCGAGGCGTCGCTCACCACCCGCCAGGACACGGCCCTCGGGACTCCGCTCGGGCACCTGGTGAGCCCCGATGCCCCGGCCGGGCTGGTGCGCGGGGTCGGTGTGGCGGAGTCCGCGCCGGTGCCGTCGTCGGTCGCTGCTCAGCGGTCCGTGGACATGCCGGTGCGGGGCGCGGTGACCCACTTCGGGCGGGTGGGCGGGCCCGAGGCCGTGCCGGGGGTCGTTTCCGCGCCCCTATCCGCGCCCCCGCCCGTACCCGTACAGCGTCTGTATGGCGGTGAGCACTCGGCCATGACGTCCGCCCCCGGGGCGGAGAGCGGCCCCGGGGGCGAGGAGGAGTTGCCCGTGCGGCGCCTGGTGGGTGAGCGGTCCGTCGCGGCGGAGCCCGCGCCTCCGGTTCCGTCGTCCGACCCATCGTCCGCCCCGCCGTCCGACCTGCCGCCCGCCCCGGCCTCCGGCGGTGTCGGCGTTCAGCGGGCTTCGGTGCCTCCGGCGGGGGAACGGCCCCGGCGGGCGCCCGGGCTCGGTGCGCCCCTGCCCGGTCTGCCGCCGACCGCCCAGCGACGGGCCGCCTCCAGCCCGGAAGCCGCCGGGAGTCAGGTGCCGCCTGCTGCCCCTGCTGCGCCCGGCCCGTCCGAGGCCGTGTCGCCGGGAGGCGCGGACCAGCCCACTGCTCCCTTGCTCGGTGACGATCCGCTGGTGGGGGAGGTGTTCCCGAGCCGTCCCGATGATCTTGGAGTGGGGGCGCCTGCCTCTGTGAGTGATGTGAGCGGTGTGGGCAGTGCCGGTGATGCGGGCTTGGTGGGCGGTGCGGGTGGGGCCGAGGGGGGCGGAGGTGCCGGGGATGCCGGAAGTTCCCTCCAGAGGTCGGCCGGTCCGCCCGCCCCCTCCGGTCCGTCGTCCGCGCCTCCCGAGCCTCCCGCGCCTCCCGCCCCGGCTGACAGCGGCCCCATCGCCCCCCTCCTGGGTGACCGGCCCCTGGTTCCGCGGAACGTCGACGTACAGCGTGCAGCCGCGCCGGTTTCCGGGCCCGCGTCGGAGCCCGGCGGGTCGTCAGCCCCGCCCCCCGAAGGGGTGCCGGTCCGGTGGATCGGGGCGGAGGGCGGGGGGCAGGTGGCCGGGCCCGGTGTCTCCGTGGGGCCCGCGCCTTCGTTGTCCGCCCCCGCCGGACCGCCCTTCGCGTCCCTCCAGCGTCGGGCCGCCGGAGAGCCTCCGGTGCCGGCCTCGGTGGCGCGTTCCCTGCCGGGTTCCGGCAGTGGGCGTCGGCTGCCCTCGGCCGGTTCCGTGGCGGTGGCGGCCGGGGTGGCGCAGCGGATGGCCGACGGCAGTGTCGTCTTCGGGGGCGCGCCGTTCTCCGGAACCTCGCGGCCGGTCGTCCAGCGGGACTCCGAGGTGGCCGAGTCCGTCGAGGAACCGCCGCCTCCCGAGCCCGACCCCGTAACGGAACCGGAGGGCGGCGTGGAGGCCGGGCCCGGCCCCGTGACGGAGTCGGGAGGCGGAGCCGGGGCTGCTCCGAAGGACGGCAAGGGTGCTCCCGCCGTCACGGACGAGCTGGTCCGGGCCCTGTACGCCCCGCTGAGCCGGCTCCTGAAGAACGATCTCCGGCTGGAACGCGAACGCGCCGGCCATCTCATCAACACCCGCCACTGAAAGCCGAGTCGAAGCTCGGACCAAGCCTGATCGATCGGCTGCCCGACCGAACTGAGAGGTACGTGTCATGGCCACCGCCCAGGACAGCGACCCCGCCGTCAGCGTCTGCTTCGTCGTGACCATCGACGACATCGAGCTCGGGTCGTTCAACACGTGCGAGGGCCTCGGCTGCGAAGTGGTCCTCGAAACCCGGGAGGAGGGCGGCAACAACGGGCATCTGTGGCAGCTGCCGACCCGGCTGAAGTACAGCAACGTGAAGCTGTCCCGGCCGCTCACCCGGGAGACGGAGAAGGTGGCGCGCTGGTTCGCCACGATGACCACCGGGTTCAGCCGGAAGACCGCGCACATCGAGGCGCGGACCGGGGACGGGCAGAAGGTCGCCCAGTGGGGACTGCTGGAGGTCGTGCCCGTGCGGTGGACCGGGCCCTCGTTCACGCCCGAGTCGCCCAAGGTCGCGATGGAGACCATCGAGATCGCGCACCACGGTTACGTGATGGAGGGCTGAGGGCGATGAGCGGTGCGGGTCCCATCGCGTTCAGCGCGGCCGGTACGTCGGGGGTGGCCTCGGCGGCGAAGGGCGGCTCGGCACGGCCCAAGCTGGAGCACGCCTACCTGGAGCTGCGGACCCCGCCGACCGGGGGCGGGCTGACGCCCGGCGGGCCGTGCGGGCGGATCGACTTCCAGTTCAACCCCAAGGAGCTGAGCCTGACCAAGGCGGCTTCCTGGAAGCGGAGTCCGGCGAAGGGCGCGAAGAGTTCGGGCCCGCCGGAGTACCAGGGATCGCAGCCCAGCAAGCTCACCGTCGAGATGTTCTTCGACGCCAGTGACACCCAGGACACCCGGGTCGTCACCTCGGTGGAGCAGCTCTTCGCGTGCTGCGTACCGACGGACGAGACCCGGCAGCAGCAGCGGTCGTCGCCGCCGTGGGTCGTCTTCCACTGGGGCGGGCTGACGGGATTCCCCGGTTACGTGAGCCAAGTCGCCGCCAAGTACACGCTGTTCACCACGTCGGGGGTGCCGATCCGGGCGGTCTGCCAGGTCACCATGGAGGAGATCAGCGGCGAGACGCCCGGCCAGAACCCGACCTCGGGCGCCCTGGCCGCCCGGCGCGTCCACCGCGTCGGCTCGGGCGACTCGCTGCCCTCGCTCGCCCACCGGGAGTACGGGGACCCCGGGGCCTGGCGGGTGATCGCCGAGGCGAACGGGATCGACGACCCGATGCGGCTCGCGCCCGGCACCCAGCTCCTGCTGCCGGCCCTGGACGAGCTGGCGCGGCTCAGGGACACCTCGGGTCGGGACGCCTCCGGGGCCGGGCGCGGCAGGGGGCGGGGCTGATGGCGCAGCAGGGGGTTTCCACGGCGCTGACGGTGGAGTTCGGCGGTACGCCGCTGCCCGCGAAGTTCGTGAACACGCTGGTCGAGGGCTATGTCGACGACAGCCGTACGCTCCCCGACCTGTTCCTGCTGCGGTTCCGGGACCCCGACCGGGTGCTGCTGGAGCAGGCCGGGCTGAAGATCGGCACCGAGGCCCGGCTGCTGGCCCGCGCGGGCGGCGGCACCGAGCCGAAGCCGCTGCTGGAGGGAGTCGTCACCGCGCTGGAGGTGGAGCTCGACGAGTCCGGCACGTTCACCGTCGTCCGGGGGCTCGACGAGTCGCACCGGCTGTTCCGGGGCCGCCGGGTGGCCAGCTACCAGAACATGACCCTCGCCGACATCTGCGGCCAGGTCGCCCAGCGCGCCGGGCTGAAGCCGGGCCCGGTCGACATCGCCGGGCCCGTCCTGGAGCACATCGCCCAACCCAACATCACCGACTGGGAGTTCGTGCGCGGCCTCGCGGAGGAGGCGGGCGCGCAGGCGTACGTACGGGACGGGCAGCTGCACATCACGAAGCCGGCGGAGGCGGGCGGCGCGCCCGACGCCTCGGCGCGCGCCGACCGCGACCCGCTGGTCCTGGAGCTGGGCAGCAATCTGCTGCGCTGCCGGGCCGGGGTGTCGGCCGCCGAGCAGGTCTCCGAGGTGGAGGTGCGCGGCTGGGACGTGCGGGCGAAGCAGCCGCTGGTGGGCCGGGCCCCGGCGGGCACGTCCCCGACGCTGGAGCTGGGGGTGACGGCGGCGGAGGTGTCGGCCCCGTTCGGCGAGGCCCGGTTCGTGGTGACCGACGCGGCGTACGGGGCGCAGGCCGAGGTCGACCAGGCGGCGAAGGCGCTGGCGGAGCGGATCGCCGGGTCGTTCGCGGAGCTGGAGGCGGTGATCCGGGGCAACCCGGAGGTGCGGGCGGGCAGTGCGGTGGCGCTGAACGCGGTGGGCGCGCCGTTCGAGGGCCGGTACACGGTGACGACCTCGCGCCATGTCTTCGACGCCGTACGCGGGTACGAGACCTGGATCACCGTGTCGGGGCAGCAGGAGCGGTCGCTCTTCGGGCTGACGGGCGGCTCCCCGGCGGCGGCGGGCGGTTCGCGGTGCGCGGGGCTGGTCAGCGGGACGGTGACGGACACGCAGGATCCGGAGGGGTCCGGGCGGGTCAAGGTGCGGTTCCCGTGGCTGTCCGACGAGTACGCGAGCGACTGGGCGCGCACGGCGCAGTCCGGCGGCACGGGGGGCGGCGAGGCGTTCATCCCGGAGGTGGGAGACGAGGTGCTGGTCGGCTTCGAGCACGGGCATCTGGACCGGCCGTACGTCCTGGCGGGGCTGTACAACGGGGTGGACCGGCCGGGGGGCGGGGGCGGTGGAGCGTCCGCCGGTGCGCCCGGCGGCTCCGGAGCCCCTGGCGCGCCCGGTGCCTCCGGTGCCGCTGGTGCTCCCGGTGCGGCTGCGGCTGTGGGCTCGGGAGGTGCGGGAGGTGCGGGAGGCTCGGGAGGCGGGGAGGAACTCGTCGATCCCACCACCGGCGCGGTGAACCGCCGTGCCTTCGCTTCGAAGAGCGGAAACCAGCTGGAGCTGCTGGACGCGGCGAACGGACCGCAGGGCGTCCGGCTCCGTACCGGTGACGGCAAGCTCACCATCGACCTCGACCGCAAGGGCACCGCCATCGTCATCGGCAGCGACGGCAGCGTGACCATCGAGGCCAAGGAGCAGGTCTCCATCCGGGCGGGCGACGGCGTCGCCCTGGACGCGGGCAGAGGGACGCTCGAACTGACCGGTGAGAGCGTCACGTTGACCGCGCGGAAGGGCGTCTCCGTGGACGGCGGCACCGGAAAGGTCGGCCTCGCGGCGCAGGGCCCGGTGGAGGTGCGGGGCGGCGAGGTCACGGTCGACGGCAGCCGCGGCACGGAGATCAGGAGCGGGGGCTCGGTGAAGGTCAACGCGCCCATGGTGAAACTGAATTGACAGTACGTCATTCGTCGCGTGCGGGAGGAGTGCACAGCATGTCCGACACAACAGCCGCTCCGGCGGCCCGGGTCGGCGACCCCACGGGCCATCCCGGCACGGTCGGGCCGCCCGGAGTCCTGTCGGTGCTCATCGGCGGGAAGCCCGCCGCCACCGTCGGGACCGCCCACCTGTGCTCCTCCCCCGCCGCCCATCCGCCGACGGTCCTCGCACCGCCCGGCAGCTCGACGGTGTTCATCGGCGGGCGGCCGGCCGCCCGTGTCGGGGACCTGGCGGGCTGCGGCTCGCCGGTGCTCTCCGGCTGCCCGACCGTACTGATCGGCGGGTGATCCGGACCATGGGACAGCAGTTCATCGGCGCGGGCTGGGCGTTCCCGCCGCGCACGGACGCCACCGGTTCCATCGCCCTGGTGCGCGGCGAGCACGAGCTGGAGGAGTCGATCCGGCTGATCCTGGCGACCTCGCCGGGGGAGCGGCCCATGCGGCCGGAGTTCGGCTGCGCGGTCAACGACTACGTGTTCGCCCCGGCGGACGCGGGGACCGCCGGGCAGCTCGCGTACGAGGTGCGGCTCGCGCTGGAGCGGTGGGAGCCCCGGATCGAGGTGACCGAGGTCGTCGTCCGGTTCGACGAGGCGGACAACGGCGTCCTCTACATCGACATCGGCTACACCGTGCGCGGCGCGAACGACCCCCGCAACCTCGTCTTCCCGTTCTACGTGATCCCGCAGCACGCCGAGTCCGCCGAGTCCGCCGGGGCATCGGCCGACACCGAGGAGGCGGGCGCGTGACCCTGCCCGGTCCGCACGAAGGCCCGCACGAAGGCCCGCACGAAGGCCCGCACGAAGGCCCGCACGAAGGCGCACACGAAGGCTCGTACGTAGAGGAGGCGAGGGCGTGACCCTGCCCAGCCCGCATCTGGACGACCGCACCTTCCAGGGCCTGGTCGACGAGGCGAAGCGCCTGGTGCAGCAGCGCTGCCCGGAGTGGACCGACCACAACGTCTCCGACCCCGGCGTGACGCTGATCGAGGCGTTCGCGACCATGGTCGACCAGCTCGTCTACCGGGTGAACCGGGTTCCGGAGAAGAGCTATCTGACCTTCCTCGACCTGATCGGGGTACAGCTCCACCCGCCGACGGCCGCCCACACCGAGGTGACGTTCCGGCTCTCCGCACCCCGCCCCGAACCGGTGCTGGTGCGCGTCGGCACGGAGGTCGCCACCGTCCGTACGGAGACGGAGGAGGCGGTCGTCTTCACCACCTCCGAGCCGCTCTCCATCGTCCCGTGCGCCTTCGCCCACCTGGCCACCTGGCCCTCGCCCGGGGAGGCCGTGGACCGGACCGAGGAGCTGACGCTCGGCCGGGACGTGCCGGTCTTCGGGGCCACGCCCGCTCCCGGCGACTGCCTGTACGTCGGCCTGTCGGCCGCCGTGCCCGCAGGCGTACTGGCGCTCCGGCTGGACTGCACGGTGGACGGTGTCGGCGTCGACCCGGCCCGGCCGCCGATCCTCTGGGAGGCCTGGGACGGGGCGAGCTGGGCGGTCTGCGAGGTGGAGAAGGACGACACCGGCGGCTTCAACCGGTCCGGCGAGCTGATCCTCCACCTCCCGCGCACCCATGTCCCGGCGGCCGTCGTCCGCCGCACCGGGGGCTGGCTGCGCTGCCGGCTGATCGAGGCGGAGCCGGGCCAGCCGACGTACATGGCCCCGCCCGTCGTGCGCGGCATCACCGCGTTCACCATCGGCGCGACCGTCGCCGCCGAGCACGCCGAGACGGTCACCGACGAGGTGCTGGGCCAGGCGGAAGGCGTCCCCGGGCAGGTGTTCCGGCTGGCCAGGCCGCCGGTGGTGCCGGGGGAGTTCGTGGTCGAGGTGACCGACCCGGCCGCGCCCGACGCCGCCGCCGGATCGGACGTCACCCGCTGGACCCGGGTCGACGACTTCGCGCACTCCGGCCCCGAGGACCGGCACATCACGCTCGACCCGAACGCGGGACGCGTCGAGTTCGGCCCCGCCGTACGCGAACGGGACGGCTCCGTACGCCATTACGGCCGGGTCCCGGTCAAGGGCGCCACCGTCCGGGTCCGCTCCTACCGCAGGGGCGGCGGGCTGCGCGGCAACGTCGCCCGCTCCACGCTCCGCGTCCTGCGCAGCGCCATCCCGTACGTCGCCCGGGTCGAGAACCGCCGCCCGGCGCTCGGGGGCGTGGACGGCGAGAGCGTCGACAGCGCACGGGTGCGCGGGCCCATGACCCTGCGCACCCTGCACCGGGCGGTCGTCCCGCACGACTACGAACTCCTCGCCCGGGAGATCGCCCCGGACGCGGCCCGGGTCCACTGCATCAGGGCCGGTACGCAGGACGGCGCGGAGGCGTCCGACGCGGGCGGGGTGCGGCTGCTCGTCGTCCCCGCCGGGAGCGGCGACGAGCAGGGCCGGATCGCGTTCGACGAGCTGATCCCGCCCGCGAACACGCTCGCCCTGATCGCCGGGCACCTGGACGCCCGGCGGCCGATCGGGGCCCGGCTGGTCGTCGAGCCGCCGTTCTACCAGGGCGTCACCGTCGTCGCCCTGGTCCAGGCGGAGCGCGGGGCGGTCGCGGAGAAGGTCCGGATGAGCGCGCTGGCCGCGCTGTACGGGTATTTCAACCCGCTCACCGGCGGGCCGGCCGGGGACGGCTGGCCGTTCGGCAGGCCCGTCCAGTCCGGGGAGGCGTTCGCCGTGCTCCAGCGGGTGCCGGGGGTCGACCTGGTGGAGGACGTCCGGCTGTACCGGGCCGACCCGGTCACCGGCGAACGCACCGACGCCACGGCCAAGATCGCGCTGGACCCGCACGCGCTGGTCTTCAGCTACGAGCACCAGCTCCGGGTGAGGGGGGCCTGATCCGATGCGCGGTGGAATCCCGGGTCTCCCGACCCCGCACCCCCTGATCGACCGGCTCCCCGCCGTCTACCTGGAACAGGACTTCCTCCAGCGCTTCCTGGCCGCCCTGGACGACGTCCTCGCCCCGGTCCTCCTCTCCATCGACAACCTGCCCGCGCACCTGGACCCGCGCAGCGCCCCCGACGACTTCCTCGACTGGCTGGCCCAGTGGGTGGCCGCCGACCTCCACGGGGGCAGCCCGCCGGAGCTGCGCCGGGCGGCGGTGCGCGGCGCGGTCGCCCGGCACGCCCGGCGCGGCACGGTGGGCGGCCTGGCGGAGGCGCTCCGGCTGGAGACCGGTACGGAACCGGAGATCGTCGAGAGCGGCGGCACCGCCTGGTCGACCGGACCCGGCACGCCGCTGCCGGGCCAGGGCCGGCCCTGGGTGACCGTTCGGATCCGGACGACGGGGGACGGCGGGGGCGGCGGGAACGGCAGGGACGGAGGGGACGGCGGAGACGGCAGGGACGGAGGGGACGGCGGAGACGGCAGCGACAGCGGGGGCGTCGACGGTGACCGGTCCGGGCCCGGCGCGCGGCAGCCGGACCGGGTGCGGCTGGAGGAGCTGATCGGCGCGGAGGTCCCGGCGCACGTCGGATTCACCCTGGAGCTGCTGTGATCTGCGACGAGTGCGGACACCGGAACCCGCCGGGCCGGGAGTTCTGCGTGGCGTGCGAGGCGTTCCTGGGGTGGGAGGGGGAGGGCTCGCCCGCGCGGAACGAGACTGCCGCACCGACCGCGTCGGGCCCGCCTGCGCCGAACGGACCTGCTGCTTCCGCTGCTTCCGCCGGGCCTGCCGCTTCCGCCGGGCCTGCCGCTTCTGCCGGGCCTGCTGCTTCCGCCGGGCCGACCGCTTCGAGCCCGTCCACGCCCGCTTCCGCCGGGCCCGCTCCCGCTTCCGGCCGGCCCGCGCCCGGTCCCGTAACGCCGCCTGTTCGGGGGGCACGGCCCGCGCCCGGTCCCGGAGCACGGCCCGCCCCCGCGGAGCCACCCGCCTCTCCCTTCGTGACGCCGCCCGGGCCCGCCCCCGTGGCGTCGCCCGCGCCCATGCCCGTAACGGCCCCGCAGCCCCCGGCGCCCGCGACGCACCCCGGACCCCCGCCGCCACCGCAGGCAGCGGCCCCCCGGCGTCCGGGCGACGGCCCGCCCGGTCCGGCTCCCGGTCCCGACGCGTGGCCGGACACCGGGGCGGGGACCGCCACCGGGCCGCCCCGCCGCACGGAACCCGTCGGCACGCCGGTCGTCTGCCCCAACTGCCGTACGGAGAACGCCCCGGGCCGCACGCTCTGCGTCCACTGCGCCCTGCTCCTGGACCCCGGGCCCGTCCCGGAGGGCCGGCTGCCGTGGTGGCGGCGGATCCTGCGCCGTCGGCCCCGGCAGGCGCGCGTGGCGGGGTCGCGTCCCCGGCGCGGGTGGCGGCGGCCGAGGGTCGGGCTGCCCATCGTGCTGATCCTGCTGGCGGTGGGCGTCTGGTTCGCGCTGCCGCATCTCTCGGGTCTGTTCGGCTTCGCCAAACAGGAGACCGGAACCCCGGAGTCCGTGCCGCCCGCTGTCTGCCGGGGCTCCAGCGAGGCGGGCGGGCACCCGGCGGCGGCGGCGTTCGACGGGTTCAACAACCGTTACTGGGCACCGGAGAAGACCGGCGAAGGGGTCGGGGAGCACCTGGAGTGCGACTTCGCTCAGCCGGTGCGGATGATGAAGATCGTGGTGTTCTCCGGGACGTCGGCCCGCCAGAACGAGTTCCTGACGCAGGGCCGCCCGGCGCGGCTCACGGTGGAGCTGACGTCGGAGGACGGGGAGAAGACCGACCGGACGATCCGACTGCGTGACCAGGCGGGCCAGCAGACCTTCGACGTACGGGGTTCCGACACGGTCAAGGCCCGGCTCACGGTCGAGTCCGCGTACGGCTCGGGGAAGGACCGGCGGACGGCGGTCGCGGAGATCGAATTCTTCGGGAGGCGGGAGTGAACGGTCCTCACGGGCTTGAGAACGCTGCTTGTCACGGTTCCAGCCGGTCCGCGCGCATGCGCAGGTAGCGGGCCTCGGGTTCGCTGAGTGTGCCGTCGGCGGCGGCGCGGTAGGCGGCGCGGGCGGCGGCCGGCTCCCCGGCCCGCTCCAGGAGATGCCCGCGTACGGCGTCGAGGCGGAAGTGCGGCTCCACCGTCCCGGCCAGGGCGTCGACCGCCGCCAGCCCCGCCCGGGGCCCGTCCACCATGGCCACGGCGACCGCCCGGCCCAACGCGGCGGCGGGGTCGGGGGTGCGCCGCACGAGGATTTCGTAGAGGGCGAGGATCTGCGGCCAGTCGGTGTCCTTTGCGCGCTCCGCCTCGTCGTGGAGGGCGGCGACGGCGGCCTGGAGCTGGTAGTCGCCGGCCGGGCCCTGCGCGAGCGACTCCTCGGCCAGCGCGGTGCCTTCCGCGATGGCCGTACGGTCCCAGAGCGCCCGGTCCTGTTCGTCGAGCGGGATCAGCTCGCCGGCAGGCCCGGTGCGCGCCGGGGTGCGCGCCTCGGTGAGGACCATCAGCGCCAGCAGCCCGGTCACGCGCCCCTCGTGGGGCAGCAGCCGGCGGACGGCGCGGGTCAGCCGGATCGCCTCGCGCGCCAGGTCCGTGCGGTGCAGGTCCGGGCCGGCGGTGGCGGTGTAGCCCTCGTTGAAGATCAGGTAGAGGACCTGGAGCGCGGCGCCGAGCCGCTGGTCGAGGTCCTGGGCGTCCGGCCGCCGGAACCGCGTACCGCGCAGCGTCCGCTTGGCCCGGCTGATCCGCTGCGCCATCGTCGCCTCCGGCACGAGATGGGCGCGGGCGATCTCCGCCGTGGTGAGACCGCCGACCGCGCGGAGGGTGAGCGCGATCTGGGCGGCGGGCGAGAGCGCGGGGTGGCAGCAGAGGAAGAGCAGGGTGAGCGTGTCGTCCTCGGAGGGCGCCCGGCCCATGCCGGAGGGGCCTTCCCCGGGCGGCGGGGTGACGAACGCGTCCGCCGGGGTGAGGGCCGCCGCCGTCTCCTCCCGCCTGCGGCGGGCCTCGTCGCTGCGGAGCCGGTCGGTGAGGCGGCGGGAGGCGACCCGGATCAGCCAGCCGCGCGGATTGTCGGGGACCCCGTCCCGCGGCCACTGCTCGGCGGCCGCGATCAGGGCCTCCTGGACGGAGTCCTCGGCCGGGTCGAAGTGCCCGTACCGGCGTACGAGCGCGCCGAGGACCTGCGGCGCGTGGCGGCGCAGCAGGTCCTCGATGATGACGTCGGCCGTACGATCCATCCGCGTCCCCGGGTGTCGCGTCAGTCGTCGATCCCGCCGTCGACGGGCCGGATGAGCACCGGGTAGTCGGGCGCCCCGGCGGGCTGCGGACAGCGTGCCACGCGGGCCGCGATCTCGGTCACCCTCTCCAGGCTCTCGCAGTCGAGCACCCAGAACCCGGCGAGCAGCTCCTTCGTCTCGCTGTACGGCCCGTCCGAGACCACCGGACGGCCTTCGGAGTCGAGGCTGACGGCCCGGCCCGAGGCGGGCTCCCGCAGCCCGTAGCCGGTGACCAGCTCGCCCGACTCGGCGAGGTCGTCGTTGATGCTGCCCATGTAGGCGAACATCTCCTGCATGGCCTCCTTGTCCCAGGCCGGGCTGTCCGCGTTCCCCTTGCCGGTCTGCGCGTCGTAGTCCGCCTGGCTGCCCTGGACCATCACCAGATACTTCATGACCGTCGCCTCCTGTTCGCTCGTTCGGTCGCTTGCTCGGTGCTGCTTCTTCCTCTTACACAGGGGACGTCGGGGCCGGTGCGGGGTTCTCGACACCACGCGCGGAGTTTCTTCGGATTCACCCGCTGGAGGGGGCGGAACACGAGGTTCAGTAGAGTTCGGCAGCGTTGCCCCGCGCCATTTGCCGCCCTTCCTCCTCCCGCCCTTCCTCCTCCCGCCCTTCCTCCTGCTGGCCCTCCCCCTGACTCCTCCCTGCCGCGCCGAACGAGGTCCCGACCGTGCCTGCCGCCCCCGTCTCCGCCCCTGCCGCTCTCCCGCACCCCGTCTCCGTCGTGGGGATCGGGGCGGACGGCTGGCCCGGCCTGTCCGGTACGGCACGCGAGGTGCTGTGCGCAGCGGAGGTGCTGATCGGCGGGGCGCGCCAGCTGGACCTGCTCCCGCCGGAGTGCGCCGGCGCCCGGGTGAGCTGGCCGTCCCCGCTGAGGCCCGCCGTCCCCCGGCTGCTGGCCGAGCACCGGGAGCGCCGGATCGCGGTGCTGGCGAGCGGGGACCCGATGTTCTACGGGATCGGGCGGGCGCTGGCGGAGGAGCTGGGCCCGGAGGGGCTGCACGTGCTGCCGCACCCGTCGTCCGTCTCGTACGCCTGTGCGCGCCTCGGCTGGCCGCTGGAGGACACGGAGGTCGTGACGCTGGTGGGCCGCCCGGCGGCGCGCCTGGCGGCGTCGCTGCACGAGGGGCGGCGCCTGCTGGTGCTGAGCGCGGACGCGAGCACTCCGGCGACGGTCGCCGCCCTGCTCACGGCGCACGGCTTCGGTCCGAGCGGACTGCGGGCGCTGGAACAACTGGGCGCCGAGGACGAGGGTTGCGTGGACGGCGTCGCGGAGACGTGGGAGCACCCCCCGGGAGACCGTCTGAACGTCGTCGCGATCGACTGCCGGGCGTCGGCGGAAGCGCTGCGGCTGGGCACGGTACCGGGCCTCCCGGACGAGGCGTACGAACACGACGGCCAGCTCACCAAGCGCCACATCCGGGCCGCCACGCTGGGAGCGCTGGCGCCCGCGCCCGGAGAGCTGCTCTGGGACGTGGGCGGCGGCTCCGGCTCGATCGCGATCGAGTGGCTGCGGGCACACCCGTCCTGCCGGGCGGTGAGCGTGGAGCGGGATCCGGTGCGGGCCGAGCGGATCACCCGTAACGCGGAACGCCTGGGAGTCCCCGCCCTGGAGGTCGTCACCGGCCCGGCCCCGGCAGCGCTGGCCGGACTGGAGGCGCCGGACGCGGTGTTCATCGGCGGCGGCCTGACCGCGCCGGGCCTGCTCGACGCGTGCTGGGAGGCGTTGCGGCCGGGGGGCCGGCTGGTCGCGAACACGGTGACGCTGGAGTCGGAGGCGCTGCTGGCCGAGCGGCACAAGGCGCACGGCGGCGAGCTGGTGCGCCTGGCGGTGTCCCACGCCGTCCCGGTCGGCGGCTTCACCGGCTGGCGCCAGGCCATGCCCGTGACGCAGTGGTCGGCAGTCAAGTCCTCGGGTTCCGGGGCACGTTCGCACAAGGGAGATCGATCATGACGGTGTACTTCATCGGCGCGGGCCCCGGCGCGGCCGACCTGATCACGGTGCGCGGCGCCCGGATCCTCGCCGCCAGCCCGGTCTGCCTGTACGCGGGCAGCCTGGTCCCGGTGGAGCTGCTGGCCGAGTGCCCGGAGGACGCCCGCCTGATCGACACGGCGAATCTGGACATCGAGCAGATCACCGCCGAGCTGGTGCGGGCCCACGCGGACGGCCACGACGTGGCGCGGCTGCACTCGGGCGACCCGTCGGTGTTCAGCGCGGTGAACGAACAGATGAAGCGCCTGGACGAGGCGGGCGTCCCGTACGAAGTGGTCCCCGGCGTGCCCGCGTTCGCGGCGGCGGCAGCGGCGTTGAAGCGCGAGCTGACTGTCCCGACGGTCGGCCAGACGGTCATCCTGACCCGTGTCGCGCAGCGCGCCACGGCGATGCCGGAGGGCGAGGACCTGGCGACCCTGGGCCGCAGCGGCGCCCTGATCGTCCTGCACCTGGCGGCGCGGTACGTGGACCGGGTGGTCGACGAACTGCTTCCGCACTACGGGGCGGACTGCCCGACGGCGGTGGTGGCGATGGCGTCCCGCCCGGACGAGATCATCCTGCGGGGCCCGCTGGACTCGATCGCCGAACAGGTGAAGGCGGCGGGAGTGATCCGGACGGCGGTCATCATGGTGGGCCGGACGCTGGGCGCGGAACAGTTCCGGGACAGCCATCTGTATGCGGTGGGGCGGGACCGGGGGGAGTGCTGAGGGGCGTGCGGAGCGCGGGCGACGAGGCGGGGCGGCCCTCGTCCGACGCGGACGGCATGAGCGCGGGGACGCACCGGAGGATGAGCCGTGAGGAGGCGCTGTCTCTCGTGCGGCGTCTGCTGGACGGTGCCGAGGAGGCGGAGGGGGACGAGATCCTCGACGCCCTGGAACGCGGGCTCGCATGCCCGCACGTCAGCGACTACATCTACTGGAGTCCGGACCCGGACCCCGACCCCGAGCAGATCGTCGACCGAGCACTGGCCTACCGACCGATAGCGCTCTGACCCGATCATGACCCGATCAGCTGCGCGGGGTCTCGCTCCTCCCGTCGTACGGGCGAGCGCGTGGGAGACGCCTGCGAGAGGGCGTTGCGCGGCTCCCTGATGTCCGATCTCAGGAGACAGCCTCGGAGGACAACACCGCCTCGATGAAGTCAGTCGGCGGAAGGTAGCCGTGGGCTTCGACATAGTGGGCGATGAGTTCGGGGGCCGCGTACGCGACACCACTTCCCATCACGCGTATTTCAGCGCTTCCTCCGGGGCTGTCCGGGCGCCGGGAGAACAGCCGCGAGGCGCACCAGGGGCAGAAGTGGAAGCCACGTGTCGGCTCCGCCCGGTGTGTGCGGGTCATGCGCTTCAGCGCCTCCGCCAGACTCGGTGGCGGAGCGCCCCGCGCGTACCTCTTGCCGCGTCGGAGCCAGCCCACGTTCAGCACCGGGACGCCCCGCCAGAAGCCTGAGGCTTCGGGGCCCCGGTACGTGTACGGAGTCAGATCTGCGTAGTACGTCATGGCGGGCTTTCTACCAGGTGAGGCACGTGCCCATGCGTGCCAGGAGTACCGAACGAGCACCGGATGAGCGCCGGCGGTGGGTCAGGGTGGCCGGTGGTGCTCGGCTCCGCGGATGGTCGTCACGGAGTAGAACGGGTCGGTCGGCGGTACCAGTGCTCCGGTGGCGATTTCTGCCAGGTGTGCCGGAGCGTCGCCGCGTCGCAGGGCCGTCACGTACTCGATGGTCTGGGCGTGGGAGAGCGCCGGCACTCTGCCGCGCAGGATGTGCATGGCGTGAACCCGCCCCCGCGCGTCTGCCACCGCCCTTACCTCATCGTGCAGTTCGTCCACCGCGGTGCGCGTGACCTGCCCGCGTATGCGCGATCGGTAGTCCGTCTCCCATGCGTCGGTCACCGCGGAGACGACACCGATCCAGTGCAGGCTTCCGTCGACGCGGTCGACGAGGTACGGCCCGTTCCCGGCCAGCAGGAGGTTCGGATCCCGGGTGCGCAGATACTCCCGCTGGGCCGAGCACCGTATCGCCGACCTCGGGGGCGACGCCGATGACTGGCAGGCGCAGGAGCAGCTCGGCGGGTGGAGGGGGCGGTTGGCCGCTGCCACCGCCGCTGCCGCCGCCCGGCAGGCGGAGGGGCCGAAAGCGGACGCGGACGTGCCCGTGCCCGGCGGCGAACACGTCGCTGCCGGGCACGGGCACGGATAACGGGCGAGGGCGGCGGGGGACCGGCTCAGCCCCGGGTAAGGGCCGCGCCCGTCAGCCCTTGATCTCGATCTCGCCGTTCTTCGAGGTCGCGGAGCCCGTCTCCTGAGCGTCCGCGGCGGCGGGAGCGGGCACCGTGCTACCGCTGCCCACGCGGCCCTTCAGGTTCTGGAGGAGGGACGCCATGTCCACGCCCGTCGTCGAGGTGAGCAGTTCCATGCCCTGCGCGACGTTGTCGGTGACCGTGCGGGCCAGCTGGCTCGCGCCGTCCGTGGAGATGACCGTCATCTTGTCGATGGCGCTCAGCGGCTCGGAGGCCTTCGCCACGACGCTCGGGAGGACCTCGACCAGCATCTGGAGGACGGCCGCGTCGCCGTACCGCGCGAACGCGTCGGCCTTCTTCTGCATGGCCTCCGCCTCGGCCGCACCCCTGGCGGCGATCGCCGCGGCGTCCGCCTCACCCTCGATGCGGACCGCGTCGGCCAGCGCCGAACGGTGCAGCTTCTCGCCCTGACCGGTCAGGCGCGAGCGCTCCGCGTCCGCCTCGGCCTCCTTGACCTGGGCGATGCGGCGGGCCTCCGCCTCCTGCTCGGCCTGGTAGCGGGCGGCGTCGGCGGGCTTACGGACCTTCGTGTCCAGCTCGCGGTCGGTCAGTGCGGCCTGGCGCTCGGCGACCTTCTCCTGCTCCTGGAGCACTTCCTGCTGGCGTGCGGCCTCGGCGAGCGGACCGGCGGCGTTGGCCTTGGCGGCGGCGGCTTCCGTCTCGGCCTTGATCTCGGCCTGCTTCAGGTAGTACGTGCGCTCGGCGATGGCGATCTCCTCGGCCGCCTTCAGCCGGGCCTGCTCCGAGGCCCGCTTCGCGATGGCCTCGGCGATGTCCGCCTCCTGCTTGGCGCGGGCGGCCTCCGGGCGGCCGAGGTCCTCCAGGTAGGAGCCCTCGGTGGTGATGTCCTGGATCTGGAAGGCGTCCAGGATCAGGCCCTGGCCGGAGAGGCTGGCCTCGGCCTCCTCCGCGACCTGCCCGGCGAACGCGGCCCGGTCCCGGATGATGTCCTCGACCGACATCCGGCCGACGATCGCGCGGAGCGCTCCGGAGAGCACTTCCTGGGTGAAGCCGACGATGCCGTCCTGCTGCTGGAGGAAGCGCTGGGCCGCGGCGCGGATCGCGTCCTCGCTGCCGCCGACCTTGACGATCGCGACGCCTTCGAGGTTCGACTTGACGCCGCGCAGCGTCACCGCGCCGCGCACGGCGATCGGGATGTGCCGGCTGGACAGGTCGAGGGTGAACTTCTGCTGGACGAACGGCACGACGAAGACGCCGCCGCCCACGACGACCTTCTGGCCGCTGTTGTCGATGCTGGTGAGGCCGGTGACCGGATCCGTCGACTTCTTGCCCCGGCGGCCGGTGATGATGAACGCCTCGCTGGGCCCGGCGACCTTGTAGCGCGTGATGACGACGAGGCCGAGCAGAACGAGGAGTACGACGATGCCGATGACGGCGATGACTACTGGACTCATGTGATGTGTCCCCCCTGCCTCCCGTGGGGGACGGCAGATTGTTGTGGAGCTGGGCGGTGCGGTGGAATCGGTGGAATCGGTAGGTGCGTGAGGTGCGTGAGGTGCGTGAGGCGTGTCGTGCGGTGCGTGCAGGGCGGGTGCGTGGCCGCGGATACGGAGATGAGGCGCGGTGGCCGCGTGGTCAGCGCTCCACCGGGCGGACCGCGACCGACGTGGTCGACAGCGCCTCTTCCACCCAGATCTCGGTCCCGCGCGCGACGGGAGCCGCCGACTTGGCCGCGTACTTCACGGGCTGGCCGCCCAGTCGCAGCAGCACCTCGCCGTAACCCTCGGCCGGGATGGCCGTCACGACGGACCCCGAGCTGCCGATCAGGTCGGAGCCGCGCGGGGTGGCGTGCGTCTGGTCGCGCATCAGGGCCTGGCTGAGTTTCCAGGTGAGCCAGGCCGCCGCCAGGCCTGCGGCGACGCCGACCGCGGTGGCCAGAAACGTTCCGGCACCCGTCGAGCCGAGCACGATCGCTCCGCCGAAGCCGAGCATCGAGATGAACCCGGCGATCACCGGAAGCGAGAGCAGTCCGTCGAAGAGGCCGTCGAGAACACCGTCGAAGAGCCCTTCGAGGATCCCGCCGAAGATCAGGGAGAGCGCGAGCAGCACGATCCCCGCAATGCCGAGACCGAGAAAGATGGTCACGCGATCACTCCCCTGGTGTCCCCGTTGCCCCTGCTATTGACTTCCCCCGGGCATTTTCCGTCGATCTGACTGGATGATTCCATACAGCACCTACTTCGGTCACTGCCGGATCCCGGCAATCTTTATGCGTCTTTGATGCCGGACAGGCGGTCCGTGAGCGTGGCGAGCGACTGGAACGTCGCACCGAGCAGGGCCACGTGCTTCCAGCGCAGGACTCCGTCCGGGCCGATGAGGAAGACCGCCCGCCGCACCCCGATGCCCGGGGCGGAGACTCCGTACGCCCTGGCGGTCTCCCGGCCCTCGTCGGCCAGCAGCGGCATGCGCAGCCCGAAGGAGCGGGCGAACGACTCGTGGCTGTCCACACCCTGTGGACTGACTCCCCAGACGTCGGCGTCGAGGCCCTCGAAGGCCTCCATGCCCGAGGAGTACGAGCACAACTGCTTCGTGCAGACGGCGGTGTTGTCGCCGGGATAGAACGCCAGCACCACGGACCGGCCGCGTGCGGACGACAGCCGGTAGTCGGCTCGCTCGAAGGCGTCGCCCGACAGGGCTCCGCCGGGGAGGGTGAAGTCCGGTGCGGTGCTGCCGAGTTGAGGGCCTGATGCCATGGGAGGCTCCTTCGCTTTCGTCTACGGGGATGGTGCCGAGGGCACCGATGGTTCCGCGATCGTGACCGTACAGTGGAGGGCACCGGGCTCCCGGCCGGGCCGCAGGCCCGTCGGCCCGTCGATGACGGTCCTCCGATCCGTTGACCCCGCGCGCCCATCCGGAGCGGCCTCGGCGCCGAATACCGGGGGAGGGGCAGCGCGCCCCGCACCCGCACCTGGAGGTACGTGTGGCCCAACGACCGCCGTCGGCAGCGGTTCTCGTTCTGCACGGGGGCCGCGAGTCCGGTACGGAACCCCCGCCTGCGGGGGTGCTGAATCTGCCCGGTGTCCGCATGCGCCCCTTCGTCCGGGCCGTCGTCCGTACCGCCCGCGCGGCCGGCGAGGACGTCCTCGTGAGGCAGGTGCGGTACGCCCACCGGGGCTGGAACGGCGTCCGCGCGGACCCCTTCCACGACGCCGTGGCCGCTCTCGACGCGCTGCGGAGGGAAGCGGGCGAGGAGCTGCCGGTGGTGCTCCTGGGCCACTCCATGGGTGCGCGCGCCGCCCTCCGCGCCGCCGGGCACCCCCTGGTGCGGGGCGTCGTCGGGCTCGCCCCCTGGTGTCCGCCGGGGGACCCGGTCACCCAGCTCGCGGGCCGTGACGTCGTCCTCGTCCACAGCAACCGGGACCGGATGACCAGCCCCCAGGCCACCCAGTCCCTCACAGCGCGGGCCCGTCGCGCCGGAGCCCGTAGCTGCATGGTCACCGTCCGGGGCGGCGACCACGCCATGATCCGCCGGTCCGCGGCCTGGCACCGGCTCACCACCGTGCTGGTCGCCGGACTGCTCGGTTCCGGCAGTCTGCCGGGCCCGGTAGGCGAGGCCCTCGCCCTGCCGCCCACCGCCGAGGCCACCGAGGGCACCCTCGACCTGGACGCCGATCTCGACCTCGGGCGCGGCCCCGGCCCGTTCCGGGACCGGACGGGCGCCCCGCGCTGACCGGCCGCGCTCCGGATGCGGTACGGGAACGGGCGGCCGACGATGGAGGACCGGGAGAGCCGACGACGGCGGGAGGCATGCCCTTGCAGGCCGACACGTGCGACGACGGCATGCCGTCCTTCTTCGACCCGAGGACCGTCGCGTCCCTGTTCGACGGAAACCCGGCCGCCGTGGCGGTCCTCGACCACGATCTCCGCTACACCTACGTCAACCCGGCCCTCGAACGGCTCAACGGCCTCTCCGCCGGCTCCCACATCGGGCGGACGTTCTCCCAGGTGCTGCCCGGGCTACGCGGTCAGGCCTCCGCCCTGCGCGAGGTCCTGGCCGACGGGAAGCCCCGCGAGGAGACGATCCACGGGCAGACCTGGGCGGCGGAGGGGGTGGACGGCGCGGACCAGCGGTTCTGGCGCGCCACGTACAGCCGACTGGACTCCGACGGGACGGCGTGCGGTCTGATGGCGATCGTCGTCGAGATCACCGACCTCACCCGCCAGCGCGAGGAGCTGGCGGAGGCCCGCGGTCACGTCGCTCTCCTCAGCACCGCCGCCGTCCGGATCGGCACGACGCTCGACATGGACACCACCTGCCGGGAGCTGGCCGCGTTCGTGGTGCCCGACTTCGCCGACGTCGCGGCGATCGACGTGTTCCCGGCGGAGGTCGGGCACTCCGTACGCCGCGCCGAGCCCGGCGTCGTACGGCTCCGGCGGGCCGCGGTGCGGGGCGGCGGCGAACTCGACGAGCAGGTGCAGCGGTTCGGTCACCCCGGGGAGTACGTCGACTTCGCGGCGGACTCCGCGGTGACCCGCTGCCTGGCGGAGAACGAGCCGGTCCTCGACCACTGGGAGGACCACAGCAGCGGGCGCAGCGTCCTCACCGCGGACCGGATCACCGCGTCCCGGGCGCTCGGGCTGCGCGAGGCGCTCGTCGTTCCGCTCACCGCCCGCGGCCGGCCGCTCGGCGCGCTCACCCTCGTCCGGGCGGAGGGATCGTCGGCCTTCAGCGACCAGGACGTGGCCGTCGCCCGTGAACTCGCCGTCCGGGCGGGCGTCGATCTCGACCACGCCCGCCGCTACGACCACGAGCACAGCATCGCCCGCGAACTCCAGCGCTCCCTGCTCTCCGAGCCCTGGGGCCCGCACCCGCACGTCGAGATCGCCACCCGCTACCTCCCCGCCGACGAGGGCGTCCTGGTCGGCGGCGACTGGTTCGACGTCGTACCGCTCAAGGACGGCCGGCACCTCAAGGCGATGGGCGACGTGATGGGCCATGGAGTGGAGGCTGCCGTCGCCATGAGCCAGTACCGCTCGCTGCTGCGGCTGCTGGCCGGGGACGACCTGCACCCCCACCAGATCCTGGAACAGCTCGACGGCATGGTGGAGCGGTCGGGCCTGGACCGGGCGGCGACCTGTCTGCTCGCCGTCGTCGACCGGTTCGGCGGGGTGTGCGAGGTGGCCAGCGCGGGCCATCTGCCCCCGGTCTTCATCGACCCCGCCCCCGCCGGGTCCCGGGTCGTGCAGGTGCCGGTGGGGCCGCCGCTCGGCACCGGGTTCGGCGGGTACCGGACCGCGTCCGTGCCCTGCGGCCCCGGGACCGTGCTGTTCATGTACACCGACGGCCTGGTGGAGCGCCGGGGCGAGGACATCGACGTGTCCGTGGGGCGGCTGGCCTCGCTGACCCTCCCGCGGAGCGGGCGCCTGGAGGACCTGCTGGACCAGGTGCTGGACCGGTTCGGCGACGACGCGGAGGACGACATCGCCGTGCTGGCCTCCCGGATCCGCGAGGGCCCGCCGGTGGTGCGGCCGACTCCTCCGGAGTGAGCGAGTGGCCGATCGGCCGATCGACGGACCGGCCTTCCGCCCGAGCCCGTCCCGCACCTCCTCGCCGTGCCGGCCCGCCGTACCGGTCAGCCCAGTTCGAGGCTCGTGATGCCGTACAGGCCGGTCCGGTCGACGACCGGTTCCGGTCCGCTGTACATCCGCGCCGTGTCGAACGACGGGGTCAGGCCCAGCCCCTCCGCCAGCCGGACCGCCGCCGGGTTGACGTCGGGCACGTCGATCGCGACCGGGGTGTCCGGTGCGGTGGCCGCGAGCGCGGCGACCAGGGCCGCCGCCACGGCGGGGGACGCGGCGTACAGGGGGCCGATCCGGGACGCGGCGCGGCACGCCCGCAGCACCGCGAGGCCCTGGAGCCGGCCGTCCCGGACCGCTGCCAGGGCCGTGCGGCCCGGGGCGGTGATCCAGGAGGCCAGGAAGGTGTCCCGGGCGGCCGGGAAGTGCCGGCGGTCGTAGGCGGCGATCAGGTCGAACGGCACGCTCCTGGCGTCGACCAGTTCGGTGCCCGGCGGCGGCGGGACGTCCCCGGGGGGCGGGGGCGTCCCCTCGTACCGCGCGTTGCTCCAGCAGGTGCGGAAGCCGGAGCGGCGGTAGTTGTCCTGTTGCGCGGGCACCCCGTCCAGCCCGACGACGCGCCCGGCGAGCCGGGCCGTGCCGGCCTGCCAGGTCCGCAGTCCGTAGCCCTGTCCGCGCAGGTGGGGGCGGGTCAGGTAGAAGCCGAGGAAGCCGTGGTCGCTGCCGTAGCGGACGACGGACACGGAGGTGACCGGTTCGCCGTCCAGTCGGCCGAAGAGGAAGCCGCCGGGGTCGGTCGCGAAGAACACCCCGCCGTCGTGCAGACCGGGGTTCCAGCTCTCCTCGTGGGCCCACTCGCCCAGCGTCACGATGTCCTCGGCACGGGCCGCGGTGATCTCGAAAGGGTTCGGCACGGCACAGTCGTACCCCGGGCGGAGCCGCTTCAGTGATCGACGACGGGGCGATTTCCGGCCTTTCGGGCGGAGCCGCGTAGGGTCGGCGGTCCTCGGGCCGGCTCCGGGAGGACCTGGAAGGCCCGGTCGGCGCTCAGGCCGCTTCCGGGTCCTCCCGGCGCCGGCCGCGCAGTTGACGCAGGACGAGGGCGGCCGAGGTGATCAGCGGGAGCAGCCCCGCCACCGCGTCGGCGGTGTTCAGCTTGTCGTGCGAGCCCCTGGCCCGGCGGACCTGTTTGGACGCCCTGATGACCGCGAGCGCGCTGCTGCCCAGGCTCAGCACGAGCCCGGCCTTGCTGCCGCGCAGTCCCTTGGCGGGCGCGGACCGGTTCTTCGCCATCGGAAGTACCTCCAGCCTGCGGGCCGTCCCGTTCGCGGGCCGCCCTCCCCGTACACGTAACCGGGTGTCCGCCGCCCCCGCAAACGGGACGGCCCGCGAGTCGGCCGCGCCGGTCCCCGTCCCGCCGTGGCGTCCCGGCGCCATCTCTCGTTCACACCACGTCCGCGCGGGGGTCGTCGCGCCTTGCGATCGTCCCTGCGGAAGACCATCACGCGGGAGGGAACGTCCATGAACAGACCGAGGGCGGGGGCACGGATGCCACGGGGTCCACGGATGCCGAGGATCGGGGCGCTGCTGCTGGCCGGGGCGCTGGCGGCGGGCACGGTCGTGGCCGGTGCGGGCACGGGAGCCGCCGCCGCGGACCCGTGCACCGGGAGCGGGCCGCTGCCGCGCGTCTGCGCGCAGCCGGGGGACCTGATCGACGTCCGCCTCGGCGAACTGCACCCGACGCAGGCCGTACTCGGCTTCGACCAGGTCTTCTACAAGCTCGGCCGGTACGGCAGCGACCGCGACGAGGCGGCCGGCGACGTCAACAAGCGGTTCGACGACTGGTGCGAGACCAACGGCCAGGAGGAGGCGGCCACGGCCGGTCCCGGCGCCCGCCTGGACGACCCGTCGAGCTTCTCCTGCACCGTCCCGGTCGGGCAGGAGACCCCCGCGACGATCGCCCCGATGAAGACGGCCGTGGTCGGACCCGGCGGCAGGCTGTACCTCACCGACGGGCACCACACGCTGACGTCGTTCCTGGAGGGCCCCGACGGCTCCGCCGACCTGCGCATCCGGCTCCGCGTCACCGACAACTTCAGCTCCCTGTCCACCCCGGCCTTCTGGCAGCGGATGACCGAGCAGAGGAAGGTGTGGCTGCGCGACGAGGAGAACCGGCCGCTCGGCGTCGACCGGTTGCCGGACCGGCTGGGCATCACGCACTTCCGCGACGACCCGTACCGAAGCCTCGTCTACTTCACCCGGGACATCGGTTACGAGGTCCCGGACGGGGCCACGGAGTTCCTGGAGTTCTCCTGGGGGGCGTGGCTGCGCGGCGAGCACGACACGAAGGCGTACGACCTGACGGCCCCGGGCCCGTACCTCGACCTGGTGAAGGGCGCCTCGAAGTCGATGGCGGCCCTGGACGCCGACGCGGTCGTCGACGACGGGAGGACCGCCGCCCAGCTCGGCCGGATCGACGCGTGGAACGGCGGCAAGAAGGAGACCGGCGGGGAGTTCGCCAAGCTGGGCAGGCCGCTGAGCGATCCCAAGCCGGGCAAGCTCGCCGAGGCCCTCGGCTACAAGGCCGGCGTCCTGCCCGCCCCCGCCTGCACCCGTACGGTCACCGGCCCCCGCACCGGCCCGCTGACCGTCACGAGCGGCGTCACCTGCCTGGACCGCGCCGCCCAGCGGGGTCCGGTCGTCGTCCGCCCCGGAGCGGCGCTCGTGGTCACCGGCTCCACGCTGGACGGCCCGCTCCAGGCCGACCGGGCGGCGGCGGTCCACCTCTGCGGCTCACGCGTCGAAGGACCGGTCTCCGTGAGCCGCACGACCGGTTCCGTACGGGTGGGGGGTCCGGGCTGCACCGCGAACACGGTCGCCGGCCCCGTCGTGCTCACCGGCAACACCGGCGGCGTGCTGTTCGCCGCCAACACGGTCACCGGCCCGCTGGTGTGCTCCGGCAACCGGCCGGGCGTGGACGACACGGGGCGCGCGGGCGAGGTGAGCGGACCGCGCACCGGCCAGTGCGCGGCGCTCTGACCCGGTGACGCCGGCCCGGTGACGCCGGCCGGGCACACCGTGACCTGACTCGGGCACCGTGACCCAGGCACACCGTGACCCGGGCACCGTGACCCGGTGCATCGCCCCGGTCGCCCTCAGACGAACACGTACGCCACCGTCGTCGCGGCGCCCAGGCCCGCGCCCGCCACGGTCTGGGCGACGGTGTGGTAGCCGAGGGCGACCCGGGACCAGCAGACCGCCGCCGTCACCGCGTACGCGGCGATCCACCAGGGGGAGTGCACGACGGCGAGGAGGGAGACGGACGCCGAGGCCACCGCCGAGTCGACCGAGATCTTCCACACCGTGTTGACGGCCAGCAGGCCGATCGTCATCACCCACAGCCCGAGCATCGCGACGAGGATGCCGGTGGGCGCGTTGCCCAGCACCATCACCACCGAGCCGGCGCCGATCGAGCCCAGGATCACGAAGAAGATCGGCGCCCGCTTGGTGCGGTCCACCACATGGCGGTCGCCCCAGGTCCCGCGCCCGCGCTCCCACTCGATGTAGCCCGCCGGGATCAGCCCGGCGCAGAGCGCCCCGAGGAAGCCCCAGAGCAGCCCCGTCCAGTCGCCCGCCGCCGCCAGGCCGATGCCGAGCATGCCCGCCAGCAGGACGTTGCGCGGCTGGAGGACGTCGGTGACGGTGCGCGCCGCGGAGGCCGTGCGGGCGGAGGCGGTGGGGATCCCCTCGCCGGTCGTGGTGCCGCTCATGCGCTCGTCTCCGTCGTGCGGGTGGTGTCGGCCGTCGCGGCCGCGAGGACGGCGCGGGCGCGCTCCTCGTCGACCGTCCGGTAGGCGGCGGCGACCCGGACCAGCCGGGCCACCTCGCCGTCCTGGTCCGCCGCGTGCTGGGCGGCGACCGGCGCGGCTGCCCCGGCGGGCGCGCCGGAGTCCTTCGCGAGCAGGGCGGCCCGGATCCAGTAGGCGTCGGTGAGGGACTCGGTCCCGCGCGGGTCGTCCGTGTCGCGGGCGGCGGCCCTGCCGGCGGCGTCGAGCAGCCCGTCGGGCACGTAGTGGCGCAGTTTCTCGGCCGCGTCCGCGATGTCGGCGGCCCAGCGGTCCACCCGCAGGTCGGCCGGGACGTTGAAGCGGGTCAGCTCGCGGGCCAGCGGGGCGGGCGGGTCGAACGGCTGGTCCGGGAACGCGGCCATCAGCTCGTACCAGAGGGCGTGCAGCCGGACCTGGGCCCGCCACAGCCGGGCCCGGCGGGCGCCGGCCGCGAAGGCGGGGACGGACGCGCCGAGGGCGAAGAAGGCGAACAGCACCAGTTGCGCGGCCTCGGTGACCTGGTCGAACCGCAGGGCGAACGCCTCGCTCGGCTCGTCCACCACGCTGATCCAGAGGAACAGGGTGCGGCTGACGGTGTAGCCGACGCCGATGAACATCGCGAACGTCATCATCCCGAGCCCGATGCGCAGATGGCGCCGCCGGGTGTCGAGGGTGGCCAGCGCCCACTGGAAGGCGCACACGGCGGACGCGGCCCCGAGGTAGAGGTAGAAGACGCTCATGTAGAGCGTGGCGCCCCACTCCCCGGCGTGGTCGGAGACGAAGCGGTCCGAGGGCTCGGAGCGGTCGACGACGGTGAAGAAGAGGACGGTCAGCAGGACCAGCGTGGCGACGGAGGCCTTGGCCGCCAGCTTCTGGACGAGCCGCGCGAACCGTACGTGGCGGGGGACCGCGCCCTCTTCGGGGTAGCTGCCGTAGATGGCCACGATGTAGCTGAGGATGGCCAGAATTGCCACCGTGGCGGTGTAGTGCTTGATGAGGACGGCGAGGTCGGTGACCGCGCTGTTGTTGAGGCCGATGCGCACCACCTCGGTCTTCGTCCACAGGGCGATGGCGAATCCGGCGTAGCAGCCCCACAGGGCCCGCCGTCTGCGGTCCTCCTCGTCGCCCCACAGGGCAGCGGGCATACGCCACAGGGCAACGGCCGTCATCAGGCCGGCTATCAGGTAGCCGGCGAGATCGAGGGGGGTCACGGCGGTGTTCGTCCTCGGGGTCGGGAGCGCGGGGCGTGGGGCCCGCGGGTGGGTCGGTGGCACGTGTCAGGCGTCGCCGGACCGTTTTCCGGGGAAGAGGCCGCGCCGCCGGTGGGCCACCGGGCGGGACAGGGAGTTGTCCAGCCGCCCCACCATGTCATCGGTGGTGAGATCCCGAGCCATCCGGGGGATCAACGAGGCACCGAATTCGGCCATACGTTCGTCGTGGGTCGCGTACTGCGCGCGGGCCTGGACGGTGCCGCCGCCGGAGGCGAACGACGCGGCGGCGGCCGGGGAGATCATCCGGGCGATCAGCGAGGTGTCGAAGACCGGGAGGAGCGTGCGGAGCTGTTCCGCGTCGAGCGTCGTCCCGTGGTCGAACCACTCGTGGCACAGCTCGTGCAGGATGACGTGCTGGGTCTGGTAGGCGGTCGGCCTGCGGCGGTAGAGGACGAGGCTGGTGCCGCCCGCCTTCAGACGCAGCCCGCAGGCGGCGTTGACGCGGGCGAGGCGGTCCGGCATCTCGTGCAGCCGGATCGTGCGCCCGCTCGCCTCCTCCATGTTGGCGACGAGCTGGTCCAGCGTGAAGGGAACCGGGATGGGCAGGTCGGCGAGCCCGGCCTCGCACTCTTTCCGCAGTTGCCGCAGGGACATGACCAAGACGCTACGCCGCCGGACCCGCCGGGCGGTGGTTCACGGCGGAATCGTTGCCGCCGCTCTGCCCCTCCGGCCCGTCCTTCTCCCGGGCCGCGTCCTCCAGCAGGGACAGGGCGAACCGCAGCAGTTCCGGCGGGAGCCCGTCGTCGTCCAGGCCCCGGCCGGCCAGGCCGCTGATCTCCCCGGTGCGCCGCTTGGCCAGGAACTGGAGTCCGGCGACGACGTCGTCGACGACCTCGGACTCCTCCTTGAAGAAGCGCCAGTCCACGCCGAACCCCAGGCCGAGGGCCTTGAGGATGTCCTCGGAGGGCTGGGTGACCTTGCCGGCCAGGATGTTGGAGAAGTAGCTGTGCGACAGCGAGCCGCCGCGGTCGCGGACCAGCTCGGCGAAGACCCGGCCCGAGATCTTCTGGCCGGGGAAGGTCTTCTCGACCATGTACTCGACTTTTTCCCGCAGCGAGCCGAGGCGGGGAAGCTCGTCCGGACCGGGGGGTTCGACGGGTTGCGGACCGCGTTCGTCGCCGTCGTCCATGGCCATCCGGGCCTCCACGATCACCTCGGAGTCGGAACTGAGCTTGCGCAAACACTCTACGTCACTGTTAACTCGAAAAAACACGGGCAGGGGACCACGAGGGGAGTCCCTTGCCCGTGAATGATCCTGTGCCCCGCGGCGCCCGGAGCGGGCTCCGGACAGGGGTGTAGCCCTTCACGACGGGGGATGCGTGAAGGGCTACGCGTGCATTATGGCCCCAGGGTCCTCCCGGCGACAACTGACCGGTCGGTCAGTGACCTGCCGGAGTGCGTCCACCGTGCCCTTCCCGGTGGTCCAAACCTGTTCCGGCCGCGATAGACATGACCTTGCCCGGCGATTAGGGTTTCTTGTGCAGTCACGTGAAACAGGTGTACGCAGCAGAGGCGCACCCCGCAGGCGTACGGCGCCCGGCTCCTCCGGTCGCGCGTGACGGAAGAGGTGCAGATGCCCCCGGAGACCCCCTCGCACGCCACCGGCCGGCTCGACGACGACGATTACCCCGCCTACACGATGGGGCGAGCCGCGGAGATGATCGGTGCGACGCCGGGGTTCCTGCGGGCGATCGGCGAAGCCCGGCTGATCACCCCCCTGCGGTCCGAGGGCGGCCACCGCCGCTACTCCCGCTACCAGTTGCGCATCGCCGCCCGCGCCCGCGACCTGGTCGACGCCGGCACGCCCATCGAGGCCGCCTGCCGCATCGTCATCCTGGAGGACCAGCTGGAGGAGGCGCTCCGCCTCAACGAGGAGCTGCGCGGCCGGTCCGCCCGCTCCGGCGGCCCGGCCGAGCGCTGACGGGCGCCGGCGGGCGCCGCGCCGCAGGTCGCGCGGGTCTCGCGCGACCCCGGGGAGATATCTGCAATCGTCAGCACAGAATTTCGCGCAATGTGCGATGAGGCTTTTCTCTTCCCGGTCTGTTCCGACGCGGCCGGTGATATTAGGCACCCGCCTCTCCCGGTCCCATCGTGCTAGTGTTGATCTCAGTTGCAGTTGTGGTTCCCAAAAACTTCAAGTGTTCTTGCCGGTCAGATGTCGGCGGGCACACTTTTGTATTTCCGGTGTTTTTCCGGACGGGGTAATCATCGCGGCGACGTGGGGTCCGCACAGTGTGGACCCGCGGGCTCTGCCCCTAAGGAGATATGACATGGCTACTGGCACCGTGAAGTGGTTCAACGCGGAAAAGGGCTTCGGCTTCATCGAGCAGGACGGCGGCGGCGCCGACGTCTTCGCCCACTACTCCAACATCGCCGCCTCCGGCTTCCGTGAGCTGCAGGAGGGCCAGAAGGTGAACTTCGACGTCACGCAGGGCCAGAAGGGCCCGCAGGCCGAGAACATCACCCCCGCCTGATCACTCAGGCAGCACGGCGCAGCTGGGGCCCGCACCTAGGGGTGCGGGCCCCGGCTCGTTGTCGTTTCCGGGGCCCGCTCTGCGCGCCCCCCGACGGAGCCGCGTCCGGTGAAGCTTTTCCCGGCGGCCGGGCTTCGTTTTCTTTTGTCATTTCATCGGCTCGTTCTTGCGATTCTGGGTGCCGTTCACGGTCGCTTCCCGAAAAAGAATCCCTCGATACGTGCCCCATCGAGGAAAGGTTCTGAATGAACCGCGAACGCACGCCCCGCTCGAACGACCGATTTTCCCGCACCCGCTCCGGCGGCGCGCCCCGCTACTCCGGTGGCGGCGGCGGCGGCGAGCGCCGCGCCGCGGGCTTCGGCGGCGGTCCCAAGCGCTCCGGCGGCTCCGGCCGGTCCGGTGGCTACGGCCGCCGCTCCGCCTCCGGCGTCAAGGGCGAGTTCGCCCTGCCCGTGACCGTCACCCCGGCCCTCCCCGCCGTCGAGACCTTCGGCGAGCTGGAGATGCCCGCACCGCTGAAGGCGGCGCTGGTCGCCGAGGGCATGACCGTGCCCTTCCCGATCCAGGCGGCCACCCTGCCGAACTCGCTGGCCGGCCGGGACGTCCTGGGCCGCGGCCGCACCGGCTCGGGCAAGACGCTCGCCTTCGGCCTCGCGCTGCTGGCCCGCACCGCCGGCCGCCGCGCCGACGCCAAGCGCCCGCTCGCCCTGGTCCTCGTCCCCACCCGGGAGCTGGCCCAGCAGGTCACCGACGCGCTCACCCCGTACGCCCGGTCGCTGAAGCTGCGCATCGCCACCGTGGTCGGCGGCATGTCCATCGGCCGCCAGGCCAGCGCGCTGCGCGGTGGCTCCGAGGTCGTCGTCGCGACGCCGGGCCGCCTCAAGGACCTGATCGAGCGCGGCGACTGCCGGCTGGACCGGGTCACCATCACCGTCCTCGACGAGGCCGACCAGATGGCCGACATGGGCTTCATGCCGCAGGTCACCGAGCTGCTCGACCAGGTGAACCCGGACGGGCAGCGGATGCTCTTCTCGGCCACCCTGGACCGCAACGTCGACCTGCTGGTCCGGACGTACCTGAAGGACCCGGTCGTGCACTCCGTCGACCCGGCCGCCGGCGCCGTCACGACGATGGAGCACCACGTCCTGTACGTCCAGGGCGCGGACAAGTACGCCACCACGACGGAGATCGCGGCCCGCGACGGCCGCGTGATCATGTTCCTGGACACCAAGCACGCGGTGGACAAGCTCACCGACCACCTGCTGCACAGCGGGGTCCGGGCGGCGGCGCTGCACGGCGGCAAGTCCCAGCCGCAGCGCACCCGCACCCTGGAGCGCTTCAAGACCGGGCACGTCACGGTGCTGGTCGCCACCAACGTCGCGGCGCGCGGCATCCACGTCGACAACCTCGACCTGGTCGTCAACGTGGACCCGCCGAGCGACCACAAGGACTACCTGCACCGCGGCGGCCGTACCGCCCGCGCCGGGGAGTCCGGCAGCGTCGTCACGCTGGTGCTGCCCAACCAGCGCCGCGAGATGACCCGGCTGATGGCGGACGCCGGGATCACCCCGCAGATCGCCCAGGTGCGCTCCGGCGAGGCCGAGCTGAGCCGGATCACCGGTGCGCAGGCCCCCTCCGGCGTCCCGGTCGTCATCTCCGCCCCGGCCAAGGAGCGCGGCAGCGGCCGCGGCGGCGCGTTCATGGGCCGCGGCACCAAGCGCGGCGGCGTGGCCCCGGCCCGGCGCCGCGGTCCCGGCGTGCCGACGCCCGAGGCCCGTGCGGCCGCGGCGCAGCGCCGGAACAACCGCGCCGCGTGATCCGTGCGGCCGGCGGTCCGCCGCCGGCCGCCCCGCACGCCCGGCGATCCCCTCGCCGGCGCGTGCACCGGGCCCCTCGCCCGGCCCCCCTCAAGTCCCCTCCGTGCACTCGACACATCACCCGTGCACTCGATCCCTGTTGAGGAACCATGCGCTGTGTCATCGCCCGCTTCCCCTTCGATCTGTTCAAGAACGAGGTGGAGGACTCGATGAAGGGCATCAAGCCCGAACCCGTCACCGGCGACGCGGTGGTCATCAGCCGCCGGGTCTACCCCGTCAAGCAGGTGGGTGAGGTCATCACCCGGCAGGACCGCCGGGACTTCAGCTCCGCCGAGGTGGTCCGGGCGCTGTCCAAGCTCGGCTTCACCTGCCGTACCGCCGAGTCGGCCGTGCCCGCGCCGGCCCCCGCCCGTACCCCGCTGGAGACGGCCTCCGCGCTCCTGGGGACTCCGGCCGAGGCGCGGAGCGAGGCTCCCGGAGCGGTGTCCGCCCCCCGGGCCGACGGGGTCTGAGACCCGCCTCCCCGCCCCGCGACGCCGACTTCGGGCGTCGCGGGGCGTGCGATGATCGCCGCCATGATGAGGAAGCTGATCGCGTTGGTCGCGTTGGAGGTGGCGTTCGTGCTGCCCGCCCACGCCGCGCACGCCGACGAGACGCACACCAACGCCCACAACGGTCCGCAGGTGGCCCTGATCTCGACGGGTCAGATCGACGATCCGCTGGAGGACGTGCTGGAGCACGTCGCGGTCCTCGGCCACAACATCATCGTGGACTGACCTCCCCCGGAACCCCCGGCCCCCCGGAACCTTCCCCCGAACCTTCCCCGTCTTCCGGCCGTTCGGCGTCTCAGGACGCGCGGGCGGCCGGTGGCTTCTGCCGGGCCCACTCCATGCGCGGCTCCAGCAGCGGACGCAGGAGCCGCCGGACCGGGGGCGTGCACAGCAGGGTGATCATGACGACCGCGCCCAGCGTGACGGCGACCGTGCCCAGCGTGGTGTCGAAGAACGGGTCGTCGTAGAAGCCGCCGTACTGCAGCCCCCGGACGACGAAGCCGTGGAGCAGATACCCGTACAGCGTGCAGGTGCCGAGCGTGGTCATCCAGCTGTGGCCCTTGGGCACCCAGGCGAGGAAGCACGCGCCCAGCACGACCGCGGCCACGAACAGCAGGACCGTGGCGGTCGGGCCCGTCCACTCGGCGACGTCCAGCTTCTCGGTGCTGTTCTTCCGGAAGAACCACGAGGTCGAGGTCCGGGGCACCAGCCAGTAGGCCAGCAGCATCCCGGCCACGAACACCGGCACCGAGACGACCCGCACCCAGGTGGAGCGGAGAGCCGCGAAGTGCTCCGGGCGCAGCCGCAGGCCGAGCACGTAGAACGGCAGGAACTGCAGGATGCGCTGGATCTGCAGGCTCCCGTCGGCGGCCGGAGACACCGTCGCCAGGGCGGCGATGGCGACGGAGACCAGCACCGGGAAGCGCACGGACTGCCACACCGGGGTCGACAGCCGCCAGAAGAACAGGGCGGGCAGGAACCACAGCAGCCAGTAGGGCTGAAGCAGCGAGAGCGCGTAGTCCGGGTCGTGTGCCGCCCGTTGGAAGAGCGTGTACAGGATCTCGAACAGGACATAGGGCACCAGTAGACTGGTGACCAGCTTCCACACCCGGTCCGGCCGCAGTTCGAAGTTCCGCGAGAAGTAGCCCGCTATCAGGATGAACACCGGCATGTGGAACGTGTAGACGAAGGTGTACGCGGCTTCCACGAGGCGGCCGGAGGGCAGGGGCTCCCACGCGTGCCCGATCGCCACCAGCACGATCGCCAGGTACTTCGCGTTGTCGAAGAAGTGGTCCCGGCCGCCGGACGGCGGCTTTCCGGTCGCCGGGGCGCCGGCAGCGGCGGTGGGGTGCGGCTGCTCGGAGGTGAGGGGGGAAGGCATTCTGACACCCTAGAACGCGGAGGCGTTCCTTCCGCCCACTGTGGCGCTCATCACCTTCGCGCGACCCGCTCGGACGGCTCGGCGTCCCCCTCGGCGTCCAGGTGCGGCAGGATCCGGTCCAGCGGGCCCGGGATCCACCACGCGGCCCGGCCCAGCAGGGTCATCACCGCGGGGACCAGCAGCAGCCGTACGACGGTGGCGTCGATGAGCACGCTGGCGGCCAGCCCGAGTCCCAGCATCTTCACCACGATGTTGTCGCTGATGACGAACGCGGCGAAGACGCTCACCATGATCAGCGCCGCGCAGGTGATGACCCGGGCGGTGATCTCCAGCGCGTGCGCCACGCTCGCGCGCGGGTCCCCGGTGCGCACCCACGCCTCGTGGATGCGGGAGAGCAGGAAGATCTCGTAGTCCATGCTCAGCCCGAAGACGATCGCGAACATCATCATCGGCACGTAGCTCTCGATCGGGACGTCGCCGGACACCCCCAGGGCCGGGCCGCCCCAGCCCCACTGGAAGACGGCCACCACGACCCCGTACGAGGCGGCGATCGACAGGACGTTGAGCACGGCGGCCTTCACCGCGACGAGCAGGCCCCGGAAGACGGCCAGGATCACCAGGAACGCCAGGCCCACGACGACCGCGATGATCAGTGGCAGCCGGCTGGAGACGATGTCCAGGAAGTCGACCTGGGCGGCGGTCGTGCCGGTGACGTAGGTGCTCGCGTCGTAGCCGGAGACGGCCTGCGGCAGGACGTCGTCGGTGAGCCGGTTCGTCAGGGAGGTGGTGCGCCCGTCCTGCGGGGCGGCCACCGAGTAGGCGGTGGCGGTCAGCACGTCACCGTCCGACGTGGCGGTGAGCGAGGTGATCACCGCCGCGTCCGGTACGCCGGTCAGCGCCTTCCGCGCCTGGTCGGCGAGGGCGGAGCGGTCGGAGGAGGACACCTCGCTCTGGTCGATGACGAGGGTCAGCGGGCCGTTGGAGCCGGGGCCGAAGGCGGTGGACATCAGGTCGAAGGCGCGTCGGTCGGTGAACGACTTCGGGTCGGCCCCGTCGCCGATGTGGCCGAGCTGGATGAAGAAGACGGGGAAGGACAGGACGGCCAGCAGCACCACCCCGCCGGCCAGGAACCACCAGGGCCGCCGCTCCACCCGCTGCGCGTACCGGTGCCAGCCGCCGGGTTCGGCACCTTCGGTGGCCGGTACGGTCTCGGCCACCGGCTTCCGGACGCGCACCCGGTCGATGCGGCGGCCGATGAGACCGAGCGCCGCCGGTACGAGGGTGAGGGCGCCGAGCACCGCGGTGACGACGGTGACCGCCGCGGCGAGGCCGAGCTTGCCGATGAACCCGATGCCGGAGACCCACAGGCCCGACAGCGCGATGATCACCGTGCAGCCGGAGAGCAGCACCGCGTGCCCGCTGGTGGCGGCGGCGTTCCCGGCGGCGGTCACCGGGTCCCGGCCGTCGACGAGGTTCTGCCGGTGGCGGGTGACCAGGAAGAGGGCGTAGTCGATGCCGACGCCGATGCCGATCATCGTGGCGAGCGTCGGGGAGACGGTCGCGAAGGTCGCGGCGGCGGCCAGCAGCCCCAGCAGCGTGAGCCCGCACAGGGCACAGACCAGCGCGGTGACCAGCGGCAGCAGGGCGGCCAGCAGGCTGCCGAAGCCGATCAGCAGGACCACGATCGCCACCCCGAAGCCGATCGCCTCGCTGGTGCGGTCGTCCGGCTCGGGCCGGGCCAGCTCGCCGAGCGATCCGCCGTACTCCACCGTGACCCCGGCCGACCGCAGCGGCTGCACCGCGTCGTCGACCCCGTCGAGATAGGACGGGTCGAGCGTGGAGGGCTGCACGCTGAAGCGGACGGTGATGTAGGCGGTCTTCTGGTCCGTGGAGAGCGGCCCCGTGTTCGGGTCGGGCGGCGGGGGCGGGGTGGACCCGGACGGCGGCAGCGGGTTCTGCGCGGACAGCACGTCGGGGAGCTTCTGGAGGTCGGTGACGGCGGTGGCGACCTGGTCGGAGAAGGAGGTGAGCGGCTTGTCCGCGTCGTGCAGCACCACCTGCGCGCTGTACCCGCCCGCCGAGGGGGCGTGCGCCTTCAGGACGTCGAGGCCGTCCTGGGACTGGGTGCCGGGCAGCGAGAAGTCGTCGGAGTAGTCGCCGCCGTACGCGTGCTGGAGGACCTGGAGCCCGGCGAGCGCGGCCACCCACAGGACGAGGACGGTCACGAAGTGCCGGGCGCACCACTCGCCGGTGCGGCGCAGCGCTCCCCGGCGGTGTGCGGTGTCCTCCCCGCCGGTGGGGGCCTGTGACGAGGGCATGCGGTGCCTGCTTCCTGCCCGTTCCGGCGTGAGGTCCTCGGCCGAGACGCTTCGGACTTCGCATTCAACGGCTTCGGCCGCCGGCCGGCACGCCGGTGCGGGGGAACGGGTGACGACTGCGGCGGGGGCTGTCAGGGGGGTGGGCAGGAGGGTGGTCCCGGGGGTGGTCCTGCGGATGTCCCCACCCCGGTCCACCGGGCTCCCGGATGGGCATCGCTCCCCGCTTCGACAAGGCTTCGTCCATGACGAATTGGACCCGGAAGGCCTTACTCCTCACCGTCTCCGCCGCCGCGGCCGGGACGCTGACCGCCGTCGGCACACCCGTGGCGCACGGCCGCCCGGCGGGCCCGGCCACCCCGCCGATCGGCTGGGGGCCCTGCGCCCCGATCGCGGGGACGCCCGCCCCCGACGGGCAGCAGTGCGGGACGCTCCGCGTTCCGCTGGACTACCGCGTCCCCGGCGGGCGCACCGTCGACGTGGCGGTCACCCGGCTGCGCACCGACCGGCCCGAGGCCCGGCGCGGGACGCTGGTGGTGATCCCCGGCGGCCCCGGCTCCTCGGGGATCCAGCGCCTCGCGCAGAAGGGCGAGGCGCTACGGGCGGCGACCGAGGGGGCGTACGACCTGGTCAGCCTGGATCCGCGCGGGGTCGGCCGGTCCACCCGGGCGGGCTGCGGGATCCCGGCGGCGGACCGGCACCTGGTGACACTGCGCTCCTGGCCCGCGGCGGACGGCTCGATCACGGAGAACGTCGAACGCGCCCGCCGCACCGCGCACGCGTGCGCCCGCGCCGGCGGCCCGGAGCTGCGGTCCTTCACCACCCGGAACGAGGTCCGCGACATCGACCGCCTCCGTGCCGCCCTGGGCGAGCGGAAGCTGTCCGTCTGGGGCTCCTCGTACGGGAGTTACGTCGGGGCCGTGTACGCGCAGGAGCACCCGCGCCGCGTCGACCGGCTGGTCCTGGACAGCACCGGCGACCCGGACCCGGCGCGGGTGGCGTACGGCTGGCTGTCCAACATGGCGCCGGGCGCCGCGGACCGCTTCCCGGACTTCGCGGCGTGGGCGGCGGACCCCGCCCGGGACGCCGAGGGGCTCCGGCTGGCCCGGCACGCCGAGGGCGTGGAGCCGCTGTTCCTCGCGCTGGCCCGGGAGCTGGACCGTGCGCCGAGGGAGTCGGACGTGCCCGGTGTCCCGCTGACCGGGATCCGGCTGCGGCAGGCGCTCCAGCTCGCCCTGTACAGCGACTCCGCGTTCGCCCCGCTGGCCCGGCTGATCCGGTCGGCGCAGGACCCGGAGGCCCGTCCGGCGCTGCCCCGGGAGCTCGCGGGCGCGCTGCCGGACGAGGACGCGGCGCTGACGATGGCGGTGGTCTGCAACGACGTGCGCTGGCCGGGGCCGGCCTCCGGGTACGCCGGCCGGGTCGCCGCCGACCGGGCGCGCCATCCGCTGACGGGCGGGATGCCGGTGAATATCACCCCGTGCGCCTTCTGGAAGTACGACGAGGAGCCGCGGCCCGCCCGGATCACCGACGAGGGCCCCTCGAACGTCCTGATGATCCAGAGCCTGCGCGACCCGGCCACCCCGCTGGCCGGGGCCCTGAAGATGCGGGCGGCGCTCGGCGACCGGGCCAGGATGGTCACCGTCGGACAGGGCGGGCACGGGATGTACCTGGGCAACGGCAACGCCTGTGGCGACCGGGTGGTCAGCGACTTCCTGGTGACCGGGGAGCGGCCCGCCCGGGATGCCCACTGCCCGGACCGGGCTGCGTCCGACAGGGTGTCATAACGGATGATTCCGGGGTGTTCCTTGCTATACACGAGCGATGGAGCACCCCGGGACCCTCGTCCTGATCATGGCCCTGGCGGTTCTCGCCCCGCTGCTCGGTTACGCGACCGGGCGGTGGCTGCCGGTCCCCGTCGTCATCTTCGAGATCGTCCTCGGGATCCTGGCCGGGCCCGATGTGCTCGGCTGGGCCCACCACGACCAGGTCATCGACACCCTGTCCGACCTCGGGCTCTCGATGCTGATCTTCCTGGCGGGTTACGAGATCCGGTTCGCCGAGGTACGCGGTGACACGCTGCGCCGGGCCGGCGGGGCCTGGGTGCTCTCGTTCGCCGCCGGGCTCGGCGTCGCCCTGCTGCTCAGCGGGGCGGACCTGGCGAAGAGCCTGGTCATCGGCACCGCGCTCACCAGTACGGCGCTGGGCGCGGTGCTGCCGATCCTGCGGGACTCGGGGCGGCTGGAGGGGCGGTTCGGGTCGGTGGTGATGGCGTTCGGGTCGGTCGGGGAGTTCGGCCCGATCATCGCCATGGCCCTGTTGTTCAGCGGCCGGAGCCCGGGTGCGGCGAGCGCGGTGCTGGCCGTGTTCGCGGTCGTCACGGTGGGCGCGGTGTTCTGGGCGATGCGCCCCCGGCCGCCGTGGTTCGCCCGGCTCATCGCCGTGACCCTGCACTCCAGCGGCCAGTTCGCGGTCCGCTTCGTGATGCTGCTGCTCGCCGGGATGCTGGGCCTCGCCCACGTCTTCGGCCTGGACACCCTGCTCGGCGCGTTCGCCGCGGGGATGCTGACCCGGCTCGTCCTCCAGGGGGCGGTGCCCGAGCGCAGCGGGGAGATCCTGGAGCGGATCGAGGCGATCGGCTTCGGTTTCCTCGTGCCGTTCTTCTACATCGTCACGGGCATCGACTTCGACCTCGCGGCGCTCCTGGACGGCGGGCGCCCGCTGCTGCTCCTGCCGGTCTTCCTGCTGCTGTTCCTGCTGGTGCGCGGGGTCCCGGCGTATCTGCTGGCCCCGCGCGACCTGACGGGACGCGCCTCGCGGTCCGCGCTCGGGCTGTTCGCGTCCACCTGTCTGCCGCTGGTGGTCGCGATCACCGCGATCGGCCTGGACGAGAAGGTGATCGGGGCGGGCGAGGCCGCCGCGCTGGTCGCCGCCGCGATGGTGTCGGTGCTGGTGTTCCCCCTGCTGGCGTTCCGGCTGCTGCGCCGGGACGAGGGCGGCGGGGGCAAGGCCGTCCCGGGCCGGACGGCGGAGACCGGTGAGGCGTGGTGAGGTCCCGCGCCTCCTTGCGGCTCTAAGGGCTGTCCTCCGTCGGTACGCACAGGACCGGGACCGTCGACATGTGCAGCAGCTTGTGCGGGGTCGAGCCCAGCAGGGCCCCCGCATCGGGCTCTCGCCCCAGGTGCCGACCACGATGACCCGGGCCGCGTGCCGTTCGGCGGCTTCCAGGAGGGCCTGGGCGGGGCTCTCGTCCAGCACCTCCACGCTCGCGGGTACGCCCGCTTCCCGGGCCGCGGCGAGCGCGTGCTCCAGGCCGGTGCGGCCGGCCTGCCGGATCGCCTCGTAGTGGCTGCGGTACTCCGCCCCGTCGCGCAGCCCGGGGGCCGCGGCCCCGTAGACGAGCACCAGCTCCTCCCCGTACGCCGCCGCCACCTCGATGGCGATGCGCAGGGCGCGGGCCGCGCCGGGGGACTCGTCGCAACCGAGGACGACCGACATCTCAACGCCCCTTCCGGGCGGGGGCGTGCACCAGGTCCGGGTCCGCGACCCCCGGCCGCTCCTGCCAGAACACCGCGTCCCGCAGCCGCCACACCACCATCAGGACCACGCCGACCAGGGAGATCACGATGCCGATGACGAGCGGCGGGCCGAGGCCGAACCAGGAGGTGCCGCTGTAGGAGTTGGCCGGGTCGGACATGTCGACGACCGAGCGCACCAGCAGCCAGGTCAGCAGCCCGGCGCCGGCCACCGGGCCGAGGCCGATGAGCAGGAAGTTGCGCACGCTCTCGGTGAGGTGGCGCCGGTAGTAGACGGCGCAGGCCACCCCGGTGAGCGCGTAGTAGAAGGCGATCAGCAGCGACAGCGCGGTGAGCGAGTCGAAGAGCGCGTTGGTGGAGATCTGGTTGACCACCACGTACCAGGCGATGGCGATCCCGGCGACCCACCACGTACTGACGTCCGGGGTGCGGAACCGGGGGCTGATGTGCCCGAAGTGCCGCGGCAGCGCCTGGCGGCGGGCCATGGACAGGGCGGTCCGGGACGCGGGGATGATCGTGGTCTGGGTCGAGGCGATCGCGGAGGTGGCCACCGCCAGCAGCAGGATCCAGTCCCAGCCGCCGAGCACGTCCCCGGCGAGCTGGGCGAAGACGAACTCCTCCTCGCCCGCGTTCTCCGCCAGGAACGCCGTGCCGGCGAAGGCGACGACCGCGATGGCGACCGACAGATAGGTGACCAGGAGGACGACGGTCGACCAGAGGCCCGCCCGGCCCGGGGCGCTCGCCGAGTTCTCGGTCTCCTCGGTGAGGTTGACCGCGGACTCCCAGCCCCAGTAGATGAACACCCCGAGCAGCAGCCCGCCGGTCAGCGCCGCCCCGCCCGCGCCGAACGGGTTCAGCCAGCCGAGGGAGGGTTCGATCGAGTCGAAGCCCGTCGTGCCCGCGTACACCCGGTAGAGCGCCACCACGACGAAGACCAGCAGGAACGCGATCTGGAGGAGGATCAGCACGTTCTGCACCTTCGCCGACAGCTCGGTGCCGATGACGCAGAGCCCGGTCATCACGATGATCAGGAGGACCGTGAGGAGCTGGCGTACGAAGTCGTTCTCCACCCAGCCGTCCAGGCCCACCGCCAGCAGGGTGAAGCTCACCGCCACGTCGGCCAGCGAGCCCACCACCAGGACACCGGTCATGGTGATCGCCCAGCCGCCCAGCCAGCCCGCCCAGGGGCCCATCGCCCGGGTCACCCAGGAGAACGTCGTGCCGCAGTCCTGGTCGACCTTGTTCAGGTAGTAGAACGCCGAGGCGATCAGCAGCATCGGTACGAACGAGGCGAACATGACGCCCGGGGCGTAGATCCCCACCAGGGCGACGATCGGGCCGATGACGGCGGCCAGCGAGTACGCCGGAGAGGTCGCGTTCAGGCCGATGACCAGCGCGTCGACGAACCCGATCGCGTCCGGCCGGAGGCCGACCGCCGGTTCTTCCCGCACACGGTCGTGGGCCATGGTTCCTCGCTCCGCCGGGCATCCCCGCCGGGAGCGGGCGATGATCCGGATCTCATCGTAGGGAGAACCGGCGATACCCGCATTCCGGACGAAACGGCTCCGCCGGTGACCTGTCACCCGAATGGCCCGCTCCTCTGCGAAGCCGGAGGTCAGACCGCAGGGTGGAGTGCATGTGGTCCCGCCGACTCGTCCTGGGCGCTCTGCTCCTGCCCCTGGCCCTCCTGGTGTTCGGGGACGGTCCGGCGTTCCACGCGCCGGGGGCTGAGCTGGCCTCCGGGCCCCGCCCGCCGCGCGGACTCCCGCAGCCGGCCGTCGTCAGCCGCCGGGACTGGGGCGCGGACGAGGGCCTGGTCCGGGAAGGGCCGCACTACACGGCCCCGGCGCGGGCGGTGTTCGTCCACCACACCGGCAATCCCAACGACTACGACTGCGCGGACGCCCCCGACCTGATCCGGGCCGTCCAGAGCGACCACGTCCGGCAGGACGGCTGGGACGACATCGGCTACAACTTCCTCGTCGACCGCTGCGGCACCATCTACGAGGGCCGCGCCGGCGGCGTCGGCCGCTCGGTGCTCGGCGCGCACACCAAGGGGTTCAACACCGACACCGTCGGCATCGCGGCGATCGGGAACTTCGGCGCGGGGGCGGAGGTCCCGAAGCCGATGATGGACGCGCTGGTGAAGCTGGCGGCCTGGAAACTGCGGCCCGGGGCGGATCCGCTGGGCAGGGTCGACCTGGTCTCGACGAACGACGAGAGCCGCTTCGACGAGGGCCAGGTGGCCCGGCTGCACGTCATCTCCGGGCACCGCGACAGCTTCGAGACCCGCTGCCCGGGCGACGCGCTCTACGGGCTGCTGTCCGAGCTGCGGGAGCGCGCCGCGAAGCTGCGCGCCGCCGCCCCCGGGCACTCGGCGGCGGCCCGGCTGCGCCCGTACGTCTGAGCCTCCCGGAGCCTTCCGCGGCGGTGCTACCGGGCGACGAACTGCGCCAGTATGGCCTGTACCTCGTAGATGTCGACGCCCTTGGTGAACGTCTTCTGGATCGGGATCGTGTTGCCGGCGATCCAGATGTTCAGCTCCGCTTCGAGGTCGAACGTCCCGGCCGTCTCCACGGCGAACTGCGTGATGCTGCGGTACGGGACGGAGCGGTACTCCACCTTCTTGCCGGTGATGCCCTGCTTGTCGACGAGGATCAGCCGCCGGTCCGTGAACAGCATGGTGTCGCGGATCAGCAGGAACGCGGCGTGGATCTGCTCGTCCGGCCCGAGGAGTCGCGCGTAGTCCTGCTGTGCGGTGGCCGGGTCGATCGTGTGGGCGTTGCCGAACAGTGCCATGGGTTCCCGTCTCTCTGTGATGTCGTACTGGAGTACGTGCGGGGCGCGGTTCTGGTTCCCGTACGGGCCTGGCGCCCCTACAGCGGGACGGCCGTCGCCTCGGTGGCCTTCACGCTGGTCCAGACGGTGCTGCCGTCGGCGATGCCCAGGTCGGCGGCGGCTCCCGGGGTGATCTCCGCGACCAGGTCCGGGGCCTCGGCCGAGGTGATCAGCAGCCGCAGCCGGCTGCCGCCCGAGGTGATCTCACGGACGGTGCCGGGCCAGACGTTGCGGGGGGAGCCGGTGGGCCTCTCCCGGTGTACGGAGACGGCTTCCGGCGCGATGACCGCGAGGGCGTCCGTGCCCGCCGGGAGGGGCTCGGCGACCACGAGGTGTCCGCCGCCCTCCAGGGCCAGGCCGTCGGCGGTGGCGGTGCCGGGCCAGGCGTTGCGGCCCAGCATCCGGGCCACCCACGGCGAACGCGGGTGGCGGGTGACCTCGGCGGGCGGCTCGTCCTGGAGGACCCGGCCGTCCTCCAGCACCAGGACCCGGTCGGCCAGCGAGACCGCCTCGACCGGGTCGTGGGTGACGATCAGGCAGACCCCGCCGAAGTCCGCGAGGTGCCCGCGCAGGGTGTGCCGCACCCGGGCCCGGGTGGTCTGGTCGAGGGCGGCGAGCGGTTCGTCCAGCAGCAGGAGGCGGGGGCGGGCGGCGAGCGCGCGGGCCAGGGCGACCCGCTGGGCCTGGCCGCCGGAGAGCTGGGCGGGCTTCCGGTGCGCCAGGTGGCCCACCCCGAGGCGGTCCAGCCAGTCCTGGGCCTCGCGCCGGGCCGCGGCGCGGGGCACGCCGTGGGCGCGGAGCCCGTACGCCGTGTTGGCCAGGGCGCTCAGGTGCGGGAAGAGCGCGCCGTCCTGGGGCACCCAGGCGACGCCCCGGCGGTGCGGGGGGAGGGCGGTGACGTCGTCGTCGCCGAGGCGGAGGGCGGCGTGCGCGCGGGGGGTGAGGCCGAGGAGGGCCCGCAGGAGCGTCGTCTTGCCCGCGCCGTTGGGGCCGACCACCGCGATGGTCGTGGAGCCCGGGGCGTCCAGCGTGAGCTGCGTGAAGCCGGTGACGTCGGCGTGCAGCGGCCAGGGCTCGGACACGGCCTTCGTCAGCGGGTCGGCGGCGGGGGCCGGGAGCGGGTCCGGGACCGTGGCCGCCGGTTCCTCCGGGCGGGCCGCCGCCGCACGGCTCGCGGGGTCCCGGTGGTCGCCCGGGGTGCCGGTCCAGCGGCCCCGGAGCGCGATCAGGACGATCATCGCGATGGCCAGGAGCAGCAGGGAGACCGAGGTGGCGGCCTCCGGTGAGTCCTGGAGCAGCAGATAGACCTGGAGCGGCAGGGTCTGCGTGGTGCCGGGGAGGTTCCCGGCGAAGGTGATGGTCGCGCCGAACTCGCCGAGCGCCCGCGCCCAGGTCAGGGCGGCTCCGGCGATCAGCCCCGGGGCGACCATCGGCAGCGTCACGGTGAGGAACACCCGGACCGGCGAGGCCCCCAGCGAGGCCGCGGTCTCCTCGTACCGGGGCCGCAGCCCGCCGAGCGCGCCCTCCAGCGAGATGACCAGGAACGGCATCGCGACGAACGTCGCCGCCAGCACGGCCCCCGAGGTGTGGAAGGGGAGCGTGACGCCGAAGGTGTCCTCCAGCCAGGGGCCGAGCAGCCCGCGCCGCCCGAACGCCAGCAGGAGGGCGACGCCGCCGACCGTGGGCGGCAGGACCATCGGCAGCAGCACCAGCGAGCGCAGAGACGCCTTGCCGGGGAACGGCACCCGGGCCAGCAGCCAGGCCAGCGGCACCCCGAGCAGCAGGGAGAGCCCGAGCGCCCACAGGGAGACCAGCAGGGAGAGCCGCAGCGCCTCGGTGGTGCCCTCGGCGGTGAGGTGGGCGCCCAGCTCGCCCCAGGAGGTGCGGACCAGGATCCCGGCGAGCGGCAGCATCAGGAACGCCACGGCCAGCAGCGCGGGCACCGTCAGCAGCAGGGGTGCGCGGGCCCCCGCGGTGCGGCGGCCGGGACGTCTCATCGGTTCGACCTCGTCGGGCTCGGAGTGCGGTGCGGTGCCGGGCAGGCCCGTCGGACGGGACGGTCTGCCGGGCGGTACGGGTCTGCCGGGGCGAGGTGCGGTGGCCCGTGCCGGCGGGGTGCGGCTACGGCTGCTGGAAGCCGGCGCCCTGGAGGATCTTCTGCGCGGCGGGCGTGGAGAGCCAGGCGACGAACGCCTCGGCGGCCTCGCTGTGCTTCGACGTCTTCAGCGTGGCGGCCGGGTAGGAGGCGATGGCGTTCTGCTGGTCCGGGATGTCGATCGCGTCGACCTTGTCGGTGGCGGTCGCGGCGTCGGTCTTGTAGACGAGCCCGGCGTCGGCCTCGCCGAGCGAGACCTTGGACAGGACCGCGCGGACGTTGGGCTCCTGGGAGACCGGCTTCACCTCGATCCTCTGCGCGTCGAGGATCTGCGCGCTGTAGCGGCCCACCGGTACCTCGGGGGCGGCCAGGACGACCTTCAGCTTCGGGTCGGCGAGGTCCTTCAGGCTCCCGACCTTCTCGGGGTTGCCCTCGCCGACGGCGATGACCAGCCGGTTCTTGGCGATGACGGTCGGCTTTCCGGTGTCGCCGGAGAGGCCGTCCATCGTCTTCGTGTCGGCGGTGACCAGGGCGTCGGCGGGGGCGCCCTGCTTGACCTGGGCGGCCAGTTCCTGGGAGCCGGCGAAGGAGAACGTCACCTTCGTGCCCGGGTTCTCCTTCTCGTACGCGGCGCCCGCCGCCTTGAAGACGTCCGTCAGGGAGGAGGCGGCCAGCACGGTCAGGTCGGCCTTCGGGGCGCCCGTCGCGGCTGCCGGGCCGCTGCCCTCGCCCTTGTCCTTGGCCGGGCCGGAGTCGTCGCCGCAGGCGGCGAGCGGGATCAGGAGGGCGGTGGTCAGGACGGCGGCGGCCGCGCGGCGGGGGTTGATCACACGGCGGTGGCTGATCAGCAGGGACATGAGGGTCTGGGCTCCTTGGATTTCGTCGTCGGCCGGTCTCAGACGCGGTCGATGTGCACGCTGGTCGACTTCACCCGGGCGGTCGCCCGCATGCCGACCTCCAGCCCCAGTTCCTCCACCGCCTCCCGGGTCAGGAGCGAGACGAGCCGGTGCGGACCGGCCTGGATCTCGACCTGGGCCGCGACGTCGCCGAGTTTCACCGCGGTGACGATGCCCGGGAACGCGTTGCGGGCCGAGGTGTACGCGGCCTCGTCCTCGCCGTCCGTGCCCTGGCCGACCTCGATCGAGAAGGCGGCCAGCGCGCGGCCGTCGATCAGACGGCGGCCGGCCTCGTCGCGATGGGTCGCGACCCGGCCGGCGTCCGCCCAGCGGCGTGCGGTGTCGGGGCTGACCCCGAGAAGTCGTGCTGCCTGACCGATTGTGTAGGACTGCATGTGCAACACGCTAGGCCATTTGGGCTTGCATTTACCATTCTCTGGACGATGATCCACCGCAGATGCGAGAGGTATCGGAGGAACGTACGGGTGGGGGTGCGGGGCGTGCGTGCGGGCCGCGCCGGTTCTCAGGTCGCGGCCCGGGAGGTGGGGTGGCCCCGGGTCAGGTCACCTGGCTCGTCGCCGGCATCTCGCCCTTGGTGGTGGTCACGTCGATCACGGTGAACCAGGCGCCCTGCGGGTCGCTGAGCGTCGCGAACCGGCCGAACGGGCTGTCCACCGGCCCGAACCGCAGCACCCCGCCGCGCTCGGTCGCCTTCGCCACGGTGGCGTCGCAGTCCGGCACGGCGAAGTACACGTTCAGATACGAGGGGACCTCCGGCGGGAAGTCGTCGTCCATCGCCATCCGGCCGAGGACCGTCTCCCCCCGGACGTCGAACATGGAGAAGTGCATCGACTCGTCGTCGAACTTCCGCACGGTGTAGGGGAAGACCGACGGGTAGAACGTGTCCACCTTCTCCGGGTCCCGGGTGAAGACCTCGCCCCAGCAGTACCCGCCGGGCGCGCCCATCTCCGTCTCGAACCCCTCGTGGCTGCCGGCCTGCCAGATGCCGAAGACGGCTCCACCGGGGTCGCGGACCAGTGCCATCGTGCCGAAGTCGCCGACCCGCATCGGCTCCATCAGCACCTCGCCGCCGCTCGCGCGGACCTTCGCCGCGGTGGCCGCCGCGTCCGGCGACGCGAGATACAGGCACCACGCCGACTGGCCCTCCGCGCCCGGCATCGGCGGGACGACGGCGGCAGCGGCCTTTCCGCCCGCGTACGCCTGGGTGTAGTTGCCGAACTCCGACGCGCTCTCGCCGAACGTCCAGCCGAGCACGTCACCGTAGAAGCTCTTGGCGCCCTCGACGTCGGCGAACATGGCGTCCGCCCAGCACGGGGTGCCCTCGGGTTGTACAGCCATGGTGCCGGTCCTTCCCTGGAGTCCCTGTCCTCGGCCCCGCCCGTACGGGCCCCCGCCCGCACCGGCAACGCTAGTCAGAGGGGGGCCGGTCCGCGCGTCGGGCGATCCGGAGCTGTTATGCACTAGTGCGTACGAGGTGTGCGCTAGTACGAAGGCGGCCAGGGGTTAGGATCGGGTTCATGTCCGCACTTGCTCCACAGCCCGTGACGCTGACCGGGCAGCACGTCCACCTGGTCCCGCTGGCCCTCGGCCACCTCGACGACCTCTTCGCGGCGGGCGGCGGGGACGAGGAGGTGTGGCGCTGGCAGGGCGGCCCGGCGCCGCGGACCCGCGAGGAGCTGCGCGAGCGCATGGAGGAGGTGCTGGGCGACGCGGGGTACGTGCCGTTCGCCGTCGTCCACCGTCCGAGCGGGCGGGCCGTCGGCTGGACCACGTACATGGACGTCGTGGTGCACGACGAACGCCTGGAGATCGGCTGGACCTGGTACGGCCGGGCCCACTGGCGCTCGGCGGTGAACACCGAGACGAAGCTCCTGCTGCTGACGCACGCCTTCGAGGAGCTGGGCATGGGCCGCGTCCAGTTGAAGACCGACCACCGCAACGAGCGCTCGCAGGCGGCCATCGCCCGGCTCGGGGCGCGGCGCGAGGGAGTGCTCCGGAGGCACCGGCGGCGGCCGGACGGGAGCTGGCGGGACAGCGTCTACTTCTCGCTGCTGGCCGACGAGTGGCCTGCGGCGAAGCTGCGTCTCACCGCCCGTCTGGCCGCGGGCTGAGCGGGCCGGGGCTCCCGGTCAGGAGGAGCCGGTCCGGTGCCGGGCGGGCCGCTCCTCCAGGGCGTATTCCGCGCATTCCCGATTCTGGCAGGGGCCCGCGCGCCAGACGGGGACGAAGATCCCGAGGGACTTGTGGCGGTGTATCTCGGAAGGGACGGGCTGTTTGCAGGTCGGGCACATGAAAGCGGCCCGCTGTCGGGTGTCACGCTCTTTGCTGGCCATTTATTCACGATAGGCGGGGCGGGAGATTTTGGAAAGTCTTTCCCTTTGCGTTACCGGGGAATGGCGTTGCTTTCCGTGACCCTACTTGTCCGTATCGCTGCCGGAGGCGTCCGTGTTCTTCGCCGGGCGGCGCATGCTCAACGTCACCGACACCGCCAGGATGACGATGATCACCGCGAGGCTCACCGGCGACGGAATCTCCGGGATCGAGGTGCTGATCATCTTGTGGCAGGCCTGGAGGACGAGCTTGACCGCGATGAAGGCGAGGATGACCGCCAGCCCGTGGCTCAGGTAGTGGAACCGGTCCAGCAGCCCCGCCAGCAGGAAGTACAGGGCCCGCAGCCCCAGGATCGCGAAGGCGTTGCTGGTGTAGACGATGAACAGGTCGTCGCTGACCGCGAGCACCGCGGGCACGCTGTCGACCGCGAAGATCAGGTCGGCCGCCTCGATCGCGGCGACCACCGCGAGCAGCGGAGTGGCGACCCGCCGGCCTTCCTCCCGGACGACGAAGTGCGTACCGGAATAGTGGTCCTGGACCGGCATCACCTTGCGCAGCAGCCGTACCGCGAAGCTCTTGCCCGGGTCGAAATTCTCCTCCTGGCCGCTGAGGATCTTGTAGCTGCTGTAGAAAAGGATCGCGGCGAAGAGGAACAGGACGAAGGTGAAGCGGTTGACCACCGCGACACCGAGCGTCAGGAACACCGCGCGGAAGACCAGTGCGCCGATGACGCCGAAGAAAAGCACCCGGTGCTGATATTCCCGGGGCACCTTGAAATACGCGAAGATCAGCGCGAAGACGAAGAGGTTGTCGACCGAGAGGCTCTTCTCCAGCAGCCAGGCGGTCGTGTACTCCGTTCCGGCGGTGCTTCCGAGCGTCAGGAAGACGACCGCGCCGAAGACCAGCGCGAGGCTCACCCACAACGCGCTCCACAGCCCGGCCTCCTTGAAGCCGATGACATGCGCCTTGCGGTGTGCCAGGAGGTCGACCGTCAGCGAGACGACGACGGTCACGACGAACACGATCCAGAGCCACACCGGTACGTCCACGCCGGGCTCCTCACCCTCGGGTCCTACGAGTGTGACCCGCCCGTTCCGTTGCCGCCCGCCGAGGGACGTCCGGCGCGTACCGTCGCAGAGCGGTCCTCGGAGCCGAAGCCGGTGACGGCCTACCCGCTCCACGGAGCGCGGACGACGTCACCCGTCGCCCGCGGCTCCGCGAGTGTCGCGTACGGCGCGGCCCGTCCTTCCGGGGAGCCGAGTCCGCGGAGCGGACCGATGACCGCGCGCCGTCCGTCGGGCGTCCCGTGGGTCATACGCGGAACACGTCGAGGAACGAGCTCCACCAGCCCTTCTGCTTCTTGGCCTGATCCTGGGCGTGACGGGGCGCCGCCGAAGGAGCGGAGGGGGTGTTCCGGAACGGGTCGGGCAGCTGGGCCGAGGTCGGGGCCGGGGGCTGCGCCACGGTCCCCGCATGCCGTGCGGCCGTCGGGGTGAACCGTACGGGCAGCGCGACCAGGGCCCGGTGGAACGGGCCCGGCCGCCAGGCCACACCCGAGGCGGGCACGGCCAGTGCGAGGTCCGGAACGGTGTTGAGGATCTTCTCGATCGCGGTCAGCGCGATCAGCGTCGCGGGCGACTTGGCCGGGCACACGTGCGGGCCCGCGCCCCAGGCCAGGTGGGCGCCCTTGCTCAGGGTGTGGCGGGCGTCGGTGAGCCCCGGGTCGCTGTTCGCGGCGGCGAAGCTGATCAGTACGGGCGTCTCCGCCTTCAGCACGATCCCGTCCAGCTCGATGTCCCGCACCGGGAAGTGCGTCGCGTAGTTCGCGATCGGCGGGTTGTTCCACAGGACGTCGTCCAGCGCGTCCTCGACGAGCAGCCCCGAACCGCGCCGCTCGGGCGCGCCCGGCTCGTCGCCCGCGAGCATCAGCAGCAGCGCGTTGGCGATCAGATTGCGCTCCGGCTCCACGCCCGCGCCCATCAGGATCACCAGCTGGTCCTTCAGCTCCTCGTCCCGCAGCCCCGCCGGGTGCTGGACCAGCCAGGAGGTGATGTCCTCGCCGGGCTGGCGGCGCTTGATCGCGACCAGCTCCATCAGGCAGTCGTTCAGCTCGGCGTTGGCACGGAGCACGTCCTCGCCGTCGAAGATGGCGGACATCGAGCGGGTCAGCCGGTCGCCGATGTCGCCGGGGCAGCCGAAGATCTGGTTGAACAGCAGCAGCGGCAGGAGCTTGGCGTACTCGTTGAGCAGATCGGCGGTGCCGCGCTCGATGAACTGGTCGATCAGATAGTCGGCGATCCGCTCGACGTCCCGGCTCAGCCTGGAGCTGTTCAGCCGGGACAGCGACTCGGTGACCGCCTTGCGCAGCCGCAGGTGCTCCGCGCCGTCGGTGAACAGGCAGTTGGGCCGGTACACCATCATCGGCAGGACGGGGCTGTCCATGGGGACGGCGCCCTCGCGCAGCGCGGCCCAGCGCCGCGAGTCGCGGGCGAACAACGCCGGGTTCTGGAGCACCCGCAGCGCCGCCTCGTGCTGCACGATCAGCGTGGCGTCCACCCCGGGGGCCAGCTCGATGGGCGCGGCGGGGCCGTGCGCCCGGGCCGCGTCGTAGAAGCGGTGCGGATCGGCGGCGAACTCCGGTCCGTACAGCGACGTCCGCTGCTGGTGCATGGGGCACCCGGCGGGCGCGCTGTACGGGGTGGCTCCCGGCTGCGGGTCCATGGTCGGCTTCCTCGGTGTGATCGCGGGGCCCGGTCGGCCCCGGCTCGGGATACGTCTGGGGGTGCGTCAGGCGGCGTGCGCCAGCAGGTGACGGACCAGGGTGATCAGGGCCTGTGCGGAGGAGTTCTGGTCCCGGGCGTCGCAGAAGACGACCGGGGTGTCCGGCAGCAGGTCGAGCGCCTCGCGCAGTTCGTTCTCGGCGTGCTGCGAGTACGGGTCGAAGCTGTTGACGGCGACCGCGTACTCCAGCCCGTACGTCTCGACCAGGTCGATGACGGGGAAGGTGTCGGCGAGCCGCGCCGGGTCGACCAGGAGCAGCGCGCCCAGCGAGCCGCGCGCCATGTCCTCCCACAGCTCCACGAACCGCTGCTGGCCCGGCGTGCCGAACAGGTACAGCACCAGTTCGTCGCTGAGCGTCAGGCGCCCGAAGTCCAGGGCGACCGTCGTCGTCGTCTTGTCGGGTGCCCCGCGCAGATCGTCGACCTGGGCCGCGGCCTGGGTCATCCGCTCCTCGGTGCGCAGCGGCGTGATCTCGGACAGTGTGCCGATCAGCGTCGTCTTGCCCACGGCGAAGTGCCCGACGACGAGGATCTTCGCCGCGCGCTGCACCGCGTCCGGCACATAGATGCTCTCAGCCGAACCGGACTTGGAGTCCATGCAACACCTCTTCGAGGATCTTCCTGTCAACGAGCTGGGCAGGCGGCGGCGCCTTCCGGCGCAGCAGGTGTCCCTGCTGGTGTAAATCCTGGAGCAGGAGACGGGCCACCCCGACCGGCAGGCCGAGGTGGCCGGCGACCTCGGCCACCGACAGATAGCCGCCGGAGCACAGCTCCCAGATCGCCTTGACCTCGGGGCTCGGGTTCGGCGGAGCCTGGCGGTCGGGGGCGAGGGTGACCAGGGTGACGAGGGAGAGATCCTCCGCGTCGGGCAGCCCCCGCCCGCCGGTGATGACGTAGGACCGGACGAACCCGCTGCTGACCTGCTGCTCCTCGCCCGGCGCCGTCATATCTCGCTGCTCGCGTTCTGGCGGGGCGGCGTGGTCATCGCCTTCCCCAGTGCGGTGACCTGCTGCTGCATCCGGAAGGACATCGCCTCCATGTCCACGTCGGCGGCGGCGGTGGCGGCCAGGTAGGCGCCGGTGCCGGCGGCGATCAGGAAGATCCAGCCGTCCTCGTACTCCAGGAGCGTCTGCCGCCAGCGGCCCGGTTCACGGGTTCCGATGAAGGGGGCGACGGCGCGGCTGAGGGACTGCATGGAGCTCATCGCCGCGGCGACGGTCTCCGCGTCGTCCCGGCCGATCTCGCTGGAGTTGGCGAGCAGCAGGCCGTCGGCGGACACCAGGATCGCGTGCCGGGCGCCGGGTACCTGGAGCAGGTCGTTGAGTACCCAGGACAGATCGGGGTTCACTGGAACTCGGGTCCTTCCGTCGTCGTCGTGTCGCGTCCGGACCGGGTGCCGCGCTGGAACGCGCCGAGTCGGGAGGCGGTCTCCTCGTTGCTGCGCACGGGCTCCGGTTCCGCCGAGGGCACGGCGGACACCGGGCTCTTACGACGACGCTTCGGCAGTCCCCCGGCGGTGGTGGTGATCTGGGCCAGCGGCTGGGTGGCGGTGTCGGGCTGCTGCGGGGCCGGCGGGAAGAGCGGGGTGGGCGCCGGAGCCGGGGCCTGCCACTGGTCCGGCTGCCGCACCTGCTGCATCTGCGGCGGTGGGGGAACGGCCGCTTCGGATGCTTCGGCGGGCGCCGCGGCCGGCGGCGCCTCGGTGGTGAGCAGTTCGTCGGGGATGAGGACCACCGCGCGTACGCCTCCATAGGGGGAAACGGAGTCCACCGAGACCCGGAAGCCGTAGCGGGCGGCGAGCATCCCGGAGACGGCGAACCCGAACTGCGGCGGGATGCCCAGGCTGGAGACGCTGATCGCGGCCTGGGGGGAGAGGAGGGCCGCCGCGCGGTCCTTCTCCTCCTGGCCCATGCCGAGGCCGGCGTCGTCGACGATGAGGCAGACACCCGTCGGCACGGCCTGGATGTTGATCTCGACCGGGGTGCCGGGTGCGGAGTAGTTCGTGGCGTTGGCGAGCAGCTCGGCGAGGACCACGGCGACCGGCTCGACAGCCCGGCTCACGACGGAGAAGTTCACCTGGCCGTTGACCCGGACCCGGTCGAAGTGCCGGATACGGCCCTGGGCGCTGCGGGCCACGTCGAAGACGGAGGCCACGGTCTCGCGCCGGCCGAGCCAGCCGCCGCAGAGCACGGCGATGCCCTGGGCGCGCCGGCCGAACTGGCTGTTGGCGTGGTCCATCGCCATCAGGTCGGCGAGGATCCCGGGGTCGTCGCCGTACTTGCGCTGGGCCTTCTCGATCACGACCTGCTGTTCGTCCGCGAGGCCCTGGAGGGTGCGGACGGCGGCCTTGAGGACGGCCTTGGTCTCCTCCTCGGCGTCCTTGCGGACCTCTGCCAGCTCGGTGGACTGACGCTGGAGCAGGCCGTTGTGGACGACGTGGAGTTCGTCCCGTTGGTGCAGGAGCGCGTCGCGCTCCTGGCGCAGCTCGGCATGGTGTCTGCGGAGCTTGACGTTGGTCGCGCGAGCCCGCAGAACGGCACCCACGGCGACCAGTGCTACGACAACCAGCGCCCAGAAGACGGGGCCCTGTGGAAATGTCATGAGACTCACTTCAAGTGCCATGGCGGAAACGGCTTGACACCCCGTCAGGCGGCACGCAGTCACGGCTCGTTCGCCAGGACCGTGCGCCGCTTCGGGAGGTGCCCCTCCGAAGGTGGGGCCGAGGATTTCATCCCTCCCGGAATGCCCCCACACGCCATCAGCCCACTGGAAGTAAGATGATCTTATCATCGGCCGCACCGTGAAATGTCAAGGCCGCCACGCCAGTTGCGAGTCGACTCACAACGTTCACATTGCGGAGACGCGGAGGACGGCAAACGGCCGCCGTTCGGCGGGGGTTGGTCAGCTCGGCGACCCTGTCGAGGCGCGGGTCTCCAGGGTCCAGGCGTGCAGCCGGACGGTGTCGGGGGCCGTGCGGTCCGCGAGGATGTCGCAGAGCAGCTCGGCGCAGGCGCGGCCGTACGCGGCAGGGCGCAGGTCGACGGCGGTGACGGGCGGCTGCGCGCCCCGGGTGGCGGCGCCGTCGACGCAGGACGCGACGAGCAGGCCGCCGCGGAGCGGGGCGTCGCCGAGCGGATCACCCCGGGTGCTGTCCTCGCTTCCGCCGCGTGCGCCGACCGTCCGGCCGAGGGCCGCCGCGGCGCGCAGGACGCCCGGGGCGGAGCCGTCGGGGGCGCTGATCACGGCGTCCACGGCGGGGTGGGCGGCGAGGAGCTCCCGGGCGGTCGCCTCGGCCTCCCCCGGGGTCGCCGCGAACGGCACGGTGCGCAGCGCCACCTCCACCCCGTGGGCCAGCCCCCAGGCCCGGGCCGTCGAGCGCAGCGCGGTCGCCCAGGCGGAGGAGCCCGCGGGCGCCAGGAGCGCGGGGCGGCGGGCGCCGCGCTCGGTGACGTGGTCGAGGAGGGCGGTCAGGGAGGCGGCGTTGTCGCAGACCACCGCCGCGCTGGGGCCGGCGGCCGGGCCGAGGTAGCGCTCGCCGGTCACCACCGGCACGCCCGCGTCGAGCAGCGCCGGCACCGCGCTGTCGCCCGCCTCGGGGTCGATCACCAGCAGGCCGTCCACGCGCGAGGCGATCCGTCCGCCCGGCGCCCCCGAGGACGCGAGCAGCACCACGTCGAGCCCGTCCTCCTGGGCGCGCTCGACCGCCCCGAAGGCGAGGTTCATGTAGTAGTCCAGCCGGGTCGCGGTCGCCGGCAGGTGCAGCCCGACGGCTCCGGTGCTGGCGCGGCGCAGCCGCCGGGCGGCGCTGTTGGGGCGGTAGCCAAGCCCCTCGGCCACCGCGCGGACCCGGTCCCGGGTGGCTTCCGCGACCCGTCCCGAGCCCTGGAGCGCGTCGGACGCGGTGCTCTTGGAGACCCCGGCGGCGCGGGCGACATCGAGCAGGGTCACGGTCCGGGAGGTCACGGGGGTGAAGTCTAGGGTCTCTCGTCTGGATCATGACAGGCTCGCGGGGCCCGGCACGCGCACCTGCGGCGTTGTCGTCAGTCGCCCATGCTCCGCAGTGACTCCCTCCTCCGCCTTGCAGCCGCACGCACCGGACCCCGCTCCCTGGTCCGACCTGATCCGAACGAAAGACCCTAGACGTTCGCCGGAGGGCGGGTCGAAGGGTTGCCGGAACGTTCCGGCAGGGTTAGGTTCGGTCCGTGCCGGAACGTTCCGGCACGCGTGGCGCACCTCGTGTGCCCGAGTCCCCGCAGCCGCTCCGCCCGTGCCCGCCCCGCCGGCCCCCTCCCCAGGAACCGCCATGCGTCTGATCACCGCGTACAACCCGCCCGCGTCCCCGACCCGGACCCGCCCCGCCGAACGCGCCCCCCTGCGGGTGGCGGCGGTCCAGCAGCGCTGGCACCGCGACCCCGCCGAGCACCGGGCCGCCCTGCTCGACGGCATCCGGCTCGCCGCGGCCGAGGGCGCCCGCGTGGTCTGCCTCCAGGAGCTGACGCTGTCGCCGTACTTCGCCGTCGTGCGCCGGGCCGACCACCCGGGGCCCACCGGGCCGGAGGAGCTGCTGACCGGCCCCACCTTCACGTTCGCGGCCGAGGCCGCCCGTGAGCACGGTGTGTACGTGCACGCCTCGCTGTACGAGAAGGCCCCGGCGCCCGGTGGCGAGGACGACGGCCTCGGCTACAACACCGCGATCCTCGTCGCCCCCGACGGCACCCTCGCGCAGCGCACCCGCAAGACCCACATCCCGGTCACCGAGGGGTACTACGAGGACCACTGGTTCCGCCCCGGCCCGGCGGGTGACGACGCCTTCCCGCTGGTCACGGTCGACGAGGCCCGCTTCGGCCTGCCGACCTGCTGGGACCAGTGGTTCCCGGAGCTGGCGCGCGCCTACTCGCTCGCCGGGGCCGACGTCCTCGTCTACCCGACCGCCATCGGCTCCGAGCCGGGCTTCCCCGGCTTCGACTCCCAGCCGCTGTGGCAGAAGGTGATCACCGGGAACGCCATCGCCAACGCCACCTTCATGATCGTGCCGAACCGCGTCGGCGCCGAGAACGGGCTCACCTTCTACGGCAGCTCCTTCATCGTGGACCCGTACGGCCGCGTCCTGGCCCAGGCCCCCCGTGACGAGCCCGCCGTGCTGGTCGCCGACCTCGATCTCGACGCCCGCCGCGACTGGTTGGAGCTGTTCCCGTTCCTGACCACCCGCCGCCCGGACGCGTACGGCCCGCTGACCGAGATCCGCTGACCGGGATCCGTTGATCCCGGATGCGTACGGCCGTTGACCGGGATCCGCTGAGCCCGGACGCGCACGGTCCGTTCATCGAGGCCCGCTGACCCCGGGTACGGGTCCGGGCCCGGCCGCGCCGGCCCGGTTCCAGCGACCCGCGTAGCGGCTCTCGGGGCGGGCCAGGCCCAGGTGGCCGCGGAGCGTCGTCGCGCCGTACGCCGTCCGGAAGGCGCCGCGCCGCTGGAGCTCCGGCACCAGGCCCCGGGTGATCGCCGTGAGGTCGTGCGGCAGGACGCCGGGGCGGAGCCGGAATCCGTCGAGCCCGGCGTCACGCCAGTCGAGCAGCAGGTCGGCCAGTTCGCCGGGCGTGCCGGTGAAGACCGGGGCGTCGGAGGCGAGGGGTGCGCCGGCCGACTCGTCCAGACGCGCCCTGCGGCGGCCGGCCGCTCCCGGTTCCTCGTCCAGGAGGACCAGCAGGTCCGCGAAGCGCAGGAGCGGCCGCTCCCGTACGTCCCGGCCGGTGCGCTCCACCGCCGTGCCGACCTCGGCGAGCACCGCCGGGACACCCGCCCGGTCCTGCGGCGTGAGGTGCACGACGTCCGAGGAGAGCGCCGCGAACTCGTACGGCACGGAGGCGTGCGCGAGGCTCACCACCGGGGGCGCGCCCTGCGGTGAGCGCGGTGTGATCGAGGGGCCCTTGACGGAGAAGTGCGTGCCCCGGAAGTCGATGGGGTGCACCTTGTCGCGGTCGAGGAAGCGGCCCGTGGCCGCGTCCCGGATCTCCGCGTCGTCCTCCCAGCTGTCCCACAGCCGCCGCACCGCCTCCACCGCTTCCGCACCCTCCGAGAACAGCGGGCTCAGCCGGGCGGCGATCGACTCCGGGTCGGTCACGTCGTCCTCGGTGAGCTGCGGGGTGTGGCGCCGGCCGAAGTGCCGTGCGTCGGCCGCGCGGGAGGAGATCTGCGGCCGCCAGCCCGCACGTCCCGCGCTCGCGTGGTCGAGCGTGGCGATGCCGATGCCGACGTGGAACGGCTCGGTGTGCGTGACGTTCGTGGTCGGGACCAGCCCGATGCGGGTGGTGAGCGGCGCGAGGTGGGCCGCGAGCAGCACCGCGTCCACACTGCCCCGGACCCGGTCGGTGCGGTCGTCGGGCCGGTGGAAGGCGGCGGACTGAAGGCCGAGCGCGTCCTCGAAGGTGACGTAGTCGAGCAGGCCGTGCTCGGCCTCGGCGACCAGCCCGGCCCAGTACGCGGCCGAGAGCAGCTCCGAGGGCCGGGCGCCGGCGGCCCGCCACGCGGCCGGGTGCCAGCCCGCGCCGTCGAGTGCGACGGCGAGACGCAGCGGGGTGTGGTCGGTCATGCGGGGCTCTCCTTCTCCTCGTCCGGGGCCCGCCGGGGCGTACCGGAGTGCGGGCCGAGGTGGTCCCGCAGGGTCGTTCCCGTGTAGTCCGCGCGGAACGAGCCCTTCTCCTGGAGCAGCGGCACCACCCGGTCCACCACGTCGTCCAGGCCGCCGGGGGTCAGATGGGGGACGAGGACGAAACCGTCGGCGCCCTCCGTCTGCACGAAGTGGTCGATGGCGTCGGCGACCGTGCGCGGGCTGCCCACGAACGTCGGACGGCCGCCGACCTCGATGACCAGCTCCCGTATCGACAGACCGCGTTCCCCGGCGAGTTCGCGCCACCGCCGGGCGGTCGCGGCCCGGTCCCGGCGGAAGACGGAGTGCCCCTTCAGGAAGTGGGCGTCGTCCTGCGGCTCGATGCCGGGCAGCGGTCCGTCCGGGTCGTAGGCGGACAGGTCACGGCCCCAGACGGCCTCCAGGTGGGCGATGGCGGTCTGCGGGCTCACCAGGTCGCGGGCGATCTCGTCCGCGTACGCCGCCGCTTCCGCGTCGGTGTCGGCGACGACCGCGTTGGCGGTGGGGAGGATCAGCAGCTCGTCGGGGCTCCGCCCGTACGTCGCGAGACGCCGTTTCACGTCCCGGTAGAAGTCGCGGGCCGCGTCGAGCCGGTTGTGCTTGCTGAAGACGACCTCTGCCTCCGCGGCGGCGAACTCGCGGCCCGCGTCGGACTCGCCGGACTGGATGATCACGGGGCGCCCCTGCGGGCCCGGCGGGGTGGTGAACCGGCCCGCGACGTCGAAGTGCCGCCCGCGGTGGGCGAAGCGGCCCGCCCCGGCCCGCGCGAACACCCCCGAGGCGGCGTCGGCGCGCAGGTCGTCCTCCTCCCAGCTGTCCCACAGCAGGCGGGCCACGGAGAGGAACTCGGCCGCGCGGGAGTAGCGGTCGGCCTCGGGCAGGAAGCCGCCCCGGCGGAAGTTCTCGCCGGTGAAGGCGTCGTTGCTGGTGACCACGTTCCAGGCGGCCCGCCCGCCGCTGAGGTGGTCGAGCGTCGCGAACCGGCGCGCCACCTCGTACGGCTCGTTGTAGGTCGCGTTGACCGTGGCGGCGAGCCCGAGGCGGGTGGTGACGGCGGCCAGGGCGCTCAGCACGGTCAGGTTCTCCGGGCGTCCCGCGATGTCCAGGTCGTAGACCTGCCCCTTGTGCTCGCGCAGCCGCAGTCCTTCGGCGAGGAAGAAGAAGTCGAACTTCCCGCGCTCGACGGTCCGCGCGAGCCGGACGAAGGAGTCGATCGCGATCTGGCTCCCGGACCGGGGGTCCGACCAGACGGTCACGTTGTGGATCCCGGGCAGCTGGGCGGCGAGGTGTATCTGTCTCATGCCTGCCCCTCCTTGCCGGCGGTCGTAGCTGTCGCGGTGACGTTCCGCCGGGTGGGGAAGCCCGCGCCACGGGCGTACAGCACGACCGCGATCACCGGCAGCAGGAGCAGCAGGACGGCCCAGGGGAAGGAGTCGCTGCCGGTGGCGTCGAGGAGGATCCCGCCGACGATGCCGCCGGCCGCCATCGCGACGTTCCAGAGCGTGACCAGCATCGCCTGGGCCGCGTCGGCGGACTCCCCGCCCGCGTCGCCCGCGGCGGTCTGGAGCAGGGTGGGCATCCCGCCCCAGCCCAGGCCCCACAGCACGGCGGCGGCGTAGACGAGCGCGGTGGTGTCGGAGAGCACGGCCAGGAGGGCCGCGGCGACGGCGACCAGCAGGGCGCCCGCGATGGTCAGGCCGCGCAGCCGGTCGTGGATCAGGACCCCGGTGATCCAGATGCTCGCCAGTGAGGCGGCTCCGAAGACCAGCAGGATCAGCCCGGTGGAGCCGCCGAGGCCGAGGTCCTCCAGATACGTGGCGATGTACGCGTACAGGATGGTGTGGGCGAGGACGAAGACCAGCGTGACGAACAGGACCGGGCTCACCCCCGGGATGCGCAGGGTCCGCAGCATCTTCGGCCGTTCGCCGCGGCCCTGCCCGGGGAAGTCCGGCACGGCCGCGGAGATCCACAGCAGGAGCAGCACGGTGAGCCCGGTCATGGAGAGGAACGCCACCCGCCAGCCGAGCGCGTCGCCGAGGAACGTACCGGCGGGCACACCGAGCGAGAGGGCCACCGGGATCCCCGCCATGGCGACGGCGATGGCCTTGCCCTGGAGGTGCGCGGGGGCCATCCGCCGCGCGTACCCGGCGAGCAGCGCCCAGGCCAGACCGGCCGCGACCCCGGCGACGAACCGTGCCGCCATCGTCAGTTCGTAGACGGACGACAGAGCGGTGACGGTGTTGGCGAGGGCGAAGCCGCCCATCGCGGCGAGCAGCAGCCGCTTGCGCCGCCATGCGGCGGTGGCCGCCGTCAGCGGGATCGCGGTGAGGGCGGTGCCGATCGCGTAGACCGTCACCGTCTGACCGGTCGCGGACTCGCTCACCCGGAGGTCCGCGCTCATCGCGGGGAGCAGACCCGCGGGGAGGGTCTCGGTGAGGCTCGTGATGAAGACGGCGGTGGCGAGGGCGAGCAGGGCGAGCAGCGGGAGCTTCTGCTGCGCCCTGTCCCCGCTCCGGGGCTCCGGTGCCGCCGGGGAGGCGGCGGCCGTGTCGGGTGCGGTGCTCATGCGGGCTGCTCCAAGGGGCCGGGGTGGCGGGTGGTGGTGGCTCGGTGAGGTGGCTCGGTCAGGTGGCCGGGTGACGGCACGACTGTGCGCCGCAGGGCTTCGGGAAACCTTCGGGAACGCTGACGACCGGCTCCTTTCCCCGCATGTACGGTGGCGCGTATGCGGTTTGGGGTGCTCGGGCCACTGGTGGTGGGGGACGGCGAGGGGAACGACGTGGTCGTCCCCGAGCGCAAGGTCCGGGCCCTGCTGGCGGACCTCCTCGCCCACGACGGCGGCCCGGTCGCCGCCGACCGGCTCATCCACGACCTCTGGGGCGACGCACCGCCCGGGAATCCCTCGGGTGCTCTCCAGGCCAAGGTCTCCCAACTGCGCCGGGTGCTCGGCCGCGACCGCGTGGTCCGCCAGCCCCCGGGGTACCGGCTGCGGCTGGAGCGCGGTACGGACGAGGTGGACGCCGACCGCTTCAGGGCCCTGGTGACCGAGGCCCGCCCCGTACGGGATCCCCACGCGCGGGCCGCCCTGCTCACCGAGGCCCTCGGGCTGTGGCGGGGCCCCGCGTACGCGGACTTCGCGGACGCCGCGTTCGCCCGGGAGGCCGTCCAGCGCCTCGCGGAACAGCGGCTGTCCGTGCTGGAGGAGCAGGCGGAGGCACGCTGGGAGGCGGGGGACCACGTGCTGCTCGCCGGAGAGCTGGCCGATCTCGTCGCCCGGCACCCGCTGCGGGAGCGGCTGCGCGCGGTCCAGATGCGGGCGCTCTACTCGGCGGGGCGCCAGAGCGAGGCGCTCGCGTCGTACGACGACCTCAGGGGCCGGCTCGTCGAGGAGCTGGGTGTCGACCCCGGCCCCGAACTCGCGTCCCTGCACCGGGCGGTGCTCCGGCAGGACCCGCTGCTGATGGGACTTCACGTGTCCCGGGTATCCCAGGTGTCCCAAGTGCCTCAGTCTGCCTGGACACCTCAGGCTTCCCGGACGCCTCAGGCTCCTCCGACTCCTCAGGCTCCACCGACTCCTCCGGCACCTCAAGGTCCTCCGGCGCCTCGGCTTTCCCGCGGGCCTCAGGGGAACCTTCCGCTGCCCCTCACGCCCCTCGTCGGCCGCCGCCGGGCGCTCGCCCGGATCTCCCGGCTCCTGGCCGACGAGCGGCTGGTGACCCTCACCGGGCCCGGCGGGGTCGGCAAGACCCGGCTGGCGGTCGCCGCGGCCACCGCCGAGAGGGACCGTGCGGCGGCGGGCGGCCCGGGGCACGGTGTGGGCGGCAGGGACGGCACGGACGGCGAGGGTCGCGGGGACGGGCCGGGAGGCGGCGGCCCGGGGGACGGCGTCTGGCTCGTCGAGTTCGCGGGCGTCCGTACGGGCACGCCCGCCGACCTG